>CAWBRR010000008.1:0-217579 GCA_963791215.1 uncultured Actinomycetota bacterium | reverse complement strand
GCCCTCGACGGGCTCGACTTCACACCCGGCGACGTGCGGCGAATTGTCGTCACCCACGCTCATTGGGATCACTACTCACGTGCCATCGGCTGGCAGCGGCGCTATGGCACCACGGTCATGATCGGCCGGCAGGAACGGCACTCGATCGAGGCGTTCGACGAACGGACCGGCGCCTATCCCGTGCAGGCACAACTTCTCCTCAAGGCCGGTGCAGTCGATTTGGCGCAGACGATCGCCGACTTTCCCTTGGAGCCGTTCAGCGCGATGTTCCCTTCGGACCCCCAGACGTCTGGCTCGACGACGGGGACCACATCGACTGTGGCGGTGTCGATCTCGTCGCTCGAGCCACGCCGGGCCACACCCGAGGTCACTTTGTGTACGAGGATCGGCGAGCAGGCGTCGCGTTCACCGGTGACCACATTCTCCCGCGGATCACACCGTCGATCGGGTTGGAGCGAGCGCCCGAGGCGCTCCCGCTGCAGTCCTACCTCGCCTCACTCCAGCTGTTCCTGGATCTATCCGACGCGTCGATGTTGCCAGCCCACGGCGCGATCACCCCAAGCGTCAAGGCGCGGGCCGAGGAACTCCTCGATCACCATCGTGACCGCCTCGATCGCGCGTGTGAACTCGTGACGGCGGGCAACTCCACCGCCTACCAAGTGGCTCAGCAGATGCTGTGGACCCGACACGAACGCACCGTCGACGAACTCGGACCGGTTCACGGCATGACAGCAATCCTCGAGGTGATGGCGCACCTGGAACTGCTGGTGACACGGGGCGTGCTAAAGCGCGAGCAGACCGGAGTTGTCAGCCACTATGTAGTCGGCGATTGAGTGCGCGGTCTTGTTATGACAGCCGTATCGAGTGGCCGCCGTCGACGGGAAGACCCGCCCCGTTGATGTATGACGACGATGTCCATCCCACGAGCGCGATCCGGTGACGCCACCGGAGAGCCAAAGTCGACCAACGCATATACGACAACACAAGGCAGCGGTGGGAGCTAATGGCCACCACGAAGGCGATCAAGACTATTCCAACCGTCGATGGGCTCAATCGTGGATAATGTTCGATATCCATGAGGGTGCGGCACGTCGGCGTCGCGTCCGATAGGCGATGTAAGAGCACAGCCCGGTTCGTCGCCTCGCCGTCAGACCGGACCCCGCCACCGAGCAGCTCTAGAACGGATGGCCAACGCCTTCCTATGGTCGGTGCTTGGTCGGTGAATCCGCGACACGCCTTGGTTTCGAATGGTGTCGAATGACGTTAAATCACCAGCTCAGAACACCTTTCAAGACCACGACTAGGAGGGCTTGCAGGCTCTCCTAAAGCCGGTGTCGCAGGTTCGAATCCTGCCGGGGGCACTCACTGTTGATGCAGGTCAGCGGTGGTTTTCTGGTGTCCGCCGACTGATCTTTACGTCTTCTGGTCGGTGCCTTGGTCGGTGATTGATTGGTATCAGATGGCGCACCGTGGCTGGCGATAGTCAATCGCGCGGCGGCGTTGAGCCAGAACGCCGGTGTCGTCCAGATCTGTCGAACAGACCCGCGTAGTAGGTTCAGCGTCGCCGCTGATTCGTGACCGTGAAGGTCAGCCGCGACCTCGAACACGAGGATGGCGATGCCCGACACGCCAGCCGCTACGAACGCCTACCCACGCCTGTCGCTGTAGCCCTGCCAGGGCATCAACCGCCGATGAGCGCACGGGCATCTTTCATCAACAGCATCAGGTGCAGCGGATCGGTCGCAGAGGCGTCGAACTCGAAGTGGGCATAGAACGCGCGGGCCTCATCGTGCAGGGCGTGCACAAGAATCGCCCGGACCCCGATCGAGTCCGCAGCCTGCACACAGCGGCCGATCGCGTCACGCAGCAGATGGCTACCCAGGCCCCTGCCCTGTTCTTTGCGATCAACCGCCAACCGCGACAACAGGATCACCGGCACCGGGTCAGGCATATTGCGACGCACCCGTCCCGCAGCATCAGCGTGCGCAACCGACCCTGACGCCAGGGCGTAGAAGCCGACCACCCGACGGTCGCGACACGTCACGAAACAGCGTGACCCTCCCTGGACATGGTTGGCCAACGCCCGCTTGCGCAGGTAATCGTCCAAGCTGGGCTCGCCGCTGCTAAAGCTCGCGACGTCATCGGCGCCGCTGATCGGTCGCGGCGCGCTGTAGCCGCTCACTCCTCGGTGTCGAAAATGGACCGCTCGGCGAACAGCTTCTCCAACCGGGGCTTGTGAGAGACGGGCCGGTCCAGCGCGGCCAGGAACTCAGTCCACGCGGCGTCGGTGAGCACGAAGAGCCGGCGATCGGCCAGCACGTCGCGCGCGTGCGCCAACGCCGCCGTAACCGTGAAATTGGTGAGGTCTGTCCCCTCGACCTCGGCGGCACGACGGATCAGCGCGTCCTGCTCAGGGGTCAGACGCGCCGCAAGACGCTCCGTCTTCCGCTCAGCCCTGCCAGCCACGCCACCCATTGTGCGCCTGATAGGCGTACAAGTCAACGCCGGCAAGCACCCCGTCCTCGCATCGGGATTGCCGCTGCCGACCAAGCCGATACAGCTTGTACAACTGCCGCGCGCCGATAATTGCGCCGTATGAAAGTCGGAAGCGTTATCGCGCTGTGCTGCAACAGGTTCAGGATCACAGGGAATGGTCTGTTCCTATTATCCACCTGAGCGATGGGACGAGGAATTGCACCGAAGCCGCGGCGCCGTAGTTCTTCCCACCGCCAGCCTGCGGGCCGTCGCGGCGTGTCGCTTATGCGAAAGCGCGCAGGTCTGGGCGGACGATCTGAGCGAAGTAACGCCCGGACTCACACCATTCGTAGCGAGAATCCTCATCGGAGGCGCGGTTGGCGCCAGCATCGCCGCCGCCTGGCATGGCGACGACTCTGACATAGAGATCCCCCCAGGAACTCGCCCAGAAAGCGCTCAACTGTCTTTGCGATGATTACAATCAGCGCAGCACCCAACCACCTTTAGGATCCTATGTGCGCGGGACACTTTCGCGAATAGAGCAAGGGCTCACATGAACAACGCACGGTGGCGGCGGACGAGGTAATCCGAGTCTGGGTTCGTCAGGCCGTTGCCGAGCCTTTCTTGGACTGCAGCGGACGACAGGTCGCGCCGCTTGGGTGAGCGCGCCGCGTCCGCTGCCGCCATTGCGGTTGGCATCTCCGCGAGGGTGAGGTCCGTGCAATAACACGGTGTGCCAAACCCTGAAATCGCTTTGAGCTAAGGATGATTGGATTTGCGACGCGAAAAGCACTCGAAACGACTTCAGGATGAATGAGACTGCTTCAAAGTGGCTCAAGTCGGGATCGCCCGTACTGATCAGACACCACGGTCCCCGATGCTTTAGCCGGACGCCGTGATTCCGAGCTCGTTCAGCCGGTCGTGGTAGACCTCGACGCTGGCCAGTTTGACGTCCTCATAGCCCCGCACCACGTCCGCCAGGCTTGCCACTTCCACTGCCCGGTCGTAATTCGTCTGGTCCAACTCCGCCGCGAGCCGGGTGATCACATCGACATACTCGGTGACCAGGCTGCGCTCGACCTTCCGAACGTGCGCATAGCCGAAAGGGTCGAACTTCGTGCCGCGCAGTCGCTTTCCCTTTGCGAGGATGCGCAGAGCGACGTGGCTTCGTGGACCGAGACCGATCTTCTTCCTCCGCCCCATCGCCCGCAGCACGGGCGGGTGGAGCTTGTAGGTCAAGTTCTCGCCCGCTGGGACCTCGAACTTCACGTACGAGAGGAACTGCGGATCGGTCAGCAGCCGGGCCACCTCGTACTCGTCCTTGTAGGCCATGAACTTGTAGAGTCCCTTCGCGACGGCCTCACTGAACTCGGTGCGATCGCCTACTGCACGCTCAGCGGTCCAGATCGACTGCAGCAGCGTTACGTATCGGCGCGCAACCTTATTACTTTGGAACTGAACGAGATTCGCAGCCCGGCGTGAGATGAGGTCACCGACCTCGCCGGAGAACGTGACGCCGTCAAGGACGCGTGCAGGCGGCAGTGCTGACCGCCGGTCGCGCGCGGGTGACACCACGTCGTCGAAGCGGGCCGGGTCGGCGATGGCGACTCGTCCCCAGCGGAAGGCCGCGACGTTGGCCTTGACGGCAACGCCGTTGAGTTCGATGGCCTCTTCGATCGACTCTGCTGGAAGCCGCAGCGCCCCAGTCTGATAGGCGGCCCCGACGAGCAGGAAGTTGGCTGCGGCCGTGCTGCCGAACAGGTGCTCCGCGGCGGCAAGGGCGTCGAGGGAGTGCACGGCGCGCGACACCTGGTCAAGGCGGTTGAGCAGGTATGCAGTTTCGGGATAAGTGATCGTCTTGTCGTAGACCATTTCCCCGGTCGGCGTCTTGCTGGTTGACACCACGGAGACCGTCTTGGCATGGTCGCCGTATCCGAGGTTCTTGGTTTCGGCAGCGGCCAGCAGATCGAAGGCCACGATGCAGTCGGCACTGCCGGGACTGAGACGGTTGGACGGATCCAGCTTGCCTGCAGCGAATCTCAGATGCGACACGACGGGCCCGGCCTTCTCGACTCAGCCCGATCTGATCGAGGCTTTCGACGTCATAGCCGGCACGCAACGCTGCCGTGGCGAGTACTTGGTTCACCGTGACGATGCCGGTACCACCGATTCCGGTGAGGAAGACGTTGTGGGTGGCGGTGACTGGCACGACGTCGAGGTCGGGCAACACCGGAGGCTCGGGCGCCGACGGTGTGCGCGGCTTCTTGCCCGGGCGCACCTCGACGGTGACGAAGGACGGGCAGTCGCCGTCAAGACAGCTGTAGTCGGTGTTGCAGGAGGTTTGGTCGATCCGCGTCTTACGGCCGAACTCGGTGTCCACGGGCTGCACCGACAGGCAGTTGGACTTGACGCCGCAGTCTCCGCAGCCTTCGCAGACCGCCTCGTTGATGATCACCCGGGTGGCGCGGGTGGGCAGCGTGCCGCGCTTGCGTTGCCTGCGTGCGTCGGCCGCGCAGTGCTGGTCGTAGATCAGAACGGTCACGCCCTTGACGTCGCGCAGTCTCTTCTGGGCATCGTCGAGGCGGTCGCGGTGCCAGACGACGGTGCCCCTGGCCAGTGCACGCTTGTCGTGCCGCTTCGGTTCGTCGGCGCAGATGATGATCTGCTTGACGCCTTCGGCGGTCAGTTTGTGGGTCAGCTGCGCGACGGTGAGCGCGCCCTCGGCGTCCTGGGCGCCGGTCATCGCCACGACCTCGTTGTAAAGCAGCTTGTACGTGATGTTCACGCCGGCCGCGACGCAGGCCTGGACAGCGAGTTGTCCTGAGTGGAAGAAGGTTCCGTCGCCGATGTTCTGGAACAGGTGGGGCACGTCGGTGAATGGGGCCTGGCCGATCCACTGGCTGCCCTCCCCGCCCATCTGGGTGAGTCCGGTGACGTCGCTGTCGGTGCGGCTCGACATCGTCACCATGGCGTGACATCCGATCCCGCCACCGGCCAGGGAACCTTCGGGCACCGCGGTCGAACGATTGTGCGGACAGCCACTGCAGAAGTAGGCGGCACGCTTGGTGGGAAGCACCTCCAACGAAAGCGCCGGCGGCGCCGGCCTTTTGAGTTCCAGTCGACCAGCGAGCACGCGACGCAGTGGAGCCAGCAGGCGTCCGGCGGTGAGTTCGCCGTCGGTGGGAATCAGCAGCCGCCCCCCGGCATCCCTCTTGCCGACGATTCGGGGTGAATTGGTTCGGCCGTAGAGGATTTCGCGTACCTGGGTCTCGACGAACGCGGTCTTGTCCTCGACGACGAGGATCTCCTCGAGCCCCTCGGCGAAGGATGCGACTGTGTCCGGCCCCAGCGGCGTGGGCATGCCGATGCGCAACAGCCTGATCCCGGCCTGGTGGAGTGCGGAGTCGTCGGCGCCCAGGTCGGCGAGTGCCTGCCGTACGGAGTCGAATGTCGTTCCCGTGGCTGCGATCCCGATGGCTGCATTGGGCGAATCGAGTTCGATGACGTCGAGTCCGTTGGCGGCACCGTAGGCGCGAACGACCTCGGCACGGGGTCCGTAGAGGTCGGCCTCGGCGTCCAGGCTGGTGGCAGGCGCACCCATCGGGCGCTGACGGTAGACGAACGGTCGTCCCTCCCAATGAACTTGGGGAATGACGATGTCGACGTCGACGTCGCTGCCGTCGACTGACCAGGCGCCGTCTGCCACGTCCGCGACGATCTTGAGCGCCACCACGCAACCCGACGCCCGCGACATCGCCACTCCGTGCATGGCCATCGTCACGATCTCGCGGGCATTGCGTGGAAACAGCACCGGGATTCCGAGCGCGGCCAACGAACGTTCGCTGACGGCAGGCACGGTGGACGACTTGGCGGCTGGGTCGTCGCCGACCAAGAGCAGCATCCCGCCGCGCGGGTTGGCGCCATACATGTTGGCGTGCCGGAGGGCGTCGGTCGCCCGGTCCAAGCCGGGCCCTTTGCCGTACCAGACTCCAACGACTCCATCGTGAGTGGCCGTTCCCATGGGCAGGTCGGCTTGACTGCCCCAGACCGAGGTCGCCGCCAACTCCTCGTTGAGGCCGGGGACGAAGGTGATGTCGTGTGCCACCAGAACGTCGGGCATCGCAGCGAGCATCCGGTCGACGCCGCCGAGCGGGCTGCCCTGATACCCCGAGACGAAGGTCGCCACCCGCTGGCCGGCACGAGCGTCGCGTTCGTGCTGTTCGACGAGTGCGCGGGCGATGGCCTGCACGCCGGTGAGTACTACGGGACCGGATCCCGTGCGGTAGCGATCGCCCAGCTCGTAGGGCTGCCGGTCTGGTCGGCGGATGTCGAGATCTGTCACCTGAGCTAACCACCTAGGCATTTGATGGGCGTATTGCTTCCGTAAGCGTGGCACCCGCATACATAGTGAGCAAGCGACCAAGCACTCGTTGAGCATTCTGCGCATACTCAGCTGACTGTGACATGCAATACTGTGCGACATGACGAGGTTGGATCGCACCGACGCCCGACTGCTCTTGGCGCTGTGTGACGCACCGCGCGCCACCGGAGTGCAACTGGCGAGCAAGCTGAACCTGGCGCGGAACACCGTGCAGGCGCGGCTGGCTCGGTGGGATCAGGAGAAGGTCCTCGCGCCGATCGATCGCTGCGTGTCGCCGCGCGACCTCGGTTATCCGCTGAAGGCCTTCATCACCGCGGTGGTCGATCAACACAGACTCGAGGACGTCATCGCCGCGCTTGAGACCGTCACTCAGGTGACCCAGGTCACCGGGCTCTCAGGTGTGGCCGATCTATTGATCGCCGTGGTGGCAATCGATGCAGACGACCTCTATCGCGTGGCTGGACTGGTTCTCGCGGTGCCCGGGGTGGAGCGCACGACGATGTCGGTCGCGATGCACGAGGTCGTCGCCTACCGGACGCGACCACTGTTGGAGCAGCTCGCACGCCGGCAGTGACCGACACGATCGTGCCGAGCAGTAAACCGCGCTCTACCGCCGCGGGAACCTTCGCGGAAACCGCGCGGGTGACCAAGGCTGCCGCCAGCGTGGGTTTGGTCGCGAAACCCCTTCTGTTCTGAGGGATTCCCGCGTCGTCACAGCAATCCGGGTCCTCGGCCCAGCAGCGCGGTAGGTACAGGGCGCGGTCGATGAGGGCGTGCCCACGCGGGACGGCGTAAGTCAGATGCACCACGACTTGGGCGTTCTCGATGCGCCCGGCGGTGCCGGTGTACTGGCGTTGCACCCCGACCGAATGCACGCCCTTCTTCACTTCCCCAGTTTCATCAACCACGAGTACGGCACCCGCGTCACCGAAGGCTTCGATGACGTAGTCGCGCAGGTCGTCACGAACCTGATCGGCGTCCCATTTCGCCCGTGCCAGCAGATGCTGCAACCCGTCGGGGGCACCGCGGTGTTCGGCGATCGTCCAGCAATTCTTGCGGTCCAGGCCCGAGACCATCCCGGCCATCAGCAGAAATGCGGCACTTCTCTTTGAATCGCACATCTTTGTTTGAATCGCACATCGCATCGGCGACGCGGATCGACGTTTGGTCCGCGTCTGGCCGACACGGTGACGGTGAACCGCACGTAATGGCTGGTCGTACCACGCGACATGCGGCGACTGGCTCGAGTGCGCGCGGTTGACGTCTCCAGGTCGATACCCCGGGCCTTCAGCGCCAGGGTCATCGCGCCCTCCTCCAAATCGCGGAAACGCATTGCGTACGAAGCAGCCTTTGCGTGCTATCCCGCGACGGATTTTGGTCACGGCCGGGTGCTATTTGATGGTGTTGACGAGTTCGCCCGACATCGCTGCCAGCTGTCCTGACCACGTGCCCCAGTCGTGTTGCGGACCATCGGGGAAGTCGAAGTGCCCGTTGTGGCCGCCGACCGAGCGGTAGTGCTGATAGAACGCCCGGTTGCTGCCCGGGCCTGATCGCAGTAGCCGATCATCGCGGCGGGATCGCTGCACCCCAGCGTGGACGGGCTGTATACCCACAGCCGGGTGTTGTTGTCGACCAGCAGCCTGCACGTGCACATTCGGGGTCGTGCCACTTCCACCGGCCCAGCTGCGGCATTCCCCACATGTCGCGGGTGTCCACGCCGCCGAACTGGGCCATTCCGGCGGTGATCGCGCCGTTCATGGTGGTGCTGGACGGCGTCAGGAACCCCGACAGGGAGCCTGCGAAGCGGTAGCGCTCGGGGTGAAACGTCGCCAGCGTCATCGCGCCCGTACCGCCCTGGGCCGCACCGACGATGCCGTGGCCACCCGGCGCCGGGCCCTTGTTGGCGGCCATCCAGTTGGGCAGCTCGTCGGCCAGGAAGGTCTCCCACTGCTTGCCGCCGTCCTGCTCCCAGTCGGTGTAAAGGCTCCATGCGCCACCCGCCGGAGCGACCACCGAGATGCCCTTGCCCGCCAGCGTGTTCATCGCGTTGCCCGCCGTCACCCAGTTGCTGACATCGGACCGGCGTCGAACGCGTCCAGCAGGACGACCATGTGCGGGCCGCCGCCGGAGAAGGCGACCGGGATGTCACGACCCATCGCCGCCGACGGCACCATCAGCATCTCGACACCAGCCGCCCTTGCCTCGGCTGCTGTCCATAGGCACAACCCCAAGACGACCGCCAATGCCATGCGCAACAGCGTGATACCCAACCTCATCGCGTCGAATCCCTTCACTCGCAATCTGATGCTTGCGCAGTCGCTAATTGGGGCGGATTGGCGGGCGGCGGGTAGACACCTCGCAAAATCCACGGGAACCAGTTCATGCCGTATTCCAGCTCGTCGCTGGCGTCGTAGTCCGGGTTGGGATCGGTGGGACTGATCAGTCGGCACGGCAGCCGTCGGGCTTCCCGTACACCGCGACCACGACCGTGCGATCGAGGCTGTTCTCCGACCACACCCCCATCACGGTGTGTGAGCAGTCCCTCATGATCGCGAGATGCGTCGGGGTTGTAGTACAACCGGTTGATCAACTCCATCCCGCTGATCGCCAGCGCGGGATTGATCGCCACGGTTTCGGCGACGGTGCCGGGGAATCCGGCGGCGTTGGCCCGGTCCTGGGCGGTCGAGCCGTCGGTGCCGATGTCGCCGTCGAGGTCACGGTTGTTCATCAGGTCGTCGGTGTGCCACTGGGCGGCTTGATTCAGTTGCGGGTTGAGGTTGACGTCGTTGGTGCAGCCGGCCTGATGCTGGATCGTGTACACGTTGTACACCAGGCTGTTGTTGAGACGGCTGTTGTTCGGTATGAGCGTGTTGTTGTCGTGGTCGGCGTGTGCGGCCGGCGCTGTCAATGCACCGCGCGAGAACCGGTATGCACCGTTAGCGGTGAACGCCGTCACGAAACAGTGATGGAGGTCATCGGTCCTCTCCTTTCTGACCTATTGCCGCTGGCGGACGGTAGTCCGCCGCCGAATTGCGCAGCGCCCAGATCTGGGCCGGGCACAGCTCGTTGACGGCCTGAGTGATGAGGTACGAGGCCTGGTACTCGTCGGACGTCGAGAAGTCGGACTTCACATCCGCCATGATCTGCGGGTAGCCGCGGCCCGCGGCGACCTTGTCGCAGATCGTGTGCCCGTAGGCCAGGGCCGCGTCAGCGTTGGCGAAGTTGTAGCCAGGCCGCACCGTGACGTTCACCAGATATGCAACGGTGTCCGCGCGACCGGCAGGCGCGGCTGCCATCGCACCGATCACGGCGAACGTGAGCAGCGCTGGGGCGAGCAGCCCCCGATCAGACCGGGTCGAACTGTGAGATTAGCCATTTGTCCCCGTCTTTGTCGAGGGTCACGCGCACCGTGGAGGAGGTGCTGGTGGGCGCGTCGGTGCCGATGACGATGCTCTGGTCGATGAAAACGAGAACGACCGCGTGGTTTTGCGTCGCCGAAATCGACGCGGCGGCAGGAACAGTGGCTATCGCCGAGATCTTCTTTTGCTTCGCGCCGGGAATGACGACATCGGTGATGAGCTTGGTGTATTCGTCTTTGAACGGTTCGGCGAGCCTGTCGCGCGCGGCGGTGAGCTCCTTTTCGGCGCTATCTGGCTGATACGACAGAATCGCGATGGTGCTCTCGGTCGCCGCCGGCACCGACTGTGTCCGTGCTGTCTGCGCCTCACGGGCCGAATCAACCTGCCATTTCAGATAACCCGAGCCTGACGCGAGGATCAGGAGCCAATGCCGGTAAGACGCCGAAGGCCATAGATGCGTTTGGTGCGCATCCATTTCGACGGCCGCCGTTGATCGTCGGCAGCTGCGACGTCAGTCACCTCCTCGGTTGACGCACTGTCGTCTTCGGCTCTTTCCATGACCTCACAGTCATAGTCCGCGACTCCGGACTCTTCGCTGGTCACTGTCTTTTCGATGGGCGCACCGGTCTGCGATCCACTCGTCATCGACTGTTTCACGGAACGAACTCCACATTGGCGACCTTCGCGTCGTCACCGACCTTCTGCACATCGATTCGCATCCGCCATGCCCGTGGTTGTTGTTCCGGCGCACCGGCATTCGTTGTCTTGACCGAGACCGCCACCAGTAACCGCGCTCGATCAGACGTCTCAGATTCCAGACCCGCCGCGGTGACAGTGCCAGTCAGATCTCGACTGCGCCTTCTTCACTACTTCCACGAACGCCGGTGCCCGCTGCGCCCAGTCGTCATGGAACGTGCCAGTAGCGGAATCCAGAACGCGTGCCACGTCAGTAGTCTGCCTCGTCGACGCTGATCGTAGTGAGGTTCAGCGCTGCTTGACGACCCACCTGCAGGAAAAGGTCGCGCTGGTGTTCGGCTTGCCGGGCCTGGTAGTCCCGGTAGCCAAGCCATCCGAACAGCGCGCCGAGGGCGACAAGGACGAAGACTCCCAGAATCAGCGGCGACCGCAACGCCGGGGAAGGTTGTCGCACAATAGCTTCGCCGTCAGCGGCCGACCGTTTGTCGACCGCCGCGCTATCCGTGTCCTGTGCCGGGCTCTGTCGTCAGTTGCCCGGCGGGATCAGCATCGATTGCCAATTCTTCTCCTGTGATGCGTTTTGGGCCAGATCACTTTGCGTGTAGATCCGACCGTCGGGCCCGACGTAACGGCCAGTCGCCGGGTCGTACTGCGCAGCCGCAATCGGTGCGGCTGCAGCCGGTGGCGCAGGTCCGCCCGGCGGCGCTGGGCCCGTCGGCGGTGATCCGGGCGGCAGCTGCGGGATGTCCTGGCCGGACAGCGTGGCGTTCGGGTCGCCCTTCCAGTTGTCGCCTTCGTTGAGCGGCACGTACTGCTCGTCGCTTTCACACATCTGCGCGGTCGGCGCTCGTTTCCCGGGCGTCGGCCAGGCACGGATAGTTCTTCGCCCCGCGCACGTTCCACATCGAGTCCTGCGGGGTGCGGCAGTAGACGTTGCCTGGCGCGCGCGGTGGATCGTCTTCGAATGCTGCGCCGCGTTTCTGTGCCGCGGCAGGAATCCGGTGTTGCAGGGCGGCGGCAGGTTCAGGTTGCCAACGTTGAAGCTCAGGTAAAAGCCACGGTAGTCGCTCTTGTTGTTCAAGTCTGGTAACTCCAATCATCCCAGCTCAGAAGGCACTTTCCTCATATCGACACCCGAACCACCGTCAGTTGATCGGTGGATCGAGGCTTAGCGTGCGGGCGCACACCGGGTCCTTGTCGTGACGATGTTGTCGGTCGTCTGATCGCTGTGAAGACTTGGATCGTCTGCGGCATCAAGAAGCCTTCGATAAGTCGACGCAAGTGGGCGTATTCCTCGTGGAACACATACGCGTCGAGCCAAGTTGTGCACCGCTGAACTAGCCGAGGCCTCAACGGGATCCGCCGGGCAGCAACCAGGTTGAGGAGTTGGCGAATCGCTGCGAACGTGTCGCCGGCGCCGGTTGTGATGACGGCAAAATTTCGCTCACCGACATTCATATGTGGCTTGGCGGCATCGATGAGCGCCCAGGCCAGTTGGGTCTCCTCGTCGTGCTTCACAGCGTTGGTGTTTCGCATCCCGGCCTTTCACGTGAAGGCCGTACTCTCACCAACTCCCACGGGCATACCATCCGCGAAGTGCCCACGGTCGTCTTCACCTGGATGAGCACGGTTCCGACGTCGGTCACAGTACCGACATGAGTACCTTCACGAACCTCGTCGCCTATGCAGAATCGCATCTCGCTGGCCTCCAACCTTTCCAAATCCCGATACCCCGATCGCTAATCGTCATGACCATTGCTGTCCGTAATCGAGTCGCGGGACTCTGATTTCGTGACGTGTGCACCAGCGGAGGGTGTCCCTACCGTCGCGCCAATAGACCTTGTACCTAATAGCGTCGCTGTCCACGATCACGCCCACACCAGAACGACCGTCAGACCGGGACAGCACCGTATCGCCGATCGCCGGAGTGCGCGGACTGCGGCCGACAATCATGGCCAACTCCCCTGGCGATGCCTGATTTCGGCGACGAATACGCGCCCGTGGTGGTCAACAACGTCCCACGAATACGGCCCGCGCAGTTGCGTCACGCCCAACCTATGAACGGCACGACGCGCATCGACCTCCGAGCAGATGTCGACGACGCGTTGCCTGTCGCTAGTTATAACAGTCCACATCGAATCACCTACATACGGTCCCTACGGGCGATCCCGCCCTGCCGAAGCGTCGCGGGCGAAAAGGTCCGCTACTGCGGTCTGTGACTATTCGACTGAACTCTGACATCGCCAAACCTCGATGCTCGTACCTGCTTTACAGCATAGGGTTGACGAACGTGTCGGAACCCTGTCGCCGCAGCGATCAGCATGGGTACGGTCACGCCGCTGTGCCAAACTGAGGGCCATGGCTTCTCGGGTTCAAAGGCGTTGGGTACATATGCCCGCTTGCACCACACCGTCTATCGGCTGACCGGCGGTTGGATCGGTCATCGGATGATGCTGTTGCCCAGCCCGTTGATGCACACCGTCGGCGCCAAGACGGGGAAAGCCCGCACCACGTCGCTGACCTACGCCCGTGACGGTGGCGACTACCTGGTGGTCGCCTCCAACGGCGGGGAGCCACGATCGCCCGGGTGGTGCCACAACCTCAAGGCGAATCGCGACATCGGAATCAACGCCGGGCGAAAGCGTTTCGCGGTGACAGCTCAACCGGTGCTGTCCGGCGACCCGAACCGCGAGCGGCTGTGGAAGGTCGTCACCAAGTACAGCAAGTCGTACGACGAATTTCAGAAGAAGACGGGGCGACCATTCCCGATCGTCAGGTTGACACCAAAGCGGAATTGACCGACCGCGATTTGCCAGGAGGGCTAGACGCATGACGAGCGACACCGCATACAGCAGACCCCAGACGCGGCTGGCGCCTAACCCGACCGCCGAGTCAACAGCGTTCTGGACGGGCGGCCGCAACGGAGAATTACTCATCAACCGCTGTCACGGCTGTGGGCACTACTTCCATCCACCGGGACCTGCATGCTGGCGCTGCCGGAGCACCGACGTCGCACCGGAGCCCGTCTCCGGCAAGGGCACCGTCGCCGCCTACACCGTCAATCGGCAGCCATGGATACCCGGGCTCGACCCTCCGTACATCGTGGCGATGGTCGAACTCGCCGATGAGCCCGATGTCAGGCTCATCACGAATGTCGTCGATGTGTCGCTTGACGACATCCGCGTCGGCCTGCCGGTCCAGGTGTTCTTCGAAGACTGGACGGCGATGTCCGGCGAAGAAGACAGCCGGGTGTGGCTTCCGTTGTTCCGTCCAGTGGACTAGCCGTCATTTACATTGCAGGCCGCGCGAAATGATATGCGCCGAAACGGTATTCCGACAGGCCCTCACTCAAACTTTTTCTATGACGCTGCAGTCTCGGCGGCTTTGCTTTGTTGCAGAGCCGATTACTCGCCCACGGCGAAGCGGACGAGCGTCGTTTTAGCGGCGGCAGCGAGCAACTCTTGTCGATCCGGCTGGCGATCTCCCGGCAATCCAAGCATCAGTCCCTTCGCGGCTTTTGGTCCGTTGCGTTGGGCGAACTCACCAAGGATGTCGGCTTTCTGGTCGTCTTGTCGTATGACGGTTGGTTCGGCATGCAACCAGCGACGTTTGATGAGCACCTGGATGTTGTTGGCGTTATTGATCGTCTTGGGCCAGTTGGCCGAACTCAACACGAGCACATCTCCGTCGTCCCAGGGGAAGTAGCCGATGGCGAAGACATACTTGCGGCCGGTCTTGCCACCGACGTAACTCAACAGCATCAGGCGGCTGCTCAGTAGGGCGTGCAGCGGCGACTTCAACAGCGGCCGCATAACCGTGTTGGCTCGTGCGAATAACTTTACGAGGCGTTGTGGGTCGTCAGGCATCAGTGTTGTACCGGATCTCTCGTGTAGTCAGGCCGCGGCGTTGAGTTGCTGAAGCGTCTCGTCATCCAGTTCGATGTCGGCGACGGCGGTGTTCTGCTCGAGGTGTGCCACCGACGAGGTGCCAGGAATCAGCAAGACGTTCGGCGCGACGGACAGCGTCCATGCGAGCGCGATCTGCGCGGGAGTGTGTCCTCGCTTCGACGCTTCGCGCTGTACGGCTGGGTGGCCGAGCACCGGATTGTCGGCAGTGAAGCCAGAGCCGAGCGGGAAGAACGGCACGAACGCGATGTCGTGTTGGACGCAGGCCTCCAGCACCGGCTGCGACGTGCGGTCGACCAGGTTGTAGGCGTTCTGCACGCAGACGATCTCGGTGCGGTCGAGCGCGATCTGCAGATGTTCGAGGCTGACGCTGCTCAGCCCGATCCCGGCGATGAGGCCTTCGTCGCGCGCTTTGATCATTGCGGACAGCTGCCGGTCGAAACGGTCACGGTCCACTGGGCCGACCGACGTTGCATCACCGGTGTCGATGCTGCGCAGATTGACCGCGGCGAGGCGGTCGATGTCCAGCGTGCGCAGGTTGTCCTCGACGCCGGCCCGCAACTCGTCGGGCTCCTGTGCGGGCAGCCACCCGCCGGCGTCGTCGCGGCGCGCTCCCACCTTGCTTACTAAAGCGAGGTCGGCGGGGTAGGGATGAAGCGCCTCCCGGATCAGCTCGTTGGAGACGTTCGGACCGTAATACTGCGAGGTGTCGATGTGGTTGATACCCAACTCAATTGCGCGCCGCAGCACAGCGATCGCCTGGTCGTGGTCGCGCGGCGGCCCGAACACCCCCGGCCCGGGGAGTTGCATGGCGCCGAAGCCGACGCGGCTGACGTGGAATGAGCCCAGCGGGAAGGTTTGCATATAAACTCCGTCTTCACAGAAGCCGAGTCGGAGTAAACACCGTCAGGTGGACGCCGTCCGGTTCGTCGGGATCAAGGGGCCGAAACACGGCGGTGACGGCCATGTCCAGCGACAATTCGTCGGGTGTGGCTCCTTCGATCGTCGTGATGACTCGCGGCCCCTCGGCCAGTTCGACCAACGCCGCGATGTAGGGCAGGCGGTCCCGGAAGGGCGGCAAGTCGTTGGCATGGATGACCGAATACGTGTGCAGCGTCCCCTGGCCGCTCGCTTCGACGGGCTGAACTTGGTCACTCCAGCAAAACGGACACATCGGCCTGGGGTAGTGATGGTTTCTGCCGCAGGCCCCGCAGGCGGCGATCAGCAGTCGTCCCTCCCGCGCGGCCTCCCAGTACGGGGCGCTGGTTGCGTCGATAGTCGGACGGTCAGCGCCGGGCACGTGCACCGCCCCAGTCCATCGAGTCCTCATCGGACCCGGATTGCCCCATTCTCAGTATTGCCATGGTGTCCCTTTCTTCCTGCCTTCGACGAGGGCGATGCGAAAACTGCTGACTCCGTTACGGTCTGGTCGTCGCGACGCGACTGGCCTCGTTCTCCGAACCGACGTACCAGGTCGCGGTGCTCGTCCGACAGCGCCAGGACCGAATTGGCGAGCCGCTCAAAGTCGCGGGCGGTGCCACGATCCATCGATACCGTCGCATCGATAGCCAGTTTCGCGACGCCGACCGCCTCGTGCGGCAGCTGTGCGATTCGTTGCACGAATTTGTCGACTTCGTCGTCGAAGGACTCTTGGGGATGGACCGCGTGGACAAGGCCGATCTGCAGTGCCGACGCCGCGTCGACGGTGTTGCCCGCCATGACGAGCCACTTGGCCCAGTGAGGTCCGACGAGCCGGGTTAGTCGGCTGATGCCGCCTGAGCCCGGTATGACGCCCAAGTTGGCCACTTCAGGTAGGGCGAATGTGGCGGTGTCGGAGGCGATTCGGAAGTCGCAGGAGGCGCCGAGTTCGACGCCGACGCCGACGCAGGGTGCGTGTGCCGCGAGAACGATTGGCTTCTCGATCGATTCGAGCTCGTCGAACAACAGATGCAGCCGACGGTAGGACCGTCGCAGCGCGCTGCCTGACCCGTCCGCCTCACCGACCGTGGTGGCAAGGCTGCCGATGTCCAGCCCGGCCGTGAAGTAGCGGCCGGTGGCGCGGATCACCATGACCGCCAGGTCGCGCCGATCGCCGAGGTCTTCAGCTGCCCGACGCAGCTCGTCAATCATGTTGTCGCTGAGCGCATTCAACTTGGAATCTCGGTTGAATACGATGGTCAGGACGTTGCCCTGCTCAACACGCCTGATGTCCTCGCTCATGAGGGCTTGCCCGCCGCTTTCCGGTGACCGCGGCGGGCACCTGATCGATCTGTGACGACATCGGCGAACCGGCGCCGCAGGTCATCCTTGTTGATCTTCATCATCGGGGTGAGTGGAAGTTCATCGACCAGGACGAGTTCGTCCGGGCACTTGTAGTCGGCCAGGTGCTCGCGGACGAACCCGCGCAGATCATTGAGAGTCGGAGGCCGCGCGGATCGGTCGGAACGACGAAGGCGACGCCGATCTCGCCGATCACTGTGGCCGGCATGCCGACGACGCTGATCTTGGCCACCGCCGGATGTGTGGCGAGGACGCTCTCGACCTCCAGTGGGTAGACGTTGTAGCCGCCCCGGATGTACATGTCTCGTGAGCGGCCAGCCAGCACGAGGTTCTGGTGCTCGTCGAACCGGCCCAGATCGCCGGTGCGCAACCATCCCCCATCGAATGCCGCCGTGGTTGCGTCGGGATCGTTCCAGTAGCCGCGCATCACGCAGGCTCCACGGACCTGGACCTCACCAGTACCTCCGGCGGCAACCGGCAATCCGTCGGCGTCGACGATGCGGACCGACATGCCACCCTGTGGGCGACCGACGGTGCCGCCCTGCATGTTTGGTGGATCGTCTGGCTCGGTACCGGTGATGCTGGGCGATTCGGTCATCGCATAACGAACCACCAACGGGCATCCGAGCTTGCGTCGGACGGCCTCGATCAGCGTGGGCGACGCCGCTGCCGTCGCCGCGCACACCGATGCGCAGATGCGCCAACCGCGAAGGTGTCAGGGTCGGCAGCTCGAGCAGCTTTTCCCATTGGGTAGGAACGGCTCCCGCGACCGTGATCTGCTCCTCGACCAGAACCCGCGCCATCGACTCCGCGGTCCACGGCCGCGGTGCGAGCACGAACGTGGTGCCATAGGCCAATTGCTCCCACACCTTGGCCATGTAGCCGGCATGGGCGAACGGCGTCGCCACCAGTCGTCGTTGGTTATGCCCGCCCACCGCACCGGCAGAGGCGACGCCCGCGGCAAGGCCCGCATGGTCAAACCACGCGCCTTTCGGATGGCCCGTCGTCCCGCTCGTCCAGATGATCACCGCCGGAGCGTCTGCGGTTCCCGACCACTGAGCGGCGACAACGGAGCCGGCACAGGCGTCCGTCAGCTCGTCGCGGTACATCACCGTGAGGCCCGACGGGCGCCGGAAGGCCGGTTGATTGGTCATAAATCACCAGCGCCGGCGCGCACTGCGCAAGGATGTGGTCGACCTCGAGACGGCCCAGCCGTGTGTTCAGACCGGTGACCACCGCGCCCAGTCGCAACGTCGCCGCATAGGCCACCGCGTAATCGATTCCCGGCGAAAGCATCAACGCGACAACGTCGCCCGGACCAACGCCGCGTGACGACAGTTCGGCGGCCAGCTGGCAGCGACCTCGAATCCCATTGCGCGAACGACATTCGCGTCAACCCCGTCGACGTAGGCCTCCCGGCTGCCGAATGCCAGGGCGGCTCGATCCATTTCACTGCCCAACGTGGAGCAGTCACCCAGCGGTGGAATCGACGTGGTGCCCTGCACTCCGGTGCTGCCCTTCCTTCACGCCGTTCGCCAGCTCCCGATCCGGGACCGATTCATGATCCAACCAGTCAGAAATAGAATCGCCCCGTCTCGCATTATTGACCCGCTGAACATTGACCTGAGCAACCGATTACTGTACGCATCAATAGTACACTTCGTGTCAGAAACTAGAACTGGCCTTGACCGTCAACGCCGCTCGTCCCGCGACGCGGACGCATCAACTCGAGAGGACCTTCGTGATCCCACATAACCTGTCCGGCACTCGCCGAGAACGACGGCCGCCGGTGAGCGAAGAGTGCGACGGCGTCGTCGTCGGCAGCGACGGCGCGATCCGACGCATCGTGCTGAACCGACCGCAAGCGGCCAATGCCCTGCGCCCGCAGGACCGCGACGCCGTCATCGAGGCTTTGGCAGCGGCAGACGATGACCCCGAGGTCCGTGTCGTGGTGATGTCGGCGACCGGCAGACACTTCTGCGCCGGCGCCGACGTCAAATCGCTCGCCAGCAAAATGGAGACGCAGATGCATGTCGGCGACGCCATGCGCACGATCATGACGGGAGCCCAACGGCTCATCAGCAGCGTGTTGGACTGCGGCAAACCGGTGATCGCCGTGGTGCAGGGCGCTGCAGCCGGGCATTGGCGCCCACCTGGCCTTCGCGGCCGACCTCGTGGTGGCCAGCGAAAACGCCAGTTTCACCGAGTCTTTCGTCAAACGGGGAATGGTGGTCGACGGCGGAGGCGCATACCTGCTCAGCCGCCGTATCGCGTTGCAAAGTGCCAAACACATGGCGTTCTTCGGCGACGCGATTACTGCCGATCAGGCCCACGCGCTTGGTCTCGTCAACGAGGTCGTCGCCGCCGAGGATTTGCCTGCGTGCGCCGAGGCGCTCGCTGAGCGGCTTGCCGTCGCGCCGACCAGCGCCATTGCGCTGATCAAGCGGCTGTTCAATTCCGCACCGGACAACGATCGCAGCGCAGCGTTTCTGGCCGAAGCGATGGCCCAGGAACTTCAATCGAACTCGCACGATCACGGCGAGGGCGTTCGCGCGTTCGTCGAACGTCGCTCACCCAATTTTCTCGGCCGATGACCGATCCCAAGGAGGTTCAGTGAATACGCCCATTCAACCGGCACCGACGGGCGGTGCCGATCGTTGGCAATTCACTGGAGACATCGGGGAGGTCCGTCGTGAGCGCCCTGCTGACCGGCAAGGTCGCACTCGTGACCGGCGCCGGACACGGCATCGGTCGTGGCCACGCGCTGGAACTCGCACGACAAGGCGCCACGGTGGTGGTCAACGACCTGGGGTCGTCGGTGGCCGGTGAAGGCCGCGGCCAAGACGCCGACGACGTCGTCGACATCATTCGCGCTGCCGGCGGGTCGGCGGTAGCCGACTACGGAGATGTCGGCGACGAGGAGCAGGCCGATGCGATGGTGCAGCGGGCCCACGACGAGTTCGGCAAGCTGGACATCGTCGTCAACAACGCAGGCATCGTGCGTGACCGAGCGATCTGGAACATGTCTGCCGCAGATTTCGATCTGGTGATGCGGGTGCACGTCCGCGGCAGTTGGCTCACCAGCCGCGCCGCGGCCGCACGCTGGCGTGCGGTGGCCAAGGCCGGCGACGGCAAGACTCTATGGCCGCATCATCAACACCACCTCAGGTGCGGGTCTGCTTGGACACTTCGGCCAGACGAACTACAGCGCCGCGAAGGCGGCGATCGTCGGCCTGACCCAGACATTGAGCCTGGAGTTGGCGGGGATCGGCGTGACCGCCAATGTCATCAGCCCCGGTGGCCACACCAGATTGTCGGCGGCGGCGCGACACGCCTGAACCCGATCAGCGTGACCCCGATGCGTTCGATCCGATGGACCCCTCCTTGTGCAGCCCGGTCGTGGCCTGGTTGGCCAGCCCGGAGGCCGGATACGTGAGCGGCCAAGTCGTCCGCGCAATCGGCGAAACCATCGATCTCATGTCGGGCTGGTCGAAGGCAGTGACCATCTCCAACGGGGCGACCCGTTGGGATGCCAACACCCTGGGCCAACGACTGGCCACCGACGTGTTCAAGGTGCGCGCACCAGGCTTGAGGCTGGGCTCATGACGACGGCCACAGTGCGCACGCCGGTGCTGATCGTCGGGGGCGGACCGGTCGGCTTTTCACTGGCCCTCGACCTTGCGCAGCGCGGCACGTCGAGCACGCTGGTGGAGCGAGACGCGGGGACGGCTCTGCATCTGCTGGCGAAGGCGGGCACGCTCTATGAGCGCAGCATGGAGTACTGCCGCTGGCTCGGCATCGCAGAGAAAGTTGCCGCAGTCGGATTTCCCGACGACTATCCACGCGACACCGTGTACTGCACTGCGCTGCACGGGTTTCCAATCGGGCGAGATCCGCTGCCGTCCACTGCCGACCGTCCGCTGGCGCCTGAGACGCCCGAGATGTTGCGCCGGTGTCCGCAGTACGTCTTCGATCCTCTCCTCGCCGACGCGGTGCTGGAGCGCGGGCTCACCGACGTGCGCTACAACCACCGTCTCAGCGGTCTGACCGAGCGCGACGACGGCGTCACGGCCACCCTCGTGACAGGCGACGGAGACGAGCTGACCGTTCACGCCGACTATCTCGTCGGCTGCGACGGTGCGAGCAGCACGGTGAGGCAGGCTCTCGGCATTCCGTTCGACGGTCAACAACTCGACTACTCAGTCAGCCTGATGATCTATTGCGCCGACTTCGAGCGATACCAGCCGTACGGCCGATGCGAACGATGGATGTTCCTGGCGCCCGACGGCACCTGGGGCAACATCACCACCGTTGACGGCCGCGGCCTGTACCGGTTCACCATCATCGGATCCCCCGAACGCATCGCTCCCGACAAGCTGGACGTCGGCGCCCTACTTCGACGCGCCATCGGCGACGACACGATCGACGTTCCGTGGCAGGTCGTCAACGTGATGCCATGGCGACGAAGCCAATGCGCGGCAAGTGAGTTCCACAGCAAGCGTGTCGTTCTGGCGGGCGACGCCGCGCATACGACATCACCGACCGGCGGCCACGGTCTCAACACCAGTTTGGGCGACTGCAGCGATCTAGGCTGGATGCTGCCCGCGCTGCTGCAAGGGTGGGGCGGCGCGGGTCTGCTTCCCGCGTACACCGCCGAACGTCGCCCCGTGGCCATCCGCAACAGTTCGCTGTCCACCCGGAACTACAAGGTGTGGGTGGAAAACGATGGGCGCGAACACATTCTCGAGGACTCCGAGATGCGGCCTGCAACAGCGCGACGCGTTGGGCGCACGCATGAGCGCGCTACTCAAGCAGGAATGGCAGTCCTTTGGAGTCTCGATGGGCTACAGCTATTCGGAATCGCCGATCGTCGTCTCCGACGGCACACCCGCCCCTCCCGACGAACCGAGCACATACATCCAAACCGCCCGCCCGGGTCATCGTGCGCCGCACGCTTGGCTGTCGCCGGGCCGCTCAACGCTTGATCTATTCGGTGAGGGCTTCACGCTGCTGGTATTCGGAGGGAGTGCCACCAATGTCAGCCCGCTGACCAAGGCGGCGGACAGTGTCGGCATGCCGCTAAAGGTTGAGGCGATCGACGATCCACAGATCGCCGAACTCTACGAGCGCCGCCTGGTACTGGTTCGTCCTGATGGCATGGTCGCATGGAGAGGTGACCAGTTACCCGAAGACGTCGATGGCTTAGTGGATAGGGTGCGCGGCGCCGGTCGGCAGTCGTGACCCAGCGGCTGCCGGCTTCCATCCCCGAGGTGGTGGCGCAGCGCGCCGAACGCACCCCCCATGCGCTTTTCATGGCTGATACCAGCGGCGCCACAATGACATTCGGTGAACTTGCCGAGGCGGTCGAGCGCACGGCAGCGGGCATCGCGCAATGGGGTGTGAACCCTGGCGACGTGGTCTCCTGGCAGCTGCCCAACGGCTGCGCGACGGTGGTGCTGATGCTGGCGCTGCGCCGGTTATCCGCGGTGCAGAATCCGCTGATCACCACGCTTGGTCGTCGCGAGGTCACCTTCATATGCGAGCAGGCCCGCGCCGACCACCTGGTGGTTCCGAGCCGATCCGACGTGCAGGACGACCTGGCGTTGGCACAGCCCATGGCCGGTCCGGCGAGCGGCCTTCGGGTTCATGGCCTCGACGATGAACTGCCCTCGGGTGTCGGCCGAGCAGCCCGACGGCCAGGCCTCGATCGATGACCAGTGTCGTTGGCTCTTCTACACCTCGGGTACGACGTCGTCGCCGAAAGGTGTCCGACACTGCGACCAGAGCTTGATCGCTGGGGCCGCCCACCTGTCCGACACCATCAGTTTGGGGCCCAAAGATCAACTGGCTGCACCGGTTCCGCTTGCCCATGTCGGAGGCATCCTTCATGTGCTGTCGGTCCTGATCGCCGGCGCCAGCATGTTGACCTGTGCAGCCTTCGACGACGCGGCGATCGACTTCTTCGCCGCTCAGCGCGTGACCCTCCTCGGTTCGGGAGTGCCGTTCTTCCACGCTTATCTGAAGCGACAGCGTGCCCGCGAGCACGGCCCGCTGTTTCCGCACCTGCGCGTCGCGTTGTCGGGCGGCGCGCCCTGCCCGCCGTCGCTTCGGCAAACGGTCAAACGGGAGCTGGGCGGCGCAGGGGTGGCCTCGGGCTGGGGGCTGACGGAATGCCCGTTCTTGACCATCGGGCGGCCCGAAGACGGCGAGGGAGCAGCAGAGGGCAGGCCCGCGGCGGGGTCCACCGTGGAGGCGGTGCGGCCCGACGGAGCTACCGCACCGTCTGGCCAGGAAGGTGAGCTGAGGGTCAAAAGCCCCCAGATGATGCTGGGCTATACCGACCCGGCACTGGCCACTGACGCTTTTGACGACCGTGGCCGCTTCCGCACCGGCGACCTCGGGGTGGTCGAGCCGAGCGGAGTAGTCCGAATCACCGGGCGCCTCAAGGACATCATCATCCGCAAGATGGAGAACGTCTCGGCCCAGGAGGTCGAGGAGCTGTTGTCCACCCATCCCGCGGTCGCCGACGTCGCAGTCGTGGGTATTCCTGACCAAACTTGCGGTGAGCGGGTGTGCGCGGTGATCGTCGCGGCCGATCACCGAAACCCACCGAACCTCTCAGACCTCGGCGCGCATCTGCGTGGCCTCGGCCTGTCGACGCGCAAGCTTCCCGAGCAGCTCGAAGTGCTCGACGCGCTACCCCGCAACAGCATGGGCAAGGTGGTCAAGAGTGAGCTACGCGCCCGATTCACGCCCGATGTTGCTCAGCGGTAGAGGATTTGCATCCCGTAGAGCACAGAGGGCTTCTCGGCCCCGACGACCCGGATGTCCCACTCGTTGGTCACCAACGTGCCCCCGCTCTTGGCGACGACGTTCGCGAGGCGCGCGCGGCCGTGCAGGCGCGACCCGGCAGGTACGGGGGACAGAAAGCGCAGCTTGTCGGCGCCGTAGTTGACGCCGGCGGTGTGACCGATGACCTTGACCGGCGGGCGCGTCGCGACTTTCGGCAGTAGTGAGAGAGTCAGGAAGCCGTGCGCGATGGGGCCACCGAACGGGCTCTCCCGCGTCGCGCGCTCGACGTCGACGTGGATCCACTGGTGATCGCCGGTGAGTTCGGCGAACGCGTCGATGTCCTCCTGCGTCACCTCGACTTCGGCACCGAAGTCGCCGTATTCATCGGAAACAGCCGCCGTCAACGAATCGATGTCGTCGAACCGAATCTCCTGCACTTATCACTCCTTGCGAACGTAGTCGTCAACCGGGCTCGGCAGACCCAACTGCGGGGTTGGAGAGCTAGGAGGGACCTTCGGGTGGGAATCCGAGCGTCGCGCTTCCGTTGATGCTCAGCCGCCATCCACTGTGACGAGCGATCCTGTGGCGAAACCGTTTTCGTCCGAGGCCAACCACAACGCGCTGTACGCGATGTCATGCGGGGTGCCGAGCCGGGGCGTGAGGTGTCCTCCGCCGATAGCGACGCCCGTGTCCGCAGAGTGGGAGATGACGCGCCCGACGCTGATGGTGTTGACCTTGATGTTGTAGGGCGACCCTTCGACGGCGAGCACGCGGGTGATGGCGTTCATGCCTCCCTTGGCCGCGGCGTAGGCAGCGAAGCCACCGATACCGATGACCGCGTGCCCCGACGAGATGTTTATGACGTTGCCTCCCCCGGCCTCCTTGAGGTGGGGCACTGCGTACTTCCACGGCCAAAAAACGTTGCCGGTCAAGGTGCCACGCAGGATGTGTTCCCACTCTGCGGTGGTGTACTGCGTGAGGGGCTTTACGGTGGTGCTGATGGCGTCGGTGGGCGCTGCGTTGTTGACCAGAGTGTCCAGCTTGCCGAAGCGCTCGACCACCCCGTCGATGACACTGCGCACGCTGTCCTCGTCGGTGACGTCGAGGCGGAAGAATTCGGCCTCGCCGCCCGCCTCACGGATGCCCTTGACCACCTTTTCGCCCTTGGCGACCGTACGCCCGGTTACGGCGACTTTGGCCCCCTCGCGGGCGAACAGCTCAGCGATCGTGCGCCCGATCCCCCTCGTCGACCCGGACACGTAGGCAACTTTGCCTTGCATTCTCATGTCATTCCCTTTGGTAGGCGTGCGCGGACACCGTCAGTCGCCGGCCCCGAGAATCAGCGTTGCGCTGGAACAAAACCATCCGCCGGTCCCGGAAACACACGCCAGTTCGGCGTCGGTGACCTGGCGGGTCCCGCACTCACCGCGCAGCTGGCGGACGGCCTCCACGATCAGGAACAGGCCGCGTTGTCCGGGGTGACAGGCCGACAGCCCGCCGCCGTCGGTGTTCGTCGGCAATGCTCCGCCGATGTCCAGGCGGCCGCCGCTGACGAACGCGCCGCCCTCGCCCTTGGCGCAGAAACCCAGATCCTCCATCGCGACCACGATCATGTAGGTGAAGGCGTCATAGATTTCGCACACGTCGATGTCGGCGGGCGTGACTCCGGCTCGTTCAAAGGCCAACGGCCCCGACACCGCCGACGGTCCGGTGGTCAGGTCCGGCCACTGACTCGTCGACATGTGCGACAGCGCCTCGCCGCTGCCCAGCACCCAAACCGGCCGGCCTCGCGTATGTCCGGGATGCGGTCCTCGGCGACGAGCACCACCGCCGCTGCGCCGTCGGAGCGGATGCAGCAGTGCAGTTTGGTGAAGGGATCGGCGATCATTCGGCCGGACACCACGTCGCTGACGCTGATCGGGTCGCGGTAGGCGGCCTGCGGATTGTCCTTCGCGTTTGCGCGGGCAGACACCGCCACTTCGGCCAATTGTTCGATCGTCGTGCCGTATTCGTGCATGTGACGACGAGCCGCCATCGCGTATTTGCCGATCAGCGTGTGCCCGTATGGCACCTCCCATTGCAGCGCTCCACGCGACCCCCAGTCGAGATTGGCCGTCCGCAGGCCTTGGCGAAGATCTGATTTCGCGGTGGAACCGTAGGTCACCAAGACCACGTCGGCGTGTCCGGTGGCGATGGCGTCTGCGGCGTGTGCCACCATCGCTTCCCACGAGGCACCGCCGAACGACGTCGAGTCGATCCACCGCGGGCGCAGGCCGAGGTACTCGGCCACCTCCACCGGGGGCATCATCCCGAGGCCCGTTGAGGCCAGGCCGTCGACCTGGTGCGGCGAAAGCCCCGCTTCGTTGAGCGCGCGCTGAGCCGCGCTCGCGATGAGGTCGTAGGGGCTAGTTGGCCCTTGACCGACGTCGGCCAGGCCAACCCCGACGATCGCTGCCCGCCGGGTCAACTCGCCGCTCCTAGCACCAGCAACTCATCGAGATGCGTTGCGCGGGAGCCGAAGAGATGATCCAGGATATGGGCCCGCTTGAGGTACAGGTGCACGTCGTGCTCGAAGGTGTAGCCCATGCCGCCGTGGACTTGAAGGGCCTCCGAGGCGTTGGACAACGCCGCCTTGGTGGCCACAATCCTGGCCGCCAGCGCGTGCAATTCTGCGTCGCTGTTGCCCTCCTGCAGCGACAACGCCGCGTACACCATCTGCTGCAGTGCGGCCTCTGCGGCAACCGCCATATCGGCACAGCGATGCTTGACAGCCTGGTTCACACCGATAGGGCGCCCGAATTGGATGCGGTTCTTGGCATGTTCGACTGACAGATCGCGGCACGCTTCAGCGATGCCGACCTGCATGGCGGCGGCCAGCACAAGGCCTCGCAGCCAGATCGGATCCCGCTCGGCCGGCACAAAGCAGCGCAACTCGGCCCCGTTGACGTCACCGACCGCCAGCCGTGATCCGGGATCCAGGCAGTTCACTGGTAAGCAATCGAAGCTATCGGAGGGTGCCGTCGACAGTAGACCGGCACCGGCCTGATCGGCGACGACGGCATAGTCGGCGCCGACCGCATCGACTAAGTGCACCCGCCCAGATATCCGATCAGGTGATAGGCGCGCCTCGCTCACGATGGCAAGACCACAAAGAACCTCGCCGGACACGAACTGCGCGGCCAGTTCGGAGTCACCACACAGCGTTGCGACGCGGGCCGCCAACACCGTCGGCAAGAACGGGCCCGGCATCAGCGCACGCCCAAGTTCACGAAACACCAACGCCTCGTCTTCCAGGCGCATGTCCAGACCACCCACGGACACCGGCACAGATATGCCGAGCAAACCAAGTTCAGCTCCTGCCGACCAGTTTTCGGCAGGCAAGGCAGTCGGCTCATAACGACGCCGCCGGATCAGCTGCGTCGTGTCGACCTGTGCGCAGAAAGCCGCTGCGGCGCCGGTCAGTTCCAGTTGATCCGGCGAAGGCAAAAGGTCCACTCAGCAATCCCCGCCCTGTTTGACGACGTCGGCCCACAGTGTCACTGGCTTGGCTCCGACGCGTTGGATCCGTAGCGCTCGTCGCGCACCCGGAGTTGATGGTCGTCGATCGAGAGCGAATGCGATCCGCCCCGCAGCACCAGAACTTCAAAGTCGACGGATCCTTCTGAACGCAGCCACTGGCCGGGTCGCACGCCGGCAGCGCTATCGGAGGGCTCGCTTGGCGATGAGTCGGCAACGGCATACATCGGCTCTCCCCCGCAGCGCACGATCGACGGCGCTGCGGGTGCACGCACCACCAGCACCTCGGTGGTGTCGACACTGCTCTTCAGCCGTACACCGGCACGCAGGGTGATCGCGCGCTCACTACTGGACACAGCCATAAGCGAACGGTAGCCGCCGCAACGTTTCATGATGATGTCGACAGGATTGGGTCACTCATCGCAGAAGCTGTCGCTGGCATGTCGATTTCGGTGCGCAGGGCCGAATCCATTGTTGTCAGTGGGCCTTTCATGCCATGATCGACCGACGCTCGACTGCCGAGGGCCTGACGTGGGTTGACCGTCCAAGCCAACATCGGCCGGTCCATTCCCGGGAGGCAACGTGTATTCCCACATCACCCTGGGCTTCAACGACGGAGTCGCTCACATCCGGCTTAACCGCCCCGAGCGGATGAACGCCCTGGGGCTGGGCCGCGGATCCAGCCGTGACGAGATCGCCGACGCCATGCACACCGCCGACAAGGACTCCTCCAGTGGCTGCATTCTGCTGAGCGCCGTCGGCCCCAACTTCTGCGCCGGCGGCGACCTGTCCGGCACGCCCGAATCGGTAACCCCCTACGACGACTTCAGCTTCGTCCGCCAGCTCGACGATTTCTATACCTCGGTGCGCCAGGTCAGAAAACCGATCGTCGCCGCCGTCAACGGGTTGTGTCTGGGCGCCGGCATGGGGTTGATCGCGCAGTGCGACCTCGTCATCGCCGCCGACGATGCGCGTTTCGGGCTCATCGAAGGGCGGATCGGTCAGCCCGGAGCCACCGAACTCGTGCCGATCATCGGTGGCGCGTGGGCGAAGTTTCTCATTCTCACCGGCGAACTCATTGATGCCAGGCGGGCTGAACGGATCGGCCTTGTGCTAACGGTCGTGGCGGATGACGAATTGCAGGAGCGCACAACAGAACTGGCACGCCGGATCGCCGCGGTACCCCGTGAGGCGGCCATCATGAACAAGGCCGCGGTGGACGCCGTCGACGATGCGATGGGGCGCCAGGCCGGACGCCTGGCCGGCCGCGCATATGACGTCACCACCAAGGCGCACGCCAAATGGGCGACCGCGCCCGACGGTCGTCGATTTGCCGACATCATCCGGCAGGAGGGCATTGCCGGCCTGAAACGGGCCCGCAACGCACAGTTCAGCGACACGTGGCTCTCCCGGCAGCTCAGCTCTTCCGAAAATCCCCCTCACACGTCCATCACCGCCACCGCGAGGCCACCGATTGGAACCGCCATGAATGAACCGTTCACCGCACTGGTCATCGACGACATCGACGGCAAACCCGTCGCCGGCTTCCGAGAACTGACACAGGCCGATCTCCCCGACCACGACACCCTGGTGCAGGTCGAGTTCTCGTCGCTGAACTACAAGGACGGCCTGGCCGTATCCGGGCGTCAGAAGATCGCGCGCCGGACACCGCTGATCGGCGGCGCCGACCTGGCCGGCACCGTCGTCGAGAGCCGAAACCCGCGCTGGGCGCCTGGCACGCGGGTGGTCGTCAACGGCTGGGGGATGTCGGAGACCGAGTCCGGCGGCTACACCCGCTATCAGCGCGTGCGCAGTGAATGGCTGGTGCAGATACCCGATGGTCTCAGCACCGAACAGGCGATGGCGATCGGCACGGCCGGCTATACGTCGGCGCTTTGCGTGGACAGCCTTGCCGGCAGGGGCTCCGTGGGTGACGGGCCGGTGCTGGTTACCGGCGCGGCTGGTGGCGTCGGTTCGGTGGCCGTGGCACTGCTGGCCGCCGCAGGGGTGACCGTCGCAGCCTCTACGGGTCGCGCCTCGACACACGACTACCTCACCGCGTTGGGCGCATCCGAAATCATCGACCGAGACGAATTGCTCTCCCCCGGGCGGCCTCTGCAGAAAGAGCGGTGGGCGTCCGCGATTGACTCGGTGGGCGGCCAAACCTTGGTCAACGTCCTATCACAGATCCGCTATGGCGGAGCCGTGGCGGCGTGCGGCCTCGCCGGGGGAAACGACATGCCGGGAGCCACCGTGCTTCCCTACATTCTGCGCGGCGTGTCGCTGATCGGTGTCGACTCGGTGATGGCCCCCGCAGCTGCGCGCGAGGCAGCATGGGAACGCTTGGCCAAGGACCTACGTCCTGACGTTCTGGCCACCATCACCACCGTCGAGCCGATGTCCAAACTGCCTGAGCTTGCCAATGAGATTCTGGCCGGGCAGATCCGCGGCAGGGTGGTCATCGACGTCACCCGCTGACTTGTTGGACGGCGTCATGTCGCGGCGCACCAGTCGGCGCCGGCGCGGCTGACCATGCCGGGCAGCTGGCGCCCCAATTGCCCAGCGAGCCAATGTGCCGTTCCCACAACGCCGTTGATGTCGACCCCGGTCTGCCTTCCCATGCCGTCGAGCATGTAGATCAGGTCTTCGGTGGCGATGTTTCCGGTCGCGGCCGGCGCGAACGGGCAGCCGCCGGTACCGCCAACAGACGCGTCGAGCACACTCGCGCCGGCCTGCAGCGCGGCAAACGCGTTGGCAAATCCGGTGTTTCGGGTGTTGTGGAAATGGAATCCGATCGGTAGCGGAGTCCCTCCCATCTGATCAGACACCCGCGCGAACAGATCCTGCACCTGAGTCGGCACGCCGACGCCGATCGTGTCGGCCAACGAGATCTCCGCTGCGCCGCCGGCGGCGAAATGGGCGGCAAGTGCAGCCACGGCCGACGGGGCTACCGGTCCTTCGAACGGACAGCCGAAGGCGGCTGCAATCGACACTGTGACCGGCACCGACGTCAGCGCGGCCAAGGCGATGACCTCGTCCAATTCGGCGACCGTGTCGGCCACCGCTTTGCCCTGGTTTCGCATGTTGAAGGTCTCGGTAGCCACCACCACACAGTTGAGTCGGTCAACGCCGCTCGCCAACGCACGCTGGGCGCCCTTGAGATTCAGCACCAAGCCGGTGTATTCGACCCCGGGCCGGCGGTCGATTTGGTCGAAAACCTGCTCGGCGTCGGCCATTTGCGGGACCCGCCGGGCGCTGACAAAGCTTCCCACCTCGATTCGGGAAAAGCCGCATTCTGATAGCCGGTTGACGAGCTCGACACGCGCCGCCACGGACAACACCCGGTCTTCGTTCTGCAGTCCGTCGCGAGGACCTACCTCGCAGATCAGTACCGGCGCCACTAGATCGCCCCCTGCTCCTGCAGCGTCGCGAGTTCTTGATCGGCCAGTCCTAGCAGTGAAGTCAATACGGCACCGTTGTGCTGTCCCACCTGCCCGGGCCCCGTCCATCGGTGCCGGCCGGGGGTGTCGCTGAATTTGGGCACGAATCCGGGCACGGCGAGCTCGCCGATCTGGTCATCGTGCACGCGCATGACCATGTCGCGGGCCTGGATGTGTTCGTCGACGATGATGTCGGCGACGGTATAGATAGGACTGGTCACCACCCCGTGTGCGGTGAGGACTTTGTCGATCTCCTGTGCCTCGAACCCCGCGGCCCACTGCAGCGATGATGTCGTCGAGCTCTTCGGCGTTCGCGCCGCGCGCCAGATGGGTGGCGAACCGTTCATCGTCGGCCAGGCCGGGCTTGTCCATGGCCGCACACAGTCTGGCGAACAGTGTATCGGCGTTGGCGGCGATCACCACCCACTTGCCGTCCAGCGACTTGTATATGTTCGACGGCGCGATATTACGTAACCCCGTACCCGACGGTTCCCGAATGATTCCGAGCTTGTCGTATTCGGTGATCGCACCTTCTAACATCGCGATGCAGTGACTCGAGGATCGAGGCATCGACTACCTGGCCGGTTCCTGCCTTCAGTCCGTCGCGGCGGTAGAGAGCCGCCAGCAGCCCTTGCACGGCGAACATTCCGGCGAGCATGTCCCCCATTGAGATTCCTGCGCGTGGCGGTGGCTGATCGGGATAGCCGTTGATGTAGCGCAGGCCGCCCATCGCCTCTCCCGCACTGGCGAAACCGACGCGGTCGGCGTACGGACCCGTCTGGCCGTACCCCGATACTCGCACCACCACCAGCCGAGGGTTGAGCTCACGCAGCTTGTCCGGCCCGAGATTCCACTTTTCCAGCGTTCCTGGGCGGAAGTTCTCGATCAACGCGTCGCTGCGCTTCACGAGTTCACCCAGCAGCCGTTGTCCCTCTGGGTGAGCCAGGTTCAAGCTGACGGACTTCTTGTTGCGGGCAAGAGAAGGCCACCACAACCCGTGGCCACTTGCGTCGTGATGTCCCCACTCGCGCATCGGGTCGCCGCGCCCAGGCGGTTCGATTTTGATCACTTCGGCGCCCATGTCGGCCACCAGGTGACCGGCGAAGGGGGCGGCAAGGAGTTGTCCCAGTTCCAGCACTCGTAGGCCCTCGAGGACAGCCGCCGTTTGCACCCGTCATCATTGTCATCCTTCCTTTGCCAATGTGCTCGCCTGTTCAGTGGATTCCACTGCGGGACATCGTGATCGCTGTGGTGACCGATGCGCACTGGCTCACCTGCACATGAGCTTGCTGATCACGCGGTGCGCACAAGCAGACGCCTGGGCCCGCGCAGTGACAGATTCGGCGGGTAATCGTCCGCGCTGACGTCGCCCTCCAGCCGCAGGCGCGGCGCGTGCTGGGTCAGCGCCTCCAGGCACACCTTCATCTCGAGGCGTGCCAGCGGAGCACCTTTGCAGTAGTGCGGACCCTTGCCGAATGTCAGGTGTTCGGTGGCGTTGGGCCGCGCCAGGTCCAGTGCGTCGGGGTTCGCAAACTGGCTGCCGTCCCGGTTGGCCGCGGCAAACAGCAATGCCACCTGGGCTCCGGCGGGGATGGCGACATCTCCAATTGTGGTGTCCACGACGGCTTGTCGCCGCCATGTGGTTACAGGCGGGTCGTATCGAAGCAGTTCTTCGACCGCGCGCGGGATCGCGGCAGGATCATCGACGAGTCGCTGCCAACTATCGGGTTGGCGCAACAACGTCAGCACCCCGTTGGCGATGAAGTTCGTCGTGGTTTCGTGCCCGGCCAGCGCCATCGAGTACACAATGCTGACCAGATCCGTCAGGTCGGGAGTGTCGGGATCGTCCTGGTGCAGTCGAATCATGTCGCTGGTGAAATCGTCGCGCAGATCCTCGGCGCGGCGAGCCACGAATTGGTCGCAGTAGCGCCAAAAGTCGACGACATCCCTGGCAGCCTGAACCTGTTCGTCGGCAGTCAGGCGACCATAGGTCAGTTGCGCGCGGTTACCCGCCCACGCCTTGATCTGTTCGAAATCCTCCTCAGGAAATCCCAACAGGCCCAGTCCGGCGAATGCGGGTAATGGAAACGCGAGGTCGGCCACGAGGTCAGCCACGGGCTTGGCGACCATCGCGTGAACGAGTTCCTCGCCCTTGGCGCGCACCATCGGTTCGAGCAGTTTGAGGCGGCGCACCGACATGCATTTGCGAACCCCTGCGGCGATCATCGTGTGCCGCGGCGGATCTGCGTTGGTGAGGGCAGGCAGGCGCCGGTACCCACCCTCGGCCAAGATCGACTGTGCGGCCTCGGTGATCGGACACACCGGCGCAGACGCATTGGCGGCCGAGAACCGCTTGCCATCGCTGGCGGACAGCACCTCAACGATGTCGGCATGGCGGGTGACGAAGTACATCTGCATCTCGGGCGAAAAGAAGACGCGGTGCTCGTCGCTGAGCTGCTGCAGCAAGGGGTACGGATTGTCCCGCGCGAACCCGTCCGACAGAGGATCGAAGCCAGCTACGACTGGACAGCCCACGTACTTTCCCTTCAGCCGTTGATTGCGGCGGCGACCTTTCCTTCGACCGTGCCACTCGGGGTCTGTCGCGAGCATGTCGATAGCGTCGAACGTTGTTGTCGTCGAGCACGTGCCGTGGTGCGGCCCTCGGGCGCGAGGGTGATGCCGACCGGGTCAGCGGCCGGGTGTCGGGTCCGACAGCACCGCGCTGAGGTAGGTCAGGTCGGCGAGTTCGGTCATCATCTCGTGGTCGGGCAGGGCGAAACCGTTGGCGGCGTATAGGTCTACGGTGCCTCGAGCGGTGACCTGCCAGCCGGCGCCGCTCAGGTAAGCGGGCACCTGGGCGCGGTCACCGTGGTAGACGAGGTCGGTCCAGTCGACGTCCATGCCGTAGCGCCGCCAGCGCTGGGCGAAGTCGGCCATGCGGTCGTCGTCGGTGAGGATGCTGAGATCGGGAACGTGTTCGGTGGCCAGCGCGCTGCCGGGGGCACTGAGCGCGGTGATGTCGTCGAAGAGGCGGTCCTGGGCCTGCGGCGGCAAGTACACCAGCAGCCCCTCGGCGCTCCACGCCGTGGGTTGGCCAGGGTCGAAGCCCCGCTCGCGCAGGGCGGTGGACCAGTCCGCGCGCAGGTCGATGCCGATGGTGCGACGCTCGGCGGTCGGGACGGCACCCAGCTCGGCCAGCGTGCGGGTCTTGAATTCGATGACCTGAGGCTGGTCGATTTCGTAGACCACCGTGCCGGCCGGCCAGGGCAGCCGGTAGGCGCGGGTGTCCAGGCCGCTGGCCAGGATCACGGCCTGCCGGATGCCGGCGGCTCCGGCCCGAAGGAAGAAGTCGTCGAAGAACCGGGTGCGCACGGTGACCTGTTCGGCCATCTGCCGACGGTCGAAGATCGGGTCGTCGGCGGCCTCGTCGGCGTCCTCGCTGAGCATGCGGGTGAACGCGTCCAGACCAACGGCGCGAACCAGCGGTTCGGCGTAGGGGTCATCGAGTAGGGGCTCCGGTCCGCGCGCTGCCAGCGCGCGGCCGGCGGCGACCCCGGTGGCGGGTGGGCGCCCACGCTGGAGGCCAGGTCCCAACTGTCGTGATCGGTGCGTGCCATGGTCTGCGTCCTCTTCGGGTCGCTCGCATGGGTGAGGAGAAAGGCCTGTGAGCGGCGCAGTGGCTCACGGCGCGGGGGTCGACGGCTGGACGAGCTCGGTAGCGATCCTCAGAGCGGCGGCGCGGCGGTCGGTCTCGTCGTCGGCGGGCTCGAGGTCGGGATCGGACAGGGTGGCCAGTTGCAGTGCAGCCAGGGCGACCTGTGCACGTAGCCGGTTTTCAGTGGACTCGCCGGGCCCGGCCAGCACGTCGATCAGCGCGGCGAAGTAGGCACGAATCTTCATGCCAAGTGCCAACTCTGGGATCTTCGCCATCCCCTCGCGCATGAAGCGGGCCAGCTGCGCGGTGCGCCCGGTCAGCAATGCGCTGTAGCGACGCAGTACCTCCTCGCGGACGTCGACGTCGGAGGGTTGTTCATGGGCCCACTCCACCAGCGCATCCAGCTGAAGGAGGAAGTCCTCGATCACGCTGGCGAGGATGTCGTCCTTGGTGCGGAAGTGGTAGTACAGCGCGGCCTTGGTGACGTGCAGCCGCTCGGCGATCTCCCGCAGCGATGCGCGGTCGTATCCCTTGCTCGGCGAACAGCTCCAGTGCCACGGACTGGATCTGCTCGCGCGTGTCGGTGCGCCGCTGATCCATCCGCTCACCTCCCTGCCTCGACCGGTTGGTCCGGTACCCACCGTAGCGCACTAACTTGACGACCGGCTAGTGCCTGCTGCCGTGATCGATGAATCGCACGGTAGGCAACCGTGGGATGTGAGGTCTGACATGGTGGCCGCGACGGAGTCGACCGGCACGCCCGCGGCTCCTTTTCGGCCGGTGAGTTCTGATCTGCTCGGGATTTGCTGAGGACCTCCAGGCCGAGGTAACGGCGGGATTCGGCCCATTCGTCGTGCTGTTCGGCAGGGCACCGACGAGGCGGATCAGGGCGGTGCGAACGGGAGTCTTGTAACCTCCGAACCCGATTGCCGGGCGAAACGGGCCCGCACGGAAAGCGGCGAAGTCAACGTGCAAGATGCATCCGTTGTGCGCCCGTGCGTGCCCGCATGTCGACCGGAGTCTCGACCCCGGCCGATTTCGAGTTCATTAATATCGGCGTCGCCATCGCGACGGTCCAGTGGGCGTTCACGGCGCCGACCACCTCGCGGTTGGGCACGACGATGCCATCTTGACGGCTGGCGGTTGATATGGCCGGCTTCGGCAGGGCGACACGCATTCCGGCAGCGGCGGCCCGCTTTCGTGGGGCGCCAACCTCTGATATGTGATGGCCCTTGGGCCTCGTCGCCGGGCGTGCCGCAGTCAGGGCCCGCGGCATTGTCAGGGTAAATCGCGCCCCTCACACCGACAGGTAGTCGCCGGGCACCAGGGCCGAGACGTCTTCGCCGGTCATCATCTTCATGGGCAGGCCGGTGTCCCAGTAGTCGGTCCAACGGGCGATCTTGCCGTCGCGGACCACGAAGGTCCCCATCACGGGAACGCCCATCACCTCACCGCTCGGGGTCTTGATCATGTCGAGACGCTCGGTGAGCACGGTGTCACCCGCGGCGGCGATGTTGATCATCTCGTAGGCGTAGGAATCGGGGAACATCGCGAACTGCTGACCGAGGTTCTCGGCGATCGCGTCGGCACCCACGGCCGCCGGCATGCCCACGTTTTGATAGACCGCATCGCCGGTGAGATACGGCTTGAGGGCCGTGGCGTCGCGCTGCTCCATCAGGCCGCAAAAGTCGGAAACGATCTGGATGGGATCGGTCATGGTGTGCCTCTTCTCAAGGAGATGTGACGTACAGTCTGAATGTAATTCACCTACAGTGTTGTATCGAAATATACTGAGCAGGTGCCCCGAGGTCAACAGCCGGCGAACGCCGCGAAGAGCCCTCGCGCGGCCCAGGCCGAAGCCACCCGCGCGGCGCTGATCACCGCGGCCCGAAGACTGTTCGTGGAGAAGGGTTACTTCAACACCGGAACCGAAGAGGTCGTGGCTGCGTCTGGCGTCGGGACCCGCGGCGCCCTCTATCACCACTTCGAGGACAAGCGCGCCTTGTTCCAGGCGGTCTTCGAGCAGGTGGAAGTGGATCTGCTGGCCGCGGCCGGCGGCCTAGAAGAGACTGGCGACGCGCTCGGACGGCTGCGCTCGGGCCTGCTCAGATTCCTCGATGCCTCACTTACTCCCGAGGTCCAGCGCATTTTGCTGATCGACGGTCCCGCCGTATTGGGTTGGCAAACCTGGCGCGAACTGGAAGGTCGGTACGGTGTCGGAGCCATCCACGGGCTACTCGAACGCGCCGTCCTGGAGGGCTCACTACCGGCCCAGCCGCTGATCGTGCTCGCTCATGTCCTGTTGGCGGCCGTGGACGAAGCCGCACTGGTGATCGCGAACTCGCCCGAACCGACGGCCGCCCGCGAACAGGGCATCGCCGCAATCAGCCAACTGCTCGCCGGACTGGGGGTTTCGCGGCCCTCACGATGATCCGCTGGACGGCGGTCGTTCGCCGCTCCTACCGATCCGCGGTGCGCGGTTGACTACCTCGATGCAGATCTGAACATACTGAGCGCATGCAGCTCGACATACAGCCAGTATGCGCAATCTGCGACCGAGGCGCTCCGAAGCTGCACAATCGTCGCGACGAGTAACAAGAAGGCCCGATCGGTGCAACGTTCATGACAGCGAATGCTGGGCGCGACTTGCTTGTCGGGGCGCAGTCGCCATCCGCTGTGCATCACCGACCGACATGAGAGAGGGGCGTTGACAATGTCTGTGCGGCCATTTCGGCACCAGGTGAATGGCATCGACTGGTACTGCGAACAGCGCGGTGAAGGCCCGCCTGTCGTGTTGGTGCCTTCCGGCGAAGGGGATTGCGGCGTTTTTGACTGGGTCGCAACTCAGCTCGCCAACGAGTTCACCATACTCACCTTCGACACTCCTGGTTTTTCAAGAAGCCAAGCGGGGACTTCTGATATTTCGATGTCAAAGCTTGGCGACCAGATCGCTTGTCTGCTCAGGTCTTTGGGAACCGGTCCTTCCACATTCTACGGAAGCAGTTCTGGCGGAGTCGCGGTTCTCGATCTCGTGGTGCGCCATGGTGATCTCGTGCGAAACGCCGTCGTCCATGAAGTGACGATGCCCAGTGCCGCCCCACTACTCGGCGACCTCTTGGCACTAGAAGATGGCGCCACCGTCTTGACACTAGAAGATGCCGCCATCGTCGAGCGCTGCCAACCCGATGTTCGCTCACATGCTCAACGACGACCCTGAAGCCTGGAAATCCCTCGGCGAGGAGTATCACGCGCGACTAGAGCAGAACTATGTCACGTGGGCCCGCAGGTATGCCGTGGCTCCAGTGCCATCGCACTCGCCACAAGACCTCGCTGGACAGCCGATCACCTGGACGATCGGCGGGTCTGAACACCGGCATTTGCGTTTCTCGAAAATGTCGTGCTCGCCGTCAAGTCCGGCCTCGCGATCAGTCCACTGATGTGCAAACACTTTCCCCAGGTGAGCGCACCCGAGATGCTGGCTACGCATATTCGCGAAAGCGTACTCGCCAACCAGGGGCTGGACGCCGGCAAAGCTCGCTGAGCGTGGCCCAAGGACCCGGAATACCGCGGGATCCGAAATCTCTAGGGAAGGCATCCTGACGTTTCGGCGAAACAAGCAAGGGCCGCTGTGATATTTCGCCCGGAATAATGGCATTTCATCAACAACGCGTGGGTTGAAGGCTCAACTGGTCAAAACCACAGCCCAGCTCAATCCTGCGACGGGCGAAAAGATCGGCAGGATTCAAGCGGACGGGCTGGTCGCCACCTGGTCTGAGCTAAGACGCAGCCCCTGCCTGTCCGCTCGGCATGTCTTGGCGTGCGGCTCGATCAAGCTCACCAGCTACTGTCTGTCGACCACGGCGTCACAGCCGCATTGCCGCGTGGCTTCGTTTACCCGGAAGATTCGCGCGGCTACGGTCACCGACTGTCAGCCAAGGACTGCCCGGGGTTCATCTTCGAGATCCATTGTCTCCCTTATACTTCGGATTGAGACAGACCCAACAACTGCTCGGCGTTTGCGTGAGCAATCAGGTGTGAATCCTCCGCAGTGAGAGATAGCTGCTCGTCCACTCGGCTTCGTCTTGACAGGCATGCTGGTTCACATGCATGCTGGATGTCAACTGACATGCACCCTGCATGTCAACCGGCAGGCGGGTCCGCGAGGAGGCCCGGGCGGGCCGAAGAGGGCGTCGCCATCACCTGCTGACATCCCGCTGGGCGCTCCGCCGCTATGACAACCCTGAGGAGACTCATGAGCACCAACTTCATCGAGAAGATCGACGACGACCTCCTTCCCGAGCGATTCGCGCCGCTGACGGTCACGCAGCTGATGCCCAACTTCGGCGCCCGGATCTCCGGAGTCGACCTCACAGCGGACCTCTCGGACGACTTGCGGGCACTGTTGCGCCAGGCGTGGCTCACCTACGGGGTCGTGATCTTCACCGATCAGCAGAAACTGTCGGGAGAACAGCACCTCGAGATCGTCACCATCTTTGGCACGCCGGACTACGGCAGCCGGCTGGTGGAGAAGCTCGGCCCGCAGGTCGACGTCATCACCACCGACGGTGCGCGACCGCCGGTCACCAACCTGTGGCACAGCGACAACACGACGCTCGGGCAGCCTTCGCTGGGCACGTTCATCCAGATCCAGGAGTGCCCGCCGGTCGGGGGCAACACGTCGTGGGCCAACACGGCCAAGGCGTACCGCTGCCTGTCACCGTCGATGAAGGAGTACGTCGACGGTATGACCGCCGTGCACTACTGGGACGGCCGCGGCCACAAGGAGCCCGTGTACCTGCAGGCGACCTGGGACCACGAGAAGTACTCGGAGATGGTCAAGAACAATCCACCGCGGCACTGGCCGATCGTCAGCATCCATCCGATCACTGGCGAAAAGGCGTTGTACGTCAACGAGACATACACGACCTACATCGAAGGCGTGCACCGATACGAGAGCGAAGCGATCCTGCGCTTCCTCTTCAACTGGATCCGGATGCCAGAGTTCTACACCACTCACAACTGGGCGCGGAACGACATCGCCGTGTGGGACAACTTCCAAGTGCAGCACTACGGTCTGGCCGACTACACCGAGTTCCGCGTGAACCAGCGAGTCACGTTCCTCAAGGAAGGCACCAACCCAGTCTGAAGACCCACACAGGGGGCGGATGCGGCCGGGCTCCCCTGTGCACCTGACGAGGGACGACCTGCCGCAAGCAGATGGGGAGTCGACGATGACCGACAGAGCAGGCGCCGTTCACGGGATTGGCCCGCCGAGAACGGACCGGTAGCCAGAAGCGGCCCATCGGGGTCAAAAACATCCAGCGGATGCTGCCAGGCACCGCGCACGGCCTGCATGGTGGCGACATCCCGCCAGGCACGTGGTCCGGGGACACGTCGCTGATGGCGATGGAGGACTCGTACTGCGACATGTGGGACCGCACGGAGGAGATCGACCTCCGGACGCGCAGCCTGTTCAACGTCAGCCTCATGATCGGAGTTGGCAACGTCGGCAACCAGTTTGAAACTCAGTACCACTGCCCCGGGGCGATCTACAACGGGGCGACACTGGCCGAGCTCGAAGCGGTGATCGTGCACGCACGCCCCCACGTTGGCTGGCCCTGAGCCGCGTGGGCCTTGCAGTCCATGATCGCCGCCCTGACCACGCACAATCTGCTCGAGCCAATCCCTGAGGCGGACGATGCCCGCACGGAACGCGCCGGGAGCGAGAAGCGCGCCATCGCCCGCGACGTGCTGCGAGATATGGACCCAGACTCCCCGCTTCTCAAGATCAGCGAACAGGCGATGGCCGACGATGTCTTCGCTCCCGAGCTCGACTACATGGAGCTCGAGAATGTCTACTTCGACCTCTGGGAACGGACCGAGGTCCTGGACCGTCGTACCCGCAGCGCGGTCACGCTCGGCATGACCATGGGATTGGCCAATCACAACGCACTGCACGAGCACGTCCCCGTCGCGCTGCGCAACGGCGTTACCGTGCCGGAGCTCGAAGAGCTCGTCTACCAAGCGGCGACCTATCTCGGCTACGCGTCGGGCAAGTCTATCCGCGCCACCGTCGCAGGCGCCCTGGCCAAAAGCTGACACGTCACGAGAACGTCGCCGAGCATGGCCGGCGGGGTGGCTCCACGACCGCCATCCCGCCGGCGCCCAGACACCGAGGAGCGCCAACGCCCAGTATGACTCGTTCGCCTCCGCCATTGCGGTGGCCGCCAGCGTCGCGCTAATGAGCGGGTTTTCTGCATCGCGCTTCACCGCGCAGGCAGCGCGGCATGCCGCCACCCATGCCAGTCTGTTCGCCGCGCCGATGCGAATGATCCTGGCACGGGGCGCCTTCGGTCGCGGCAGCTGTACGGCATGACGGAGACCATCCCCGCGGTTTTGACTGCATCGGTCCAGGACCCCGACGGGGACGGCCCGACGGGTCGGCCCACGCCCGGCGTGCTGAAGGTCGCCGGAGAGAACGTGTCGCTGCCGGAAGTGGAAGCGGTGCTTGCCGAGCGTGCATCGGTCTTCGAGGCGGCCGTTGCGACAGCCAGCCGTCGCTCAGCCGGGCAATGAGTCCTTTGAAGACTTGCGCTGTCGAGGTGTGAAGGTGATCGGAAGATGGCGTACCGCGTACACCGCACTGGCATCGGCATAGCGAACCACTTCACTTCTGCGCACAGCCAGATCCGGCGCCCGCGTGAGCAACTCACTGATCATGATCTTGAACATGGCTCTGGCCAGATTTGATCCCAGACACCGGTGCACACCGAGTCCGAATGCCATGTGACGAGTAGCTTTGCGGGATAAGTCGATCGTCTCAGGATCGTCGAACTGGTTCGGATCACGGTTGGCCGCGGCGTACATGACGAATACCTGCTCACCCTTTTTGAGCTGTCGCCCATGGAACTCGGTGTCTTTGCTCACCGTCCGCGGCAGTCCCAACGTCGGAGTTGCATAGCGCAGGAACTCCTCCGTCCCCTGGTCCAGTACCGATGGATCGGCCAGGATCTGTTTGCGCAACTCAGACTGGGCATCGATGAGCAGCAACGAATTTCCGCATAGACCGGCCGTCGTGTCCATGCCACCGAGGATGAGTAGGAACACCGTGTTGGCCAGTTCGTCGTCCGTGAGCGCGCGACCGTCGCGCTCTGCGACGATCAGATCGCCGAGCAACCCCGGCTGGGGCTGCGCCCTCGCCGAGCCGATTGCTTGGTAGATCTCGGCGAACATCGTCATCACCTTTGTCACCGCGCCTTCGGGGTCCACGGCCGGGTCGTGGACGAATCCATGTACCCACGAGACCCACTCCACCCATCGCGAAGGGTCAAGTCCCAACATGCGCAGAATCAACTGGGCCGGCAGCGGCGTGAACAACTCCTGCGCCACGTCGGCTGTTCCTCGCTCGATGAACTGATCGATGAAATCGGTCGTCATCTCTCGAATGAGCGGCTGCATCTCACGAACCGAGCCCGGCGATAAGGCCGACAGTAGGAATGAGCGGTACATGCCTAGTTCCGGCGAGTCAAAATCGATAGGTACCAGACTGCCGGCGCCGGGCACCGGTGGTGCCCCCCGACCGTGCTCGCTCGGCCTGCTACTGAAGATCTCGGGTGCGTGCAGGGCTTCGAACGTCACGTCATATCCGGTCAACATCCAAAATCCGCCCCATTGGCTCGATTTGGCGATAGGGCATTTCGATTGCAACTCCGATAGCGCCGGGAACGGATCGCGTGCAAACTCGGCTGAGTGTTGGTCCAAGTCGGTGTCGAACTCGTCGGCTTCTCGCCGAGGAGAATTCTCGGTTGATGTCATCGGTTGGCCCCGTTGTCTTCTCGTGTCATCGTCGGCGGCTAGGAGAGGGTGAAGACGCGTTCCGGGCAGGCTTCTGCACCCTGACGCGCTCTGTCGACGTCTTCTTGTTGGACCTCACCCGATGTCGAGGCGATGTGGCCGATATCGTCGTGGGTGAAGTAGTCATCAGACATCAGGGCACACAGTGCGTGGCCTTGACACTTTGAGCTATCGGTCTCGATGTACATCACTACTCCTTCGAAAAGTGCCCGCCCGCAGCAACCGATCTGCGCAACGTTAGAAAACACAGGATGTCTGTTGGATGTCGATGCAGCCGTCATCGGGTGTCTAGGATCGCTGCAGGTCTACACGCAAGTGACATCACCGGACCGTCGCGCCTTCAATACGCCTCATCGGGGTTCGAACCCTGGACTCCGGTGTCCAAACGACTTCGCTCACGATCAGACCACTCCTGTTCCGATCTTCGGTTTTTCTGACACCGAGTATCGACATGGACGGAATATCCCCCTTCATGGAGGCTCGTCCACCACTATGTGTGGCCTCACTCATCGAGATCGTGTGAAAGGAGGGCAAGGCGGCGGGATCCGTCATAGCCCCTGGCTGTAAGCCGCACGGTGGTCGGCAGTGACCTATGGGATCTGCGGTGATCACTGCCGCGCGCGGACCCGCCACACCCCGTTTAACGTCTTCGGAGATCGGGCAACCCGGATCGGGCCCTAGACGCCGCGTCTCCGTCGATCCATGGGATAGCCGATGGCTTTCGTCTGCTCCGATCTCAGTGCTAGGGGTCCGGAATCGAACACTTGGCCTAGCAGGCCCGGGTCAGCGCCCGCCTCCTGCGCCGCCTCCAGGGCGGCAGCAATGTCCTTGCGCAGGAACGGTCTGGTCGCCTCGGCGAAGCTGTCCATCCCGCCGCTGCGGTATGCATAAGCCGCAGCATTGCTACCGGCACTGCACACCTGAAGCGCGGAAAGCAACCCGTCCGAATTCACACCGAGTTGCTCGGCCAATCGCGTTGCCGCCGCGAGAAGTTGCGCATTCGCAGCGAACAATAAGTTGTTGACGAGCTTGAGCGCCAATGCACTGCCCAGCTCGCCGGTCGGCACGATTGGATCGGCATAGGCGGCCAGCACAGGCGTCACCATCTGCACTGCATCGCTCGGTCCGCCGAGCAGCACGGTTAGCGTGCCCGCGACGATGTCGTCGACGGTGCCGCTGACTGGAGCGTCAAGGATGACCGGGGCCAAAGCCGCGCTGTCCGCTAGCGCTTTCAAGGTGACGACGTTGCCAGTCGTATGAGAGACGAACACCGCCCCTGGTTTCGCGTTGGCAATTAAACCTTTTGAGGCCAAACCAATTTCACGTAGTTGTGCATCGGAGAACAGGCAGGAGATCAGGATGTCACTGTGCCGGGCCAGCTCGGCGACCGAATCGGCCAGGACGGCGCCCTGCGACGCCAGCCGATCGCGCACATCGCCTCGGCGGGCATACAACAGCACGTCATGCGACGCGGCGAGCAGCCGCAAAACCATCGGCTCTCCGAGTTGCCCTGCACCGATGAATCCGATGACCTTGTTCATTCACACTCCCGTCAGTGAGCACCGAGATGTACGGCTCCCCGGTCCGCGAAGGACGAATCCCAGCAGATGCCCTATGTCGTCAGCGATATCCGTAGTCGACTTTTGAACCGATGGCTGAGTCCGATGATGTCGGTTGCTCGACTTTGCGGAATCCGCTGCAGTCATTGCGGACTTCCACGGCTGATAGTGCGGTGCTGCCGGGCCAACGCAAAGATTCTCCGAATGTCGCTCACGTGTCATTCATCTCGACACACGAAGGACCTCCGAGGGTGACGAGGCTGGGCGTCATGGACGACTTGCTCGACGAACGGCTACTTGGCATTCCGATGACCGCCAGCGACGATGTGGATGTGTATTCCGGCGTCGCGAGGCTGTCCGGGCGGATCTGGGCGCGCGAAGTACGCCCCGCCGGTGCCAGCTGCCGCACTGCGGCTCTCCTCAACCGCATCAATGTCGTCCGTCGCGACGATGTCGGTCGGCTCGGTCAACCCGCAAAGATCTGCCGCGTCGTGCGGCGTCTCGCCCAACATTGTGGGGACTCGCGGCGTGCACACCGACGAGCTCGAGATCCGGCCTGCCGATGATCGCGCGCAACGACTGCTGTCCCACGTTGCCGGTAGAGAACTGGACTACTCTGCGCATTCGGTCCTGTCGAGTAGGTCTGTGAGATGCGGGCGCTCGGGTCACGTCCGTTTGCTGCCTCATCTGCTAGCTGACCGCTCCGGCGATCTTGAGATCGATGATCTCCTCGTCGGTTCTGCCCAGTTCGCGCAGGATGTCGTCGGTGTGCTCGGCGAACAGTGGCGCCCGGGTTAGCTGCGGGTGAGCCCGGTCGAACTGCACCGGGCTTCGCCACCAATCGACGCGGCACGCCCTCCGCATCCGTGACCTCGCAGATCTGGCCGAGTGCCCGCAGCGTCGGATCGTTGCCCACCTCCCAATCGTTCTGGACAACGGACCACTGTCCTTCCATTCCGATAAAGGCCTGCACCCACTCGTCTTTCGTCCGTCCGGCGATGATGTGCGCGACAATTCCGCTGGCCTCCAGCGCGTTGGCCATGATCTTCTCCGCGGAATCGAAACGCTCGTCGGTCGCCAACTCCTCGCGCCCGACGGCGAGACAGAACTCCGGCCAGTATCGCCCCGGCTGCAGCATGGTCAACATCAGCCACCGATCATCGGCGGTCCGGTAGGCCGCCGCCAAAGGGTTGCTGGCTGAACCATGCTTGGGCGCCACCACTTTCGGTAGCGGTCCGCCCGCCATGAGCGAGAGGTTCGTGTTGAACTGCGTCGCCCACGCGCCGACTCCGAGCAGCGACACATCGACGACAGAGGGTTGGCCGGTCTGGCGGCGGGCGAACAACGCAGCAGCGACACCGCCGGCGATGGTCATTCCACCTATCGAATCGCCATAGGCGCCCGTGGGCATGCCGATGAACGAATCGGAGCCTGGTGGTGTCACCGCGTCACCACTGCCACCCCGTGCCCAGTACGCCGTGCTGTCGTAGCCTCCCTTGTCGACTTCTGGACCGGTGTAGCCAAAACCGGTGCCCAGCGTATAGATAATGTCTGGGTTCACCGCTCGAATGTCGGCGACGTCGATGCCGAGTTTCGCCCGCGCCCGTGGCAGAAAATTCGTCAGGAACACGTCGCTGGCGCGGACCAACTCGTGCAGAACCGACATGGCCTCCGGCTTATCGAGCGCTAATCCGATACTGCGTTTGCCCCGGTTTGGGCCTTCCATGATCGGCACGAATGACGAGCCCTTGACGACGGTGTCCAGGCCCAGTACCTTCACCAAACCGCGCTGCGCATCCCCGGTTTCAGGGTGCTCGACTTTGATGACATCCGCTCCCCAGTCCGCCAGGACAGCCCCGGCAGCCGGCACAAAGGTGAACTGAGCGACCTCCAGAACACGGATGCCTTCCATCGGTTTTGAGGGCATAGCCGAAACCTCGCGATCTGTGTGCCTACTCTGATCAGCTGGATGACTGTGACACTACTGGCGAATGATGGGCCCGTGGCGGTGCCCGAATTAGGATGGAGCTCAGTCGGTTTCCGCTGTCAGTCGGGTAGCCGATGGTTCTGATACGTCCTTCACCGGCTCTACCGGGGTTGGCCAGCGGATTGCAACCATATCCACCCGCGGATCGGTCACCAGCCGTTCGGCCACAGTGTTGTTCGACGTCTGTACTACGTTGAGCACACCGGGGGGGCATGTCGGTGCGCTCGACGGCAAGCCGTCCTAAGCGGGTGGCGTTCCACGGCGTGTCCGGCGCCGGCTTCAGCACGACCGTGTTCCCCGCCGCGAGAGCCGGGCCGAGCTTGTTCAGTGTGACCTCGAAGGGGAAGTTCCATGGAGCGATGGCGGCGACCACGCCCACCGGTTCGCGCCATACCACGCGGTGGCTGGGCGCGAAGAAGTTGGTGTCGGGAAGCGGGCGCTCCCACGCGAAGGTGTCCATCATCGCGATCGGCGTCTTAAGCGCTTCCGCCAGTGGCCATTCCAGTTGCGCGATGTATGTGATCGAAACGGGGTGCCCACCTCGGCCATGAGTTCCGTGCGCAACGCCTCCTTGTCGTCCTCGAGGGCTTGCTGAAGCTGGCTCAGGCACCGCTTGCGCAGCTCCCGGTCGGTGGCCCAAGACGATTCGTCGAAGGCCCTTCGTGCTGCGGCGACGGCGCGGTCCATGTCATCGGCGGTTGCATCCGCGGTCTGCCCAAGCACTTCCTCGGTAGCGGTATTGATGTTGTCGTAAAGTCTGCCCGAGCTGGCCGGGGTTAAGCTGCCGTCGATGAGCATCCGGCTCTCGCCGGTCAAGATCGTGGTCATGCGTGCCTTCGGGTGTCAGTTGCTGGTGAGGCGCACAAGCTGCACAAGAACCACATACGACGCGGATTCCTTTCGGCTTTGGCCCCGTGGGTAATCCCTGCTGGTTAGCCGACGCTACGGGAGCAAGAATGTCACTTGAATGTCGATGGTCAAGGCGGCGGTAAAGGACATTCGTCTGTAGCAGACTGAAGAAGCGCTTCATGGGGCGTTGTCGCGGCGTCATCGACTCGGCCAATCGAGCCGACCATCTCCTGGCGGCTTTGTGCATGCACGAATCGCCCTGATCTAAACTGAGGTCCGCGGTCGCCGAGCACGATGGAGCCGGCCACCACACCACACCGTGTCACTTCCTACGGGCGCGGGCGTGGCCAACCGGGGGGCTTCATCCTGGAGTCGATCGAGCACCGCACGATGCGGCTGGAGAACACAGTTCCACCGGTAGCCACCACCGCCCGCACCTCCCTCGGTCCGGGACGAGATCACCTACGTGTCTTTGACAGTGGCTTCGAGGTAGGCCAATGGCTTACCTCGACTGCCGAGAAATCACCGTTGGGCCGGGGTCCTGGCGGTCAGCCGAGGTAAGAGGCTGTAGGCGTTGTCGTGCATGACCCGCGCGAGCATGTTCGGGCCGAGCTTCGAAGTACGCGTCGACGTTGTTCGTAAACCAATTAACGGTTTTCGGGTTGGCGGCAGGGAAGTCGGTACCGAAGAGAATGTGGTCCGGCTCGACGAAGCTCTCGAGAGCCACCAGGTTGGTCTCGAATCCTGATAGGGCGGTCTCGTAGTAGAACGTCCGGAAGTCGGCGAGGATTTCGTCTGGACTCAGTTCGCAGCCGAGATGGAACGCGCCCAATGCGGCGACGCGAGCAGCGAGAACTGGTGTGCTACCGCCAGAATGGGAGAGGATGATACTCACGTTCGGGAACTGCCGTTTGCGCCCGCTGGTCACCAAATCGGCTGCGCCCTTGTAGGTTTCGTTCGGAGTTTCACTGACCGGGGTAGGCAAGAACTCGCTCGGGGCCCGGTTGCTACCGGGTGTCTGCTCACCGTGCAGGAACACCAGCGCGCGGCGACGGTCGAGTTCGGCCCACAGCGGTTCGAAGATCGGGTCGCCCAGGGATCGGGCCTCATCGCCGACGCCGTAGACGTTGGTGAGGGTGATTCCGTCTGCCCCCAACACATCGAAGGCGTAGGTCAGCTCTTCCAGCGCGGCGTCGATGTCCGTCGGGGTGGGAAGATGCGCAAACAGACCGAACCGTCCTGGGTGGTCTTCCATTGCCTGACGGGTCAACGTATTCAACTCGCGGGCGACGTGACGACGCTTGTCCTCGGGGAGCCGCGATTCGATGTCGTTGGGTATGGACAGGATCGCAGTATCGATCTGCAGCTGATCCATGAAGTCCACACTGACCTGCGGTGTCCAACCGCCCTCGTCCTTTTGGAACTTCCAGCCGGACGTGGCGCCGAACAGCCCCGAGGTGAGCATGCTGGTCGGCATGAAGTGGTGGTGAAAATCGATGCGGCCGGGTGTGGTGGTGCTGTCATCAGTCATGCCCACACTCAACCCGCAATAGTTGACTTTTGTCAATAATCATCAGATGTTAGATTTCCCCCATGGTTGACACCGACGCTCCGGAGCTGCAGCTCCTCGACGCGCTCTACCGACTCAACAAATTGGTCGTGGCCGACGCCCGCGTGCACGTCGCCGCTACCGCAGATCTGGACCTCGTGGACTTCCTGGTCCTGCGCACGGTCAAACTGGGTGTCGACACTCCCAGCGATCTCGTCAGCGATCTCGGACTCAATCCGTCGGTTCTCAGTAGGGCATTGTCCAAGCTTGCCGACTCGGGATTGGTGACCCGCGAGATCGATCTCGCGGACTCGCGAAGATCGCGGATTCGTTTGACGGACAACGGTGTACAGACCACCGATGACATCGGGGAGCGGCTTCGACCCAGCCTGGCTCAGCGACTTCGCCTCCTGACCCCCGACCAGACCCGAATCCTGTTGGAGAGCCTCGAAATCCTGTGTGGCGACACGGTCACCTGAACCCTGAACCACTGGCCAAACTGCACCCACACGTGAATACAACGATCACCGCGGTAGTCACTAGCCGGTCGTCAAGTTAGTACGTTACAGTGGAGCCGGATCAACCGTCGAGGCAGGGAGGTGAGCGGATGGATCAGCGGCGAACCGACACCCGCGAGCAGATCCAGTCCGTGGCTCTGGAGCTGTTCGCCGAGAAGGGATACGACCGCGCTTCGCTGCGGGAGATCGCCGAGCGGCTGCACGTCACCAAGGCCGCGCTGTACTACCACTTCCGCACCAAGGACGACATTCTCGCCAGCGTGATCGAGGACTTCCTCCTTCACCTGGTTGCGCTGGTGGAGTGGGCCCATGGACAACCCTCCGACGCCGACGTCCGCGGGGAGGTACTGCGTCGGTACAGCGCACTGCTGACCGGGCGCACCGCGCAGCTGGCCCGCTTCATGCGCGAGGGCATGGCCAAGATCCCGGAATTGGCACTTGACATGAAGATTCGTGCTCACTTCGCCGCGCTGATCGATGTGCTGGCCGGGCCCGGCGAGTCCATTGAAAACCGGCTACGTGCACAGGTCGCCCTGGCTGCATTGCAACTGGCCACCCTGTCCGATCCCGACCTCGAACCCTCCGGCGACGAGACCGACCGCCGTGCCGCCGCTCTGAGAATCGCTACCGAGCTCGTCCAGCCGTCGACCCCCGCGCCGTAAGCCACCGCACCACTCACCGCTTTCCCACACCCATCCGAGACGACCCGAAAGAGGACGCAACCATGGCACGCACCGATCACGACAGTTGGGACCTGGCCTCCAGCGTGGGCGCCACCGCCACCGGGGTCGCCGCCGGCCGCGCGCTGGCAGCCCGCGGACCGGAGCCCCTACTCGATGACCCATACGCCGAACCGCTGGTCCGCGCCGTTGGTCTGGACGCGTTCACCCGCATGCTCAGCGAGGACGCCGACGAGGCCGCCGACGACCCGGTCTTCAACCGTCGGCAGATGGCCGAACAGATCACCGTGCGCACCCGGTTCTTCGACGACTTCTTCCTTCGGGCCGGAGCCGCCGGCATCCGGCAGGCCGTGATCCTGGCCAGCGGCCTGGACACCCGCGCCTACCGGCTGCCCTGGCCGGCCGGCACGGTGGTCTACGAAATCGACCAGCCTCAGGTCATCGAATTCAAGACCCGAACGCTGGCCGAGCTGGGTGCCACCCCGACCGCCGAGCGTCGCACCGTCGGCATCGACCTGCGCGCGGACTGGTCCACCGCCCTGCGCGAGCGGGGCTTCGACCCTGGCCAACCCACGGCGTGGAGCGCCGAGGGGCTGCTGGTGTACTTGCCGCCGCAGGCCCAGGACCGTCTCTTCGACGACATCACCGCGCTCAGTGCCCCCGGCAGCGAGCTGGCCACCGAACACGTTCCCGATCTCAGCATCCTCACTGACGACGACCGCATGGCCGACTTCGCCCAGCGCTGGCGGCGATACGGCATGGACGTCGACTGGACCGACCTCGTCTACCAGGGTGAGCGCGCCCAGGTGCCCGCTTACCTGAGCGGCGCCGGCTGGCAGGTCACCGTTCGAGGCACCGTAGACCTCTACGCCGCCAACGGTTTCGCCCTGCCCGACCACGAGATGATGACCGAACTCGCCGACCTGACCTACCTCAGCGCCGTGCTGTCGAACCAGACACCCGACCGCTGACCCGGTCGGCATCCCCTTCGCGCCCGCGGGCCGCACCACGGCACGTGCTCGACGACAACGTCGACAAGAGCGCGGTCAGAATGACGACGGGAACGATGCGGTGACCGCAGCGCCCGCCTACACCCCGCAGCCCGGGTGGCCTGGATACGGGCCAGGATCGATACCCTCCTCCACGGCTCAAACCGCTGATGGCCCTGTCGTTGCAGGCCCGTGCGGGTCTTCCCCCGCGGAGCGGACCACTATCGACGGGGGCGCCCTGTCGTCCTGGGACAGCTACCTCATGGGGCCAAAGCAAACGGTACATAGTTGCGCTGCCGCAGTCATGATGCCGGACGACCGAAACAATCACGCATAACTGTCTTCTCGGCGTTTCACAACAGGTCGTTGCCTGCAGACGGATACCGAGTTGTCTAAGCAGCGTCTAGATCTCAAGGCTATCGTGTTCTTCTCGGCTGCTCGCGCGTCCTCGGATCGTCGCGCGACTGCGGGACTGGTGCATGCCGCGCGCATAGGCGCGGGCTTGGGTACACCATTGCCGGTAGTCATGCTGGCGGCGCTCGACCGCAGCTGCGCGGCGCTCAAGGAGGGATTGGACGCGTTCGGGAAGCGCCCCGATCGGGGTGTGGGTGGCGTAGTCGTGAGCGGTGATGGGTAGGCCATGGTCGTGGGCGAGGATGCTGTGGACGAGATTGGCGGCCGCGCGGTTGTCGCCGCGGTGGGTGACGTGGATGCCGTCGGACTGGGGCTGGCCGTATTCATGGTCGCCGCCGGCGCGCTCGTAGAGATGGGCGGTGTTGGTGTGGCGGCCGCGAGTCATGGCGACGTACAGCAAGGCGCGGCTGGTGTTCTCGCTAAGCACGGCGTGACTGGTGTCGGCGGTGACACCTTGGGCGGAGTGCACGGTGACCGCGTAGCCCAGGCCGACGTGCGCGCGCAGATAGTCGTTGACGAAGAAGGCGCGGGCGCCGTCGTCGAGGCGTTCGGCCGCAAGATGATTCGCCACCGGGTCCACGTGGGCGACGCGCCAACGGTTGCCATTGCGCACCGAGGGTAGTGACTCGAGGTTGGGGCTGGATTCGTGGAAAGCGATGGTGGGGTCGTTCCGGCGGGTGATGATCAGATCCCCGGCGGCGATGCGCGCTCCCCGCGCGCCGATCACGGTGGGAGCGTCGGCGTCGACGCGTTCGCGGTGCAGTCGGGTGTTGATCGCGGCGGCCATCTCGACGGTGTCACAGACCAGCAGGGCGTCGTGGCCGGCTTTAGTGTCGGCTCGGTAGGCGGCCAGGGCGTCGGCGGCCATGGTGATGGCGTCCCCGCAATGCAGCCGGTCATGCGTGCGGTACCAGTTCACGGCATTGCGGGCTTCTCTCGCCTCGGCGTCGCGCACCGCGAGGGAGGCGGTGCGTTCGTTGGGGTCGCTCATCCGCCACACCTCGGAGAGGTGTTGGGTCCAGGGCAGATCGGCACACAGTTGGGCGAACATGCCGCCGCGGGCCTTCACCGGAGCCAATTGATGGGCGTCGCCGACCAGCACGGTCTTGACCCTTGCGCTAGTGCTGGCGGTGAGAAGTTGGCGTAGGTCGTCGGTGCCGACCATGCCGGCCTCGTCCACCACGATCAGGGTGTTCGGTCGAAGGCGCAGTTGATTGTCGGCGAGCAGGTGCAGGGCCTTGGCAACGGTGTAACCGGTGTCGGCGGCGCCTTCCCGTAGCGCGACGTCGACGGCTTGTCCGGTCGGCGCCAGCACCATGACGTGGGAGTAGCAGCGTTCCGCGGCGGCGCGCAGCGCGCGTAGCGAGGTCGTCTTGCCGGCACCGGCTGGCGCGGAAAGGGCTTGCACCAGCCAGGGTGAGCGGGCGATGTTCGCCACCGCGCGTTGCTGATCCGCCGACAGTCTCGCGGTGGCCGAGTCGCGGTCATCGAGTGCCCACAGCACCGCGCGGTCGTCGCGCGCGTCGACCAGATCAAGGAGAGCGGCTTCTTCGGCCAGGATGGCCGCGAGGGTGAATCGCTCGTGGCCTTCGCGCTGATGCGCGGCCCGCGGCGCGGTCAGCCGGATCCCGAGGTCGTCGACCGCGGCCTCCACAACTGCACGCGGAGACTGTGCAAGGTCGATGGGTAGTTGCGCGCCGACGAGCTCGATCAAGTCGGCGCGGGTGAACGCCGCGCGCTCGATGCGCGCCGCCGCGTCCGCGATCCGCGCCCGGTCCCACGGGGTGCGTGCGGCGGCGCGGCGTGCCGCGCGCGCCTCCGCGGCGGATGCGCGGTCCAGCCGCAGTCCGCGCGCGTCGGCGCGCCACTGTCCTTGGAGCGCGGACCATGCGAGTTCTTCGGGTTTGGCGGGGCGGGTGGCCTTCTGCGCCGCGGCCAACTGGGCCGCGCTCAGCGGACCCTCCACCGACTCCAAGTGGTGCGCCGCCCACTCGCGTAGCTGTGAGGACCGCCGCGACCACGCGGTGACGGTGTCCCGGTCCACCCCGGCGATTTCGGCCATCCCGGTGCTGGGGTCGACCGGAGCCCACTCCACTCCCAACGATTGGTGTAGTTCTCGGCGCAGCGTGGCCTGATAGATCACCCCGGCCGCCTTGGCTTCGTGATACAGCGACGTCCCGTCGATCGACACCAGGGCGCCGGCGGCCCGGACCTGCCGGTTGGGGACGATGACGTGGGTGTGCAGGTGCGGGTCCCCGGACCGCGACGTTTCGTGCTGGTAGGCCACCGCCACCAGACCCGGTAATCGCTGGAGGTCCTTCTGCCCGGTGACGGGGTTGTGCACCCGGGTGTATCCGGCATGCTGAGCGAGGTATTCCATCGCCTCGGCCATGGCGGCGGCATGTGCGTTGGCGATGGCCTTCGTGGCGACATCGTCGCCGCACAGGGCTCGGATCAGCGAGACGCTCTTGGGTGCGGCAAACGTCAGATCGAAGCCGTGCACCCCCCGACCGCCGAAAGCGCGGCCCCGCACCCCATTCGGCGCCACTCCATCGTCGAGCCACCGCACCACCGCCGATGATTCGGCCGTACCGCCGATGCGTTGCGCTTCGGTCAATCCCGTCAGCGTGGCGACCTGGTGGGCGTCGCCAGCCAACAACCACACCGGAGTCCGGGTTTCGTGCTCGGTGTAGTACTCCCCCAGCCCGCCGCCGGCATGTTGCAGATCCTGGGTCGCGCGCTCGGCGGTGCTGGCGGTGTCGATGTAGTAGTTGATCGACCACCGCTTGAGCTTCGAAATCGTCAACAACAGCGAATCCATCCACACCCGGGCGCCGGCACCTGCTGGGCCACAACCAGTCTCGCACCCTTGTGCAAATGTGCCGAACGCTTTCTTGGGCTTGGAAGGTCGGAGGCGGATATCCGTAAAGGTAAGGGGTGGAGTGGGTTTGGATGGCGTGGCGGTGGGGGTCTTGTTGTTGATGAATGACGGCTTGTGGATGAGCTGGATTGGTGAAGAGCGTGAGGGGTTGAGCGGAGCGCACGATTCTGTCGCGCGCGGCCCGTATCGGCCCGGGTGCTTGGCGGCAGATGGCTGACCGCCTGTATCCGCCGTTGAAAATTTAGATTCGGGGTGTCATTCCGTGGGCTTACAGTGGTCATGACTGCTTGGGATTTCGATGAGCTACGCATCATCGCGGGGTTGGCGGACGTCAAACCCGTTGCCGGTTGCCACATCCGGCAACGGTCCCTACGCAGAGTGTTGGAGGTGGTCATGTTGACCGACCAAGGAGAACTCGTCACGGTCCAAGCTGCCGCCGACCGCCTCTCCGTTAGCCGGTGGATGATCTATCGCTTGATCTGGGATAAAGAGTTGAAGTCGGTTCAGATTGGTCGCTGCCGACGCATCATCCGACGGTCCCTCGACGACTACGTCGCCGGCCTGATCGACGGAGCAGCCTGATGCCACCGCGACAACGGGCCAAGCGCAACGCGAACGGCGAGGGAGGCGTGTACCGCCGCGCCGACGGTCGCTGGGAAGGCAAGGTCTTTGTCGATGCCCCGGACGGAAAGCGCAAACGCATCAGCGTGTACGGAGACACCGAGCGGGAAGCGCTCGACGAGCTCAACAAGCTGCGCGACCAACAGCGTCGGGGCATCCCCGTCGCCACGACGACGCTGACCGTGGCCGACTACATGACGTATTGGCTCGAGCACATCGCAGAGCCGAGCATCCGCCGGACAACGTATGCCACCTACGAAGGAGACGTGCGCCTGCACATCATTCCCGGTATCGGGAAGCGAAAGCTCAAGTCGCTGCAAGCCGCGCACATTCGCACGTGGCTCAACGACCTCCGCACCACGTGCCAGTGCTGTGCTCACGGCCGCGACACTGCTAGGGAGAATCCTCGGTGTTGCGCGAAGCCGAACCGTCAATGCTGCGAGTCCACACTGTCCGCGAGCTCGATTCGCCATATTCTCCGCGTGCTGCGTGCCGCACTGCAGGACGCCGTCGACGAAGAGATGCTCAGTCGGAACGTGGCGCGCCTAGTGCAGTTGCGCGTGACCGACGACCGCAAAGTTCGCAGCTTCACGCGCGATGAAGCAGTCCGCTTCCTTCAAGCGGCAGAACAGCATCGTTTGTACGCGCTGTGGGCGGTCGCGCTCTCAATGGGACTGCGCCGCGGCGAGGCGCTAGGGCTCAAATGGGCTGACGTAGACCTCGATGGGGCCCGATTAACTGTCCGACAGGCGCTCCACCGGGTCGACGGCCGGCTGCGGTTGGATCCCGTCAAGACGGACGCCTCAGTCGCGGTGCTGCCCATCCCAGCACCGTTGGTGACCATCTTGAGCGCACACCGCCGCCGGCAGCGGGAAGAACGGATGGCAGCTGGCTCGGATTGGCGTGACACTGGCCTAGTCTTCACTACCGCGCATGGCGGCTTCATCGAACCGCGCAACGCGAACCGCATGTTCCACGACGTGTGCACGAAGGCGAACGTGCCGCAATTGCGCGTCCATGATCTGCGTCATTCTTGCGCCACACTGCTTTTCACCATGGGCGTGCAGCCCGCCACCGTCCAACGCATCCTGCGACATAGTTCCATCACCGTGACGACCGGTACCTACGTTGAGGTGATCGAGGCAGTACAGCGGGACGCACTGGATTCGATGGGTAGCCTCTTCCACGGCCTGGCAGATAGAAGCTACCCACGCTAGACGCGAAATCGTTCGGGCATCAACTCCGCGGCCATCTCAGCCATGCGTCGAGTTGCACGGGCGTTTCGAGACGGACTTGATATTCAGCGGGGATGGTCGCGGTGCAATACGGCGGCCACCTCCGGTTCCAGAAGGCCGTGGCGCATCGACTGGACTAGCTGGCGGCTATCTCGCGCTGAAGAACGCCGGATCACCGAATCCCGTGGCTAATGACCAAAGCCCGTCTGCACCGGCGGGGACCGCAACACAGACGTTTCCCTGCGCAGTGCCCCCCTTGTAGAGATCGCCGACGTCGCTCAGTGGATCGGGAATGACACCGCAGCGATCGTCGTAGGTCACGTTGTCAGATCCGACGAACTTAACCGTGACACCGAACAGCAGGTTGCCTGTCTTGTCTCCCGTGTATGTGGCGCTAACGGGCACGATCCAGAATTCCATGCCCGCCTTCGGCGCGGAGTTGAACTGGTTCTCCGCGGAAATCTGAGCTCCGGCTTCGTATGGAGCGCCGAGAGTGATGTCCCAATCCGAACTCTTCACCGGAGTCCCGATCGGGAATGGATTGGCCCGACTGCCCCTCTCGTTGCTTGGACTGGCCTCGCTAGTCTTCGTTGCCTGAGAGCCTGGGCTGGCCGTGACCGCGCTGGGAGCGCTCACATTCGAATTCTTGAAGGCATCGCTAAAGGCATTGCCGATAACGACAAAGAATACGACGACGCCCACGACGATCCCGACGATCGAGACGATGATCGCGGCGATGCTGGTGCCCTTCGTCATCCCAGACTGGCAGACACCCACAATGCCGAGGATGAGCGCGATCGGGAGCAGGACCCAGCCGACTACGAGCGCTCCTGGAATGCAGGCGAACACGAACCCGATCGCGCTGGCAATCACAGCTATCAGCCCGATCGTGTTGCGCCGTTTCGCCGACGCAGGCGGTGCCGGGTACATCCCGTAAGGCTGGCTGGGCATGTTGCCCGATGGATAAATCAACGTTCCCCCAAATCGCGCGGCTCACTTTTCGACCGGGCACAACATACAGCGCCCTGACGACAGGCTGTGAGGTAAGGCTCGGCCCGCTGTGGGAGAGCCGTGCTGAGGGGCGCCATAGCGGCTGCGGCTTCGTCGTAGTGATGCGGGCGCGAGTAGACGTCGAGCGTCAGTCGCGATCGGCGGTGACGAAGCGCTGGTTCGGCCTCACCGGCCAAGTCGCCGGCCCCACGGTCAAATCGCGTCTACGTAACGGGGCGGCCTGAACTTCGTCTTGGGTGATGGGTGTCGTCAACTCCGAGCGTTCGAGTGTGGCGCGGTTGTTCGAACGACGACTGTCGTCAAAACTGTCGTCAGAGCGGATTTAGACCGCTCAGATCGAGCGACGAAACTGCCGAACTACCTGCTCAAAAGGGTGGAGCTAAGGGGATTCGAACCCCTGACCCCCACACTGCCAGTGTGGTGCGCTACCAACTGCGCCATAGCCCCTGAAGTCGTGCTGGTCGACGGTACACCACCAGCGTAATCCGTTCAAAGTCGCTGGTCACGGTAATTCTCCGCCGGCTTCCGGACCCAGCGGACGTGCCGTCGTGTGCTCCGCGCCCGTCCGCGGCCGGGTCTCTGGCGCGAACACCCACGCGACGGCGGCCAGCAGCAGGATGCCGCCGCTGACGGCGAACGCCGCCGCATACGAGAAGTGTTCCGCGATCTGCCCCACCGCCAGCGAGCCCAGAATCGCACCGAAGTCGGACATCATCTGGAACGTCGCCACGGCGGTCCCGCCGCGGGCCTTGCTCCCGACGATGTCGGCCACCGCGGCCTGCTGCGGGGAGATGAAGATGCCCGTCGCCGCGCCCGTCACGTACGCCGCGGCCAGGAAGACCGGTAGCGACGTCGTGAACCCCACCAGCAGCGTCGCCGCCGCCGAGACCGGCAGCCCGACCAGGAGCAGCACTCGCCTGCCCACCCGGTCGGACAGGTAGCCACTCGGGATCACCACCGACACGTTGCCGATCGCGAAGGTCGCCAGCGCCAGGCCCGCCCAGCCGGCGCCTCTGCCGAGCACCTCGACCACGAACAGCGGCACCAGCGCGATGCGCAGTCCGAACGCCGACCAGCCCGTCGCGAAGTTCGACAGCAGCGCGGCGCGGTAGGCGCGGTTGCGCAGCGCCGTGCCGACGGAGATCGCCGGTTCCGTCTGGACGTCGGCGGTCGCCAGCGGCGAGTTCCGCAGGCTGACGAAGATCACGGCGGCCGCGATCACCAGCGCGATGCCGTAGATGACGAACGGCATCGCCAATCCGAGGCCCACGGTCAAGCTGCCGATCACCGGGCCGGTCACCGAACCCACGAGGAACGCCGAGGTGAACAGCCCGGCCACCCGTCCCGCGAGCGTCGGGCGGCGAGATCCGGATCATCAGGCCGAACGACGACACGGAGAACATCGCCGACCCGAGCCCGCCGAGCGAGCGGAACAGCAGCAGCTGCCAGTACGTCTCCGCGAACGCACACGCGGCGGTGGACAACGCCACGATCAGCAGCCCGCTGATGTACACGCGGCGCTCGCCGAACCGTTGGACGAGCAGACCCGCAGGCGGCGCGCCAACCAGCCGCATCAGCGCGAACGCGGTGATGACGAACGTCGCCGCGGCGATGCTGACGCCGAAGTTGCGCGCGTACTGCGGCAGCACGGGTGCCACCACGCCGTATCCGATGGCGATGACCGCGTTCGCGGTGACGAGGACCCAGACCTCGGCGGGGAGTTTCGGCTTGGCGGCTGGTGTCACGTCCCAGGTCGCTTCGCTCCTGCCCTCCGAAGCCGGACAGTCGGCCTCCGCGTCGGAACTCACCCTCCGACTTTATTGGATGACGGAATTCACCACGTCCTTGGCGGCCTGCTGCACCTGCGCGAGGTGCTCGGGACCCTTGAACGACTCGGCGTAGATCTTGTACACGTCCTCGGTGCCCGACGGCCGCGCCGCGAACCACGCGTTCTCCGTCGTCACCTTCAACCCGCCGAGTGGCGCACCGTTGCCGGGCGCGGTGGTCAGCTTGGCGGTGATCGGCTCACCGGCCAACTCGGTGGCCGTCACCTGTTCCGGGGACAGCTTGCCCAGTCGGGCCTTCTGCTCGCGGTCGGCGGGGGCATCGATGCGGGCATACGTTGGCGCTCCGTACTTCTCGGCGAGCTCGGCGTACCGTTGCGACGGCGTCGACCCGGTCTTGGCCAGGATCTCCGAGGCGAGCAGCGCGAGGATGATGCCGTCCTTGTCGGTAGTCCACACCGTCCCGTCGGTGCGCAGGAACGACGCGCCCGCACTCTCCTCACCACCGAAACCGATTGTGCCGCTGATCAACCCGTCGACGAACCACTTGAACCCGACCGGCACCTCGATGAGCTTGCGGCCCAACCCGGCGACCACGCGATCGATGATCGAGCTGCTCACCGCCGTCTTGCCGACGGCCGTCGATCCGGGCCAGCCGGGCCGGTTGGCGTACAGATAGTCGATCGCCACGGCCAGGTAGTGGTTGGGGTTCATCAGCCCGCCGTCGGGCGTGACGATGCCGTGCCGGTCGGAGTCCGCGTCGTTGCCCGTCGCGATCTGATAGTCGCCGATCTTGTGAATCAGCGACGCCATCGCGTTGGGCGAACTGCAGTCCATCCGGATCTTGCCGTCGGTGTCGAGCGTCATGAACCGCCACGTCGCATCGACCAGCGGGTTGACCACCGTCAGGTCCAGCTTGTGGGTCTCGGCGATCGCCCCCCAGTAGTCGACGCTCGCGCCGCCGAGTGGATCGGCCCCGATGCGGATTCCCTCCGCGCGGATCGCGTGGATGTCGACGACGTTGGGGAGGTCCTCGACGTAGGCGTTCATGTAGTCGTGGCGCTGGGCAGACCCCAATGCCCGCGTCAGCGGGATCCGTTTCACGTCGGCCAGGCCACCGCGAAGAATCTCGTTGGCGCGCTTGGCGATCACACCCGTCGCGTCGGTGTCGGCCGGTCCGCCGTTGGGCGGGTTGTACTTGAACCCGCCATCGCGTGGCGGGTTGTGCGACGGCGTGACGACGATCCCGTCGGCCAGGTCGCTGTCCCGGCCCTGGTTGAATTTCAGGATCGCGTGGCTGACGGCCGGGGTCGGCGTGAAGCGATCGGCGCCGTCGATCATCGCGACGACGTCGTTGGCCGCCAGCACTTCCAGCGCCGATGCCCAAGCCGGCTCGGACAGCGCGTGCGTGTCGCGCCCGATGAACAGCGGGCCCGTCGTGCCCTGGGCGGCGCGGTACTCGACGATCGCCTGCGTGGTCGCCAGGATGTGCGCCTCGTTGAACGCCACGTCCAGGCTGGAGCCGCGATGCCCCGACGTGCCGAACGCCACCTGCTGGTCGACGTTGTCCGGGTCGGGTTGGAGCGTGTAGTAGGCCGTCACCACCTGCGCTACGTCGATGAGGTCTTCGGGTTCTGCCGGTTGCCCGGCGCGGGGATTGGCGGCCATGGAACCGATTCTGCTCCCCTTCCGCGTGCCACAGTGCCGCGTCACGAAGAATTCAGGCGAACGGCAACCGTTCGTCGCAGCGACAGACTCGGCAGCAAATGAGTCAACGCTACGGACGGTCCCAGCGCTGGACCCCGGCGTCACGCAACCGAGGGGTCGGGAACGAGGAGCACTGGGCGGCCGTGCCTGCGCATCAACTGGTGCGAAACCGACTGTCCAGCGAACGTGTCGATGAACGAATGCAGGCCGCCCCGCGGTGCTCCGAGCACGATCATCACCGCGTCGACCTCCTCCGCGAGGTCGGCGAGTACGTCGGATGGACGACCGTGCGCGGCGTGATAGGTCCAGTTGGCGCCAAGGCCATCCAACAGTGCGCGCGCATGGACGGCATGCGCTTCGACGCTGCTGCGAAACTGCTCTTCCCAATCCCACGCGTCCGGGTCGACTGGCAAGTCGTCGAAGTCGGCGATGTGCACTACGTGAAGATGGGCTTCGAGGCGTCCAGAAAGGTCGACGGCGAAGCGTAAGGCGGCGGCGCTTGCGGGTTGGCGGTCCCAGCCGACCACCACCTCCGTCGAGGGCCGCGCCGGGGATTGGCCGTCATCGGTGTCGTTCATCTCGGCTACCTCCATCCCGGAAGGATCATCAGAACGCCCACACGAGCGCGAATCCGGCCGCGCATGCGGCGACCGACAACACGAGCGAACCGACCGCGTTGAGCAAGGCCAGCGTTCGCCGACCCTGCTCGACCAGTCGCACGGTTTCGAAGCTGGCGGTGCTGAAAGTCGTGTATCCGCCGCAGAATCCGGTTCCCACCACGGTCTGCCACGTACTGGACTGGCCGTGAAAGAGCACGGCACCGGCAAGCACCCCGAGCAGCAGCGAGCCGGTGACGTTGATGACGACGGTGGCCAGCGGAAACGGGGACCGCCACCGTTGCTTCGTCCACGCGTCGACCACGAACCGCGTCACCGCACCCGACGCGCCTGCGAGGAAGGTGAGGAGGGCGATCATGCTGGCACCCTGCGCCGGTGAACGCTCGCCATGACCACGATGCCGAGCCAGGCGGTCACAAGCCCGCCGACGACGCTGAGCACGCCATAGCCGACCGCGGTTCCAAGGTGACCATGCCGACCCAGCAACACGACTTCCAAAGCGTAGGTGCTGTAGGTGGTGAACGCCCCACAACCACCGGTGCCTGCACACAGCCGGGCGCGCTGACGCCATCCAGAATCGTCACCGACCCGTGCGAGTACCTCCAGCAAGCCACCCAGGATGAATGCGCCGCCGAGGTTGATCAGAAACGTCGCCCATGGCCACCCCGAGCCGTCGTGCGGCAGGAGATTCTCGATTTCATATCTGAGCGCCGTGCCGACGATGCCGCCAGCGAAGACCCACGCCAGTGCAGACGGTCGCAGGTGCAGTGGTCTGCTCACGCGACGGCGCTCATCCGGAACGGTGGCGCAGCGACCACGTAGACCTGACGTAGAACAGAGATGACGCACCTACCTCCACTGGTCGGCGAGTCGCGCCACCCAGTCGGCCGCGTCCTGCGCATCGTCAGGCGGACTCGCGACCACCACCAGTTCGTCCACCCCGAGGTCGGCGAGGGCAGCGGCATCCGACGGGTGGGGATCCCGCAGCGCCACCGCCAGCTGGAGTTCCTCGGGACTGCGGTCCGACTCGCGGCACAGCGCCCGTAGCGTCGTCACTCGTTCGGCCACGGCGGCCACCCCGTCGACGTTGAAGCCGTACCAACCGTCTCCCCACGCGGCCGCACGGCGCAACGCGGCGTCGCTGTTGCCGCCGAGCACGATCGGAATGCGCCGGTCGTGTACCGGCTTCGGGTTCATCCGTACGGAGTCGAACCCGACGAACTCACCGGAGAACGACGCCACGTCGTCGCGCCACAACGTGCGCATGGCCGCGACGTACTCGGCGGTGCGCGCCCCGCGGCGCTCGAAGGGCACGCCGAGTGCGTCGAATTCCTCCCGCGACCACCCGATGCCGATGCCCAAGGTGAGCCTGCCACTGGAAAGCGAGTCCAGTGTGGCCGCCTGCTTGGCGAGATGCACCGGGTTGTGCTCGGGCAACAGCAGCACGCCGGTGGCGACCCCGATGGTCGACGTCGTGGCCGCCGCGAAGCTCAGCCCGACCATGGGGTCGATCCAATCCGCTTGTGCGGGAACGGCGATCTGGCCGTCGTCGCTATAGGGGTAGCGGGACGCGGATCGATCCACCATGACGACGTGCTCGCCCGACCAGAGCGTCGCGAATCCACAGCGTTCGGCGGCGGCCGACACCTCGCCGATCACGGCACGCTTCGCGCCGGCACCGATGCCCAACGCATGCAAGCCGAGCCTCATCGAGCGATCGTCTCACGTGTCGAGGATGGCGATGCCCGCGACGACCAACGCGACCACCTTCACGATTTCGAGTGCGACGTAGGCATAGTGCGGACGCGATCGCGGACCCTCCTCGCCGGCCAGCACTTCGGTGGTGCGCCGCGACAGCACCGGCCGGACCACCACCAATTGCAGCAAGAGCGCCCCGACGGCGACGGTGACCGCGACGTCGAGACTGGTCGGAGTGTGGTGCGTGAACAGCACCGCGCCGATGATGACGGCGAACAACAACTCGAGGGTATTGAGCGCGCGAAAGATCAACCGTCCGATGCCCAATCCGATCCGCAGCGTCACGCCGGGGGCCCGGAACTTCAGTGGCGCCTCGAGGAACGAGATGGCGAGCACCATGCCCAGCCACACGAAGATCGTGGCCGCCGCCACGCGCGTGCTCACGTCCACTATGGGGCGACCTCCTGGCGACCGGTGCTCATCGAGTGGAATCGTAGAGCCATGGGCGATGACGACCGCGACTACGTCGCCGAGTTGACCAGATGGCAGGAGTGCGGGGCCACGTGGCAGGTGGTCGCACGGACCCGCCAGGGGGTGACCGTCGCGTTGATGCGCTGCGACGGCGGCGAGGAGGTCGATCGGTTCACCTCGAGCGACCCGCGACTGCTGGCGTTCGTCGATCCGGGCTAGTGTCCTGGCCGTGAGCGTGCTGCGAACTCCGGACGAGCGATTTGCGAACCTGCCGGGGTATCCGTTCAAGCCCAACTACATCGACGTCCAGGCCAAGGGCGTCCCCGCGGTCCGAATGCACTACGTGGACGCGGGGCGTTCCGACGCGCCCACCGTGCTCCTCCTCCACGGGCAGCCCACGTGGTCCTACCTGTACCGCGACGTGATCTCCGTGCTCTGCGACGCCGGGCTCAGAGTCATCGCGCCCGACCACATCGGGTTCGGTCGCTCGGACAAGCTGACCGAGCCAACGGACTACACGTTCGCCCGGCACGTCGACTGGATCCACGGGCTCATCACCGGCTTGGACCTGCGCGAGCTCACCTTGGTCGTTCAGGACTGGGGCGGCCCGATCGGGTTGAGCGCGTTGGCCCGCGACCCCGACCGGTTCGCGCGGGTGCTCGCGACGAACACCATCCTGCACACGTGCGACCCCGCCCTGGCCGGCGCGCTGACCTGGGCCCATCACGGCGTCGGCGACGACCAGGTGCTGCTCCAGGAGACACTGCTCGACTACGTGCGCTTCTATCAGCGGTCGCCCGACATCGTGCCGAGTTTCTTCCTCGACGCCGTCGCGGGCCCGCTGCCCGCCGAGGTGCTGGCCGCCTACGACGCCCCGTTCCCCGACCCGTCGTACAAAGCGGGCCTGCGGCAGCTCACCGCGCTGGTCCCCCTGACCCGCAACGACCCCGGCGCCGCGATCGGACGTGCCACCATGGCCGTGCTCGAGCAGTGGCATCGACCGTTCCTGACCGCCTATTCGGACGGCGATCCCGCAACTCGCGGCTGGGACAAGGTCTTTCAGGACAAGATCCCCGGCGCTCGAACGCAGAAGCACACGACGGTGGCGGGCGCGGGCCACTTCGTCCAGGAACAGAAGGGCTCCGAGTTGGGTCGGATCGTCGCGGACTTCGTCGCCGGTACTCGCTGACCTTCCGTCACATGTTGGTTTCGTCGGCGGGCACGTCGGTGAGCCCAGCCGAGGTGTCACCCAAGTCGAATGCCGTTGGTCCGCATCGTGATCCGATGGTGTACGACGTCATGGACAGCGAGCCGTAGGCGCATCCCTCGACGAGGACCTCGACGTCGGCCGCCTCCTGGGCGCCGGCCAGGCCGGCGAAGTAGAGCATCGGGATGAAGTGATCCGGGGTGGGTACCGCCGCGTCGTAGTCGCGGTGCTCGAGCAGTGTGAGCACGTCGGCGGGAGCCGAGTGGAGCTGTGACTTCGCCTGCTCGTCGAATCGCAGCGCCCAGTCGAAGCCACGGTCGGCGAACGACGGGTTCATGCCACCCAGGTTGTGAACGATGTTGCCGCTGCCCAGGATCAACACACCCCGCTCGCGCAAGCTGGCCAACCGCGCGCCGAGCGCCACGTGGTAGTCGAGCGGCTTGTAGGCGTTGATCGAGAGTTGCACGACGGGGATCGACGCGTCGGGAAAGGCGTGCAGCAACACCGACCAGGTGCCGTGGTCGATGCCCCAGCTGTCGAGGTCGGCACCGACCCAGGTGGGCTCGACGACGTCGGCGATCTCCGCGGCCAGGTCGGGCAGACCCGGCGCGGGGTATTGCACGTCGAACAGTTCCGAGGGAAACCCGTAGAAGTCGTGGATCGTGCGTGGTCGGGACATCGCCGTCACAGCCGTCGCGTTGATGTACCAGTGCGCGCTGATCACCAGGATGGCGCGCGGGCGCGGAAGCGACTGCCCGAAGGCGCGCCAACTCGACGTGTACCGGTTGTGCTCCAGCGCGTTCATCGGGCTGCCATGACCGATGAAGGCCGCAGGCATCGGTGCGTCCGCGCGCGGTTCCGTCATCGCTAGTCCAACCGCAGTCGAGTTGGGGTTACCCCTCGCCGATCAGTATCGCCCTCCAACCGGCGTCCCGATGGCATCGAGTTCGGCCAGTTCGGCCTCACCGAGCGTAACGTCCGTGGCGCCGGCGTTGTCCGCCAGGTGCTTCGGGGTCTTGGTCCCGGGAATCGGTATGACGTGCGAGCCCTGCGCTCCGCAGTACGGCAGCACCTCGGCCGTGACGTCCCGCGCTCCGGCCTCAGCGGTCGATCATCTGCATCTGGGCGGCGTTGTGGTGATCACCGGCGGCGGGGGTCGCGCTGTCCAGCTTCGCGAGCTGGTCAGCGCTCAACGTGACGCCGTCCGCGGCGACGTTCTCCTCCAACCGCGAAACCCGCTTGGTGCCGGGGATCGGGACGATGTCGTCACCCTTGGTGAGCAACCACGCCAACGCGACCTGGGCCGGGGTGGCTCCCACCTCCGCAGCGATCGCGACGACCTCGTCGGCGGCGGCCAGGTTTCGCTGGAAGTTCTCGTCGGTGAAGCGCGGGTTGTCCTTGCGCATATCGGAGTCGGCGAGGCCCTCGGTGGAGCGGATGGTGCCGGTGAGGAACCCCCGCCCCAACGGGGAGTACGCCACGAACCCGATGCCGAGTTCCCGCAACAGAGGCAGGGTCTGCGCTTCGGAGTCGCGGGTCCACAACGAGTACTCCGACTGCAGTGCGGTGATCGGATGCACGGCGTTCGCCCGGCGGATGGTGTCGACGCCGGCCTCGGACAGCCCGACGTGACGGATCTTGCCCTCGGTCACCAGTTCGGCGAGCACGCCGACGGTGTCCTCGATCGGCGTGTTCGGGTCGACGCGGTGTTGGTAGTAGAGGTCGATGTGGTCGGTGTCGAGTCGCCGCAGGGAGCCCTCGACCGCGGTGCGCACGTTGGCCGGGCTGCTGTCGAGGTGACCTGGGCCGCCGCCGGCATGCGAGACCATGCCGAACTTGGTGGCCAGCACCACTTCGTCGCGACGGCCCTTGATGGCGCGCCCGACGAGTTCCTCGTTGACGTACGGACCGTAGATCTCGGCGGTGTCGATCAGCGTGACGCCCAGGTCGAGCGCCCGGTGGATGGTCCGTATCGACTCCGCGTCGTCGGCACCTGCGCCGGTGTAGGCGGCGGACATGCCCATCGCCCCCAGTCCGATGCGCCCGACGTTCAGCTCCCTCAGCTTGGCGTTCTTCATCGTGATCACTCCCAACCTTCCTCGACGGTCCCGACGTCGACCGTAAGCGCCGTCGACGTCTGACTGGGAGGGCCTGTCATTACCGGGCAGGACGGGAATACCTCAGCCGGCTAGGGCAACGCGCGTAATGCAGGGCGGTCGGCGGTGGGCTCCTTCAGCACGGCCATCGTCTCCGCTGATGGGGTGGCGGCGAGGAGCGCGACCAGTCCGTCGAGCAGATGGCTGACGTGTTCGGCGTACGACAACGTCGGCGAACCGGACACCAGGGCGCGATGGCGGTCGGCGCACGCGTGCACGCACATCAGCGAGGCCTGATGGATACGGGTATCGCGAAGCCGTTGCGGCACTTGACCGATGAGTGCGGCAACCCGCTCCACATAGGCGCGGTGGGATTCCACGTGGGCCGCGGGCAGGGTCTCCAGCGGGTGTTCAGGCCCGCGATGGTGCAGCAGCTGCTCCAGAAACGGCAGGTAGTAGCACTGCTCGTCCTCGGCCAACTCCATGATCGGCAGTTGGTGCGCCTCCACGACGCTGCGCAAGTCATCGACACGCATCCGCGCCTCCAGCAGCATCCGACGCCGGGTGAGGTGTTCGAGCCGACTCGTCAGAATCGCCTGGAGCAGGGCCGCTTTGGTGCCGAAGTGATATTGCACAGCGGACTTGTTCCCCATGCCTGCCGCGGTGCCAATCTGCCTGAGCGGGACCCCGTCGACGCCGTGCATGGCGAAGAGGCGCTCCGCGGTCAGCACCAGTTGTTGCTTGGCCGACGGGCCCAGCGCCGCTGTCGAGGTCTCGGGCACCTGGACAGCCAAACACCCTAGACGTTTTAAGTCAATGGCCTTAGAGTTCAAGCGTTCGCATTAGGGATGGGGTGACACGCGCAAGGCCGACGTGCGCGACTATGACGGGCTTGTCGCGGCGTTCCAGGAGGGCTACGCCGAGTTCGGCAGGGTCGACATCATCATCGCCAACGCGGGAATCGTCAGGCTGGGAGCGGAATCCGACGACTTCCTAGCCGAGTGGAACGACGTGATCGACACGAACCTCACCGGGGTGTACCACACTGTGCGCGCGGCGCTTCCCGCGATGCGCGACGCCGGCCGTGGCGGTTCCATCGTCATCACCAGTTCCACTGCGGGACTCAAGGGGACGGCGTCGTTGAATGCGGCGGGCAATGCCTACGCCGCCGCGAAGCGTGGCCTCGTCGCCCTGATGCAGAATCTGGCCACCTACCTTGCCCCCGAATGGATTCGGGTGAACACCATCCACCCCACCGGAGTGGCGAGCGGCATGACGCAGAACGATGCGATGGCAGCCCTGATGGAGCAGGCCGCCGCGGGCGGCCAGAATACGATCTCGGGCATGCAGAACGCGCTCCCCCTGCCGATCCTGCAACCCGAGGACATCGCCAACGCCGTCGCGTTCCTCGTCTCGGATGCCGCCAAGTTCATCACCGGCATCCAGTGGCCACTCGACGCGGGCTTCACCGTTCGATGAAGTCGCTGACGGATGCGGTCGCCGTCATCACGGGCGGGGCGAGCGGCATCGGGCGCGGCACCGCACAGTCGCTGGCGCGGCGCGGTGCCAAGGTCGTGATCGCCGACGTCGACGTCGACGGGGCCGGTGCAGTTGCGGACGAAATCGCCGCGGCTGGAGGACAATCCGCAGCGACGGCCTGCGACGTCACCGCAGACGCGGCGTTCGACGACCTGCGCGACTTCGCCCTGTCCCGCTTCGGCCGGGTCGACGTCGTGATGAACAACGTCGGAGTGCTCACCAGCGGACGGCCCGAACACCTGCCCGTCGGGGAGTGGCAACGGATCATCGACACCAACCTCGTGTCGGTAGTCCGCAGCAACGCGACCTTTCTCCCCCTACTCATCGCCCAGGGGCACGGACACATCGTCAACACCGCGTCCTTTGCGGGGCTCTTCACCTACTCCTACGACCGGCTGCCGTACGCGGCGACCAAGGCTGCGATCGTGCAGATTTCGGAGGGACTGCGGCTCTATCTGCATTCGCAGGGCATCGGGGTGACGGTGCTGTGCCCTGGACCGGTGCTGACCAACATCATGGCGACCATGCCGGCCACGTTCGGCCCCGAGGTCGCGACGCGTCCGCCCGGCCCCCAGTTCGGGCTGCTGACCCCGGACGTCGTCGGCGAGCAGGTGGCCGAGGCCATCCTCGCCGACACGTTCATGCTGTACACCGACCCGAAGGTGCGCGACGTCCTGGTCGAGCGCGCGTCGGACTGGAACGCTTTCATTGCCAAGCAGATTGCGGCCATGGCGTAGCGGTCGACGACGAGTTACGGCGCCGGCCGCCACCGCGCTGCCGCAATGAGTTCCTCCCGCGTCGCTTGCGCGCTGGTGCCCCCGACCGATCTCGTCGAGAGCGTCCCGCAGAGCACTGCCCGCTCCAAACACAGTGGGCCGGACAGCCCTTCGACCATCGCGCTGATGAAACCGGCATCGAACGAGTCGCCCGCCCCCGTGGTGTCGACGACGTCGAAATCCGGCGCAGCGACCGTCGTCTTGACCGGGCCCTCCCACAGGATCCCGCCCTCGGCACCGTTCTTGAGCGCGACCCGGCATCCGAGCCCGACGACGTGAGAGGCGGCCGCGTCGACATCCGAAGACCGGGTCAGCGCCAGGAGTTCGGCCCTGTTGGGCAACAGCACGTCGGCCACCTCCAGCAGCGGGGCCGCCCCCGTCCAGCCCGCGCTCGGATCCCAGTTCGTATCCACCGAGGTGGTGGCGCCCGAGGCTCGCGCACGACCCAGGAAATCCGAAAGGTGCGGCGCCAGAAGCGGTTGCAGGAACACGGATGCACTGTGCACGTGCCGAACCCGGGTCAGCAGGTCGATGTCGACGACTGAAGGTCCGGTTGCCCCCACCGTGCCCGGATACGTCAGGATCGCCCGGTCGCCCGCAGACAGCACCACGCTCACCGCGGTGGGGGTGCCGGAATCGACGACGGTCCACCTGGTGTCGACTCCGGCCGCGGCCAGCACGTCACGCACGAAGGCGCCGAACAGGTCGTCGCCGACGACGGCAGCGAGCGCCGTGGCCACGCCGAGCCGGGCCAGCCCACATGCGACGATCGCCGCGGACCCGCCGAGCACGAGGTCCGCGGAGTCGACCAACTTCTCCGCCTGGCCGAACTGCGGCACGACGTCGCCGGTGAGCACCAGGTCCGGGTTGGCGTCTCCGATCACCAGCACGTCCGGTTCGGGCATCTGGTCCCCCGGGTCTAAACGGATCGCCGAAACAGCACGCCGTCACGAGGCGCGCACTTGTGCACGTCATGGTGGCACACCATTGAGCGATCTGCGCAATATGCGCAATACTGCACGCATGAAGCCCGTGATCACCATCGTCGGAGCCGGCAGCGCCGAGTTCACCCGCGAATTGCTCGGCGACATCTTGTCGTTCCCCGAGCTGGCCTCGGCCCGGGTCGTGCTCCACGACATCAACGCCGAACGACTCGAGACGGCCGAGGCGATCGCCCACGCAACGGCCCGCGCGACAGGTGCCCATCCCGACGTCGTGACCTCGTTGGATCGTCGCAGCGCCCTCGACGGAGCCGATTACGTCATCAACGTGATCCAGGTCGGCATGCACGAGGCGACCGTCCGGGACTTCGAACTGCCTGCGCGGTACGCGCTGAACCAGACCATCGCGGACACCATCGGCGTCGGTGGAATCTTCCGCGGCCTGCGGACATTTCCAGTCCTGGCCGGGATAGCCAGTGACATGGCGGAGGTGTGTCCGGACGCGTGGCTACTCAACTACACCAACCCGATGGCAATGAACGTGACGTACCTGCACCACGTTGCGCCAAACCTCAAGGTGCTCGGCCTCTGCCACTCGGTGCATTGGACGATGGTCGGATTGTGCGAGCTCGTCGGGGTTCCCTTCAAGGACGTGTCCTACTGGTCCGCCGGCGTCAACCACCAGGCTTGGGTCCTGCAATGGGAGCGGGCGGGCCAGAGCCTGTATCCGCTGCTGGACGAGCGGATCGCAGGCGATCCGGAGCTTCGCAGGCGCGTGCGCATCGACATGTACCGGCGGCTGGGCTACTACCCGACCGAAACCAGCGAACACTCCAGCGAGTACGTGCCGTGGTATCTCCGACACCCCGAAGAGGTCGCCCGACTTCGGCTGAACGTCGGCGAGTACGTCGGCATCAGCGAGGCCAACCTGGCCGAGTACGCCCGGGTGCGCGCGGAGCTTGCGCACACCGACACCCTGGACGTCGACACCGAGCTCCACGGAGTACGCGCCGCAGGTCATCCACTCACTCGAGACCGGCACGACGCGGGTGATCTCGGCGAACGTCGTCAACCGGGGGCTGATCACCAACCTTCCCGATGGCGTCGCAGTCGAAGTGCCGACGTTGCTCGACGCCTCGGGGGCGCACCCCATCAGGGTGGGCGACTTGCCGCCACAGTGCGCCGCGCTCAACCGCAACTTCCTCGGTCCGGTCGAGCTCGCAGTCCGCGCCGCCGTCGACGGTGACCCACGCCTGGTACCCGCGGCGGCCATGCTCGACCCCAATACCGCGGCCACCTTGACGCTCGACGAGATCTGGCGGCTGTGTGCCGACCTCGTGGAGGCACACGGAGCGCTGCTGCCCGAGTCACTCCGAGTGCCCGCCGCGCTCTGACAGCGTGTGCGCATTCATGCGCAATTTCATGATTGATCTTGTTCATTTCACCACGATGTGCACATACTGTGTGGCATGACGGTGACCGAGCTCGAGATCCAGTCACAGCCCGCGCTCTGGCGACGGGTGGCCAACAACCCGGTTCCGTCCGCCTTGCTCGCTCGCGGTCAGCGCATGCTCGTAATCGGTTGCGGCACCTCGGCGTTCGTCGCGATGTCCTACGCCGCCCTTCGCGAAGGCTCCGGCTACGGGGAAACCGACTGGGCGTACGCCTCGGAAGTCCCCGCCGACCGTCGCTACGACACCGTGCTGGCGATCACGCGATCCGGCACCACCACCGAACTCATCGACGCGGTACGCGCTCTCGACGCTGAAACGAAGGTCGTGCTCACCGCCGTGGCCGGCGGACCATTGACGAACCTGGTCCAACACGAGGTCACCTTGCACTTCGCCGACGAGTCGAGCGTCGTGCAGACGCGCTTCCCAACGACCGCGTTGGCGTTGATGCGCACTGGTCTGGGACAGGACTTGTCGCGCGCCATCGCCGAATGCGAGCACGCGGTACACGGTCCGCCGCCCGTCGATTCCGTTGGATACGAACACTTCGTCTACCTCGGCACGGGCTGGACCGTCGGACTCGCCCACGAAGCGGCACTGAAGATGCGCGAGGCCGCCCAGGCGTGGAGCGAGTCCTATCCCGCGATGGACTATCGCCATGGGCCCATCGCGGTGGCGGGCCCGAACAGCCTGGTGTGGATGTTCGGAACGCCGCCAGCCGGGCTCGTCGAGCAGGTGCAGGACACTGGGGCCACCGTCGTGACCAGCGATTTAGACCCGCTGGCGCAGTTGGTCGAGGCGCAGCGCAGCGCCGTCGCCGTTGCGATTGCGCGTGGGCTGGATCCCGACCGCCCCCGGGGCCTGACGCGCTCCGTCGTCCTGACTTCCGACGGCGATGGTGTCCGATGAACGCCGCAAGGTTGCGCGAATGCGCATCATTGGTTGCTCATTCGTGTAGACAGGGTGACCATGATCGGGAGGCCTCGTCTCCACGACCACCCCGCCTTGGATCACGCGTCCCGTTCGCCTAGCAGTTCCGTCCACCAAAGGAGATAGCCGTGATTCGCACACGTCTCTTCCACGCGTTCGTCCTCGTGATGTCGGCCGCCCTCGCGCTTCTCCTCACGTCATGCGGCGGAGGTGGAACGTCTGAGGGGGGCGGCCCGACCAAGATCGCCGTCTGGCACGGGTTCGAGGACACCGAGGGCGACGCCTTCAAGGCCCTGGTCGATCAGTACAACAAAGAACATCCCGACGTCCAGGTGAGCGAGCTTTATTCCAAGAACGATCTGGTGTTGCAGAAGGTGTTGACGGCAGTGCGCGGAGGAAGCGCTCCCGACGTCGCCTACATGTTCGGATCGTGGTCGCCGAACATCGCACAGATCCCCCAGGTCGTCGACATGAAGGAGGCTGCGTCGGCGCCCGAATGGAAGTGGGACGACTTCTACACCTCCGAGCGTGACGCGGCCACCGTCGGCGACAAGATCGTCGGCGTCCCCGCGTTGGTCGACAACCTCGCGATCGTCTACAACAAGAAGCTGTTCGCCGACGCCGGCATCGCACCCCCGAGCCCGACCTGGACCTGGGATGACTTCCGGGCGGCCGCGGCCAAACTGACCGATTCGGCCAAGGGGCAGTACGGCACGCTCATTCCCGCCGACGGAAGCGAGGACACCGTCTGGCACTACCTACCACTGCTGTGGGAGGCCGGCGGTGACATCCTGTCACCCGACAACGAACACGCCGTATTCAATTCCGAAGCCGGGGTCAAGGCACTGACGACGCTGCAACAGATGGCCGTGACGGACAAGTCGCTTTACCTGGACACCACCAACGACAACGGCCCCAAGCTGATGAACAGCGGCAAGATCGGAATGCTGATCACCGGACCGTGGGATCTCGGCTCGCTTTCCGACATCGAGTACGACGTGCAGATACTGCCGACGTTCCCCGGCTCGGCAGGCGCGCATCAGACGATCTCCGGGCCCGACAACTGGGTGGTGTTCGACAACGGCGACAAGCGCAAGCAGGCGGCGACGGACTTCGTCGAATGGCTGACCGCCGCCGATCAGGTGAAGAGCTTCTCGCTGGCCACCGGTGATCTCCCTACCCGCGTCTCGGTTGGCCAGGATCAGTCCTTTGTCGACCAGCTGAACGAGAAGCAGCCTGGCGCAGCGGCTTTCGTGGCGAACCTGGCGAATGTGAAGAAGGTCAGGCCGACCGTCGAGCAGTATCCGGACATCTCGGAGGCGCTGGGTCAGGCGATCGTGTCCGTCTTGCTCGGCAACGAACAGCCCGCAGCGGCGCTCAACGCCGCAGCCCAGACAGCGGACGCAAAGTTGGCCGAGAAATAGGGCAGTTGGAGAATAGGCCGATGTCCGGCAACGACGTGTCCGCTCGACGTCCGCGCGTCGGTGGCTCGGACAACCTCACCGGCTGGGCACTGGTGAGCCCCGCCGTGGTCTTGATCGGCGTCTTCGGCCTGCTGCCGGTGTTGATGTCGCTGGCGCTGTCGTTCCAGAAATCCGATTTGCTCAGCCCGGAGACGCCGTGGGTCGGCGTCGAGAACTACCGAAAGCTGGCCGACGATCCGGTGTTCGCCGAGGCGATCAAGCACACGATCGTGTTCACCGCCCTGTTCGTACCGGGGACCATGCTGGTGGGCCTGCTCGTTGCCGCGGCGATGAACCGGTCGCTGCGGTTCATCTCCGTCTACCGGACGGCCGCGTACGTGACGATGGCGGTCTCGACGATCTCCGAGGGCATCATCTTCCTGTGGCTTACCGACCGCGACTACGGTTTGGTCAACGCCGCTCTCAACGCGTTCGGGATGCCGTCGCAGGCGTTCCTCGCCTCCCCGTCACAAGCGCTGTTCGTCATCGTCGCGATGACGATCTGGGGCTGGACCGGCTTTTCGGTCATCGTGTATCTTGCTGCGCTGCAGGGTGTTCCGGCTGAACTGCACGAAGCCGCTGCGATCGACGGCGCGAGCGCGTTCACCCGGTTCCGCACCATCACGGTGCCGATGCTCGGACCGGCGAACCTATTCCTGGTGGTGTGGCTGACGATCAACGCACTGCAACTGTTCGACGAGGTTTACGTCACCACCCGGGGCGGTCCCCTGAGAGCCACCACCGTCATCGTGTACTACCTATGGGACCGCGCCTTCGTACACTTCGACGCCGGCTACGCCGCTGCGATGGCCTACGTGCTGTTCGTCGTCATCGTGGTGATCACCGCCCTGCAGTTCCGGCTCAGCCGTAGGTACGTGCACTACTCATGACCGCCGACCTCCAAGCGACATCGGCGCCGCCAAACGGCGGCCTCGGCGACCAAGAGGCGCCTGCAGTCGGCAGGTGGCTGTCGTGGCGACTGCCGTTCAGCCCCTGGCATCTAGTCCTCGTCCCGCTGTCCTTCCTGCTCCTCGTCCCGCTGCTATGGATAGTGATCACCTCGCTCGAAACCGAGGGCGAGGCCAACCACTTCCCGCCGGTCCTCGTGCCCGCGCATCCGCGCTTCGCGAACTATGCCGACGCGTGGGCGGCCGCGCCGTTCGGCCAGTTCTTCCTCAACAGCGCCCTGGTCACCCTGGTGGTGCTGTTGAGCAACCTGATCGTGTGCAGCCTCGCCGGATACGCCTTCGCCCGCATCCGATTCCTCGGTCGCGGAGCACTTTTCGTCACCCTCATGGCGACGCTGATGGTGCCGTTTCAGGTCACGATGATCCCGGTGTTCCTGATCGTGAAGTGGATCGGCAGCAACGTGTGGGACGGGTTGGGCATCGACCACATCGGTGCCTTGATGTTGCCCAACCTCGCGACGGCGTTCGGCATCTTCTTCCTGCGGCAGTTCTTCCTGACGATTCCGGTGGAACTCGAGGAGGCCGCGCGGGTCGACGGAACCTCGCGGATCGGCGTGCTGTTCAAGATCGTGCTCCCACTTTCGCTCCCGGCCCTCTCGACCTTGGCCGCGCTGACCGTGCTGACGTCGTGGAACGACTTCCTGTGGCCGCTGATCGTCATCACCTCCCACGACCAAATGACCATCCCGTTGGGACTCAGCTACTTCCAGGGTGCGCATCGGGTCAGGTGGCCGATCTTGATGGCTGCCAACGTGATGAGCCTGTTGCCGATGCTGCTGGTGTTCGTCGGCGCGCAACGGTATTTCGTGCAATCGGTGGCCAGCACTGGCCTGAAGGGCTGACGGCGATGGCATCGTGGGCACAGAGGGGTGAATGGCGTTGGCGCAGGTAGAGTTCTGCGACGTCACGCGTCGCTACCCGGGAGGCGTGGTTGCACTCAATGGCCTCGATCTCACGGTGGCCGACGGGGAGTTCCTGATCCTGGTCGGGCCGTCCGGTTGCGGCAAGAGCACCGCGCTCCGTCTGCTTGCCGGTCTGGACAAGCCCACGTCAGGGGAAATCAGGATCGGCGGTAGGACGGTCAACCAGCTCGGTCCCGGCGCCCGCGACATCGCGATGGTGTTCCAGAACTATGCGCTCTATCCCCACATGAGCGTGTACGCGAACCTTGCGTACGGGCTGCGGCAGCGCAAGACACCGAAGCGCGAAATCCATGCCCGGGTGCACGACACCGCCAAGCTCCTCGAGATCGACGAACTGTTGGATCGCAAGCCCGGTCAGCTGTCCGGCGGACAACGTCAGCGGGTCGCGATGGGCCGCGCGCTGGTCCGCAAGCCGCAGGCCTTCCTGCTCGACGAACCGTTGTCCAACTTGGATGCGAAGCTGCGCACACAGGTGCGCGGCGACCTCAAGCGCCTGCACCGCGAGGTACGCAGTCACCTCGATCTACGTCACACACGACCAGGTCGAGGCGATGACGCTCGGCGATCGGTTGTGCGTGATGTCCAAGGGCGAGGTCCAGCAGACTCGGCACCACCGACGACATCTACAACCGGCCGGCGAACACCTTCGTCGCTGCGTTCATGGGAAGCCCGCCGATGAACCTCATCCCAGGGGTAATTCGCAGCGGCACAATGCACATCGGCGACAGTGCGGCCGGACTGATCGCGGCGCCGGACGGCCCCGTCACCGTCGGCGTCCGCCCCGAGCACGCGCACCTGCACACGTCATGTCAGCCCGGGATGGTGCCCGCCAGCATCGACTTCTGCGAACCGTTGGGCAGCCACGTGCTGGTCAACACGCTGGTCGAGGCGAAGGGACCTGAACGGGTGCGGGTGATCGTGCAGGCTCCCCCCGACACGATGCTGGACCCCGGCACCCGGGTCGGGCTCACGATGGCGCCCGAGAAGACATATCTGTTCGACGCCGAAACCGGTGTCGCGCAACGTGCTCGCGAGCGGATCACCCTGCCGTGAGCGCGCTACTTCACCGACGCGGCGATGACCTCGATGTTGGCCGATTCGATTGCCGACTGCATGTCGGGGTCGATACCGCTGTCGGTGACGAGCGTGTTCACCACCTCGGGTCCACAGATGCGCGCGAAGGTGACCTTCCCGATCTTCGAGCTGTCCGCGATCACCACCGTGCGCGCAGCCTGGCGGATGAAGGCCAGATCGGTATGAGCCTCCATCTCGTCGTGCGTCGTGCACCCCTCCCCCACCGTGAAGCCGTCGGTGCCGACGAAGGCGACGTCGAGGTGGTACTGCGCGATCATCGCCTCCGCGGCGGGACCGACCAACTCATAGGACGCGTGGCGTGCGTTGCCACCGATGACCACCAGCCGGATGTTCGGTCGCGCAACGAGTTCGGCGGCGATGTTGAGAGCGTTGGTGACCACCGTGAGGTCCCGACGATCAGCGAGTGCGCGGGCGACCTCGGTGGCAGTCGTGCCGCCGGTCATGCTCACCACGTCGCCGTCCTTGATCAACTTCGCGGCGGCGACGCCGATGGCGCGCTTCTCCCGAAGCTGCCGCGCGGCCTTGTAGCCGATGGGCATTTCGAGACCGGCCGGCTTCGGGAGCGCGCCACCGTGCGTCCTGCGAACCAAGCCCTGACCGTGCAGCGTCTGCAGATCCCGGCGAATGGTGGCCGCGGAGACGTCGAACTCCTGTGCCAGCGCCGCGACGTCGGCGCTCCCGTTCTCGACGACACGATCGAGGATCTCGCCCAGCCGCTCCGCTTTCACATGGGCAGTTTACGTGTTCATCTGAGCCGAAATGAACAGATACGCGCAGTCTGCTCGGGGAGCGTCAGGCCATGAACCACCCCTTGGACATCGTCACGGCGGGACCCGACCCGGTAGGCATCACCTCGGTGTGCTCTGCCCACCCGCTGGTCATCGAAGCAGCACTCACGCAAGGGAAGACGGACGCCAACCTGGTGCTGATCGAGGCCACGTCCAACCAGGTCGACCAGTTCGGCGGCTACACCGGAATGAGGCCGGCAGACTTCCGGCGGCGTGTTGAGCACATCGCGCAAAGCGTGGGGTTCCCACCTGAGCGACTCGTGCTCGGCGGCGACCACCTGGGCCCCAATCGGTGGCGCGGACTACCAGCCGAGACCGCGATGTCGCACGCGGACGACCTGATTCGCAGCTACGTTGCCGCCGGCTACACGAAACTGCACCTGGACTGCAGCTATCCGTGCGCCGACGACACCGGACCACTGTTGGACGGGGTGGTGGCGGCGCGGGCCGCGAGGATGCTCGCGGTCGCCGAGCAGGAGGCGGCGCGGGTCGGCCTTGCCGGGCGGGTGCGCTACGTCATCGGTACCGAAGTGCCCACTCCCGGAGGCTCCGACCATCAGATCGACACGCTGTCGCCGACCACCGCAGAGAGTGCCCGGGAAACCCTGCGGCAGCATCGCCTTGCCTTCGCAGGCGCGGGACTCGACCGCGTGTGGCCCCAGGTGATGGCTTTGGTGGTGCAACCCGGAGTCGAATTCGACACCATGCACGTAGTCGACTACGACGCCGACGCCACGCTTGCGCTGCAAGCCGTCTTGGGCGACGAACCGACGATGACGTTCGAGGCCCACTCCACCGATTATCAGACCCCTGCCGCGCTGCGGTCACTGGTGCTGGACGGCTGGCGGGTGCTCAAAGTTGGTCCGGGGCTGACGTTCGCGATGCGGGAGGCACTGTTCGGGTTGGCCGCCATCGAGCAGGAACTCGTCCCGGCGACGCAGCGTTCCGAGTTGCCTGCGGTCGTCGAACGTCAGATGTTGGCACTGCCCGACCATTGGGAGCGTTTCTACCGAAGTGACGACCCGCTGGCCCGGCGCTACAGCTACAGCGACCGGATGCGGTACTACTGGACGGATCATCGCATCGAGGCGGCGGTGGCGACCCTGCTGGAAAACCTTGGGGTGTCCGGCATTCCCGAACCCCTGCTGAGCGCGTTCTTGCCGGACCAGTTCGACCGCGTGCGCGACGGTGTCCTCGCCCCGGACCCGAAAAGCGTGGTGCTCGACCGGATTCAGGGCGTGCTGCGTGCCTACCGCGACGCCTGTCGAGTCGCCGGCGCGCCGGGTGCCCGCCACGTCCTGACCACGCAGAGCGCAGGCTGACGGTGCCGCTGATTCGCACGGGCGACCTCGTTGCCGCCGCCTATCGGACGGGGACCGCAATGCTCGCGTTCAACGTCATCACCCTGGAGCACGCCGAGGCCATCGCGACGGGCGCCGAAGCGGCCGGCAGCCCGGTGATCATGCAGATCAGTGAGAACACGGTGAAGTTTCACGGCGGGCGCATCCGCCCGCTCGTCGCCGCGGCCTCCGCGATCGCCACCGAGTCGACGACGTCGATCGCGGTGCACCTCGATCACGTCGAAGACCCGGAACTCCTTCGCGCGGGTATCGATTCGGGCGTCAGCTCGGCCATGTTCGACGCATCCAAACTGCCATACGAAGACAACGTTGCCGCCACGAAGGCGGCCGCAGACTTGGCGCATGCGCGTGGGGTCTTCCTCGAAGCCGAGCTCGGCGAGGTCGGCGGCAAGGATGGCGCGCACGCGCCGGGAGTACGCACCGACCCCGACGCCGCCGCGGCGTTCGTGGCCGCAACCGGCGTGGATGCCCTCGCGGTGGCGGTCGGTAGCTCACACGCGATGGCGACCAGGACGGCCACCTTGGACTTCGAACTGATCGCACGGCTCCACCACGCGCTTCCGGTGCCGCTGGTACTGCACGGTTCATCGGGTGTGGCAGAGGAGGACCTGCGCAAGGCAGTGGCGGCGGGCATGACGAAGATCAACGTCGGCACCATGCTCAACGCCGCGTATACCGCGGTCGTCCGAAGGCAGCTTCTGGCCGACGCAATGGTCACCGATCCGCGCCGTTACCTCGGCCCCGCCCGGGCTGCGGTCGCGCGGACGGTGGCTGAGACCATCCTCGGAGTAGCCGGTACGGCAGGCGCTTAGCCCGCCCTACCCCTTCAGCCAGACGCCGGCAGGCGCGCAGGTCAGCCCGACGTCCTTGAGCGTGAGGATGCCCGCAGGCGCCGCCGCCACGTCGAGGGCCGCACTGACCGCGGGCATCGCGGTCATCGTGTCCCACTCGTGGTTGCCCCAGGTCTCGGGCGGAATGAAGCGAATGCGCGCGTCGACGTCGGGCTCCCCCTTGATGACGACGTGGTAGTGGTCGTCGTCGAATTCCCAGCCCTCGTTGAGCTTCTTGGTGAGATACCAGGCGACGTTCGACTGGAGCACCGTCTTGCCGTTCACCTTGCCGTTCCATCCTGCGCGGATGGCGGCGATGGTGTCCTTCTCGATGCATAGCCAGCCGAGGTCGACCTTCTCCGACGCCGTCGCGTGGTCGATGAAGAACTCCATGTCGTCGAGCGCATAGCCCAGCGCGACGCCCATGCGCTGCACCGAGTCGTAGAAGGTGCTCAGCCACATCTTGGCCATCTCGATGACCGCGGGTGGTGCCTCGGGCAGCGAGAAGCCCAGCGCCTGCCAGGTCTCGGCCGACTCGTACACCGTGACGTCGGCCGACTCGAAGATCGACACCATCTGGACGTCGCGGCAGATGGCCGTCATCGCCGTGACCATCGTGTTGATCCAGCCCGGGTTGATGCCCGTGATGTACAGCGAGTCTGTCGCCGCGTTCGCATGCGGCCGACAGCCGCTCCTTGGTCTCGCCCTGGATGCCGCCCACGTTCAGGAACAAGTTGGTGCTGATCACGTCCAGTCCGCTCTCGAGTAACCGGACGGCGTGGTCGACGTCGGCCATGAACGGGGTGTAGAGGACGGTGTCGGCACCCAACGCGATCAGTGCGTCGATGTCCGTGGTGGCTAGCACTCCGGTGTCGGGGCGGCCACAGAGCGGGCCCGCGTCGACACCCGCCTTCTCGTCCGAATAGGCATACACGCCAACGAGTTCCAGCCGAGGGTCATCGAGGATGCCTCGCATGCTGAGCTTGCCGACCTTGCCCGTGGTCCATTGCACGACGCGTAGCTTCTCCATTGATGCCGCCCTCATGTCCGGTGCGCTCCAGGTCGGAGCCTTTAGGATTGTATGGTCGCGTCTTCAGCCGAATCCGTGGGCTCCGGTACGGGTGCTCAGCATCCGAACGGCCGGTATCGCAACGAAAGGCGATCCGACCGAGGAAGAATCTCGGGGATGTACTTGGAGAGCTTCTTCGAGCGGGCGACCCAGGCCTTCGAAGTGCTTGGGGTGTCGGCGATGGTGGTCGGCTCGCTGTTCGCCTTCCTGCTCGCGGGGGTGACGTGGAAGCGTTTCGGTATCGGCTCCAAGGCCTTCAAGACCTTGCGGGACTCGCTGGGAGGCTCGATTCTGCTCGGGCTCGAACTGTTGGTGGCCGCCGACATCGTGAAGACCGTCACCTCGACGCCCTCGCTGACGGATGCGGCGATCCTCGGCCTGATCGTGCTCATCCGCACCGTGCTCTCCATTTCCATCGAGATCGAAGTCGGCGGCGTCGCACCGTGGCGAAGGGGGCTGACGACGGGTCCGGGGGTGTTGGCCAGGGCAACTCGCGCGTCGTTGGGTGATGCAGCGAACCCAGGAGACAACGCATCGACGCAGCGCTAGCGGGGTGCGAAGCGAGTTGATATTGAATGTTTCACGCCTGAATCGACGTGGTATTCGAACTACATGGCTGTCAACAAGGACGTTACCAAGCGAATCTTCCTGGCCGGTGCGGCCGCGACCGCCCTGGCCTTCTCCCCGCTCGGCATTTCGAGCGCGCTGGCTGAGCCCCCGCCGCCTCCGCCGTGTGTGGATGTCCCGAGCTGCGCCACGGCTGGCCCCGACGGCGCTGAGGCGAACGTCCCCGGCGCCGGTGCCGTGGCCGGCCCCGAGGGTGCCGGAGCGACCGTGCCCGGTGCTGGCGCGGTCGCCGGACCTGAAGGCGCTGGGAGCGATCGTCCCCGGCGCTGGCGCCACCGCTGGACCCGATGGTGCTGAAGCCACCGTCCCGGGCGCTGGTGCGGTAGCCGGTCCTGACGGCGCGGGAGCCACCGTCCCCGGTGCAGGCGCGAACGCCGGACCCGGCGGCGCCAGCGCGTACGTTCCTGGCGCCAACGCCGACGCCGGACCCGGTGGTGCGAGCTTCTGCATTCCGAATGTCGGTTGCGTGGGCGGTAGCCGCTAGCGCCGACACCCGATAGCGCGCTGCGCTATCCACGCCATCGAATGGCCCCGACGCCACCGTCGGGGCCATTCGTTTCGTGAGCTACGCCCAGCGGCAACGGTTTTAGTCGCGCGGCGTCGCACGCGACTTGATGACCTCCATCGTCGACCAGCTCTTTACCGGAGTGGGACCGCCCACCTCTGCCATGACGCCATGGACCCATGCGACGCCCAGCGAGATTCCCGCCGCCGCGGCGTTGTGGGTGGCCTCGAAGTCGAAGGTGCGCCCACCGAAGGACAGACTCGCCCGATTCGGTTGGCTCACTTCGCCCTTCGTTTCCCAGACGACCTTCGAGCCCACGCCGTCGTTGGTGGCGATGATGGGCGGCTCACCCTGTCGGTGAAACGTCGCCGTGGCGTAGTTGCCCGGACCGAGCATCGCATTGCCGGTCTCCCACGTTCCGTCGCTGAGGACCGAGCCCCACACGAACCAATAGTGTTCGAGCTCGGCGATCTTCGAGTTGTGGGCGCTGCGGCCGGGCAGGCAGTACATCCGATCGAGTCCGCCGTAGCCGCCGGTGATCTTCGACCCCTCGATGCTGCCCGCCACCGTGCAACCCGAACTGGTGTAGCCGACGTCGTCGGGCAGCCCGGGAACGTAGATCGCCGTGACGTTCGTGGGCAACGGGGTCAACACCACGTCGATGCAGTCCTCGTCTTCCTTCCACACGTACTCCGTCGGACCGAGCGAGATCCTCATCCGATGTCTCGCACGCATCTCCGCGTGCGCCGGATAGACGATCTGCCGTCCCTCGCGCTCGAACCACATGATCAGGCCCCAGTACAGGTCGTGCTCCCCTGGAAACCGCACGTTGCGCGGATGGGTCCACAGGTCCGTCGAGCACTCGTGAAGGTTGAAGTCGAATGCGGCGCTGGCCGAGAGCTCGCGGATCAGCTCGTAGCGTTTGCCGTCCTCCGTGTCGACCATCGCCCACAGAAACAGAGCGTCGTTGTATATCCCGGGAAACTGCGTGTCGCCGGTGGAGTGGTCTTGGACGGACGCGTCCGCCAACGACACGTACGGAACGATGTCAACCGTGGATGTGTCCGCCTCTGACATGCCGCCTCTTCCCGATGTCGCACCCGACGGCGCCGCTCCGGCCGCTCACCAGAAAACGCTACTGTAAGCGCCATAGTATGGGTGCGGAATCGACGGATGCGGCGCGGAGTCGCCAGACGCATTCACCAACATTTGTCGCCGGCTCGTGGACGCTGGTGCAAGCGACGGCGTCATCACCGACTTCGGCGAAGTACGGAGCATCTTCTTCCGTGACCCAGACGGCATGGAGGGCGAAGTGCTCATCGCGAAGGGCGGCGACGAAGGAGCTTAGGCAAGCGCCCGCGGTCAGTCGCGCTCCCATGGCGCCGTCTCGTCCAACTTGGCGTAGTACTTCGCCAGATGACTCTTCACACGGTCGATGTCGACTTTCGGAAGGTCGACGCCGCCGCGCGAACCCTGCATCACCGCCGCGGCCGCCATCACTCCACGCGGCACCGCCTTCAGCTTGCCGTCCACGACGTCGGCGATCAGCAGTTTGTAGGCGCCGAAGTTGTCCTTGTTCTCGTTGTCGTACCAGACATGCGCGTCACGATATTTCGCGTTGGGATCGTCCTGCGCGTCCGCCCACCGGCGCACCCGCTTGTCCGCCGCGGCACCGTCCCACTCGCGATCCCGATCGGCCAGCGGCAGGTCCTGAAACGCAGTCACCGACATGATTACCTCCTGTTCGGATATCGGATTTCCCCGTTGGACCACTCCAAACATCCATCCCCAACATTCGCCACCCGCCATGTGGGTATGCACGGCCAATGACGATTCGGATCGGGACGTCGGGATGGTCCTACGACCACTGGTCCGGCGTGCTCTATCCACCGAGCACTCCTTCAGCGAGCCGGTTGGACCTGTACGTCGAGGAGTTCGACACGGTCGAACTCAATGCGAGCTTCTACCGGTGGCCCAAGGTCGCGACGTTCGAGGGATGGCGTCGACGACTACCCACTGGCTTCGAAATGACGGTGAAGGCGCATCGCGGCCTCACGCACTTTCGTCGGTTGACCTCGCCCGAGCCCTGGATCGAGCGCTTCTCGCAGTGCTGGACGGCGCTCGCCGAGCACCACGGCGTCTTGCTCGTGCAATTGCATCCCGAGCAGCAACGGGACGACTCGCGACTCGAGCACTTCCTCGGTCTGGTCCCCGGCAACATCCGCGTGGCGCTGGAACTGCGCCACCCATCCTGGGACGATCCCGAGGTGTACGCATCCCTGCACCGTCACCGCGCGGCCTACGTCGTAATGAGTGGCGCCGGGCTTCAGTGCATTCCCCGTGCGACCACCGATATCGCGTACGTACGGATGCACGGACCGGACCAGGAGGCGCTCTACGCAGGCTCCTACAGCGAGCGCCGAGCTGGCGACTTGGGCCGAACGGATTGCGAAGTGGGACGCAGAACATCGCGACGTGTACGTCTACTTCAACAACGACGGTGCAGGCCACGCGGTGCAGAATGCAAGAACTCTCAAGCGGCTGCTAGCACCGTAGCCTCGCCTGCTGTGCGAATCCCGTTGTGCAACAACCGTTCAGCGTGCACGGACCCCCGTCATGCAGGCCTTCGCCAGGGCGCCACCGCCGCGTCACTTCCGCGGCAACCCCATGATCATCTGGGCGATGATGTTCAGCTGGATCTGTCGGGTGCCGCCGCCGATCAGTTCGGCGGGCAACCGTAGATACGACGCGACGACCGCGGGCTCGGACCGTTCCACCATCGCGAGCGGGCCCGCCAACTCCAGGGTGGCCTTGAACGTGCGCCGCAGCATGATGCTGGTGGCCACCTTGGCGATGCTCGACGCGGGCCCGGCGCTCTGTCCGTCGAGCAGCCGGACGGTTTCACGCACTCCGAGCGCCTTGATGGCGTTGGTGTACGCGTCCAGTTCGCCCAGCGCGCACACCGTGGCGTCCTGGTCGGGTCCGGCCTGCGTGGCGAGCTGTCGGAGGGCGCCTGCCCGGTCGATGTTCACGTAGCCACCGATCGCGACCCGTTCCTGAGCCATGGTGGCAATCGCGAGATTCCACCCGTCGGTCGGTTCGCCGAGCAGCATCCGATCGGGCACGAACACGTCGGTGAGGAACACCTCGTTGAAGTGTGGGTCACCGTCCGCAGTCTTGATCGGCTCGATCTCCACGCCGTCGGCGCGCATGTCGATGATGAAGTAGCCGATGCCCTTGTGTTTCGGGGCATCTGGGTCCGTCCTGGCCAAGAGTGCTCCATAGTCGGCGAACTGCGCCGACGACGTCCAGATCTTGTGACCGTTGATCCGCCATCCGCCGTCGACCTTCACCGCGCGCGTGCTCAGCGCCGCGAGATCCGACCCGGCGCCCGGTTCGCTGAACAACTGACACCAGAGCAACTCACCACGCTGTGTCGGCGGAATGAGTTGCTGCTGAAGGTCTTCCGGCGCGGCGCTGAGCAGCGTCGGCAGTATCCACTCGGCGATGTTGAGGGAGGGCCGCACCAGCTCTGGCCGTTTGGCGAACTCGTCGGCGATGATGAGCTGCTGCAGCGGAGTCGCGGCTACGCCCCACGGCGGCGGCCAGTGCGGCGCGATCAGCCCGGCCTCGGCGATGAGCGTGCGCTGGGGGCCGGTGGCCAGGTGGTCGTAGTCCCCGAGCGGGCTGGGCGTGTCGTTGTGCAGTTCGAGCGCTTCGTCCAATACCGCGGCGACGCGGGCACGGAAATCGGCTTCCGCCGCACCGAGTTTCACCGTCATGTCGCGGACGTGAGTGCGACCCAGCTGACCGAGTCGACGCGACCACCGAGTGACCGGCCCCATCGACGCCGCCAGGCTGGTGGCGCGCCGCCAGTAGAGGTGCACGTCGTGTTCCCACGTGAATCCGATGGCGCCGAACATCGTGAGCGCGTCGAGCAACAACTCGGGGGCGGGTGTGACGGCAATGATGGCGGCGCCTGCCGCGGCCAGGCTCCGTTGCTCCGGTGCTTCGTCGATGGCGCGCACCGCGTCCCACGCCGCAGCGGCAGCCAGTTCGCCGTTGACCAAGAGCATCGCCGCTTCGTGCTGCAGCGCCTGGAACGTGCCGATGGGCTTGCCGAATTGTTCGCGGGTGCGGAGGTGGGCGGTCACCGCGTCCACGGCCCACCGCAGCGTTCCGGCGGAAGCGCAGGCCGAGAGCGCGGCTGCGACGTCCCACGCCGCGTCGTCGTCAATTCCGTTGAGCACCATCGCATCAGAGACTTCGTAGTCGTCGAGCCGAAGGATGCCGACGTCGATGGTCAGGTCGGTGCCCCGGCGCGGCTCGACCGACACACCGGCGGCGGCCGGGTCCAGGACGAACCACACCGTGCTGCCCTGGTCCGCTTCGGCGGCGGTGAGCACCAGTCCCGCCGAACCGACTCCGAGCACGTCGCCCGAATGTCCGCTGACCCGCCATCCTTGGTCGGACGCGCTGGCCCGTAGCGCGCCGCTCCCCGGCAGCACGACGGAAGCGGCACACCCGGCCGCGAGTTCGGTCAACAGCGCCTTGGCGGCTGGACCGTCGTCGGCCCGAAGCGCGATCGCCCCGGCGACGACCGTCGGTAGCAGTGGTCCCGGCAGAAGTGCGGAGGCGGCAACTTCGAGCACGCAGGCCGCATCGACCAACGCACCGCCCTGCCCGCCGACGGACTCCGGCAGGTGGACGGCGTGGAAACCCTGGGCGGTGAAGTCGTCCCACCAGGTCGGCAGGCCCCCGCTGGCCAAGGCGTCGAAGGCGTTCCGGGTCTCGGCGACCGCGGCGTGCCGGGATGCGAAGCGGGCGACTGCATCCTCTAGTTCACCCTGCTCCGGGGAGAGTCCGATGGGCACCGGCTACGCCTTTCACGTCGAAACAAGACGGACCGTCTCGTCTTGTGGCACACTACGGGCAGTCCGAAGCTGTGTAAAGCCGACGAAGTCCGACGTCGACCGGCTTTTGGCCCATTGCCGACAACCGAGGAAGTGCCGATGGTCAGCTCCGTCACGGCGCCGCGGCGACGTAGCGAGAAGTCGCGTGTCGCCATCGTCACCGCGACCCGGGACCTGCTCTTGGAGCGTGGATTCGACGGGTTGAGCATCGAGGCGGTGGCCGCGCGTGCCGGCGTGGGGAAGCAGACCATCTACCGCTGGTGGCCCAGCAGGCCTGCGTTGGTCGCAGACGTCCTGCTTGAGGACGCGGACACGATCGTCGGGTCGGTGGCACACACCGACGACCTGGTGGCAGATCTCGTCCGGTGGGCGAGCAAGCTCGCCGCAACGCTGACCACCGAACGCGGTTCGGCGATGCTGCGCATCCTGACGGTCGCGACGATGGAGCACGAGGACACGGCGATCAAGCTTCGGGACGGTTTCGGCTCGCCGTTGCGCGAAAGCGTCCAGGCTCGGTTGCTGGCCGAGGGCATCGACGACGCCACCGCACGGTCGGCGACCGACGCGATCGTCGGCGGGGTGGTCTACCCGATCCTGTCCGAGCACCGCGCCTACCGACGACGGCGAGCCGAGGACACCACCCGCTTCATCGTCGAGGGTCTGGTCCGTTGATGGACGACGGCTGCTAGCCGACCCACTCGCCTCGGTGCAGCACCCCTGCCACGGCAAGGTCGGAGTCCAGCACCACCAGGTCGGCCTTCGCTCCCGAGGCCAGCCCGGCGTGGGGCAACCCCAAGGCGCGAGCGGGGTTCAGCGAGGCCTGGCGCACGGCCAGCATCAGGGCGTCGTCGAGGGGCAACGCGCTGTGTGTGACGGCGAATCGGAAGACCCGGTCCATGGTGGCGGTGCTGCCCGCAATGGTGTCGGTTCCCGACACCCGCGCGACCCCGCCGACCACGTCCACCGCGAGTGGGCCCAGGTGATAGACCCCGTCGGCCATCCCCGTCGCCGCCATGGCGTCGGTCACCAGGGACACCCGGTCGGGCCCCGCCGCCTGTGTCACGTGCCGGTAGATCGCGGCGTCGACGTGCACCCCATCGGTGATCAGCTCGACGGTCACCGACGGGTCTTCCAGGAGGGCGATGATCGGACCGGGCTCGCGACGATCGATCGGACGCATGGCGTTGAACAGGTGCGTTCCCACCGTCGCGCCCGCACCGATGGCCGCCCGCGTCTGTTCGTACGTCGCCTCGGTGTGGCCGACCGCCACGACGACGCCCGCATCGACGAGCCGCCCGATCGCGGCCAGCGCGCCGTCGCGTTCCGGCGCGATGGTCACCATGCGAACGGTGCCACCGCCCGCAGCGAGCACGCGGTCGACCTCGGCGGGGTCCGGGTCTCGCATCAGGGCCGGCTGGTGGGCTCCGCAACGCAAGGTAGACAGCCACGGACCTTCGAGGTGGATTCCGGCGATCAACCCGGCGCGCACGTCCTCGGCCAATTCGCCGACCTGGCGCAGTAACTCGGCCGGAGCAGCGGTCACCAACGAGGCGACGAGTGTCGTGGTGCCGTGCCTGCAATGAAGTGCCACGGCCGTTGACGTTTCGGAATGCGATGCGGCGGAGAAGTTCGCGCCTCCCCCACCATGCAGATGGGTGTCGACGAAACCCGGCACCACCGTCACCGGACCAAGCGCGCGGTCCGCAGGCCGGGGTGGACGGCCCGTGCCGACCGCACTCACGGTGCCGCCTGAAACATCAATCCATCCGGGCCGCAACAGTTCTCGGCCCGTGAGCAGCGTGTCCGCCGTCAGCAGCACTCAGATGCCCTGCCATGTCGGCTTCGAGCGGTACGTCTCGCGGTAGTAATCGATGAGCTGGAGCCTGCGAGCCGCGGCGTCGTCGAGCAGCACCGTGACATGCGGGTGGTGCTGCAGGATGGTCGCCGGCCACAGTGCACTGACCGGGCCCTCGACCAGTTGGTGCACCGCTTCGGCCTTGCTGCGACCCATCGCCACCAGGACCAGGTGCCTGGCCTCCATGATGGTCGCCAGCCCCTGGGTCAGGCAGTGCGTTGGCACGGATTCCACGTCGTCGCCGAAGAACCGGGCGTTGTCGATCCGGGTCTGCCTCGTCAGCGTCTTGATGCGGGTTCGGGAAGCCAGCGACGAGCCGGGCTCGTTGAACGCGACGTGCCCGTCGGTGCCGATGCCCAGGATCTGCAGATCGACGCCGCCGGCTTCGTGGATCGCATGCTCGTACGCCGTGCAGGCGGCCGGGATGTCGCCGGCCAGGCCGTCGGGACCCTGGACCGCACCGGGGGCGAAGTCGACCCGCGACACGAATACCTGGTCGATGACCGTTCGGTACCGCTCGGGATGACCGGCGGCCAAGCCGACGTATTCGTCGAGCGTGAAACCACGGGCCTCCCGGAACGAGATCAGCCCGGCGTCGCAGCGGGTGGCCAGTTCGTCGTAGATCGCCAGCGGCGACGAACCGGTCGCCAGGCCGAGCACTGCGGCCGGCTTTCGGGCCAGCAGGGCACCGACGGCGTCTGCGCCGATGCGGCCGATGTCCGCTGCGCCCTCCAGGACGATGACTTCCACGTTATTTGTTGGCCGTGAAAAGTCTTGCCCCGGAAGCGATATCCACCCCCGACGTGACGGCCTCGGACGGCACCACGTTCCCGGATTCACGCTCGTCCATGACCACCACGGGCACAATGGGATTGAGCCCCTTGGCGACCACCGACGGCACGTCATAGGTGATGACCAACTGACCCGCGGTGACCTCGTCGCCCTGGCTGACGTGGGTGGTGAAGCCCTCGCCCTTCAGCGCGACGGTGTCCAGTCCCAGGTGGACCAGCACGCCGACGTTGTCGGGCGTCATCACGATGTAGGCGTGCGGCATCAGCTTCAGCAGCTTGCCGCTGACCGGAGCGACCGCCTCGACCACGCCGTGTGGAGGGTCGATGGCGGCGCCATAACCCACCATGCCCTGGGAGAACACGGGGTCCGGGACGTCCTGAAGCGGTACGGCGCGCCCCGCGACGGGGGCAAGGACCTGGGTTGCGCTCACTGTCAGTGACTCCCTTGATGAAAGACGACGTCGTCCGTGTGCCCCAACAATACGAGCGTGCCCGCAAAACGGGGCCGATTTCTCGGCTAGGCTTCCGCTCAGCTTCGGCAGCGGCGGCATTTGGCGCACAGGAGGTCAGGGAAATGAGCAGCACGACGAAACCCGAAGAGACACCGAAGAAGTCGGGCTTGCAAATACCCGGCTTCGCGCAATTGCAGCGCCTCGGCAAGAGCCTCATGCTGCCGATCGCGGTGCTCCCTGCGGCAGGCATCCTGCTCCGACTGGGGCAGCCGGACCTGCTGGGCAGCATCAAGGCTCCGGTGATCGGGCCATTCTTCCAGGCGATGAGCGCGGCAGGCGACGCGGTGTTCGCCAACCTCCCGCTGCTCTTCGCCGTCGGTGTCGCCATCGGATTCGCCAAGAAAGCCGACGGTTCGACGGCACTCGCGGCCGTAGTCGGCTACCTGGTGGTGCAGGCGGTGTTCAAGACCATGTCGCCGATCGTGCTCGCCGGCGAGGTCGACAAGAATGGCGACCAGGCCCTGATCAACTACAGCGTGCTCGCCGGAATCTTCGTCGGCCTGCTCACCGCGTGGCTGTTCGACCGGTATCACACCATTCAATTGCCCTCGTACCTCGGATTCTTCGGAGGCAGGCGCTTCGTCCCGATCGTGGTGTCGGTGACCTGTCTGTTCCTCGCTTTTGCAATGAGCTACTTCTATCCGATCTTCGACGCCGGGCTGACCGGCCTCGGCAAGTTCATCGGTGGTTCGGGTGCCCTTGGCGCGTTCGTCTACGGGTTCGCCAACCGCATGCTGATCCCGCTCGGTCTGCACCACATCCCGAACTCCTACATCTGGTTCCTGTACGGCGACTATCAACCCCCGGAGGGTGGAAAGATCGTCACCGGAGAACTCACCCGATTCGCCGCAGGCGACCCGTCCGCCGGGCTCCTGACTTCCGGGTTCTACCCGATCCTGATGTTCGGGCTGCCCGCTGCGGCGCTGGCCATGATCCACGTGGCGAACAAGAAGCAACGCAAGGTGGCGGTCGGCATACTGTCGGCAGCGGCGCTGACCGCGTTCCTCACTGGCGTGACCGAGCCACTGGAGTTCGCGTTCATGTTCGTGGCCTTCCCGCTGTACGTCATCCACGCGCTGCTGACGGGTCTGTCCCTGGCCATCGCCTACCTGCTCGACATCCACCTGGGCTTCTCGTTCTCCGCCGGGCTGATCGACCTAATTCTGTGGGGCGGCGCCCCGGCGGCGAAGAACGTCCCGCTGCTCATCGGCATGGGCGTCGTGTTCTTCGCCGTGTACTACCTCTTGTTCCGGTTCGCGATCACGAAGTGGAACATGCGCACTCCCGGACGGGAGCCCGAGGACGAATTCGAGGCGGAGGAACAGGCCAATCTTGGCGAGGGCGCAGAGCCTTCGACTGCGGTGGCTGCCGGTAAAACGGCGACGGCTACGGACACGCTCGCCGCACCCGCCCGCACCGACAGCAAGGCCGAACAGCTCATCGCGGCGTTCGGCGGCCGCGAGAACCTGGTGAACGTCGACGCGTGCATCACGCGACTTCGCATGGAGGTCGCTGACAAGGACAAGGTGGATCAAGACCGGCTGAAGAGCCTCGGAGCGGCCGGCGTCATCGAGGTCGGCAACAGCGTCCAGGCGGTGTTCGGGACGCAGGCCGAGGCGCTGAAGAACGACATCATCGACATCCTCTAGTTATTCGGCAGGACTAGCGCCGCGGCGACGGCGGCGACGACGGCCAGCGCGAGGATGGTCACGGCGACCGCGGCCCAGCCACCGCCGTCGAAGGCCACGCCGCCGAACCAACCGACGACGCTCGAGCCGCCGTAGTAGAACAGGTTGTACAGCGACGAGGCCTGAGCCTTGCCGGTCGGTGCCAACTGTCCGGTCCACCCCGATGCGATCGAATGGGCGCCGAAGAATCCCGCGGTCGCGACCACCAGACCTGTGAGTACCGCGAACACGTTGTCGCTCAACGTGATTGCGACTCCCACGATCATCACGGCGATGGACACCAGCAGCACCTGCTTGCGCCCGAAGCGCGACGCCTCGGCGCCGGCTCGCGACGAAGACCAGGTTCCGGCGAGGTAGGCCAGGAACACCAGGCTGACGACGAACGGAGACAGGTAGAAGGGCGCCTGCACTAGCCGAAAGCCCAAGAAGTTGTACATCGCGACGAAGCCGCCCATCAACAGGAAGGCCAGCGCGAACAGGGCAAGCTGCCGAGGCGAGCGGAGGTTCATCGTCAAGCGGTGCCCGAGGCCGCCTTCGGGATGTCCCGACCAACGCGACGGCACGAACCCGCGCGGCCTCGGGGCGACCTTGACGAAGGTGAGCGCGGCCACGCCGCAGAGCACCGCGACCGTGAAGACGCCCATGCGCCATCCAAGGGCCTCGGCCACCGGACTGGACACCAACCGACCCATGAGCCCACCGATGGTGGTTCCCGCGACGAACGTTCCGGCCGCCCGTGCGGCGTGCTTGGGGTCGATCTCCTCCGTCAGGTACGCGACCGCGATGGCAGGCACGCCTCCGACGACCAACCCTTCGACGAAGCGGCCCGCAAGGAGCAGCTGGTAGGTGGGCGCGAAGGGCACGAGCAGTCCGACAGCGGTGGCGATGGTGACCGATAGCGAGATGGCCCTGACGCGTCCAATCCGGTCTGCGAGCGTGGACCACGGGATCACCCCGACGGCCAGTCCGATGGTGGACGCCGAAACCATCAGCGCCGCATCCGCCGCCCCGATGTGCAGATCGGCGGAGATCAGCGGCAGGACGGCCTGCGGTGAGTAGAGCTGTGCGAACGTCGCGATGCCCGCACAGAACAACGCAGCGAGCAGTCGCCCGTACTCGGTCGAGCCGCGCGCGTGCCCGGCCCATGTCCGTGGCGCTGTTTGTTCGATCGACACCACGGCGACGCTAGGAGTCGCACCTCAATGTGTCCAATGCATCATTTGCGGTTCGCTCATGCGCTTCAAACATCATCGCAGCGTGCCGCACAGGCCCCGCGCTCACCCGCCGTCGAGAAAGGTGGCGAATCGGAGTGCCGGGGGCGGAAGCACTCGATCGTGTTCCCACACCAGACCCACTTCGCGCTTGGCTCCGACGTTGGACAGCGGAACGTGGACGACCTTGGGGTCACCACCCTCGCGGGGAACCGGGACCACGGCGACCCCGAAACCCGCAGCCACCAACCCCTCCATCGTGGGAATCTCCGTCGCCTCGAAGACGATGTCCGGGGTGATGTCGTCCTCGGCCCACAGCTGGTTGGTCAGCTGCCGCAACCCGAACGGCTTCTCCAACGCGACGAAGGGCTCCCCCGCAGCCGCGGACAGCCGTATCCGGGACCGGGTGGCCAACCGGTGCCCGCGCGGGACGGCCAGACACAGTCGCTCGACGTAGAGGCGGTGCCAGACGAAGCCGGGTGCCTCGGGGCGCGGGGACGTGATGCCGATGTCGGCCCGGCCGGCCAGCACCCGGTCGGTGATCTCGTGAGCCGGGCCCTGGAACAAGTCGAACCGGATGCCGGGCACCGATTGACGGAAGCGCCGAAGCTGTTCCGGTACATACCAACTCGCCAGAGAGTGCAGGAACGCCAGCCGGACCCTTCCGGAATCGGGATCGCGGAGCGCGGCGATGCGCTCTGTCGCGGAACGCATTTCGGCGAGGCTGCGTCTGGCGTGTTCGAGCATGATCTGCCCATAGGCGTTCAGCCGGAGTCGGCGATTCACCCGGTCGAACAGTTGCGCACCGGCCTGATGTTCGAATCGAGCCAGCGCTCGGGACAAGGCGGGCTGGCTCACTCCCAGTTCGGCGGCGGCCTCGGTGACGTGTTCGGTTTCGGCGAGGACGACGAACCAGTGAAGTTCCTCGAGTTGCACCGATCGACCATAACCAAACCGCATGAACTTGGATGCGACGTCGTCACCCACGCATGGACACCGTCATGGTCGCGAGCACCCGCGCCGAACCCGTGCCTGCCTAGAGGCGCGAGAAGCAGGGGTTCGCGTCCTCCTTGGGGATCGATGCGTTCTGGCTGGAGAACTTTCCGACCACGCCGGTCGAGGTCACTTCGACGCTGTCCGCATGGATACCGAGTGGATAGTTGTCGTTCAGCTTCTTGGTGAGGTCGTTCAGCGCCGACTGGACCTTGTCCTTCGGGATGGCGCCCTTGACGTCGAGCACCTCGAGGTTGAGGTCACCGTCGGTGACGACGGGCTTGGCGGTGACGCTGTTGCTGTCTCCGGCCTTCAGGATGATGGTCCCCGCAGCGGGGTCCGTGCTGACGCCGGTGATCAGACTTCCGACTCCCGGAAGGTTGGCGGCCACCGTGTCCTTGATGCCCGCGGACTTCCACGTGAGCGTCGCATTGAGCGATCCGATGGTGCCCTGGGAATCATCGGTGCCATGCAACTGCACGTCCTCCAGCGTCACCTCGGCCGTCATCCCCCTGGCGTCCTGAACGCGGTCGCCGTCGGTGGTGACCGAGATGTTCGTGTAGTCGCCGGTGATGTGCTGCCAGAGGAACGGCGGGTTCACCCCGAAGGAGATGGAGGCACCGTCTTGGACGACGCATTGGGCGACCTCGACGAGGATGCTGTCCGCACGGTGCCGCGCGTAGAGCTCTGCACCGGCCAGCCCGCCCGCCACCAGCGCGACGACGATGATCGCGATCAGGATGATCGACTGTCGGCTACGGAAGCCGTGCGGCCTTTTGACTTCGGCCTGTTCGACGCCAGGAGCTGGCACAGGCGGCTGAGGTGGTGCAGGCGGCTGAGGTGGTGCAGGCGGTTGAGGTGGAGGCCACGGAGCTGGCGGAGGCAGGCCGCTCGCCGGTGGGAATCCGGCGGGCGGACGGGGTCGCCGGATCCGCTCGGTGGGTGCTGCACCGGCGGGTGGCCGCGGCGCTCGGATCTGCTCGGTCGGTGCCTCAGGCGGCCGAGGGGGGCGCGGGATCCGTTGTGTCGCCGGGTCGGGCGGAGGCACCCTGCCACGCCAACCGGGCTCGCCGGGGGGTTGCCGCGGTGTCGTCACCCGCGCAATCTTGCCTCACCACGCTGACGTTCACGCCCGTCTGCACACGATCACGGTGATCACCAGACGTGGCCATCCTCGCCGCGAATTGCGCCGCCGACGGCCTCGTCGGCGTGATCCAGAGCCGTCGACCCGCACCGAGATCGATGCGAGGCTGACCCGCCTGGCCGCCTGACCAGCCGAAGCACTACCCCTTCGTCGCTGGACAGCGATCCGCGTCACATAATTCGCATTGTAAATACGAATTAAGATATCGTCGCCTCGTGGAAGTCACTCGGTTCACCGACCTCGGCCTGCGGGCCGTGATGCGGCTGGCCGCCGCGACCGACGATCGGCCGACGAGCAAGGAGATCGCCCAGCAGTTGTCGGTGTCCTACCTGCACATGACCAAGGTGATCACTCGGCTCGCCGAACTCGGCGTAATCGACGCCCGTCGCGGGCGCGGTGGCGGATTGGCCATCACCGAACTCGGCCGCACCGCCCGCGTCGGATGGCTCATGCGCCGACTTGAAGATCACAGCGGCAGTGACGAAGTCATCGAGTGCGAGGGACCGAATCCGTGTCCACTGCGCTTCAGCTGCCGGCTACGGAGCGAACTGCGCCGCGCGCAGGACGCGTTCTACGCCTCCCTCGACGAGTCGACCATCGAAGACCTCATCCGCCCACCCACCAAGAATGTCCTGCTCGCCCTTCCTCGGGTGCATGGCAGCGATCAGCAAACCACCGCATAGATAGGAACATGACAATGTTGTCGGCACAGTCCAGGGAGATCGTTCAGGCTACGCTTCCGGCCATCGGCGTGGCGATCAGCGAGATCACCCCGCTGTTCTACCGAAAGATGTTCGCTGCACACCCCGAGCTCGAACGCGACCTGTTCAACCGCGGTAACCAGAAGCAGGGCGAGCAGCAGAAGGCACTCGCCGGCGCCATCGCTGGATTCGCGAGCCTGCAGCTGGATCCCGACCCCGCGCGTGCCCGACAGTTATTGGCGCGGATCGCGCACAAGCATGCGTCGCTGGGGGTCACCGCCGAGCAGTATCAGATCGTGCACACGCACCTCTTCGGGGCGATCGTCGAGGTGCTCGGCGACGCGGTGACTCCCGAGGTCGCCGCCGCCTGGGACGAGCTGTACTGGCTGATGGCGCAGACCTTGATCTCGATGGAGAACGAGCTCTACGCGGACGCCGGCGTCGCAGCGGGCGATGTGTGGCGTCGCGTGATCGTGAGTGAACGCCGCAATGAGACAGCCGATTCGGTGTCGTTCACCCTCACCTCAACCGACGGCACCGACCTTCCAAGTTTCGTTCCGGGACAGTATGTCTCGGTCGGAGTTCATCTTTCCGACGGCGCGCGGCAGATCCGCCAGTACAGCCTTTGCTCGGCACCGTCGGCCGGCGACTGGCGCATCACCGTCAAGCGCATCAACCCCCACGTCCTGCCGGACGGATCGATCGCGCCTACCGGCGAGGTGTCGAACTTCCTCTACGACAACGTGTTCGAGGATGACGTACTGGACGTCACCACACCGTTCGGCGACGTCGTGCTGCCGGACGACGACGCACCACTACTGCTCATCTCGGCCGGCATCGGGTGCACACCCGTCATCGGAATGCTCCACCACCTCGCCGAGACGGGTGATGACCGACCGATCGCGGTGCTGCATGCCGACCGCTCCCCAAGCGCCCATGCGCACCGTGCACAGCTCAGCGAACTGGTCGAGGCACTACCGTCTGCCGTGATGCACCGGTGGTATGAGGACATGGGCTCCCGCCAACCAACCGCCGAGATCCGCTCCGGCCGAGTCGACCTGGACGACGTGGACATCGCCCCTGGCACCCAGGCCTACCTTTGCGGACCGCTCCCGTTCATGCACGGCATCCGAGCGGCCCTGCTGGCCAAGGGCATGCCCGAGACTCACATTCACTACGAGATCTTCGGGCCCGATAGTTGGTCACCAGCAGCCGCATGACCCGGTGGATGCGCCGTGCCCGGCTCCGGGTACGGCGCGCCGGCAGCGGGTGGCTATTCGCGTGTCTACGAACTGGCCTGTGGGGAAGGTAATTTCGCGACGGTCATCAAGATGGTTGACGCTTCAACAGCTTCGAGCGCATGCCGCGCAGCAGGGACGACGATCAGATCGCCCGTCGAGCCTTCCCAGACGTCCTGGCCTGCGATGAGTCGAACGCGTCCGTGAAGAACCTGGACGGTCGCCTCACCCGGATTCTCGTGTTCATCGAGTCTCCGGCCCGCCGCCAGCGCAATCACGGTTTGACGCAGGACGTGTTCGTGGCCTCCGTAGACGGTGTGTGCACTGCGACCGCTCGAGGCGCGGTCGGCGCCTGCGAGTTGTTCGCGGGCCACTGCCGTCAACGAGAACTTGTTCATCTGATCTCCTTCGTTGCGTCGCCGGTCAATAGCTAGCAACGTCATGGGTTCACGGCAGGGAACCAGCCCACGTGGACGCGCGGACCTCTCCCCCGCTACACGTCGATTCTCACCGACTCCGCACCGTAGCGGGACTGAACGTCCAAACCGATCATCAGCCGGAAATGGGCGGTCCGGGACGCGTGGCCAGCCAATCAAGGCAAGCATGTCTGCGGAGAAAACTGGGCGCTACCGGCGATCTGGTGCTGCCCGAGTATTTGGCCAATACTCGGCCCAAGGTCAACCACGAGTGGTTGTCTAGGGGCGTGAACGCGGTCACCACACCGTCGACGTTCGAAGGGCAGCGCATCAACCTGGCGCTGGCCACATGGGTTTCAACCATCAACTTCTGGGCCTGGAACATGATCGGCCCGCTCTCCACGACGTATGCGCCCGATCTCTCCCTGAACAGCACCCAGGCCTCGATGCTGGTCGCGACGCCGATACTGGTCGGGTCGCTCGGGCGGATCGTGGTCGGTCCGCTCACCGACCGGTTCGGCGGCCGCATCATGTTCATCGGGATTTGCCTGGCCTCGATCCTGCCGGTATTGGCGGTAGGCATCGCCGGAACCGCACATTCGTACCCGCTACTTCTGGTATTCGGCTTCTTCCTCGGTATCGCCGGGACGGTTTTCGCGATCGGCATCCCGTTCGCCAACAACTGGTACGAACCCGCCCGACGCGGCTTCGCGACGGGGGTCTTCGGCGCCGGCATGGTCGGCACCGCGTTGTCGGCGTTCTTCACGCCCCGGTTCGTCAAGTGGTTCGGGTTGTTCACCGCACATGTGATCGTTGCCGTCGCCCTGGCGCTCACGGCCATCGCCTGCATGCTGGTGATGCGCAACGCGCCGATGTTCACCCCGAATACCGACCCGGTACTGCCGAAACTGAAGGCGGCCGCAAAACTCCGCGTGACGTGGGAGATGTGCTTCCTCTACGCCGTCGTGTTCGGTGGCTTCGTCGCATTCAGCAATTACCTGCCCACCTACATCAAGACCATCTACGGCTTCTCGGCCGTCGATGCGGGAGCCCGTACGGCCGGCTTCGCGCTTGCCGCCGTGGTCGCCCGACCCATTGGTGGCGCCCTCTCCGATCGGATACCGCCGAAATACGTGGTGCTGGTGTCCCTGGCGGGGACCGCGCTGATGGCGTTCATCGCGGTCTTTCAACCGCCTCCGGACGTGTGGTCCGCCGCGACCTTCATCGCGTTGGCGCTCTTCCTCGGCATGGGGACCGGAGGCGTCTTCGCGTGGGTGGCTCGCCGATCACCGGCAAAATCGGTGGGTTCGGTCACCGGAATCGTCGCCGCCGCTGGCGGATTGGGCGGTTACTTCCCCCCGCTGGTGATGGGCGCGACATACAACCAGGCAGACAATGACTACACCATCGGGTTGCTGCTGCTGGTCGCCACGGCACTCATCGCCTTCGCCTACACCGCGCTGCGGTTGCACGCCCGCGAACCCGTTCCGCGTGGCGGAGTGGAGACCGCCGCGTGAGCGCGCAAATCGGCGGCCGGATCGAGGAGCTACTCGGGCGCAGCGGCAGGTTCTTCACCGTGGGCGAGATCTCCGATGACCTCCGTACCGTCACCCGGCGCGGCGGTCGTGACGGTGACGTCTTCTACCGGGACCGATGGAGCCACGACAAGGTGGTCCGGTCGACCCACGGCGTCAACTGCACCGGATCGTGTTCGTGGAAGGTCTACGTCAAGGACGGCATCATCACCTGGGAGACCCAGGAGACCGACTACCCCTCGGTGGGCCCCGACCGTCCCGAGTACGAACCGCGCGGCTGCCCGCGCGGCGCCGCGTTCTCGTGGTACACGTACTCGCCCACCCGCGTGCGCCATCCCTACGCGCGTGGCGTGTTGGTCGAGATGTACCGGGAGGCCCGCGCCAGGCTGGGCGACCCCGTCCTGGCCTGGGCCGACATTCAGACAGATCCGGTGCGTCGGAGCCGCTACCAGCAAGCCCGCGGGAAGGGCGGGCTGGTACGGGTGACGTGGACCGAGGCCACCGAGATGATCGCCGCCGCACACGTGCACACCATCAAGGAGTACGGGCCGGACCGTGTTGCCGGCTTCTCGCCGATCCCGGCGATGTCGATGGTGTCGCACGCCGCCGGGTCGCGGTTCGTCGAACTAATCGGCGGCGTGATGACGTCGTTCTACGACTGGTACGCCGACCTGCCGGTGGCCTCCCCGCAGGTGTTCGGCGACCAGACGGACGTGCCCGAGTCCGGCGACTGGTGGGACGCGTCGTACCTGATGATGTGGGGCTCGAACGTCCCGGTCACCCGCACCCCTGACGCCCACTGGATGGCCGAGGTCCGTTACCGCGGAACGAAAGTCGTCAGCGTGAGCCCCGACTACGCCGACAACACCAAGTTCGCCGACGAGTGGATGCCGTGCGCCGCGGGGACCGACGGCGCGCTCGCGATGGCGATGGGTCACGTCGTTCTCTCGGAGTGCTTCGTACACCACCGGGTTCCGTTCTTCGTCGACTACGTCCGGAAGTACACCGATCTGCCCTTCCTGGTCAAGCTCGAGGAACGCGACGGGGTGCTGGTGCCCGGTAAGAACCTCACTGCCGCCGATCTCGGCCAGGACGTGCAGAACGCAGCCTTCAAGCCCGTGCTGCTCGACGGGGCGACCGACACCGTCGCGGTGCCCAAGGGTTCGTTGGGATTCCGGTACGGCGACGACGGTGTGGGCAAGTGGAACCTCGAATTAGGCGACCTGGTACCGGCTTTGACCGTTGCCCGACCCGACGGGCATACCGCACTCGTTCACCTACCGCGGTTCGACACGATCGACGGGCACGGCGAGACGCTGACGCGCGGTGTGCCCGTACGTCAGGTCGGCGAGCACCGCGTCTGCACCGTGTTCGACTTGATGCTCGCCCAGTACGGGGTGTCCCGGCCGGGGCTGCCCGGGAGGTGGCCCACCGGGTACGACGACGCGGCCGAGCCGTACACCCCGGCATGGCAGGAGCCGATCACCGGGGTATCCGCGGCGCAGGCCGTCCGCGTCGCCAAGGAGTTCGCGCGCAACGCCGAGGAGTCCGGCGGCCGTTCGATGATCATCATGGGCGCCGGCATCTGCCAGTGGTTCCACGGTGACGCCACCTACCGGGCGGTGCTCGCGCTGCTCCTGTTGACCGGTTCGATGGGCCGTAACGGCGGCGGCTGGGCCCATTACGTCGGACAGGAGAAATGTCGGCCGGTAACCGGTTGGGCCGCAATGGCGATGGGAACCGACTGGAGCCGGCCGCCGCGGCAGATGGCCGGCACGTCGTACTGGTACACCCACACCGACCAGTGGCGCTACGACGGGTATCGAGCCGATGCATTGGCCAGCCCACTCGGCCGCGGCAGGTTCCACGACAAGCACACAATGGACGTGCTCGTGTCCGCAGTGGCGATGGGCTGGACGCCGTTCTATCCGCAGTTCGACCGGTCCAGCCTCGACATCGCCGACGAGGCCCACGCGGCTGGCCGGGAGGTCCCCGCCTACGTGGCCGAGCAATTGGCCGCCGGCGAGCTCAAGCTGGCCGTAACCGATCCGGACAACCCGAGGAACTGGCCGCGCGTGCTCGACGTCTGGCGGGCCAACCTGCTCGGATCGTCGAGCAAGGGCAACGAGTACTTCCTGCGGCATCTACTGGGCACCACGTCGAACCTGCAAGCCCAGCCCGCACCGGAAGACCTGCGGCCCAACGACGTTGCGTGGACGGACGACATTCCCGAGGGCAAGGTCGACATGCTCATGTCGATCGACTTCCGGATGACGTCGACCACGTTGCTGTCGGACATCGTACTGCCCGCGGCGACCTGGTACGAGAAGGGGGATCTGTCGAGCACCGACATGCATCCCTTCATCCATGCCTTCAGCCCGGCGATCGACCCGCCATGGGAAACCCGGTCCGACTATGAGGCGTTCGGCGCGATCGCCCGCGCCTTCAGTGCGCTGGCCGCTCAGCACCTCGGTACCCGAACCGACGTCGTGCTCGGCGTGCTGCAACATGACACCCCCGGCGCCATGGCATATCCCGGTGGTGTCGAACATGATTGGCGCGCCACCGGGGAGACACCCGTGCCAGGGAAGACGATGGGCCCGGTGGCGGTCGTCGAGCGCGACTACGCCGCGGTCGCCGACAAGTGGGCGGCGCTGGGCCCGCTCGTCGACACGCTGGGGCTGACGACCAAGGGTGTCACGACGCACCCCACGATGGAGGTCACCCAGCTCGGCGCCAAGTTCGGTGTGATGAACTCCGGCCCGGCGGAAGGGCGCCCCGCGATCACGACGGCGGAGCGGATGGCTGACGTCATCCTCGCGCTGTCGGGCACCTCGAATGGGCGCCTGGCCGTCGAGGGGTTCCGCGAACTCGAGAGGCGCACGGGCCGACCGTTGGTGCACCTGGCCGAGGGCAGCGAGGAACGGCGCATCACCTACGCCGACACCCAGGCACGTCCCGTCCCGGTGATCACCAGCCCGGAATGGTCCGGTAGCGAGACCGGTGGTCGCCGCTATGCCCCGTTCACCGTGAACATCGAGGAGCTCAAGCCCTTTCACACGCTGACCGGCCGGATGCACTTCTACGTCGATCATGACTGGCTCGAGGAACTCGGCGAGCAGCTTCCCATCTACCGACCGCCGCTGGACATGTCCCGACTGTTCGGCGAGCCCACGCTTGGTTCCGAGGGAATCGGGCTGAGCGTGCGGTATCTGACGCCGCATTCCAAGTGGTCCATCCACTCCGAGTACCAGGACAACCTGTTCATGCTCTCGCTCTCGCGCGGTGGCCCGACCATGTGGATGAGCCCGGGCGATGCCGCGAAGATCGCAGTGCGCGACAATGACTGGGTCGAGGCGGTCAACCGCAACGGCGTAGTGGTGTGCCGCGCGGTCGTCTCGCACCGCATGCCTGACGGCGTGGTGTACGTGTACCACGCGCAGGAACGCACGATCGATGTTCCCCTCACTGAGACGACGGGCAACCGCGGTGGCATCCACAACTCGCTGACCCGACTGCTGGTCAAGCCGACTCACCTCGCGGGCGGTTACGCGCAGCACTCGTTCGCCTTCAACTATCTGGGCCCCACCGGAAACCAGCGCGACGAAGTGACGGTCGTGCGCCGCCGCTCCCAGGAGGTGACGTACTGATGCTGCCGTACGAAGCTTGCGGAGTGAGCCGATGAAACCTATGGCACAAATGGCGATGGTGATGAACCTCGACAAGTGCATCGGCTGCCACACCTGCTCGGTGACGTGCAAGCAGGCCTGGACCAACAGGTCCGGCACCGAGTACGTGTGGTTCAACAACGTCGAAACCCGCCCCGGACAAGGGTATCCACGCACCTATGAAGACCAGGATCGGTGGCGTGGCGGGTGGATCCGCGACAAGCGGGGGCGGCTGCGGCTGCGCGACGGTGGCCGTATTCACAAGCTGCTGCGGATATTCTCCAACCCGAAGCTGCCCGGCATCAACGACTACTACGAGCCGTGGACCTACGACTACGAGAACCTGGTATCGGCACCGCTGGGTCAGCACATGCCGGTGGCGCCGCCGCGCAGCCTGATCAGCGGCAAACCGATGAAGGTGTCGTGGTCGGCGAACTGGGATGACGACCTGGGCGGTTCACCGGAGATCGTGCCAGGCGATCCGGTGCTGGCGAAGGTCAGCGAGCAGGTTCGCCTGGAACTCGAGCAGACGTTCATGTTCTACCTACCGCGCATCTGCGAGCACTGTCTCAACCCGTCGTGTGTGTCGTCGTGCCCGTCGGGGGCGATGTACAAGCGCACCGAAGACGGCATCGTGCTGGTCGACCAGGACCGGTGCCGCGGTTGGCGGATGTGCGTGTCCGGCTGCCCGTACAAGAAGGTGTACTTCAACCACAAGACCGGCAAGGCCGAGAAGTGCACCTTCTGCTACCCGCGCGTTGAAGTGGGGCTGCCCACGGTGTGCGCCGAGACGTGCGTGGGACGGTTGCGCTACATCGGGCTGGTGCTCTACGACGTGGACCGGGTGCTCGAGGCGGCATCGGTCGAGAACGAGGCCGACCTGTATGAGGCGCAGCGCCAGATCCTGCTCGACCCGTCCGATCCCGAGGTGATCGCCGGCGCACGGGCCGAGGGCATCTCGGACGAGTGGATCGAGGCCGCGCAGCGATCGCCGGTATATGCATTGATCAACACCTATCGGGTGGCCCTGCCATTGCATCCGGAGTACCGCACCATGCCGATGGTCTGGTACATCCCGCCGCTGTCGCCGGTGGTGGACGCCGTCAGCCGCGACGGGCACGACGGCGAGGACCTGGGCAACCTGTTCGGCGCGCTGGAGGCCCTGCGCATCCCGATCGGGTATCTAGCCGGGCTGTTCACCGCCGGCGACACCGGCACCGTCGAGGCGGTGCTGCGTCGGCTGGCGGCGATGCGGTCCTACATGCGTGACATCAACCTCGGTCGCGAGACCCAACCGGACATCCCCCATTCGGTCGGGATGACCGAGGAGCAGATGTACGACATGTACCGGCTGCTCGCCATCGCGAAGTACGAAGAGCGCTACGTCATTCCGTCGGCGTACGCCAACGAGGGCCACCAGACTCGAGGAGACCGCCACCGAATGCGCGTTGTCGTTCGACGGTGGACCGGGAATGTACGAGTCGGGCCCTTTCGGCGAGACCAGCGGCGGACCGGTGCCCGTCGCGGTGGAGACCTTCCACGCACTCAAGCAGCGGCAGACCGGCGAAGGCATGGCCGCCAACGCCGAGCACCCGTCCAGGGTCAACCTGCTGAACTGGGACGGCAGAGGAGCGCCGGCGGGGATGTTCCCGCGATGAGGCTGCGCAACCGCACCCGCGGAAACAGCGCCGTGCAGTCGCTGCAGGACCGTCTGGTGTGGCAGTGTGCGTCGCTGCTTCTGGCCTACCCCGATGAGCACCTCAGCGCTCGCCTCCGCACCGTCGACGAGCTACGTGCCTCCGCGGTCGGCCTTGCTGCCGAGATGCTGGCGCGCACGGTCGCCGCGTTGACGTCAACCGCGCCGATGCAAGCCGCGGCCGACTACGTCGAAACCTTCGACCTGCGACGGCGATCCACGATGTACCTGACGTACTGGACGGCGGGCGACACCCGCAACCGCGGCCGGGAGATGCATGCGTTCACCCAGGCCTACCTCGATGCCGGGGTCCGGCCACCCGCCGATGAAGCTCCCGACTATCTTCCCGTCGTGCTCGAGTTCGCCGCGACGGTCGACCCCGTGGCGGGGCGGCGCCTGCTCGTCGAGCACCGGGTGCCCATCGACGTGTTGCACGACGGCCTGATCGAACACGGATCGCCGTACGCCCACACCATCGCCGCGGTGCGCGAGACGCTGCCAGCCCCAAGCGACCAGGATCAGCGGCGGGCGCAGCGGCTGGCGCAGGCCGGCCCCCCCGCCGAAGCGGTCGGGCTGCAACCGTTCACGCTGACCGTCCCGCCGCGACGCCGCGAGGGAGGTTCGTGACATGGCTACGGGCGAAATCTTCTGGGACGTCGTGCCTTACGTCGTCCTGGCGATCGTGGTCGTCGGCACCTGGTGGCGCTACCGCTACGACAAGTTCGGCTGGACCACCCGCTCGTCGCAACTCTACGAATCGCGGCTGCTGCGAATCGCCAGCCCGATGTTCCATTTTGGCATCCTGGTCGTCGTTTTCGGCCACTTCATCGGTCTGGTGATCCCGCAGTCGTGGACCGACGCCGTCGGCCTGAGCCAACATGGGTACCACGTCCAAGCGGTGATACTCGGCTCCATCGCCGGGATCTCGACGCTGGCCGGCATCATGCTGCTGATCTACCGGCGTCGCACCACGGGCCCGGTGTTCATGGCCACCACAGCCAACGACAAGCTCATGTACGTGGTGCTCGTGCTCGCCATCGTCGCGGGATTGTGCGCGACCGCGCTCGGGTCCGGCGTCGTCGGCGAGGATTACAACTACCGCGAGACCGTGTCGGTTTGGTTTCGGTCGATCTGGATCCTGCAGCCGCGCGGTGATCTGATGGCAGCGGCGCCGGCGTACTTCCAGCTGCACGTGCTGATCGGATTGGCGCTCTTCGCGTTGTGGCCGTTCACCCGGTTGGTGCACGCGTTCAGCGCACCGATCGGCTACCTATTCCGGCCCTACGTCGTCTATCGCAGCCGCGACGTCGCGGCCAAGGACCGTCTGGTGGGGTCGGCGCCGCGGCGCCGGGGTTGGTGACGACGACAGCGTCAGGCGAGGAATCTCTCATACGGACTGAAGCGGGCGGGTAGGTCGCCCTCGTCCAGAGCGACCAGCTCGATAGCCGCTTGGTACTGCCGTCAGCGGCACGCTCCATAGAGCCGGCCCAAATGTCTCTTCACCTGCAGAAACAAGGCTAGGGAAACTCGAGTAGTCGACTACTCTATTCGACTCTTCGGCGGTGGCGTTCGCTCGATCTTGACGGTCCTCGGACATCGTCGGAACAACTGAACCCGGCTAGGTGCGGCCCCAATCCGCAGCCATTGCGACCATTCGAGGAGATTCACGATGACGATCGCGATTGAGCGCCCCCGCTCGCCAAACGTATTCGACGCCAATTTGCCTTCCGTCGACTATCAGCAAGCGCGAACTCCCGAGGAGGCGCACGCGCTCATCGCGCGCGCCCGGCGGCAGGCTCCCATCGCAATGGGGCCGTACGGTCCCGAACTGCTCACCTACGACCTGGTGCGCGGCACGTTGCGCGACTCCACGTTCCGGGTGCCGCAAGGGTTCACGCTGGCGGCACAGGGCATCACGTCGGGGCCGCTGTGGGACAGAACCGCGAGCAACCTGTTGAGTCTGGACGGTGCCGAACACCACCGGCTTCGGAGACTGGTGTCCAAGGTGTTCACCCCCAAGGCCGCCGAACGACTCCGGACCACAGCCATCGACGTCATCAACGAACTCGTCGACCCACTCGCGGCCGTCGGCCGCTGTGACCTAGTCGCGGACGTGGCGACGCAGTACCCGATTCCGATCATCTGCGCACTGCTCGGTGCACCCCGGAAGGACTGGGAACTGTTCTCGAGCTGGGCCGACGACGTGCTCAAGGCGTTCTTCTGGAACGCCGCCAACGACGCTCCCATCATCCTGCGCGCCTGGGACGAACTCGACGCCTACGTCGACGGCATGGTCGCCGAACGGCGGCACACACTCACCGACGACCTGATCTCCGATCTCATCCGCGCCGAAGACGACGGCGATCGACTCACCCACGACGAACTACTGATGCTGGTGTCCGGCCTGCTGATCGCCGGAACCGACACCACCCGAAACCAACTGGCCGCTTCGGCGCACGTGCTCCACGAACATCCCGATCAGTGGGCGCTGTTGGCCGAGCATCCCGAACTCGCACCGAAGGCGGTCGAGGAGACGATGCGCCATTCCCCCATCGCGTTCGCCACCATGCGCACGCCGGTCGAGGACGTCGAACTGGGTGGGGTGTCCATCCCGGCGGGCACGCTGGTGCTCGTCAACTCGGCCGCGGCCAATCGCGATCCCGCCGCCTACGACGATCCCGACCGCCTCGACATCACCCGCGAGTCCCCGCCGGCCATGCTGACCTTCGGCGGCGGGATGCACTACTGCCTCGGAGTCCACCTCGCCAGAATCGAACTCGTCGAGGCCCTGACGGTCATCACGCGGCGGATGCCCAACCCCCGCCTCACCGGGCCAGCGCCCTGGAAACCACTGACCGGAATGAGTGGCCCGGCGTCGATGCCCATCGAATTCGACGCTGAACACTGACGAACGGGCCCAGGCTCCCATCGAACGGCCACGACCTGGACTTTGTTATGGGAGTGACATTTGTGACGAATGGGTACATAGTTGATTGACCCGCTCATTACACGCATCAGGTCGAGGAGAGGCCCGTGTCCGTCGGCAGCACACTTCGGCGCGCGCGTCGGGCACGCTCAGCCACGCCGCCATTCCGCACGGCCGGTGCCACCGTCGCGTCGGTGCTCGCCGTGCTCACGGCGGTGAGCCCGTTTGGGGTACCTGCGGCGTCCGCGGCCCCGAAGTGCTCCGACATAGAGCTCGTCTTCGCCCGCGGCACCGACGAGCCACCCGGCATCGGCAGAGTCGGTCAGGCGCTGGTCGACACGCTCCGACCGATGGTGAAGGGCAAGTCGATCGGCACCTATGCGGTGGACTACCCGGCGTCCTACGACTTCCTCGCAGTGGGCGGAGGCGCCACCGACGCGAGCAAGCACGTGCAGTCCACGGTCGCCACGTGCCCTGACACCAAGATCGTGCTGGGCGGCTACTCGCAGGGTGCCGCCGTCGTCGACGTCGTCGCCACGTCGCCGCTCGCCGGACTCGGATACACGGCGCCACTGCCCGCCGCCGTCGTTCCTCACGTCGCGGCCGTCGTCGTGTTCGGCAACCCCTCGGCCCGCATCGGCCAGCCACTGACCCGGATGAGCCCGGACTTCGGCTCACGCACCGCGGATCTCTGCAACACCGCCGACCCGATCTGCTCGCTCGGGAAGGACTTCAACTCGCACGTGCGCTACCCGGAATCCGGTCTGGTGAAGGTGGCCGCCCAGTGGGTCACCAAGCACGTCCAGAAAAAGGATTAGGTCAACCAGGCCCGTGCATCGGTGCACGGGCCGGCAGGAGGTCGACGGTTGAAGGCTGTTCGCGTCGTTCGCCATGGTGATCCAACGGAAGCCCTTGAAGTTCACGACGTTCCGGTTCCCGAGGTAGGTCCGGGCGAGGTGCGGGTAGCGGTGTCCGCCGCATCGCTCAACTTCGGTGACATCGCCAGGTGCCGCGGCACCGTGGCGAGCGTCATGGGCCAAATACCCTTCACGCTCGGCATGGACGTCTGCGGTGTCGTCGACGAAGCGGGCGAAGGCGCAGGAGAATGGGTGGGCCGCCGCGTCGTCGCCATGGCGAAGCAGTCCCTTGGCGGCCTGGCCGAGTTCGCCGTCGCACCGGTCACCGGCACCTTCGACGCTCCGCCGAGCTTGGACGACGTCAGCGCCGCGGCGTTCACGCTGCCGTTCCACGTGGGCTACCTGGCGCTGCACAGACGCGCGAAGCTGGCCGCAGGAGAGACCCTGCTTGTCGTCGGAGGGGCGAGCGCGGTCGGCACCGCCGTGATCCAACTCGGCGTCGCGGCGGGAGCCAACGTCATCGCGATAGCAGGCGGGCCCGAAAAGGTGCGCCTGTGCACCGAACTCGGCGCCTCGGCCATCGATCACACTGCCGGTGACCTCTTCGACGAGGTGAACGCCCGCACCGACGGGCGCGGCGCCGACGTCGCCGTCGACCTCGTCGGAGGTGACCAGACCGAGGCCATCTGGACGTGCGTGGCCCGCGAAGGTCGTTATCTGCCCGTCGGTTTCAACGACGATCCGCAGTCGGGACTGACCGGTCGTCCACTGCGCAAGGTGTCAATGGGCAACATCTCGGTGCTCGGGGTGATCCTCGGCTACGGCGAGCTACCGGTCGACTTCCGCAGGTTCGGGCTCAACATGTTCCCCGCGGAAGTCGGTCGCGAGGTCCACGGCGCACTCCTCGAACTCGTCGAGTCGGGGGCGGTCCGCCCGGTGATCGGGCGTCAGATCGCGATGGAGCAGGTGGCCGCCGCGCTGGACGACCACGAACAGCGCAGAACCATGGGTCGAACGGTCGTCACCATCGAGCGCGGGTAGCTCGCGATGCCCGGGTTGGACGTCGGCGACGTCATGTCGGCCGCCGTCGCGCTGGCCGGGTCCGACGACTTCGGCCCCGATGCCTTCGTCGAGGGGCTCACCGTCTTGTGCGCGTCTGCCAACGACGAGGCCCAGCTGAGCGAGCTCGGCCAGTTTGCGTTGCAGCAGAACGTGATCGGCGGGCTGGTGAATCGGCTGCGCATCCACGATTGGGTGCGACGGCACCCGCGGCTCCCTGGACGAGCACATCGATGCGCCGCTGATCGTCGTCGGCATGTTCCGGGCGGGTACGACGTTCCTCAGCCAGCTGCTCGACCAGGATCCCGGCAACCGGGCGCTGCTCCGTTGGGAAGCGGCCGACAGCGTTCCCCCTCCGTCCCCGGAGACGTACCGGTCGGGGCCGCGCGTCGACGCCGCCAACGAGGCCATCGACATGCTCGAGTCGCTCAACCCGCAGATGAAGATCGTCCACCACGAGGACGCCGAGGGACCCACCGAGTGCATCACCCTGCTGAGCCAGGACTTCAAGAGCCTCACGTGGGAGGCGATGGCGAACGTGCCCGCCTACAGCGACTGGCTGATGGGCGCCGACTACCGATCGGCGTACGACTACCACCACACGGTGCTGCGGGTGCTCCAGAGTGGCGGCAGGCGGGGCGCGTGGACGTTGAAGAGCCCCAACCACGCAATCGCCTTGAACGCGGTGAACGGCGTGTATCCGGACGCGCGACTGGTGCTCCTTCACCGCGACCCGACGGTGCTGTGCGCATCGGCGTGCAGCCTCATCTCCACGCTCACGGGCACGTTCAGCGACGCCGACCGCACCGCCTACATCGCCGAGCACTGGACGCAGATGCTGGCGACGTCGATCGAGCGGACCGAGGCGTTCCGGCGCGAACACCCCGAGCAGCCGATCATCGACGTCCAGTACGCCGACCTCGTCGGCGACCCGCTTGGCACCGTCGAGACCCTGTACGCCGCGTGCGGTCGAGAGTTCGACGACCGAGCCCGCACGGCGGTGTCGGCTTACGTCGCCGCAAACCCGAAGGGCCGCTTCGGAACCCACGGCTACCGGCTCGGAGGACTACGGCCTGCAGGCCGACGAACTCCGGGAGCGCTTCGCGGACTACGTGAAGCGCTACGACATCGCTTCCGAGGTGAGCACCGGTTGAGTCGGCTGGCGAGCCGGGTTCCGCGCCGGCTCAGATGATCGGCTCGTCACCGGGCCGCCTCAGCCGCAGCCATCGGTAGCCGTAGGCATCAAGGTCGAGTTCGACTCCGCCGCCGGCGTCCAGTTCGTGTTCCGAGAGCCCGTCGAGGAGGTCGACGAGTATCGAACCCCTTGGTACGTCAGGGAGTTGGACGGGCACGAGGCAGCTCGCCGCGCCGAAGTTGTGCAATCCGACCATGGCCCAGCCCGAGCTCTCCCGACACACGTGGGCAAGCACCGCGCGATTGGGCTGTTTGAGGATCTCGACGGTCGACCAGCCGATCTCCGGTTGCTGCCGGTAGGTGTAGATCAGGTTGCGCATGAACCACCAGAACGATTCATGGTCGTGACGCTGGTCGGCCGCGTTGATGCGATCCGGCCCGAACAGGCCACCGGGAAGTGCGCGCGTAAGCCGTCGTTTCTCGGCCTTGGAGAAGCCGCCATTTGGCCCACCGGTCCACTGCATCGGCGACCGCACCGCCAACCGGCCAGGGATGTCGAGGTTTTCGGCCATCCCGATCTCCTCGCCGTAGAAGAGCACGGGTGTCCCCGGCAGGGAAAACGTCAAGGAGTACGCCAGTCGCATCCGCCGCTCGTCGCCGCCGACCATGGAGGGCAACCGTCGCCGCAACCCACGGCCGTAGAGCTGCATGCCCGGCTCGGGGCCGAACGCGTCGAAGACCTCTTGGCGCTCATCGTCACTCAGCTTGTCGAGCGTGAGCTCGTCGTGATTGCGCACGAAGTTCGCCCACTGGCTCGTTATGTCGAGCGACGGACGTTGACGGAGCGACTTGGCCATCGGACGCGCGTCTCCGCGAGCGAGCGACAGGTAGAAGTTCTGCATTCCGATGAAGTCGAATTGCATGTTGAGTCCGTCGCCATCAGGGCCGCCGAAGAACGACTTCTGGTCCTTGTAGGCCAGATTCACCTCCCCGAGCAGCACCGCGTCCCCAACCCTGCGGGTGACGAAGTTGCGGACATCGCCGAGGTATTCGAAGGGATCAAAGACACCGGGATCTCCCGGCACACCGTCCCTGGCGAAGAGAAAGGGCACCGCGTCGACCCGGAAGCCGGATACCCCCAGTTCGAGCCAGAAGCCAAGAACCCGTGAAATCTCCTCCTGCACTTTCGGATTGGCGATGTTGAGGTCGGGTTGGTGCTTGTAGAAGTGGTGTAGGTACCACTCATTGGTCCGCGGGTCGAGCTCCCACAGGCTGTCCTCCTCGTCGGGGAACACCACGTCCTTGGCGGTCGACTTGGGCTCCGTCGCAGACCACACGTAGTAGTCGCGGTACGGGTCGTCCTTGCTGCGGCGGGCGGACTTGAACCACGGGTGAGCGTCCGACGTGTGGTTCATGACGAAGTCGACGATCACGCGGATACCGCACGAGCGAGCCGTCCGGACGAGCTCGACGAAGTCGCCGTGCGTACCCAGCCGCGGGTCGACCCCGAAGAAGTCGATGATGTCGTAGCCGTCGTCCTTGTGCGCGGTCGGATAGAACGGCATGAGCCACAGACACGTGACGCCGAGATCGCAGAGGTACTCGATGCGCTCTTCCATGCCGCGAATGTCGCCGGTGCCGTCGCCGTTCCAGTCGTAGAACGTCTCGACGTCCGCGCAGTAGAAGACGGCGTTCTTCCACCACAGATCACTCGTGTCGCTTCGCTTCATGCGAGCACCTCGCGCGGCGCCGTCGGCTCGAGTTGCGGAAGCACGTGCTCGCCGAACGCGTCGATGAAGGGCGCCTGCGTCTTGCCGACGAAGTGTAGGTAGAGCTCATCCCAGCCTTGCTCGAGGTACTCCTGCAGCCACGCGGCGTGCTGGCCGAGGTCACTGGACACGCGTACGGATTGCTTCACCTGCTCGGTCGACACCTGCTGGCTGATGACGTCGAAGGCCTCGACCGTCTCGAGGTCCCAGCAGACCGGTGGACCGAAGACGTTGCTACGCCATTGGTCGTGAGCGATCGCGACCGCTTCGTCCTCGGCGGGCGCCCAGCTGAGGTGAATCTGCAGCCGAGCGGGGCCACGACCACCTGCCGCGCGATAGGACTCGATGACCTTCAAGAGCGTCTCCTTCGATTGGTTGACGGTGACCAGTCCGTCGGCCCACGCCGCATGGCGGGCCGCAGTCTCGGGGGTCACCGCAGGGCCGATCAGGTCGGGTAAGGCGTCGGGCAGTGTCCATAACCGGCCGCGGTTGACCTTCACCAATCCATCGTGATTGACCTCCTCCCCTGCCAGCAGCCGCCGAATGACGTCGACGCATTCGATGAGGCGCTGATCCCGCACGTCCTTTCGCGGCCAAGGCTCGCCGTTGACCCGCTCGTTGGAAGCCTCGCCCGATCCGAGCGCCGCCCAGAACCGTCCGGGAAACATCTCAGCGAGGGTTGCGATGGCCTGAGCGATGATCGCCGGATGGTAGCGCTGACCTGGCGCGTTGACGACGCCGAACGGCAGTTGCGTCGTGGCCAGCGCTGCCCCGAGGAACGACCAGGCGAAGCCAGATTCGCCCTGCCGCTCGCTCCACGGGCTGAAGTGGTCCGAGGACATCGCTGCGGTGAAGCCGGCCTGCTCGGCCCGCTGAACGTCCAGTAAGAGCTGGCCCGGGCCGATCTGCTCGTGCGAGCAGTGGAATCCGATGACGGTCATGATCAGGGCATTCCCGCGAAGGCCGAATTTCAAGCGCCGACGTCAAATAAGCAGCGTCCCAGTATCCCCGCCGTCAACCCGGCGCTGGCTCTGCGTCAGTCGAAGAGCCGGTCGCGCGCCTCGCGTTCGAGCTCGATCCACCGATCCACTTGGCCGCGAACTACTTCCACCTACGCGTTCGACGAGTCGAGGTCGGGCAATGGCAGCTGACAGATCCTCCTGGCCTCGTCGGCGGGCATGCCGAGCAGCACCAGCACGTGCTCCGTGACCTTGTCCGCCGTCTCTGCGTCGTCCCGCTCGGGCTCGTCGTGAAGCAGTTGCCCCAGCCCGAGCAACGCTCCGCCGACGATGGCCAACGCCAGGCTCATGTCCGCCACGTGGAATCGGCCTGCGTCGACGCCGGCGCTGATGTCGCGGCGCGCCCGCGGCACCACCCCACGATCGGACGACAGCAGCGCCAGCCCACTCGACAGCAACACCCGGCTCTCTTGCGGTCGTCTGCGGAACAACCGACCGGTCAAGCGGTAACTGCGCGCGAACGTCTCCGCCGGGTCCTCGAGCGACTCGGTCAGTTCGTCCAACAGCGCCCCATGCATGTCCAGCACCTCGGTGAGCGCGGCGTCGAACAGTTCTTCCTTGCTGTCGAAGTGGTTGTAGAACGACCCCATGCCGACGTCGGCGGCCTGGGTTAGCTCGAGTACCGGGACGTTCAGCTTGCCCGCGGCGATGAAGGACTGCGCCGCGGTGATCAACGCCGCCCGCGTGCGCTGCTTGCGCCGGGCGAGGCGGTTCGGCCGCTCGTCGGGCGACTGATCGGTCGGGGGCGTCGTCATCGTCACCTCATCTCTTCACGCTCCCCGATCCTACCCGGATTCCTCATTTGTGAGGATTTCGTCAGAACTATTGACTGAGGATAGCATCGTATGTGACGATTTCGTCAGAACGTAAAGGAGGCAGTCATGAGCGACACCGTGGGTGCGCATCAGGACCTGCACAGCGAACAGGGCGCCTGCAACGGCGAACACCAAGGCCGGTCGGCCAATCCGGTGATCAAGGTGCGCGACATCGCCTGGCTGGAGTTCGAGAAGCCCGACCTCGTTCGCGCCGAGGCCTTCGCGCACGCGTTCGGGTTCTCGACGGCGCTGCGCTCCGAGGACGCGCTGCAGCTGCGCGGCACCGATCCCGATACCCCGTGCCTGACCGTGCGCCGGGGCCCGCGATCGCGGTTCGTCGGCATGGCGTTCACCGCACAGGACGAGGTCGACGTGCTGCGCCTCGCCGACGCCACGGGCGCCGCCGTGCGGCCCCTGCCCGAGAACATCGGCGGCCTGTCGGTCGGCCTCGTCGACCCGAGTGGGGTCCCGGTGCAGGTCGTCGCAGGCACCCACGACCTGGCCCCGCTCCCCCCGCAGAGCTCGCAGGTCTTGAACTTCGGCCACGACGTGTTGCGCGCCAACGCAACCCAGCGCCCGAAGCGGATTCCGGCGCGAGTGCAGCGGCTCGGACACGTCGTGCTGCAGAGCACCAAGTACGTCGAGACGCTCAACTGGTACCTCGACAACTTCGGGATGATCGTCAGCGACTTCCTGTACTTCCCCGGTCAGCGCGACCGCGGGCCGACGATGAGCTTCATCCGCTGCGATCGCGGTGCCACGCCCGCCGACCATCACACCCTGGCCATCGCGCTCGGGCCGCGAAACCGGTACGTCCACTCGGCGTATCAGGTGTGCGACCTCGACGCACTGGCCGCGGGCGGCGAATACCTGCGCGAGCGCGGATACCAACGGTCGTGGGGCATCGGCCGGCACATCCAGGGCAGTCAGATCTTCGACTACTGGCGCGATCCCGACGGCTTCCTCGTCGAGCACTTCACCGACGGCGACATGTTCGACAACACGCTCGAACCCGGATGGGCGGCCTTCACCGCGACGGGACTCGCCCAGTGGGGACCGCCCGTCACCAAGGACTTCCTCGGAATCCGCCCCGGCCGCGAGTCCATCGAGGAACTGCGCTCGATGCTCACCGCCGTACGAGACGACGACAACGAATTCACCCTCAGCCGCCTGCGCGGCCTACTGAAAGTTGCCAAGTCATGACCACTTCCGTGCTCCGCACCGCCGACGCCTGGTACGTCCGGACCGATACCGGGGCCGTGAAGATCGACACCACGGCGACGACCACCGCCGCATTGCTGCGTGACCGCGCCGCCGTCCAGGCGGCCGCCGCCAGGACCGACAGCGTGCCGGAAGTCAGCCTCGAGCTCGTCTCCCCGGTGACCGCGCCGTGTCGGGTGGTGGCCCAGATGACGAACTTCACCTCCCACGTCAAGGACGCGGGCATGGATCCGGCGACGGTGCCATTGACGTTCTTCCGCAAGGCATCCGGTTCGATCAACGGACCGACCGACGACATCGTCAAGCCGGCCCACGTGCGCTTCCTGGACTACGAGGTGGAGATCGGACTCGTGTTCGGCCGCGAACTGCCGGTCGGAACCGCGCTCACCGAGGCGGACCTCCCCGACTACATCGCCGGCCTGGTCGTCACCAACGACGTGTCGGCCCGCGACATCCAGCTGCCGAAAACCCAGTTCTACGAAGCCAAGTCGTACCCGACCTTCACGCCGGTCGGCCCGGCGTTGGTGCTGCTGAGCGCCGACGAACTGCAGCGCTTCGGTGAGTTGCGCCTGCAACTGCGCGTCAACGGCGAACTGCGGCAGGACTCGACCGTGTCGGGCGACATGATCTACCGGCCGCTTCGTGCCCTGCAGGAACTCACGCGCTTTCAGCGCATGGACGTCGGAGACCTCTTGCTCACCGGCACCCCCGCCGGAACGGCGCTCAGCGCGCCGCCCAAGCCCATCGAGATCATCGGCTCGCTCCTGCCGCCCGCAATGAAGTGGAAGGCGTTCTTCTCCAGTCAGTCCAAGAACGCGAAGTACCTCCACGACGGCGACGTCGTGGAAACCAGTGTCGCGACCGACGACAAGTCGATCGACCTCGGCACGCAGCGCGCGGTGGTCCGATACGCATGACCGACATCGACGGCGCCGTCGAGCACGTCTCCGTCGTCGTGCTCGGGGCCGGGCCAACGGGCGTCACCGTCGCCACCCTGCTCGCTCAGCACGGCGTCGAGTGCCTCGTGCTGGACCGGTGGGCTCGGGTGTACCCCCAGCCGCGGGCGGTGCACTTGGACGACGAGATCTTCCGCATCCTCGGTCGGCTCGGCGTCGCCGACGAGTTCGCGGCGATCTCCCGCCCCGCGCTCGGGCTGCGACTGCTCGACCGCTCGATGAAGGTGCTCACGGAATTCAAGCGTGAAACCGCATTGAGCCGCAACGGCTTTCCCCAGGCCAACATGTTCGACCAGCCCGCCCTCGAAGCGCTGCTGCGCACCAACCTCGGGCGGAACCCGCGCGCAGTACTGCGCGGCAGCGTCGAGGTGACGGACGTCGCGGACGACGGTCGGGGCCGGGTCCGCGTCACCTACTCGGACCGTGCCGACGGTTCCCAGCACGTCGTCGACGCGGACTACGTGCTGGGGTGCGACGGCGCCAACAGCATCACCCGCGCCCGAATCGGCTCCCGCATGGAAGACCTCGGGTTCGAGCAACGATGGCTCGTCGTCGACGTCGCCACGTCTGCCGAGCTTCATCAGTGGGACGGCGTCCATCAGGTCTGCGACCCGGTCCGTGCCGGCACCTACATGCGCATCGGAGAGGCCCGCTACCGCTGGGAGTTCCGACTGCTGGACGGCGAGACCGCCGCCGACTACGCCGACCTCGATGCGCTCGCCCCCTTGCTGCGGCCGTGGGTGGCGGACGTGCCCGCCTGCGAACTGAACCTGGTGCGCGTCACCGAGTACACGTTCCGCGCGCAGCTGGCCGACCGCTGGCGCCGGGGCCGAGTGTTCATCCTCGGCGACGCCGCTCACCTGACCCCGCCGTTCATCGGGCAGGGCATGGGCGCCGGTTTGCGCGACGCGATGAATCTTTCGTGGAAGTTGGCGGGCGTACTCAACGCCACTCTGCCTCCCGAGGCACTGGATACCTACGAGCAGGAACGAAAGCCCCACAGCCGCCACATGATCCGACTCGCCCTCGGCGTCGGGCGGGCGATGACGGCAGGCGGCGAGTTCGGCAACGTCATCCGCCGCGTGGTGGTGCCGCTGCTTCACCGGGTGCCCGGACTCAGCGCGAAGATCATGGACGGCGAGACCCCGGCGCTGCGCCGATCCGCCTTCGTTCACAAATCCCACAGACCACGCACACTCGCGGGCGCGTTGTGCCCCAATCCGGTGCTCGCGGGCGGCGAGCGGCTCGACGCCGTACTGGGCAACGGATTCGCCCTCGTCACGACCATCGCACCCACTCCGGACGAACGGGCCTCGATCGAGCGTCGCGGAGCCGTCGTGCACGTTGCCGCACCGGGTTCCGAACTCGCGCAGTGGTTGCGACGCGGCCGGGCCAGCGCCGCGCTGGTGCGGCCCGACCGAACCGTCATGCTGACGGGCGACCAGTTGGCGGCCCTGTGCGACGCCCTACCGGAGTCGTCCCTTCCGCGAAAGTGAGCCCGAGCCAATGATGCAGACCCGCAACGGTATCCCTATCTACCGTCCCGACGTCTACGGCACGAAGGCCATCGTCGAGCCTCACTCACACTACGAGCGGTTGCGCGAGCTCGGCATTTTCGCTGCACCCCCGCCGTCGCGTACGTAGTACTCCACGTCAAGCACGCTTCTCCGCAGCCGCCGAGTCGGCTTCGCGGGAGTAGTTCGGATCCGTGGCAAGCCGGCTGTTCCGAGCGCCGTGCGCGAAGTACACCACCAGACCCAGCGCCATCCAGATGAAGAATCGCAGCCACGTCGCGGCGGGGAGGTTCAGCATCAGGTACACCGCGGTGAGCACGGCGAGCACGGGCACGAAGGGCACACCGGGACACCGGAAGGCACGCTTCAGATCAGGGCGGGTGCGGCGCAGCACCACGACCCCGACGGAGACGAGCACGAAGGCGAACAGCGTCCCGATGTTCACCAATTCGGCAAGGTCGGTCAGCGGCACGAACGTTGCGATGACGGCGACGACGCCACCCGTGAACATCGTGGTGCGGATGGGGGTGCCGAACCGCGGGCTGACCTTGGCGAAGCTCGCGGGCAGCAGCCGATCCCGGCTCATGGCGAAGAAGACGCGGCTTTGGCCGAGCATCAGCACCATCATCACGGTCGTCAGACCGATCAACGCGCCCACCGAGATCAGGGTGGCGAAGGCCGGGTGGCCCACCGATCGGAACGCCTCGGCGAGCGGAGCCTCGACTTTCAGGTCGGTGTACTTCACCATTCCGGTGACCACCAGCGAGACGGCGACGTAGAGCACGGTGCAGATTCCCAGCGACGCGAAGATGCCAATGGGCATGTCCCGCTGCGGGTTCTTGGTCTCCTCGGCCGCGGTCGCGACGATGTCGAATCCGATGTAGGCGAAGAACACCAGGGCGGCGCCCGTGAAGATGCCACTGATGCCGAACGCGCCGGGCGCGAGCCCGATGTCCTGCAACAGCGACGGCGTCGACTCAGCGCCCGAGGCAGCAGGGGATCCGGACGGCGGGATGAACGGCGAGTAGTTGCTCATCTTGATGAAGAACAGACCGGCGATGATCACGAACAGCACGATGGCCACCTTGATCACCACGAAGACGAAGTTGACGTGGGAGGAGATCTTGATGCCGACGCAGAGCAGCGCGGTGAGGATCAGGACGATCGCCGCGGCGACCAGGTTGTGGCCCTCCCCGTAGGCGAATCCGGGGATGGTGATTCCGATTTCCTTCATCACGTCGGCGAAGTAGCTCGACCACCCCACTGCGACAGTGCTGGCCCCGAGCGCCAGTTCGAGGATCAGATCCCAACCGATGATCCACGCCACGAGTTCCCCAAGGCTGGCATAGGAGAAGGTGTACGCCGACCCGGCCACCGGCACGGTGCTTGCGAACTCCGCGTAGCACAACGCAGCCAGTGCGCAGGCGATGCCCGAGAACACAAACGACAGCGCGATGGCCGGCCCGGCCTTCTCGCCTGCGGCCTCTCCGGTCAGCACGAATATGCCCGTACCGATGATCACCCCTACGCCGAACACCGCCAGCTGTAGAGGACCCAACTCCTTGCGCAGTTGATGCTCGGATTCTTCGGTGTCCGCGATGGACTGCTCGACGGTCTTCGTGCGGGTGAGATTCACCGGCGTGTCTCCAATTCATTCACAGCCGCGCAGCGTCGAGATGCACGACCCCGAAGCGGCCCCGGCCGTGTGGTCGCGATCGAAACCGGCCCCATGTGATCCGCGGGTACCCTCAGCCGGACTTCGCAAACCCGCCACTGCGACGGCGTCTTCGAGGGGCGTTCCTCACCGGCAATCGACCGCCCGTCGGACGGTTGCGAATATCCCGTCAGGACTTGGCGGCTCGCGCGGCCTGTCGCTTGCGCTTCTCGACGTCGGCCAACTGCTCTACCCGATCCGCTTGCGCACGCTTGCTTTCCGCTTCGCTGCGCTTCGCCTGGGCATCCTTGACCTTGGATTGGGCCGCCGCGCTGGCCTTCTGCTCTGCTGTCCGGATCCTGGCCTGCGCCCCGCGCTTGGCCTCTTCGACCGACTTCATACGCTGGGCGGCCACTTCGTCGGCCTGTTGCTTGGCCGCTGCGGTGCGCTTCTCGGCGGCGTCGACTGCCGAACGCTTGCGCTCCTCGGCTTCCGTTCGAGCGTCCTCGATGCCACGCTCCTTGGCTTCATGGGCCTGCTCCCGATCCTCGATCGCCTTGTTCCGCTTGGCCTGTAGCTCGGAAGCGGCGTGCGTTTCCTTCTGCGACGCGGCTGCATCTAGTCGGGCAGCACGGCCTAGCGCATCGCTACGTTCGGCGAGCGCGGAACCTCGTTTCTCCAGCTTCGGATCGCCCAACACGCGGCCGACGGTGGCGTCGAGCATGCCAAGGGAGCGCTCGTAGAACAGTCGAGCAGGCGCTTCGGCATCCATCCGGGTCGACACTCGGTCCTCAATCAACTGGAGCGGAACTCGGACAATGAGGTACTGAAAGCGAAGAACTGCGAAGGGAACTGTGGTGATCTTCATGGTTGACTCCTATGTGATTTGAGGGGTGCTCAGGTCAGGTCGGCTTCTTGGGTGAGCCGCTCGGCTCGTGCCCTGATCCGGTCGGCCTCTTCGTGGGCTTTCGTGGCAATGTGGTCGGTGGCCTCATGCTCGTCAGCTGCATCGGCGAAGTCCTCAGCCGCAGCGGACACGTCGTCGGCCTCCGCGGCCTTCGCCTGCTCGATCTCTCGCTGCGCGTCGCGTTCCGCCTGAGTCTGCTCACGGACGGCGGCTTGCGCCTCGGCCTGTTCGGCAGCAGTCCTTTGCGCATCCTGCTGAGCACTTATCGATCGTTCCACCGCTGCGGCACCGGCATTGACGGCGTTGCGTTCCTCGGCACCTTCCCACTTCGCGTCGACGGCCTCGCGACGAGCCTGCTCCGCCTCGGCATCGGCAACCGCCTCGATGCTGTTGGCGTCCTTGCGCTCTTGAGCCTGGGTCTGCTCGAGTTGGCCTTCGGCAGTCAGCGAATCGTTCCCGATCACCGCGCCGACGAATTCCTTCGCCTTGCCCTTGACCGAATCCACCAAACCCTTGCGCGCCTGGTCTGCCTTATCGTGTTCTGTCATCGTCTCTCCTCTTGTCCTGGAACCACTCGCGATGAGTTTGTTCCGGTACTGCCTTGCAACCGCTCCGAGGACTCGGAGGCAGCCGAAATCTGCGTGAAATCCAAAGGGCGAACTACCTAGTCGCCACCCGATGCGCCAACGTATTGCCAACGCCGGTAAGCACGATCTTGGTCGCCGAGTTAGAGGTGACGCCGACTGCCCCTTCAAGGAACCGCCGAACCAGGCTGCGGCGCCGAGGTCGGGAGCGAACGATCGTGTTGCGGGATGTCATGGAGTCCTTCGAAATGCGAGGGGGTCGAGAGCGCCGAGCGGCTATCCCGGTACAGGGGAGGCGCCTGGGCTAGACGCGACGTCGCGGGCACGACGGCTCGCAGGTGGTGAGTTCACAACGCACGCCGATTCGAAACCGATTCTGCTCACCCAATGACCGAATGTGTTTCTTGTCATCCGCGTGCCGCAGCCTCGGGACACCAAGCGCATGCGCGCTGAAGATCAATCGACAGGCGATCCTGGCCTACCGGTTGCTCAACCCGAACTGTTGACGCGCCGAACCTAGCTGTCCGCGTTCGATCGATCGGAGCCTCGGGCGGGCTCGGTCAGCTCGGGCGCCTTCTCCCGCGTCGCCATGCCGCCCGCACCTCGCTTCGCACCCGCTGCTCGTGCGTACATCCGCAGGATTCGGGTACTCAGGCGACAAGGCAGTCAAGGACGGCGGACACAACCGTGCACTTCATCCAACTGCACACCCGCCGATTCCTTGGAGATGTTGCATGCCCGCACCGCGCAAGCCCGACCAGAGCGCTCCCCGCCCGGCCAGCCCCACCGGTGTCACCAACGGCCAAGCCCGTGACCCCGACCCACGCGCCCAAACCGGCGAATTCCTCACCACGGCGCATGGTGTCCGAATGCCGGATACCGATCACTCGCTGAAGGCCGGCCCTCGCGGGCCGACGCTCCTGGAGGACTTCCACCTGCGGGAGAAGATCACGCACTTCGACCACGAGCGGATCCCGGAGCGAGTGGTACACGCTCGCGGCGCCGCGGCACACGGCGTGTTCGAGTCCTACGGCAACGCGGCGTCGGTGACCAAGGCTGCGTTCCTCGGAAAGAAGGGAACGAAAACCGAAGTATTCACCCGCTTCTCGACGGTGCTCGGCTCGCGAGGGTCTGCCGACACGGTCCGCGACACCCGCGGGTTCGCCGTCAAGTTCTACACCGACGAGGGCACCTTCGACCTCGTGGGAAACAACATGCCCGTGTTCTTCATTCAGGACGGCATCAAGTTCCCAGACATCATTCACGCCGCCAAGCCGCAGCCCGACCGCGAGATCCCGCAGGCGCAATCCGCTCACGACACGTTCTGGGACTTCGTATCCCTGCACACCGAAGCCACCCACCACGTCTTCTGGAACATGAGCGACCGCGGTATCCCCCGGTCCTTCAGGACGATGGAGGGATTCGGTGTCCACACGTTCCGGCTCGTCAACGCCTCGGGTAAGACGAGTCTGGTCAAGTTCCACTGGAAGCCCGTGGCCGGCGTGCACTCGTTGGTGTGGGAAGAAGCGCAGCTCGCCGCCGGCTGCGACCCGGACTTCCACCGCCGCGACATGGCCGACGGGATCGAAGCCGGCGCGTTCCTGGAATACGAGTTCGGCATCCAGGTGATGCCCGACGACGGCACTGACAGCTTCGAAGGCATCGACCTGCTCGACCCGACCAAGCTGGTCCCAGAGGAACTCGCCCCGGTGCAACTGGTCGGGAAGTTGACCCTGAACCGCAACCCCACGAACTATTTTGCCGAAACCGAACAGGTCGCCTTCCATACCGGAAACCTGGTGCCGGGCATCGAAGTCACCAACGACCCGCTGATGCAGGCCCGGCTGTTCTCCTACCTGGACACGCAGCTCACCCGGCTCGGCGGACCGAACTTCGCGCAGCTGCCGATCAACCGCCCGCACTGTCCCGTCAACGACATGCTTCGCGACGGCATGCACCAGACCGCGATCCACACCGGCACGGCGGCCTACCATCCGAACAGCATCGACGGCGACGAGCCGCACCCTGCCGACGAGAAGCACGGCGGGTACGTGCAGACGCCGCGGGTGATCGAAGGCACGGCGGTGCGGGCACAGCCATCGTCGTTCGACGACCACTTCACACAGGCGACGATGTTCTACCGCAGTCTGAGTCCCATCGAACAAACCCACGTGGTCGAAGCGTTCACCTTCGAGCTCGGCAAGGTCTACGAGCAGGGGATCAAGGAACGCGAGCTCCAGGTGCTGGCCAACGTCGACACCGAGCTCTGCGCACTGGTGGCCGCCGGTCTCGGCCTACCCGCCCCCAAGGGCAGCCCCGCCGAGAACGTCGCCGTCTCGCCCGCCTTGGTGCAGCTCTTGGCCGAGCCCGGCCGCATCGATGGGCGCAAGATCGGCATCATCGCGGATGCGGGTTCCGACCTCGCAGGCATCGCCAAGTTGGTGAAAGCCACAGCTGCGCTTGGTGTCACCGCCCTGGTGATCGCCCCGGTGGGAGGCGTGCTCAAGTCGGGTCGCCGTTCGATCACCGTGGACCGAACACTCGCCACGGCGCGTTCGATCGAGTTCGACGCACTCGTCGTTGCCGATGGCACCACGCCGACCGGCGACATCAAACTCGTCGTGCTGCTCCAAGAGGCGTTCCGCCACTGCAAGGCCATCGCAGCGTGGGGCGACGGCGGTGCCGTGCTCAAGTCGGCACGAATCTCGGCCAAGGACGCCGGCGTCGAAGTGGCCGAGGACGTCGACAAGACGTTCACCGCGAATCTCGCGGCGGCGTTGGGCCTGCATCGCGCCTGGGACCGAGCCGCCAAGGTCATGGGCTCGACCGTTCCACCCGCGCGCTGACTCCAAGGACGTGGGAGAGCACACATGACGGTTACTCGAGACATCGCCGTTCCCCGTCAGCGGGTTTGGGACGTGCTGGCCGACGGATGGACCTACTCGGGCTGGGTGGTGGGAAACAGCCGAATACGCGCGGTTGACTCCCACTGGCCGGAGCCGGGTTCGCGCATCCTGCACTCAATCGGGACGTGGCCGGCGGTCATCAACGACGAAACCGTCGTCGAAAGTTGCATAGCCGGTGAGCAGCTCGTCCTGCTGGCCAAGACCAGGCCAGCGGCCGAGGCCCGGATCACGCTGCAACTCAGCGACATTCCCGGCGGATGCCGAGTCACCATGACCGAGGTGGCCGTGTCCGCGCCGCTGCGCTGGGTCCCTGACCGCGTACAACTGATGGGCGTGGCACCACGCAACCGCGAGTGCACGTGGAGGCTGGCCATGATCGCAGAGCGTCGCGACCCACCTCCCGCGAACTGAGCGACGAGAATCGCGGCCTCGGGCAACCAGCTCTTGGTGCGCTGCTAACGCTTCATGCACGGTTTGGTCACGAACCGTCGCCATCGATGCCCGTTGCGCAATGGCGATGGTTGGATCGGCAGGCGGCCTAGCAGACGACGGCCCGGAGGTTGCGATATGGGTGCGCTCGGAGCATTCTCGCTGATCCTTGCCGTCGCGATCGTCGCCGTCGCATGCGGATACCTCGGATCCCTCCTTGCGCGGCGGAACACCCGACGGGCGCGCGGCTACTTCGCCGTCGGCTTCCTCTGCGGCTCGGTGGCGAGCATCGTCCTGCGCGGAAGGCGGCGCGGTGCCACCTACCTCACCGGCCGCGTACTCCCCCTCGCGACATCGCAGCGTCGTCGGAACCTGCCAGCGAAGCGCCATCGTCAGGTCGGTCTGGGTATGCCCTTGGGCCGCGGGTCAGCCCTGGGTGCCGGCCGAGTGGCGACGGTCGCGGCGTTGACTCGCCGCGTGAGTGTCGGAATGGCCAACTCGCTGGCCCGTCCACCCCGCTGAGTCATTCGTCTGCGAGATGTGCCAATTCGGCACCGCGCCTTCGGATCGGTCTACGGTGGGGTCATGACAGACCAGTCCCCCGCGGTCACGGTCTCCCACCCGCCTGCCGCGATGCTCCGTGCCGTCAATCCACTCCTGCGCCGTCTGTTGCAGACCCCCGTCATGGGCTCCATGCGAAAGGCCATGATGGTGTTGAGCTTCACCGGACGCAAGAGCGGACAACGCTATTCGATCCCGGTGAGCGCCCACCTGATCGACGGCGACCTCTACGCCTTGGCCGGCGCGGCGTGGCGGCTGAACTTCCGCGGCGGCGCCACTGCCGAAGTGTTGCACGACGGGACGACGAAGACGATGCGCGGCGAACTCATCGAAGATCCGCCGATCGTCGCCGAGTTGTCCCGGCGTTGCGCCGAGGCCTACGGGGTCAAGGCCGCACAGCGAATGATGGGGTTGAAGTTCCGCGACCAACGCATTCCGACGACCGAGGAGTTCACGGCGGCCGTGACGGCGAATCACATGGGCGCCATCAAGTTCACCTCGGCCGGGTAACTCATCGGCCGACCCGGGAATCGACCTCAAGGCAGGCGCTAGTCGCGTGCGGGTGGCCTGTCGACTGCCAAGTGCTCGCGATGGGCGATGGTCAGTTGCACGCGCGACTTCACGTTCAGCTTTCGGAAGACCGCCCGCAGATGGGTGTTGACCGTGTTCGGGGAGACGCCCAACTCCCCCGCCGCGGATCGGTTCGTGTGCCCGGCGCTGATCAGCTCGACGACGCGGAGTTCCGTCGCCGTCAACGCCGACCAGCCAGTCTGCGGCCGCGGCACGGCGTGGTTGACTCGGACCCCCCGAATACCGTGCCTGCGTAGCAGATTCGCCACCCTACAGCCACTCGACACCGCGCCGACGCGTTGGTAGAGCTCGGCCGCCTCGACTAGAGCCGGTACACCGTCGTCCGGTTGGTCGCGCTTCAGCAGCGCCGAGCCAAGGTCGGTAAGCGCATCGGCGAGCAGCAGCGGCCGAGGTGATTCCCGAAGCCTGCGCACCGCGTCGGCTAGCGCTTGAGGATCCTCGGCAAGCAGTCCGTGGATGTGCAGCGCGGTGCCGTCCAGCGTCGCCACACCCGGATTCCGTTGTGCGACAAGGTCAGCAAGCTCAGCGGCCTTGCGCGCGAAGTCGCGGTTACCTGCGTCGAGCCCAATGCGAACCAACAACCGCATCCACGGTGGCGACCAGGGCCAGGGATCGCGCGACGCCTCGGCCCTGTCGAGCAGCGGGCTCAGAATCGCCAGGCCGCCAGCGGAGTCACCGGTGCTGGCCTTCAGCCAGCCTTGCATCAGACGCAGTCGAGGAACCCGGCGTTCGTCCGAGGCTCGCTCGTCGTCCTCGACGGGGGCCAACAGTTCTGCCGCTCGGGCGAGTTCGCCTCGATGGGTGGCAACGGCGGCGAGCACCATCCGCGCATTGAGCCGGTAGCCGTAGTTTCCGGTCTCGTCGGCCAGCCTCAGCAGCGTGCGGGCGCCCGCCTCGGCGGCGTCGAACCGGGCGAGATTGTGGTCCTGCCACATCTGCGCGTACAGCATCGAGGGCAGCAGGCGGTCGATGTCGTTCTGCGCCTCGCGAATCTTGGCCAGCATGGCCTCGGCTTCGTCGTAGCGATCCAGATGCTGAAGCGTCCGGATCTCCTCGGCCTCGTACGCTCGATCCGACAGCCGGCGCAGGTCGGTGAAACGGTCCAGCGCGAGTCGGTGCCTGCCCTCGTTGCGGGCGGCCTCGATCAACGCCACGACCGCCAATCGTTGTGAATAGCCGTCCTTGAGTCGTTGTCCCTCGGCGAGCGCGACCTGGGCCATGGCCTCGGTGCGATCGGCCGACCGCGTGCGGGATGCGGCGAGTGCCTGCGCCGCCGACAGCTGAGCGCGCAGCACCGCGGACACTCCGTCGCGAGCCCGGGCGGCGCCCGCGCGACGCTCCATGTCGTCGCAGTCGCCGGTGCACCAGAGCGCCCGGCAGGCCTGCAGTTCGACGCGGGCAATGGTCTCCGGCTCAGTCGCGGCCGCGAGCAGCCGATCAGCGACCGCCAGGGCCTCCGCCTCGCGTTGGGCGCTGACCAACGTCTCGACCGTCCGCTCGCCGGTCAGGAACCACAGCGGGTGCGTGGTCGACGTCAGCGCGAACGCCTGCTGGGCCAGCTCGGCAGCCTGATCCGGCATGGAGGATTCGCGCGCGGCCTGATCCAACGCGAGCACGGTCTCTTCGTCGTCCTGCACGGCGCTGGCACGGAAGTGCATGGCCGCGGCCAATGCCGATCCGCCGTTGCTGACGATGTGGCGGGCACATGCGCGGTGCAGCGCCCGTCGTTCCGCGGGCGCGACGTCCGCGTACACGGCCTCACGAACCAGATCGTGAGGGAAGAACACGTCACCGTCGGCGCTGCCGAGCAGTCCGTTGTCGACGCCTTCGCGAACCAACATCCCGACCTGGGCTTCCGAGCTGCCGTCGAGCAGCAGTCCCGCGTCGACCACGCTCAGCGCGCGGCCCCACACCGCCGCCAGCCGGACCAGGGCGGTGGCCCGGTCGGACAAACCATCGAGGCGGGCGCGCACTCCGACCGACAACTCGGCGTGCAGGTCGCCGACGCCTTGCCCGCGCTCCTGTCGCCGGGCGAGGCCTTCTATCAACTGGACCGCCCAGAACGGGTTGCCTCCGACCCCGTCGAGCAAATGTCGGACCTCCGCAGACGGCTCCGCGCCCAACCGGTCCGATGCGATGTCGTCGATGGCGTCCATCGTCAGCGGCCCGAGCGTGATGCGTGTGACGGTCGTGGCATCGTCGGTGCCTGCGATCACCTCGTCGACCGGGCCGCACGGCACCCATCGGCTGGTCACGGCCCACACCACCGGCGATCCCGCCAGCCGCGCGGGCAGCACGCGCAGTGCGAACCGCGTCAGCCGGTCGGCCCACTGGACGTCGTCGACGGCGATCAGCACCGGGCTGTGAACCGCCAACTCCTCCAACAGTGCCCCGATGCGATCGACCAACCACAGTGGCTTCTCGTACAGCGGCGCGAGGCTGGCGAACGCGTCGCCGGGCAACAGCGGTTGCGGACCGGAACGCAGGGACACCAACAGTGGTGCGCCCGGGGCGATTTGATCGCCCTGCTCCGCCTTGCCGCTTCCGACCTTGAAGCCGGTGCGTGACGCCTGTTCGACGACGGCGCGCAGAAGCGCTGACTTTCCGATGCCCGGTTCCCCGCCGATCACCACCAGGGCGCCCTGGCCCGTTCGGGCTGCGCGGTCCAACGCATGAAGGGCGCGCGACATCGGCTCGCTACGTCCTCGAAGCGCGACCTGCGCCATCAGCCGTCCATCCCGTCACGCCCCGAAAAACCGACCCTACCGACGCCGTTCTCCCTGGACAGCGACCGCGCTGATGGTGTGACTGCGTGAGCGCGAATCCACGTCCCGGGGCCGCCTTGCTGCGTGCCGCCACCCATCGCCTGCGGCGAAACCGCGCGATGAACCGGAAACCGTCAGAACGTCGCAGGAATTCCCCCGAGCGCGGTGTGACAGTGACCAGACGTGGGAACCTGCCGTCCAGCGAACCTCGGACCAGCCGGATAGTACGAACGAACGACCCCGCCGGCGGGCCCCTCCGGCATTCGCAATCGACCCCGTCATGGACTCGTCCGAACGCATGAGCTGACCTCGCGTGGCGCCGACGAGGTGCCTTGGGGCAGCGGCCTGGCGACGACAGTCACGGTCGACCGATGGGGTGCAGGGTGCAGAAACGTTATGAGTCACCATCTTTGGGCGAACACCCTCACCTTCGGGCTAGAAAGATCGTCAATTCATGCGATAGGCGTGTGACCGCTTTGGTGATTAAGTCATCGCTGCTCGTTACGTTACTCGCAAGTAAGTTCCGCGGTGTCGGGACTCACGTCCATACAAGGGGTTCCCATGCAAGCTGCCGTTCGTCCACCCTTCGCGGCGGGCGTCGCGCTCGTCGGGGCGAGCGTGATCGCCGCCTCGGCCATCGCTCCACTAACCGAAGTCCACCTGCCGCACGTCCACCTTCCCGCCATCCACATGGCGGACGTCAACCTCGCCGCCGCGGTGAATCCACTCGAGATGTACGCGCAGGTCTTCCAGAACGCGCTCGCCAACGTCGGCACGCTGGCCGAGAACGCCGTGCCCGGGCAGGCTCCTTCAGCAGTTGCTCGCGAACCAGCTGAGCAGCGCCGCGACGCTGGGCAGCGCGCTGCAAACCACGGGCGGAAACATCCTCGGTGCAATCACCACTCAGGTCCCCCAGTTGCTGCAGACCGCAGTCACCCAACTCGCGGCAGGCAACGTCGCGGGCGCCACGGACGCGCTGATCCAGCTCCCGCTGGCCGTGGGACTGCCTGCGCTCAACCTGCTGCCCGCGCTTCAGGACGTCCTGACCAAGCCGCTGCAGAACGTGCTCAACGTGATCAATTCGTTCACGCGTGATCCACTCGCCACCGAGCTCCTGCTCAGCGGATTCATCGCACCGCTGATCAGCACGCCCGCGGCGGCTGCGACCGCGGTCCAGAACGTCATCGGGGCGCTCGGCACGGGCAACCCGATGGCGGTCATCGGTGCACTCCTGACCGCGCCAGCCACGGTGGCGGACGGGCTGCTCAACGGCGGCTACGGGCCCGATCTCGCCCCGCTGGTGGGCCAAACGGGCGTCATCGTCAAGGCTGGCGGTCTGCTCAATTCCTCGTCGTTGACCTTCGATGAGAACGGCAACATCGTCGTCAACACCGGCGGCCCGATCGCCGCCTTCCAGGCGCTGCTCAAGCAGATCGCCACGGCGATCGCGCCTGCGCCTGCCGCCGTTCAGGTGGCTGCGACCGACGTCGCCAGCATTCCGGCGGCGGGGGCTGCGACGGTGACTCTGGCGGCCCCCAGCGCTCCCGCAGCGGCCCCTGCGAAGCCTGCCGCGGCGCCGGAGGCGGGTCCGGAGGTGACTCCGGAGGCGGCTCCGGACAAGGGCACCACGGATGCCTCCGCGGCGACACCCGAGAAGGGCAGCGTGGCGGACGACCCGACGAAGACCCCCGCGGCGAGCACTCCGGCCACCTCACCCGACGAAACCAAATCCGAGAGCACGACCAAGGATTCGACGACGAAGCCCGAATCGACCAGCGTCTCGGACGGCACGAAGTCAGACACCAAGGACGTCGACGTGAAGACCGGCAACAAGGTGGAGCCGCACCACGCCGGCTCCGCCGCCACCACCAAGTCCGGTGACTCAGCCGGTTCCACCACCGGTCACGAGTCGACCACCGAGGCAGGCGGGACGAAGACCGCCGACACCTCCACGTCCGGCGCCACCAAGGGTGCGGACAGCGCATCGAAGGCATCGAAGGCGAGCGCGTCCTAAGTCGCAGCGTCCCATCGGAGGACCCCCGAAGGAGTCGGCCCTCCTCCGTCAGTTCGACGGAGGAGGGCCGCCTCGCGTGATCCATCCGCTCAACGCCAGCGCAGCAGCACGAGCTCCGAGCAGAAGCCCGGGCCCATCGCCATCAGCACGCCGGGGCTGCCCGCAGGCGGCCGCTTGGCCATGGTGTCGCGCAGCACGTGCAGCACCGACGCCGACGACAGGTTGCCCACCTCGGCGAGCGAGCGCCACGTCAGTTCGAGTGCGTCGTCGGGTAGGCCCAGGGTCGCGGTGATGGCTTCGATCACCTTCGGGCCGCCGGGGTGGCTGACCCACGCGCCGACGTCTCCGACCTCGAGTCCATGGGACGCAAGGAATCCCGTCACGTCGTCGCCGAGGTAGCGTTCGACGACGGCGGGCACGTCGGGGGCTAGCACGAGTCGGAATCCGCTCCCGTCGACGTCCCAACCCATCGTGCGCAACGAGTCCGGGTACAGGTGGCTGCGCGAGTCGAGCACCTCCGGTCCGCACGCTCCGATCTCCTCGGCCTTGCGATCGCCGACGGCCACGACGGCGGCGGCGCCATCCCCGAACAGTGAACTTCCCACCAGCGTCGCCATCGACGGAGCGGTCTTCGGGATCAGCGAGCAGAGTTCGACGGCCAGCAGCAGCGCGACCCCGTCCGGTGCGCCACGGAGGTAGTCGTGCAACCGCGCCGTCCCGGCCGCACCCGCCACGCAACCAAGGCCGAACAACGGGACCCGGCGGACGTCGGGCCGCAGGCCGATCCTTCCCGCGATCCGAGCCTCCAGCGTCGGCACCGCAAGCCCAGTCACCGTGGTGGTCATGATGAGGTCGACGTCCGACGGCTCAAGCCCCGCGTCCTCGAGCACACCGAGGATCGCCGTGCAGCCCAGTTCGACTGCATGCTCGATGAATACGTCGTTGGCAGCGCCGAAGTCGGTGAGTCCCGCGTAGTCCTCGAGCGGCAACACCGTGTGCCTGCCATCAACCTTGGCGCTTCGGTGCACGGCACGGACGAAGTCCGCGTGTTCCGAGAAGCCAGGCATTGCGATCAGGGCTTCGGCCACCTCGTCCTGGGTGTAGCGGCGGTGCGGTACTTCTCCCCGTACGGCGGCAATGACGGTCATGACACGGTCCTCCCGTTGGTGCACGCACCTGTTTCTTCAACTGCAAGGGGCGCGGTCGTCATCGGCCACTCCGATCGGACACCGTCTTCGATGCCGATCCGGTTGTGTAGCTTCGTCATCCACTTGGGCGCCCACCAGTTCCACTCGCCCATGGCGTGCATGAACGCTGGGAGCAGCACCATCCGAACGAGGGTGGCGTCGACCAGGATCGCGAGCGTCAGACCGAGTCCGAACATCCGCATGAACGACACCTGTGCGGCGATCAGCGCTGCGAACGAGATGGACATGACCACTGCTGCGGCCGTTACCACCCGTCCGGTGCGCGCGATGCCGAGGGCGACGCTCTCGTCGGTTGAGCTGCGTGCGCCCGCTTCAGCCGATGTCGCCGCCGGGGCGGCTCCGGCGTTCACCCAGAACTCACGGATGCGCGAGACCAGGAAGACCTCGTAGTCCATCGAGAGCCCGAAGGCGATGCAGAACAGCAGCACCGGGATGTTGGCGACGAGGATGCCAGTGGCCGTCGTGCCGAGCCCTCCGAGGTGTCCGTCCTGGAAGATCCAGACCATTGCGCCGAACGCCGCGCTGAGCGAGAGCATGTTGAGTACCAACGCCTTCAGCGGGATCATCACGCTGCCGGTGAGTAGGAACAGCACGGCGAACATGATCACCGCGATGAGTCCGAGCACCACCGGCAACCGCGACGTGACGGCATGGACGCTGTCCCGGTTGACCTGCGCGGTGCCCGCGAACATCGTTTGATGGCCGCTCGGTCCCTGGACCGCGTGCAGGCCGTCGAGTTGGGCCTCGGAGGCGTCGGAGAACAGCGGCGCGGTGCTGCGCACCGTCAGGTATGCACTGCCGCTTGCGATCTGGACCGGCGACACCCCGGCCACGTCGGGCACACGAGCCAGGTCGGTCGTGTAGCGGTTGAGTTCGGCTTCGGTCAGGTCACTCGCGTCGGGCACCACGATGGTCACGGCGGTCGCGGAATCGTCCGGGAATCCGGTGCGCATCTCGTCACCGACCTGGTGGGCCGACGCGGTTGCAGGCAGCACCCGATCGTCGGGGAAGCCCCACCGCACGCTGAGGAACGGCGCCCCGAGCAGCAGGAGCAGGCTGACGACCGCCAGCCCGGCGGGAAGCGAATGCCGCATGACCGACTTCGTCCAGCGGTAGAGCGCGGGCTGGGCGGCCTCCCGGTGCGTCCCGTGGTGACGGCCGAAGAGTCGGCGAATGTCCCACTTCTGCAGGCGATCTCCGAGTATCACCAGGGCCGCGGGAGTGACGAACAGTGCGGCGAGCGCGGCGAACGCGACGGTGGCCACTCCGGAGTAGCCGAATGACTTGAGGAACGCCATCGGGAACACGACCATCACGGCCATCGACAGGGCCACGATGGTCGCCGAGAACACCACGGTGCGGCCGGCCGTCGCCATGGTCTGGATGAGCGCGTCCTCGCGGCTCGCGCCGTCCGCCAACTCGTCGCGATACCGACTGATGATCAGCAAGGTGTAGTCGATGGCGAGGGCCAAACCCATTGCAGCGCTGAGGTTCAGCGCGAAGATCGCGACGTCTGTGAATTGGGTGACGCCGCGCAGCACGGCCAGCGCGCCGAGAATCGCCATGCCGCCGGCGGTGAGCGGGACCGCCGCGGCGAGTGCTCCGCCGAACACCCATACGAGCACGAGGAAGCTGATCGGGATCGCCAATGACTCCATCAGGAACAGGTCGCGCTGGGACTGTTCGGTGATCTCGAGGTTCACCATGGCGTTGCCGCCCGCACGCACCGTCACGCCGTCCCGGTCGTGGACCAGTCGGTCCGACAGGTCCTTGGCGTATTCCTGAGTCTTGTTCTCCTTGCCCGCGATCCCGGCGACGATGAGGCCGGAGCGACCGTCGCTGCTGGCCAATGCCGCCCGCTCAGGGGGCGATGCGGTCCACAGTGACGTCACGGATGTGACGTGTGGGGAGGCCCTCAGGTCGTCGACCAGTTCGGTGCCGACCGTGCTTGCCGCGCTGCCGTTGGCCCCGCCTGGAGCGGAGACGACGATCACCAGCTGCACGTCGCCCACGTGGAACTTGTCGGTCAGGAGTTGCTGCGCCTTGGCAGACTCCGACGCCGGGTCCTCGAATCCGCAGGCGCACAGGCTCTTCGCCACCGGAACGCCGAAGATGGCCGCCGCCACGGCCACCAGAGCCGCCACGACGAGCATGCGCCGCGGCGCTGCGATGGCGAGGTACGCGATCCGGTGAAGTACGCCGCCGCGTGATGCGCGTTCCGCCTCGTCGACGACGGTCCGTTGCGCCTTGGCGCTCAACCGTCCGGTCCTGCTAGCCACGGGACCACCTGCCCTTCGAAGACCAGCCAAATCATCTGTCGATGACTTTTGTCATCCGCCGATGACTTAGCACGATATGCCCACCTTGCGACCAAGTCAACAGCTGCTGACATAAAGTTTGGGGATGGATACACCGAGACCGCGTAATGCCGCCCAGACGCGCGCCGACATCCTCGCCGCAGCACGCCGCCGCTTCGCCACGGACGGGTACGAACCCACCACCCTGCGGACCATCGCGGCGGACGTCGGCGTCGATGCCGCCCTGGTCAGCCGCTACTTCGGCAGTAAGCAGGATCTGTTCGCCACGGCGACGGAGTTCCGCATCGACCTGCCGGACCTGGCCGGCGCGCAACCGGAGGACATCGGGGCGATGTTGTTGCCGCGGTACTTCGCGGTGTGGGAGGACGACCACACGTTCCTGGCGCTGCTGCGGGCCGCGGGGACCAGTCGCGTCGCGGCGGACACGATCAACGAAACGCTCGCCCGAAACGTCGCGCCGACGTTGAGGGCCGTCACGCCGGACAACCACATGGCGCGGATCGCCATGACGGATGCCTTCGTCATCGGGCTCGCGATGACGAGATCCGTACTCGCCAATCCACCGATCGCCGACCTCAGTCGCGAGGAGCTCAGCGGATGGGCCGCACCCGTCTTCCGCCAGCTGCTAACAGGTCCTGCGCCGTCCTAAGGCTGCGGCGCTCGAGATGGCTTCGGGTCGAGCGGGTCTCGAGTGAGGACGACATGCGGCGGGCCTACCCCGAGCAGATCGACGGCCCCCGTCAAGGATGTCCTGAGACTCCACACGTTGGTCGGCAGCATCGGCATACATCACTGCAATTACGTATGGCCAACCCGTCGAAAACCCGTAAGTAGGCGGGGCGCCTCATACAGGCTTACGTACGGCTTTTTCGGCGCACCGCGCGCAAATCACCGACTGAGCCCGTCGTCGGGCCATTGACATGACCACGTTGGAGACCATACGTTTTATTACTACTTGTATGCTCATGGCTTATTTCCGTAGGAGACCCTCGTGGCCGTCGATACCGCCCTACCCAGCGTGTTCGACGCGGGGCTGCCGACTCTGAACTACGACCACACGGAGAGCCCGGGCGAGGTGTACCCGCGGATCCAGACGGCGCTGCGGCAGGCGCCGATCGCAATCGGACCCATCGGACCCGAGGTGCTGTCCTACGAACTCGCCCGCGCCGTGCTCCGCGACACGCGGTTCACCACCCCACCGGGCCTACATCTCATGGCGCAGGGCGTCACTTCGGGACCGCTGTGGGACAAGGTCACCCGCAGCTTGTTGTGCCTCGAGGGGACCGAGCACCAACGACTCCGCAGCTTGGTGTCCAAGGCGTTCACCCCGCGATCGACGGCGCGACTGCACGACACCATCGACGGCGTGTTCAACGATCTCATCGACCGGCTCGGCGACGTCGGACGTTGCGACGTCGTCACCGACATCGCCCGCCCGTACCCGGTTCCGATCATCTGTGCGCTGCTCGGTGCGCCGCGGGAGGACTGGCAACGGTTCTCCGTGTGGGCGGACGACATCTTCAAGGCGTTCGGCTTCAACCCCGATCTCGCCGACGAGGTACCGGTGATCATGCGCGCGTGGGGCGAACTCGACGACTACGTCGATGACATGGTGGCCCGACGGAGACGCGACCTGACCGAAGACCTGCTGTCGGACCTCATCCGCGCCGAGGACGACGGCGACCGGCTCGACGCCGACGAGCTGCGCATGCTTGCGGCCAGCCTGTTGATGGCCGGGACCGACACCACACGAAACCAGCTGGCCGCCTCGGTGGACGTGCTCTGTGACCACCCCGACCAGTGGGCAATCCTCCGCGACCAACCGGAGCTCGCGATGAACGCGGTCGAGGAGAGCATGCGTCATTCACCGGCCGTATGCGGTGCGCCCCGCACCGTGACCGATGACGTCGACTTGAACGGGTTCGTCTTTCCCGCTGGCACTTTCATCTATGTCAACACCTTCGCGGCCAACCGCGATCCCGCCATCTACGACGAACCGGACCGCTTCGACATCACCCGAGAGTCGGCGCCGGCCATCTTGACCTTCGGTGGGGGCGTCCACTATTGCCTCGGCGCGAACCTGGCCCGACGCGAGCTTGCGGATGCACTCAAGATCTTGGCGCAACGAATCCCGAACCCACGCCGCGTCGCACGCGCACCATGGAAGCCCATCCTCGGCATGAGTGGCCCGACGAGCCTGCCCATCGAGTTCGACACCACGCTTCCCGCTCGGGCAGATGCGTAGCCACGGGTGGTCCGGCAATGCGCCTGCGTCGGACGAAGAAGCGATCGAGCGGATTCTCGACGCGGCGGATGACATCGTCGAGCGGGGCGCGACGCTGCGCCTCACAGACGTCGCACGCAACCTTGGCGTCACTCGCCAAACGGTGTATCGCTACTTCCCGGGTACCGAAGCGCTTCACATCGCGAGCGCAATGCGCTCGGCCGATGGACTCATCGCTCGCCTGACGAAGCACCTTGAGGGACACACCGATCCCGTGACCGCGATGATCGAGAGCGTCACGTTCGCCGCCGAGCACCTCCTCGGAGATCGGCAGTTCGAAACCCTGCTCGCCACCCGACAGCTGAGCGGCACCTTCGTCTCGCTGTCCTCCGACACGGCAATCACGTTCGGGCGGTCGATACTTCACCGCTTCGACGTCGACTGGAAGCATCACGGCTTCGATGAAGCTGCGCTGGACGAGCTCGTGGAACTGAGCCTGCGCACCCTTCATTCGATACTCATCGATCCGGGTCGTCCGCCACGCGATGGAAAGGCTTTGCGCCGCTTCGTAGCCCGCTGGTTGGGACCGGCGATCCTCTACCCACGGATGGCTCAGGCGATGGACGCCATGGCACCTTAGCGTCAACCCTTGACCGCACACCCGCACGGTTTCGTCGCCCGGATCACCAACCCCGCAACGGGGCTCACCGCTGCTGCGGCGGCCACACCGTCGATGTGGCCGCCGCAGGTGACTGGGACCGTCAGTGCGCCACCGCCTTCTCGGCGCCCACCCCGGTCAACGACCGCACTTCGAACTCCGCGTTGACCCCTGGGTCGCCGCGGTCCGGCGAGGTCAGCGTGCCGACGATGCCGAGGATGAACGCCAGGGGTATCGACACGATGCCGGGATTGGCCAGTGGAAACCAGGCGAAGTCCAGGTTGGGCAGCATCGCCGTCTTCGCTCCGGAGACGGCGGGCGAGAAGACGATCAGCACGATCGTCGAGATCAAGCCGCCGTACATGCTCCACAGCGCACCGCGGGTGTTGAACCGGGCCCAGTACAACGAGAACAGGATCGTCGGGAGATTGGCCGCGGCGGCGACCGCGAAGGCGAGCGCCACGAGGAACGCGATGTTCTGCCCGTTGGCCAGGATGCCCAGTCCGATCGCGAAGATGCCCAACACCACCGCGGTGATCCGCGACACCCTCACCTGCTCGTCCTCGGTGACGTCGTGACTCTTCAACACGCTGGCGTACACGTCATGGGCGAATGAGGTCGACGCCGTGATCGTGAGGCCGGCGACGACCGCGAGGATGGTGGCGAAGGCGACTGCGGAAATGACGCCGAGCAGGACGACTCCCCCGAGCTCGAAGGCCAACAGCGGCGCGGCGGAGTTCTGCCCACCGGCCGCGGCAAGGATGCGGTCCGGGCCGACGATCGCGGCGGCCCCATAGCCCAGTGCAAGCGTGAACAGGTAGAAGGCGCCGATCAGAGCAATTGCCCACACCACCGAGCGCCGAGCCTCTTTGGCGGTCGGGACGGTATAGAAGCGCATCAGCACGTGCGGCAGACCGGCCGTGCCGAGCACCAGCGCGAGCCCCAGCGAGAGCAGGTTGAGCTTCGATATCGTCGATCCGCCGTACTGGGCGCCGGGCGCCAGCACGTCGCGGTTGGCGACGGCCTCGTTGGCCGATCCGGAGATCGCGGCCTGCGCAGAGCCAAGGATGTTCGAGAAGTCCAGCCCGAACTTGGCCAGCACCATGACCGTCATGATTGCCGCACCGCTGATCAACAACACGGCCTTGATGATCTGGACCCACGTGGTGCCGCGCATGCCACCGATCAGCACGTAGACGATCATCAGCACACCCACCACCGCGATCACGATGCTCTGGCCCGTGCGTCCCTTGATGTCGAGCAGCAGCGCGACCAGACCTCCGGCGCCTGCCATCTGCGCCAGCAGATAGAACAGCGACACGGTCATCGTCGACGTCGCAGCGGCCAACCGTACGGGTCGCTGCTTCAGCCGGAAGCTGAGTACGTCAGCCATGGTGAATTTTCCTGTGTTGCGCAGCAACTCGGCTACCAGTAGCAGCGCCACCAACCAGGCCACCAGGAACCCGACGGAGTACAGGAAGCCGTCGTAGCCGTATACCGCGATGGCGCCCGCGATGCCGAGAAAGCTTGCCGCCGAGAGGTAGTCGCCCGCGATGGCGATGCCGTTCTGGGGGCCGGTGAAGGCGCGTCCCCCGGTGAAGAACTCCGCGGCGCTGGACTTCTTTCGACCCGCCCGGATCACCACAAAGAGCGTAATGAGCACGAACACCGCGAAGATGGCGATGTTGGCCACCGGGTTGCCGACGGTTTGGGCTGCGGCCAGGAGTTTCATGATGCCTCGCTTTCCAGCTTCGAGCGGATGGCCTCGGCGCGCGGGTCGAGTTCCTTGTTGGCGAACCGCACGTAGAATCCGGTGATCACGAACGTCGTCACGAACTGCCCCAGGCCGAGCAGCAATCCGACGTTGACGTTGCCCAGGACTTTGATAGCCATGAAGTCGTGCGCGAACGCGCCGAGCAGCACGTAGGTCGCGTACCAGACCAGGAAGAAGGCGGTCATCGGAAACACGAAGCGGCGCAGCCTGCTTCGCAGGTCCTGAAATTCGGGGCTGTGCTGGACGGCGACGTACTGAGCGTGACGCGACGACAATGCATCCCGCTCTGGAAGATTCGTTCGGGACACGGGTGAACTCCTACCTCGACTGATACCCGGCTCTGGCCGGCGACTGCTTGAGACCTTCCTCACATATCGCCACCGTGTCGACGCTCATGCGGTCAAGTCGTCGAGCCGTGCGGTGAGCGGTTGATCGGGCGCGACGAACGGCGGCGGCTCAGTCGCCGGGAAGGCGCTCCACGCTCATGCCCAGACGTTCGGGTAGGTGCATGCGCGCGAACACACGCGCGGTGTCCGCGGGTATCGAGCGGCGGGTCAACCGGCTGGCCACGATCATCGTCACAAAAGCCAGCGGCACGCTAAATGCGGCGGGATAGCCGGCGACCACCGCCGGCCAACCGCCAAGGAGGTCGTCGTCGATCCCGCCGCCGAGTGTCAGCGCCGCCGCGGCGCCGGAGACGATGCCGCCGGTCAACAGCCCGCAGACGGCGCCCACCGCGGTCAGGCCCCGCCACCAGATTCCGAGCACCAGCAGCGGACACAGTGTGGACGCCGCAACTGCGAACACCAGCCCCACGTTTCGGGACAACTCCAGCGTCGACGCCGCAAGCGCCAGTGGCAATGGCAGCAGGCCGCCGATCAGGGCGGCCATCCGGAAGTCGCGCACCCGGCCGCGCAGCACGTCGGTGGCCAGCGCTCCGGCGACGCTGACCAAGAGACCCGACGAGGTGGCCAGGAAGGCGGCGATCGCCCCGGCGGCCGCCAGGGCGGCGAGCAGTTGCCCGGTGGGACCCGCCAGTGCTGCTTGCGGCATCAGCAGCACCGCCGCGTCGGCGGTGCCGGTGATCAGCAGTTGGGGCACGTAGAGCCGCGCGAAGACACCCATCAACGTCGGGAATGCGTAGAACACCGACAGCAGAGCGATCACGGCCAGCGCGGTGCGCCGCGCCGCTCGTCCGTCCGGGTTGGTGTAGAAGCGCACCAGCACGTGCGGAAGTCCCATGGTGCCCAGGAAAGTGGCGATGACGACGGACAGCACTTGGTAGAGCGGGTGTGCGCCGCCGAGCCCGCCGCCCGAACCGATCCATTCCTCCCCGGTGCTCGGCGCACCGGCGACGACGGGAGTGGCCGCCCCCGCGGCGAGCGTGATGGTGGTGCCCGCGCCGAGGGTGTGCAAGCCGGGCGAGTCGATCAGCGCGTCGCGCACCGACCGGCCGTCGAGGGTGCCGCTGACGGTAATGCCGTGGGGCTCGTCGACCTGGACGACGGCGTCGGTTTCGATCGCGACCGTGGTGCGAGCATTCACAGTCGGCGGCATCGGCCCACCGAGCGTGGGGCGATCGGCGAGGAACAACGCCAGCAAGGTCAGGGCCGGGATCGCGATCGCGGTGAGTTTCAACCAGTACTGGAAGGCCTGAACGAATGTGATGGACCGCATTCCGCCGCCGACGACGTTGGCGATCACGATCGTGGCGACGGCCACCGGCCCGATCCAAAACGGCAGTCCTAGAAGGGTGTTCAGGGTCAGGCCGGCACCCTGGTACTGGGGCACGAGGTACAGCACGCAGATCACGACGACGAAGAGCATCGTCGCCGTGCGTAGCCGGGGCGAGCCGAGCCGGAACTCGGTGAAGTCGGGCACCGTGTACGCACCGGAACGGCGCAGCGGCGCGGCGACGAACATCAGCAGCCCGAGATAGCCGGCGGTGAATCCGACGGGGTACCACAGCGCGTCGGCGCCGTATTTGGCGACCAACCCCGCAACGCCGAGAAACGATGCTGCCGAAAGATATTCGCCCGATATCGCCGCAGCATTCCAGCGTGGACCGACGGTGCGCGAGGCGACCAAGAAGTCCGACGTCGTCCGCGACAGCCGTCCCCCGTAGACGCCGAGCGCGACCGTGGCAACTGCGGCGGCGAGCAGTGCCGCCGCGGTGAGCGCAGCGGAGGAGGGCCCCGTCACGGTTCCTCGTCGACCACGCGGACGAAGTCGCGCTCCCCCTGCTCGGCGAGCCGCACGTACAGCCGGGCGACGCCGTACAGCAGCGGATACGACAGCACCGCCAGCACCAGCCAGTTCAGCCTGACACCGAACACCGACGTCGTGATCAGCGCGGGGAACAGTCGACCGCTCATCAGGATGGCGATCACCGCCGACGCGACCACCGCTGCGAGCCGCAGCGCGAGCCCGAGCTGGGCACGCACCAGTCCGCGGACGAGCGCATCGCCGACCTCGGTCTGTTCTTGGACCTCGACCCGGGTGCGCACGATGCGAGCTCCCCGTCGATGAGCGAGCACCACGCGTTCCCGTGGCGGCCGAGGGCTACTCATCGCCGCCGACCGAGCGATAACCGCGCAGCGGGGCCCGAATCAGCCGGTCCCGCAACTCACGCACCTGTCGACGGCTGACGGGCAACTCCACCTCCGGTGAGGCACCGTTGGCACGCAGCCGCACCAGCACCGATCCGCCCGTGGTGCGCATCCCGGTCACCATCGACAGCGCTACGAGATAAGAGCGGTGCACTCGTTGGAAACCTACATCCGCCCAACGGGTTTCGAGTGTGCTCAACGGAATGCGCACCAGATGGGCGCCGGATTCCGAGTGGAGTCGGGAGTAGTCGCCCTCTGCTTCCACCCACCCGATGGTGTCCCGTCGTACCAGGTGCGTGACCCCACCCATCTCGGCGGGAATCACGTCGGGATCCTGGACACGATCTCCGGGCAAGGCCCGGGCGGGCTCGGGCGACCGGGTCGCCATGACCCGGCGCACGGCCTCGTCGAGCCGGTCGCTTCGGATCGGCTTGAGCAGATAGTCGACGGCGCCGACTTCGAAGGCGGAGACCGCCTTGTCATCGTGGGCGGTCACGAACACCACCGCGGGCGGCTGGGCGAAGTTCGACAGCACCGCTGCGAGTTCCAACCCGGACAGCCCTGGCATGTTGATGTCGAGAAACACCGCATCGATTCCGCCGTCGTGCAACTCGCGCAGCGCGAGCGTGGCGTCGGCCGCGGTGCGCACCTGGCCGATGGAGCGGTGCTTCTGCAGCAGGTAGGTGAGCTCGTCGAGAGCCGGAGCCTCGTCGTCGACGGCGAGCACGGTCAGCGCTTCACTCATGCGCGATCCGCTCCGCTTCTCGCTGGGCACTCATGCGCGATCCGCTCCGCTTCTCGCTGGGCGCTCATGCCAAGGCACCTCCGCTGGCTCGCACTCCAGACCGGAACTTCGGTACCCGCATGAGCACCTTGGTGCCGGCCCCGATCGCCGTCTCGACCACCAGACCGTAGTCGTCACCGAACGCGGCGCGCAGCCGTTGATCGACATTGGTCAGCCCGACGTGAGCCGACTGGTCATTGGAGCCCGAATCGGCAAGCGCGTCGGCGGGTCCGGAGCGCAGCAGCTCGGGATCCATGCCCACCCCGTCGTCCTCGACGGTGATGGTGCAGTCGGTACCCGCATCCCGGGCGACGATCTCGATCGAACCGCCGCTCCGACCCGCAAACCCGTGGCGCACCGCGTTTTCGACCAACGGTTGCAGCGCCAGGAACGGCACCACGACGTTGAGTACCTCGGGCGCCACCTGCAGCTTGATCTTCAGCGCGGCACCGAATCGCGCACGTTCCAGGCGCAGGTAGCGGTCGATGTTGTGCAGTTCCTCGGCCAGGGTCGTGTATTGCCCGGCGGCGCGGAAGGAGTATCGGGTGAAGTCTGCGAAGTCGAGGATGAGTTCACGGGCGCGGTCGGGGTCGGTGCGCACGAACGAGGCGATGGTGTTCAACGCGTTGTAGATGAAGTGCGGACTGATCTGCGCCCGCAGCGCGAGCACCTCGGCGCGGTCGAGCCGTGCACGGGACGCGTCCAACTCCGCCAGTTCGATCTGGCTGGACGCATAGCGCGCCACTTCGCCGACGGCGCCCATCATCCCCGGCCCGGGCGTGCGGGTCGTCACCACCACGAGCACGCCGATGACGCCCGTGCCGTCGGCGAGCAGTGGCTGGGCGATTACCGCCGGTTGACGGCCGGTCAGCGTCCGTCGCTGACCGGAGATCGACTCCTGGGCCGCACGTTCGCACGCGGCGACGACCTCCGGCGCCCAGATTCGTTCGTCGGGCGGATCGCGCACCAGCAACCCGCCGTCACCGTCGAACATGGCGATGCCCTCACCGCCGGTCAACTCACGCAGATGCGGAGCGGCCTCGCGCGCCGACTCCGGGCCGAGCCCATCCCGCAACGCGCGCGCCGCCAGGGACGCGATGTACAACGCTTCGTGGACGGCGCGCTCGGCGGGGGTGGCCACGACGCGGCGGGTGCGCACGACGAACGCCGCGGCGGTGAGGCCGACCGCCGCCAGCACCGCCACCACGGCCATCACCAACGGGCCGGACATCTCACCTCACTCGAACGACCGTTGGGCCGATCGCACAGACCGGTCGGCGCTGGATTTGAGCCGCTCGCAGACCAGTGTGACGCATGAGCGTCGGGTGGCGATTCCGTGACTACGCTCACACCGCATGAACGACACATGCACCGACGCTCCCGCGACCTACGCGCCGTCCCCCGAGTTCGCCGCCCAGGCCAACGGGACCGCCGAACTGTACTGGGAGGCCGACGTCGACCGGTTGGGGTTCTGGGCGAAGCAAGCCGCCAGGCTGTCGTGGGAGACGCCGTTCACCGACGTGTTGGATTGGTCGGAGGCACCGGTGGCCAAGTGGTTCGTCGGCGGCAAGCTCAACGTGGCCTACAACTGCGTGGACCGCCACGTCGAGGCGGGCAATGGTGACCGAGTCGCGATCCGGTGGGAGGGCGAACCGGTCGGCGACAGCCGCGACATCACGTACGCGGAGTTGTTGGTCGAGGTGTCGCGGGCGGCGAACGCGCTGACCGCGCTGGGGCTGGTGGCCGGCGATCGCGTGGCGATCTACATGCCGATGATCCCGGAGGCCATCGTGGCGATGTTGGCGTGCGCGCGGTTGGGCGTGCTGCACAGCGTGGTGTTCGCGGGATACTCGGCGTCGGCGTTGCGGGCGCGGATCTCCGACGCCGAGGCCAAGTTGGTGATCACCACCGACGGCCAGTACCGGCGCGGGACGGCAGTGTCGTTGAAAGACGCTGTGGACGAGGCGATTTCGGGTCAGGATTCGGTGCAGCACACGTTGGTGGTGCGCCGCACCGGGATCGACACGCCGTGGACCGAAGGCCGTGATCTCTGGTGGCACGAGACTGTCGATGCGGCCGCCGCCGAACACTCGCCGGAGGCCTTCGACTCCGAGCATCCGCTCTTTCTGCTCTATACGTCCGGCACCACGGGTAAGCCCAAGGGCATCGTGCACACCTCGGGTGGCTATCTGACCCAGGCGTCGTTCACCCATCATCACGTGTTCGACATCAAGCCGGAGACCGACGTGTATTGGTGCACCGCCGACATCGGCTGGATCACCGGGCATACCTACCTCGTATACGGACCGCTGTCGAACGGGGTCACCCAGGTCCTCTACGAGGGCACACCCGCCTCGCCGAACGAGCATCGGCATTTCGAAGTCATCGAGAAGTACGGCGTCACCATCTATTACACGGCGCCGACGTTGATTCGCACCTTCATGAAGTGGGGTCGGGAGATTCCGGACGCGCACGACCTGTCGAGTTTGCGGCTGCTGGGGTCGGTCGGCGAGCCGATCAACCCGGAAGCATGGCGGTGGTACCGGGATGTGCTCGGCGCCAACAAGACTCCTATCGTCGACACCTGGTGGCAGACCGAGACGGGGGCCATCATGATCTCGCCGCTGCCGGGCGTCACGACGTGCAAGCCGGGTTCGGCGACCAAGCCGTTGCCAGGCATCTCGGCCAAGGTGGTTGACGACGAGGGCAACCTCGTCGCGCCCAGCCCCGAGTTCGGGGAGCACGCGTCGGGGTATCTCGTGGTGGATCACCCGTGGCCGTCGATGCTGCGCGGGATCTGGGGCGACCCGGAGCGGTTCAGGGAGACCTACTGGTCGCGGTTCGCCGAGCAGGGCTGGTACTTCGCCGGTGACGGCGCGCGATATGACCTCGACGGCAACATCTGGGTGATGGGCCGCATCGACGACGTGATGAACGTGTCCGGACACCGAATCTCCACTGCAGAGGTGGAGTCGGCGCTTGTCGGGCATTCGCACGTGGCCGAGGCCGCCGTGGTCGGCGCCAGCGACGTGCACACCGGGCAGGCGATCATCGCATTCGTGATTCTGCAGGCTCACGCCCGCGATCGCGGCGCCGAGATGGTCGACGAACTGCGGGCCGAAGTGGCGCGGGAGATCTCGCCGATCGCGCGCCCGAAGGAGATCCACGTCGTGCCCGAGCTGCCGAAGACCCGCAGCGGCAAGATCATGCGGCGACTGCTGCGTGACGTCGCCGAGGGCCGCGAACTCGGTGACACGTCAACACTTTTGGACCCCAGCGTATTCGAGGCCATCCGCGCCGCCAGGTGAGCTTCTCACTATCGTTGCGGAGCGATCGCTGCGCAGCGCTCGGTCTGCCGAACGTTGCGCTCCAGGTCGGGGCAAACAAGGGATGGACACCCCCACATTCGCGGCGAAGGATCTAGTGAAGCGCCCTGACCGCCACGTCGACTGACCAAGTACCAGATGGCGGCCCGGCGAAGACCCGCGAGCCGAGGAGTAGCCATGCCCACTGTCGATCCGACGTTCTACCGCAGCCCGCGCGACGCAGTCGCGGCCGCCCCCGAGCAACTCGCCTATGTGGCAGCGTTCGACCCCACTAGCCAGCAGAACGATGCCATCGCCGTGGTCGACTGCGACCCCGACGCCTCGACGTATGGGCGCGTGGTCGGCTGGTCCGAGCTGCCGACGGCCGGCAACGAACTACACCATTTCGGCTGGAACGCGTGCTCGAGCGCGCTCTGCCACGAGGGGCATGGCCACCACGAGGCGCTCGAGCGACGATATCTGCTCGTTCCGGGCATTCGCTCGTCGACGATCTACGTCCTCGACACCAAGCCCGACGCTCGCAATCCGGTGGTAACGCACACGATCGAGGCCGGCGAGCTTGCGGCCAAGGCGGGATACTCTCGCCCGCACACGGTGCACTGCGGACCCGGTGGCATCTTCATGTCGGCGTTGGGTGGGACCGACGGCGCCGAGGGTCCCGGCGGCATCGCGCTGATCGATCACGACACGTTCGAGGTCATCGAAGCGTGGGAGCTGGACCGGGGACCGCAACTCTTGGCGTACGACGTCTGGTGGCATCTGAAGCACGACACCGTGATCACATCCGAGTGGGCGACACCCTCGATGATCGAGAACGGGCTGAACCCCGAGGACTTGCTCGGACGCAGGTTTGGACACCACGTGAACTTCTGGAGCATGTCCGAGCGGAAGCTGACCCAGCGCGTCGACCTTGGCGACCAGCACCAGATGGCCCTCGAGCTGCGCCCGGCCCACGACCCGTCCAAGGCGTGGGGATTCGTCGACACGGTAATCAGCGCCGAGGACCTCTCGGCGTCGGTGTGGCTGTGGCACCAGAACGGTGATCAGTGGTCGGTCGATGAGGTGATCACGATCCCGGCCGAGCCCGCCAACGCCGACGACCTGCCGCCGCTGTTCAAGCCCTTCGGTGCAGCGCCCCCGCTGGTCACCGACATCGACCTGTCGGTCGACGATCGCTGGCTGTACGTATCATGCTGGGGCACAGGGGAACTCAAGCAATACGACGTCAGCGACCCGTTCCATCCGCGGGAGACCGCGTCAGTTCGGCTCGGCGGGATCGTGCGACGCGAGCCGCACCCGGCGGCTCCCGATCTGCCGCTGGCCGGTGGACCGCAGATGGTGGAGATCAGCCGTGACGGTCGACGGGTGTACCTCACCAACTCGCTGTACGCGGCCTGGGACGACGCGGTCTACCCCGACGGCGTCGGGGCGTGGATGGCCAAACTCGACGCCGACGTGTCCGCAGGTGGCCTTGTCCCGGATGTCCGATTCTTCCCGCACGGCAACGACTTCCGCGGCCTGCGGGTGCACCAAACCCGACTCCAGGGCGGCGACGCGTCGAGCGACTCGTACTGCTACACGAGCTAACCGTCCGCCAGCCGAGGTCGATGCGTAGCCCACCCCAACCCCAGCGCTCCGCTTTTTGAGGCGGATGCCCCATGTGCCGCCATGGGTGTCCGGTAGACGATTTCTCCATGGATTCATTCGTCACCGCACGCGAAGCCGCTCCCGCGATTCAGCGGCACCGTTGGGACACGGTGCCGACAAACGGTCATGGGCTGCAGGGACGCAGGCGAACAAGGTTGGGAGGCAGTCATGTTTACTACCGATGAGCTGGCCACGATTCCGCTCTTCTCGGAGCTGAAGGAGAAGGCGCTGGAGTACCTTGCCGGCGAAGTTGAGGACATCCACCTCACGCCCGGGGAGTACGTGGCCCACGAGGGCGAAGGTCGGGCCCTGGCGATCGTGGTCGAGGGCAAGACCGAGCTGACGAAACTGGTGAACGGCGTTGAGCAGGTGATTGGCGTCCGGCGTCCGGGGGAGCTCGGGGGTGAGATCCCGATGACGCTCGGTACGCCGCTGCCCGCCAGCATGCGGGCCGTCGAACCGTCGCGCGTGATGAAGCTGACCGTCGAGGTGTTCCACACGCTCGCGGCCATGGCCCCCGAAGTTTCCACAGCCGTCGGTGCCGCCGCGCTGGAGCGCATGGAGATGCTCAGAAACGCCACCGCGCAACCGCTTGAGCCCGCGTTGTTCATCATCGGCCCACGTGTCGACCCGGGAGTCCACGGCTGCGACAGCTTCCTGCATCGCAACCAGATTCCCTACGAACGCCTGGAGCCCGACGCTCCTGCGGCTGTTGCACTCGTCGGAGGCGAAGCGCCCGTACCCGGCCCCTATCCGGTAGTGGCGCTGCCCGACGGCACTCGGTTGATCGACCCGACGATGGGTGCCGTTGCCACGGTCGCTGGCCTGACGGTCGCGCCAAGCCGGGCGGACTACGACGTGGTGATCGTGGGCGGCGGGCCGGCGGGTCTGACGGCGGCGGTCAATGGCGCCTCCGAGGGCCTGCAGACGGCGCTGATCGAGTCCTTCGCCCCAGGCGGGCAGGCAGGCACCTCAACCCGGATCGAGAACTACACGGGGTTCCCATACGGCGTCTCCGGGGACGACCTCGCGAGCCGGGCGCTCCAACAGGCGAAGCGGCTGGGCGCTGAGATCGTCGTGACCCGCCGCGTCGAAGCCATCGACCCTGCCGACATGACAGTCACGCTGGACGGAGGCGACGTTCTCCGGACGAGGTCGATCGTTCTCGCGATGGGCGTGGAGTGGCGCCGCCTCGAAGTCGATTCGGTCGATCGATTCGTCGGCTCCGGGGTCTACTACGGTGCGGCGCGCAGCGATGCCGGCCTGGCGCAGGGAAACGATGTGTATCTGATCGGGGCGGGAAATTCTGCCGGACAGGCCGCCATCTTCTTCTCCAAGCACGCCCGATCGGTGACGCTGCTCGTGCGCGGTGAGTCGCTGGCAGCGAGCATGTCTACCTACCTCATCGAGCAGATCGCGACGAAGGCCAACATCCGGGTGGAAACCCGATCCGAGGTTGTCGCGGTGCACGGAGCCGAACAACTCGAGGAGATCGACGTCATCGATCGAAGGACTGGCACGACATCTCGACGGGACGCCAAGGCGCTCTTCGTCCTCATCGGCGCCGAGGCGGCGACCGATTGGCTCCCCTCGGAGATCGCACGCGACGAGCACGGGTTCGTGTTGACGGGAACCGACGCGATGAAGGCGGGACCGTGGCAGGCCGGCCGCGAGCCGTTCGCTCTGGAGACGAGCGCCCCGGGAATCTTCGCCGTTGGCGACATCCGCTCCGGATCGGTGAAGCGCGTCGCAGCGTCCGTCGGTGAGGGCGGCGTCGCAATCGCGCTCGTACATCGCTACCTCCAGCTCTCCTCACAGCCATGACCGATCTGCGCCCCGCGCTGAGCGCCCGATCGGACGCGATGGCGCTGACCATCACCGACGCCCCAGACCGCAGGCGGTTCGAGATCGCAGTCGACGGTGTCGTCGTGGGCTTTGCTCAATACCGGCGCCGACCCGGCATCATCTCCTTCATCCACACCGAGATCGACACCTCGTTCGAGGGTGAGGGCCTGGGAACACTGCTCGTCAAAGTCGCGCTGGACATCGCACGTGCGGAAGGATTGGCGGTGCTGCCCTACTGCCCATTCGTCAAGGATTTCATCGACCGTCACCGCGAGTACCTCGATCTCGTGCCGGTTGAACGACGCGCCAAGTTCGCGCTCGAGGACGCCGTACCACCCCACACGGGTGACGGCCGACACCGCGCTTTACTTCGTATCCCCCAGCAGAGTGGCCGCGTAGTCGTCGACATAGGTGGATAGCTCACGCGGCGACCGGTGATAGTTGCCGGACCGCACGGGATGCTCCGGCAAGTCCACCACGGGAGCATCGACGTCTCCGTAGTCGATCGTGGACAGCAAGTGGGCCATCATGTTCAGGCGGGCGCGCTTCTTGTCATCGGATTCCACCACGTACCACGGGCTCATCGGGATGTCGGTGTGCACCATCATCTCGTCCTTGGCGCGCGAGTAGTCTTCCCACCGGAAGATCGACTCCAGGTCCATCGGCGAGAGCTTCCACTGCCGAACCGGGTCGTTGCGCCGGGATCTGAACCGTCGCAGTTGCTCCTCGTCGGATACCGAGAACCAGTACTTGCGCAGGATGATGCCGTCGTCGATGAGCATCTGTTCGAAGATGGGCGTCTGCCTCAGGAACAACGCATGCTCTTGCGGCGTACAGAATCCCATCACCTTCTCGACCCCCGCCCGGTTGTACCAGGACCTGTCGAACAGCACGATCTCACCGCGCGTCGGCAGGTGCGCGACATAGCGCTGGTAGTACCACTGCCCGCGCTCCCGCTCGGTGGGCGCCGGCAGCGCGGCTATCCGCGCGACGCGAGGGCTCAGATATTCGGTGATCCGCTTGATGGTCCCGCCTTTGCCGGCGGCGTCGCGACCTTCGAAGACGATCACGATCCGGGCCCCGGTCTCCCGGGCCCATTCCTGGAGCCTCACGAATTCCGTTTGAAGGCGGAAAAGTTCGGCGCAGTAAACGTTTTCGGGGATCTTTCGCGCGGCCTTTCCGCCCGCTTCCTTACCACCCTTACTCATCGCCGCATCGTACTGCGGGCGCGACTCGCTGGGCAGCGTTCCTGCAGTTCATCGAGTGATTCGCGAGTTCATCGAGTAATTCGGCAGCACACTCGGCGGCACGTCACCCACCCTCGTGGCTGAGACCCCCTCGCAGAAAGTCGTCCGCCACGTCGGCGACGGTGCGCAGCCGTTCGACCCCACCGAATCTCTCCGCCAGCCCTTCGCGGCGCAACCGGTCGCGCACCTGCGAGTGCGCCTCCACGGCCTGGATCTTGACGCCCTTCGCGGCGAGTTCGTCGGCGAGGCTGGCCAGCATCTCCGTGGCGTGCATGTCCACTATCGACACTTCGGACATATCCAGCACGACTAGCTTGGTTTCCTCATCTGCCCGCACTCGTTCCTCGATCGTGTCCCGCACGTAATTCATGTTGAAATAAAGCAAGCTTGCGCCCGGGCGCAAGATGAGCATGCCGGGAATCGTTTCGTTCTCCGGATGGCGTTCGCGATCCGAAAACCGGCGCGTGCCGGGGATGCGACCGAGCAAGGCGACGGGCGGTAGCGATGCGCGCCGAATCAACAGCACGAGCGAGATGACGGCACCGATGGCCACGCCACGCAGCAAGCCCTGCCCCAGCACGCCGAACATGGCGACTATGGCGATGACGAATTCACGGCCGTCGCTGCGCCAGAGATGTTTGAGGGCGGACACACTGACCAGGCCCATCACCGCCACCAACACGACCGCCGCCAACACCGGCTGGGGCAGCGCGCTCAGCAGCTGCGAGAAGAACAGCACCACCACCAGAACGAACGCCGCGGCGATGGCGCCGGACAGTGGCGTTCGCGCTCCCCCACCCTCATTGACGACGGATTGCGACATGCCGCCACTAATCGGGAAACCTTGGCCGAACCCTGCGGCAAGGTTGGACACGCCAAGCGCCAGAAACTCCTGGTTGGCGTCCAGTCGCCCGCCGTGCTTGGCCGCGAACGTACGGCCAATGGCGGCGGTCTCGACCGCGGCGAGCAGGAAGCACGCGACGGCCAGGGGCAACATCTCGTTCAGGTCTTCCCAACGAACGGCGGGGAGGCCGAGGTCCGGTAACCCTTGCGGCACTTCGCCGAGCAACTTCACCCCGCGCGCGTCCAGCCCAAGACCGCGCGAAGCCACGATTCCGGCCACCACGACGAATAACGCCATGGGTAGTTTCTTGAGGAAGATCTTCCCGAGTACGAGCACCACCAGCGCCGTGCCGCCGATCGTCAGCGCTGCGAGGTTGGTTTCGCGCAGGTGCTTCAGGAAGGTGCCGCTGTTCTCCCAGAAATCGCCGTGGGCGGCGGGGATGCCACACAACTTCGGCAACTGAGTACTGGCGAGGAACAGTGCCACACCGCACTTGAACCCGATCATGACGCTCTCGGAGATGAAGTTGATGATCGAGCCCGCCTTGATAAGCCAGGCGATGATGGCGATCAGCCCGACGAGGATGGCCGTGCCCGCCGCTAGCGCGGTGAACCGCGTCGGGTCTCCACCCGAAATGGTGCCGAGCGTCGAGCCGATCAACAGCGAGATGGCGGAGGTGACCGTGATGGTGGTGTGCCGCGAACTGCAGAACAGCCAGAACACAAACCCGCCGAACATGCACGCGTAGAGTCCCGCCTCGGGCGGCAGGTTGGCGAGCGAGGCGTCGCCCAACCCGGCAGGCAGTAGGTAGGCCGCGACTGTGACACCGGCGGCGAGGTCAACCCGCAGCCAACTCAGCCGATACGACGAGAGCCACCCGACGGCCGGAATCCATCGCGCCAGTCGGGCGGTCCAAATCAAAGTCGACGATGGGCTCATGGTCTTCCCATGGCCACCAGGTTGTTCGGCTGCCGGCGAGGCATGCCCGCAGAATCTACGCCGTCCGAGCGGGTAAAAGACGGGAACTGGAGTACAGCCGTACACCGGTGTGCTGCGTGTTTGCACTGGTAGGAGCGGCTACCGCGTGATCATCGCTGGTTGCGAGTCGAAGAAGACCGCGACTGTCGACAACGGGTGCAGTGAGACCAAGGCCACATTCCGTGGCTGAACAATCCACCGTCTTTCATCGTGTCTCGTTAGTACCGGCAGTTAGCCGGTCAATTACGTTCGGCCTGACAGAAGAGCGCACCTTGCTAAACCACATTGCGCGGATGGCGATCACCAGCCCACGACGCGTCATCGTCGTGGCAGCCCTCCTGACATTGGCTCTGGCCATCTTTGGTGTACCCGTCGCAAACAGCCTGTCCGCCAGTGGATTTCAAGACCCGACATCGGAATCGGCAAGGGCGAGCCAGCTCCTGACAGACAAGTTCAGCCGGGGTGACACGCAGCTGCTCGTGACCGTCTCGACACCAGACGGCGTCGACAGCCCGGCCGCTCGGGCCGCAGGCACTGAAATCGTCGACCAACTGAGAAGCTCGCCACATGTGGTCGATGTGGTCTCGCCGTGGTCAACACCGCCGCAGGCCGCCGCAGACCTCGTTAGCAGCGGTCGGCACACCGGGTTGATCGTCGCGGGCATCAAGGGAAATGAAAGCGACCAACAGAAATACGCGGATGAACTCTCCAAGCAGGTGACGCACGACCGCAACGGCGCCACCGTGCGGACAGGCGGCGCCGCAATGGTCAACGTTCAGATCACGAAGCAATCGCAGCACGACCTGCTGGTGATGGAATCGATCGCGATTCCACTCAGCTTCCTCGTGCTGGTCTGGGTATTTGGCGGCCTGATCGCAGCAGCGCTGCCCGTGGCCGTCGGAGGAATGGCGATTTTCGGCGCACTTGCGGTACTGCGCACGATCTCGTTCGCCACCGACGTTTCGATATTCGCACTCAACCTCACCACCGCCATGGGTTTGGCGCTGGCCATCGACTACACGCTGTTGATGATCAGCCGCTACCGCGACGAGTTGGCTGACGGCGCAGACCGCGAGGTTGCCATCGTCCGCACCGTGGTCACGGCGGGTCGCACCGTGTTGTTCTCGGCCACGACGGTCGCCCTCTCAATGGCGGTCATGATGTTGTTCCCAATGCATTTCCTGAAGTCCTTCGCGTATGCGGGGGTCGCCGTCGTTGCGTTCGCTGCCTTCGCCGCCGTGGTTGTCACGCCCGCCGCGCTGGTCCTGCTCGGAGACCGGCTGGATTCGTTCAACGTCCGTCGGCTCGTTCGCCGCCTGCTGGGCCGGCCAGAGCCCGCCCCGCAGACCTTCCAGCAGCAGTTCTGGTACCGCTGGACAAGGTTTGTCACCAGCCGTGCCGTGCCGGTCGGATTGGCAGGCGTCGCCCTTCTGGTGTTTCTCGGTTTGCCGTTCCTGAGCGTCAAATGGGGCTTCCCCGACGACCGCGTGCTGCCTACCTCGGCCTCCGCGCATCAGGTCGGCGACCAAATGCGCGACGACTTTGCCATCGACTCCGAGACCGCGGTGACCGTCGTCATCCCCGACACCGACGACCTGACCCGCGTCGAGATTGAGCGATACGCCACCGATCTGTCGCGTGTGCCCGATGTCTCCGCGGTCTCCAGCCCGACCGCAACCTACGTCGCAGGGACCGCCGTCGGACGGCAGTCAGCACCGGCGGGCCAGACTCAAGGCAGCGCGTTCCTCACCGTCGACAGCTCGGCTCCGCTGTTCTCCGACCGTTCCGAAACCCAGCTCGACCGTCTGCACGCGGTCCCGACCCCCGGTGGCAAGGAAGTCGATTTCACCGGCACCGCTCAGCTCAATCGAGACAGTGTCGATGCCATCGCATCACGTTTGCCATTGGTGCTCGGGCTGATCGCCTGCATCATGTTCATCCTGCTGTTCCTGTTGACGGGCAGCGTCGTGATGCCTCTGAAAGCGTTGGTGCTCAACGTCCTTTCGCTCACTGCCGCATTCGGTGCGATGGTGTGGATCTTCCAGGATGGGCACCTCGGCGCGTTAGGCACGACGCCCAGCGGGATCTTGGTCGCCAACATCCCGGTGCTGCTGTTCTGTATCGCATTCGGCTTGTCGATGGACTACGAGGTGTTCCTGGTCTCCCGAATCCGCGAGTTCTGGCTGGCTTCCGGAGCCGCCGACAACGACGAGAGTGTGGCCCGGGGAATCGCCCGCACCGGTCGGGTCGTTACTGCTGCCGCGTTGATCATGTCGATCTCCTTCGCAGCGCTGATTGCGTCCAACGTGTCGTTCATGCGGATGTTCGGGCTTGGCCTCACGCTGGCCGTCCTGGTCGACGCCACTTTGGTGCGAATGGTTCTGGTGCCGGCATTCATGCACCTCCTAGGACGACGGAACTGGTGGGCTCCCGCGCCCCTTGTCCGCCTGCACAAGCGTCTCGGGCTCAACGACGGTCACTCCGTCGCGATACCCGAGCAAGGGTTGGACGCGAGCCCAGCCGACCAACAATTCAATGCCGAAATGCACCAATGGGTTGGGCGCTGAACCGAATTCGCCACAACCACGTTTTAGCGAAAGTCGATATGGGTCGCAGGAGTGCAGGGCCGTCCGAGCGTTGATCCAAGCTGTGGACCGCGGGTCTTGGCCAAAGCACTAGGCGGAAACCGCGTACAACTGCCAATCGTCGGGGACGCCCTTGAGCGCGTGTACGCCGCGGTCTGCGAAGGAGATGCCGGAGCCGATGACCAGATCCTTTACCGTCCTCGAAGCGAGGAGCTCATCCTTGACCGCGAGGTCGCAGACACGTCGGGCAATTACGACGCCGAGGCCGGTGATGTCGTCACCGCGCATCTCCACCTCTCCGGTGTGTAGCCCCGCCCGGATGTCGAGCCCCAACGGCTTGGCGCCCAACGCGATCTCCTGCGCACACGTGATCGCGCGAGCCGGACCGTCGAACGTGGCCAGCAATCCGTCGCCCGTCGTTTTCACGAGGCGACCGCGATGCCGGACGATGCGCCGCTTCGCGACGTCGTCGTGTCGGTCGAGCAACTCTCGCCACCGGTGGTCGCCGACCCGAACGTCCGTCTCGGTCGACGAAACGATGTCGGTGAACAGCACCGTCGCGAGCATCCGGTCGGTCGCCGACGGCGGTGCGTCGCCGGCGAGGAATGCAGCCGCCTCCGGGAAGAGACCCTCGCTGTTCCAGTCCCCGTGGAATGCTCCCGGGAGCTCGACGAACTCCGCGGACGGGATGTGCTCGGCGAGCCAACGACCCAGCTCGACCGGCACGACTGGATCACCCTGCGCATGCAGGACGAGCGTGGGAACGCTGATCGCAGGCAATGCGCTTCGCACATCGATTTCGATGTTCGACCTCATGATCTCCGCGACCATCCTTGGCGTGCACGCGTTTCGCTCATAGCGCGCGACGATCGGCGCCGCCTCGGGCGGGATGTTCTGCACGACCAGGTTCAGGCCCTTCCCCGTGCCCCAGTCGTCGGCCAGGTAGGTGGCGACCGCCTCGGCGGCTTCCCAGGGCACGCCGACGGGATAGTCGGAGTCGTATGAGGCGCGAGCGAACGTGCCGTACAGGCAGAGCTTCGTCACGCGGTCGGGATACGTTGCCGCGAAGAGGATCGCGAGGGGACCGCCCTCCGAGATACCGTAAAGTGCGGCGCGCTCGATCCCCGCTGCGTCCATCACCGCCCGGATGTCATCCATCCGGTCGGCGAAGCTCCCGAACCCGAGCGATCGATCGGAAAGGCCGGTCCCGCGCTTGTCGAACGTGACGACGCGCGCGAAACGAGCCATGTCGTCGACCGGGTTGCAATAGAACGGAATGTCATCCAGCAGATCGAGATGAGATACGAATCCGGGTACGAACACGATGTCGACGGGACCGTCTCCCATGACCTTGTAGGCAATGTCGATCCCGCCGGCGCAGCGGGCGTACCTGATGTCTCCACCGCTCGCCATAGGCCTGCCTCCGGACGAAGAATACCGCGCCGAAGCGGTCATGAATGGCCGTAGCAAAGATCAAAACACGAGTGCTGCATCGGCGTCAGCACACCGCCGGCCATCGCAGCTACCTACCCCCGTCGAAGCGCAGAGCGAAAGGGTTACCCCTACTTCTCCAGGGTGAACTGTCTGACATCGAGGTACCCGCCGTGGAACAGGTCCGCGCACCCGGTGAGGTACTTCATGTAGCGGTCGTAGACCTCCTGCGACTGGACCGCGATGGCGGCGTCTCGATGCGTCTCCAACGCGGCGGCCCAGTGGTCGAGCGTCTTCGCGTAGTGCGGTTGCAGCGACTGCACCCGGCTGACCTGGAACCCGGCATTGGTGGCATGCGTTTCGACCATCGATGCGGTCGGCAGTCGGCCGCCGGGGAAGATCTCGGTCAAGATGAACTTGACGAACCGGGCAACCCTGAGTGTGATCGGCACGCCCAGTCGGAAGGCCTCGTCCTGGGTTATCCCGCAGATCGTGTGCAGCAGCATCGTGAGATTCGATCGCCCGCCGCATGCCGCCGCCCCAGCCGCAGCCGATGTCGAGCAGCGTCATGCCCGGCTGAAGGTTCAGCTTGCCAAGGGCGAGATCGAACTTGGCGTTTTGCGCCTCGTCGAGCGTCATATCGTCGCGTTCGAAGTATGCGCAGGTGTACCACGAATCGCTCCCGGACAAGGGCTTTCGTGTTCTGGCCCGCGAACTGGCCGACGGCTGCATGGCCTGGCTGCTCAAGTTGCATGCGGCATCACGCGGCCGGACACTTTGATTTGATCAATGACGACCTCGACGGACGCGCGGTGGAGGGGCGCCCTTGCGCGGCGTCGTCCAGAGCCTGCTGCTGACCAGCCATCTGCAGCCAGGACAGACGGCAAGACGTCCCGTATTAGAAGCGGGATCGGATGAAGTCAAGGACCTCGTCCGCGGTGGCAAAGCCGCCGAGGTGGCTCTCCTCGGGGCGTACGACAAGTTCGGCATCGGGCAGGAGTGCGATCGCTGCTTGTGCGTCGCTGAGCGGGACGATGTGGTCGGCGTCGCCGTGCCACCACCGCACCGGCGCCTGTACGTCGGCAAGCCGGAAGCCCCAGTCGCGGCCGAAGAGTCGGGCGTCGTCGACGATGGCCTGGAAGCGGCCCTTGGCGAGCAGGACGAGGTCGTCGATGAACATGCCCTCCATCTCGGGATCACCAAGGACCTTGCGATCACCCTCCGGAGTGGTTCTGGCGTAGGCCTGGGCGAGGTAGTGCGACAACGGGAGGAGCGGCAGCAGCAGCGCGGACGCCGCGTCGGCCAAGGGCCTGCGCAGGCCGCCCAGTACCGGGGCGAATCGGCGGGCCAAGTCGATGACGCCCGTCGCAATGGCTTCCGGGCCGACCGACGGGACGACACCTCCCAGCACCGCCACTGCCGCGACCCGGCCACTGAGTGGGGGCACCGCGGCGCAGGCCAGGGCATACGGGCCGCCACCGGAGAGGCCGACGACGCCGAGTCGCTGGGCGCCGATGGCATCGGCCACATGCGCTACGTCTGTCGCCCAGTCGGCCACCGACTCGTAGGGATGCGGGTCAGACAACCCCGTACCAGGTCGCCCCACCACGATCACGCGCAGGCCAAGCTTCTCGGCGGCGCGACGGCCGAGCACCGGAAATTGCCGCCGGCCGCCGGGTGTGCCGTGGCACCACAGCACCGGGGCCCCCGAGGGGTCGCCGAACTCGGCGAAGCCAAGGCGCCGGCCGGTGGGCAGGTAGAAGCGACCCTCGGCGCGCGGCTTTTCGACGCGAAGTACATGCACGGGGTGTCGCATCGGGTTGGCCATTCGTACCTTTCTCGGGAAGCTGAGAGTAGCCACGCAGGTGCCTGTTGTTGTCGAGATCGGCCATACGGGTGACCTTGGTCCTTCTGACTCCGGAACTCTCGTCGCCGGCGTCCATCGCGTCGAGGATGTCTTGCGCAGGGGCTGCCCCTGCTGGTCGCGGCGGCTATCCAGTCCCATGATGAGGATGTTTTGATCCACCCCCATTTCGGGGCGTGCACCATCCAACTCTGCAGACGTGGTGATTCCCGTGGACACATCCTGGTAGGTCATTTCCGATGACGCCGCCAGGCACAGGACTGATGTGAACCCCCGCACCTCGACCTTCCTGCGTGCCGTCGGCACGCCGTATCATCCCGGTATTGAAGGGCAGGTGGATAGATCATGCGCACCTCAACGGCCGCCCTCGGCTCGGCGGCGTTCTTCGTGGTTGCCCCCGGCACGGTCGTCGGTCTTATCCCGTGGCTGATAACCCGTTGGGAGATAACGGGTTCCACCCCGGTCTCGCGGGTGGTCCAGATTCTCGGCGTACTGCTGATCGTGATCGGACTCGTTCCCGTCGTGCATGCGTTCACGCAATTCGCCAAGGCAGGCGGCACGCCCATGCCGATCGCACCGACCGAGCGCCTGGTCGTCACCGGGTTCAATCGTTACGTTCGCAACCCGATGTACGTCGGGCTGATCGTCGTCATCCTCGGTCAGGCGCTGCTGTTCGGCAGTGTTTGGCTGCTGCTGTACGCCGCGCTCGCGTGGATCATCACGGCGTCATTCGTCCGCCTCTACGAAGAGCCCACGCTGCTGCGCCAGTACGGCAGCCAATACGAGGAGTACCGCCGCAACGTACATGCCTGGCTCCCGCGCTGGCATCCGTGGAGCCCCGGCGTCGAGGGCCAGCCACCGCCGTGAGCGAAATCAGAAGGAAGTCAGGTAGTACGTGACCGACGTGTACCGCCGAGGAGTGGTCGATAGCTCCTTCAGGCCGGCTTCGTCGCCCGGACCACCAAACCCGCGACGGGTGCGCCGGCCTCGTTGCGGAGTTCCGCGGATTCGGCTTCGGCGGTCAACCCTGACTGGGTGAGCACTCGCTTCACGTACGGGAGACCGTGGCTGTAACGACCGTGTAGCTCCAGCCGGTAGTCGATATCGTCCTCTCCTACAGCATGTTCGAGCGTGAAGACGAGCAACCCGGAGGGTCGCAGTGCGCTGGCGGCGGCGTGGCAGAACTCGAGCAGGTCACCGAAGTACACCAGGGTATCGGCCGAGACCATGACGTCGAAGGCCTCGTGCCGGGCGCGCAGGAACTCGGTCAATTCGCACTGCCGTAGGTCGGTGTAGACGTTCTTTTCTCTGGCGTGGGCGAGCATCCCGGTAGACAGGTCGACACCGACCAGACGTGACGCGTAGGGGCGAAGCAATGGCCCGCACAGCCCGGTCCCGCAGCCGATGTCGAGGATCTCCAGCCGACCGTCGGCCGCGATTCCGGCGGTGACCAGTGCTGCCGCAACGAGCTCCGGTGCGCGGTACTCCAGGCTCTGCAGCTTCGCCTCAAAGCTCGCGGCGAAGGCGTCGAATGTCGTCTCCACGAACGCATCCGACGCGCGCAACGGCACGTCTCTGGCTGCGCAGGCGGCGAGCATGTGTGCTGCGATCGGATTTTCGGGATCCTCGGCAAGCCATTCCTCGAGCACGCTCACCGCTTCGTCGACTTCTCCGATGATGCAGTGCGCCAAGGCAAGTAACCGCCGGGCGTCGGGGTGTTTGGGACGCAACGTGATCGCCCGGCAGAAGCACTCCGAGGCCTCCTTGGCGCGGCCCAGGCCGTTGAGCAAGATGCCGAGGTTCGTGTAGGCATCCACATGGTCGGGACACAGTCGGATTGCCGTTCGGTAGGCAACCTCGGCTTCCTCCGGCCTGCCAGTGGCGCGCAGCAGGACACCGAGATTGCTGTGCGCGTTGGCATGGCTGGGGTCGATCGCGATGGCGCGTTCGTACTCCGCGATCGCATCCCCGAATCGGCTGTCGGATTGCAGCACGATCCCGAGATTGCTGTGCCAGTCCGCCTGATTCGGGCTGAGCACCAGGCTCTCCCCGATGAGGTCGACGGCTTCATCGGTACGCCCCTGCTGGTGCGCCAGCAGGCCGGTGTAGTGCAGCGCGTCCGGGTGGTGTGGCACCACGTCGAGCACTCGGGCATAGATCTGCTCGGCCTCCGGCAGGTGATGCTGCTTTTGCAGCTGAATCGCCAGCGTGATGGCCTCGTCGACCGTCAGCGCCCGCGCCTCCGACGGTTCCACCGTCAGCCGACCTTGTTGCCCTTCAGGTCGAAGATGAAGTGCTGCCCCTCGTCGAGTGCTCCGTCGGGTCGCTGCGACTTGTACACGAGGTCCACCTTGGAGAACTTCAAGCTGACCGACTCGGCATACGGCTGGTCTTCGGCGCCTGCGTGGCTGACTGCGGTGATCGTCACGTCGTTCAGCTTGACGATCAGGAACTCCTGCTGCCCCTTGCCCGCCTTGCGGTGGGTGATCGTCGCGTCCTTGATGTGCACTCCCGTCGCGCACGCCTTGAGGAGTGCGGGAGTGGCCTTGTCGATGCCATGAACGATCGATAGCTCCTGGAACGTCGCCTTGCCTGCGCCGCCCCCTGCGCCGCCTCCTGCGCCAGCCCCGGTCGAGCCGGAGTTCGCCACCCCCCACGAGAACGAAAGCACCTCGATCTCGTCCTTGTGCTTGTCGTCCAGCGATTCGCCTTTGATGTCACCGATCTTCGCGAAGATGTCCGTGGCCATTTGGAGCCCCTCCCCCTACGGTTATCGGCCCCGATTCTAAAGTCTGCGGGCGTCCGTGACCATGCTTTTCACCACTATTCGGCGATGGCATCTCGAGGGTGGAGGCCAGTTCCGAACTAGACGTTCGGCATGGCGTTGTCCGCCCCGCGATGGCTCGGTTCCCGAGCTCCAGCGCCACTCAGCGGTCGGCGGGTGGCGCCGTCAACCGGTCATACCGCGGATCGTCACGGTCGCGACTCGCTTTCCAGTAATTGTCCGGGTCGTCCCCGGGCATGGTGCTGTCGGGCACCACCCGCCGGTACGCCACACGCCAGGTGCCGTCGATTCGCCGGAAGTAATCAACGTAACGCCCGAATCCGCGGACTGTGTGCCCACCGATGACAGCATGCATGACGAAGAACGTTTCGCCCCAGGCCTGTTCACCATCCACGTCGAACACTGACTGTCCCAGCAGGTGGTGCATGGTCATCTCCGCGCCGGGACTTGCTGGCGTGCAGATCATCTCGGCGAACTCACGGCCCGTGCCCTTGAAGGCGCCATGGTCATCGTAGGAGTCCTCGGCGTAGCAGGCGACGATCGCGTCCCTGTCGGCGCGATCGACGGCTGCCGACAGAACTGCCAGAAGTTCGGTCAGTTCACACTTGTCGACCCACGTCGTCGCGGCCGCCCCACCCGTCACGATCGCACCTCGTACTCGAGGTGCAATTCGCTGAGCCCCCGCAAGATCCACAGCGGCACGTAGTCGAATCGGCGATTTCCCGGCGGGCCGTGATGGGACTCATCGAGCCGGATGTCACTGAGCCGGTCCAGAATCCGCTCGACCGTCACCCGACCCTCGATCCGGGCGAGCGGCCCACCCGGGCAGCTGTGCACGCCGCGTGCGAATGCCACGTTCTGCCGAGCGTTGGGTCGATCGACCCGCAGTTCGGCCCGGACACTCGAAGTGCGCCGGGTCCCTGTTCGCAGCGCCAGGCAACAGCATGATCTTCGTGCCTGCCGGCAGGCTCGACGCCGGCGAGGCTCGTCGTGACGCGAGTCAGCCGGAAGTCACTCTTGATGGGGCTCTCGAGGCGCAGCACTTCTTCGACGAAGTTGGGGATGCGATCGCGGTTGTCGCGCAGCGTGTCCTGCAGGTCGGGGTGCTCGGCCAGGATGTACAGCGCGCTGGCGAGCAGACGTGCCGTGGTCTCGTGGCCCGCGATGAACAGGAAGGTCGCGACCCTCACGACGTCGACCACCTCGGGCAGCGTGCCGTCGGGAAAGCGCTGCGTCGCCAGTTCGGTCAAGATGTCCTGCACCGGGGCGTCGCGTCGTTCGCCGATGTAGGCGGTGAACCACTTGTCCAGGTAGGCAAGTGGATTCAGGTCGGTCGATCCGTCGGCTCCGATCGTTGCCCACGGTTCGTCGTCGGTCGGTCCGGTACCCGCGAGCAGGGCGCGGAACATCGCGTTTACAGCTCCTACCAAATGCGCGGGCTCATCGAAATCGAACCCGGCCTGGTACTCACCCAGATGGGAGACGCGTTGCCGGCGCTCGGCCAGTTGATCGCATCGGAGCTGACCGGCCAGGTCTCCAACCCCGAAGTCGTGGCGATGACGCTCGTCCGCCTCGCCGTATGCCACTACCTCGTCCCTGGCTACGACGACCACCGGCTGCTCGACCAGCTTCGTGCCGCCGCGGGCGTTCGGTAGTCATCGACACCGAAGCCATTGACATGCTTTACATAGTTCGTAAGAGGTGTCAACATGTCGAGATGGCGCTCACGGTGAGTCAATTCGGCCATCCACCGAAGCTGCCGACGTCGGCCCGCGCGGCGGCATGACGTCGCGGCAGCTGCACGGGACCGTTGCCCTCGCCAGGTCGCTCCGTGTCGAACTGGCCTCCGTCGCACCTCAGGTCAGAGTCGCATGTCTTGCTCCAGCGATGGTCAAGACGAACCTGTTCCGCACCACGGCGGCCCAGGAGCGGGCAGCGGTTCGCAAGTCGGATGAGTCGATCGCGGAATCGGAAGCGACTCAAAGTGTCCTCGGCACCTCTCCCAACGACGTCGCACGGTGGGTTCTCGACGCCGTTGACGCGGGACAGTTCTGGGTCTTGTCCGACGGTGACGATCCGTTCGTGCGCCAGCTGCGCAACGAGTTGGACGAATTGATGAGCGCCGCAGGTGGTGTGCGTTGAGCGTCAACCCCTTTCACGTCTCCGTCCCCGACGACGAACTGGCGAGTCTGCGAAGTCGCCTTCGGGCCACCCGGTGGCCGGAGCGGGAAACCGTCGACGACTGGTCCCAGGGCATTCCACTTCAGGCGATCCAGGACCTGTGCGCCTACTGGGCCGACGACTACGACTGGCGCCTCACCGAAGCCCGACTGAACGACGTCGGTCAATTCCGGACCGAGATCGATGGTTTGGGGATCCACTTCCTGCACATTCGCTCACCGCACCCCGATGCGCTGCCGTTGATCCTCACCCATGGTTGGCCGGGATCGATCGTCGAATTCCTCAAGGTCATTGGGCCGCTTACGAATCCGACTGCCCATGGGGGTGGGGCCCCCGACGCCTTCCATGTCGTCTGCCCGTCCCTTCCGGGCTATGGATTCAGCGACAAGCCGACCCGCACCGGCTGGGGCGTCGAGCGGATCGCCGACGCATGGGCGACGCTGATGGCCCGACTGGGCTACGAGCGGTTTGGCGCGCAGGCCGGTGACTTCGGATCCGTCGTGACGACCAACATCGGACGGCGAGATCCCGATCACGTGGTCGGCATTCACCTCAACCTGATCGCCGCAGGGCCCGATCCGTCGATGGTGAGCGACCTCACGAACGAGGAGCAGGCGATGCTGGCGACGATCCGCCACCACATGAAAACAGGCACCGGCTACTCCCAGCAGCAGTCCACGCGCCCGCAGACACTCGGTTATGGACTGGTGGATTCGCCTGCCGCCCAGTGCGCCTGGATCGCGGAGAAGTTCTGGTCCTGGGTCGACTGCGACGGAGACCTGTTCACCGTGCTGACACGAGATGAACTGCTGGACAACGTGATGTTGTATTGGCTTCCCGCGACCGGAGCCTCGTCGGCGCGGCTCTACTGGGAAAGCATGCGGACGGCCAACACCGATCCCGTCCCCGTGCCGGTCGGCTGTTCCCAGTTTCCACACGAGGTCTATCGCTCGTCGCGCCGGTGGGCCGAAACGCGATATCCCGACTTGCGTTGGTGGCACGAGCTCGACAAGGGCGGTCACTTCGCCGCTTTGGAGCAACCCGAGATCTTCGTCGACGAGGTTCGCTCCTTCTTCCGGCTGGTGAGGTGACGGCCATGGGACGAGTCGACGAGAAGGTCGTATTGATCAGCGGAGGCGCCCGCGGGATGGGCGCCGCCCACGCCGAGATGTTGGAACGCGAAGGCGCGCGGGTGGTGATCGGCGACGTACTCGACGATGCGGGCCGGGAGGTAGCGGAGAAGCTCGGCTCCTCAGCCCATTTCGTGCATCTCGACGTCACGGATCCGGATCAGTGGGAAGCCGCCGTGGACGCCTGTGTGGCGACCTTCGGACGTATCGACGCACTGGTGAGCCACGGGGTCGGAATTCGTCGTCGACGGTGGACTGACGAGTTACGTACCAACCAAGACCTAGACCAGGCACGGGGCATCAACCGTGGGTGGCCTCCGCCAGGCCGTGACTACACCCAGTACTCGTTCATGGGTTGGGCATACTTGTCGTTGTTGGTCAGCGGCGGGAGACCGAGGGACTCTTCGATGGTGCGCAGCAAGCTGTAGTGATTGTTGTGGTCGTCCGCGATGAAGTGGCCTTGTCGCATCCCGGCGTTGACCGCCCCCGGCGACGGAATGACCACTGTGACAATGTGATTGCCTTGGTTGCCGATCCCGAGGGAGATGTTGTCGAAGTCCTCGTCGAACGTGATGAAGATGGCGCTTCGCTGCGAGGCGTCCTGCCAGGTGGGTGAATCCAAGATGACGGGCAGCGTCTCTTGTAGCCACTCGTCGCCCGCCGCGACGTTGTACTGGTGAGTGGTGAGCTGGCTCAGGGCCCACCGCACGACGCCTTCGAGGGTATCGGTGGGGCCTTCCATGTTGGTGGCGTCGTCCGCGGCGAACCACGCGAAGTTCGGAGCGTCCTTGGGCACGTCGAGATCCGACCCCAGCTGTGTCAGATCGAACAGATGCGTGGCGACGCGGGCGGGGTCGTTGTAGATGTCACCGAAGGCGAGGAACGGTAGGCGATCGGTGGGCGTGGTGTACCCGCCACCGCCGTCGGCGTAGCCGGCCCACGTCTTGCCTGCCGCCTCGATGTTGTCGGCCAGATTGGTCGCGTCGAAGCAGTTGGCGGCGCAGTTGTAGTTGGTGCCGAAGTCGGTTCCACCGATGATCGGATAGTAGTTCGGATCGCTGGGGTGGGTCAGCGCGTAGTAGTTCGATCCCAGACCGTACGCGTTGATGATGCTGTTGAGGTAGGGCGCATTTGGGCTGCCGACGATATCGGTGTAGCCCTTGTTCTCCAGATACGCCATGAACACGTGATCGAGTTCGCCGACCGTTGACAACGGTGGCGCGGGCGGGGCCGGCGCGGGCAATGCAGCGCCGACGGTGAAGGAGAGGTTGTCGGCGTAGGCGTTGTTGTAGTTGCCGGGGAGCAGGTTGCAGTCCGTGAAGGTCACCACTACCTGCGCGCTGCGGGTGCCGACCGGAATCGTCCCGGCGGCTTGGCGTTCGAGCAGCCCGGTCTGAAGCCAGCGATCGAGCACGGTCACGGGGCCGACCTCTCCGGTGCCCACGTACAACTGGTTGGAATCCAGGAAGTCAACGGTGACCGAGGCCGCGGACGGGTCCAATAGGAAGCCGCCGAGTAGTCCGCTCAGCGTGTAAGGCACAGTGCCTGTGTCGATGTCGGCCGCTGCGGCGCTGAGGTCGACGGTTTGGGTGAGTGTGGACGTGGCAACGTTTCCGCCGCCGAAGAACTGCGCGCCGCCTTGCGACACGCTGTTCAAGCCCGGAAAGTCGAGGCACGCTGGCAAAGTCGGCCCCGGCGACCCGAATGGCCACGGCAGTCGGCGTTGGGTGCCATATTCGATCACCGTCGGCGTACCGGTCACCGTCCAGCCCGGCACAGTGACCGAACTGTATCCAGAAAGGGACGGGTCGCCGATTTCGGCACCAGGGTTGACCAGCAGATTGGGGCTCTGGACCACGAGTGCGCTGACCTGCTGTGCGGCAGGGGGGGTGGTCAGCGTGTACAAGGTCTGCTGGATCTCGCGTCGCACCCACGCCAGCACGGTCCAGAGCGCCGGCGCCTGGGTGGGCGCCGCAGGGCCGCTTGCCGCCAAGGGCTTGAGGCCGACGACGGACAACAGGCTCGACACGATGTCCGAGAGGATGTTGCCCGCACTGGCGGGCACGCTCACTGCGGCCCGTGCGACCGCAGTGACGACGGCTGCCGTGCCGGCCTGCGTGCTGACGGTCGCGATAGCCGGCGTGGCAGCGGCCATCGTGCGCGACGCGCTCGTCGTGGCCACGCGTGCCGATGCGTCGAGTGCGGCAGCGAGATCAGCGACGGCGCAACGATATTGGCGACCATCACTGGAACGTTCGACGTGGTGGCGCTGTATGCCTTCCCCCCGGTCGAAGTGGATCCGCTTGGATGGGCGGCCAACGCTTCGCTCGGGTCGGCGTTCTCGACGGCCGAGGTCGGGGTCGCCGACTCAACTGACGACCACGCCGCAGCCTGTGTCGGCGGCGTCGGCGTGGTCGTTGGGTCGGCCCCCGGCGTGGCGTCGACCGTGGACGGGGTGCCTACGTTCGCGCCAGTAGTCGGTTTCGTGACGACCGGGTCCGTGCCGGTCACCGAGGTGTTGGCACCGCCGGAGGCCTGCACCGCCATGGCCGCCGGGACGGTCGATGACGCCAAATGAGCCGAGGAAGTCGTCGATGCCTGGGTGGACGATGACGCGGCGCCCGGGCTGAAGGGTGCGGAACTTGGAGATGACGACGACGAGTCGGTCGACGCCGCGTCGGTCGACGCCGAGTCGGTCGACGCCGAGTCGGTCGACGCCGAGTCGGTCGAGGAATCAGTCGATGACGAACTACTCGTCGGCTCGGCTAGCGCAATTCCGGGGCTGTTGGCGATCGCCACCTCGATCCCCAACGCAACCGCCAACGCGGCGACCCGGCCGATATGTCTGGCATGACCCATCGTGGCTCCTTGCTGGATGGGGGTGTGCGGCAACGGACTCTACGCCGAACGATGTTTGCCAACGGTCGAATCGGTGGAATGCTGCTGCTGCGCGCCTCGACTCCGCTGGCTCAAAACCGGGACGCCCGGTCGGAACCGAAAGTGCGACGTCACTCGTCGTACTTGGGGTCATCCACACGTGTTCGCGGTAGTACTCGCTCATGGGACGGTCCAGGTGTTTGGCCCATCCCTTCCCATCGCCCTCGTCGAGCCGATCGAGCCAACCTGCGACGAGCTCACCCCAATGACCGCTGAGGAGCTTCAGGTTCGGGTGACGATCCAGTGCTCCCGAGAAGTTCAGCCGCAGGGCGTGGATGCCACCCTCCGCGTGCCAGCCGAGGCCGGGTCCGGAGCAGAGAAAGTGCACGGCGGCCGGCGGGGCTGTTCGCCCCATGGGATACCACCTGCACGTCGATTCCGACCCGATCCACGTGGGCCAAACGATTGTCGGCGAACCGCTCGGCCGAATCGCGATCCGGCATGACAGGAAGGTGCCGAAGCCGGCGTCCGGAATCACCGGCGGAGATGATGGAATTGCTCATCAGGCCTGACACGAGGTGGACTGCACTCGCGGCGGCAGACCACTGAGCTGATGCGCACCGGGCCACGCATCGAGCACAACCTGGACCATTCAGTCCGATCATTGCGCTCCGAACCAACGCAACCTCAACCCGGCAGCCGGCACTGAGACTTCAGATTGCCCCGTCAACTGCGGATTTACGATGTCAGCGACCTGCGCGGCATGACGCATCACACCTTGACGCGGGACCTAATTGGACGATAAAGTTCACTTTGCGTTTGACACCAGATCTCCAGGCAGCCTAGATAGGACTGAACTATGAAGAATCGTCGGCTGACCCGCCGCGTAGCCGCGACCGTCGGCATCACTGCCGCCATCTTGGCGGGAGCATTGACCGCTTGTGGCGGTGGCGAAACCGGAGGCCCCTCCAGCACCACGCCGTCCACCTCGACGACCTCTCCGTCGGTCTCCTCCACCGAGAAGAGCATCAACCCCACCGGTGGCAACCTCTTCACGCCGCCCGTGAAGGCACCGGCGGCCCCCACCGCCATCCCCGGCGACAACTAAGCACCAAGACGGAAGGGGCGGGCCAGTCATTCGACCGGCCCGCCCCTTCCGTTTGTCGGTCGCTCAGTCCGGCACGTCGGCGCCCTCGGGCACGAACGACTTGATGTGCCCGATCGCAGAATTCAGGGCGGTCTGCATGAGCCGTGGATCGTGGGCGGTCTGCGAGAGCAGATAACCGCCTTCGACTGCCGCAAGCAGGCCGGTCGCCAGCGCGGGTGCGTCGACGTCGACTCTCAGCACACCGGTATCGCGCATCCGCTCCAACGCTGTCGCGAGCAAGCCCCGCCATTCGGCGAAGTGCTGGGCCAACGATATGCGGGCCTTGTCGTCGGTGTCCGACAGTTCCGCCGCGAGCGACCCGAGCTCACATCCCCAGAGCCCGCGGCGCAGTGAACAGCGCTGCACCATGGCGTCACGCCAAAGATAAAGCCCGCGAAAGGAATCCACCCGCTCCAGGCGCACCCGCTGCCACGACAGGATCTCGTCGGCGCGCAGCGTGATCACCTCGTACACCAACTCCGTCTTGTCGGCGAAGTGTTGATAGAACTGCGACTTGCTGGTGACGCTGGCGGCCAGCACCTCGTCGATGGTCGTGGCGGCAACCCCGCGCACATGCATCAGTTCGGCTGCGGCGAGCACGATCCGATTGCGGGTGGCGACGCCGCGGGAAGTCAACTTCGGCCGCGACGCGCCGCTGGACGGCGGCGACATCACTCAACTGTAAACCCTCAATTGGACGGGAGGGTCCAAAGGCCCTCCAGCCGGTTGGCCGGCGCGCACGGATCGGCCAGGCGAATGCCGTCAGACGGAAGCTGACTGCCGAGCACCCGAGGTTGGCTCGGATTGGGCGAGTACGCGCGAAGCGCCGGATGTCTGCGGCAGATCGTCGGCTCCGCACACCCGAAGCACCTTCCGCACAGCTGCTCCCGCAACCAGACTCCAACGAACGCCATTGGCGCCGAGGCGGAAGTCGATCCTGCGCAGAGCCGTGAGGCCTGCCGTGCCGAAGAAGTCGATGCCGCGGGTGTCCACGATGAGCGACGGCGCAAGCGCGGCGTGCCGTTCCACGTAGTCGGCCAGTTGCGCGCCATTGACCGCATCGATCTCACCGCGGACCGTCAGCACGACGGTCTCCGCCGCGAAGTCAGCACGCGCCTGCCCGCGCCCCCACTGCTCGACTGCCCCCAACTGCACCGGATCGGGCCGATAGCAGCGGCATGTTCCCGAATCGTTCACGTGGCCTCCCTGCGGTCGAGGGATACGACGAGTTTCGTATGGATAGCGGATTGACCGCCGATGCTCAGAGTATCGGCGAAAACTCAAGATACAACGGAATCCGCAGTTAGAAAATAGCTACGGCGAACTCTGTGGAAAAGCCTCATACCAGCACCGATGTGATTGCGGAGCGCGTTCGAGCCCCTGCCACCGCCAAGGCACCCGGCATTGCCAACGGATCGCGTTGCCAACAGCCGGACTAGCAAAGTCAGGCCAGTACAAAACGGGTGAATGAGGCCTAGAAGGGCGGTCTTGAGCGAAGTAGGCACGAATTCCGCATCGGTCAGCTCAGGCCGGTCGCGCAACCGGAATCCCGGATCTTCTTCGTTCGTCGTCGCCGCTGCGCCGTCGGTACTGGCGCGGTCGGTTTCGAACGTCGGGTCCGCCACAGTCGGCTCGGGACCGAGCAGTAGGTTTCTGGTATCGCGTACCCCCGGTATCGCCCAGCGCCGTACCGAAGAATCGGAGGTTCGACAATGAGGTTGACGCTCAGCGACGCCGACGCCGCTTTCCGTGACGACTTGCGGGAGTTCTTCACCACGCAGATCCCGGCGGAGATCCGTGAACGGGTGCGCGAGGGTCGGGTCCGCTTTCCCGACGACGTGGTCACGGCACAACGGATCATGAACGAGCGCGGCATCGCCGTCCCGAACTGGCCGGTGGACTGCGGTGGCCAGGACTGGTCGCCCCTTCAGCGGCAGCTCTGGTCGGACGAGATGCGGCTGGCGTGCGTGCCCGAGCCGTTGGCGTTCAACGCCAGCATGGTCGGCCCCGTCATCGCCGCCTTCGGTTCGAACGAGCTCAAGGACCGATTCCTGCCGCCGACCGCGAACCTCGACATCTGGTGGTGTCAGGGCTTCTCCGAGCCGGAAGCGGGCTCGGATCTGGCGTCGGTGCGCACCACCGCGGTCCGCGACGGCGATTCCTATGTGATCAACGGGCAGAAGACGTGGACGACGTTGGGTCAGTACGCCGACTGGATCTTCGTCCTCGCACGCACCGACCCGAATGCGCCCAAGCGCCAAGCGGGCATCTCCTTCCTCCTGGCCGAGATGTCGACGCCGGGGATCACCCTGCGCCCGATCAAGCTGATCGACGGCGGCTACGAGGTCAACGAGGTCTTCTTCGAAGACGTCCGCGTCCCCGCCGATCAACTGGTCGGCGAGGAGAACAGCGGATGGACGTACGCCAAGTTCCTGCTGAGCAACGAGCGCACCGGCATCGCCAGGATCGGCACGACGAAGGTGTGGCTGTCGCAGGTCAAGGACCACGCCGCGAACACCCAGACCGAACACGGCACGCTGCTGGACGACCCGCTGTTCGCCGCCCGCGTCGCCGAGGCCGAGAACGAACTGCTCGCCCTGGAGCTCACCCAGCTGCGAGTCAGTGGTTCCGAGGCCGACGGCAAGCCCAACCCCGCGTCGTCGATCCTCAAGTTGAAGGGCAGCCAGCTTCAGCAGGCGGTCACCGAGTTGCTAGTCGACGTCGCAGGTCCCGATGCCCTACCGGTCCGCGCCGGTGACGAGGTCGGCTCGCCGGTGTGGGCACAGCTCGCCGCGCCGAAGTATCTGAACTACCGCAAGGTCTCGATCTACGGCGGGACCAACGAAGTGCAACGCAACATCGTCGCCTCGACGATTCTTGGACTGTGAGGACGCCATGGACTTCGATCTGACCGACGAACAAGGCATGTTGCGTGACGTCACCCGCGAGGCGCTCACGCAAACTTATGACATCGAAACCCTCCTCAAGGTCGGCGACACCGAACTCGGCTGGAGCCGCGAGGTCTGGTCACAGCTGGCCGACATCGGAATCCTCGGGCTCGGCTTCGATCCGGAGGAAGCCGGTCAGCTCGAGCTGATGGTGGTGCTCACCGAGCTCGGACGGCGGCTGGCTCCCGAACCGGTCGCGCAGGCCGCGCTGATCCCCGGCGGTCTGATCGCTGAACTCGGCGACGACCAACAACGCTCGTTGCTCGACGAGGTGGCGGGGGGACAGACGCTGCTGGCGCTGGCCCATCAAGAGCCCGGCATGCGCGGGCTGACGGCGCGCGTTACCACACGTGCTGAGCAGCAAGGTGATTCGTGGACCGTGACCGGCCGCAAGAATCCGGTGCTCTCCGGCGACTGCGCTGACGTGTTCATCGTCAGCGCAGCGCTACCCGTCCGGGGCGAGCGAAGCGACGGGAGTATGGACGGTGGGGTCGGGTTGTTCGTCGTCGACGCCGATGCGATCAGCAGGCGCGCGTACCAGACCTTCGACGGACAACGCGCCGCGCACCTGGACCTGGATTCCGTTGCCGCACAGCCACTCGGGTCCGGCGGAGATGCGACGGCGGGCCTGCAGAACGCGCTGATCCGACATCAGTCGGCACTGTGTGCCGAAGCGGTCGGCGCGATGGAGGAGGCGCTGCGGCTCACCACTGAATATCTGACGAGCCGCAAGCAGTTCGGCGTGCCGCTGAGCAAGTTCCAGGCGCTGACGCAACGGGCCGCCGACATGTACGTCTCCCTCGAAATGGCGCGCAGCATGAGCTTCTACGCCGCGATGTCGATCGCCGACGGGAACTTCGATCCTGTCATCGCTGCGCGGGCCAAGCTCCAGATCGCGCGGTCGGGACGCCACATCGCTCAGGAGGCGATTCAGATGCACGGCGGTATCGGCGTCACAGCCGAGTATCCGGTGGGGCACTACGCCGCTCGGCTCACCGCCATCAATCAGACGCTGGGCTCGGCCGACGACCAGTTGCGGACGCTGATCGGCGCGCTGGGGTCGTACGGGACCGTATCGCTGTAAGACCAGCTCCCGCAGCGCCGCCGCTCATAGAATGCTCGCGGCACGACACGGCATTCATGCAATGAGCAAGGGCATCCAACCTTCAGCGGCCTTGCCAACAGGCAGCGGCTTGACTTAGGAGAAACGCATGGCACCGTCCGACGCCCTGATGCAGGAAATGCTCGACGAGTTTCAGTTGCGGAAGCTCGTGCACGGCTACTGTCGCGCGGTCGACCGAGGCGACATCGCGGCGCTGCGGGACCTCTACCACCACGACGCCGAGGACGACCACGGCGCCTTCTCGACGGGTAGCGCCGACGACTTCCTGAGTCAGCTCGAAGCCGCGCGCCCCTACCTCCGATCGATGCAACACAACGTCACCACGGTGAACTTCGCCATCAGCGGCAGTACCGCCGAGGGCGAGATCTACACGATCGCGACGCACACGTTCGGTGCGGGTGATCGGGACGTGGACGTGATCGTCGGAGGGCGCTACCTCGACAAGTACGAGAAACGCGATGCCTCGTGGAGATTCATTGAGCGCAAGATCGTCACCGACTGGGCCCACGTGAACGACCCGTCCACCGTGGACCTGAGCCACCCCATCACCCGAACCACCCCGCGGGGCGCCCCTGGCGCGAACGACCCGTCCCATCAGTTCTTCTCGCTATTGGTGAAAGGCGCGGAGTGAGCACGTGACCGAGCGACGATCGGACCGATGATGCCGTCGCTACGAGTCAATGGCGGCAACGTCGTCTACGAAATACTCGGCGAGTCGGGCGATTACATCGCACTCACGCCGGGTGGTCGATTCAGCAAGGAGATCCCCGGACTGCGGCCGCTCGCCGACGCACTGGTCGCCGGCGGACACCGAGTACTGCTGTGGGACCGGCCCAACTGCGGCGAATCGGACGTGCAGTTCTACGGATACACCGAGTCCCACATGCGGGCCGAGACACTCCACGCCCTGATCACCGGACTCGGCATCGGCCCGTGCATCATCGCGGGCGGCTCCGGTGGAGCACGCGACTCGATCCTGACGACGATGCTCTACCCGGACGTCGTCACCAAGCTCGCCGTCTGGAACATCGTCGGCGGTGTCTACGGATCCCTGGCCTTGGCAGGCCACTACGTGATGCCGAGCATCCAGGCCGTGCGCGGAATGGGCATCGAGGGATTGATGCGCGTCAAGGAGTGGCGCGAGCGCATCGACGCGAACCCCGCCAACGAACAACGGTTCCTCGACCTCGATGCCGACGAGTTCCTCAAGGTGATGCTGCGTTGGCTGAACGCCTACGTGCCGAAACCGGGACAGACCATTCCCGGGGTTGAGGACGGAATGTTCAGCGACATCACGGTTCCCACCATGATCATTCGGGGTGGCGAGCACGACTGGGACCATCCGAAGCGGACGTCCCTCGAGATCAACTGCTTGATCAAGGGTTCCGAGCTCATCGACCCGCCATGGCCCGAGGATGCCTGGGAACGGGCGAGTGAGCAGCGCGCCGCGGGAAAGGTGGATCGCTTCAACGGGTTCGACACGTGGGTGCTCGCCGCACCGGCGATCCTCGAGTTCGTCGGCCGATGATCAGTTCGGTTTCGCCGAAGGGTCGCTCGTTGGTTGGGACGTGGGCGAATTCGCCGTTCGTGTGAGCGCGTGGCAGGCCGCTACTGCTTCGCGTCAACGTGGCCGAGCAGGGCCCGCGCGGACCACTCGACGCGCGCCTGGGATTCCTCCAGCGTCATGCGCCCGATCAACACCCCGGTGATGGCGCTCGTCAGCGTCGCGTTGAGGGCGAAGTTCAAATTCGGGATGTCTTCGGCCGGAAACCCTTGCAGGAGCCGCTCGAACATCTCGGTGTTCGCCTTGTTCATGCGATCCAGTGTCGCGCCGACGTCCGGATCGGTGGACCTCACCATCTGCAGCATCAGGGCCGTCATCTCCGGATTGCGGCCGAATGCCCGTTGGGCCCGACGCAGGTATTCGAGTACGCCCGCGAGGGGATCCTGCTGTGCGGACCGACTGGCCGACATGGTGCGCCTGGTCAACCGCTCCTGCCAGTCCTCGAGCGCCGCGCCCAGCAGTTGCTCCTTGGATCGGAAGTACCGGTATGCGGTGGCCAGCGCCACGCCGGAGCGCTGCGCGACGTCCCGCATCTGCACCGCGTCAGGTCCCACGTCACCGATGAGATCGACGACCGCTTCGATGAGCTTGGCTCGTCGGATCAACTGTCGGCTGGTCATGTTCTCCAGCGGCAGGACCGGCGCTGGGCTCGCCTGCTCCCCCCGCGGAGCGCGACGACGGCCGCTTGGCGGCGCCGGTCCGGCGGAGGTTTCCGGAACCGAGCCGGAGTACGACGCGCGGGCGGGGGCGTTGTCGTCGACGGCACTACCTCCAGTTCGATCCGTGAACACACAACAGCGAGAACAGCCTTCTCAGCAGCAATGGTATTCCATCGACGTCCAACGAGCGAAGACTGACCATCGAACCAGGTCGACACCCTACCGACTGTTGACAACAACGAGAACGCTGTTTCACCATTAGTCGAATCTCCGCCCACCCTCGTCGCAACGTCATCAGGCTTCCGGGGTTGAGCGCAACAGAATGGAGTCAGACATGGCCGGGCCTGCGGGTCAGCGCGTGATCGACACGATGATCGCCTTTCCCAAGGAGGGCTTCGACCAGTACGACTTCATCCGTCGGCAGACCAAGGACCGCGAGTCGAAGGAAGACCTCGAGTTCCCCGTCGAGTACATGTTCAAAGAGGTGCCGAAGGAACTGCCGACCAACGACCCGATTTCGGTCACGCTGCACGAGATGGACCGGTACGGGATCGAGAAGGGGCTCGTCGGGGTCGTCGACGAGACGTCGCAGCTGGCCCTCAAGCGGCATCCCGACCGCTTCGTCCCCTCCGGCGCCATCTTCGACCCGAACGACGTGGTCGGCTCCGTGCGCGGCATCCGTCGTGAATATGAGGAGTACGGCATTCGCGCGACCTCGGTATTCCCGGCCGGTACGTTTCCGCAGGTCCCCATAGACGATCCGAAGATGTACCCCATCTACTCGACCTGCGTGGAGCTTGGCATTCCGATCTTCGTCTGCGCAGGCATACCCGGCCCGCGGGTGCCGTTCGCGCCGCAAGAGGTCGCGCGCATCGACATCGTCATGTTCGACTTTCCGGACCTGGTCTTCGTCACCCGGCACGGCTGCGAACCATGGGAGGACCTCGCCGTCAAGCTGATGCTGAAGTGGCCGAATCTGTACTACTCGACGTCGGCCTTCGCGCCGAAGTACTACCCGAAGGCGATCGTCGACTACGCCAACACCCGCGGCGCGGACAAGATCATCTACGCCGGGTACTTCCCGATGGGCTTGTCGTTGGAGCGCATCTTCGGTGACATGCCGTCCGTCCCGTTCAAGGAACACGTGTGGCCGAAGTTCTTGTACGACAACGCCGCCCGAATTCTGGGTCTGGCGGACTGACACCGGATACCGCTGTGCTGATTCGAGAACGAAGTTCTGCTGAATTGCCGCAGCTCGCGCACTGTCGGCGGCCTCGGGGTTGCCAGGGGTGCTGGTAAACCGAGCAAGCAGCGGATTGTCAGAACTGAAACCGTGTTCTAGTGTGGGTGGGGATTAGCCGAGCCGCGCAGCAACACACCGCCCCTGGTCGCATGCGTGGCCACCGTGAAGGGATCTCATGCCATGGCCGGACTCGACTTCAAGTTCTTCGACTGCGACAACCACTACTACGAGGCGCTCGACGCCTTCACCCGCCACATCGAGCCCGAGTATCGCAAGCGGGCCATCCAATGGGCCGAACTCGACGGCAAGCAGCGGTTGTTGGTCGGCGGCAAGGTCAACCGGTTCATCCCGAACCCCACGTTCGACCCCGTCGCCCGGCCGGGGGCGATGGACGAATACTTCCGCGGGCGCAATCCGAAGAACTCGGACATGAACGCGCTCTTCGGCGAGCTTGAGCCCATTCCAGCGGCTTATCGGGATCGCGACGCCCGTCTTGCACTGATGGACGAGCAGGGCATGCAGGGCGCCATCATGCTGCCGACGTTGGGCGTGGGCATGGAGATACCGCTGCTGCACGATCTCGACGCGCTCGCGGCGACGTTCCGCGCGTTCAACCGGTGGATGGAAGAGGACTGGGGCTTCGCGTATCAGGACCGCATCTTCGCGGCCCCGTACATCACGTTGTGCCATCCGAAGAACGCCGTTCAAGAACTCGAATGGGCGCTGGAGCGCGACGCACGGTTCATCGTGATGATTCCCGGGCCGATCACGACGGTCGAGGGAACGAAGGCGCCCGGAGATCCGATGTTCGACGAATTCTGGCAACTGGTCAACGATTCCGGCATCACTGTGACCTACCACTCCGGCGAGACTTACTACGCGAAGTTCATGCCGGCGTGGGGTGAGCCGGACTACATGATGTCGTTCGCGGCGATGCTCGGCTTCCGCACCCTGTTCTCGGGCAACGCCCTGCAAGACACCTTCGCGAACTTCTTGATGCGCGGACACTTCCACAAGTTCCCCAACATCCGGATGGCGTCCATCGAGAGCGGATCGGACTGGGTATTCCACCTATTCGAGAAGCTCACCAAGGTATATGGCCAGATTCCACACATCTACCGGGAAGATCCGCGGGAGGTGTTCCGCCGCCACGTGTGGGTGTCACCGTTCTACGAGGACGAGCTCGCCAGCCTGCTGCATTTGATGGGTGTCGAGCGCATCATCATGGGCTCCGACTACCCGCACGTCGAAGGGCTGGCCGATCCGGCCGCCTACATCAAGGACCTGGAGAACTTCGACTACACACCCGACCAGTGCCGAACGGTGATGCGCGACAACGGTTTGGAGCTGTCCGTGCGTCGGCCGGTGTGATCGTCGCGTTCTGGTCAGGGCCCGTCAGACGCGCCCGGTGAAGATCGAGAAGTCGAGCTTGGCGGCCACGCTCCTCGAAATCGGCGAGGACAACGCGGCGGTGCTCTTGATCCGTTCGCCGCTACCCGACCAACTCGACACCGAGCACGACCGTGCTGCGCTGATACGACTCGGGTTGGACGCCGACACGGTCGACGAACTCATCGCGACGGTCGTCGAAGTCCGCGGGACGCGTGACGACGCGGAACATCTCAGCCGGACGATCTCGCGCAGATACGCCGACCTCGTTGAACAGTGGGTGTCGTCGCGCGACAGCGAGCCCACCTAGCAGCAGACACCATGCCGCCACGTGGCGGCCGTCCCACGCTCCACTCGACTCAGCCAGTACGTACTTCGTCGGTCCATACCTTGAAACTCGTCAACGTGTTGGCGCCGAACGCGTTGCTGAGCGCGACGTCAGCGGCGTCGCGGCCACGCGCGATCAGCACTCTCCCGATGCGCGGCACGTTGTTGCGTGAGTCGAACGTATACCACTGCCCGCCGAGGAACACCTCGAACCATGCCGCGAAATCCATTGGTCCGTACGGCGGAGGCATGCCGATGTCGCCGAGGTACCCGGTGCAGTAGCGCGCCGGAATGTTCATACAACGACAGAACGCAACGGCGAGATGCGTGAAGTCACGGCAGACGCCGACTCGTTGATTGAAGGCCTCCAACGCCGTCCGGGTGTTGTCCGCCTGCTGGTAGTCGAAGGTGATGTGTCGGTGGACGTAGTCGCAGATTGCTTGGACGCGGTCCCACCCGGTGGGTGCCTGACCAAAGAGGTTCCATGCGGTTTGCGACAGGCGATCGGTGTCGCAATATCGGCTGCCGAGCAGGAAGATCAGCGTTTCCTCTGGCAGGTCCGGAACCGGAATCTGTTGTGCGTCGGGAACGATGACGTCCGGGAGGCCACTGTCGTTGACGACCGCGTCCGCCCAGATGCGCGTGCGGCCAGCGGGCGCAACGATGCGGGTGCACCAGTTGCCGAAGTCGTCGCGATACCCAGCCATCGGGACCGGTGGCTCGATGAGCAGCGCGTCGCGGCCGACCAGGTCGGACACGCGTGTGAAGTGGACGTTCAGATTGAAGATCATCGGGGTGGGATTCGGGCACTCGAAGATCATTTCGAAACCGACGTTTATCTTCATGATGTGTCTCCGACCTTCTCGGGGTTGGGTCGCGGGTGGTTGGCGAAGTGAAGGGAAAGCGTTCTCACCGTACGCATTTGGCACCCAATCGCAGATTCGTTCATGGGACGCATGCCTTTTTCAGGGAATCGATCAGCACGCGCCGCAATGCGATCCACCGCGGAGCCGCCGAAGCCACCAGGCTCTGGTTGAGCTCCAGTTCGATTCCTACGTAGTCGTGTTGACCGAAGCGTCGACGTAGATGCGAGGTCAACCCGTCGCCCTTGCCGGCGTAGGGATAGTTACGTCGGACCCGAAGTTCGGGGCTCGATGCTCCGAGCGATTCCTTCCAGCGGGCGCATAGCGCGCTCTCCCCCGGCCGTGCGGGGTTGTAGAGCAGGCCCACGTCGGCGCTGCGCACCGAGCCGTTCAGTTCCGCGGTGAAGCTGTGCGACGACAGATGGACCACGCGATGGCCGCGCGAAACCCCTTGACCCACTAAGCGCTCGACCTGATCGCGATAGGGCAGGTAGCACTGCGCCATGATCTGTGCTCGCGTCTCCGCCGGCGCGTTACGCGTCGACTCCGAGAACAGTTGTGGGTGACCGATTGAGCGGTTGAGATCGACGACCAGACGGCTGGTGGTCGAAGCCACTAGAGGTGCCTGCCAGGCCTTCGCCAGTGCCCTGGCCATGACGAGCGCACCGGCGTCCCACCCGCGGTGAGAGTCCAGCAGTGCCCGCTGTCCCCGAAAGAGTTGACGAAAGGGCGCGGGTATCCGATTGCCTCCGTGTTCACAGGTGACGATGAACGTGTCCATGTGACGACCGGTTACCAGGTCAACTCGGGGAGTTGGCTGAACACTTGGCGGGTACCTTCGCCCCATGCTCGCCCGAGCGCAGTGAAGTATGGATCACCCTCATCGAATCGCCGCCGCCGCGCCACTTCGAGGGTGTCGTTTTCGTAACAGATCAGATCGATCGGCATGCCGACCGACAGGTTGCTGCGCATGGTCGAATCAAAGGACACCAGAACGGACTTCGTGGCGTCATCGAGGGAGGTATCACGCGCGAGAACTCGGTCGAGAATCGGCTTTCCGTACTTCGTCTCGCCCGTCTGTAGGAAGAGCGTGTCAGTCCCGGCTTCGATGAAGTTTCCCTCGGCGTAGATCCGGAACAGCCGCATCGGTTCCCCATCGAGCTGTCCACCGACGATGAACGAGGCGTTAAAGCCGATCCTGCCGTCCAGGTACTCCCCGTCGCGTTGCTCGGTTTCGCGCATCGCGTCCGAGACCAGTCTCGCCACGTCGAACATCGTCTTGGCACCCATGAGATTGCCGACCGCAGCGCCCTCAGCGCAGCGTTGCGTCAACACGCTGATGATGGCCTGGGTACCAGCGAGATTTCCCGAACTCAACAGCACGATGACACGGTTGCCACGATCCTCGAACACCGTCATCTTGCAGAACTTGGCGAAGTTGTCGACGCCGGCATTCGTACGGGAGTCCGCGGCGAAGATGATTCCGTCGTCGAGCATGACTCCGATGCAGTAGGTCAACCGATTCGCCTGCCGTACATCAGAATTCCCCGTTCAAGTGACGCGTGATTCTGACGGGCGGCAGACGCGCAGGCGAGCGAATCCACATTGCAGATCCCGCTCAGATGCCTTCGAGACACCCAGCCTACGCCGCTTCCGTCCGTGCACCATTCGGTGGCGAAATGATGAGGCCAGGCGAAGTCCATCATGACGGGGCCAGTGAAGCACCGACCTGCCCGAGCGGGTAGCGAACTTGGAGATACCGAGGGGGTACTCCGAGCGTCGGAAGACGGGCCTCCCGGCCCGACGCTCCCGCTAGCTTGAGGCACCGTCACGCGTTAGACCTTTGGGACGAAGCGGCCGTCGACGGCGGTCCATCCGCCTTCGACCAACTGCAGGGTGCCGGTCACGAACGTGGATGCGTCCGATGCCAGGAACAGGATCGCGCCGACGATCTCGTCGGGCGTGGCCCAGCGCTTCAACGCGGTCTTGTCCGCGTAGGCGCCGTACCAGTTGGGATCGGACTTGATCTGCTCTGTCAGAGGTGTCTCGAACGGGCCGGGCGCGACCGCGTTGACCCGCACACCCGACGGACCGAGTTCGGCCGCCAGTACCTTCGTCAATTGCAGCACACCGCCTTTCGCGGCGGCGTACAGCCCCTGCCCCGGCTCGACGACAAGCGCGCGGAAGCTGGAGAAGTTGATGATGCTGCCCTTGCCGCGGGCGACGAGCCCCGGCCCGAACGCCTTGGCCAGCCGGTAGGTGCCCTTGAGGCTGACGTCGATGACCCGGTCGAACTCGTCGTCGGTGGTGTCGAGTAGCTGCTTGCGCACGTTGATCCCGGGTGTGGCCACCAGAACCTCCGTATCGGGATGTGCGGCCGCCAGAGCGACGACGGATTCGGGTTCGGTGACGTCGATTTCGGCGGATTCGGTGCTGTAGCCCTGCGCTTCGATCTCGGCGATGGTGTCCTTCAGACCTTCCACGTTGACATCGGCGACCACCAGATTGGCGCCGTACTGCGCCAGCGCGATGCTGGCGGCCCGGCCAAGCCCGCTGGCGCCACCGACGACGACAACCTTGCGGCCGTCGAGCCGGAACAACGACGTGTAGTCGGTCGAGTCGGACATATTCCTCTCCTCCTTACGCACTGCATCGTGGTGCCCGGATACGTTTGTATGACGCGTGATTGAGTAACGGTGGTCTGCGCCGGGTTAGTCGAAGGCATTGCGCAGACGGCGCCCACCACCCTCCTTGCCTCGTCAGGTCGATACCGTGGCGGTGCCCCGCAGGATCTGGATGACGGAGGAGTCGTCGGCGCGTCCGAGGCCGGCGCGGCGGCTGGCGAGGTAGAGCTGTTCGGCCGCGGAGGCCAGCGGGGTGGGGTAGGCCTGCGCGCGGGCCGCTTGGGTAACCAGGCCCATGTCCTTGACGAAAATGTCGATGGCGGAACGGATGTCGTTGTTCGGATTGTCGATCATCCGGGCGCCGCGGTCGTCGAGCATGAACGATGCGGCCGCGCCGTGCCGAAGCACTTCCCACGTCTCACCGGCGTCGAGGCCGAGCGCCTCGGCGTAGGCGAGCGCCTCTGCCGCGACCGCGATGTGCACCCCACACAGCAACTGGTTGACGAGCTTGACCTTCTGCCCCTCCCCGGGTTCGGCTCCGACGATGGGAGCATTGCGGGCCATCACGTCCAGCAACGGTTGCACCGTGGCGAGCGCGGTCTCCGAACCGCTGACCATGATCAGCAGATCACCCTGCCCGGCCCTCGCGGCGCCCCCGGACACGGGCGCGTCGACGATCTGAACGCCGGTGACGGCCAGGCGCCGGGCCCAGTCCTCGACGGCTGCTGGCCCGACGGTGGCCATCAGCAGCACGACGCTGCCCGGTTTGAGTGCCGCGGCGGCCTTGCCGTCCCCGTAGAGCACCGATTCGGCCTGCTCGGCGGTGGCGACCATGAGCACGAGCACATCGGCATCGGCCGCCGCGTCAGCGATCGTGCCCGCGGCCTTGACGCCGTCGCCTGCAAGGGCCGCGGCCTTCTGCGGGTCGATGTCGAAGGCCGTGACCGCGTGTCCGGCCTTCGCGACGAACGATGCCATGGGAGCACCCATGGCTCCCAGTCCGATCCATCCGACGTTGGTCATATCTGCGGTTTCCTTCTGCTAGTGGTGTCGGTTGAGCAGATTGCCGCACGGGCGTCATCGGCGTCCGGCGAAGAGGTCGACGACGTCGGCGAGGGTGTCGTCGTCGCCGACGTTGCCTGCGAACACCACATAGGGGGTGCCGACGGCTTCGGGTGCCGCCTCGATGGGGCGGAAGACCGACACCATGCCAGGGAACAGTTGGCCGATGACCTCTGCGCGGCGAATGCCAAGGCCGCGGACCGCGACGTCGTGGGAGGTGATTCCGCCTTTGGCTACCACCCAGGCCGGGTGCGCGGCAAGGGCAGCGCGAACGACCTCGATGACCGCAGTGGACACGGTACGGGAGATGGCCAGGCTGTCATCGGCGTCGCCACCGCGCATGAGGGTGCGACTGGTGAACAGCATTACATCGGAGGTGGCGAGCGCCTCGGCGACCTGCCTGCCGATGTCGGCGACATGATCGTCGCGTCGTTCGGGGTCCAGCAGGGTGGGCACGTGCAGTTCGATTTCGGCGAGCCCGCCGCGTTCCTGCGCCTTGGCGACCTGCCGGCTGGTCAGGCCGACATGGGAACCGACGACAACGAGCCCCCGGCCGCCCGGACGACCGGTCGGGCCAGATCTGCGCCGCGGTGAGCGGGCCTTGAGGTTCGAGCCCGGCGAGCGCACGGGGGAACGACGGACCACACCGGTATCCGAACGACTTGCCCCGCTCCTGCGCCTCCAAGAGCCCCAGTACGACGATCTCCAGGTCGGCGTAGTCGGTCGCATTGACCACGACGAAGGCGCCGCCGGAGACCCCGCCCAGGATCTCGGCGACCCGAGTGGGCCCGCCGAGCCGGATGTCGTCCAGGGAGATACTGTGCACCTCGTCGCTGGTGATGGTGCCGCGGCTCTTCTCGGCGATGAAGTCCCGCAGGTTGGACGAGGTGAAACCGAACGTCGAGTCCTGGGCGAACTCGGTGTCGCCCGCTGGGATGGGCTGCCCGGAAACGTTGGCCCAGTGGATGTCACCTGCGGTGAAGCGGCCCGCCTCGAAGAAGCAAGGGACCAGCAGTACCGCGTCGAACCCGGCACCGGTCACGCGGCGCCGGGCGGCGTCGATGGCCGCGATCTCGGCGACAACGTGACCGCGCAGCGTGGAGTCACTACGGCTGACGACTTCCATTGGGCCGCCGAGACTCTGGCCGAGGGCGAACAAGCTGGCGGATATTCCGGTGTTCATTTCGACGGCGGTGTCTTCAGGCAGGCTGCGGGTGTTGGTCAGGATGAAGCAGGTGGACCCCGGTGCGGCCAGACCGGCGGCATACTCGTCGGCTTCGAAAACGGTGACGACGGCGACATCGTGCACGGTCTGCGAGCCGGTGGGGTCATCGTCGAGCACGGCGATACGGCGGCCTGCGGCGGCGTGCGCGGCCCTGATGCGCTCGCGCGCCCCAGGTTCGTGCCGCACGGGCGGGGCGGCGGCGAGGATCTCCTCGGCGGACGGGCGGCGGGTGTTGGTGTCGTTGGCGGTCATCGGAGCTCCTCGGGCTGGGTAAACGAAAGTCACGAGATTTGCAGGCCGCCGTTGATGTCGTAGGTCGCCGCGGTGATGTAGCCGGCGTCTTCACTCATCAGGAAGCACAGCAGGGCGGCGACCTCCTCGACGGTGCCGACCCGGCCCAGGAGGATGTCGGCACTCATCTGCGCCTTGCGCTCGTCGGTCAGCGTGCCACCCATGATGTCGGTGTCGATCGGCCCGGGGGCCACCGAGTTCACCGTGATGTTGTGCTGACCGACCTCCCGGGCCAACGCCCGCGAGAAGCCGATCACGGCCGCCTTGGACGCGCTGTAGGGCACCTTCGAGAACGTCCCGCCGCCACGTTGCGCGGAGATGGAGGAGACACTGACGATCCGGCCGACCCCGGCGGCGATCATGGCGGGCAATACGCGTTGGGTGACCAGGAATGTGCCGCGCATGTTGACGTTGAACACCCGGTCCCACTCGGCCGGCGTGACGTCCAGGAACTCCGTCGGTGAACTGACCCCGGCGATGTTGGCCAGCCCGATGATCGGCGGCAGGGCCGACTCGAACTGCGCGATCGCCGCGTGTACCGAGTTCTCGTCCGAGACGTCGGCGCCGACACCGAGGGTGGACACCGAGTACTTGTCGGCCACCTCGTCGGCCGTGAGTTTGGCGGCGGCTTCGTCGATGTCCAGGATCGCCACGGACCACCCGTCGCCGGCCAGTCGATCGGCGGTGGCCCGGCCGATGCCCCGGGGTGATGCGCCGCCCGTGACGACGGCGGTGCGTTCGGTCGGGAGTGGAGAACTCATGAGATGACTGCCTTCCGGTCGGGGATGTTCATCGAGCAGGGCTTGCTTGTGGTCGAGTGCGCTTTGCGGGCAAGCATTTTCATGTCAGGTCCCGGACTGCGGTGCGCAGGGTTTCCCGCTGCGCGGGAGTTGGCTGGTCGAGGGCTACCCGGGTCGGACCCGCCGGTAGGCCTTGCATTGACAGGCCCGCCTTGATCAGCGCGATGTCGGCACCGTTGACCGCTTCGACAGCCTGTTTGATGCGGTCCTGCGCCGTGGCGGCCGCCTGCTCGTCGTTGCGATGCAGTGCGTCTGCGAGCTCCAGGAATGGTCGTGGAAAGACGCTGGACACCCCGGACACGGCACCGGTGCCGCCGGCGCGGACGAAAGTCGCCGAACTCGATGTCGTTGCCGGAGTACACCTCGAAGTCGTCCGGGACTGCCCGAACATATTGCAGGACTTGGGATGTCGGTTCGCCGCTGATCTTCGCCCCGGCGACGGACGGAATCGCGGCGAGTTCGGCGAGTTGGTCCGGGGTGACGACGCTGCCGGTCCGGGCGGCGAACAGGTACACGTAGATCCGGGCGTCACCGGCGACGGCGTCCAACCGGCGGTAGTAATCGATCAAAGCCGCGGGGCCGACCGGCAGGTAGAACGGGGTGATCGCGGCCAGGTTCCGGGCACCGAGCGCAACCGCTTGTGCGGTAAGGCTTTCGGCCTGCCGGGCCGCCGCGGCGCCGACGTGGGTATACACGGCATCCGCCCCGTACACCTCGAGCGCTGCGCTGAGCACTACGGATCGCTCGTCGTCGTCCAGTGCGGTGAATTCCCCGGTGGTGCCTGCGATGAACACGCCGCCGATGCCGGTGTCCTTCAGGTGGCGGAGCAGCGTTTCCTGGCCCTTGACGTCGAGGTCGCCGTTGGCGGCGAAGGGCACCGGGACGGCGGAGAGAAGGGTGGTGGGCGCAGGCATGGTCAGTGGGAATCGCGGGTCACGGTGTCGCCGCTGGAGCCGACGAGGAAGTCCAGATCCACTCCCCTGTCCGCTTGCATCACGTGGTCGACGTACAACTGCTGCCAGCCCCGCAGCGGCGCGCTATAGGAGGCCTCCGCCGCTTCTGAGGGTTGACGGCGCTGCAACTCCTCTGCGGGCACTTCCAGGTCTATCCGCCTGCCGGGGACGTCCAGGCTGATCGTGTCGCCGTCCCGGACGAGTGAGAGCGGCCCGCCCGCAGCCGATTCCGGCGCCACGTGCAGCACGACGGTGCCGTAGGCGGTACCGCTCATCCGGCCGTCACAGATCCGGATCATGTCCCGCACACCGGCGGCGAGGAGCTTGGCCGGCAGCGGGGTGTTGGCGGCCTCCGGCATTCCTGGATATCCCTTGGGTCCGCAACCGCGCAACACCATCACGCAGGTCTCGTCGATGTCCAAGTCGGGGTCGTCGATACGGGCGTGGAAGTCCTCGATGCTGTCGAACACCACCGCCCGGCCCCGGTGCACCAGCAGCTCCTTCGACGCGGCAGCCGGTTTGATCACTGCGCCGTCGGGCGCCAGAGTGCCACGGAGCACGGCGATCCCGGCGTTGTCCATCAGCGGGGCGTTCCGGCGGTGGATGACGTCCTCGTCCCAGATCCGGGCGTCCTCCAGGTAGTCCGTCAGCGGCCGGCCGGTGACGGTCACCGCCGTCGGGTCGAGCAGGTCCTTCACCTCCCGGAGGACGGCGAGAAGCCCACCCGCCCGGTACATGTCGTCCATCAGGTATGTGCCGGCGGGTTGCACGTTCACCAGCAACGGCACCGCGGAACCGATCCGGTCGAAGTCCTCCAGCCGCAACTCGATCCCCAGCCGGCCGGCGATCGCCAGCAGGTGCACGACTGCGTTGGTGGATCCGCCGGTGGCCGCCAACGCGACGATCGCGTTGTGGAACGACGCGAGCGTGATGACGTCACTGAGCCGCCGCTCTGCCTGAACCATCTCCACCGCCAACCGGCCTGCGGCGTGGGCGTGCTCGAGAAGCCGACTGTCCGGCGCGGGGGTGCCTGCGACTCCGGGGATCGTGGTGCCCAGCGCCTCGGCCATGATGGCCATCGTCGAGGCGGTGCCCATCGTGTTGCAGTGCCCCTTGCTGCGGATCATCCCCGATTCGGACTTGCGGAAGTCCGCCTGCGTCATCTGTCCGGCGCGGACCTCCTCACCGAAGCGCCACACGTCGGTGCCGCAGCCCAGTGCCGCTCCCCGAAAGTGGCCGGTCAGCATCGGCCCGCCGGGCAGCACCAGGGCCGGCAGGTCGACCGAGGCCGCCGCCATCAGCAGCGCGGGGATGGTCTTGTCGCACCCACCCAGCAGGACCACCCCGTCGATGGGGTTGCCGCGCAACATCTCCTCGATCGACATCGCGGCCAGGTTCCGCCACAACATCGCGGTGGGCCGCATCTGCGTCTCCCCCGGCGACATCACCGGCAGGTTCAGCGGAATGCCGCCAGCCTCATACACACCCTGTTTGACGCTGGTGGCGACCTCGTCGAAGTGGGCGTTGCACGGGGTCAGATCGGAGGCGGTGTTGGCGATGGCGATCTGTGGGCGACCGTCGAACGCGTGGTCGGGTACCCCGCGGCGCATCCACGCCCGGTGCAGGTAGTTGTTCCGCGGGTCCGGCCCCGCGTACCACTGTTGCGATCGGCGCTCCGGCATTACTGCGTCTTCTTCCGTGGAGGAACGGATGAGCCGCTCGGAGCGTCGGGGTGCAGCGGTTCTTCGGCTGGGGCGCCGGAGGCCGCCAACTCCTTGGCGCGCAGCTCCTCGTCCGTGAGGGGCGGCACCGTCCCGGCGTGGATCGTCCGGCCGTACAGGAAGGTGGCGATGGCGGTGATCAACAACACCGCGGCCAACATCAGCAATCCGTATTTCGAATCACCGGTCTTGTCGACCAATACACCCACCGCGTACGGCGAGGCGAACCCGCCCAGGTTGCCCAGCGAATTGATCAGCGCAATGCCGGACGCTGCTGCCGCTCCCGCCAAAGCGGCGGCCGGAAGCTCCCAGAACGGTGAGATCGCCGCGAAGATGCCCATCGCGGCGACGCAGATCGCGGCCAACGCCAGCACCGGGCTGGACTGGATCAGGAACCCGGACGCGACCATCCCGATGGCGCCGAGCAACATCGCCCCCGAGGTGTGACCAACGCGTTCATTTGTGCGGTCCGAGTGCCTGCTCCAGAACCAGACGAACACCGCGGCACACACGTACGGAATCGGGACGATGAACCCGACTTGCGTGTTCGACAGGTCGCCCATGGCCTTGACGATGGACGGCAGCCACAGGCTCAGCCCGTAGATGCCCATCACCAAACCGAAGTACAGCGCCGCGAAGATCAAGGAGCGGGGGTCCTTCAGTCCGGCCATGAAGCTGTGCTTGTGTCCGGTCCCCTTGGCCGCGTCCTCGCCGTCCATCTTGTTCTGCAGCCATGTGCGCTCCTCGAGGGTGAGCCACATCGCATCCTTGGGGTAATCCGTCATCGCCTTCAGGGCAACGAAGGCCATCAGCATCGCGGGAACACCCTCGATGATGTACATCCACTGCCAACCGGCCAGACCCAAGATGCCGTCCATCTTCAACAGCAGACCCGAGATCGGCGCGCCGATCGCGTTGGCGATCGGCTGGGCAAGAATGAAGATCCCCAGCACCGCGACCCGTTGGCGGGCGGGGAACCACAAAGTCAGATACAGAATGATGGCCGGGAAGAACCCGGCCTCCGCGGAGCCAAGCAGGAACCTGATGATGTAGAAAGACGTCTCGCCCTGCACTGTCGCCATAGCCGTGGCGAAGAAACCCCACGTCAGCAGGATCCGGGCGATCCACTTTCGGGCACCGAACCGCACCATGCCGGCGTTGCTTGGGATCTCGAAGATGGCGTAGCCGATGAAGAAGATCCCAGCGCCCAACCCGTAAGCGGAAGCGCTGAGGCCGATGTCCTGGCTCATCGTCAGCTTCGCGAAGCCAACATTGTTCCGATCAAGGAACGCAATGAAATACAGAAAGACGATCAGCGGCAATACCCGCCGCTTGACCTTGCGGATCGTGCGATCACCCAATTCACCGAGTGAATCGACGGCCACTGCGGATCCGGCCATAGCAGACTCCAATCATCAAGAAGGGGACGAAAAATGAGGACAACAAATAGTTGGGCAGTACGGGCGACGTAGGCGATGCGGCCCCGTGGCCGCGTTCTTGTCTCTTGAGGTTTCCGAACGATTTGTGAGCGGCCGCCTGCCGCGCCAGTCGGCGTCGACACCGGCCCGATGGCTGCCCGAGTTTTTCAGCACCCATCAGACAGCTCCCGTCGGGGCCATGGCCAGAATCCAGACCCACCCACAAAGATCCACCAGCGCATGTCAACGGCAACCGAAACCTCACCCCTTTCCGGCCAGTGAAAGTTGTCTGGGTCGGAATTGATCTGATGCGGGTTCATGGCATCGGGGCGGGTGCGTTGTCGTCGCCGCTGAAGTCGATGCTGGCGTATTCGCGGAGTTTGTCGAGGCGGTGATAGGCCTCGATGACGCGGACGGTGCCCGACTTCGACCGCATCACGATCGACTGTGTGTGGGCGCCCCCGCCGCTGTAACGGACTCCGCGCAACAGATCACCGTCGGTGATGCCGGTGGCGGTGAAGAACACGTTGTCACCTGACACCAGGTCCTCAGTGCGCAGGATCCGGTCGAGGTCGTGGCCGGCGTCGATCGCCTTCTGGCGTTCGGCGTCATCGGTAGGCGCCAGACGTGCATGCAGCGCTCCGCCCATGCAGCGCATCGCGGCCGCGGCGATGATGCCTTCTGGTGTTCCACCAATTCCGATCAGCAGGTCGGTGCCCGATTCCGGCCGCGCCGCGGCGATCGCCCCGGCGACGTCACCGTCGGAGATCAGCCTGATCCGGGCGCCGGTCTCGCGGACCTGCGCGATCAGCTCAGCGTGGCGGGGGCGGTCCAGAATGCACACCGTCAAATCGGACGCGGAGGACTTCTTCGCCCTGGCCACCGCGCGGATGTTCTCCGCGATGGGCGCGGTGATGTCGATGGCGTCGGCGGCGTCCGGGCCGACGGCGATCTTGTTCATGTAGAACACCGCCGACGGGTCGAACATCGCGCCGCGTTCGGCCACCGCGAGAACCGAGATCGCGTTCGGCATCCCTTTGGCCATGAGCGTGGTCCCGTCGACAGGATCGACGGCGAAGTCGCAATCCGGGCCTAGCCCGTTGCCGACCTCTTCGCCGTTGTAGAGCATTGGCGCTTCGTCCTTTTCGCCCTCGCCGATGACGACCACCCCTCGCATCGACACCGAAGAGACGAGCTGGCGCATCGCGTCGACAGCGGCGCCGTCACCGGCCTCCTTGTCGCCGCGGCCCACCCAGCGGCCGGCCGCCATCGCGCCGGCCTCGGTGACTCGGACCAACTCGAGGGCCAGGTTGCGGTCCGGGCGCATGTAGAGCGTGGTGTCCAGGGTGGTAGTCATGTTGTGCCTTTCTGGAGTGGCAGTGGTCAGCACTCGGGTGACAACGAGTCGATGGTTCGTCGCGCCGCGGCCGTGACGGCGGCGCGTCCCGCCCTCCATACCGCGACGGCGTCGGCGTTCGACATCGCCTGCGGCAGTGAGCTTTCGACTGCGGCGAGGTAGGCGCGGCGCAATTCAGCGTTGACGTTGACCTTGGCAACACCACAGGTGAGGGCGCCTCGAAGCTGTCCGGGCGGCAGTCCGCTCGCGCCGTGCAGGACCAGGGGAACCGGGCACTGCGCTGCAATGGCGTGGAGCCGTTCCAGATCGAGAGTGACCGGGTTGGCGGTGAATCCGTGCACGTTCCCGACCGCCACTGCCAGGGCGTCGATCCGTGTGCGCTCGACGAATTCACGGGCCTGGCGGGGATCGGTCATGGTCTGCGACGGGAGTGCGTTCGTGGAGACGTCCTCGTCTCCCGGCACCGCACCGAGTTCGGCCTCGATCCAGGCGCCGGCGCGATGGGCGAGTGCGGCCGCCTCCTGCGTGAAGCGGATGTTGTCCTCGAAGCTCAGGTGCGAGCCGTCAATCATCACCGACGAATAACCGGCGTCGAGGCAGCGCTGCATTTCCGGCAGGTCCCGGCAGTGATCGAGATGCACGCCGACCGGTGCTGATGTTGAGTGCGCTGCCGTCAGCGCGATGTTCATCAGCGCTGTCTGCCCGGCGTGATGGAAGTGACTCGACCCCGCGAGGAGCAGTACGGGCCGGTCGGCCTCTTCTGCAGCGGTAACAATCGCCTGGACCATCTCGAGGTTGTAGACCGCGAAGGCGCCCAGAGCCCAGCCCTGCTTAGCGGCGAGGTGCAGGGTTTCGGTGCCTGTGAGGAGCATCAGACACTTCTCACAGAGGTGACGTCGGCTTCAGACGAGCCGCGGGTGGTTGTCATTCATTCCTCCGAGTGGGGTGAGGCCGAGGTCAGCGCTGGTCGGCGTCGAGGACGTATCGGCGCAAGTCGTTTTCGGTTTGGTCCATGTGGGCCTCCATGGCGTCGCGGCTCCGCTTTGGATCACCGGCGGTGATTGCCTCGAGAATCGCTTCGTGCGCGGCGATTGCGTTCACCTGAATCTCCGGGATTGACGACGTCTCAGTGCGGGCCTCGACCAGTAGATTGCCGAACGGTTCAAACATGAACGGGATGAACATGTTTGCGGTCGCGTACATGATCACGTCATGAAAGGCGATGTCCGCCTCGACGAAGAGATCGACCCGATTCATCCTGTTGGCCAACCGCATTTCTTCGATGCTTGCGGCCAAGGATTCGAGATCCTCCTTCGACCGGTTGATGGCCGCCAACTGCGCTGCGCCGATCTCGACCATCCGCCTCGCCTCGATCAGGCGTCCTGATACTCCCCCCGAGGGCGACCGGCGTTCCTCGATGCGGACGACGGCAGTCAGCGACGTCCACACCTGCGGCGGGTTGATGAAGGTGCCGCGCCCGCGATGGATGGTCACGATGTTCTGCGACCGCAAGATGCGCACCGCTTCCCGGACAGTCAATCGGCTCATCCCGTACTTCAGGGCCAACTCCCCCTCCGAGGGAAGGACCGACTCGATTGGGAACTGCCCATCCACGATCGACTCGAGAAGCATGTCCGCAAGTTCCTCGGGAAGCGCCACAGCTCTGCCCTTTCACCTGACATCTGACGTCTGATGTCTGGGTCATCAGTGTGACCTCGCGACACATCCGCTGTCAAGAGTGATCTGGGACAGTCACACGCTCGACGACCCTCGCCTAGCCACCAGCCCAACGTCAGCGGTGTTGGGACGACGAATGCGGAACTACGATGCCCACGTGAGGGCAGAGCTGGCGGCAGCGCACGCCGCGGTGGACGAAGCGGTCGCGATCCTGCGGGACAGGCGTGATCGGCCGCACGAGCGGATCGACAAGGCGGCCAAGGACTTCCTTACCGACGTCGACCTGGCCAGCGAGTCGGCGCTGCAGCGCTCGCTCGCGGCATCCACTCCAGATATCGGCTTTTACGGCGAAGAGGGCGGCGGGGCACCTCTCGACTCAGGCAAGGTCTGGGTCGCGGATCCGCTCGACGGGACTGTCAACTACGCGACCGGGTCACCGCTGTGCGGAGTGATGCTCGGCCTGCTCGAGGATGGCGTGCCGACAATAGGCGTGATCGACCTGCCTTTCCTCGGCGTTCGAGTCGACTCGGGTGCGCTGGCCGACGTTGGCTCGTTCGAGGACGCAATCATCGGCATGGGCGACGCGTTTCACCGGGGCGGCGCCCGGCTGGACGCGTATCTCGAAATGACTATGAGCGTGCACCGACGGGCGCTGCGCTTTCGCTGCGTCGGCGCAGCGTCGGTGCTCTGGACCTGGCTTGCCGGCGGCCAGATCCAGGGCATGGTGCTGGCCCACAACAACCCCTATGACGTCGTCGCCGGGCATGCGATCGCTCGCGCGGCGGGAGCGATGTGCACCGACTACGCGGGCGCCCCGCTCAACTTGAAGTCGACCGGAGCCATGGCGGCCGTCCCCGGCATCCAACCTGAACTCGTCAGCCTCGCAGCCGATCTCGCGGCGGTGGCAGCGCGAGACAGCTGAGAGTCAGCGCACGCTCCGGCGCACCACTGCGACGTCCGGGTTCAGCTCGACGCCCATGAACACGCACACGTCGACGTCGTCGAGGACCTCGGCAGCGAAGCCTACGTGTACACGCACGCTGCCGAACGTGTCCGGTCACAGCGGCGGCGTCGCGTTCAACGGAGCCGCAGGTCGCAGTCGGGAGATGATGCCGTCGAGGTCGAGGACGAACATGTCGGGCCGGAAGACGTGGCCGCCGGGCACCTCGTGCGCCTCATGCGGGATGCCAGCGCTTCTGAGGCGTTCGCGGAACTCCCGCTGGCCAGCAAGCACCTGGGTCTCGTTCACGCTGTCGAACCAGTTGAGCGGGTCCGGACTGGTGCCGGCGACCAAGAAGATCCGCTTGTTCCGGTAGCTGTCGATACGCTCGATCGGGTTGTCGGCGGTGACCCTGGCCTGGTCCCAGAACGGCGCGCCGTAGACAGTGCCGCCAGCCAGATCCAGGACCGCCGAGGTGATGTTTGCCCAGTGCACGACCAGTCCGAAGTCGCGGCGCAGACTCGCCGGGCCGGAGTGGGCACTCACCGAGGCGAAGTGGCCGTAGTACTTGGCGGCGTACTTCAGCGCACCGAAGCCACCCATTGAAAACCCGCCGACCGCTCGACCGTCGTACTCGGCGTACGTTCGGAAATTCGCCTCGATCCAGGGGAGCAGCTGGGCGATGTGGAATGTCTCCCAGTTCCGCGGGCCGACGAACGAGGTGACCGGGTTGGAGTACCAGCCCGCGTGCCCGCCGTCGGGCATCACGACGATGATCGGCTTTCCAGCGGTCAGGTCGCGGATACCCAGAAAGTCGAACTGGCGGAAGTCATCGGCACCGCCGTGGAACATGTAGAGGACGGGATAGGTGCGTCCGCTGGTGTGGTAGCCGTCGGGAAGCAGGACATTGACGCCGGGGTTCCAGCCGATCGCGGAGGTCTGGAACCGGTAGTACCACAGGCGAGGGTCGTTCTCGTTGCGGTCGACGATCGTCAGGCCGAACCCGTCGCTGCGCCCGGCGAATATGACCAGCGTCTGCCCAACGTGGATGACATTGGGATCGGGGATGCCGTTGACGGTGGCGATCAACGGATAAAGCGAGGCGTCACCATAGAAACGCGCAGCCAACTTCGACAGTGTGTCTCCCGCGGCAACCGTGTATCTCATGATTTCCGGGATGATCAGCCGTTGTCCCGCATGGGTGACGTCGGGATCGGCGATGCCGCTGGCCGTGGCGATCAGCCGATGTAGCTTTGCGTCACCATAGAAGCGCTCAGCCAACTTCGACAGTGTGTCTCCCGCGGCAACCGTGTATCTCGTGAAGTCGGGGAAGGTCAGCCGTTGTCCCGCATGGATGACGTCGGGATCGGCGATGCCGCTGGCGGTGGCGATCAGCCGTTTCAGTTCCGCGTCATTGTAGAAACGCAACGCCAAGGCCGACAGCGTTTCCCCCGCGACAACCGTATGTGTTCTGATCATCGGTTTCACTCCTTCATTTGCGTTGGGCTCTGGCCTCGATTTTGCACGCCACTGTCGTAGGTGGTGGCGGGTTGACGCGACCGGTTTGGTGTTGATCGGCACCGACGGAAGCCCGCGCCTTTGCCGCGGCTGACGACATCCACCAGATCCGTGAACGTCCTGGCGGTCGTCCGGTCCCTCGAACGGCGTCCACGTCCCGCTGTGGACTCGACCCTGCGGGCCGGCAGATCGTCAATTGCAGCGTTGCCCCTGCTCGACCAACCGGGTCGTATCCCAGGGACGCGCCGCCCTCCACCTTGGGTAACCGGTCCATCGCTGACGGCTGTAACGGCCGCTCTTGTCAGTGAATCCGCGCGGCGTCACGATATGGCGATGCCGTCTACCAACCGTGTTCTCGTTCTCGGCTCTGGGTTCGCCGGGCTTTGGGCCGCGCTGGGTGCCGCCCGGCGGCTGGACGAGCTCGGGGTTCCCCAAGGCGCAGTCGACGTCACGGTCATCAGTTCGCAGCCATTTCACGACATTCGGGTCCGTAACTACGAGGCCGATCTCAGTGCGTGCCGAATCCCGTTGCAGGACCTGCTCGATCCAGCCGGTGTCAGCCATATCACCGGAGACGTGACGGGAATCGACGCTGCAGCTGCGACGGTGAGCACAGCCAGCGGCGCAAACCTGGGCTACGACCGCCTGGTCCTGGCGCTGGGCAGCAGGGTGGTGAAGCCGGACCTTCCCGGGCTTGCCGAGTTCGGTTACGACGTCGACACTTACGACGGCGCGAGGAAGCTGCAGGCGCACATCCGCGATCTGGCCGAACGTGCAGCGGATCCCGCATCCGCAACAGCGGTCGTCGTCGGCGCCGGCCTCACCGGGATCGAGACCGCCAGTGAGTTGCCGAAGATGCTGTCGGAAGCGCTAGGGGTCGGAGTCACACCGCGGGTGATCCTCGTCGACCACAATCCGCACGTCGGTTCGGACATGGGTGAGTCGGCACGTCCGGTCATCGAGGAAGCGTTGGCCGAGAACGAGGTTGACACCATCACCGGAGTGGGCGTTACCGCCGTGGATGAGCGAAGCGTGACACTGTCGTCCGGGGACGTTGTGCCGGCGGCAACGGTGGTGTGGTGTGCCGGAATGCGGGCGAACCCGTTGACGGCGGAGCTCGGCGTGCCGTGCGACATGCTGGGTCGGCTGCCCGTTGATGATCATCTGAGAGTTGAGGGCGTTGCCGGCGTGTTCGCGGCGGGCGACGTGGCGGCGGCGAAGATGGACGACGAACACATATCCGTGATGTCGTGTCAGCACGGTCGGCCGATGGGTCGCTATGCGGGCTACAACGTGATCAGCGACTTGCTGGGTGCTCCAATGCTGTCCCTGCGAATCCCCTGGTATGTCACCGTTCTCGATCTCGGTCCAGCCGGTGCGGTCTACACGGAGGGCTGGGACCGTCGAGTCGTCAGCACCGGCGCAGCGGCCAAGGCGACGAAGCGAGTGATCAACGGTGAACGTATCTATCCCCCGCTCAACGGCGACCGAGCCGCACTGCTCACCGCGGCCGCACCGGAGTTGCAAGCCGCGCCCGCCTACGGGCATTGATGGCGAGCCGTCCCGCTCGAGCAAGACACGAAGGACACGAGTGAGTCGGTTTCGGCGGTGTTTTCGCGGACCTGCGCCGTTGATCCGTTTGACTGCATCGCACTTTCACGCGCGGGTGTAGACAGTCGCGTCATCGATGTTCGCGCGGGAACGATCTGGAAGGGCGACGACGCAAGCCACGGTGATGACTGCGGCAAGGACGATGTACACGGAAATTGAGTACGGCGTGCCGGTCTCGTGCAGCAACCATGTCGCAAGTAGGGGCGCTGGGCCTCCGGCGAAGACCGACGCCAGCTGGTAGCCGATACCGGCGCCGCCGTAGCGCAGGTGGGTCGGGAAGCTTTCGCCGATCAGCGCGGCCTGGGGCCCGTACTGCATGGCGTGCACCACCAAGGACAGCACGATGGCGATGAAGATCAGTGCGTAGCCGCCGTGCGACAAGACGGCGAAGTACGGAAAGGCGAGAATTCCGGTCAAGGTGGCTCCGGTGAGGTACACCCGCTTGCGCCCGAACCGGTCAGACAGATGCGAGAACAGCGGGATCATCACGAGTTCCAACATTGCGCCCGCCAGCACCGCGGACAGCACAAACGTCTTGCTGTAGTGGTGCGTCGCCACGACGTAGGTCAGCACGAAGGTCGTGAACAGGTAGAACGGCATCTGCTCGCTGAACCGTGCTCCCGCCGAGAGCAGGATCTCCCGCCAGTGTTCCCGGATCGCGTCCAGCACAGGGGTTCGCGCGGTCTTCCCTTCGGCCAGCACCCTGGCGAACATCGGCGTCTCGAGGATCTTCAACCGGATCACCAGGCCGACCGCCACCAGCACCAAGCTGGCAATGAACGGCACCCGCCAGCCCCAGGAGTTGAACGCGTCGGGCGACAACGTTGCCGAAAGCAGCGTCATGCCACCGGTACCGAGCACTAGCCCAACCGGAACACCGATCTGCGCGGCGCTGCCGAGGAGCCCACGCCTATCTTGATTACCCCACTCCATCGCAAGCAGCACCGAGCCGCTCCACTCGCCGCCGATCGCAATGCCCTGCACCAGCCGCAGCAATACCAGGATCAGCGGCGCCGCGAGCCCGATCGACGCCGTCCCGGGCAGGAAGCCGACCAGGGCAGAAGCGAGGCCCATCACCAAGAGCGTGATGATCAGGGTGGTCTTTCGCCCGATCCGGTCGCCCCAGTGCCCGAAGATCGCGGCCCCGACCGGGCGCGCTGCGAACCCGACCGCGTAGGTCGCGAAGGACTGCATCGCACCCGCATACGCGCTCGACGCCGGGAAGAACAGGTGCGGGAAAACCAGCGCGGCGGCCGTGTTGTACAGGAAGAAGTCGTACCACTCGATCGTCGTGCCGATCGCGCTCCCCAGCGCGGCACGTCGTACCTGTATCCGCTGCGATTCCGGGTTCAGCTCTGTGTTGTCGCTCGCCATGAATCGATCATGGGACTACTCAGCTCGCCGTTACAACGGATTGAGCATTATCTCTACCAATGTGGCATCTCGCGGAAACATTCGCGACCGACTGACGGACGGTGTGGATGGCGACTGTGATGCGTTTGACCTGACCAAATCTCGATCTCGTGTGACGGCGGTTCACGTTGAGCGAAGCCTGCGAACCCGGCGGCTCCACTAAAACGACTGGCCGTGCTGACCTGGATCGCCTCGCTGATCCTCGTCGTGGTGGTTACTGCGGCGATCGCGGCCAAGCTCCTCCTGCGCCGCGGCGGTTGACCCGAGGGTTGCCGACCTCGATGACGATGCGCTGTGCAACCTGCTGGTTCGAAACGGGCCGCCGCACACTCGGTTTGCGCACCCCCCGCAAAGACCGCTGAGCGTGCGCGGCCACGCCGCGGTCCCAACAGAGTTGCAGCCATGACCACTGACATGAGAATGATTCAGATGAAAGTTGGTCTCTCGTAAGGCAAGCCGTGGTCTCGGGCCGACCCGCGTCCGGCATCGCACACGGGTGATCGTTGACTGCGTGCTGACGCTCATGGGCTGTGACGCCGGGTCTAAAGCAACGCCGCTTCCCATCATCGGTTGAGTTTCTGGTCTTACCGTCCCCACCACGTCAGAACTGGTTGTCGGCCAGCGGCATCGAGCTGGTCGAGCAGCTTTTCGAGCCGTCCACGTGGCACCTCCACGTTCCACTCCGGGAGGGTGCCGATGACGTGGAACCCGTCACCTCGCGGCGTCAGCTCGAGCTTCAGCCCGTTTGGAAGCTTGGGTAATCGGATCGGGTAGGGAGGGACGCGCCGGGGCAGCGCCCACCGTCTTTCGCGGACGATTATGGCGCGAGGCCGCAGCCAGAGCGTCGATCCGTCAATGTGCGGTATGGCCTCGACGCTGACGACGCCTGGATGGGCGGCCCAATGCAGCGTTGCCGATCCGTCGGCACTCAGCTGACCGGTCACGCGCGGCACAAAACGAGTGAACAGTTCGTCGACCACCTCTGGCGTTAGCTCAACCGACACTTCGACTGGCGCGGCGACCATGACCGGCGGAGCAGTCGGACGGAGATGTACGTTGTGCAGCACGGCGTGTGCGCGCTGCAGCGTATAGCCATTCCAATGGATGTCCTCGGCCGCGATCTGCACCTCACCCAGTTGACCGACCGACAGGCTGCGCAGTTCCATCGGTGCTTGGAACTCTGTCACGGTCATGCGTAGTGCACCACGCTCGAGACGGATGGTCACTGGTCGGCCGAGTATGCGGTTGCGGATGGTTTCGAACAGTGTGCGATAGCCGGCTTCGAAGCTTGTGCCAATCGCAGTGGACATCGGCCGCCCCGACCAGAGCGACGCAAGCATCTCGACAGACCCGAATGGGTCCCATCGGCTACTGCGTCCGGCAGGGGTCATGTAGTCAAGGATGCGCTCCCCCGACGTCGTGGGGAATCACTTCACAAACATGGACATCACCTTCCTGCCATTTCGCGGCGCACGGGTCAGTCGAAAGACATGGTTCGTGCTGACTACCAAGACCGTGTCGGGAGGCGCCAACCGGGGTGTCAACCGGCCAGTGGGTTTCCGCAAGCCACACCTGTTTCTGAACGACGAATGCGAATCGGCAGAAGCAATGGGCATCGCGTGGCTGCATGGGACCGACCAGGAGCAAAGTGGTCCGACGCAGGTCGAGATCTGGTCCACGACAGAAGCCATCCAACGCACGACCTCTGCGTCCATGCAGCGCGGACCGGAACTGCTCGGACAAGACCGTCGTCTGCATCGGTGGTTCGGCGGGTATCGACCTTGAGACCGCCCGACGAGCCCGCGCCGAAGGAGCCGACATTCTCACCGGGCGAAACCCCGACGGGCTCGCCCTTGCGGCGCCCGAAGTCGTCGGGTGACGCTGAAGATCCCGATCAGCACCATGATGGAGCTGCCACGGGCCGCGCTGACCGCGCACCGGATCGCCGACGCCGCGGACTTCTTCTCTTCGGCATCAACGACCTCACCCAGAAAACGTGGGGATTCTCCCGCGACGACGTCGAATCCTCGCTATTCGCCGCCGATGTCGACAAGGGCGTGTTCACGATATCTCCGTTCGAGACCATCGACGCCGATACGCTGACTTCGGTTCCCCGGGAAGGCGCGCTGAGCAGCACCCCCTTACCAGGCGCCGTCCCCGAACGTCCGCTCGCGGAATGCCAAGAAGCGCTGCGTCACATAAAGTTTCATGAGTCCGGCGAGGTTGGCAATCCTAGCTTGGCATTCGTCGCCGAGCACTTTGCGTTCAGGTGACTGGCCAGCCAAACGACTCGGGCGGTTCCTCATGCCACACACTCGCGGTTTGGCAGATGCGTTCGGCGACAGCGTCAATGGACGCTCGGGCGCTGTCGCCGGCATTGCCGCCGCCTTGTGGAATCGGGAAGATGAATCGGCCGCTCTTTCCCCATTGCCAGACCGCAGAGAAGTCTTCGCGGCTAAGGGGCCGAAAGATGACTTCGGTTCGTGCATCTTTGAGCACGACTTCAAGCCACGTGGCGTACTCGACCCGATCGCCGGTCATCAGGTGCGGCTCATTGTTGATGTGGACCTCCGCTGCATCACCAAGCGTCGTGCGGAGAGTCTTTGCGAGCGGCTGCAACAGTTCCTGTTCAAATTGGTCTGCTTGGTCCTTTCTCATTCCTGCTCCTTGGTCGGCGGTTGCGCTCAGGGGTCATCCGGCTTGGCGAGCTTCGCCGCTCGTTCGTCGAGGTCGGCTGTCGCTGCGCGGAAGCTCGTTCGGCTGCCAGGTCGGCTTCACCTTGGGCGTGCCGAACCGCCCGATTCTTGGCCATCCACCGGATGGCATCGCGGTTAGCCCCTCTCTGGCTGGATGCGCCAGACGGAACCGCCATACGACGGCGGATTGTGCTCCGGCGCAGCCGCTAATGTGCAACTTTACCGCCAACGGAAGCATAGGTGAGAGGGTCGAAGAAATGCCGGGTGGTAGCACCAGATCTCCTTGGCCACGGCCAGTCCGCCAAGCCGCGAGCGATTATTCGCTGGGGTGTTCGCGGTGTGCTGCGTGACCTGCTCGACGAACTCGGCATCACCCCGGATGCGCCCTCAACCGGTTGCATTTCCGCTGTGAGCGACCCACGTTGGCGATCCGCGGCGAGCGGGACAGCATCATCCGTTTGACCGTGGTCACGCCGCGCATGCCGCCCCGCCCGGCAGCTGGCTCAGGGTGCTTGCCGGTGTCGGGCACTTTCCCCAAGTGGAGTGCCCGACCGCGGTGGTGGCATATACGAGTCGGACGGCGCTCCTGACGAAAAGGAGAGCCGTCCGAAGCATCAAACACCTGGTTACCAAGCGTGCATGATGGCGCGGTGAAATGTGGCCTCGGCGTCAGGAGAGAATTCCCCGCCCTGACGCAGGCCCACCGCGCTGTGCCCAGTTGATGGGCCTCGCTTCGCGTGGGTGCCTAGTGCTCGTGCTGGGCTCCACAGCCGAGAGGAGGAATCTTCTCTTCTGGTCCGACCTTGGTCTGCCGTGGTTCCGTGCCTTAAGTCTACGCCTGCCCAGGTAAGCAACGGCAAAATGAGCTGGGCCGAGCGTTCAACGGGGCATTTCGCCGACCAGCACCAATTCTGTTCGCGCCCGCGTTGGGCCGGATCGCCCAGCATCGACGCCGATATCGCCCGACAGCGACGAGCAGATCGAAGCGCGCCTGGCCCTTTCCTGTGGAACGCGATCCTGGACACTACGGGTCCTCATCGAAGAAGACCTCGGGCGCAGCGCCGACACCCCTGGTGCGCGCGCAGGTGGAGTGCTAAACCAGAGGGAGCGCAGCCAGCCGACACCCGTCGCGGTGGCGAGGTGCGGCAACCGACATGTAGGAGGTGGTTGCTGTGCTTCATCCCGATCCTTTCCGTGACATCGACAGACTCGCCGCGCAACTGCTCGGTACATCGCCCGGATCCGCCCGGGTCCCACTAGCCATGCCGATGGACCTCTACCGCTCCGGCGATCACTACGTGCTTCACGCCGACCTCCCTGGCGTGGACCCCGATTCGGTGGACGTCAGCGTTGATGGCGGCGTCCTCACCGTGACGGCACAACGCAGCGAACGCACCGAAGACGACGTGCAGTGGCTGAGCTCCGAGCGCTTCACCGGCGGTTACATGCGTCGCCTGTCCCTTGGCGCAGACATCGACGCCGACCACATCGCCGCCACCTATCAGAACGGCGTGCTGACCCTAACCCTCCCCGTGGCAGAAAGGGCCAAGCCGCGCCGCATCGAGATCACCCTCGGGGTACGTGAGGACACAAAGGTCATCGGGCCCAGCGACTCATCCGACCAGCACACCACGACCTAACCCCTCTCACCCGACGGACTCTCGGCGGGTGATGCCGCCGGGCGTAGGCAGTTCTTCGCCCAAGCAGCAGCGGGCGAAAGTCCCTGGAACCCCATCGCGCCGAACGGCGTGCTCGACGCAACCATCGAGAACACTGCGGTACCCGACGAATTCGCCGCGCCGTTTCGACGAGCGGCGGTCGTGCGTCGTAGCCGTCGACTTTGGCGCGCGTGGCCGCGAAGGTGTTGATGGCATCAACAAGGTCAGGACGGCGAACGCCGGGATGGCCATCGCGACGCGGGGCATGGCCAACAAGCCGAACAGACAGCGTCACGATGTTTACTTCAACGATGTGTTGTGCGGGCAGGTGTCGAAGTCGGGGCCGATGACGCACTGCTGTAAAGGTTCAGGGCCTGGGCGGTGGCCGTAGCCACTTCACCTGTCAGTTTCGACGTCGGTGGACTGCCTCGCGTATGGATGGCGTTCGTGAGCACGACGACGTAGGTGTCTGAGCCTGGGTCCAACCAAAGCGCGGTTCCGGTGAAGCCTGAATGGCCGAAGCTCCCGATGGGAAAGATTCTGCCTCGAGGCTGGGAAAGCCCCGTATCGATGTCCCAGCCGAAGCCGCGCAGATTCTGTCCGGTGATCGCAGGATAACTCGGAGCGAGCAGCGGATCTGTCGTGTTCGGTGTCTCTGCGATGGCTTCTCGGGCGGCATCGTTGGCTGCGTCGATTTGTCGAGCTGTATGTCCGGGCTGCTGAGGAGTCGTCATCAATTCCAAAGTCGCTTGTTTCAAGGGAAATTCGCTCGGCCGGCCAGCGAGCCGATCCAACAGCGCCTGCGCATAGAAGCTGACATCGGCCGCCGTCGAGAACACACCGGCATGCCCGGCCACTCCGCCCATGCGGCGCGCCGTCGTGTCCTGCACAGTGCCCCAAAGCAGGTAATCAAGGTCGGGGTTCTTGCTCGGATCGGCTCTGCTCTCCTCGTCCCGTGCTGTTGGCGCGATGCGCGGCAAAAGACCGGTGTCCCAGTGACCTTCAGGACAACCGACCGGCAGACCCCCTGTTGGCTCGGAGGCCCAGGCGATCGCCGCGCCTCTGATCGTGTGTGGGCCACATGCTTTGGCCAGGGGAAGATAGCGGGTGTCTCCCATGCCAAGCGGCGCAAAGACGTTCCGCTGAACGTAAACATCTTCTGCCTCGCCCGTGATCGTCTCGATCAACGCGCCAAGCACAATGAAGTTGATGTCGGAGTAGCGCAAGACCTCACCCGGACCCGACTCCAGCGGCGTGGTAAGCGCACGATGAAGGCCTTCTGTCCTATCGGCGCTCTCCAGTCCCCACGGATCTTTGAGCTCGACGTCACCCGGTTCGCCTGACGTGTGCGTGAGCAACGTGCGAACCGTCACCTTCGCGCGCTGGGGATCGTCCCCCGTGTTGAAGTCAGGCAGATAATTCTGTACGGGATCGTCGAATTGAACCTTGCCTTGCTCGTAGAGCTGCATGACGGCGGTCGCGGTCGCAATGGGCTTCGTCAACGACGCCATGTCGAAGATCGTGTCCTCGGTCATCGGCTCTGCAGGCGCCGGGACTCCGTCTAGCCCCGGCTCTCCCGCAAGTTTCCGCGATCCATAAGCCTGGTGGAATACGACCTTGCCACCGTGCCCGACCACAACCACGGCGCCTGGCAGCCGATTTGCCGCAATCGCATCGTTCATGAGCTTCGAGACTGCTGGTATGTCAGGTGTGGGAGCCGCATTCGGCGTGGGAGCGGCACTCGGCGTCGGCGCTGCCTGCCCGTTATCACTTACTGCTGGGTGCGCGGCATTGCCACACGAGGAAGCCAAAGCGATTGTAAGCAAGACAGTTCCGATAGCAATGGACTTGCGCACAGGTGGCTTACCGAAGACGAAGCGGGCAAGCGTGCCAATGGCCATCTAGGAGTCCTCGCGAATCGGCCGGCCATTCGGCGCTCGCTTCGAGCACCCAGTCCCTCGTCGAACTTCAGGGTGCGCGGGCGCGTGGGAGGAGAAGTCAATGCCGAGTCGGTCTGCTGACATGGCCACCTCGTCGGGTCAACGGTGCGTGCGACGCCGTCGCGTTCAGGACTGTCGTTGGCCATCAGCATAGGGCGAAGACTTCCGCGCTCGCGCCGAATCCGAAGTGCGTCGTCTCGCTGACGTCGAAGCAGCGCACGAGCGGTGAATGTGCCTGCCCACCGAGCTACAGCCGATCGAGCGATTCCTCGGACCCCCTATTCCGAACACTGAGGCGCTCAGGCTTCTTGCCGTCGGGTCGCCCGCTCTTTGAGATGGGCCATGATTGTCAGCCGGGGAGGGAGCGCGGCAGTCCGAACCACGGGAGCACGTCATTGTCGAAGCGGGTCAGCGCGCGGATCCGGTCGCCGGTGGCGGTGAGGACGAGCAGACCCGCCCCGTGGCGGACGCCGCCGGGGGTGTGAAGGTAGGTCCCGAACGCCAGCTGACCGTTCGCCCGTGTCGGCACCAGGTCATATGTCCGGCCCGAGCGGAACACGGTGGAGTAGAAGCGGGCCACCGCGTCGCGGCCGTGATATTCGAGGGGAATTGGTGGCATGGACACGGCGACATCGGCAGTGAGCAACGCGACCAGTGCATCGACGTCGCCGGACTGGTAGGCGCGAACGAACTTTGCCACCAGCGCCTGCTCGGCGGGTGAACCGGGAACGGGAGGCGCTTCGCCCTCGCCCGTCGGCGGTAGGTGGCGCTGCAGGCCCGCGCGGGCCCGCTTGAGGGCACTGGTGACCGATTCGACGGTCGAATCGAGCATGTCGGCCACCTCGGTGGCGTGGTATCCGAGTACCTCACGCAAGATGAGCACGGCGCGCTGGCGCGCCGGCAGGACTTGCAGCGCGGTCACGAAGGCCAGCGAGATGGCTTCGGTCTGTTCGTAACGTGCCTCCGGGTCGAGCGGCGCGTTGGTCGCACCCTCGAGGAGTTCGTCAGGATAGGGCTCGAGCCAGACGATTTCGCCGAGCCGTGTCGGCTCAGGCGGTTCAACCTCGGGCACATCCCACTCCTTGGCCGGGCGCCGGTTGGCCGAGCGGAGCGCGTTGAGGCACCGGTTGGTGGCGATCCGATACAGCCAGGTGCGGATCGAGGCGCGTTCCTCGAAACCTGCGAGGCCCTGCCAGGCGGCCAGCAGCGTGTCCTGTAGGGCGTCCTCGGCGTCCTGAAGAGATCCGAGCATCCGGTAGCAGTGCACCTGTAGCTCTCGACGGTGTGGCTCGGTCAGCTCTCGGAACGCGTCGCCGTCCCCGGCCCTCGCCCTGGTCAGCAGGTCGGTTGTCCCACTTGCCGTCACTCCACCCTCGCGTCACGTCTCTCGCCTTTCTTGTCGACCTTCCAGTATCGACACCGGCGCGGCCCAGAACTGGGCGCAAAGTGCGCGCCCACTTTCTCGACGTCGTCGCATCTACATCTTTGACAGCTCGGAATTCACTAGTCAGGAGGATGTATGACCATCGCAGACAAGACAGTTCTGGTCACCGGGGCCAATCGCGGCATTGGGCAGGCGCTGGTCGAGGAAGCGTTGAACAGAGGTGCGAAACGGGTATATGCCGGCGCACGCCAGCCCTTGACCCACGGCGATGGGCGCGTCACACCCCTGATCCTGGACGTGACCAACGCTCCGCAGATCCAGCGAGCCGTCGATGAAGTCGACTCTCTCGACATCCTCATCAACAACGCCGGCGTGGCACTCTACGACGACTTGAGCGATCGGGCCATGCTCGAACAGCACCTCGCCGTCAACCTGTTCGGCCCGTACGGCGTGACTCAGGCTTTCCTGCCGTTGCTGACCGCCTCCAAGGGGGCCATCGTCAACAACCTGTCGGCGAACGCCTTAGCACCCTTGCCGCTCATCCCGGCCTATTCGATCTCCAAGGCGGCCGCCTTCAACATGACGCAGTCGCTGCGCGTCCTCGTGGCCGCACGGGGCGTGCGCGTTCATGCCGTCCTGACCGGAGTCGTGGACACCGATATGACCCGAGGCCTCGACATACCAAAGGCCGCTCCGGACACCGTTGCGCGAGGCATCTTCGACGGAGTGGAGAACGGGCAGGAGGAGATCTTCCCCGATCCGATGTCGGAGTCCCTGGCGCAGAGCTGGCGCAGCGGTGCGGCCAAGGCACTCGAGCGTCAGTACACAGCGCTCCTAGACCCAGAGCCCGTCAGGTAGAAGGCGATGGAAACCGTTGACACACAAAGGAAGAGGACGATTATGAATGACCTTTCGGACAGGACTACTGTCGTCGTTGGCGCGAGTCGCGGCTTGGGGCGTGGGATCGCGCGCGCGTTCGCCGAGGCCGGTGCTCCCGTAGTGGCGGTTGCCCGAAGCGGCCGGGCACTGGCCGAGCTGGCCGCTACCAACGCGAACATCCAGACCGAGATCGCGGACGCGGCCGACGAGACGGTGGCGTGGAGACTGCTGGACCACTACGAGCCGGAGGTGCTCATCCTGGTCGCCGGCGCCAACCCGACGATGCGTCCACTCCAACACCAGACGTGGGAGACGTTCTCCGCCAACTGGAATGCCGACGTCAAGATCGCCTTCACCTGGCTGCGCGAGGCACTGCTCAAGCCGCTGCCGCCTGGCAGCAAGGTAGTGGTGGTCAGCAGCGGAGCTGCCATCAATGGATCACCGGCCAGTGGAGGGTACGCCGGGGCCAAGGCCACCCAGCGGTTCATCGCCGCGTACGCCCAGGAGGAGTCGCGTCGTGCCGGACTGGACATCACGGTCACGGCGGTCATGCCCAGGATGAGCCCCTTCGCAGACGTGGGCAGGCGCGGTGTTCGGGCGTACGCGGCCCGCAGCGGCCTGACCGAGGAGACATACCTGGAGCAGCTGGGCGAAGTGTGGACGCCCGAGGTGGCCGGGTCCGCCCTAGTGGAGCTCGTGCGGGCAAATCCGGCGACCACGGCTCCTGGGTACCTGCTCACCGGAGCCGGACTGCAGACGCTGCCATGAATATCGGCGCGGGTTACTGCCGCGCAGAGCAATTTCGGAAACATCGACGCTGATAACACATTTCAAGAAGCAAAGGCCGCTTGGCGGCGAATGGAGAGAACAGCATGCTGCTCGAAGACAAGAACGCCGTCATCTACGGGGCCGGAGGATCGGTCGGCGGCGCGGTAGCCCGGGCATTCGCTCGCGAAGGCGCACGCGTCTTCCTGACTGGACGAAACCTCGAAACCATCAACACACTCGCGAAAGAAATCTCAGCCGGCGGCGGAACGGCCGAGACGGCGCCGGTCGATGCGCTCGACGAGGAGGCCGTCGCACGCCACCTCGACACCGTCGTCGACAAGGCCGAGAAGATCGATATCTCGTTCAACGCCATCGGGATTCCGCAGCAAGGCATGCAGGGCATCCCCTTCACCGAGCTCTCGGTCGAGAGCTTTTCGCTGCCGATAACGACCTACGCACGGTCACACTTCGTGACCGGCCGAGCAGCAGCACGTCATATGATCGGCCAGCGCTCCGGGGTGGTCCTGATGCACACGCCAGAGCCTGCCCGTTTGGGTTCACCACTGCTTGGCGGCATGAGCCCAGCCTGGGCCGCAATGGAATCCCTCAATCGCGCGTTTTCGGGGGAATGGGCGCAGTACGGCGTGCGCGCTGTCTGCCTGCGCACGACGGGCATGGAGGAGACACCGACGATCGACGTGGTGTTCGGGCTGCACGCCAAGGGACATGGCATCACGCAAGAGGAATTTAGGGCCGCCATGGCCGGAATGACTCACAGGAAGCGTGCGACCACCCTGCTTGAGCTCGGCGAAGTGGCTGCCTTTGTAGCCTCTGATCGGGCCGCCGCAATGACCGGGACGGTTGCCAATCTGACCGGCGGAGTCATCGTCGACTGAGTGACACATCGAGCAGGTAGGGCCAATGGTGACCATGTATCGTCACTGATCGCCTGTCGGTCGACGTGTTCGTTGCGGCCTTCACGCCAACTGAGGATGAACGCCCGGGATGAGGCCGGCCTCGGCCGCCACGCGCTGCAGCAGGCGCCTCAGCGTGTCGCGTTCTCGGGAAGACAGCGGTGCCGCGATCTGGTCTTCCAGCGCGGATGCCTGCTTATCGAGCGCCGGGAGCAGGCGGCGGGCCTTGGGGGTCAGGGTGACCGCGACTGCGCGACGGTCGTCGGGATGGGGCAACCGTTTGGCCAGTCCCTGCTGCTCCAGGTTATCGATCGCGGTGACCATCGCGTTGCGATGAATGCCGAGCCGGTCCGAGAGCTGGCGTTGCGATTGTCCGTCGTCGGCGGCGAGTGCGGCTAGCACCGCATAGGTCCGCGGCTCCACCCCGATCGGAGCCAGTCGGTGTTGGAAGTCGTCGCCGACATACGAGCCTAACTGGGCGAGCAGAAAGGGAATTCGGTCATCGAGTGCCGCGATGCCGCGCTGACCATCATCCATGCACCCAGATTAGCACTAGGCCGGACTGTCACGAATCATGACGACTATGTCACGAACCAGGTGACGGAGTCCACAGCACGCGGTAGCGCATGGTACTTGACAGGATTATCATGATTAATGATGATCATAGTTAGTGATCATTTGGAGGTAGTTATGAACATCGCAATTTTCGGCGCCAACGGCCAAACCGGCCGTCTGCTCACCGGACAAGCACTGGCGGCGGGGCACCGCGTGGTCGCGGTGACCCGCCGGCCCGATGACTTCCCGCTGTCGGACCCAAAGTTGACCGCGGCCGCGGCGGACGTACGCGACGCGGCCGCCGTCACCGAAGTTGTCGCGGGCGTCGACGCGGTGCTGTCCACGCTGGGGGTTTCCTTCACGCGCGAGGCTGTCAACGCCTATTCGGTCGGGACGGGAAATATCGTCGCCGCGATGCAAACCGCTGGTGTGCGGCGGCTCGCGGTGGTGAGCTCGACCGGCGCCTACCCCACCCGGCGTACCGAGTTTCCGTTGAGTCTGAGGGTCTTTGAGCCAATCATCACGCGAACGATCGGTAAGACGGTGTATGACGACATGCGCCGGATGGAGACGATCGTCCGCGCCAGCGCCCTGGACTGGACGATCGTGCGGCCATCGGGACTGTTTGATCTGCGGGCACCTACCGACTACCACGCCGGAGAGGTTGACCCGATTGGTGGTTTCACCGCGCGCATCGATCTGGCCCACTACCTGCTGGCGCTGGCTGATGACTCGGCAACGATCGGCAGGACGGTTGTTGTGTCGACCACCGAACACACACCCACAGTGTGGCAGATGATCCGCCGGGAGGCACGCTCGAGGCCCGCCGGCGACCCGAGCCCTGCCGCTCCCACGCCATAGCCCAGCACAGATCCCGTACCAAACCATTACGGGCACAGCCCTTCCCGGCGACAACTCCGCGACACATGGCGGAAAACCTGCGAGAGGATCAATTGTGATACTTGTAACCGGCGCCACCGGCACCATCGGCCGGCCGCTCGTCAACGTGCTGGCGGCGGCGGGCGCGCAGGTCCGCGCCCTCACGCGCCACACCGGCATACCCGCCGACGGCCTTCCGGCCGGTGTCGAGATGGTCCGCGGCGACGTGGCACGACCTGAGACCATCGTGGCGGCGCTCCACGGAGTCACGACGTTGTTCGTCCATCCCCGCGCGGTCGGAGCGGACGGCGCCCCCACGCTGCTGGCGCTGGCCGCCGAACAAGGGGTCAAACACGTCGCCGCGCTGTCGGCGATCAATGTCGATGACGACCTGACTTGGCAGCCGTCGCGGTTGAACGGTGACCGCAACAAGGAGGTCGAGGACGCGGTCATCGCCAGCGGCCTGCCGTGGGTGAGCGTGCGGCCCTCGTCATTCGCGGTCAGCGCGACAAGCATGTGGGCCGCTCAGATCCGAAACGGCGACGTCGTGCGCGGTCCATACCCGGGGTTCGCCGACCCGTTCATCCACGAAACCGACGTGGCCTCCGTGCTCGCCCGGGCGCTGCTCGACGACAGCCTTGCCGGACAGAAGATTTCGATCACCGGCCCGCAGTCGGTTACCCACGCGGAGATGGTCTGCACCATCGGTGAGGTGATCGGCAGGCCGCTGCGCTACGAGGAGATCTCGCCCTCGAAAGCGACGGAGGTAATTGTCGCCCTCGGGCTGCCACGGTCCTTCGCTGACGCGATGATGGCCCGTTACGCACGGGAGCTGGAGAATCCGTATCCGGTCACCGATGGGGTCGAGCGGACTCTCCGCCGCCCCGCACGCAGCTACGCCGAGTGGGTTGTGGATCACACCAGCGCGTTTCGGAGCTCCCCCGCCGCATGAACCCAACGAGCACCCTGACCCCACCCCCAAGGGAGATGCCATGACCACACCACGCGACATCCACTCTGTCCGCGCCGAATCCCCAAGGAACACAGGCAACCCGCTGTCGCGGCGGACGTCCGACACCGTCGGGCGAATGGCACTGTTCACCGGCATGCTGTTCAGCGGCCTGTTTGCCGGATTCCTCGTCGCGGTGCTCGTTCTCGAAGCCAGCGTGCGAAGATTTCCGGCCTCCGTCTACATCCAGGTCCGGCAGGTAGAGCTGACGCACCTCGACGACCTCGCCACGGTGCTGCTGCCGGCGGCGCTGCTCGCCACCGCGACCCTTGTCGTCGTCACGATCGCACGGCGGTGGCGCACCCGCTGGCTGGCCCTGACCGCACTCGCCCTGCTCCTCGCAACGTTCCTCATCAGCCTGCTGGTCAGCGTTCCCATCAACACGGACCAACAAGGCTGGTCTGTCCTCGCACCGCCCAGCGACTGGGCCCACGTGCGCGACCACTGGCAGATCGCTCATCTCGTGCGCACCACCACCGCCGTGTGCGCGTTCATCAACCTTGTGGCAGCGGCCATCATGCCAGCACCACCCCGCGCCAGAACGGCCCAAGGGACGGGCACCGCAACGGCTCTCATCAGGACCGAACCAACACCGCTGGAGCAATCATGAATCGAACCGCACTGCGCCGAACCTTCATCGCTCCGGTGATCGCGGAGAACGTACAAGGAGCCGGTTGACTCATGATGCCCCGGGTGAGGAGGACGCCATGGCGCTGACGACGTCGCGCGCTAATCGCGCGGTCCGTCTCGATGAAGCGGATGACGGTCGTCCAGCGCAAACAATCACGCCAAATCGCTCAAAAGCCGCGCTTGGCGGCCCGCACCGCGGCGACGACATCGTCATCCCCGCCGAACTCGACGCGAACGGCGTTGCGGCCGAACGCGAACAGCAGAGGCCCCAGCGGTTCGCCCGTCACCGTGACCGGCGAGCCGCTGCCGACCGCCACCACCGTCTGACCGTCGGGGGTGCGGAGCGTCAGCCGAGCGCGCACCGCGGCCATCGACTTCGACATCCCGGCCCGGCTGATCATCGCGACCCGCCGCTTCACCGCCGCCGCGGTGCTCGCGTCGAGTTCCCTTGGCTCCCAGCTAGTCTGCGCACGGCGGACGTCCTCGTGGTGGACGAACATCTCATGGATGCTCGCCACCGGGTCGAGAACCTTGAACAGGGAGAGCACCGGCGGACCCGACGCGAACAGTTCGACCAGGTCCTCCCACTTCGTCGAGGTGGCAAGCCGGTTCTGCACGCGCGCGGTGTAGGACGCCAGCGGCCCCAACAAGATGCCGGGCAACGCGTCGGGGCGGCGTTCGCGCACCACGAGGTGCGCGGCCAGGTCGCGTGTCGTCCAGCCCTCGCACAGCGTGGGGGCATCCGGTCCGACCGCGCGCAGGATGTCGACTAGGGCCAGAATGGCCGCCATGCGTATCTACCTCGGCTCAGATCACGGCGGATACGAACTCAAGCATGCCATCGTCGAACATCTGGCGCAGGCAGGGCACGAGCCCATCGACTGCGGTGCGTTTACCTATGACGCCGAGGACGACTACCCCGCGTTCTGCATCGCGGCCGCGGTGAAGACCGTCGCCGATCCAGGCAGCCTCGGCATTGTCCTCGGCGGCTCCGGCAACGGTGAGCAGATGGCCGCCAACAAGGTGCCTGGTGCGCGTTGTGCGTTGGCATGGAGCCCAGAGACGGCATCCCTTGCGCGCCAACACAACAACGCGCTTCTGATCGGAATCGGTGGGCGGATGCACACCGTCGAGGAGGCTCTGGCGATCGTTGATGCGTTCGTGTCGACACCATGGTCGGAAGAGCCACGCCATCAGCGTCGGGTCGACATCATGGCCGAGTATGAGCGGACCGGTATCGCGCCGCCGGTGCCGGGCGCGCCAGCCTGACGTTACGAAGGTGCTTACCCAGAAGACGACGACCCCCGCCACAGGCGGAGGTCGTCGTTGTATGTGGGCAGGGTCAGATCGCGGCGGATTCGATCTCGGGGCGACGGATGGGCTCCACCTTCTTGATCAGAAGTCCGAAGCACAGCGCACCGCCGACGAGGAGGGCCCCGCTCAGTAGTAGCGGCACTTCGAACGAACCGGTCGCGCCGTATAGCGCCCCGATGATGATGGGGCTGAGTGCGCTGCCGATGTTCGAGAAGAAATTCTGCGTCGAGCCCAGGGTGGCGACGGTGCTTGAGTCGACGACGTCAGCAGGCAGGCACCAGATGGAGACGATGGTGAACGCCGCCGCCGCATAGGAAATCGACATCAGCACGAGCGCCTGCCAGGCCTCTGGAGCGATGGCGGCCAACGCGATCACCGAGCAGACCAGCATGCCGCCGACGAGACACGTCTTGCGGACTTTGTTCAGCGACCAGCCCCGGTTCAGCAAATAGTCACCAACCAGGCCGCCGGCCCAGCTGCCCAGGATGGCCGCTAGCGGCGGGATCATGCCGAAGAGGCCGAGCTTGAGCAGGTTGAATCCGCGCTCTTCGACCAGGTAAGAGGGGAACCAGGTGAGGAAGAACGTGATCATGAAGTTCAGGCAGAAGAACCCGAGCATCATGCCCCACACGGTGCGCTGCTTGAAGAGTTCGGCGATGCGCATCGGCTTGGCGTCCGGATGCAGGTTGTTGGCGCTCTGCTCCCGGTGGCCCTCGTGGATGATCGCCAGTTCGGCCTCGTTGACCGCGGACTTGACCTCGGGCCGCCGGTACCAGGCCCACCAGCCGATGGCCCAGAGCACGCCAAGCCCACCGGCGAACAGGAAGGCCGCCCGCCAGCCGAACAGGCCGATGACGAGCGCGATCACCGGTGTCGCCGCGGCGCTGCCGATACGGGCGCCGCTGTCGTACACCGAGGTAGCGCGCCCACGCAGCCGCAGGGGGAACCAGTGGGATACGGTCTTGGCGGCCGCCGGGTAGGCACCTGCTTCGCCGACACCGAGTCCGAGGCGGAGGCCGAGCAGCCCCGCGAAGCTCGAGACGCCCGCGGTGGCCGCGGTGAAGACGGACCAGACCAGCACCGACGCGCCGAACATCACGCGTTCGCCGAACTTGTCGATGAGCCGGCCTGCCGGGATCTGCATCAAGGCGTAACTCCACGAGAAGGCACTGAGGATCAGGCCCTTCTCGGTGGCCGTCAGGCTCAAGTCCTGGGTCATGAACGGCAGGCTGACCGAGATGGCCGACCGGTCGATGTAGTTGATCGCGAGGCCGAACGCGCAGAACACCGCGACGGCCCACCGCACCTTGGTGGCGCGGCTTCGCCCGGAGGGGGCTGTGTCGGCGGTGTCGGATTTCGTAGCCGGAATGCTAGTCATCTGTGTCTCCAAGTTTTGACTCTTTGATTGTTTCGCTCACCACGGGGTGAGAGGCGGACGCTGGTTGAGCGTCGCCGTGGTGCACGACACGATCAGGATCCTCGCCCAATATGATTGAACCAATCATCTAATTTGTCAAGAGGTGATCGAGAACACGCTTATATGCACCGCTACGTCGGTCTAGACGCGCGGAGCGCATACAAAATGATTGAACTGCGCATCTAAGCTTGACTTGCGCACATCGCGCATGTAGCTTCGGTAACCGTGAGCGAAGACGATCAGATGGGCGACGACGAGCGTCCCGGACCAGCCACCGCCGGCGACACCACCGACGATGACCTGGTCGCGCGGCGCCGGGATGTCCGCGGCGCGCGGCGGCGAGAGCAGATTCTGGGGCTCCTCCGCACAGTCGAATCCGGCTCACTGAGCGTGGAGGAGATCGCCGAGCGATTCGGCGTCTCGTTCGCCACTGTGCGACGCGACCTCAGTCGACTGCACCAGGACCGGCACATCACCCGCACCTACGGCGGCGTCGCGTTGACTGGCCCGGCCGAGTTGTCGATCCACCAAAGACATATGGAGTTCACCGCCGAGAAGGACGCCATCGGCCGTCTAGCGGCCGAACTGGTCGTCGACGGCGCGGTCGTGATCCTCGACGCCGGCACCACAACGGAGTTCGTCGCACGGCACCTGGACGCTGCCGATGTCACCGTGTTCACCAACGGCATCGGCGCGGTCAACGTCCTACTCGGAAAAGAGGACGTCTCGGTCGTCGTCCTAGGTGGGCGGCTGCGCGCGGTGAACCAGACGATCAGCGGACCCGAGGCGGAGCACATGCTTCACTCCGTCGTCGCGGATTACGCGTTCATCGGTGCCGACGCCGTGCACCCGCAGTACGGCGTCGCGTCGCGAACCCTCGAACAGAGCCGGCTCAAGACCTTGATGATGCAGCGTGCGCGCCAGATCGTGGTGGTCGCCGATCGGCGCAAGGTCAGCACCGACCAGTTCAACTACTGGTCGCCGACCCCAGCACGGTGGCGCTTGATCACCGACGACGACGCCGACCCAGCCGCACTGGACGAACTGCGCAAGACCGGGGCGCAGATCGATCTCGCCCAACCTCTGCGAGCTCTCAACGAGCCCACCAACTTGAAAGGCAACCAATCGTGACCACGACTTCGGACCCCGTCAGCTCAGCTCTGTCGGTCCCGTACTCGGACCGCACGCTGCGTCAGGCGGTGCTGCATCAGCCGAACGATCTGCGGATCGAGGAAGTACGCATGCCGACCCTGGAGACCGGTGACGTCCTGCTCCGTGTGGACGCAGCCCTGTTGTGCGGCACCGACGTTCGCATCTACGAAGGACGCAAGCAGAAGAACGTGACGTTCCCCTCGGTGTTGGGGCACGAGTTCGCCGGCACCGTCGTCGACGCCAACGGGCCGCTGCCCGCCGGAGTGACCATGGGCGACCAGGTCGCGGTGTATCCGCTGGTGACCTGCGGCGAGTGCGTGGCCTGTCGGAAGGGACACGAGAACATCTGTCGGAACCGGAAAGCGTTCGGCTACCAACTCACTGGCGGTTTATCCCAATTCGTCCGGGTCCCGGCGGTAGCAAGGCAGAATCTGGTGCCGGTGCCCGGGGTGTCAGCCGCTGAGGCCGCGATCATCGAACCAGTTGCGTGCGCCTACAACGGCCAGAAGCTCGCCGGCATGTCGCGGGCCGAGACGGCGCTGATCGTCGGCTGCGGGCCGCTCGGCTTGATCCACGTCGGCCTCGCGAAGAGCCTCGGGGTCGAGAAGGTCGCCGCCGTCGACCCGATCGCCAAGCGGCGAACCATGGCCACCCGCTTCGGCGCGGATCTGGTCCTGGAGCCTGGCCCGGACGCCACCGATCAGCTCAACGATTTCAGCGCTGGTGGCATCGACGTGCTGGTGATGGCGATCGGCCGAATCGACGCGCTGACACCGTATTTGGGTTGCCTCGCGCCCGGGGCAAGCGTGTCGGTGTTCGCCGGATTCGGCGCCGACGCCGACCTGGCCGTATCCGCCAACGATGTGCACTACAACGAATGGAATATCGTCGGCGCCTCGTCGTGCCGACTCGACGGCTTCCATGCCGTCGCCCCCATGGTCGCTTCCGGCGTGCTGCCGGTCGCCGAACTGATCGGCACCCAGCTGCCGCTGGACCGTGCCGTTGAGGCCCTCAACCTCGCCGGTTCCGGCGCTGACATGCGTGTCGGTGTCAATCCCTGGGCCTGACCCCAGACCCGTCCCTCGCTCGTCCAATCACACAAAGGAGCACCACGCAGATGACCACCACCTTCACCCCCGCCTTCGACATCAACCCGACCGGAACTACGGCGGCCCTGGGTCGAAACCTTCGCCTGCGTCGGCTTTTCGGCGCCGACGGCCGCACCGTCACCGTCGCACTCGACCAGGCCGTGCCCCGTGGCGTCGCCCCCCGACTGGCCACCATCGGCACCACCTTCGCCAGCATCGCCGAAGGTGAGCCGGACGCAGTCACCATCACCAAGGGTCTGGCCGGTCCGCTGCTGGGCGGCGACCGGGCCCCGCTGCCCTGGATCCTCAAGGCCTCGATGTTCTCGGTCGAGTTCCACCCAACCTACGACGCCACCATCGCCACCGTGCAGGACGCCGTGAGGTTGGGCGCCGACGCCGTCGCCGTCGGTATCTCCGCCGGTTCGTCGAACCAGGTGGCCATGTTCGAAATGCTCACCCGCGTAGTGGAAGAGGCACACACCTGGGGTCTCCCCGTGGTGTGCCACGCCTACCCATCCGGCGAAATGTGGGGCGATAGAAAGGGTTCCACCGAGTCGGTGCTCTACGCGTCTCGCGCTGCCGCCGAACTGGGCACCGACATCGTCAAAACCTGGTACACCGGCTCCACCGCCGAGTTCGCCAAGGTCGTCGAGGGCACCCCGGCCATCGTGGTCGCCGCCGGCGGCGCTCCCGCCAACAGCCCGCTGGACGTGCTCAAGCAGGCCGCTTCTGTCGTCGAGGCCGGCGCACACGGGATGACTGCAGGCCGAAACATTTGGCAGGCACCGGATCCCGGCAAGATGGTCGCCGCACTCAAAGCCGTCATCCACGGTGGTGACACCCCCGAGGTCGCGGCCAAGCTGCTCGACTGACGAGACCCGTTTCCCCGAACCGACCAGATCCGTGCGCGACCCTCGAAGGAGTGGGTTCCGATGACAAGGAAAAAGCACCCGCAGAACGCCGCTCCTGCGACCTACCTCGGAATCGACGTCGGCACTTCGGCTACCAAGGCGGTGATCCTCGCCTCTGATGGCGCGGTCGTCGCCCGGTCCCGGGTTCCGCACCCTGCTGCACGCGGAGCCGGGCCCGGGCGGGCGGACCCGTCGGCGTGGCGGGCCAGTATCACCGCAGCCGTTCGCGACCTGGCGCCCCACACCGCCACCGTCGCCGGTGTCGGTATGGACACCCATTGCCCCACCGCCTTGCTGCTGGACGCCACCGGCGTGCCGTTGGTCGCGGGCATTACCTGGGATCACGCCGGATTGGCCGAACCCACCGCGCAGCTCATCGCCGCGCTGGAACCGGCTCACCGACGTCTGCTCGGCAATCACCTCATGCCTGCCACCGCGATGGGAGCGGCGCACCGCCTTCTGCAGACCATCGAGCCCCAAGCCGCCGCAGCGGCAACCACATTCGGGCTCGCTGGTACCTGGCTGGGCCAGTGGCTGACCGGGGAACGCGCCATCGATCCGACCCAGGCGTCATACACCGGTTTGATGGCCAGCACCGACGGATCATGCCGCTGGCTAGCCGACGTCGTGCAGCGGTTGGGGATTCCCCCGCAGCAACTGCCGCCAGTGCGGCCGTCGCTCAGTGTCCTGGGCCCCCTCTTGGCGACCGCTGCCGCGACTCTCGGTCTGCCCACTGGCATCCCCGTGCTCGTCGGATCCGGTGACACCCCCGCCGCTTCCTACGCGCTAGGCACCGAGCCGGGCGGTCGGCCGCTGCTCATCATGGGCACTACCCACGTGGTGTCCAACGCACTGGCCGTCCCCGACCCGCGCGCCAGAGCGCTGCAACGGGTCGACGTCCGAGCCGGCCGATGGTTGATCAACGGCGTCATCAACGGGGGCGACGCGCTGGCGGAGGGTGCCGCGCGCCTCGGCTACGGCCAGGGAGACATTGCTGTAGAAGCATTGGTGGGCACCGCATTCCGGACTCAGCCAGATCAGATGGCGGACGCCCCGGTGTTCATTCCGCATACCCGCCCGGAGCGAGGTCCGCTCTGGTTCGCCGAGCCCCGAACGGCATTGGTCGGTGTGATACCCGACCCTTCGACTCCTGCAGCCGCCCGCGGAGTCGTTGAAGGGGTGCTGTTCGCCGACCGGATGGTCATCGAGTCGTGCATCGGGGCCGACCAGCGGACGCTATACGTCAGTGGTGCCTTCGGCTTCGAACCCGAGATGCCGCAGCTTCTCGCCGACATACTGGACCGCGACGTCCTCGTCGTCGACGAGAGCCACCTGCCCGCCATCGGCGCCGCCGCGATGTGCGTTGAAGTCCTCGACGGAAACGCCGTCACTCCACCGCAAGCCCGCCGCGTGCGACCGCGCCCGCAATGGCGGGAGATCGTGGCCGAACGTTGGCAGCAGTATCGGGAGATCTGGTCGAATGTCACCGGGACGTCGCCACTAACCACGCTGGACGAATCCATCGAATCGCTTGCTCCCGCCCGATCAGAAGCGAAACGACCGAGCCTCACTAGGAGCGTCCTCACGTGACGATCTCACCTCCCCCAACCCGATCAGTGACCGGATTAATTTATGTCTCACGACTTCTCACCGATCGTGCGATGAGTCACCTGCACTCACTGAGCGCTACCGTGCGGATCGGGTCAGAAGCACCACCGGATCGCGCCGAACTCGAAGCGGGCATCGCTGGCGCCAGTGCCGCCGTCATCACGCTGACCGAACGCGTCGATGCAGCCCTCCTGGCCGCCGCTGGGCCGCAGTTGAAGGTCATTGCGAACGTGGCGGTCGGGTACGACAATATCGACCTGTCGGCGGCCGCAGCTGCGGGAGTGACGGTCACCAACACTCCCGGCGTGCTCGACCGGGCCTCCGCAGACCACGCCTTGGCGCTGATTCTCGACGCCACTCGTCGAATCTCCGAAGGCGACAGGCTGATTCGCAGCCAGCAGCCCTGGGTCTGGGGACCGCGGATGCTGGTCGGTCTCGACATCAGCGCCGGTGCCACGCTCGGCATCCTCGGTTACGGCCGAATCGGTCAGGCCGTGGCACGCCGCGCGCACGCCTTCGACATGACCGTCATCGCGTCGTCGCGGAGCCGAACCCCGGGCAGCGTCGAGGACGGCGTCACCTTCGTCGACACCTCGACCCTGTTGGCTGACAGCGACGTCGTCACCGTCCACACCCCACTCACACCTCAGACGCACCACATGATCGATGCCGCCGCGCTACGGCTGATGAAGCCCTCTGCGTACTTGGTCAACACCGCTCGTGGTGGGGTCGTCGACGAGGCAGCGTTGATCGAGGCACTTCACAGCGGCCAAATCCGCGGCGCCGCTTTGGATGTCTTCGAAGGCGAGCCGCGCGTCAACCCGGCACTACTGGGTGCGCCAGGTCTCGTACTCACCCCACACACTGCCAGCGCAGGTGAGGCGACCAGGGACACCATGGGCATTCTTGCCCTGGACAATGCCGCGGCGGTGCTGGCTGGCGATCCGCCCCTGACCCCGGTCCGGTGAAGTTCGTTCTCGCCCCCGACTCGTTCAAGGAGTCGATGAGCGCGGCGCAGGCGGTGTGCGCGATGCGCAACGGCGTCCTTTCTCCGC
>CAWBRR010000007.1:0-486815 GCA_963791215.1 uncultured Actinomycetota bacterium | reverse complement strand
CGGGCGGCATTGGCCAGCGTGCTTTGGATGACGGTTGCGCCCACCAAGGTGGTGTACGAGCTGGTGAGGTCCGGCGTGTCGTAGCCGAATGACTGCGGGTCATCGCGTGATTCTTCGAGAGACCGACCAAAGTCACTCGAGCAAAGGAATCGACGCGATGACCACTGCCCACGGCGGCACGGTTCCTACTTTCCGGACTGGCTGTTGGGACGGCGCAAACGCGCCGAGCGAGCCCTGACCACGGTGGTGGCCACTGCTATCTGCTGGGCGTGTCGACCCGGCGGATGGACAAACTCGTCGAGACCCTGGCCCCGTTCCGCTGCACCACCGCCGCGCAGCGGTTGGCCAGCTCGGTCATGAACTAAGCGCTCCGCAGCGACGGTCGCGGCGATTGCCCATTGAGTGCATCACATCGGCGAACAGCACCGTGACCTGCTTGTACTCTGCCGATCGCGTGGCGTGTGCGAGCGGTGCACCGAACTCGTTACAGAACTTGGAGTTCGGTGGCAGTTCGGTGCCGCAGGAACCATCGAACAACCTCGTCGCGGTCAGTCCACCGCCACCATCCACACTGGGGTCCACGGCAGCATCGTTTCACCGCTGCTCAACGATGCCCGTCATACCGCTGTGCCCATCTCCGACACGAGGTATGTGGCTGCCGGAAGGGGGTAATGGAAAACGCAATAGGCTGCAACAAGTCGCCGCTCAGCGAGTCAGGAGTGCTTGGCGTTGCGGTAGTAGTCGCGCCAGATGAGTCTGTGGAGGGGAATCCAGCGGGGGATCGACCGAAGTCCCGGTATGAACGGCACGAACATCAACAGCAGAGTGAGCACCATCATCAGACCCCAGACCAGCGCGTCGGCGTTGTCTGAATTGGAGAACGGCGGCACCTGGTACCAGAAGGTGTAGAGCCACATCCACGGTTGGCCCGGGGCGTTGCCAGCCTCGTTCATCATGCCCCACTGGTCACCGGCAAGATTCTTGGCGCGGGCCTGATCCTCGAGGTACGCCCCGTCGGAGAGCAGCAGCAGTGACTTCGTGGTGTCCCCGCCGTAGAAGTTGCCTGAGGAGGTGAGCGCACCTTCGAGTCCACCCGTTCGGGCCAGTTGCAGGAACGCTGCGGACAGGGCTGGCACGGGACCGTAGTCGCCCGCGGCGACCCCGCCCGGATCACCGCCCGCCCCGGTGGCAGGTTCGCCGTCGGCGGCGGGCGCACCGATGGCATCGGCGTAGGCCGTTGCCCAGGTGGTGCGTTGGTCGGGCGTGGCCGTGTTCCAGGACGACAGCGCCGCAGTCAGCGTCGGGTCGCCGCTGACGTTGCTGAGCGGTTCCACTACCAGACCGGCGGAGTCCACCGGGAGCCGCACGCCGCCCCACTTCTGCAGGGGCAGAGGTCCGAGCTTCTGGCCCTCGACAGCGCTGTTGTACGGCGGACCATACGTGGCACTGGTGGTGGTTCCGGCGAGTTCGCCGACTGCAGTGAGGACGACGTCGTTTGGTTCGGTGTTGGCCCAAGCCGACATCGTGATCGGCTTCTCGTCCGGTGAGGAGAAGATGGCGGCCAGCCCGACACTGAGCACGAACACGACGACCAAGGCGATGGCGAACTCTTTGACGAGGTCGTACGGGCGAGTCGGGAAGTCATGCGAGTCCGGGGTGTTGTCCCGTCGCCGTCCGCCCGACGGCCACTTCGAGATCATCGCTCAACCCTCCAGCGCTGCGTCGATCGGAGGCACGACACCGTGCCGCCGGACCAGGATCACGTGCATCGCAGTTAGAGCGACCAAGACCAGCGGTAAGAGGACGATGTGCCACATCAGCATCTGTCCCGGGTTGAGCACGTTGAACCAGGCTCCGACGCCCACGGAGTTCAGGCCGTCCTTGGCTTGGCCGCCGATCCACTGCGCGTCGAAGTTGGTCTGGGCGAGGAAGCCGGTGAACGACGTTCCGATCGAGACGGCGAAGAGCACGACACCGCTGATCCAGGTCAGGGCCCGCTCTCCGCGCCAGGCGGCCATGAAGAATTTGCCCCACAGGTGGATGACCATGAACCCGAAGAGCAGCTGCACGCTCCACAAGTGAACCGAGTTGACGTAGTGGCCCAGCGAGGACACGTGCCACCAGGCCGACCCGCCGATGGCCAGCACGCAGCCCGAGCCGATCACGACCACCAAGGACGCCAGGGTCAACACACCGAACACGTAGATCCACGACGCGACATACACCGGCTGGCGGTCTGGAAGTGCCTGCCCTGGCGGGACGAGTCCCACGATCTTGGTGCGAAGCCAGTTGGTCCAGTTCGATGTGTCGGTCGTCGCCTCCGACGCCGTTTCGTCGGCGTGGGTCGTCATCGCCCGCGCCCTTGCTCATCGCGATGATCGCCGTGGCCGGAAGGGAAAGGAACCACCAAAGCGAGGACGAACAGCAGAACCATGACGCCGATGATGATGAGATTCGTTTGAGAGATTTGAATGACGCCCCAGTGGATGTATCGACCGGCGCCCTCCGCAACGATGCTTAAACCACGCATCACCGTGACCTGGTTTCATGTGGCGGACGTGTCAGGGCGACGCCGTCGAGGACGAGTTAAAAGTAGGTGCGGCCCAGGGGAAAACCAATGGCCGGGCGGCACCCATTCTTAGGGTCTTTGTGCCCCAGTTGCGCAGGCCGCGGCGGAGGCAGACTGACCTGACTAGCAGGTCCCCCTAGACCAGTTCGGAGGAACGGCATGATCGAGGTGCTCCAGGGATTTCCCGACCAGGTCGCCGCCTATGCATGTAGCGGACACCTGACGAAGGCCGACTACAAGAAGATCCTTGTTGACGTCGAGGATCGGTACAGCCGCCACAAGAAGTTGCGGTGTTACACCGAGGTGGCCAAGGATTTCACCGGCCTCGATCCCGGCGCGCTTTGGGAAGACGCAAAGCTGGGTTTTGCTCACATGTTCGACTGGGACCGCTTCGCGGTGGTCACCGACGTGGAATGGATAAGTCGGACAACGAAATTCATGGCGATGTTCATGCCCTTGGAGGGCCGGGTCTACCCGATAGCTGAAGCGGAAAGAGCGCGTGAATGGATCAGTGAAACCTGACGGCTGGGCGGCAGTGCTCTGTGGACGTCGTCGGGGCCGCGGGGCGAATCCATGGCTTGGCTTGGCGACTGGCGCGGCGGGGCTGCCCAGCCGGGACAAACGACTCCCGCAGCGCGACCAATGACTGCGCAGATGGGGACTTCGGTCCCTACCACCCGGGGGGTGCGGGTTGTCGGATGGAGACGGTAAAAGTTCGGCACCCGACGATGCGCATCGACACTGTTGGTGAGTTCTACCGTTCGACCGCAACGATCGTAAAGGAGCGATACATGATCGAATACGACCTCGATGCTGAGCATTCCATCCTGCATGTGCAACCAAAGTCTGCGATCGAGCAGGACGACTTCGTCAAACTCGCGAAGGCGGTCGACCCGCACATCGAGGCAACCGGTGGTCTGGCTGGCCTCATCATCGAAACCCCGTCGTTTCCCGGATGGAAGAGTTTTGGGGCAATGGTCAACCAGTTTCGCTTTGTTCGGGATCATCACAAGCGCATCAAGAAAATCGGAGTTGTAACGGATTCCCACCTGGGAGATGTCGCAGAGCACTTGACGTCACACTTCGTGTCAGCGGAGATCAAGCATTTCCCCGCTGGGCAGATTGAGGCAGCAAGACAGTGGATCATGAACGGCTCGTGATGCGTTGACGCCGGGTAGCCACCACCGCGACCGCACGATCAACAGCATCGACGTCAAGGGACTCGGTCGCGACCACGTCAAAGTGCACTGCCGCAGGTCGTGAAAGCGGACGCTCCCAAGGCCGAGAGCCTTGGTCGCGGGCTGGAGGTAATGCTCATGCAGGTTTCCCCATGGGTCGAGTTCGCCCAATCGAACACATAGCGATTGCGCCGACCGGGAAGCAGGGGAGCGCGCGGGATGTAGTGAGTCGACGCAGCCGGGGAACGCTTATCGGCGAATGGGTGAACCGTAGCCAGATAGTCACGTAGCTCGTTCGGCCAACCAGGGCGCTAGCTGCACTAGAGGTCTTCGGTCGCGGCCACGACGTCCCACATCGGTTCGGCCGATGTGCGCTGGCCCGCCGATCCGGCCATCGCGGCGACGGCATCCAGCGCCCGTCCGATCGCGACGCCCGGAGGCGACGACGATCCCGAGTTCAGCCCGGCGTTGAGGCCGAACGGCCAGCGCGGCCCGCCCGGGGGGCGCGCATGGTGAACAGTCCACTGATCGGATTGACCGCCGGTGATACTGGTCCAGGCTGGCCGCTTGGCGCTTGCGGCATGAGCCCAACTTCTCACATCGCGGCGGTGGATATGGCCTCGGTTGAATGAACCGTGACCGGTTGCCGTTGTAACACCCGTAGCGGTGCGGCTGCGCCCGCCAAAAATCGAGAGGACTGTGTGAGCACCGTGGCACCGCAAGCGCCGGAATCCATCGACATCGCTGATTTGTTGCGACCCGAGATCGAAGCCGCTCTCGATGAAGCCGACGAGCAACGTGACCTGCCAGCGCATCTGCACGCCCGTTTGCGTGCAGCCGGCGCCTTCCGGCTCCTCACGCCGCGAGAGTATGGGGGATCGGAGACCCCGCTGACCACGGTGTTGCAGGTGTACGAGCAGTTCGGTCACATCGACCCGTCCGTCGGCTTGGTGTTGTCGTGCAACGTGATCAGTTCAAGGTCCTGGACATGTGGGACGTCACGGCGATGCGTGGTTCGGGCAGCAACGACGTGGTGGTGGAGGATGAGTTCATCCCCGCCGAACTGGTGTTCAGTCTTGGTGGCCCGCCTCGAATCGACCGACCGCTCTACCGCGGTTTCATCCCGGCACTGGTGTTTCCTGGGTGCACCGCGGTTGTCCTCGGCGCTGCACAACGCGCCGTCGACGAGGTGGCGGACCTGGCCAAAAGTAAGCCCATGATGACCGGCGGCACCCTCGCCAACACAAGCAGGCTGCAGTACTCGATTGCCAAGCACGAAACCGCCCCCGCCGCGGCGCGGCTGTTATTGCACTCTGCTACAGCAGATCTGGCGGCTTCCAGGGAGCAGCGCGAAGCTGTCTCCATCGACCAACGCGCCCGATTCCCCGACGTCGAATTGCGCGCATTTCTCGGAGTGCTGGGCGGGAGTCCACGCGACAGCGCGGACACGCTCCGCGATTACCGGGACAGATTCGGGATGTCGTACATCACCGTGCTGGATCCGTTCGCTGACTACATGGCGAAGGTCATCGCGGAACTGCGCTGATTGCCGCGTCACATCGTGAGCACGAGACGGCGTCACCGTAGCTGCCTTGCATCTGTGGGCCGCCGAATTCGGCAGGCCGGTGAACCGGCGCGCTGTCGCAGTCTCGCCGTCACTACGGTCGACTGAGCAGCACGCGGCCGACTTCGTCCAGCGCATCCGAGCCAAGGGGCTGCTCGAAAAACACCTCGGCGCTGCGGCCATCCACTTGCAGGGTGGCGATGGTGTTCCCGAACAGTGGACCGCAGGTGTTCGTCCAGGACAACGGAAGCGGGGGCAGGCCGCGTCGGCGTGCCCACCATCGGGCGAGGCTGGCAGCGGGACGCGACCAACTCAGCGTGAACGCCGGTTTGACGAACAGCGGTACATAGTTATGTACCGGCGAGCACACCAATTGATGCACCGTCGCGCCCGCTGGCTGGGCAGAATCACCCGCCCACTCGGCGCGTGCGGCATAGCTGTGGTGCACGTCGCCGGACAGTACGCTCACGGTCGTGGGTCCGTTGGGATGGTCGGCGACGCGAGCGATCATCTCGGCCAGCCGTACAAAGGACTTGTAGAAAGCCGGCCAGTGTTCGAAATCGACTGCCCTGCGGGTCTTTTCGGCAAGTCTGCCGCGTAGCCCGGGGTGGTCGGCATTTCGCTCATTGACCGCCTCCAGGTCTCCGATCGCGGGCGGCATCAGCCACGGCACCGACGAGGCCAGCATTAGATGGTCCAACTCGTCGAGGCCGTCGGTGGCCTGAGTCTCCAACCATGTGAACTCGCGTTCGCCGATCATCATGCGTTCGCCGGAGTCGAGGATTCGGCCGTTACGCGAGTCGATCATGATGAGCCGGCTACGGCCCAGATCCCATCGATAGCTGAATCTGATGCCCTTGTTGCAGTCCACCTCTTCATCGGCCCGGTCGGCCAAATCGACGAGACGCGGCCAGGTATCGCCGTCCGTCGCCACCAGGCGCTGATAGTCCTCGTCGTCGGCCAACTCGACGGGGCTCATATTGCCCAGGTGCTGATACACCCAGTAGGACGCCAGTCCGGCTCGGATCCGGTCACGCCACCACGGCTTCTCCTTGATGTCGGCGCGCCAGGACGCCGACGTGTTCCAGTCGTCCCTGATGTCGTGATCGTCGAAGATCATCGCGGTGGGAACCGTGGACATGAGCCATCTGATCTCGGGGTCGCCCCACGAATGGCGGTACAGCCGTTCGTATTCGGCGAAGCTCACCACCTCATCCGGTGGCCGCTGGCCCTGCTGGCACCGACGGGTGCGACGACCGGCCAAGCGCCGTCTCGACTCGGGGGTGAGTTCGTCGGCGTACAACTGGTCGCCGAGCAGAATCAGCACCTCCGGCCAGTCGTCGATCGGCTGCGCGGCCATCCGGTTGGCGTACACGTCCAGCGCGTCGAGTCCGAGTCTGGCGTCGACCTTCTGGTCGTCGGTCTTGGGGTATCGGCACGATCCGAAGATGGCCTGCAGCCGGTGAGTCGAGGCAGGCCCGCGGGTGCGAATGACGCTCGGCGGGAACGGCGAGTCCGCGTGTGGCCAGACCAGTTCTCCGTCGATCTTGACGTCATATTCGGTGACGGTGTCTGGGGTCAACCCGGTCACCGTGACGAGGGCGTAGTGATGACCCTGTACGGCGAACGTCCGCGCTGAGCAGCCGAGGACCACCACTGTTCCCGCGCTCTCGGTTTGCACCCACACAAGCGCCGTGGTGTCTGAAGTGTGCCGCAGAACAGGACCGAGCAAGAGCGTCACGGAACAACCCTACGGGCAGGAGCTGTGCTGGCGCGGCTACTTTTCACGCCTGAGCTTGGGTGGCAGGTGCATTGTCTGGTTTCGGGACATGAAGCCCCATGCGCCTCAATCGCCGCACGCACCTCGTCATGGGCGGCCAGTGCTACCCGCATCGCGTTGTCGTTCTCCCACCGACGTGTCGATCCCTCGACACAGTCGCGCGCGGTAAGAAGTCACCGAGCGGGAACCGCCGATCTGCACGAGACCGATGGATAACCCGACCAAAACTGGTCAATTTTGTTTCGAAACCGGTGACTCAGCCGTCTTGGGCCAGCTTGCTCACCAGTTCGGTGATTGCCTGCCCTGTGCGGCGTTGGTAGCGCATCGCCGCCGCCGGGGTGGCGTGACCCCGTTGGGCCTGCGTGTCACGAGAGTGTCATAACTCGCGCACTTCAGACACGAACACCAACGAACGTCTGCGGATGAATCATGTTGCGGGACAAACCAAAGGGCCGGGATCTAGCTCTGCCAGTCGTTCGAGCCGTCTTTCCTCGTGTAGGTGCCGGTGGAGTTCTTCACGATGATGGGATCACCGGCGCCGAAGTTGTCGTAGAACCACCTTGCGTTGGTAGGGCTGATGTTGATGCAGCCGTGACTGACGTCGCGCTTACCCTGATCATCCACAGACCATGGAGCGCTGTGTACGAAGTTGCCGCTGTCGTCGAATCGGACGGCTAGGTCGACCGTCACCTTGTACCCGTACGTCGAGTTGACCGGGACCCCGTAGGTCGAGGAATCCATCACCACCGAGGGCATCTTCTCTTGAACGTAGTAGGTGCCGTTAGCGGTTTGGTGGCCGCCGGCTGCCATACCCATCGACATCGGGATGGTCTTCTCCACGGTCCCGTTGCGGGTGACGGTCAGTTGGTGAGTGGCGTCGTCGGCCGTCGCCACCAGCGAGTCTCCCGTATGGAAGCTGGACACCGCGCCGCCCGCATCGACGGTCACCGCGGTATGGGCGGGCCAGAAGCTCAGCGGGCGCCAGCGCAGCTGCGTAGGGGTCATCCAGTAGAACTTGCCGGAAACCGGCGGCACTGAAGAGACGTGTACGGCGCCTTCGGCTGCGCCGGAGTCATCGACCAGCCCGGGGAAGTTGATGATGATCGGCTGGGCCACACCCACCGTCGAGCCGTTGACAGGGACGACCCTAGGCGGCCCGAATGGCGCCGTGCCGGTGAACGGTGTCGGGTCCTGCGCTGCAGCGGGGCCCGCGAAAACTGGTACCGCCAGCGGGTCAGGGGCAGGCGGCAACCCAGGCGCAGGCGGCTCAGCGGGGCCCGCGACAACCCCTGGATCGCCGGGAGCCGGATCCGGTTCCGCCAGCGCGGGACCCGTACTCAGCACCAGCACCCAGCCCAATATCGAAGCCACTCCGGCCGCCTTCAGCACGGTGGAGACGCTTTCCCTCGTCCTGCCCGACATATACATCCCTCCAGTCACTTTCTGGAAACAGTGTCGCTGGAAACAGTGTCGCATAGCACCCACGCCAGCTATCTGTTGCGCGGCCCAGCGTTGCCGGTTCACCGTTTGCTGTACGGATTTGCCGTTCATTGCCACGTTGAGATTACGACCGGCATCGACGCGGATGCGGCAGCTGGATTCATCATCGACGCGTGGGAGGGAGCGGCGCTGCGGGCGAAGGCGCTCGGCGACGGCGCACCCATCGACCATGCCACCCAGTTCGTGCTCAGCCGGATCCTCAATTGACGCGCGCCGCCAACCCCGACTGAACACAGCGGTGGCCCCACCGACACCATCAAAATCGGCCGCCAGTCGGCGAGCCGTGAGGTGCAACAAGCGCAGGCAGATCTAGGTGAGTCCCCCAAGCCATGATCTTTCAACCCAGGTGGTTCCACGGCTGATCGGCCATCGGTGCCGGGACGGGCAGGCGTGACTCTGCCAGTGGGGGAACGGCTTTGAGAATCGGGTTCTTGTCGCGCAGCGAGCCTGCCGTGCGTCCCCGGCCCCACCCGATCATCTCGCGATACCCGCCGAGCAGCCCACTCTGGGTCACCACGTCCTCGTCGGCGTGCGGGCTGCCCGCTTCTACGGGTGCTGATACCGGCGAGACGTACAGCGCGTCTGTCGGACAGTAGGCCTCACACATGAAGCACGTCTGGCAGTCCGACTGCCTGGCGATCACCGGCACTCCATCGGTTCCCGGGTCGAAGACGTCGGTGGGGCAGACTCTCACGCACACGTCGCAGGCGATACAGGCCGCAGCACTGACGATCTCGATCACGCGACGGCTTCCGACGAGATCAGCTGCGGCAAGACCGGATCGGGGGCCGTCCAGACGTCGTCCAATCCACCGACCAGAATCCGGTGGCGGTAGTGATGATCCTCGACGGTGACGTCCTCGCGACGGTGCAGGCCGCGGCTCTCGGCGCGCGCCAATGAGGATGCCGTTATCCACCGGGCGGCGGCGACCAAGGCCACCGCCTGACGCGTCTTGTACGCATCCCGCGGGGCGACCGGTGCGAGTCCCCGGGAAATGTCGCGCCACAGCTTCTCGAGTGCTGCGGACGATTCGGCAAGCCTCATCGGCGATTTCAGGTAGCTACGCAGCGGCGGCAGGATGTGCTGTTGGGCGACATGGACCACTTCGTCGACCGATGGTGCGTCGTGGGTCCCGGGACGGATACCCACACGCTCCCGTACGGTCGCGGGTCCGGCCTCACGCCGTAGGCTGAATTCCGAGGCGCCGCGTCCGGCAAAGGTACCCGACGCGATTGCCCACGACCCATTGTGGCTGCCGCCGCCGCTGATGGAACCTGTGATGAGCTCCCTGGTTGCGGCGTCGCCCGCGGCGAAGAGTCCCGGAACCGTTGTTGCACAGTCGGTTCCGATCAGACGAAGACCGCCAGTACCGCGGACCGATCCCTCGTAGACCATGCGGATCGGATAGGCAGTTACGAACGGGTCGATGCCGGCCTTGTCGAGCGGGAGGAAGTAGTTGGGCTGGGCGTCGCGCATCGTCTGCCGAATGTCCTCGGGTGCGCGATCCAGCCTGACGAACACCCGCTTGCCGTGGGCCAGCGCCCACTGTGCGTCCTTGCGTCCGCTCAGACCCGGCCGGGTGGCCAAGGGTTGGCCGCGTTCGTCGTAGAAGCTGCCCCACTGCAGCATCCGGCCCTTGGTGTGGGTGCCCCATTCGGGGGCCAGCGCGTACGCGCTGGAGAACTCCATGCCGGACAGGTCGGCGCCGGTTTCGGCGGCCATCAACAACCCGTCGCCGGTGTTGACGTTGGTGCCGAAGGAGCCCGATAGGAACGCGGTACCACCGGTGGCCAGCACAACCGCGTCGGCCGTGATCCGCCACGGACGGCCACCATCCTGGCGCGCAAGCCCGGTGGCGCCGTTGACCACACCGTCGGCGTCCGCGGTCAACTCGAGGGCGGGGTGGTGGTCGAGGATGCGGACGCCGCTGCGGTGGGCTTTGCGTCGCATCCGGCGCATGTACTCAGGTCCCTGCAGGCTGCTGCGCATCGGCCGGCCGTCATCATCGACCGGGAACGGGTAGCCCCACCGTGCGAGTTGTTCTATCCGACTCCACGAGGTGCCCAGCACGCGGAACATCCAGTCGGAATCGGTGAGTCCTCCGGCGGCCGCCTCGCGTTCGCGGATCGACTCCTCGCGGCGCCGGCCGGGCGCGATCAGCCAAAGGTTGTTTCCGCCCGCGGCGGTTGCCCCGCTGGTGCCGCAATATCCCTTGTCCACCAAGGTAACTTGGCTGCCGCGTTCGGCGGCCGTGATCGCCGCCCAGGTGGCGGCCGGCCCGCCGCCGATCACCAGGACGTCGGTGGACTGCTCGTCGACATCAACGGGTGCGGTCATGCCCGACCTCCTCCTCGACCCCGAGTTCTGCCAGCAGGGTGCGGCGGAGGTCGTCGAAGCCGTCGTCTCCGCGGCTGCGCGGGAACGGCAGTTCCACGGCATGGTTGAGCGAAATCCGGCCATCAGAGAGCACCACCACTCGGTCGGCCAGCAGGATGGCCTCGTCGACGTCGTGGGTGACGTGTAGCACCGCCATGTGGCGGCGTGCCCACAACTCGTGGAGCAACCGGTACATCTTGAGCCTGGTGAGTGCGTCGAGCGCGCCGAACGGTTCATCGAGCAACAACAAGTCGGGTTCGCGCACCAGCGCGCGTGCCAGTGAAACCCGTTGTGCCTCACCGCCGGACAACGACAGCGGCCAGGCGCGAGCTTTGTCGGCCAGACCTACCTCGTCCAGCGCGGCCCGGGCCCGGGCGGTGCGACTGGGGGTGTCGGGCCCAGCGTCGCGCAGTGCGAACGCCACGTTCGCCAGCGCGCGGCGCCACGGCAGCAGCCGCGGATTCTGGAACACGACTGCCCTGGAGCGGGGGACGACCACCGAACCGGTCGCCTGGCCGTCGAGGCCGGCGAGTACCCGCAGCAGGGTGCTCTTGCCCGAGCCCGAGCGTCCCAGCATGGCCACGAACTCGCCTCCGGCGATGTCTAGGTCAACGCCGTCGAGAACCTGCTGCGTGCCGAAGGCGCGGCGCAATCCGCGAATCCGCACGACGGGAGGAGAACTCATTCGACGCCGTCAAAACCGTTGCGCCAGGACAGCAGTAGTCGTTCCAAGACCCGCACCAGCGTGTAGGACAGTAGTCCCGCGATCGCGTAGATGACGATCACCAGCAGTGAGACGTCGAACTGCAGGTTGGTCTGCGCGCGGGACATCAAATACCCGATGCCCTCGGTGGTGTTGATCATCTCCGCGAAGATCAGGCTGAGCCAGGCGCTGGACAGCCCGAGCCTCAGTCCGACAAGGAAGTTCGGCATCGCCCCGGGCAGGATCACCTGTCTGATGAGGGTGAATCGGCGCGCATCGAGCGTCTGAGCCATCTCGACCAGTTGCTGGTCGACACCGCGGATGCCCGAATAGGTGTTGATGTAGATCGCGATCGCGACGCCGGTGGTTATGAGGACTATCTTGGGTCCCTCGCCGATGCCCATCCAGATGATCAACAGTGGTGTCAGCGCGAAGTTCGGCACTGCCTTGAGGATCTGCATCGTCCAGTCGAGTAGGTCCTCACCGGTGCGAGTGAGGCCGGCGGCGATCGCGAGCCCCACGCCTACCAGTACGCCGAGGATGGTCCCCGTCACGACCCGCGTCAAAGACGCCCCCACGTGCGTGGCCAATTGCCCTTCACCGAGCAACCGCCAGGCGGTCGACGCAACTTGTGCCGGCGGCGGGAAGAGGTCAGGGTTGAGCAGTCCACTGGCCGAGCCGATGGTCCACACCGCGAGGATGAGAGCCGGCCCCATCAGTCGGCGGATCGGCCGGGGAATTCGTGACCACGGTCCCGCCCTTCGACGCTGTCCCGAGACGACGTCAATCAGACTCAGGCTCTGCCCTCTGGGTATGGATTGCGGCAGCGGCGGTGGTCACGACGCCGCCCCGACCCACTCCCGCACTGAGTACTCGCCGTCCAATGAGCCGTCGGCGTTGAGGAATGCGTAGGCGGCCTCGAGCTGGTCGACCCCGACCTTGGGGAAGGGCTCGGTGTTGAACTCATCGATGCGGGTCGCTTCCTTGACGTACTCGAGTTTCGTTCCGTCGGTTTCGGCGACCCAGGCCAGGTATTTGTCGAAGTTGTCGCTGATGTTGCGGTTGACCGCGGTGACGGCCTGCTGCCAAGCGGCGCGGAAATCGGGGTGCTGGTCGGTGAACGACGACAGGGCGATGTTGCCTCCGGTGCTACCGAAGCCGTGCCGGGCCAGGCTGTCGATGATGGGGAAACCCTTCTCCCGCAGTTCGAATGCGCTCGCTCCGGTCACCACAGTGGCGTCGATCTTGCCGGCACTCAGTCCCGCGATGGACTCGGGCGTCGGCACGTCACGGACTTGGATCTGTCCGGTGAGGCCCGCCGCGTCGATCAATTGCCTCGCGGCGCGGTCACGGATCGTGCCCTGCGGCGCGGTTACGGACTTACCGACTAAGTCGCGGATATCGGTGGGCCCGCCCTTGGCCCCGACTATCCAGGCATCCCCGTTGATCGAATCAAGAGTTAATAGAACAACTTTCGGATCACGACTCCGTGCACGCAGCGACGGGTTGTCGCCGATGGCGGCGACATCGACCGCGCCTGCAAACAACGCCGACGCGACATCGCTGCCGGACTGGAAGAACGAATACTCGATCTTGTCGACGCCGACGGACTTGAGCTGTTTGTCGAGGATGCCCTCCCGGTCGCCCCAGCCCAGGGAGCCCGCAGGTGTCCCGGTCACCGACGTGGCGCCGATGCGCAGCGTATAACCCTCAGTGCGATCGTCGTTGGTGCTGCAGGCGACGGCGGTTGCGGTTAGTGCCGATGCCAAGGCTGTTTGTAAGACGATGCGACATAGGCGGCTGAACATCAGAGCGGGACCCTTCGGATCGGTTACGGCGTGAGCACGCCAGAATTCGTCCCAGTAGACGTCGAGCGCCCCAGCGGGGTCGACGGTTTCGATCACGATGACCGCAAGAAGCGATCATCGGAGGCCTCGCCCGACAGCAAGATGCTCAGCCGTGCCCGACGGCAAACGCCACGGCCACGGCGACGTTGCCAATCAATCAGTCGCCCAAAGGCTCTCGACGAATCCAAGACCGCCCTCGCGCGCCGGATGCATGCCAGCGGTGAGTCAGCCATCGGCACGGCGCTCGGCGTCAGCCCTGCCACCGTCTACAGCGTCTTTGCTGATGACGCCGAATCGGGCGTCTACGCCTGAGGCGGCGCCGCCAGAGAGAAGCGGACAAGCGTTGTCTTGACTGCTGCTGCAAGCAACTGTTGCCTGTCAGGCTGGCGGCCGCCCGGCGGCCCCAGCATTAAACCGTTGGGCGACTCGCGGTCCGTTGCGCCTGGCGAGCTCTTCAAGGAGGTCTGCCCCTCGGGCTGCACGCCGCGCCTCGAGCTGCCAGCGGAGAAGGCGATGGCCGCCCTGCGCACGGTCAGGGCGGCCATCATCTGGCGTGGTTCTAGGGACCGAATGGAATGAAGGCATCATTCCACCAGATACCCCACACCCCGAGGTCGGCGTTGAGCACGACCGGTTGTGGCACTGGAATTCCAAGATCCACCCAATTGCCAGGTAGCCAGACAGGAGGCAGCCCAACGGACACCGGGTCACCCCAGTGACCGGGTGGAACTCCGGTGAGTCCTGGGACCACTGGATTGCCATTCATGACTTGCCCTGGGGGGCCGTACGGGTTGTGCCCCGGCGGGTCACCCCGGAGCCAAACGTCGGGCGCCACCGGGATGGGCGGAGGTCCCGGGTAGTGCGGCTTGGCTTGTGCTGCACCGCTGGCGATCCCAAGGGCGCCAAATCCTAGTGCGCCCACCATTGCCGCACCCGCTGCGACCTTCTTGATACGCATAACGAACTCCTTGTCTCGTCGTCTTGTCGTCGGCATTGCGCAGAGGCGGCGCCGACGACGTCGACTCGTTGTCCATCACGCTCCGGTGGGTCAACGTAGCCGGTGGGGTTAGGAAAATCGACCCCCCGAATCAGTCCTGCATACCCCTCTGCGAGAGCCTGAAACGCTCGTCCTGGGTGCCTACGGCGGCAGTGGTGGAGTTTCGGTTCAACTACCACCCTCAATCACACTTGCCAGTCGACGTTCTCGACACGGGGCAGTTGGATCGCTGGTCGAACCAACACACCTCAAGCGTCGACAGGAGTCCATCGTCCACGAATATGAGCACTCCGTCGACTGCATCGCCGTGCTCGTCGAGTACGTGTCCAGAGACTGGGAGCCACCTACTGCTCGGACCGCTTGGCGTCGCGGTCGCGTTGTTGGCGCAGCCGCGCCACCACCGGCACGATTGAGTGGCGCGAGGAGCGCGAATCGCTAACTCCCGGGGCTCGCCTCTGCGTCAGGGTCGCGTAGGCCCGCTCTACCAACAAGACATGAGTCTTGACATGAGACATAGATCTCATTAACCTCGCTACCAGCAAGGCATACGCACGAGCAGGGGGTCTACCGTGGCGCTTTCATCAGTCGAGATGGACGCAAAGCTTGACGAACACTTCGCGTTCGAGGCTCGCGACGACGTCGAGGGCGTGTTGGCAACGCTGGCGGTAGACGCCGAGCACGATGTGGTCGGTTCGCCCTTTGGGCTGACCCGCGGGAGGGAAGCGGCGCGCGCCTTCTACACGGCCATGTTCTCGGATCTGTCCGAAAGCAAGGTGCAGACGGTACGCAGGCTGTACGGAACGGATTTCGTCGTCGACGAATCGCATTGGCAGGGTCGGGCGCCGGGCGCGCCGTTCGGCCTGCAGGGCAAGAATCGCCCGGTCGAATTCCGACTACTCCATGTCGTCGAGTTCGCCGACACTGGCGAAATAGCACGGGAGAACGTCTGGATCGACTTCGCGGCGATCCTCAACCAACTGCCCCAGGACTGAGCCCATGCCCGAACACAAATCCGGTCGTCCGAACCAGACCAGTCGAACGCGAAAAGATCTACTACAGGCGGCCTCTCGGCTGATAAAGCAGGGCCGCAGAATCACGCTGGAGGACGTCGCGGAAGAGGCGCTGGTGTCACGGGCGACGGCGTACCGCTACTTCTCGAATGTTGACTCGTTGCTCGTCGAGGCACCCATCGACGGCGCCGTTCCCAATGCCGAGGATCTGTTTGACGAATCTTCCCCACTGGACCCCGTTGAACGGGTGATGCTCGTCGAAAGCGCTCTCCACGAGATGATTTCAGCGAACGAACCGGCCCTTCGGCGGATGCTTGGCTATTCGGTCCAACGTGGCGTCAACGGCGGAGCAGATGGGGATCTTCCCGTGCGGCAAAACCGTCGCAGCGCGTTGATCGAGATCGCGTTGCGGCCGGCTCGCGAGCGCGTTGCACCGGCCGAACTGGACGTACTGACAAGCGCGCTCGCACTGATCATCGGCACCGAATCCATGGTGGTCTCTAAAGACGTGCTCCAGTTGGATGAAGCCGCTGCAAGCGAAGTGAGGCAGTGGGCGATTCGCGCTCTGGTGGAAGCCGCCCTGAAGGACGAGAGCAGCGCCAGCCAAATGTCATCTAAACGATTGGGGGAGTGATCATTTCAACCAGGTCGCAAAGGTCATCAAGTTCGCGAGGAGGAGACGTGCGTTCTATTACGAGAAGTCGAATCAATCGTCGGGCGTGCCTGAGCACCGCGCTCGCGTTGCCGGCGGCGGCGCTTGCGCTCGCTGGGTGTCAGGTCTCACTCTCCGCGGGCGGACCTGACTACGAGAAGCTGGAAAGCGAGATCACCGGCGAGCTGAACAAGCGCTACACGCAGATTGCCCGGACAGTGTCGAACGTCGAGTGCCCACGGCCGACAACGGCCCCGAAGACAGGCGAGACCTTCACCTGCAACGCCGGCGTCGAAGGCCAGCCCGTTCGCGTGGAGGTCAAAGTTCGCGATGACGACTACAACGTCGACTTCAGCACGCTCGACGCCGCCTTCGATCTTGAGAATGCAGGTCGGGCCTTGACCCAGGAGGTCTCGGCGGAACTTGGATTCCCGGTCACCGTGCTGTGCGGTGAGGGGCTGAAAGTTGTCGCGATCGGCGAGTTTCTCGAGTGCACCGCCGCCGACTCTGATGGAGACGAGCGCACGGTGCGGTTGACCGCGGACAGCGTCGATGAGGGCGACCACTGGGAAGTTCTTGACTAGCGTTACGTCAACCGCCGGGGATCGGTACCAGAAGCCGGCGACAGCTGCCCGCTTCCACGCCGCCACCACAGGCTAAGGCCATCGACCGCCCCATGCCGCCGCACAGCGTGAGGATCCAATTCGCTGATTCCGCCCGAACGACGACGCCGAGGCGCGTAATTTTCGGCGCAGCAGATTCACAGCAAGTTTTAAGAGGGCATGCGACGTCAACGGCGACAGGCGATGGCTCCTGCCGTCGAGCTCCGCCGTCTCATTCGGCGCGGGTGAACGGAGGGAACCGTCATGGGGTACGCCAAGCACATCGGTCGGGTCGGAGCATTGGCCGTGACGCTGGGAGTGGGCGTGGCCGTCGCGACCACACCGGGTCTCGCGTACGCCGTCCCGTCGGGGGGTTCGTCGGCGTCATCAGATGATTCGTCTTCGTCTTCGTCCTCGTCAGAGTCGTCGACGTCACCAGGCCCATCACCGAAGACCTCACCCTCACCCACGTCCTCGTCGTCGACGTCTTCGTCAACGACGAAGCCCTCATCGGGTACCGATGCGGAGTCAGCCGACGGCACTGCCACCACCAAATCGCCTGCGCAGAAACGGGAATTGTCATCGGGCGCAGCCGACGAGCCCGCAGTGGACGGCGCCGATCCCGCCGACGAGGCCTTGGCCGACGACGTCGAAGGCGACGGCGACGAAGGCGACGCCCAGGAGCCGTCGCACGGTGGCGCCGACGCGGGGACCGCGGCGGGCGGCGCGGACGTCCAATCCGTAGTTGCGACGCCTGCACAGGAGGCGGGCCCGGTCAAGGACTCGGCGGCTGGCAGTTCGACCGATCGCCAGGTCGCGAGCCGTTCCGCCAGCAAGCATGCCGCCACCGTTTCGCTGGCCCCCGATGACATCGACGCGACGGTCACCGTCGTCGCCGACGTCGAGCCTCAACCGCAGGCATTCAGCCTCACCGCGGTGGCCGACGACCCCTCGCCGAAATCCTCGACCGAAGTCGTCACGACGGTCGCGACGGCATTGAAGTCAGTGACATCGACGCCCGCGCCGCCCCAGCAGCCGACGACCATGGTGGCTGTCGTCACGGAGTTCGTAGCCGCGGTGCTGCAGCCGCTGTTGAGCCCCGCCGGGGGTGCGCCGGTCCAGATACCCTTCCTGTCGGCGGTGCTGTCCCTGGTGCGCAATGAGTTCGAGCGGATCTTCGCCCCCCGCGAAGCGAATGTGGCGCCCCAACAATCGGTCACGCTGCTCGCGGACCCCTCGACACCACCGTCGTCACTGGCCGACCCGGCCCAGCAACACGTGCTGGTGATCGGTGTGGACGGCACGAACCTGAGCAGGATCCTCGCCGATCCCGAGAACGAGAACTTCCTCGAACTGATGGGCACCAGCACCACCGCCGCGCCGAGCATCGTCGGCCACACCACCATCTCCAATCCGTCGTGGACGGCGATCCTGACCGGCGTATGGGGCGAGCGGACCGGTGTGATCAACAACGTCTTCACCCCGTGGACGTACGACAGGTTCCCGACGCTGTTCAACCAACTCGAGGCGCTCCCATCGGACGTCGACACCACGGCCATCGGGGACTGGGACGTCATCAACGCCATTGCCGGTGCCGGCCCGGACCATTCCGACGTGAACCTCTACGTGGCACAGCTCGAGGGCGACACGAACTGGCTTGCGACCGACGACAGAGTCGCCGACCTGACCATCGATGCGATAGAGGGCGCCGACGGGGCGGCCCCGAGTTTCCTCTTCTCCTACTTCGTCGGGGTCGATGAGAACGGGCACCTGTACGGCGGCGCGTCGGAGGAGTACAAGCTCGCGATAGAGAACATGGACGACAACCTCGGCAAGATCTTGGACACCGTGGCCTTGCGCGAGACCACCATGAAAGAAGACTGGACCATCATCGTGGTCACCGACCACGGTCACCAGCCACAGATGGGATTCGGTCACGGCTTCCAATCTCCGGATGAGACAGCGACGTTCGTCATCGTCGACGGCCCGGGGTTCAAGGACGGCTACGTCAACCAGGCGTACGAGATCGTCGACACCACGCCCACGGTGGTCGGTCTCTTCGGCGGCTCGCCGCGGCCCGGGTCCGACGGCGTCCCACTGCAGTCACTCGGAGTCGGCTTCCAACCAAGCGACCTAAGACAGGCCCTCGAGGAGGCGATCGCCCAAAACAAGTCACCCGATTTCATCACCGACGTCGCGTTGACCCTGCGCACGATCTTCGCCACAGTGCCGTACTACGTGTACATGTTCGGCAACGACGCGGGGGCGGGGCTGCCGAGCTTCCTGGCCTTGCCGGTGCAGCTCCTCTTCGACGGCCTGTACGTGGCGACCAACGTCCCCGCGCAGCTCGTCGCCCTGGCCACCGGCGTCACCGGCGCCCGCATCTTCCCGCTGTTGCCGCCTGAGCCGCCCGCGTTCCCGCCGGCCGAGCAGGCGACCCTGCCGGACTCCCTCCTGCTGGTCATGTGCGCGCCGACTTCGACCGACGCGTCATGCGGCGAACCGAGCGTTGCCTGACTCACCGTGACGATGGGATCTCGACCGCACGTAGGGCATTCTTAGCGGCGTGGACGTCGATTCGCTGCTGCAAACGATCCCGCCGTTGGCCGTCTACTTCATCGTCGGCACGGTGATCGGTCTCGAGAGTCTCGGCATCCCCTTGCCCGGCGAGATCGCCCTCGTCGGCGCGGCGCTGCTGGCGTCGCGTCACACCCTCGACATCAGCCCGGTAGCGGTCGGAGCGTCGGCGACCATCGGCGCGATCGTCGGCGACACCATCGGGTACTCGATCGGCCGCCGATACGGCATGTCCCTCTTCGAACGGTTGGGCCGGCGGTTTCCCAAGCACTTTGGGCCCGGGCACGTCGCATTGGCCAAGCAGTTGTTCGCGCGCTGGGGCATGTGGGCGGTGTTCTTCGGCCGCTTCATCGCATTGCTACGGATCTTTGCGGGCCCGTTGGCGGGAGCGCTGCGGATGAGCTACCCGAAGTTCTTGGCCGCCAACGCAACCGGCGGACTGATCTGGGCGGGCGGCACCACCGCGGTGGTCTACTACCTGGGGCTGGCGGCCGAACGATGGCTGTCCCGATTCTCATGGGTCGCCTTGGTCGTCGCCATCGTCATCGGGATCGGGATGACGTTGCTGCTGCGCGAGCGCACCGCTCGACTCATCCGCGACCTCGACGAAGAGCACGACTGGGATACGTTGCGCGCGCCCTAGTCTCACGGCGCCCCGCGCTGGATCACGCGCCTCCGTGGCCGAATTACTAGTCTTCGTACAGTTTCTCGACGCACGCCGCCGGTTGGTCCGATGACGTAGCGCTTCTACGTCAACGACGGCAAGCACTCGTCGTCCCCGATCACACCCGTGATTGACGACGGCCGTCATGGGTACAAAAACGAGGAGCGCGGTCGACGCGGTCCGCACATGGCGCAACCCCAAGCCGATGGAAGGAGTCCGCCTATGTCCGAGCTCACCGCTCATCACGGACTGATTCGAAACACGAAACTGCACGTCGACGACACCGGCGGAGACGGACGACCCGTCGTCCTGATTCACGGATGGCCCATGTCAGGTGACGCGTGGTCCGCCCAGGTCGACGTACTTCACTCCGCGGGATACCGGGTCATCACCTACGACCGCCGCGGGTTCGGCCGCAGCGACAAGCCGCTGGTCGGCTACACCTACGAGAGCTTGTCGGAGGACTTGTCCGCCCTACTCGACGAGCTCGACCTGCGCGACGCCACGCTGGTGGGCTTCTCGATGGGCGGCGGTGAAGTGGCGAGCTATTGCGCCAGGATGGGCGTCGCGCGACTGCGCAGCGTGGTCTTCGCATCGTCGGTCACGCCGTATCTGCTGCACACGAAGGAGAACCCCGACGGCCCGTTGAGCGTCAAGCAGGCGGCGCAGATGGCCACCTCGCTGACGACGAACCGAGACGCCTTCTACGACCAGTTCGTCACCGACTTCTTCTCCGTCGACGGTGAATTGAAGGTCAGCGACGATCAACGCAAGGCGGCCCTCGACCTGTGCCATCAGGCGGGCAAGGCGGCGGCGCTGGCATGCCTGTCGTCGTTCGGCAAGACCGACTTCCGGGAAGACTTGCCGAAGGTGACGGTACCGAGTCTCGTCATCCACGGCGACGGCGACGAAACGGTGCCATTCGAAGGGTCGGGCAAGCGCACCCACGAGGCGCTTCCCGACAGTCGGCTGTACGCCATCGCCGGCGGCCCGCACGGCGTCAACGTCAGCCACGGCGATGAGTTCAACGATGCGCTGCTCGCCTTCCTCGCCGAGGACTTCACGCCCGGCAACTGACCGTCGGGGACTCGAGCCGGACGACCCGGACACTGAGGCGTATGCGTACAAGCTCGTGTTCTTTGGCGGCGTAGCTACGCGCCGTACCCCGTATCGCAGGGTTGTTCGGTTGGGGAGCGGGCTGCCGGCACGATCGAACTGGGTGGCCGTGATCGCGGGCGCTGCCGGGCTGGGCTGGCTCGCATACACCCATGCCTCCGCGCCGCCGAACGCCAATGGCTCGCCGAAAACCTCGATGCGCCCACCGAGTCGGCTACGAGCTGACACGGGTTTGCACAGGGCCGTCCCGGGTAACCAAGTGTCAAGTCCCGCCTACGTGCCTTCGATGTGAGGCCGACGCAGAAGGCTGAAGTCGATGAGCGCGTGAACAACAACAGAATCGGGGACACCGTGATCATCATCGGAATCGCCGTGCTGGTCGTGGGATTGTCCCTGAGCATCTCCATTCTGGCAACGACCGGGGGCGTCCTGCTCACCGTCGGGTTGATTGTGTGGATCCTGCGTCAGTCGCAAAGTGTGGTTCTAGCCTCCCTACGTTTGCGTTACAGTGCAGCGCCGCCAACGGTGTCAAAGGCTGTCGCCGACAGTGCCGATCGAGGGCACTGCGCCGATTACGGCGACGCGCGCCATACCGAATGGACGTAAACTGACATCCGGCATGGAGTGACATCGCAACCCTTCCAACACTTTTCCACATGACCATGAGCCATCTCGCTGGCGTCGAGCAGCATCGGTGTGTGCCTATGCGGGCGCGCCCCAACCAGCCCACGATCATCTGGCTGTAGGCGTTCGGTGATGAAACAGACGTAGGCTACGCCGCCCAGTCCGGCACGAGACTCAGGTCGGTGACCCACAGCTGGTTTTACCGGGCGGCGGCGATGAACTCTCGCCCCCTAGGTCGGGATGCCGCCGCGGGATCGGGCTTGGTGGTGCGCACCCATTTGCCGCAGCGGGCGCCAATGAGCTCCCGGCAGGCGCGCCGACGGGGTCCGTGTCTTCGTGGCGTAGAGGGTGCTCGGGGCCACCTGCACGCCTGCCCATCGCGAGGACGCGCAGATGGCTCGACCCGAAGTCGTCGCGGTTGGCATCGATGAATGCGACTGCTTCTTGTGTCGGCGGTCGGTGAAAGTCGGCCCGGGATGCGGTGACGATCGTTGTGGCTGTTCCGTTTTCCCGGCCGCTTCCCGAACCCGGCGTGCATCTTTCAACAAGGTCCAGTCAGGCTGCTTTGGTGTCTTCATCGATGTCTGGCCCGGGCGAGGGGCTGATCGCACCGCGGTAGAGATAGCGGGTGGTGCTGATCTTTTCCAGATCGATGCCCCGTTCCTCGGTGGCTGGCCACCAGCCGCCGCCGCAATAGCGGTGGCGCAGCTGTTTCCAGGTCGACTTGCGGTGTTTACGGGTCGTTGAGTTGGGTGAATGCGCCTCGGATTTGGGCGATCAGACCGGACACCAGGCCGGCAATTGGCATGAGAAGTCGATTCACTCGGGATGCCCCAGCGCTGAGCTACCCACCCGCTCGGGCATCCGGGGTGGGTGCGCTGGTGGCGGTCCGCTGACGCCGTGCTGGATCATCGGCGGCGCCACACCACGATGCTGATCACGACCGCTGACGCGATCAGCGCCGCGATCGGCACACTGGGTTTGGGTAAGCCAGCGAGGCGGGCGAAGGCCCCGCGGGCCGCGGACTGTGCGGCATCGGCCTTCTCGAAGGCGGCGTCTGTTATCTCGTTCGCCTTTTCGGGCACGCGGTCCTTGGTGTCGGCTACTTTCTGCTTGACCTCATCATTGACGTCGGCATTCCCTGACAAGGCCTCGACAGTCTCGCCAAGTTCGTTGGGCGTCTGCTCGTTGCCGGTCTGGGTGTCGTCGATCCCGGCATCGGGTCCGGGTTGGGGGGACGGTGGGTTTTTGTCAGTGGTCACGGTGGGCGTCCTTCACTTCGTGGATGTCTTGTTTGACGTTGGCAACGGTCATCTCAGGTGGTGGGTGAGGCTTCGGCTCAGGGTTCATCTTCCGCTACTTCCCCTCACACATCGGGCAGCGTTTGATCGTCACCGACCGCATGCCCTTAATTGTCGCCGGTGAAACCTGGCGCCAGCGATAGTGGATGAGCGCCGGGAGCGAGGCGTTTGACGGGCGACTTTCCGTCGGAGCTGCGAACCACCGTAACGCATCGCTGGGCGCCATCTTGCACCTCCACAGCATCGGCGAGGACGGAGTCAGCCTGCGCGTGAAACTCGACCGCGTATCGGCGACCTTCACATAACCGTCTTGGCGACGAGTCCGCACCTGACGAGGTGGATGCTTCTGCCGAGCATCGCGGAGTGAACGCCTTCGACAACGCGGGGATCGGCGGTAGCGCCGGCAGGTCCCGCGATGCCATCGCGTTCATGGGCGTGCGCGGCAATCGAGCTCTGTGCAAGCCCCGAAATGCCGCCAGCCTCGGGTAATCGCCGCGCTGCCAATCGTTGACCGGCTTTCGTTCATCACATACCCGTCGTGATGGTCTTCGGGCCAGTCGTCTACGACGAAGATCATCGAACCACCTCCGAGAGTTGTGTCGTCCAGTCAGTTCGCGCCCGAGGACCTCCGGCGGCCGGGTTGCCGGTGGTCAGAGGATCCGAACACCGAATTTGACCGTCATCCGCAACGGACCCCGTACGGAACTGGTGTCCCTGCGGGCCCGGCGAGCGGTGCGGTCGTACTCGGCGCGGTGATGGCGGTCGTACTCGGCGCGGTGATGTGGGTCTCGCAGTAGGGCGTGGGCGGCAACAATTTGTCGCAGACGTTTGTCGGCTTGCGAATTGGCTGCCCGCGGAGCGCGTGTCGGGGTGAAGCGCGTGCAGTTGGTCCCGGAAGGCATGCGTTATTTCGGCTTGAGTCGCGGTCGGCGAGACGCCGAGCACTGCGTACGGGTCCGTCATGATCGACTCGCGTTCTCCTTAACTGCGCCGACGGTGGTAGCCGCACAGTGGAGGTACCCACTGTTTCGTCGCCGTCAAACACAAAACGACTCGGCGATTCGCCGAGCACCCACCCCAAGTAGGCGCACGGCTGCGTCGGCAGCGTCATGACACGGTGATCTGGTGGTAGCTGTCCATCAGCTCGCTGCCGTCGGCTGCGGGTGGTGTCCTACCGCCCCGCGGAGCGGGGACGATCGGCCAGTCGGGACTGCCTGAGCGAGGTTCCCAACGCCCCGGGGCCTGTCGTGTTCGACAGAGTGGTGCATCGCATCGCCGTCATGAGACAGCGGCCATTTCGAACGGCACCCATTCTACGAATTCCATTATGCTGCAGCATATTTAGGCTGGAACCAGTGCGCGCTGGCCCTTGGCGGTCTCAGCGGTGAACGCAGGCCGCTCGCCGTCGCGATGAACGCGCTGGGCCGATCGACGATTCGCTCATACTTGGTTTTGGCCGTGGGCGACCTACATCGCTGGCGTGATCGTTCTGCACGCGATCGGCTGGGTAGCCATCGAGCTGCTCGAATCCAATAGCGGCGCAATGGATTGAGGCGGCCATGCCGGCGGCCCGCATGCTGTGGGTGTGCCCTCGGTGGTCAACCGACCTCGATGCCAAGATCGGTCTGATCCTCGGCGGGGGACGGTGGACCACGACGCTGGGCGTCAGGTGGGTCCGACGCCGGCTCGGGCGACTTCTAGACGAACTTCCTGCGCTGCCGCGTGGAGGGCGCTTCGGTGTGAGCGTGAATCAGCGTGGCGCTGTGAGAGTCCCATCGCCGTTCGTGTCTCCGGGCACGGTCTGCTCCGCGCCGCTCTCCTCGTCCAACGACCATCTCTGGCCGCGCATGTAACGACGAGTTCTCCGATACGCCAGTAGATCTCCGTCGGGGTTGAGTTCGATTTCGTACAGCGCGAGTATGTCCGCCGTCGACGGGATCCGCCGGTCTTCGATGACTTCGGCTTCGACAATCCAGCCGCCCTCGTCAGTGGGTTCTACACCGGTTATCTGTGTCGGTTGGCGGTCAATGACCTCGGTGATGTACTTAGGGCCCAATTGGGCCGCGTCGATTGCACGCATTGATGATTCCTCAGCGTCGCGATCATTCCGAGATCGCGCGCGCGTACGGTCTGCCATCGTCCTCACCCGCTTTCCAGCGGTGTCTTTCAGAGGCCATCGGGGCCAATGTCGTCTCTAGGACCTGCTTCTTGCGCTTCTTCCTCCTCAGCGGATAGACGTCAAATAGGTCGTACCCCAACCCAGTCCTGCCCAAACGTTTACTGGAATATTGGATTTGGCGCGTCGTGCGGGACACCACCAGTGCGCTCCCGATGCAGCAGTCGCCTCGGCTCGCACTCATATTGGTTCCGAAGGCAAATGCATCCGGATCCGCTGGCGGTGGTGGCGGTGGCGGGTACTTCGCCCCCCAGGCGCCCAAGGCCAACGAGGGCTGGGTCTTCCCGTTCGACAAGCCGCTGGCACCGGACCCCTATACGACAACCAAGCGCTGGCGGTGAACACCACCGACGGCACAGCGGAGTACGAGGCCGCCTTCGCGCTGGTCTGGCAGACCGACGAAAACTACGCGATGAATGTCAACGAGGCCCACGCCTCCGCTTCATGCGACTCGTGCGCCGCCGTCGCAGTCGCCTACCAGGTGGTCTTCGTCATCGACATGGACGACACAAATGACAACGTGGCGGTGCCGCAAAACCTGGCTGGCGCCCTCAATTACGAGTGCGTCAACTGCCTGACCTACGCGCTGGCGCGGCAGCTGTTCGTCACGCTCGACCAACCGCTGTCCGCCGAGGCCGTAGATGCCCTCGAAGACCTCTGGGCCGACATCGCCGGCTACGGAGCCGAGATCGAACGGGGAAACGTGCCTTTGGGAGAGATCCGCGGACAGCTCGAGAAATATACGAACGAGATAGTGGCAATCGTCAACGCCGACCAGCCCGGCACCAATACCAACAACGACGGCATCGCCGACGGCCCCGGCCACCTCATCACCGACCGGCTCGGTGGCACCGTCCGCTCCGCCATCGGGGACCATCTCACCAACACCCGGGGAAACCTCACCACCGACCGGGGAAACAGCCGAACCTTCATCCACGATCGACCCCACAGCGCCGAATGAATCAACGTCGGGTACTCCCACCTTGGAGCCGTCCACGTCGAGCGAACCGACGGCGCCCAGTACTTCCACCAACGGAACGACCACGGTCGGATCCACTACGGGCGGAACCACATCGGACGGGACGTCAGGCGGCTCCCCCTCGGGGTCTACTTCAGACGGATCGACCTCCGACGGATCGACCTCGGACGGGTCGACCTCCAACGGTTCATCCACGTCGCCTTAAGGCACATCCGCCGCCGATGGCCGATTGTCTGTGCGCTCCCGCGAATCCGATCTCTCCGGCCGGCCGAGGATGTCGCACAGGAAATATGGCGTCAGGAGGGCTCAGGAAGTCTGAGTCTCCGCGTACTCGTCTGTCTCGTACGCCACGTCGAGCCGTTGTTCGGGGCGCTGCACTTCAGCCCGGAGCACGCTGGCGTAATACGACTTATCGGCGTCGGTGAGCGGAGGCGGGACGATGCTCCTGGGCCACAGGCGTCTGGCGCGAACGGCGTCGACCTCGATCGCGAAAACGATCACTGTCGCCTGAAGCGCCAGCCATGCGAGCAAACCGAGAATCACGCCAAAGAAACCGGCGACAGCTTGGGCGTGGCGCAACTGGTGGGCGACGACGATGCCCGCGGCCGTCAGCAGAATTTGCCAACCCAGTGCGCTCACCGCGGCACCGAAGAGCATCGAGCGTGTCGGCACCTGCCCAGCCGCAGCGACCCGGAAAAGCACCACGAAGAATCCGAAGCCCAATGTCGTCCCGACTGCCAGACTGGCCATCCGTGCCGGTAGGCCGCCGAAACCGAGGGACGTCGCGGTCGCGGCGGCAGTGCTGGCAGCCGCGGTGACGACGACGATGAGGCCCAGAAGCAACAGCAGTGCCAAGGTGCGCAGATAGCGGGGGAAGAAGCCCGGCCGGTCGACCTTGGGTACTGCCCACACCGTATTCAGGGTGTGCTGCAGGGCGTGGGCGAAGCCGCGGCCGCCGACGAGTGCGCCGACGACTCCGATCATCAGCGAAGGGAGAGTGCTGCTGAAGGATTCGACACCGAGTTGGTCATGGATTTGGCCACCGATGATGGGGAACTCAGCGAATGCTGAATTCACGAGCTTCGCGTGGAGTCCGGGGTGTTCCCGCAATACCACGCCGAGGATGGCGGTGAATGCCAATAGCAAGGGGAACGTAGCGACGAATGAGTTGTACGCCAGCAGCGACACCAGATTGCCGGCTTCGTCGTCGCCAAATTTCTTGACCGCCGCAATCGGGAAACCGATCACGCCGTGCCGCTGCTGCCAGCGGTCAAACCGACGAACCGCCCTTTCCATCGGATTTGGAACTGACTGATCAGTGTCGAGCCCTGGTGCGGGCGGGTCTTGCGTGGCGGGCCCGCGGGTCTGAGACGGCGTCATCCCTGGTTCGTGCGTGTTGGTGACACCGGTATCGGCCATCGCTGATCCTCGCTGTCTCGGGACCCTCGCAACCTGAATACCCAGAACATCCTCTTGACCAACGATCGCCGGCTGGCTGGCGTAGGAAATGCTCGGACGCTTCGTGCTCATCGCGGCGGGAACAAACGCCGACAATGTTCACCGAACGTCGACTGACGTCCGGGTTAATTCGGGCCGCGAAATGGGTATTCCTCTTCCCTGACCAAGGAGGTCATCATGCGAGTACTCAACGGGCTGCTCGGTGTGGTGTTAGGGATACTCGGGGCGGTGCTCGGCGTCGTCCTTGGGGTTGTCGCGGCTGTGGTGTGGCTCGTCGGCATGGTGCTGTGCGTGACGGTCATTCTCCTTCCGCTCGGAATCCCCGTAACGAAGCTCGGCAGTCGACTATTCACCCTTGCCGGGGAATTGATGCATACACCCTGATGCGACGTCCCCCAGAACGCTCAGTGCTGGCGGACGACGGCGCAATTATTTGAGCGACCAAAGAAGGTCATCATGCGACTGCTACGAGGGCTGCTCGGAGCGCTGCTATGGATCCTCGCCGCATTACTTGGACTTGTCGGCGTATTGCTGTGTGTGACAGTCATATTGCTTCCAGTGGGCATTCCAATCGTGAAGCTCGCCGGAAGTTTGTTTGTGCGCTCCATGAGACTGATGTTGCCGCCCGCGTTGGCCCATCCGGTCGGCGCATTCACATCGGCCTCCGAGAAGAAGGGGCACCTGCTCGGGTCGGCGATATCGGACGCCGCACATGATGCTGCCAAGACGGGACGTAAGGCCGCGAAGTCGGGACGTAAGGCCGCGAAGACGGGACGTAAGGCCGCCAAAAGGCAACGCAAGCGTCTCGAGCGTGTCGTGTGAGGAAGTGTGAGCTTCAGCGATCCCCGGCAGGCATTCGGGAGAGCGGAGGCTCCCCGGCAGCAGGTCAAGCACCGTGCGCAGTTCCACTGCCGCCGCTTTTCGACGTACCGCATAGGGGCCCTTAATGACGTGCCATGCGTTCGTGCTGGGCGGGGGCGGCGTACTCGGAGCCGCTGAAGTTGGTATGGCGCGCGCGCTGCTGGAGTCGGGCGTGCGGCCAGACCTCGTGTGCGGCACATCGATTGGCGCGATCAACGGCGCGGCCATTGCCGGCGACCCCACACCTGCAGGGGCACAACGGCTGCTGGCGATGTGGGAGGAGCTTGGTGGGAACGGCATGCTCGACGGTTCGCTGGTCGGTCGGCTCGCCGGCCTCGTCCACCGCAGGACGGCGTTGCACGGCAACGGTGGGCTTCGTCGGATGTTGCGCGAGCACTTGCCGGCGCAGACGTTTGCGGATCTCGCCGTGCCGTTCGAGTGCGTGGCGGCCAGCATCGAGCGTGCTCGCGAGCACTGGTTCGACAGCGGGGAGTTGATTGAGCCGGTACTTGCGTCGTGCGCGTTGCCGGGGGTCTTCCCGCCGGTGCGAATCGGCGACGAACACTTCTTCGACGGCGGTCTCGTCAACAGCATCCCACTGGATAGGGCGGTGGCACGCGGCGCCGACACCGTCTGGGTCTTGCATGTCGGCCGGCTTGAGGAGGACCTCGCTGCGCCGCGATTCTTGTGGGAGGCCGCGTTCGTCGCCTTCGAGATCTCTCGGCGGCATCGATTTTTCAACGACCTCGAACGCGTGGGTGCAGACGTGACAGTGCATGTGCTTCCGACGGGGTTGCCACAGCGGCCCGCCGCGACGTGGTCGAATCTGCGGTACCGCGACGCTCGCCGGATCTCTGGGCGCGCCGAACTCGCTTATGACGCGACTCGCGAATACTTGAAGGCCCAGGAATGACTTTGCTGCGCCGGATGATCACTGTGCCGTTGGGAACGATCCTGATGGTGTCCTTGTTGCTCTCGGGGCCGCTGCTACTAGCCGCGGCGGCGGTAATGGGACTGGCCACGCGGTCGAGTCGACCTGTACGCACGGTCGCCTTGCTGATGGCCTATGCGGTGATCGAACTTCGCACATTGGTGAGGGTCCTGCGCGGTGAGCGTCACTGCGATGAACTCGTTCAGGACTTGCTCACGTCGGCCTACGCCGTCGCGCGCAGAATCCTCGATGTTGAGGTTGTGCTCGACTCGGCCTCGGCGATGCCGGACGCGATTCCACGCAATGAGCCGGTGATCGTGTTGTCACGCCACTGCGGACCGGGAGACAGCCTACTGGTGGCATGGCTGCTCGCGGTCGAATACCGGTTGCAGTTGAGGATCGTCCTCAAAGCCGTTCTGCAGTGCGAGCCCGCGCTGGATCTCGTGGGCGAGCTGGGATGCTTGTGTTTCCTCGGCCGAGGCGACCGGGCACGCCGTCAAATCCGTAGTTTGGCCGAGTCATTGGTCGGCGGGCAGGCGATGCTGCTGTTCCCCGAGGGCGCGAACTTCAGCTGGCCGCGGTGGCACCACGCGATTGCCCAACTCCGTTCAACCGGCGGATTTCGCGCCGCGCGCCGCGCGCTGCGGCAATCGCACACGCTGCCACCGCGCAGCGGCGGCACCGCCGCCGCGGTAGCGGGAGCGCCGAGCGCCAACGTGCTCGTGGTGGCGCACAACGGTTTCTGCGCGGATGGGCGGGCGCGGCCATGGTGGCAGCTGCCCATCCATCGGCAGCTGCTCATCCACACCGTTGTGATACCGGCCACCCGTATTCCGCCGCCGGATCGGCTGGTGCCCTGGCTCGAACGAACTTGGACTCAAGTCGATACCTGGGTGGCCGCGCACTGCGATGTCGTCCCGTCGCCGACGAGTGCTCGTCGGCGAGGTACTAGAGGCCCGCGGGCGTTGAGACCATAACGGCGACGGCATTTTCGGCTCGGCGCAGGAATGACGAGCAGATGCCGGTGTACCCCAAGCGTGGGCGTCTCCGATCCAGGGTGACCGGAACAGCGCGGTTCGCTGACTTGCCTTGACCATGCCTCCTCCGCCGAACCACAGTCGCCGGACAAGCGTCTATCGGCAGATAGGGGTCGCCGCATCACGGCGGCCCGCGGTCCACCACGCCGCCAGAGTGGGCGGCTCCCGCCGATGACGGTGGGCCGTTCGCTCTGGTGACGCCTGAGCCGACGGCGAGGCTAATCAGGCCGGGCACGGGGATGTCTTCCACAAGGGAAGGGAGCGACAGTGAATGAGTTAGCTGTGAGCGAGGGTTCGGTAGTCGACAACTTGGCCGTGCGCGGTGACCATCAGGGCGGCGAGGTGAAGACGTCTCGCGCGGGGCTTATACGTTGTCCCGGCGCGACATTCGCTCATTTGTAGCTCTACGCCACGGAATCGTCCGCGTTTCGGAGACAGCCCCCGGGGGTACTAGCAGTGGATGAGTTCGCAAGGGCGGGGGAGCGGCCGGAGCAGACCGAACAATCCGGGCCGCGGAGGCACCGCCGCCAACGGCAAGACCACTGACAGCGACAATCTGATGCCGCTGGCCCAACCTGGTCGAACGACGGCCACCAATTCGAGTGCGGCCGCACCCCGGCGCGGCAAACCGCGGCGCGCGGAACCGACGCCATCGCCAAAACGACCGGCTGCCACTGAGTTATCTGCCCCGGATTCGGTCCGGCGGCCGGATCGCGTTCCCTCGGGACCAGTGCGGTCGCAGGCCCCCGCCCGGAAGGCGGCGACGCGGAACCGTTTGCGGGAAGCGAACTCCGGCGCCGCCGCCCACACGCGGTCCAGCTCGCCGAATCGCACGGGGCGACCAGACTCGTCACGGTCCGAGTACGGCGAGCCTGCCAACGCCCCTCGCAGCCAGGAGCCGGTCGAGGCCGTCGTCGAGTACCTGAAAGCCTATGTTCAACGGCTCCTTGACGCGGCGCGAGACCGCGGGGAAGCGCTGACGAGGAAGATTCAAGAGTGGATGGACACGCTCATCGAGGCGATCGCACGCGGCGGTGCGGGCATCCAGGCGGGGCTGGAGGGCATTCGGGCCGCCGCAGCGGGTAAGAATCCAATCTTGGCTGCGGCCAAGAGCCTCATTTCTGGATTGAGCGGCCAGGCCAAGGTTGGCCTCGTTCTCCTACTGGCCTTGGGGCTCCTGCTCGGGCCGGTGCTGCTCGTGGTCCTCCTGGTGGTCCTCGTCGTTGCGGCGCTGGTCGCGGCGGTCCGAGCCGCCGCCGAGTAAACGTATCGATCGGTGACAGAACGCCATAGCCCGCAGCGCTCGACGCGGTGAGTTTTAGGACAATAACTCTCCTAAATCGCCCGTAGCGTCGCAGTCATGGCCCCACACGAGGATATAGCGTCTTTCCGGATCGACATCGAACAAGGCGATATCGAGCAGTTGCATCGCCGCCTCAGCTACACACGTTGGCCCGCACCGCTTCCCGGCGACGACTGCGCTGTCGGAGTGCCAGTGACCTGGCTGCGCGACCTCGCTACGTACTGGCGCGACGACTATGATTGGCGTGCCGCTGAGTCTGAGCTCAACGACATTCCGCAATTCACCACCGTGATCGACGGTCAGCGAATCCACTTCCTGCACGTCCGCTCGGCCGAGTCTGGCGCATTGCCGTTGATCCTGACCCATGGCTGGCCGGGATCGGTGGTGGAGTTCCTCGACGTCATCGGCCCGTTAACCGACCCGGCCGGAAATGGTGGGGATCCGGGGGATGCCTTCAGTGTGGTGATTCCTACCTTGCCCGGGTTCGGATTCTCCGGTCCGGTGTGCGAAGCGGGTTGGACAACAACCCGAATCGCCTCGGCATGGGACGAACTGATGACACGTCTCGGGTATCGACGCTACGGAACCCAGGGCGGGGACATCGGCGCCGCGGTGGCGCCGGAGGTCGCCCGCGTCACCCCGGGCCGCGTGGTCGGGGTGCCACCAATGGCGGTCCCGGCGGCTTTCCGCAAGTACCCTTGCCGGACGACGTGATGGCATCCCTGTCACCGATCGAGCGCGACCGGATCGCCCGGGTCGAGGCGTTCATGCGGGAGGAGTTCGGCTACATCGCCATTCAGTCCACTCGCCCGCAGACACTCGGCTACGGGCTGGTCGACTCCCCGGTCGGACAGCTGGCCTGGATCATGGACAAGATCCGCGAATGGACCCACCCGCGCGATGTTCTCCCCGACGAGATCGTCGACCGTGATCGCCTGCTGACCAACGTCATGACGTACTGGTTGACGGGCACCGCCGCGTCTGCGGCCTACGTCGGCTACGCACAAGGCGCACCATGGGGTGCGCCGAAGACCAACAGTGGTGTCCCGACGGCGTCGATCGTATTCGCCCACGATGTCGGCATCCGGCGATTCGCCGAGACCGAAAACACGATCACCCGCTGGACTGACGTCGAACGCGGCGGACACTTCGCCGCCCTCGAAGAACCCGACCTACTTGTCGCTGACATCCGCGCGTTCTTCAGGACAGTGCGATGATTTCGACAACCCCGCGGCAGATCCCGCAATAGAAGACACCCACCACCACGCTGGCTCGAACCCGTCAACACGGCATTCTCGATCTTGCGCCGGATCGGCGGCATGCCCAATCTGCTCGTCACTTCCGCACCCCGACGCTGCGGTGGTCCAGAATCAAGTCGTCCCTGACGACGGCGACCAGCGGCTGATGATCCTGTCCGGCGGTACATCGGGTTGGCCGATCCGACCGCGCTACCGCGCCGAAGTCCAACGCCGTGGCCATGGCGTTGTGCCGCAACACTTTCACAACGTCCACACGTTCGAATTCGTCGTTCAGACATTCGAATCGAGCGCGCGTCGGACATGGTCTACATCGAACACATGTGGTTCGAGGGCTCTGGGCGACCGGTCCATCTGCCGGACCACCGAAGCGTACGCGCGCTGCTCTCGTTCGCGCTTGGACGGCATGACAGAAGGCTACGAGCGTTTGGACGCCGTGCTCTCGTCGCGCTCACCGGGCCGCGGCCGTTGCCCGATAGAACACGTATACCCGCGTCGGCGAATACCGCACCTGGCGCCGTCGATTGACGTGGCGCAAACTTGGCTGTCCTCAAACACGGGGAACGATGTTGTACCTCGAGTTGTTACGTCGCCACCCGTGCGCGTTCGGGGGCAAAGGTGCGCGGGTTTACACCCTTCAATGTGACGCGCGTCACTCGGACGTTAGCTGAAATTGCGCGATGACCTGTCCCCGGTAAGCGCATCCGGGAGTTGCGCAAATTCGATCACAATCGCCGGCGAAGTGTCGAGATTGGCCATACGGAATCTCGGACCGTTCGTACTGCCGACAGCTGTGGAAAGCGATTGGACGCCGAATGCTATGTGGCAGTGGACATCTTGCCCAATCGGCTCACCCGCTCAGCGGGTCACCCGCCCGCAGGGGCTGGTCGGCAGGCGGCGCGGGGAATCGGACTCGGTTAATGCGGATTCCGTTTGGAAGCACGGTGGAGACTCGCCGTTGTCGGTTATGCCCGTTCACCCGACTGAGTTCCTGTCCGAGTCGGCCGCGACTTCATATCCAGAGGCAGCGGTAGGCCAACAATTGCAATTGCCGCAAATTACATGTACTCGTTTTGGCAATGGATTATCGACGGTAATTCGATTTCTCATCGAAACAAACTTGCACCGCATCGAAAGGGCGTGATCTTGATCTCGTAATAATCGCGGTAAAGCACCTTACTGCGCCGTCTCACGCTCCTGTGGCTAACTTGGACGGGCGACCCGCTTACTAGACGTGAGGACCGACGCAAGAAGCATTCTGCTCGCGACTCGGTGCTTTGGCGTCGGTCTATCAGCCCTTCTGCGCCAACCGTTGTGCGTCTGAGGCTGTACTGGCAGCGCAGTAGATCCCGCCGCACTCGGTAACTCAGCTAACCGATTGTTGCCACGCCTGCGAGGCACGCGGCGTGGCCACATTGCGAGCGTTGAGTGCTTGTTTGCGCGCGGATTTCGAGCGCAAGCGCGCCGAAGCGATTTTGGCGATTTGTCCCGTTTTCGCGATTTGTTTCGCGCTCTTGTGGGTAAGCCACGTTTCAGCATCGGCCCATGTGTTGGACGGATGGTCACGACAGGCTCTGAAGGGAAGAAGGATTATGGCGAATGGAACCAAGGTGGCGATGGCAGTAGGAGCCGGCTACCTCCTCGGCAGGACGCGCAAGATGCGGGTGGCGCTCATGCTCGCCGCCGCAGGGGTTACTGGGAAATTCCCGGGAGGTCCGACTCAGCTTGTGGCACAAGGTCTCAGGTCTTTGGGTGCCTCGGCGGATGTGAGTCAGCTGTCACAGCAGTTGCGTGGCGAGCTGTTAGCCGCGGCCAGGGCGGCCGCGGTCGCGGCGGCAACGCATCAAGTCGACTCGTTGAACGATCGGCTGCAAGGGGTCACTTCGACAGTGGGCGCTGACGAGGTGCTCGAAGACGTCGGCGACACCGTCGACCAGGTAAGCGAGCCAGTGCGCTCCCTTACCGGCCTCGGTCGCAAACGGCGTCGAGACGATCGCCAAGACGAAGAAGACCTCTATGAAGAGGACGACGACGCCTACGAAGACGACGAGCCGCTGGACGTCGACGAAGACGTCGACGAAGTCGTGGACGAAGACGACGACGACCAAGACGACCTCGACGAGGACGACTCGGAAATCGAACCCGAGGACGATGAACCGCAGGCGGCCCGACCGCGACGACGCGCTGCGGGGCAAACCACCGGCCGCGCGCCACAGCGTCGGACCGCAGCAACAGCCACGAAGCGCGCCCCGGTGCGGCGAGGACGGTAACTCAAATGACGCAGTCAAATAATGGCCAACCCAGCAAGTCGGATGAGGCCAGCCCAAAGAGCGCCCTGCAGGATTCGCTGCAGAAGCTGGCGGGAACGTTCACCGAGCGCGCCGTGAACTCCGCATCGAACCGCCTTAGTGGGGCAAGCGGACGCCTCACCGACTACGCGCAGAGCGGAGGGGGCAGCGGCTTGCTGGCAGCCGTCACTGGTGTCGACAAGCTGGCCTCGGGCGGGTCGCCGGTCAAGTCGGCCATGAGCGCCGGGTTGGCCGGAACCAAGGAGAAAGTGAAAGAGACGCTCGGCAACGTCAAGGAATCGCTGCTCGGTGGAAAGGGCAAGGGCGGCGGGAAGAAAGTGAAGCTCACCAACATCATTGAAGACATCGATGTCGGTGCTCCAATCGATCTCGTGTACAAGCAGTGGACGGAGTACCCCCAGTTCCCGAGGTTCATGAAGAAGGTCGAGCAGGCCGACCAGGTGGACGACGTCAAGGTGCAGTGGAAGGCGCAGGTCTTCTGGTCGCATCGGGCTTGGGAGGCGACGATCGTCGAGCAAGTCCCGTTCGACCACATCGTGTGGCGATCGAAAGGCGCCAAGGGCCATGTCGACGGTGCGGTCTCCTTCCATGAGTTGGCACCTAACCTCACCCGCATCACCGTCGTTCTCGAATACCATCCTCAAGGCCTATTCGAGCGGACCGGGAACCTGTGGCGCGCCCAAGGGCGCCGAGCTCGACTGGAACTGAAGCACTTCAGGCGCCACGTGATGACGCATACCGTGCTCCATCCCGACGAAGTCGAGGGGTGGCTAGGCGAAATTCGCGACGGTGAAGTCGTCGACACGGGCGAGACCGAAGAGGGTGCAGAACCCAAGGGCACCAAAACCAAGGGCGCCAAATCTAACGGCACCAAAACCAAGCGCGCCGAAGCCAAGGACACCGAAGCAGAGGACACCGAAACCGAAGACGACACCGAAGCAGAGGACGCCGAAACCGAAGACGACACCGAAGCAGAGGACACCGAAACCGAAGACGACACCGAAGCAGAGGACACCGAAACCGAGGAACGCGTACCTTCCCGGTCCTCATCGCGGCGTCGGACGGCAGACCGCCCCAGTCCTCGTAAGCGGGCAACCGGCGAACGCCAATCCCGCCGCCAAACCGCCGTCAAAGATAAGGAAGAGAGCCGCTCATGACCACCGCAATTCAACCGGCCGGAGGCAGCGCCGGTGGCTCGAGCTCTAGTGGCTTGGCCGACGTCATCGACACAATTCTCGACAAGGGCCTCGTGATCGACGCTTACGTTCGCGTCTCTCTGGTCGGTATCGAGGTATTGACCATCGACGCCCGAATCGTCGTTGCGAGCGTCGACACCTATCTGCGGTTCGCAGAGGCCGTGAACAGGCTGGACATCGCAAGTTCGGATCCCAAGACGGCACTCCCGGACCTGGTCGGCGAGGTGACCGAAGGTGTCACGCACGGTGCATCCAAAGGCAAGACGAGTGGCGTGTTGGAGGCGGCCGGCGAAAAGCTCGGCGACTTCCTCACCGAGAAGCAGCCGCAGCGCCAGAAGGTGCGCAGCAGGAGGGCGGATCAGTGACTTCCACCAAACAGCAAAACGACGAGGACCAGAACGCAGAAGCCGGCTCCGCGATCTACGTGTACGGCATCGTGCCCAGCGACGTGGAGGTCGAGGACGACGCCCAGGGGATCGGCGATCCGCCTGGAAAGGTCGACATCATTCGGGAAGGCGACATCGCGGCGCTGGTCAGCATGGTGTCTACCGACCGTGCACTCGGTAAACCCGCAGATCTGCAAGCCCACGCGGCGCTACTGGACGGCACCGCTTCGGTTGCGCCGGTGCTCCCGTTGCGGTTCGGCGCCGTGATGACGGACGCCGATTCGGTTGCGTCCGAGTTGTTGCGGGAACATCACGATGAATTCGCGCAGACGCTCAAGGCGTTGGAAGGCCACGCCGAATACATCGTCAAAGGGCGCTATCAGCAGGATGCCTTTCTCAGCGACTTGCTATCCGAGAACGATCAGGCGCGTCAGCTTCGCGATGACATCCAAGCGAAATCGGAGGAAGCAGGGAGGAATTCACGGATGGCGCTCGGCGAGTTGATCGCCAACACGATCGAGGCAGCACGCCAGGCCGATACCCAACGAGTGGTTGAAGAACTCAAGGGCATGGCGGAGCAGGTCAACGTGCGTGAGCCGACACACGAGTGGGACGCCGTCCATGTTGCCGTATTGGCGAAGGTGGACCGCGAACCGGATCTACAGGAGCTCGTGGAGCGGCTCAATGAGAGCGCAAGGGGCCGTACGGAACTGCGCATTATCGGACCAGTAGCCGCCTACGACTTCGTGATGACGACTACACCGGAGGCATGAGCTGCATGGGAATTCTCTCGGCGATCGTGGGCCTGCCCCTGGCGCCAGTGCGGGGTGTGATTGCACTCTCCGAAGTGATTGCACGCCAGGTCGATCAAGAGCTCCACAACCCGGCCACGACCAGGCGACAGCTGGAGGCGTTGGAGGAGGCACGTGAGCGCGGCGAGATCTCCGCCGAGGAAGAGAGCGCGGCGCAGGAGGAGATTCTGCAGACCAGACTGAGCGCCGCGCCTAGTGCGCCGACGCCGGAGGACGGGTGAGCACGATGGCCGAACGGACCGGCACACGATCGCGCAGTGGTCGCGACGCCGAACAACCGTCGGTGACGGCACGGGAAGCCATCGAGTTGGCTCGGGAGTGCCTGGCCGACATGACCGACCGCACGCCGTTGCAGACGACGTCGGTGTCGCCCACCGACGACGGCTGGCTCGTCGAGATCGAGATGGTCGAAGACCGCCGGATCCCTTCGTCCTCCGACGTTTTGGCGATCTACGAGGTAGAGCTCGACCTCGACGGTGAATTGCTGGCATACCGCAGAGTTCGTCGATACCTGCGAGGGCAGACCGCGAGCGGTGGTGACGCGTGACTTTCGCCGACGACAACTTCGCGCCGGTACCCCGCACTAGTTCTGGCGGGGTGCTCAGCAGCTCTGGCGGGTCGCTCAGCAGTTCAGGGTCGACGAACCTCGGCGACATCTTGGAGCGGGTGCTCGACAAGGGCTTGGTGATCGCCGGTGACATCAGGGTCAACCTGCTCGACATCGAGTTGCTGACGATCAAACTGCGGTTGGTCATCGCCTCTCTGGAAACCGCCAAGGAAGTCGGAATCGACTGGTGGGAGCACGATCCCTGGCTGAGTGGCAAGTCGTCGGAGCTGCAACTGGAGAATGAACGGCTGCGCGCCAGGATTGAGGGGCTCGAAGCCGGCAACGGCCAACGGGAGGTTATCGAGGCACGACGCGCGGAGCCCGAGGATGTCGACTGACGATGTGGCCGTCTGGCTCTATGCGGTCATCGGCGGCGAGGTCGCCGACGACCGCACCGGGGAACTGACCGGGGTCGATGGCGAAAGAGTGCGACATATCGACGGCGGCGACCTGTCGGCGATCGTGGGAACGGTTCACCTCGACGAATTCGGTGAGGAGGCGTTGCGGCGCAACCTGGAGAATCTCGATTGGTTGTCGGTCACGGCACGCGCGCACGATGCCGTGATCTCAGCGATTGCCCGATCTGGGCCCGTCCTGCCCGTGCGTATGGCCACCGTCTACCTCGACGATGAACGCGTCAAGGAGTTGCTCAACACGCGGCGCCAGGATTTTCTCGCCGCATTGGATCTGGTGACGGGACGCGACGAGCTCGGCGTGAAGGCGTATGGTGACCTGGCCGCACTTGCGGCCGGAGGCAATTCGGCGCCGCAACCTGCGGGTGAAAAGCGCTCTGGAACCGCGTATTTGATGAAGCGGAAACAGCAGCTCACCGCCCATGAGAAGGCGCACAGCGCGGCCGCGGCGGAAGCGGAGCGTGTCCATGCCACCCTTCTTCGACATGCGGTGGACGGCAAGCAGAGACCGCCCGGCGAGCCAGCGGTTACCGGTAAGCGTGCCTGGACGGTATTGAACGGCACCTATCTCGTCGACAGAAACCGGGTACCGACCTTCCGGGCCGCCGTCGCGGAGTTGCAGGAGACCACCATCGGTATTGAACTCGAAATCACCGGTCCGTGGCCGCCGTACTCGTTCACCGGCGATGTGGTCAGCTCATGACTGACGCTGTTGCCACTAGTTATGACAACCGACAGATCGCGCTCGTCGATCTCTTGGACCGGGTGCTCGCCGGGGGAGTGGTGATCACCGGAGACATCACCTTGTCGATCGCCGATGTCGACCTGGTCGTCGTATCGCTACGCACTTTGATTTCGTCGGTAGGTTCGCTGCTGCCGCCCGATCCCGCCACAGGAGGCGAAGGATGACCGAACCCCTGGGTTCGGGAGACCCGTCGGCAACACCGGCACCCCGCAACCGCATCGTCGCCGACCCCGAATCCGTGGAACGGGGGCTGGTGAGTTTGGTGCTCACCTTGGTGGAGCTGCTCCGCCAACTAATGGAGCGTCAGGCCATTCGGCGCGTTGATCGCGGTGATCTGACCGATGCTCAGGTCGAGCGGATCGGGACCACGCTGATGCTGCTCGAAGAGAAGATGACCGAACTGCGGGAGCACTTCGGGCTCGAACCCGAGGACTTGAACATCGACCTGGGACCGCTCGGAACGCTGCTGCCGAGGGATTGAGCCCCGGGTTCTGTGCTGCAGCCGTAGATGGTCATCATTGGTGTTGTTGAGCTCACGCGTTCGTGGCGCCGTATTCGTTCACCGGGGATTCATGACCCCTGGCTGATGACGTCGCGCTGGTCGACCTGCTCGACCGCCTCCCGGCCGGGCGGTGTAGTAATCGCAGGTGATTTGACGATCAGCCTCGCCGTCGTCGACCTTGTGCACATCTCGCTGCGTGCGCTGATCAGTCCGGCAGAAAAGCTGATGCAGCAACGACCGTCGGCCGGCCGGATCGAAATGGACCCCGACGCTGTCGGCCGCGATCTGGGCCAGCTTGATGCTGACGATCGTGGAATTGCTGGGGACAGCTGATGGAGCGGCTCTGCGGCCGGTGGGAGGTCGGAGATCTTTCTGAAGAAAACGATGAAGAAACGATTGAGCGGCTGGGCCTTGGCCTGATGCGGTTAGAAGAAGCCATGATGAGGTGCGATGAGTACTTCGGCCTGCGGCCAGCGGACCTCAACCTGGATCTCAGGCCGCTCGGGCCGCTCGGGCCGCTGCTGCCGCGCGAGCCCGGCTGAATCCGGCCGGGCTCGCTTCGCGGCGGCGCTAACGCCGCAGGATGCCCGATTGCCTTTTGCCAAACACCGCGGCCACGATTGCGACGCCGATGGCAGCCACCACGACCTGCACCAACAGTTCCAGCCAGTCGATGCCTTCTGTGGCAGTTGCGATGCCCACTGCACGGGCCAGCACCGTGCCCAGGAACGCCGCCCCGATGCCGACGAGAATCGTCAGCCAGATAGGAATGTGCTGCTTGCCGGGTACCACAAGGCGACCGAGCACGCCGATCACCAACCCGATCAGGATTGCGCTGATAATACCGGTGATAGTCATCGTTCCTCCAAATAAGTTTGCGATTTGCGCCAGATACCCATTTAGGGCGCCAAATAAACGCTGCGTGAATGCGCGGACGTCGCGTGGGCGACGCGAGATCCTGCCGCCGCACGGCCCCATCGGGACCGGGCGAAAGACAGGTCGCCGGTTACTCAAGTGGCCATCTGCACGACGGGGGTGAACAAACCGAAGGGCTACCCGAGTGCCGACGCGCCGAAGTGGCGACGGCGACAGCCTGATCAAGACCATCAGCCGCCGTCCTTCGACGACAAGGGGATGCCCCGACCGACGCCCACCGGGACCCGCTGCCCAAGGTGCGGTCGGCGTTACACACTCCTAGGAGGAGCGTATGAGAGGTAACTTTCGCGGAATTCGGATTCGCACAACCTGGGCACCGGCGCCTTTTGGATATCCAGGCTCATGGTCCCCGTCTGCGGCCAGGCTTTTCCAAAGATCCATGACGTAGTAATGGATCTTCCCGTCATTGGAACTCGTCACTTTCAGCACGCCGCTTTGCAGCACTTCGTAGGTGTCGTCGTCGCTATGTTCGCTGTCTGGAAGGTCCGTGTAGCTCACAGTGAATGCCATACCTCGAGCCTGCCATGAAATCGAGCCCAAAAGCTGCCGGTTGACGCCGGCGCACTCCCATTCCTGCCCTGTTCGACCGCCTCGGCTCGGTTCTCTGCGTTCTGTTTTGAGCGCCTTCAATTTGTCTCGGCGTGACAACACCAGCGCTGGATCAAAACGGAGCCATCATGCGCGCTTCCATAGCAATGACTAGACCTTCAACCATTGATCGCGCAGCCCCTACGCGCCGTCACTCCCTCCGCTTCGACAGTTCCCGTTTGGGTCCTTCGGTCGTCGCCGCCGACGTCCACGGCGACATGGACGCGTCGAGCACCGGTGAGTTGACCGCATTCGTGACGCAGAGTCGGGGTCCCCATGACGACGTCGTGCTCGATCTGCGCGACGTGGAATTCTTTGGCGCCGAGGGGTTCCTGGCGTTCGAGACGATCAGCCGAGCCAGCCTGGTGCCGACCGTCCTCGCAGTGGTGCCGAGCTGTTCGGTCGCGCGACTGTTCCAGATCTGCAACGCAGCCCCGACGATCGTCATTGCCAATGATGTCGATGCCGCGGTGGCCGCGGTGACGGGCCAACCCGTTCCGGGACTGCAGTTGGTCGTCGAAGCCCCCAGCGGCACGCAGACCCCCACCTGCCCGTCGGGGTGAGGTTACCCCTTCTTATTGATCACGGCCGTGCTGTTGGCGAGGGTGAGCAAGTACGGGTCACCGTCAATCGGTACGGGAAGCGTTTGTTCAAGCAGATCGGGATCAGAAGACTGGGCCTAGCCGACAGCAGACGGCCACCGGGGAATTGATCTTCCGGTGGCCGCCTAGGTGAAAAGGTCCGAGTGTGCGGTTACCCGGTCAGGGTCGGCGGTAAACCAAGTGAATCGGGCCGCCACCGACGTGACGGGCCGACCCGGAGAGATCATCTTTGAATGGCGTAGGTTTGCCGCCCCACCCGACGGTGAGATGGGCGCACCAAGTCGCCGGCGTCTCCCTATCCGGCGTGGATGACTTCCTGACCGACGCGCGGTGGCGGGCCACATAGGGGTTCTGCATGTTGGTCGACGACCCCGACGCCCCCGAGGAGCTGGCCCGCATCCTCGCCGATCGCGACGACGCTTGAGATTGGACCGGGCGTGCCACGCCGACGTGCTGCTGGAGTTGGCCCAAGACTTCTCGGGCTGACCAGCGGCGACACCCGATCTACGACAACTCAATTGTCTCTACTCGTTGGGTTTGTGTTTGAAATCACACTGAAGCGTGAAGTACCTGTCCCGGGAATGGGAAGCGTGTCCCCGGGGGGTCGGCTCCTTCCTCCTGTGGGTTGCGTCAAGACGGTGCACGCCCGGATACCCCGCCGAAGGATCAATGAAGGAGTAAGAGATGCCACGACTAACAAGAATGCTCACCCTGGCACTGAGCGTCGCCATGATCGCCCTATTCGGCGCGGTCGGGACGGCGAGCACCGCAACCGCGGCGCCCGGGCAATCAAACACGAAGACCGTCGCGGTGACCGGCAAGGGACCGAACGGAGCGAAATTCGACGGCCTGTTCGCCATCGCCGACTTCGCCACAGGCTCCTCGCCGACCGGTGCGGTGGCCAATGGCCTGCTCACCGGCACGCTCACCCAGCCGGGTGAACGGGGCGCGGGCCAGAGCGGCGGGCAGTCGGTCTCGCAGAACATCGCGATGCCCGTCGCCGCTCTGCAGGCCACCTGTCAGGTGCTCAATCTGACGCTGGGGCCGCTGGACCTCAACCTGCTGGGCCTGCAAGTCCACCTCGACGTGGTGCACCTGACGATCAACGCCGACCCCGCCGGAGGCCTCCTCGGGCAACTGCTGTGCAGTCTTGCCGGTGGCATCGGTGGTCCGGTGGGCACGATCATCGGCCTGCTCAACCAGATCCTCGCGGCGCTCTAAGGGGCGGTCGGATAGCTAGCTGAGCCGTACGGCTCAGCCCGAGCGGAAGCGCGCCAACCACCCCCTGGTTGGCGCGTTTCCCCGTTTCTCTCAACAAGGCGCGTCAAATCGAATCTCGACACGTGCCCGTCCGTTTTTCCCGCCCTTCGAGCGTATTTCGTTACGCCGTGCTCGACTCGCCATCGGTCACCTCGACCGAGATTCCTCGCAACGAGCCGGTGACCGTGCTTTCACGGCAGGCAACGCAATATTCACCAAGGCGTGTCGCGGCTGCACGCTGCAGGCCCGCTGTACCACCAGCGTCAACGGGAAGACTGCACCTCCGACCCCACGACGCGTTACAACGATCCGCACGCGCAGCGGCACGAAATGCGGTCTGGCAGAACGAATATCGTCAACACCGGCCGATGGTCGAACGCAGCATCGCGTGGCTTACGAGTGGCAATCGCAAAGTCCGCTACCGCGGCGTGGTCAAGAACGACCACTGGCTGCACCACCGCGCCACCGCGATCAACCTGCGCCGATTGATCACCACGGGCCTGGAGCGCACCGGCAGCACCTGGGCACTGGCCCAAACACCCACATGACCTTGCGAGCACCACCAACCGACTGCAATCTCTGACACGGCGGGGCGATCTCCGTGTCGACCCCAGGGTCTGACTTCGCCAACACCGCCACGCGGCTCGAGTCGCCCCGCCCCAAACCCGTCCTCATTCAGGAGTCTCCTGGAGCCCGTTCTCGGCCAGCCAAGCCGACCCATCGTCTCGCGGAACGTCACCGTGCCGTCGGCGCTCACCACGGCGCGCCGCGGTCACGGTGGTGATTGTCCCAGGGACTCGCGGCGCTTCGCATTCTCGTTATGCAGTGTCGATCTGGCCGCGCTCCTGCGGCGGCGAGCCGGGTGGACGACACCTAATGGAACGACCTTGACGTTTGGCGATTGGCCCATGAGGTACACCCCCTGTGTCCCGAGTCGGCCAGAATGCCGATTTTCCCGGCGAGAAGGAGAAGTTGCCATGAGTGGTACGGATAAGGCGAAGAACCAGGGCCAGAGCCTTCTTGGCAAGGTTAAGGAAGCGTTCGGCAAACTCACCGGTGATAGAACCATCGAGTCTCGGGGCAAGTCTGACCAGATGAAGTCCGACCTCAAAGGCGCCGGTGAGAAGGTCAAGGATGCCTTCAAGAAGCCGTAAATCCACTACCTAACTGGGGAGGCTGACGCGTTCCGCCGTGAAAGGTCACGGTGGGCCGGTCGGACCAGGCCGCCTTCATCAACTCGATGCCTTCGGTGAAGTAGCTGACCGAACGTTCTTCTCCACGCCGAAGGCGACGACGGCCGGAAGTTGCCGCCGTGGCCGACTCCCAGATCCAGCCGCCCGGGGCTGAGGTGGTCGACACCGGTCACCGCCGACGCGAGCTGCAGGGGATCGTGCAGGTGATTGAACACCGCGACGCCCGGCCGCGGCCGGGTGGTACACGCGGCGGCATAGGCCAGCATCTCCTCAGAGGCAGTCCCGTTGAAATGTGGTCACGATGAGCGCCGGTCGATGACGCGTCGGCGCCGACGCCTCACCGGAGGTCTTCGCCACGTGCCTGCTTCAAGACCGCGATGATCTGCTCCGCGGTCTGCGAGGGATTCGTCGCCGCTGGAAGAACAGAACTGCCCGTACCGGTGGGCTGATGGCGGTCGCACGCCGTCCGGATTTCCTCTTCGGTGTACATCAACACTGGCGCGTTGGGGCCGTGTCCCCAGTCGGGCTTGGTCATACATCCTCCGACATTGCTGTTCTCCTGTACTCCGGCGGCGGCCCCAACGGTGGGACGGTGCACTGCGCCGCACTCGCCTCCTGCGAGTGTTACCAAATTGGCGGCCGATTAACCCCGACGTCGAAGCTCGCCGCACGCGGCCTACCTTCGCAGTCGGGTGGGGTGACTGATTGTTGAAAGTTGGTGAAGGCATAGGGCGCACGCTAGGGAACCGGCCGCCGATTCGATCGCGCCATCCTGGGTATGCGACCGAGTTCGGCCACTTGCGTCCCCGCTTATGTGTCGGTCACGCCCATCAACGACTGAAGGACTCAGCATGCTTCGCCTATTGGCCCGCAAGTACGTGGACCGCTACGACCCTGGAGCAGGTCCTGCACGACAGGGGATGGCGTTCGCGCGAACGCGCCTGGACCTAGCTGGAGCCCGGATCCGGGTCGCGGGCTCGGCGTTCGCCTTCGCGGGAGCCTTTCCGCGGACCGCGACCGCGGGCAGGGCTGCTGGCGCATCGTGACCGACGCGACCGTCGTGCGTCCAATAATGACGCTGGTCAAACGGAGCGTAGCGCGGGGCGCAGACGCTGCGGTGTGACGTCGGCCTGACCGGCGACCTCGTCGGCCAGCGAGCCCGCGTAATCGATCAACCCTGCGACGTCGACCGAATACGGTGCGGGCCGGTCGATCTGGGCAAGGCGAACGGACGCACGGCGAAGTACGGTGAGCGCACCCTTGGCATTGCCACGCTGGACATGGGTGATGCCGACCGTGAGCTGGGCTAGGCCTTGCCACAGCGGTCTCTCGTCATCGGGTCCGTTCTTCCACGCAGCCTCAAGTACCTCATGCGCGTTGAACGCCAAGCCCCGATCGAGCAGACTCTGCGCGTACGCGAGGGTATCGACTGCCGACAGCTGGAGGTCATCGGGAATACGCGCAACACCATGGCTGCCCGTCGGAAGTGGTCGACCAAGCTCGTCGCGCGGCCGGGCGTTCCGAGGCCGCCCGGATTCGTCGCGATCGCGCCCGGTCATCTACCCATCATCGCAGTCGAACGGCCCGTCGCCGCTTGACGGGCAGCCGCCCGCATCATCCGGTGCGCGGCCAAGCGACCCTTTGCTGCCGCCGAGGGCATCGGCGCTCCCGGCTGGTCCACACGAGGCATGCCCACACCGGGTGAGCGGGCGCCGAGCACCCTGCCTGGCCGCGCACCCGCACGGCCGGCGACGACGCGAAGTGGCGAAGGGGCGAAGGGGCGAAGGGGCGAACCAACATGGTGATGGTGGGCATCGACGCACACAAGCAAACCCATACCCTGGTGGCGATCGACGAGGTCGGCCGCAAGCTGGGGCACAAGGTCATCGACGCCGTCAGTTCGAGTCACGCGGACGGATTATGTTGGACGACAACTTGTTTCGGCTCGGACGTGACGTGAGCGGTCGAAGACTGCCGCCACGTCACCCGGTGGCTGGAGACCGACCTGATGACCGCCCGGTTCTCCAGCGAGGCGGCCTTCGCCTGTCGCCCCGGTCTCGCACCCCGGCCGGCGTGGTCGGGCGCCAGCAGCGGCACCCTGCGCGCCGGCCGCAGGGTGCTGGGGGGACCGCGATCGCTGGCAGTACCTGCCATTTGGTGGTGGACCACGGACCTGTATCGGCGATCACTTTGCCGTGCTCGAAGCGATCTCGCTCTGGCGACCATCATCCGGCACAACGAGTTTCGATCGATGCACGCCCGCTTTCCCCTCGCGGTGCCGTTCACGATGGTCGCAGCGGCCGCGATCCGGGCCCGCGTCTGGCGCCGGCACTGAGTCGCCAGCCCTACGGACACTGACTGACCGCTGGCTTTCCCGCGAATCTGTCGGCCAGCCAGTCGAATTGGTGAGCGATGTCGATGTCGCCATGGCCCCTGTCCGGCTGCAGATCCCAATCGACGACGCCACCGAGCGCACACTGCCTGGCGATGGCTTTGGTGGTCCACTCCGAGTCGACGAAGGTGTCCCTGCCGCCGTAGACCACCGATAGCGGAGCCGACAGGGCTTGTTGGGGGAGTGCCCATTTCACGAGCACTTTGCGGAGTTGGTTAGCGGCGTCCGCGGTCCGGGGTTCGAATTCCTCCGGCTTCAGCCGCATCCTTTCCGTCCCCCGATACGAGCTGGTGTCGGGGTTGCAGGACAGCAGCGGAACCCAATAGGTCGCCGCGGCCCCCGAACGGAAGTCGCCTCGGTCGATGTCGGGGTGCAGTCGGGCGACCGCTTCGACGAGGTTCAGAAACAAGGGCATCTGGTCGGCGCTCAGAGTCGTGTTTTGCGCCTTGTCCACCAGTCCGGTGAGGTCGGCGGCCGGCGAATTGGCCACGGCGCCCATGAGTTCGAGCTCGGGCGCGTAAGCCTTGGCTTGTTCGTCGGCGGCCCACGCTGCCGCACCGCCTTGCGATCCGCCGAATGCGAGCCAACGGGTGGAGGTGCCCGGAAACGCGTGCCGGAGGGCGCGAACGGAGTCGATCACGTTCAGCCCGGCGGTCTTGGCATCCATGTACGGATGTACACCGTCCTCGCCGAGACCTTCGTAGTCGGCCAGCGCCACGGCATAGCCGCTCTTGATGTAGTTCATCACCGGATCGGCCAGATCCCACAGATCGTCCGTTAGCGATGGTGCGCACTTCTTCTCGATGCCGGTCGTCCCGTGCGCGAGTGCCACGATCGGCCAGCCACCAGTTGGCGGCTCACCACTGGGAGTGAACACCGAAGCGGACACCTTCGTTCGGCCCCGGTATCACCGTTGGTGGACCGATAGGCGACGCGGGCGGCGCGCAGGTCGGGATTGTCCACGGCGTCGAGGAACTCCGGCATCGTCATCGCACTGATCAGGCTGCCTGGCCCGGCGCCGCCGAGATCGGCACCCTCGATCGGGGCGGGCTTGGGCTTGTCGCCCGCCCGCAGCCAACCGAACATCGACCCTGCGGCGTCCAACCCGAACGGGGACGCAACCACGACGAGGCCCAGCGTCACGACGATTGCGATGCCGATCCACAGCACTCGTGGTCGCTTCAATGTCATTGCCACGCCCTGGCGGCGACGAGTTCGGGAACCAGTACCTCGGTGAGTAACCGGACGTCGTCGTTCGTGTCGCCGGGGTAGCGCAGTTCGTGGCCCGCGCCCGGCACGTGCCCGCCGACGCCGACCACGGTGCTGTCGCGCGCCGTGGTCCACTCCGCCAGCTGGTCCTCCCACGCCGATCCGGCGAAGACGAGCAGGCGGTAGTCGGTGGTCTTGGTGAGGTAGACGTCGACGTGGCTCCAGTCACCGGTCTCGCATCCGACCGCGGGCAGGCGTGGTCCCTCGCGCAGCATCAGCGCGCCCTGCTGGGCCGAACAGAACCGGTGCGCCGGCGCCGCCAGGTGGGTGCCGGACGGCCCGAGCAGAAGTGCCGAAATCGCTGGGCGCCAGTCGGACTCGGTGGACAGTAGGTGCTCGGTCGCCTCGGCTGCCGCCGCAACCGACTCGGACAACGCGTCAGTACTCGCGCCGGTGAGGTGGCACTCCAACGCCATCAGCAGCGCCAACGTGTGTTGATAGCTCCGGCAAGCGACACCGCCCGCCTCGGGTTCGGCCTGCAGGTCGACGACCGCGGCGGTCCGCTCCGTGATCGCCGAGCCGGGACTGTTCGTCAACGCGATCACCCGAGCCTTCGTGGGTAACCGTGCCCAGTGCATCGAGCGTCTCGACCGAGCCGCCACTGGCCGACGTCGCCACCACCAACGTGCCGGCTCCCCACGCCGGGAGCAGTTGCGAGGACGCCAATTCCGAGGACGCGATGAGTCCGCGCGCTCGCATGCGTGCCGCGGCCACCCCGCCCGCGTACGCCGACGACCCCATGCCGAGCAGGACCACCCGTTCGACGTCCGGGGGCACGACCTGCGCCCACGGGTTGCCCGCCGCGAGCGTCGCGGCGAGTCCGCGCAGTACCTCGGGCTTGCGAAGCAGGTCGGCGGCGAACCCGTCGGGCTTCACGATCGCGTCCCTTCGTCGAGGAGTGCGGGCAGCGCCGCATCGGGCACGTACATCCAGCGGGGGAGATGACTTGCAGCGTAGATGATCTCGCGGAGTGCCTGTTGGGTTCGGAACGCGCGGAGCTGGCCGCGCTCGTACAATCCGCCGTGCCCGAGGGACGCCAGCCGGGCCGTGTAGGCGTGCTCGAATGCCGAGCGTCCCACCGCGTCGACCTCGGCGAGCGCGTCGGCGTCGAGGTCGGTGTACTTGCGAGCGACGATCGCGGCGTGGCTCAACGACTGAGCCAGCCCCGCCACGTCCAGGGCGGCCGGAATCGGCAGCATCCGCTCCGCGGCGCTCAGCACCGGGTTGCCGTCGAAGTCGGTGACCACGAACCGTCCATCGCTGCGCAGCACCTGCCCGACGTGCAGATCGCCATGGCCCTCGATGACGGGGGTACCCGCGAGCGCACCGAGCCCGTCGAGCACGGCCTCGAGGTCGTCCCGCCGGTCCCGTGCGACGAGCACGCACGGCGAGTCGTCGAGGGCGCACACGGTTTCTAGCGCACCCAACGCACGTGCCCGCCATCGCGCCGCGTCCCGCTGCGTCGCGCGGGTCTCGGTGGAGGCCAGCGCGGCATGCAATTCGGCAATCAACACGCCGACGTCGGCGGCCGCCGCGGTGGCTGAGTCCACCTCCCGCTTCAGGGCGCAGGAGGTGATGACGTCGACCGCCCACGTCCACCCGTCAACGGCGCCGGGCAGATACTCGTCGACGCTGGCCACCAGCGTGTCGGCGCTGTCGTGCGGACGCCAGGTGATCAGTCCCCACGGGGTGGGCATGCCCCCGAACCCGGCGTCGCGCAACAGGCTGATCCGTCGAGGCGCCGGGTGTGGACCGTCGGCCAGGCGGGTGGCCCACTTGACCACGGCCGCATCGCCGACGATCACCGATTCGTTGGTCTGGTCGACACCGACCCCGCGCTCGCCCGTCGCGGTGCGCTGCACCCAGGATCGAACGGTGAAGCGCCCCAACGTCGTCGGCCCGTCGGCGAGCACCCGCAGAAGCGCCTCAGCCACCCCGTCACCCGGCCCGGCGCGCCGCCACCCGTGCTTGTCGCGCACCATGGGAACGACGGTCCGGCCGTCGGCGCCCGCCGCGATGGCGAGTCGGCTGGCGTCGCCGAGGTCGAGCGCGTCGAGCGGCTCAGTCACACCGACGACCGGTACTGCGCGCCAACCTGCTCGATGGTGTCGGCGCCGACACGGAGGCCGTCGCGCCCCCGGATGGCCGCACCGATGTCGGCGAGTCGGGCGCGCAAGGCCCTGTCGGCGAGCAGCTTTTCGACCGCGTCGGTCAACTCGGCGTCGGCGAAGCCGTAGGTGTTCAACCTCACCCCGAACCCGAGTTCGTCGACGCGCTGGGCGTTTTCGTACTGATCCCAGAACAGCGGCAGCACGATCAGCGGCTTTCCGAAGTGCAGCGTCTCGGTCACCGTGTTGTTGCCCCCGTGCGAGATCACCAGGTCGACCAGCGGAATCACCTTGGTCTGAGGCAACATCTGTTCTCCGACCATGTTGTCCGCCAACGTGATTCGATCCGCCTGGGGACCCTTGCTGACGATCACGCGATGCCTGGTGGTGCCCAGCACGTCGACCAGGCGCTGCATGAGTTCCACGTCGGCTCCCCCGAGCGAACCGAGCGACAGGTAGATGAGCGCGCTGTCGGCGGGCCGATCGGCCACCGCGGCTGGCAGCGCGTACTCGTCGTCGGTCTTGCGGACGCTGGAGTCCATGCGGGTCCAGCTCTCGTCGAGCGGGCGGACGTCGACGATAGTCGGCTTCGGCCGGATAGACGTAGAGATTGGCCGCGTTCGACCGGGGCATGAATTCGAGGTCGGGCAACGCCGCCGCGCCCTGGGCCTGGGCCCACGAGTCGAAGTCGGCCCACAGCTCGCGGTGCGTGCGGTCGAACTCCTTGCGGTAGTCGTCCCACTCGCCGGGATCGGCGCTGGGCAGGCCGGAGAACGGGGGCGGCACGTCCGGGCCGCTGACCTCCAATGGGCTGCACGAGACGATCCGCACGAACGGTGCGCCCGAGGTCACCAGCGCCGGGAAGATCACGACGTTGTCCTCGACGATGACGTCGGGATGATGCTTGGCGATGATCTCGCGCAGCCGCGGCTCGCTGTACTTCGCCCCGTCGATGAGCGCCTGATACGTCGGCTTGATGAACGACTCCAGTTGCTCGATCGTGGGCTTGCGGAACTCCGGGGCCGTCTCCGCGATGAAGTTCGTCCAGAACGCCCCCGCGTCCTCGTCGTCGTCGTCGTCGGCGTCGGCCGCGGGCTCGGCGAGGTCGACGAGTTCCTCGATGAAGCCGAACGGTGCCAGCTTGCCCGCCCACGAGCTCTCGGCCGCGAACACGATGGTGTGGCCTCGCTCGCGCAGGATGTCGGCCAGGCCGATGCACTGATTCGTTGGTCCGTAGGCCGACTCGGGCCAGAACATGATGGTCAGGGGTTGCGGCGGTGTTGGCATGGACGGGCGATCCTTCGTGCTCGGAGGTCGGACGACTGAGGCAGCATTCGCACGATACTGCGCACAGTCGCTGGCACGTCTGTCCATGCTTGCCGCCGAGACAGCGCCATCAGAACGACGGCATGCCCAGCACCGGGAAGAGGTCCGTCGCCGGCCACTGTGACGCGGGCCGCGTTGGCGAGGTCGTTGGGTCGGCGCCCCTGATCGCCGGCGTACAGGAAGTTGTGAAAGTCGAAGGGATGCCATTCGGTCCGATCCCGCCGCCAGCCCGTTTCAGACTCCTAGACTCCGCCGATGGGTGGCATCAAGAAGGCCCGTGCAGAGTTGCAGCGCTACTACACGTTGACCAATCAGTTCAGAGTCCAGCTGCAAGCGCTCGATGAGGCGGTGCCAAGCGTGCGCATCGAGATCCGGGAAGCTCCGCCGTCCGGAGACACCGACTCCGGTGACGTCATGGCCGTCGCGTTCCTCGTCATGATGGAGGCCAGCAAGTCCGCGCAAGAAGACCTCCGCGCGATCATGGAACAGGTCAAGGCGATCTCGGCGCAGAAGAAGAAGGTCGGCGCCGCGCTCGAACTGCGGCCCGACCGCGGTCTCGACCCCATGTCGGTGTCGTCGCTGATTTCGGCGGTGACGACCAAAGCTGAAATCTCCAACGTCGTCGACCAAATCAAGCACGACGTCGACAGCATGAGTGAAATGGGCGAAATGGAAAGCCTTCGGCTTCAAATGGCGATGGACCGCATGAGCAAGATGATGAGCACGCTGTCCAATCTGTTGAAGAAGATCTCTTGCACCGCAAGCCAAATCACGCAAAACATGAAGTAGCGGTACCCGCCGAAACCGGTCGCAAGGAGAAGGCGGCCTAGTCGCCCGTGCGCTCGAAGGTGTCGACGAAGTCGCCACCGCCGGGGCATGGACCTCCTGGCGCGACGGTTTGCGTTCCGCGGCCGGTGAGCAGCGGGATCGGATCCTCCAGCTGTTCGGGTAGCGGGTATTCCGCGGTGATGGTGGTCTGTGCCGTGCCGCCCGCCGAGCAGTTGGTGGTGCCGGCTTCGTTGCGCGTCCACTTCCCGTCGGCGAAGACCAATGTCACGACTCCGTGGGATGCGTGGAACAGGCTCATGCACCGATCGACGTTCCGAAGGCAGTCCGTACGAACGGTGAGATCGCCTTGCCCGCGGATGACGTTGCCGTTCGTGAAGGTGGTCGACTCGCGGTAGCGACCGTGCAGTGCCTCGGCGGCGGACGCCGTACGGGGCGGTAACACCGCTGGGTCGGGAACCTTGTTGACGTCGACGTCGCCGGTTCGGGTGAACTTCGCCGTCAGCTTGGCGGAGCAGGCGCCGTTCGTCGAGGCTCTGGTGGTTTCGCCGGAGAGGGTGCCGTCCGGCTGCGGCTGCAGCGTGTACACCACCCAGATCTCCGTGGGGCCGTTGCAGTCCGCCGAGACCAGCGAGACGGCGACCCAGGTGCCGCTCAGCTGATCGAACGTCGCGTTGGACACGAGCGTGATCCCGCTGCCACCGATGATCGATGCCGTGGCCACGCACCCGCTGGGGCCACACGTCGAGCGGACGCCCCACGTTGCGGTGACCGCAGGCGCACCTGCGACCGGTTTTCCTTCGAGGTCGGTGCCCGGGCCATAGTCCGCCCGGTAGGTACCGGTGAATTGACTCCCATTGGCCGCGTCGCCGACCGGCGGCGAGGTGGTGCCGGTGTTGCGGTCCCGGGTGAGTGTCACCACCCCGAAGATGCCACCCGCGATGAGCATCAACGCGACCGTCGCCAATGCAGCGATGAGAAGGCCGCGGCGGCGCGGCGGCGGCGGAGTGAATCCTTGGAGCTGTTGGGGCGGTGAGGAGGTGGGGTAGTACGGCGGAGGCGGAGGAGGTGAAGACGCTCGGAACTGGGGCGGAGCGGAGGCGGGGAGGTGCGGTGGCGGAGGCGGCGCGGACGTCGGGAACCGTTGGGGCGGTGCGGAGGTGGGGAAGGGCGGAGGGGACGCGCTGAAGTGCGTGGGGGCGGGCGTCGCCGGTCCGCTATTGGATACATACGGCTGGGTTTGCGGGTGCCCGGCCGCGCCGGTTGGGTTGGGCTGGCTGGGTGTCGACGTCAACGGTCCCACCGGCGGGCGAATCATCGGGTCCGTAATGGCCTGTCTTGCGGCCGAAGCCATTTCGATGGCGCTCTGATAGCGGTCGTCGGGTTTTTTGGCGAGCCCGGTGGTGATCACGTCGTCCAACGCGGCGGGCACCGTCGCGCGCCGCTCGGAGGGTCTCGGGGGAGGAGTGATGATGTGCCCGACGGCGACTTGTTCGAGTGTGGTGCCGGGGAAGGGGAGTTCGCCGGTGAGGCTCTGGTAGAGCACGCAGGCCAAGGCGTAGATGTCGGAGCTGGGCCCGATCGATCCACTGCTGAAGCGTTCGGGGGCCATGTAGGCCCACGTGCCGATCGTCGAGCCCTCCGAAGTCAGTCCGGTGTCATCGTTGGAGCGGGCGATGCCGAAGTCGATGAGATAGGCGAAGTCGTTGTCCGCGATCAGAATGTTGGATGGTTTGACGTCGCGGTGGACCAGCCCGGCCTGGTGGGCGCTGTGCAGCGCGGAGGCGATCTGCTCGACGATGTGCACCGCGCGATTGGGCTCCAGCGGACCGGTGTCGAGGAGGGATTGCAGGTCGGTGCCGTTGATCAGCCGCATGGTGACGTACAGGCGGCCGTCGACCTCCCCGACGTCGTGGATCGGCACCACGTGTGGCTCGTCGAGCCGTGCGGCGGCGCGCGCCTCGCGCCGGAACCGCTTGTCGAAGTCGGGGTCCTGCGCGAAGTGGGGCAGCAGCATCTTCAGCGCTACGACCCGGTCGATGGTCGTGTCGTAGGCACGCCACACCTCGCCCATGCCGCCACGACCCAGCAGCTCGAGCAACTGGTAGCGGCCGAATGGCGTGCCCTCCACCGAGCAAACGATAACGGCAATCACCGCGTCCGTCGGCGTGATGGACGGGTCACGTCAGTTGGTCGGCTCAGCGGTCGGTTTGCGACGGCAATACCGTGGCGCACCGACCCCTGTTCCTCGGATCAGAACTGCGGTGGGGGCAGTCACTGAAGGTCCGTGACACCCGTGGACCGCCGATCCGATCTTGACATCGGAAGCGCAGTTTGGGGAGATATGCTCCGCGTGGGTCGGTCCCCGGGGGTCAGAAGATGCATGCATTGGGTCGCGCGCTCGCCGTTGGACTGGCGACGGGGTTGGTGCTCGCGGGATGCGCATCGGCCCCGACGGACGCGCAACAACCACCCAAACCGAAGTACGGCACGTGGGGCATCGACGTGACGACCATGGACAAGGGCGTCAAGCCGGGTGACGACTTCTTCTCCTACGTGCTGGGGTCCTGGACGAAGACGGCGCAGATACCGCCGGACAAGACGTGTACGGGCATCGACCTCGACATCCAGAACCAACTCGACGTCGACCTCAAGTCAGTGGTCGAGTCGGCTTCCGCCGAGCACGCGCCGAAGGGCGACATCTCGCAAAAGATCGGCGACTTGTACTCGTCGTTCATGGATGAGAAGTCGCTAGATGCGCGCGGCATCGATCCGGTCAAGCCCTTCCTCGCCACCATCGACGCCGCGGTCGACAGAGCCGGCATGACCGCCGCGATGTTGTCCTTCAACAGGATGAGAACGTCGGTGGGCGACCCCTTCCCCGCGGGCATGACCATCGATCCGAACGATCCCACCCGGTACATACTCGGCATCGATCAGGGCGGCTTGTCACTCGGCGAGCGTGACTACTACCTGAAAGGGGATCCCGAGTCGGTTGCGCTGCGGGAGAAGTTCGTTGCACACGTCGAGCGGATGCTCGGACTTGCCGGCTACCCCGATGCGCACGCTCAAGCCGAAAGTGTGCTCGCTCTCGAAACCGCGTTGGCACAGGTGCAGCGGACCCAAGAGGAGTCCCGTGACGTCGAGAAGTCCAACAACATCATGACGCGCGCGGAGGTCGAGAAGCTTGGCGCTGGAGCGCCACTGGAGGAGATGTTCGACGCGCTCGGGTTCCCCGCCGAGATCGACGTGCAAGTCGGTGCTCCGGACGTCCTGACGAAGACGGCACAGCTGTTCGCCACCGAACCCGTGGAGTCCTGGAAGGCGTATCAGCGCTACCAGGTGCTCAGCGCCTACGGGGGCGTCTTGTCGAAACCGTTCTCCGACGAGCTGTTCGACTTCTACGCGCGTACCTTGGCGGGCCAGCCGGAGCGCTCCCCCCGCGACGAGCGCGGAGTCTCCTTCGTGAATGGAAACTTTGGCGAGGCGCTCGGCGAACGCTACGTCGAGCGCCACTTCACGCAGCAGACCAAGGATGAGGCGTTGGCGCTCGTCGCGAACCTGAGGCGGGCGTACGCGGCTCGGATCGACGGCGCCGAGTGGATGACGGAACAAACCAAGGAGCAGGCGCAGGAGAAGCTCACCGCCATGGTGGCCAAGATCGGATATCCGGACAAGTGGGAGTCCTACGAAGGCGTCGACATCGTGCCAGACGACTTGTTCGCGAACACCAGAAGTCTCGAAGTCTGGGCGTCGAACGATTCACTGAGCAAGTTGGGCAAGCCCGTCGACCGGTCCGAGTGGGGCATGACCCCCCAGACCGACAATGCCTATTACACGCCGCAGTTCAATGAGTTCGTGTTTCCCGCCGCCATCCTTCAACCCCCGTACTTCGATCCCGCGGCCGATCCCGCGGCCAACTACGGTGCCATCGGGGCCACCATCGGCCACGAGATGAGCCACGCCTTCGATGATCAAGGCCGCAAGAGCGATGCGACGGGCAAGCTGCGCGATTGGTGGACGCCCGCCGACGCCCAGCGCTACCAGCAAGAGGCCGACAAGCTGGTCGCGCAGTTCAACTCCTACGAGCCACTGCCGGGCATGCACATCGACGGGGCCGTGACGGTCGGCGAGAACATCGCCGACCTGGCTGGCCTCCGCATCGCCTACGACGCCTACAAGTTGTCGCTCGACGGCGAGGAGGCGCCGATCATCGACGGTCTGACCGGCGACCAGCGCTTCTTCCTGGCGTACGCCGCCAGCTGGAAGAAGCAGTGCCGCACCGAAATCCAGCGCATCCTTCTGCAGAGTGACGTCCACAGCCCGGAGAAGTATCGCGTCAACGGAATCGTCAGGAACATGGATGAGTGGTACACCGCCTTCGACGTCAAGGAAGGCGACGCGCTCTACCTTCGGCCGCAGGACCGCATCAAGGTCTGGTAGGAACGCCGCTCCGGCATCGGGGCTAGCGCAGCAGCGCCTCGAAGAGCTCGTCGAAGTGCAGGTGTGCCACGAAGTGCCCACCGCGCCGTAGGTAGTACGTCGCACCGGGAATGCGTTGCGCCAGTTCATCTCCCCAGTCACCGGGTACCAGTTGATCATCGAGACCCGCCCACACGTCGACGGGCACCCGGAGATCCTCCGGAGCGAATCCCCACGGCAATGCCCAGGCGCGGTAGTCGTCGACGACGCCGGATGCCCTCCGCAAGCCCTCGTGTGACATGTGCGAAAATGCTTCGAAGCCTTCGGCTTTCAGGACATCCGCGTCGGGCACGCCCAACTCGAGTGCCGCCAGTCGGCCGTTGAGCGTGGGAGCGGACCGGGCCATCAACGACATCGTCCGGAAGCACAGCCGAGCGACCGGGGGTACCCGCTGCGACAGCCGGGTGTACGCGCGGTCGAAGAATGGGAGCTCGGAGAACGTTCCGGGCTCCGTCAGCGGCAGGGCGCCTGCGATGATGGCCACCCTATTCACCCGCGCCGGCATCGCGTGGCCGAGCGCGGCGGCGTACTGGCCGCCCATCGACCATCCCATCGCCGCGAAGCGGTCGACGCCGAGCTGATCGAGCAGTTCGGCGACGTCGTCGGCCCAGTCCAGCATCGTGCGCCCGGGTAGGCGATCCGACAGCCCGATGCCAGGCCGGTCCGGTGAGATCAGCCGAACCCCTGCCCGTTCGGCGAAGGGCGCGGCGGCGGCTGCGTCGAGTCGCCCGACCAGGCCTCCGTGGGCGTTGACGACGACGACCCCGTCGGGCTTTCCGTACTCGGCGAAACCCAACGACCGCCCGTCCCGCAGCCGCACGACGCGATCGTCGATGCCGCGATGTCTCGTCACGGGCTCAGCTTGGCACTGCGCCTGCGCCGATTGGGGCGAATGACCATCTGTCCCCGGCCCGGGCGCTCAGCGACGCGAGCAGTCCACGGTGACCGTGATAGTGCGCTTGAAGACCACCTCGACGAGGTGGTCGCCGAAGCGCTCGAACCGCTTCTGTTCCCGCGGGTTGCGAACGTCGCTCACCTCGCATTCGTCGAGCGGCGCGCTGCCGATGCGGTTGACCTTGACGTCGAAGCCCTGCGCCTCGAGTTGAGCGATGTCGAGGTCGGCGGCGGCGAAGGCCGGAACGGCAGGCGCGAGCAACACACCGACCGCAGCGGCTCCAATGACGACGGTGGAACGGATGGACTTCATCATGCGGGACCCCTTTGCGAGAGCCTGGCGGCTCGTTTCTTCGATGATTCGATGCTGTCGCAGCGGGGTGGTCCGAGCTTGGAGACTTCGTGGAGATCTCCGGGAGATTGCAGGTAGCACGCCGGGCGCGGGGTCCGCGGGGCCCGATCAGCCGCAGTAGCGCGCGCGGAAGGTCGATGCCGGCCAGCTCGAGGCCGTCACCGCGGAGTATTGGTGCTCAGTGAATGAATGCGCCCGCGGCGCTCACGCGTCGACCGGGGTCATCGGGGCGCCGCACGTGCACATGTAGGCCTCGTCACCACCTGCACAGTGGCATTCGACCTCGACTCGAATTCGACACGGGCAGTCGTCGTGGCTACACGTCAACACTGTGCCTGATGGGTAGTTCGTCAATGTCGTCCCCCTTCACCCAGCACACGGCGCACCGTGTTGCCTCCATCGAACCGCACCCCGATGACTTCGTTGGTCCCCGTTTCCCGGTCCGGTAAGTCAGCCATCGGCCGCCCTCCATCTTCGTCCAGACTCGCGGCCCGAGGAAGGGGCCCGCCGCCCTCAACTGAAGTGGCTCTTGGCCCGAGCCAGCCTGACGCCGTCGACCTCGATGTCGAGCTTCTCGTTGTAGAACGCCACCATGCCCGCGATCTGCGCGACGGCGGGCAGCGGATAGTGATAGGTCCACGCCAAATCGGGGTGCACCGTGTCGCCGGCCCGCACCGACCAATAGCCCGACGTCACGCCCTTGTACGGGCACAGCGTCTGAGTGTCACTCGGCTCGAGGTGTTCGAACGCGACGTCGGTGGCATCGATGTAATACCTTGTCGGCAAACCGGTTTCGAACAACAGCACCGGGCAGTTGGTATCGGCGAGCACCACGCCGTCGAGTTCGACGGTGACCCTTCGGTGCGAGCGCAACGCATCCACCCGCGAATACGGGTTGCGGGGATGTCCGTAGATCGGCTCGTCCTCCTCGAACCAGGTCAGCGCTGCCCACTCGAACCGCACCAACCCGGCCACCGGGCCGTCGCCCTCCGCGTCGAACACCCGAACGGCCGACTCGCGGGTCTGCCCGTCGCCGACCAGTGAGTACGTCCGTGACGGCCCGAATTGCACTTTCTGCGGATGATTCTCGTCGCGTAGGTGCTCGGCGCGGACGTCGGCGAGAGGGACGTAGTACTGCGGGTAGTAGGGCACTTCCCATACGTAGCGCGCCGACGTCGTGTCGAAGACCAATTCGTTGCCGAGGTAGCCGCGAACCCGTCGCGGCGCGGGCTCCACCCGCCCGCGAACCGCGGCCATCTGCGGGTAGTCGGGTGTCGGTGCGTCGGATGTGGTGTTCACGCTCGGGCTCCTCGCCGTGGATTTCCTGCGTCTATGATGACTCCGGGTAACCCGTCTGCCACCTTTCCTAGGTCGACGGAAGCGATTCCGCCACCGTGGCCAGCACCTCGAGATGCTCGTCGACGGTCGTCAGACCGGCTCCCATGGTGTTGACGGACACGTGTGATGCACCGGCGTCGGCCCAGGCCTCGAGTTCCGCGGTGACCGCCCCGGCGTCGCCGGTCCAGGACACTCGTCCCTCCATGCCGATCGCGGCCGGATTCCGGCCTGCCTCGGTGGCCGCGGCGGCGACGACCTGGCGGGCGTCATGCAGTTCCTGGCCCGGCGACATCATGGGAAACCATCCGTCGGCCAGCCGTCCGGCCCGCCGGTAGCCCGCCGCCGACCGCGAACCGATCCACAACGGGATCGGCCGTTGCACCGGCATCGGGGCCAGGCCGGCACCCGTCACCCGGTCGAATTCACCGTCGAACGTGACGGTCTGTTCGGTCCAGAGTCGACGCAGCAGTGCCACCTGTTCGGCCGATCGCTTGCCCCGGGTGCCGAAGTCCTCGCCGAGCGCCTCGTATTCGACGGTGTTCCAACCGATTCCGATCCCCAGCCGCAGCCGTCCGCCGCTGAGCAGGTCGACCTCGGCGGCCTGCTTGGCCACCAGTGTGGTCTGCCGCTGGGGCAGGATGATCACCCCGGTGACCAGTTCGACCGTGTGAGTGACCGCGGCCAGGAAGCCGAACATCACCAGCGGCTCGTGAAAGGTGGTGTACACGTCGTAGGGACCGTTCCAGCCGGTGTGGACCGTCGGATCCGCGCCGACGACGTGGTCGTAGGCCAAGATGTGGCGAAAGCCCAGTTCCTCCACTCGCTGGCCGTAGGCGCGGACCGCGCCGGGAGCTCCGCCGAGCTCCGTCTGGGGAAATACCACGCCTACTCGCATGTCTGCGCCTTCCTGTCAGCTGACCGCCGTCGCGAAGTACGACGTCCATGGCGGCCCGGTGATTCCCGCCCCGCACGAATCCACATGCCGCGCACCGGCACCCATGACACATCGTGGGCCGAACTCATTGCAGCCCAACGTTTGTGCATGCGGGTGACGATCGGTGGCGCACCGTGCCACGGTTCGCCACCGAGGCTGAGCATCCGCTCCGGGTGCGAAATCTCCTTCGCGGCGCCCATCGTGACGCTAGCGTGAGCCTTCGCGAATCACCGCCAACACATCGGCATGGTGTTCCAACACTTCAACCTGTTCCCGCACATGACGGTGATCGACAACGTCACCTCGCGCCGCTGCTGACCATGAAGTTGGACAAGTCCGCCGCGGAGGAGAAGGCCGTCGATCTGCTGGCCCAGGTCGGGCTCGCGGAGAAGGCCAACGTCAAGCCGGCCACCCTGTCGGGCGGTCAGAAGCAGCGCGTGGCCATCGCACGGGCGCTCGCGATGAACCCGTCGATCATGCTGTTCGACGAGGCCACCAGCGCGCTGGACCCCGAGATGGTCGGCGACGTGCTCGAGGTGCTGCGCGCGCTGGCCCTGGGCGGCATGACGATGGTGGTGGTCACGCACGAGATGGGCTTCGCCCGCGAGGTGGCGTCCCGGGTGCTCTTCATGGACGGCGGCAAGATCGTGGAGGACGCGCCGCCCGCCGAGCTCTTCGACAACCCGAAACATCCACGCCTACAGGAGTTTCTGTCGAAGGTGCTGTAGCAGGGGAACTACGCCGCGACGGGTCGGGGACGCCGAGTCGGCGGAAACGGCTAGCCACATTCGGCGTCGATTGGCAAGATGGACCCGATCCCGTGGTTCTTCTCTGGAGGCATCCCCTTGGCCGCGTCCGCCTGCTCCGTTGTGCCGCTCCGCTCTTCGCGCAAGCGCCCATCTGTGCAGCTCTGCTCTTCGCGCAAGCGCTCATCTGTGCAGCTCTGCTCTTCGCGCAAGCGCTCATCGCGGTCATGAGGCATCGACCCGAATACTTCATTGATCGCGGAATGGTCGTCGAGTGCGAGGACATGGGCGCCTGCGAGGTCGCCCGCAGGGGTGGCCCGCACCTGGCCGAGTGGCTGGTCACGCTGTCGTGTGAATGCATCCTCGCGTTCTGTCAGAAGGCCACCGACCAGGTGAAGGAACTGACCGACATCCACAAGTGCCCGCGCTGCATGACGCGCGACGTTGCCGTCGCTCAGGTCACGCCGCTGCCGACGCTGTAGTCGACGATTTCCGTCGCCCCGCCGCGCGACCACCGCCGGTTGCGGGACCGTCGGCGCATGGATCGGGTGACAACGCCGTCATACCAGGATGACCCCGCAGCTTGCGGGAGGGTCGCGCCAAACCCTGCGGGACAAGATGTTCCGCGCGATCCAGGTTCGCCGAGGCCGTCGACGTCGTGCTTGGCGTCGGGCGCTGTGGAAGCCGATAGGCGACGACGACAGCAAAGTCACGGGAGGTGCACGAGTTACCCCACGGCGGTAGGCGCGACGGGGACGTCGCCCAGATCAACCCGCTGCCGGAGCAATCGCCCGAGATTTCTGCCGCTCCGCCGAGCAATCACCGTCAGTTGTGGGAACATCTGCGCATGGATCCGAACGACCCGGAAGCGCGCATCCGGGACCTGGAGCGCTCCCTCAACGATCAGGCGAGCGCGTCCGAACTAGGGACGAGTTCGGTGGAAGCCGGCTCTGGGCAGTACGGCTACGTTCCACCGCCGGGTGGCACGTCGTATCCGCCACCTCCGCCCGCCTCGTACGGTCAGGGCTACCCCCCGCCACCCCCGCCGCCCGGTTCGTACGACTCGAGCTTCACCCCGCCACCGCCCGGCGGGTACGGGAGTTACCCACCGGCGTCACTCAGCGGCCCGTTCAATCCGACCGTGAAGAAGTCCGGGTTCCCGACCGGATGGCTGCTGGCCATCATCGCCCTGGTCTTCCTGATCCCCTTGGCCGGTGGCATTTACGCCGTGTTGTCGGTGACCAATGCGGTGAAGGACATCCCGTCGTTCTCGCCGCCGAGCATCCCGTCGTTCTCGCCGCCCAGCATCCCGGGGCAGTCGGGTTCGACGACGGAGGCGGTTCCGACGGCCGCGGCCGGCGACAACCTCAGCCTGTCCGGAGTAGGCGTCAACGGCAAGGTGGTCTGCGACGGAGGTGCGGTGAGCATCAGCGGCTTCTCCAACACGTACGAGGTCAGCGGCAACTGTGCGCAGCTCACCGTCTCTGGAAGCCAGAACAAGGTCGTCGTCGACTCTGCGGATGCCATCGCGATTTCCGGACTCAACAACACGGTGACCTACCACTCCGGCGCTCCGCAGGTGAACAACTCGGGCCTTGACAACAACGTCGGACAGGGCTGACCGAAGGGGGTCCGGGTGACCCGACACCGTCCGCGGAAAACTGAAGCAAAAGTGAACCGGGGCCAAACGGCAAAGCCGCGACGGCCCGACGGCGGCGGTCACACGGGGCCCGACTGTCTCAATTACCACACCCGTTATTCTCGACACAGAATGGCGTGAATTTGCTGTCGTGTCGCCTTGTGATCTCGCGCTCACTTTTGCCACGAAAGCTAAGAATCCGTGTTTCGACGTTTATCTGGCCCGTGGTGGTAGCCAGTTGCCAGTCCCATCGTAATTGCAGGCAAACTCTGTGATGAGCGTTGCCACCAAAAGGTAACGGCCGCATAACGAAAAGTTTCCTAAGCGGTGTCTGAGAGGTTGACAGATGTGAGCGGGAAAGGGCTGCCGAGCCCCTTCTGAGTGTCCACTTCCGTCGCTACACTCAATCAGGACCGCGCCCCGACGGGGCGCCGATTCATATCGAGACTAGTGCCGGTGCATATCACCCGGCGGAGGTGCCGAAGATTATGGCTAATACGCACGCGCGCTCACCTGGCGTGACTGTGGACACCGCAGACGTGTCCCTGCTGCATTCCGCGACCATCGGACGGGGCCCGATCTCCGACCTCGCAGTCGATGCCGGCTCCCTGGTGGTCACCAACTTCGGTGACAACACGCTGGCGGTACTCGACACCGAGTCGCTGGCCGTGCGGGGTGGCGTCGCCACCGGTCAGCCGTTCGCGGTCGCACTGTCGGACGCACGCGCCTACGTGGCCGTGTCGTCCGCAAGTGACGACGCCATCACCGTCATCGACACCGACAACGGCAAGATCGTCGCCGCCTACCCCATGGCGGGCAACGTCACTGCGGTGGTCATCAGCGCCGACGGCAAGCGGGTCTACGCCGCCCGGGCCGGGCGTGATGGTGTCGACGTCGCCGTCATCGACGTCGTCACGCAGAGCGTCGCCACCATCGACGTCGCACAGACTGCCGACGCCACCATCGACGCCCTGCGCGTCGACGCCGCGGGCCGTCGGCTCTTCATCGCGATCACCGACTCGGTCAGCAGCCGGATCGTCGTCGTGGACATCGAGTCGGGCCGCGCGCGTCGCAGCATCGCGCTCGGTGCACCGATCCGTGGGCTGGAGCTGGGTTTCGACAGCACCGCCTTCGCGCTGACGTCCGACATCAACGACCGCGGCGTGCTGCACGTTCTCGACCTCGTTGCCAACCGGGTGTACGCCACCATCAGCGTCGGCGCCGCCCCGATGCAGCTCGCATTGAGCCCCGACGGCACGCGTGCGTTCGTCGTCGATTACGACCGGGTCCACGTCGTCTGCACCGAAACCCGCGCCGTCATCGGCAGCGTCTCGGTCGGTGCTCGCCCGTCGTGCATCGCCGTGAGCCCCGAGCGACTGTATGTCGCCGACTACGCGGGTTGCGTCACGTCGTACGCCGTCGCCGCAGCTGCACCCATGCTGTACTCGCAGTTCGTCGCAGCGAATTCGTTTGTCGCGCCGCAGGTTCGCGAGCTGCAGCCAGCCGGCGTCTGACGCCTCAGCGCCATTGGTAACGCGTCTTGGGACGCCCCGCCTTGCCGTAGTCGGTGTGTCGCGTGACGACGCCTTCGTCGGCCAACCGCTCCAGGTAGCGCCACGCGGTGACACGCGACACCCCGACCTGTTTGGCGACTTCGTCGGCCGTCGCTCCGTCGGCCCGATCACGCACCGTCCTGGCGATGTCGTCGTTCGTCTGCGGAGCGGCGCCCTTGGGCGAGGCCGACTTGTCGGCGGCCACCCTCAACTCGGCGAGTGCCCTGTCCACCTCGGACTGGCTGGCGGCCTCGACCCCCGCGGGCAACGCCAAGCGGTAGCGCCGGTAGCGCTCCAGTCGGTCGCGGAAGGCCGCAAAGGTGAAGGGCTTCAACAGATATGCCAGCGCGCCATGCGCGACGGCGGCCCGCACCATCTCCAGATCACGCTCCGACGTGATGGCGATGATGTCGGGGGCGGGGCGAAGCCCGGCGAGCGCCGACGCCAGGGCGATGCCACTGGCGTCGGGCAGGCCGAGGTCGAGCAACACGAGGTCGATCGGTGTGTCGGACGCCGACGCGTCCGTCGCGATCTGCATGGCCTCGCGCGCGGTGTGCGCCACCGCGGCGTTCGAAAAGCCCTCCAGCCGAGCCAGATACGTGCGATGAGCCTCCGCGATCAACGGATCGTCTTCGACGACGAGTACCGAGATCACGTGGCCACCCTCGGTACCGTCACCGTGACGACGGAGCCGTACGTCACGTCGGCCGTCAACTCGCCGTCGTGGCGACGCACCACCTGGGCGACCAGGGCGAGCCCAAGCCCGTGTTGCTCGGAGTCTGCGCCCGACTTCGTCGAGTAGCCGCGCTGCATGGCGCGGGTGAACGTGGCCGCGTCCATGCCCGCGCCGCTGTCGGCCACCCGGATCAGCAGCGCGGCGTCGTCCTGACTGACGGTGACCTCGATCCACGGGTCGTTCCGGTCGCACGCGTCCATGGCGTTGTCGATCAGATTGCCGAGCACGGTGACGAGCTCCTGCGCCGAAAGCGGCACTTGCTCTGCGGTAGAGGGCAAGTGGGTGTCCTCGGTGATCGTCAGCGCGATACCGCGTTCGTCGGCCTGTGCCGTCTTGCCGATGAGCAGCGCCACCAGAGCGGGCTCGCCGACGTCCTCCGACAGCCGGTCCACCAGGCGCTGGGACATGGCCAATTCCTCGGTGGCGAACTCGACCGCGTCGTCGGGCCTGCCGAGCTCCACCATGGTGATCACGGTGTGAAGCTTGTTCGCAGCCTCGTGCGCTTGCGCGCGCAATGAGTCGGCCAGCACCTGCAGCGAGCTCAATTCGCCCAGCGCGCCCTGCAATTCGGTGCGGTCGCGAATGGTCACCACCTCCGAGCGCGCCGAGCCCTCGACCTTCGACCGGTTCACCACCAGCACGCGCTCCTCGGTCACGTGCAGCTCGTCGCGCACGCCGGGTTCGTAGCTGCGCAGGAACTCGGGCAGGTCCGAAGCGGCGACCTTGGCGGCCGGAAGTGCCAACAGGCGCCGGGCTTCGTCGTTGACGAGCACCACCCGGTCGCCGTCGAGCACCACGAGCCCCTCGGACACCGAATGCAGGATGGCGTCGTGGTGCTCGTACATGACCCGTAGTTCGTCGGGCCGCAGTCCGTGTGTCTGACGCAGCAGCCGACGCCGGATGGCCCAGACGCCGACGAGCGAAAGCGCAAGCGCCCCAAGTCCGACCGCTGCGATGGACGGCCACTGGTCGCGCCACCGCTGGGCCAGCGTCTGTTGCGTGATGCCTGCCGACACCAGGCCGACCACCCGTCCCGACGCGTTGCGCACCGGTGCGATCGCGCGCACCGACGGGCCGAGCGTGCCGGTGTAGACCTCGGTGAAGATCTCCCCGCGCAGCGCCGGTTCGGTGGTGCCGAGGTAGTGGCCACCGATCTGGGTCGGATCGGTGTGAGTGAACCGTGTGCCGTCGGGCGCCATGATCGTGATGAAGGCGATGTCGGTGTTCGTGCGCACGGCCTCAGTCACCGGTTGCAGGATCTCGGTGGCACGGCCGGAGTCGATCGCCGCGGCGGTCGACGGTGCGTCGGCCAGCGCGGTGGCGATGCTGACCACCTGCTGGCGAGCGGCGGCGTCCGCATCTTGCCGCGCGTCGAGTAGCGCCAGCGCACTGCCCACCACGACGACCACCGCGATCACCGCGATCTGCAGGGCGATCGCTTGGCCGGCCAACGAGCGCGGCCACCAGTTGCGCGGTGTCACGGGTTCGCGGCCTTCGTGGCGATAGCGGATGCGCAGGGTCGCTTCTCGATGACGAGCGCGTCGGACGCGCAGCGCCGAGGACGCAGCCGTCCGGCATGGTCCTTCGCGCCGTCCACCACGGTGGTGAACGTACCGCGCCCCGGCGCCTTCAGCCTGAAGTTCTCGATTGGTGCCGCACGCCTTTGGCGGGGGTAGTGAGCCTTCCGCCTGGCCCGTCGCTCAGGACCGACGGTCTTTGATGGCGCGTAACAGTCCAGCGGCCAGAGAGATCGCGACGAACACGACGCCCGCCGCAGCGCCAACCGCAAATGTGCCGAAGATCGCGACGAACTCGTTGTGATTGCTGACGAAGTAGAACCCGACGGCCGTCGCGACGAAGTACGAGAGGAGTACCGCCAACATTTTGGCTCGTTGACCCACGCCTACCCCCTATGGGTGCAAGGCAGAGGATACGGCGGGTACGGGCTGCGGCTCATCACCAACCCGAACTAAATGAACTAAAGCGGGACCTGGATCACTTTGGGGAACACGATGCTTGCAGACCACATTGGCTCTCGACTCGGAGGAATCCTCATGACCAGACCGACCGACACGTCGGCCCCGCCCGACAAGCCGGAGAAGCGGGACCGCACCCACTGGCTCTACATCGCCGTCATCATCGCCGTGGTCGCGGGTGTGGCCGTCGGCCTGCTCGCCCCAGACGTGGGCAAGAGCGTCGGAGTGCTGGGCACGATGTTCGTCGCCCTCATCAAGATGATGATCGCCCCGGTCATCTTCTGCACGATCGTGTTGGGCATCGGCTCGGTACGCAAGGCGGCCACCGTCGGCAAGGTCGGCGGGCTGGCCTTCGTCTACTTCCTGGTGATGTCGACGTTCGCGCTGGCCATCGGCCTGGTGGTCGGCAACCTGCTGCACCCGGGCAGCGGAATGCATCTGACCGAGAGCGCGGCGGGCAAGGGCGCCGAACTGGCCGAGACCGCTCACGAGGCAGGCGGTCTGCTGGACTTCGTGCAGGGCATCATTCCGGACACGCTGTTCTCCGCGCTGACGGAGGGCAGCGTGCTGCAGGCGTTGTTCGTCGCGCTGCTCGTCGGATTCGCGCTGCAGGGCATGGGCTCGGCGGGCGAGCCGGCGCTGCGCGCCATCGCGTCGCTGCAGAAGCTGGTGTTCAAGGTCCTCGTGATGATCCTCTGGCTGGCACCGATCGGTGCGTTCGGCGCGATTGCGAACGTCGTCGGCCAGACCGGCTGGTCCGCGGTGACGCAGCTACTCGGTTTGATGCTGGCCTTCTACATCACCTGCATCGTCTTCGTGTTCGGCGTACTCGGCGTCATCCTGCGGGTGGTGTCCGGGGTGTCGATCTTCAAGCTCGTGCGCTACCTGGCCCGCGAGTACCTCCTGATCGTGTCGACGTCGTCGTCGGAGTCCGCACTGCCGCGGTTGATCGCCAAGATGGAGCACCTCGGCGTCGAGCGCACCACCGTCGGCGTGGTGGTCCCGACCGGCTACTCGTTCAACCTCGACGGCACGGCGATCTACCTGACCATGGCGTCGCTGTTCATCGCGGGCGCGCTGGGTGATCCGCTGTCGCTGACAGAGCAGATCGGGCTGCTGGTGTTCATGATCGTCGCGTCGAAGGGCGCGGCCGGAGTCACCGGTGCGGGGCTTGCGACGTTGGCCGGCGGTCTGCAGGCCCATCGTCCGGACCTGCTCGACGGCGTCGGTCTGATCGTCGGCATCGACCGGTTCATGTCCGAGGCACGCGCGCTGACCAACTTCTCGGGAAACGCGGTCGCCACCATCCTGGTCGGCTCGTGGACACACACGATCGACAAGGACCGCGTGGACGAGGTGCTGCGCGGAGACGATCCGTTCAACGAGTTGACCATGGTCGACGACGACCACCGCGCCGAAGAACCCGCGCAGGGGCGGATCCCTGCGCCGGCATAGGGCGTGATGCGAACGGCCCGGCCAGTGCGCACTGGCCGGGCCGCTTCGGGTTCGGTGGAAGCACCGGAGCCAATTGAACGGAACCGCAGCCCATCTCGTTTCTCCTATGACGGCCAGGACTGGCCACCACGCAGGCGTGTCGCGAGATCGCACCCGCCAACGAGCTGGAGGTGCGTGATGCGTGCTGCATTGTTGACTTTGATCGTGCTCGCCGCCGTGGCCTGCGGATTGATCCTCGCCCCAGCCGGTTTGGCGTCGCCGGGATCCGACTCGGCGATCGTCGCCATCGGCCAGCTCGAAGCTCAGGGTTACGACGTCCGCATCGATCGCATTGGGAGTGCGCCACTTTCGGAGTGCCAGGTGACCAGCGTGCGCAACCCGCAGGAGCAGACCCGGCTGGTCCGGGTGGACGGACATCGGGATCGCGACCGCTTCATCGAGCTCGTGGTGAACCGGACGATCACCGTGTCGCTGGACTGCTCCAGTCGGTGAATTCGGTTCAGCGCGAGCAGTTGAGCGACACCGACACCGTTTGCGACACGGTCTGCTGCACCAGCACGCGATCGCCGTTGTTGCCGGGGCCGACGTAGGGCACCAACTGGGAGACCGACTGCGGGTTGCGGACGCTGGTCACCACGCACTGGTCGATGGGGGCCGTCCCGATCTTGTCGATGGTGACGGTGTAGCCCTCGGACTGCAGTCGGGAGATCGTTTCCTGAGCGGTTTCGTCCGCGCCAGCGGGACCTGCTGGGGCGACTGCCGTTGCGCAGATTCCGATGGTCGCAACTGCAACCGCCCACTTCATACGCATCGCCGCGCCTCCTGTCGTGTCCTGACCATCATCCACCAGTTAGGTCGCGGCGGGAACTCCATGCGTTCGTGGCGGGTCAGGTGCAGTTCAGCGAGACCGAGATGGACCTGCTGCGGATCACGGGGATCACGTCCCAGTCGATGCTGCCGTCCCTATTCCTGCCATCCCGCACGCGAATCCACTCGGTGACGGTCTGCGGATTGCGCACGCTCGTAACGACGCAGTCCTGAATGCGCCCGCTGCCGACCCGGTCGACGTTCACCGTGTACCCGTCCGCCTCCAACTGGTTGATGGTCTGTTGGGCGTTCTGATCGGCGTGGACGAGCCCGGCCGGCGCGGCCAACACACACGCGGCTGCGGCCAGAGTGGCCAATGTGGCTGAAATTAACGATGGACGCATGCTGCGCGCCCCCTGTCTGGCAATTGGATGTAATTCACCTGGTACATCGCTACGAGGAGCGAATTCGTTCCACTGTGTGAACTGGCATTCCTCGAATCGCCGAAAGGCCCTCGCGCGCGCCGATAGCATCGCGCCCAACCGGAGAGGGAGCCGACGATGCGCAGCACGATGCAGGACGTCCCATTGACCGTCGCGACGATCATGCGCTACGCCGCAGACGTCAACGGCGACCGCACCGTGACCACCGCGATGGGCCGTGGCTGCTACCGCACGACCACCTACCGCGAGCTCGGCGAGCAGGCCGCGCGGCTGGCCAACGCGCTGCGCGGCTTCGGCATCGCGGGAGACGACCGCGTGGGCACCTTCATGTGGAACAACGCCGAGCACCTGACCGCGTACGTCGCCGTGCCGTCCATGGGCGCGGTGCTGCACACGCTCAACATCCGGCTGTCCCCGGAGCAGATCGCGTACATCGCGAACGAGGCCGAGGACCAGGTGATCGTCGCCGACGTCGCCTTGACCGCCCAGCTCGCGCCGGTGCTGCCGCTACTGGACACCGTGCACACCGTGATCGCCGTCGGGGACGGCGACCTTGCTCCGCTGATCGAGTCCGACAAGACGGTGGTGCGCTACGAGGACGTGCTCGCCGCGGCGTCGCCGATGTTCGACTGGCCCGAGGTCGACGAGAAGTCCGCCGCCGCGATGTGCTACACCAGCGGCACCACGGGAAACCCGAAAGGCGTTGTCTACAGCCACCGTTCGACGTTCCTTCACACGATGGCGGCGTGCGCGGCCAATGGGTCCGGGTTCTGCCTCAATGACTCGGTGCTGCCGATCGTGTCGATGTTTCACGCGAACGCGTGGGGCATGCCATATGCCGCGATGATGGCGGGCGCGGACCTGGTGCTCCCGGATCGCTTCATGGACGCGGCATCGCTGGTCGAGCTCATCGAGAGCCAACGGCCCACCGTCGCAGGCGCGGTCCCGACGATCTGGAACGACATCCTGACGTACCTGAACAAGTCTCCGCAGCACGACATCTCGTCGCTGCGACTGGTCACCAGCGGTGGGTCCGCGGTGCCGATGTCGATGATGAAGGCGCTCGCCGAGCACGGGGTCGAGGTGCTGCACGCCTGGGGGATGACGGAGACGTCTCCGGTGGCGACGGTGGCGCGGCCGGTACCCGGGCTCTCCGAGGACGAACAGTGGCGGCTGCGGGCCTCACAGGGCCGGTCGGTCTGCGGGGTCGAGCTCCGCATCATCGACGACGCGGGCCACCCACTTCCGCACGACGGCAAGTCCGTCGGCGAGATCGAAGTGCACGGGCCGTGGGTCACCGGTGGCTACTACCTCGGTCGCGACGCGGAGAAGTTCGCCGACGGATGGCTGCGGACAGGCGACGTCGGCCACATCGACCCGCTGGGCTACGTCACCCTGACCGACCGCGCGAAGGACGTCATCAAGTCCGGCGGCGAATGGATCTCGTCGGTCGAGCTCGAGAACCACCTCATCGCACACCCGGCGGTGCTCGAGGCCTCGGTGGTCGCAGTGCCCGACGAACGCTGGCAGGAACGCCCGCTGGCCGTGGTCGTGCTCAACGAAGGTGCCGACGCCACCCCGCAGCAGCTGCGGGAGTTCCTCGCGGACAAGGTGGTTCGATGGTGGCTGCCCGAACGCTGGACGTTCGTCGACGAGGTTCCGCGCACCAGCGTCGGCAAGTACGACAAGAAGACGATCCGGGCCCGTCACGCCGACGGAGGGTATGACGTGATCGAGTACCGCGACTGACCAAGTTTCTCCCGCGAGCAGACGCAAAATCCCCTCAATCACCGCGATTGAGGGGATTTTGCGTCTGCTCGCGGGCGAAGGATGCGCGCCGAACGTACGGTTGTTTGCGCCCCGACTTGGGCGATGCGTTAACAACCGTGCACTCGGCGGACTCAGTCGGATGCGGACTCTTCGGCCGAACCCGGCTCGGTCGGCTTCTCGTCGTCAGACTTCACCATGTCGGGATCGGCGTCGGAGTCGCCTTCGCCTGCACCACCGACTGAATCAGGTCTAGTCATGACTTGGATATACCCGGCTCGAGCCGAGGCAACCACACAAGTGGTCACTACCTCTGGCGAGCAGACGTAAAATCCCCTCAATCACCGCGATTGAGGGGATTTTACGTCTGCTCGGCGAGGGAAGTCCTAGCGTTCGGCGCGCTGGTAGGCCGTCACGACGGCGGCCCCACCGAGTCCGATGTTGTGCTGCAGGGCTGCCGTGACACCGTCGACCTGACGCTTGTCGGCAGTGCCGCGCAGCTGCCAGGTCAACTCCGCGCACTGGGCCAACCCGGTGGCGCCGAGCGGATGGCCCTTGGAGATGAGCCCGCCCGACGGGTTGACCACCCAACGCCCTCCGTACGTGGTGTCGCCGTCGTCGATCAGCTTGGGCGCCTCACCCTCGCCGCACAGCCCCAGCGCCTCGTACAGCAGCAGCTCGTTGGCCGAGAAGCAGTCGTGGAGCTCGATGACCTGGAAGTCCTGCGGGCCGAGCCCGGACTGGTCGTAAACCTGCTGTGCGGCTTGGACGTTCATGTCGTAACCGATGATGTTCGCCGCGCTGCCGTCGAACGTGCTCGCGAAGTCCGTGGTCATGGCCTGCCCGACGATCTCGACGGCCTGGCCGCCCAGCCCGTGCTTGGCCACGTAGTCCTCGCTGACCACGATCGCCGCTCCGGATCCGTCGGACGTGGGAGAGCACTGCAGCTTCGTCAGCGGATCGGAGATCATCTTGGCCCCCAGGATGTCGTCGAGCGTGTACTCCTCCTGGAACTGCGCGTAGGGATTGTTCACCGAGTGCTTGTGGTTCTTGTAGCCGATCTTCGCGAAGTGCTCGGCGGTGGTGCCGTACTTCTTCATGTGCTCGCGGCCTGCCGCGCCGAACATCCACGGCGCCACCGGGAAGGCGAACTCATCGAGCTCGGCGAGTGCCTTGACGTGGTTGCCCAGCGGCGACTCGCGGTCGTCGGCTCCGCCGGCGAGCGAACCCGGCTGCATCTTCTCGAAGCCCAGCGCCATGACGCAGTCGGCGAGCCCACCGCGGATGGCCTGCGCCGCCAGATACAGCGCCGTCGAACCCGTCGAACAGTTGTTGTTCACGTTGACGATCGGGATGCCGGTCATGCCAAGTTCGTAGAGCGCGCGTTGGCCGGACGTCGAGTCGCCCGAACAGTATCCGACGTACCCCTGCTCGACGTCGGTGTACTCGATGCCCGCGTCGGCGAGGGCCTTGGTGCCCGACTCCTTGGCCATCTGCGGGTAGTCCCAACCCTCCCGACGACCCGGCTTCTCGAACTTCGTCATCCCGACTCCGACGACGAAAACCCGATTGGTGCTCTTGGCCATGGCTGAATCCCTTCGCGACGCTGCGTTTCCAGGAACATACCGCCCGGTGTCGGGATCCAATACCGCGACTAGCGTTCGTCCGGCGGATCGTCGCTTCGCCGACCTCGGCCTCACGTGAACGGGTCGCTGTACTCCGGGCAGTGGTTCCCGACTGACGCCTTGGTGGATTCCGGAGAGCCCATCAGCTGTAGTTCAACCACCAGTCGTAGAGCGACCCGAGGTCGCCGCTGCTTTGGACGTCGGCCAGCATGAGATCGTCTACCTGGCTCCACTGGATGTCGGGGCGGCCCTTGTAGGTGCCGCATGCCACCTGACCACCGACCGTGTTCGATTCGTCGTCGTAGTGCCATTCGTGGGGCGAGTCCTGATCTCCGCCCGGACAACGGAGCACCTCGTCGTTACTCTTGAGCGCTTCATCGAAGTGCTGCTGTAGCAGTGCCTGCGTGGCGAACAACAAGTAGTGGGCCTCTTCAGGGCCGTTGGGCTGGACGGACTTTCGGCAATCGATGGTGGCGAGTGAACCCGTTACCGGAGGGCTGGCGACCTCGCACACGCTGGTCGGATAACCCGAGGGGATCAGCGCCATCAGCTTGGCGTCGAAGGAATCCGGGTTGTTCGCCGGGGTCGGATCCTCGGACGTGGGCGACGTCCGAGACCTCGACGTCGATGTCTTCGTCGGGGTCTTGGAGGTCGACGTCGGTCGTTGGGCCTTGGTGTCGTCGCCGCCGAACGCCAGCACGATTCCGATGCCGGCGGCGACCAGCACGACGACGCCGACAATCGCCCCGATGACGAGCAACGGGACCTTGTTGCCGCCCTTCGGGTTCGAGCCCGGAGGCGGCGGCGGGGTCCACGCCGCACCGCCGCCCGGGGCTCCGGGCGGAGGTGGCGGCGGGCCGGTGAGGCCGTACTGCTGCGACGCCGGGAACGACCCCGACATGGGCGCGGCGTACCCGCCGGGCGTGGGCGTCGCAGGGTACGAACCCGGCGGCGGCGTTGCAGGGTACGCACCCGGCGGCGGCGTTGCAGGGTACGACCCGGGCGTCCCGCCGTACGGCAGAGGTGGCGGAGTGGACCCCGGCGGCGGAGTGATCGACGCGGCGGGCGCGTAACCGGGTGGGGGCGAAGGCGGGGAACCAGGGGGAGGCGTCGGGGTCGGAGCGGCCATGGTGGCGCCCTGGTCCAGCACCGCGGGCGTCGTCGCTGCCTCGCTGCGCTGCACGATGGTCTCGGCGTGGCCCTTGTCGCTCTCGGTCAGCGCCTGCGTCGCCGCCATCGCCATCGCACCGGCCGACGAGAACCGCTCGTCGGGCTTCTTCGCCATGCCGCGAGCAATCACCTGGTCGAACGCGGCGGGGATGCCGGGCCGCTCGACGCTGGGCCGCGGAACCGGTTGCATCAAGTGGGCGGTGATGACCACGCTGACACTGTCTCCGCCGTAAGGCTGTGAGCCGGTGAGGCATTCGTGCAACACGCAAGCCAGCGCATAGATGTCGGCGCGGAAGGTCACCTCGTCGCCCTGGAACCGTTCGGGCGCCATGTAGGCGTAGGTGCCGACGGCGGTGCCGAGTTCGGTCAGCTTCTCGTCGCTGGCGGCGTTGGCGATGCCGAAGTCCACCAGGTAGGCGAAGTCGTCGCGGGTGACCAGGATGTTCTCCGGCTTCACGTCGCGGTGCATGATGCCGCTCTCGTGGGCCGCGTCCAGGGCCGACGCGACCTGCCGCACGATGGCCACCGCGCGGGCCGGCGTCATCGGCCCGTAGCTCTTCAGCAGCTTGCGCAGATCGGAGCCGCTGATCATCCGCATGTCGACGTAGAGCACCCCGTCGATCTCGCCGTAGTCGTGGATCGGCACCACGTGCGGTTCCTGCAGCCGTCCGGCCGAATGCGCCTCGCGCTGCAGCCGCTTGCGGAACACCGGGTCGTGGGACACGCCCTCCGGCAGCAGCTTCAACGCGACGACCCGGTCCTTGACGGTGTCCTCGGCCTCGTAGACCTCGCCCATGCCGCCCTTGCCGATCAGCCGTCGTAGGCGGTAAGGCCCGAACTGGGTGCCCTCGCGCGACTTCGGCTCGCTCATGTGCCGTCTCCTCGGACCACTGTGCCTCCCGAACAACGGAGCACCGTCGGCACCTGGTGGCGTCCCGGTTAGCAGACTAATGTGTTGCTGGATTCACGACAGGGAAACCTGCCCCGTTCACCTGGGCTCGGGCGCACCGATTTCGAGGGTGAACTGGTGGTCGCAGATGCGGATCACGTCGCCGTCGCCGAGCGTCGCCGTGCCCCGGATCCGTTGATCGCCCACCTCGACACCGTTGGCCGAGCGCAGGTCGGTGATGACGAAGCTCGTGCCGGTGTCGATGATGACGGCGTGATGCCTGCTGACGTTGACGTCGTCGAGCACGATCTCGTTGTCGGGCAGCCGTCCGATCCTGGTGGCGACGGCGGTCAGGGGATGGCTGGCGCCGGACGCGAACCGTAGGAACGCGACCGGCGTGTGGCTGCCGACGGCGGTGCGCACGTCGATGGAGTTGACCTTGTGCACCGCGGTGGTCAGCGCGGCCTTGCGGACGTTGAGCGGTTCCTGGCGCAGGATCCGTTCATGTAGGGCGCGGACCGTCGGCCCGGGGTCGATGCCCAGGTCGTCGGCCAGGGTCTTCTTCAGCCGCTGGAAGGCGTCCAACGCGTCGGACTGCCGTTCGGAGAGGTAGTACGCCGTGATCAGCTGGATCCACAGGGGCTCGCGATACGGATGCTCGGTCACCAGCGCTTCGAGGCCGCCGATCACGGCAAAGGCGCGGTTGCAAGCGATCTCGGCTTCCGCGAGGGCGGTATGCGCGACGACCTTGTCCTCGACCAGTGCCGTCGACAGCGGGTCGACGAACTCGAAGTCGCGCAGGTCCTCGAGCACCGCTCCGCGCCATTCGGTCAGCGCATTCTGGAGGTGCCTGCTGGCCTGCTCGAACTGGCTTGCCGCCGCCGCCTGCACGCCCGCGTTCTTGTGCGGCGACGAACCGGCCGATGTCGCAGTCGGCGTCCATGATCGCCAGCCGGTAACCGGGCGGAGCGCTGGCCAGCACCGCCTTCGGGTCGAGCCCGGCGGTGGACACCAGCTTGCGCAGGTTGGAGACGTACGAATGCAGGCTGGCCTTCGGCTCGGGTGGCGGGAACTGCTCCCACGCGGCGTTGACGAGTGCGTCGCTGCCGACCGGACGATTGCGGCTCATCACCAGCATCGCCAGCACCGCCCGCTGCTTGGGCGTACCCAGCGGCAGCGGAGCGCCGTCGGCGGTCATCTGCAGCGGGCCGAGTACTCCGTACTCCAGTCGTTTCACCATCAGGGTCAATTGTGCCGCCCTCTGCCCTAGATTCCGCCGTTTCGCGTGTCCAGGTGGTGTAGATGTGGTTAGAACGTGTTCCAGTTTTCAGCGGCTAACTTCATGACGGGGAGTGACGGCACATGGCATTGCGGGTCGTGCAGTGGGCGACGGGCGGCGTGGGCATCGCCGCGATAAAGGGCGTGCTCGAGCACCCCGACCTCGAACTGGTCGGCTGTTGGGTGCATTCGGAGGCCAAGGGCGGCAAGGACGTTGGTGAGCTCGCGGGTGTGGGGCCGTTGGGCGTGACCGCGACCAATAGCGTCGACGAGATCCTCGCCCTCGACGCCGACGCGGTGATCTACTCCCCGCTGATGCCCAACCCCGACGAGGTGGCGGCCCTGCTGAGGTCGGGCAAGAACGTCGTCACGCCGGTCGGGTGGTTCTACCCCGGCGACAAGGAGGGGGCGCCGCTGCGGGCCGCTGCGGTCGAGGGCAACGTCACGCTGCACGGCACCGGCATCGCGCCTGGGGGCATCAGCGACAAGTTCCCGCTGATGATGTCCATCATGTCGACGGGCGTGACATTCGTACGGGCCGAGGAGTTCTCGGACCTTCGCACCTACGACGCACCCGACGTGCTGCGCCACGTGATGGGCTTCGGGGACACCCCCGAGAAGGCGTTGACGGGTCCGATGCAGAAACTGCTCGACGGCGGGTTCATCCAGTCGGTCAAGATGATCGTCGACACCATGGGCTTCAACGCCGAGCCGCAGATCCGCGCCACCCAGGAGATCGCCGTCGCCACCGCGCCGATCGACACCCCGATGGGTGCGATCCAGCCCGGGCAGGTGGCCGGCCGCAAGTTCCACTGGGAGGCCCTCGTCGGCGACGAGCCCGTGGTCCGCGTGACGGTGAACTGGTTCATGGGTCAGGAGAACCTCGATCCCCCATGGACGTTCGGTCCCGCGGGCGAGCGCTACGAGATGGAGGCCAAGGGCAACCCGGACTTCTCCGTGACGATCAAGGGCTTTCAGCCCGAGACGGTCGAGGAGGGCCTCGAATGCAACAACGGCATCGTCGCCACCGCAGCGCACTGCGTGAACTCGATTCCCGCGGTGTGCGCCGCCGAGCCAGGCATCGCCACCTACCTCGACCTGCCGTTGATCAGCGGGAAGGCCGCACCGCACCTGAGCCGACTTCCCCTCGCGAGCAGACGCAAACTACCCTCAATCGCCCTGATTCAGGGAACTTTGTGTCTGCTCGCGGGGAACTGGGACGTGCATACCGTGACTACCGCGCGATCAGGCCACCGTCGACCGTGATCACCTTGTTCGTCAGGTATCCGTTGCGCAGCATGGTGATTGCCATGTCGGCAATCTCGTCGGGCCGCCCGACGCGACCGACCGGGATCGGTACCGGCGGGGTTCCGGTCTCCAGGTCGGCGGGAAACATCTTGGTCTCGCCGACGAGCGCCGGAGCCAGGCAGTTGACCGTCACGCCGTTGGCCGCCACGCGTGGCGCGAGGTGGTGCATCAGCCCGTGCAGTCCGGCCTTGCTCGCGGCGTAGTGCGCCCCGACCACGCCGCCGCTGAAGGCCGCGACCGACGAGATGAACAGGATCCGGCCGTACCCGCGCTCGACCATGCCGGGCAGCACCTGTTGGGTGAGCAGGAACGGCGCGGTGAGGTTGACGGCCAGCGTGGTGTTCCACGACGCGAGATCGATCTTCTGCCAACCCCTTACGTCGGCGGTGCCTGCGTTCGGAATCAGCAGCTCGACCGGGCCGAGCTCGTCGGTGGCGCGCCGTATCAACGTGGCGGGTGCGTCGGGGTCGGTCAGGTCGGCGGACGTGACGACGACACGCCTGCCGCGCTCGCGGGCGTATGCGCCGACTGCCTCCGCGTCGTCGCCGTTGCGGCCGTAGCACAGGCACAGGTCGACGCCCTCGTCGGCGAGCCGCCGCCCGAGCGCGTTGCCGATACCGCCCGACGCCCCGGTCAGCAGTGCGACCTTGCCCTTCAGCTCACTCACGGCTGCACCAAGATTCGGATTGGATCGCCGTCGGCCTTATCGAGTTTCTCGATGCCCAGCGCGACGTCCTCGAGCGGCACCACCGCGCTGATGGACCGCGAAAGATCGAGCCGGCCCAGCGACACCAACTGAGCCAGCGTGCCGATGTCGGCGTTCTGGTACCCGAGGTGGCCGAGCACCTGTCGCTTGAACAGGTTGAAGATCGACGTGGGTCCGATCGTGGGGGCGTCGGCGCTCATGCCGACGCCGACCAACCGGCCGCCGACCGTGAGGCTGTTCAATGCCTGCTCGAACGTCGACCCCAATCCCACGGCGTCGAACGCGACGTCCAGGTTGCGGCCTCCGGTGGCGTCGGCGATCTTCGCGGGCAGCTCGGGGTCGCGGGCGTCGAACGCGTAGTCGGCGCCGACGGCGAGCGCTCGGTCGAGAACGGCCGGCTTGACGTCCACCGCGACGATCGGCGCGGCGCCGACGAGCCGGGCCAGCTGCACCATGTGAGTGCCGAGGCCGCCGACGCCCCACACCCCGACGGACTCACCGATGGCGACGTCGGCCGTCCGCACCACGGCGCCGTACGGGGTCGAGACCGCGTCGGCCAGGATGGCGGCCTGCTCCATGGGGACGTTGTCGGGAATCCTGGTCAGCCCGAACGCATACGCGACGGTGTACTCCGCCCACGCCCCGTCGTAGGCGAAGGCCATCAGCCGGATGCGCAGGCAGTTCGACGTGTCGCCGCGTCGGCAGTTCGCGCAGTCCAGGCACGGCTTGCCCGCGGCCACCACCACGCGGTCGCCCTCGGTCCAGCCGGTGACCCCGGGGCCGAGCTTCGCGACGGTGCCAGAGGCTTCGTGGCCCTGAGTGACGACGGGCAGCTGGGCCGGGAAGGTGCCGTTGATGAGGCTGAGGTCGGAGTGGCAGATGCCGCAGAACGCGACCTTCACCAGCACCTCGCCCGGACCGGGTTCGGGAACCGGAACATCCTCTACCGCAATGGTTTTGGAGTCTGCATAGAACCGCTGGGCCCTCATCGTGTCGGCCATGTCGCTCCCTTCGTCGCGTGCGTTGGTACTTGGGGGTACCATCGCCATCATGGCGCAGCCGTTGGTGGTCGAGCAATCGCGTGCGATTCCCGTCGGGCAGGAGGCTGCGTTCAGCGGCACCGTTCCGATCCCGCTGCCCACACTCTTCCACCGGTGGTACGGCCCCATCCCGCCGATCAAGGAAGTCCGCGATCAGGCCGGGGAATGGAAAGCGGTCGGCCAGAGTCGCACCGTCGTGCTGACGGGTGGTGGCAGCATGCGCGAGCAGTTGACCTCCTACGACTCGCCGGATTCGTTCGGCTACACCCTGTCCGATGTCAAGGGCCCGCTCGCGCCCCTGGTGGATCACGTGGAGGGGCTGTGGGCGTTCGAACCCGTCGGCACCGGCACCAAGGTGACGTGGCGTTGGACGATCTACCCGCGATCGTCCTTCGTCGCGCCGATCCTGCCGGTGTTCGGGAAGCTCTGGATGGGCTACGCGCGCCAGTCGCTCGAGCAACTGTCGAACCAACTCGTGCGGTAGCTGGCTACGGGATTCGACAGGACGGATTCGGCAGGAGATACGTCGCTCGGCGAAACCGTCTGCGAGGTCCGACGGTTGATCGCCGCCGTTCCGATCACGCGGATCACCCTGGCGATCGGGCGCCTGGCACACTCGGTTCCCGTGAACGGACTGGTGCTTGCGGGTGGGGGATTGGCGGGTATCGCCTGGGAGACGGGCATCCTGTGCGGCATCGCCGACGTGGCGCCGGACGCGGCTCGGGCGCTGTTGGCCTCCGACGTGCTGCTTGGCACCTCGGCCGGATCCACGGTGGCCGCGCAACTCGCCAGCGGGGCCACGCTCGACGAACTGTTCGCCCGCCAGGTCGCGGAGTCGTCGGCCGAATTGGACTCCGGAGCCGACGTCGACGACATCACAGCGCTCTTCCTCACCGCGATGTCGGACCCCGACGCCACCAAGGAGGAGAAGCTGCGACGCATCGGCGCGGTCGCGCTGGCCACGAAGTCCGTCGCCGAGCCGGTGCGCCGCGACGTGATCGCCCACCGACTTCCCGTTCACGACTGGCCTGAGCGGACCCTTCGGGTGACGGCGATCGACATCGCAACGGGCGAACTCGTGGTGCTCGACCGGAGCTCGAACGTCGCGTTGGTGGATGCCGTCGCCGCCAGTTGCGCGGTGCCCGGGGCTTGGCCGCCCGTGACGATCGGCGAGCGACGCTTCATGGACGGCGGGGTCGGAAGCGTCGTCAACATGGACGTCGCACGCGATTGCGGCTCGGTCGTCGTGCTGGTGCCCTCGGGCGAGTTCTTCCCGTCACCGTTTGGAGGTGGGGCGGCGGCCGAGGTCGCGGCCTTCCCCGGCGAGAAGTTGGCCGTCTTCGCCGACGACCACGCCCTCGCCGCGTTTGGCCGCAACCCACTAGACCCGGCGTGCCGGATCCCGTCGGCGCACGCCGGTAGGGACCAGGGCCGCCGCGAGGCGACCCGAGTGGCTGCGTTTCTAAAGGTCTGAGGCCTCGGCGGCGGACTCGTCCGCGACCGCAGCCGGATGATCGACGAATGTGTCCAGGGCGATGGCCGCCAGTTCCTGTCCGACCTCGATGACCTCGGCGGCGCGATAGAACTCGAGGCTGCGGCACGTGGTGCGCGGCACCTCGATGAGGAGGTCGGGCGGGTACGCCGCGAGCGCGTGGCGCATCAACGCCGCCTGCGCGATGTCGATGGTGCGGTTCATCACCTCGAACCCGCCGAGTTTGGGCACGGGCATCGGGTCCGCGTCACGGATGGCGTCGCCGTCCGTGCCGTCGTCGGCCGAGCCGTTGAACCGACTGAGCACCGAGCGCGCGGCGGGCGTGTCGAGCAACGACCGGGCCGCGCTCGTCTCCAGCAGCGCCGTCGTGTTGCGCCACATCCGGGTCAGCAGTTCGCCGCTCAGGCGGGAATCGGGTGCGTCGCGGTGGCACGGGTCGTCTCCGTTGAGGCTGACGGCGATCGTGACGTCGGCGTTGACCGCGGCGATCGGCGCCATGGGCAGCGGGTCGAGGATGCCTCCGTCGGCGAGCAGCCGGCCGTCGAGTTCGTGCGGGGTGATCACCCCCGGGATCGCGATGGACGCGCGGATTGCCTCGTCGACCGGGCCGCGCTGAAGCCACACCGACTTGCCGGAGATCAGGTCGGTGCTGACCGACGTGTACGGGATCGGAAGCTCCTCGATCAACACCTCACCGAGGATTTCGCGGACCTTGTCGAGAATCTTCTCCGCGCGTAGCACGCCAGCCGCGGTCAGCGAGGGGTCGAGCAGGCGAAGCACCGCGCGTTGCGTCAAAGAGCTTGCCCACTCGGCGTATTCATCGAGCTTGCCCGCCGCCTGGAGGCCGCCGACGAGGGAACCCATGGATGAGCCCGCGACACCGACGATCTCGTGACCGCGGTCGCGTAGTTCGTTGATGACGCCGATGTGCGCGTAGCCTCGGGCTCCGCCACTGCCAAGTGCCAATGCCACCCGCATGGTGGCCATTGTGCCCTGGTCAGTGCGTCGGCCGACGAGGCGGCTGAGGTGTTAGCAGCCCACCCGCGAGAAGAAGGCGACGGAGACCAGACCGATGATGAACGCGACGCCCGGCTGTCCACTGGACAGCGCCACGGCGATACCGGCGATGGACGCGACGGCGATCAGGAGCAGGACGATGCCCATGAGCACCTTCATGCCGTTGATCGATCCGTGCGCGGCATGCGGCAGCTCGGTGCGAACGCGCTCCACCTGGCCGTCGTTTCGTCCGAGCATCTACCGTCCTTCTCCCCGAGTGATGAGGGACACAGTGTAACCAACTTTGTGATGCGCGCCACTACACATAGCCAAGCTAAATTGTCCGTGTCTCCAACGATTTTCGGTAGCTCGGCTACGCAAAGTCGTTCACGATTTTCGGTAGCTCGGCTACCCAAGCCTGCTGCGCATGGGCTTCGGTTTCTTGGTGCCTATCCGGTGATCGAACGAACGGCCGTGCGAATCCCGCGCCAGCATCGAATCGCCAAGGCGGTGGGTCAGTCTTCCGCACCAACCGTCACCGGGTGGCAATGTTGTCGAGGTGACGGACCGACCAGTCGAACGGTCCAGGGTGCGGACTGTGCTCGGCGGCCTCGGCACGCCCCGACCGCGTGACGTCTTCGCCGGTCTCGTCACCGGACTGTTCTCGATACCGGAGGGCATGGCGTACGCCAGCATCAGCGGCTTCAATCCCGTTGCGGGACTGTATTCGGGCATGTTGTCGACGGTGCTCGGTTCGGTGCTCGCCAGAACTGTGCTGATGGTGACGACGCTGACGAGCGCGCTCGCCCTGTCGTCGCGCAGCGTGTTGACCGCCGCAGGCCTGGACCCCGGCGACCCGTCGAACGTCGCAGCGCTCACCCTGGTGGTGGGCGTCGTGATGCTGCTGTTCGGGCTGCTGAAGTTCGGCGCCATCATGAACTTCGTCTCCAACGCGGTGATGACGGGGTTCACCACCGGCATCGCCGTGCAGATCATCGCGGGCGTCATCTTCGACGCCACCGCGTACAAACCGCAGAGCCACAACACTATTCGCAAGTTCATCGAAGCCTTCACCAACATCGGCTCCTGGCAGCCCGCGCCGTGTCTGGTCGCTTTGTCGACGGTGGTGGTGTGGGCCATCTTCCACCTCGTCAAGCCGCTCAAGGCGTTCGCGACGTTGATCGCGCTCGCCGTGGTGACGGCGGGTGTCGCGCTCCTTCACATCGACGTCGAGACCGTCGGCGACATCGCGTCGATACCCAATGCGTTGCCGCCCTTCGTATTACCGAACTTCGACGCCATCCCCGGTCTGCTGAGCGGCGGGCTTGCGGTGGCGCTGGTGGGTCTCGCGCAGGCGGCGGGCATCTCCGCGGCGGTGCCCAACCCCGACGGAAGCCGGTCCAACACGTCGCGCGACTTCACCGCGCAGGGGGTGGCCAACCTCGCGGGCGGCTTCTTCGGCGCTCTGCCGACGGGTGGGTCGTTGTCCCGCACCGGCGTTGCGACGTCCGCCGGGGCTCAGACGCGATGGGCGGGCATCTTCGCGGGCGTGTGGCTGACGTTGCTCGTCGTCGTGGCGGGCTCACTCGCCGAACTGATACCGATGCCCGTCATCGGCGGGCTGATCCTCGTCATCGGCGCCGAACTCGTGGCGGGCCGGTGGGCTGACATCATGCTGGTGCTGCGGACGGCCCCGCTGTCGGCGGTCGCCATGGTCATCACCTTCGTCGCCACCACCGAACTTCCACTGCACCAGGCGATCCTGATCGGGGCCATCACGTCGCTGGTGCTCTACTGCGTGAAGGCGTCGCAGTCGGCGACGTTGATAGCGCTGCGTCCGACCGCCGACGGCGGCTGGGACCGCGCCGACGTCCCCGACGCCTGCCCGAGCAACGAGGTGACGGTGCTGCACTACGCGGGCGTCGGCCTCTTCGCCGAGGTGCCGCGCATCGACGAGCTGTGGCCGAAGGCGACCGAATCGAACAACGCCGTCGTCGTGCTCAGTTTGGGCACGCTGCCCGACGTGCCGTCGTCCAAGGTCATCCGCGCACTCCGCAAGTGGGCCTCCGACCTGGAGGCCAATGGCGGCCGGCTCTACATCGCCGGGGTGAGCCCCGCGGTGCTGAAGGTGCTCGATCGCGGCGGCCTCACCGACTTGCTTGGCGACGACGGCATCGTTCCCGGGACCACGCGGATCTTCGGAGCCGTCGACGAGGCCCTCGCGCGGGGCCGGCAGTGGATCGCGGAGCGCCCGGCAACCTGACACCGGGTCTGCAGATGCCGGTTCATCTCGTACTCGAGCCGGTGATACAACCGCATGTAGTTCAGCCAGGCGTGCTGTTGCCCCGCACTGAGCGGGAACTCGTCGCGGCCGTGCTCATCGGAGCCGGGGTTTCCGATACCCGTGATTTAAAGGACTCGTCAGCCGCACAGGCCGTTCGCTGCCGCCTCGGCGGCGACGATCACAGCGGCCTGGCGTCCCGGTGCGAGTTGCGACCACGGGGTGCCGAACGTGCCAAGGCCCGCCTCGTCCGTCGACTGCAGACTGCGCAGGTAGGGCTCGAACTGAGTCTTCGGATCGGAGCCCTGCGCGGTCATCCACTTCTTGGCCGCGTCGCAGGCCTGGAAGTACTCGTCCTCGGTCGACTCGGCGGGCGCGCCCACCGCCGTCGTCACCCCGTCCGGGGACCGGCCCACGGCGCCGGGGGCTGCGGTGTGCGTCTCCAGCGACGAGGTGGCAGGGGTCGTTTCCGGCTTGGACGACGAAGCGGTTGAAGAGGACGAACCAGTATCCGAACCCGAGGAGCACCCGGCGAGGACGGCGGAACCGATCATGATTGCGGTGAGGATCGGGTAGCGGCGCATGCCGCCAATCTATGCAACACTCGGCACCATGCCGGAGCGGACCACCTGTCAGGAGTGTTGTCGGGCTTGATGCCCACCCACTGACCCGTCAGTCTCTCCTGGAGTTCACTCCCATGGTTCTTGCCTCGCCCTCGTTCGTCGCGCCCACCCGGCTGCGTTTGCCCGACCTGCTTCATGCCACCGACACCGCCGCCGATGCCGTACTGTCCGGCCGCTACGACCACCTGCTGCCCGCTGGCGGCCCGCCTGCCGAAGACCGGTGGTTCACCCGACTGTCCGGCGACGACGAGTTGGACGTCTGGCTCATCAGCTGGGTGCCCGACCGGTCCACCGAGCTGCACGACCACGGCGGGTCGCTCGGAGCCCTCACCGTGGTGTCGGGGGCGCTCTCCGAAACGCGCTGGGACGGTGACTCTCTGCGTCGCCGCCGGCTCGTCGCAGGGGACCAGGCCGCGTTCCCGCTGGGCTGGGTCCACGACGTGACCTGGGCGCGGGATACCGTGACGTTGAGCAGACCGACGCTCAGCGTGCACGCCTACTCGCCGCCGTTGACGGCGATGTCGTACTACGACGTCACCGAGCGGAACACCCTGCGCCGCAACCGCACCGAATTGACGGAGAAACCCGAGGGAGACTGATGGCCAGTCGCATCGACGCAGTGCTCGAGAGTGCTCGCGACCGGTTGAAGAGGCTCGACGCCCGCGACGTCCCGATTGCGCTGGATCGGGGCGCACTGCTCGTCGACATCCGACCGGCCGCCCAACGGGCCCGTGAGGGCGACGTACCCGCGGCGCTGGTGATCGAACGCAACGTGCTTGAGTGGCGCTGTGATCCGACCAGCGACGCGCGCCTGGCCGAGGCTACTGGCGACGACGTCGAATGGGTGATCCTCTGCTCCGAGGGCTACACGTCGAGCCTGGCCGCGGCGGCGTTGCTCGACCTCGGCCTGCACCGCGCGACCGACGTCGTCGGCGGATACCACGCCTTGAAGGCGACGGGCGTGCTCGCGCAACTGAACTGACGCGTCAGCTCGAGTAGCCCCTCAGCAGCTGCGGCCGCAATTTCGCGGTCTTCTCGGCCGACCAGGCGTCGAGCACGTTCAACGGCGCAAGGATGTCCGCCCACGCGTTGGCGACGTCGCGGATGTAGACGTGGCCGTGCCCGTCCGGCACGTCGATGGCGACGGCCATGTCCGCGGACACCTGCAGGAACGTCACGACGGGAATCCACTCCATCTCCGGCGACACGTCATAGCCGCGCGGCTCACGAAGCCAATCGGGTTTGGTGAACAGCAGGTCCGGGTTCCACCAGGCGATGGGGTCCGACGCGTGCTGCAGGTACACCACGCGCGGTCGGCCCCACGGCTCCGCCGGGCGATCGAGATCCTCTGGCTTGGCGGCGAAGCGGACGTTGTCGCCCTTGTCGTAGATCGGCAGCCACTGCGGTGAACCCGCGTCGCGGTTGTTCGTCAGGTCGGTCCAGATCGTGTTGTTGAACGTCGGCCCCGAGAACAGTGCGCCGTCGGTGCGCGCGATGAGGTTGTTCAACGAAAGGAACGGCGTCTCACCGCCGAACGAGCCCAGGCTCTCGCCGAACACCACCAATTTCGGCCGCTTGTTCTCGGGCCGGGCGCGGACCAGCGCGTCGACCGCCTCGAACAGCGCCTGGCCGGCTTGCCGCGCGTTCTCCTTGTCGACCAGGAACGACAGCCAGCTGGGCAGATAGGAATACTGCATCGAGACGATGGCGGAGTTGCCGTTGAGCATGTACTCCAAGGCGGACGCCTCGGCCTCGTTGATCCAGCCGGTGCCCGTGGTCGTGGCGACGGCGACCACCTTGCGGTCCAGCCCGCCGGTGCGTTCGAGTTCCTGCGCGGCCAACTTGGCCGTGGCCTTGATGTCGTCGCCGGAGTTCAGCCCCGCGTAGGCGCGGATGGGCTCGATTGCCTTGGCGCCGTTGAACTCCGAGAGCTGGTCCACGGTGGGGCCATTGCTGACGAAGGTCCGGCCCTGATGGCCGAGTGAGTCCCAGCTGACACGTGACTGCGGGCCGCCCGAGCGCAAGATGCTGGTGGGTGCGGGGTTGTCCGGATCCAGCTCGTCATTGACCGACGCGAACGACGCGTTGAGCTTGTCCATTCCGACCCGCGCCACGACGCCGTTCAGCACCGCGATGGTCACCACGAGGAGTAGTGCGACGGTCACCACCCGGGACACCCGCGGCGGTGCGACGCGGTCGAGATGGCGGTCGAGGAAGTGCACCAATTTGCCGACCAGTTGGCCGATCTCGACGAAGCCGAACAGGAAGACCAGCGCGAGCACCGCAGTCAGCGGATGGTCCCAGAAGCCCAGTCGAGGCACCCCCATGAAGTCGCGGACGTCGTCCTGCCACACGTGGAAGTAGATGATCGCGAGGACCTGTCCGATGATGCCGACGACCACCAACGCCAGCCAGGCCCAACGCGGCGCAGGCGGGCTGGTCTCCTTCGACCGCATGTAGCGCACCAACCAGACGCCGAACACGCCGAGGCCGTAGCCGATGGCACCGGCGGCGCCGCTGACGACGCCCTGGAACAGCGGTCCGCGAGGGAGCAGTGACGGCGTCAACGACAGCCAGACGAAGATCAGCCCGACGGCGGTGCCGAAGAACGTGTAATGGCGAAGCCAGAAGACGCTTCTGGCGGGCGTGGTGGTCTCGCTCTCGGCGGCGGCCGCAGGGACCTCGGTCTTGGGCACCTCCGGCTCCTGGGAGCCCCCGGTATCGGTGGGTTCCCGCGACTCCTCGGATGCCGTGGCCCGAGCGTCTGAAGTGCCTGTCACGCCACGAAGATTATCGGTGCGTGAAGTTCGGTGGGCGCTTCTCGGTGAACGCAGCCATGCCCTCGGTCTGATCGTCGGTGCCGAAGGCCGAATGGAACAGCCGGCGTTCGTAGAGCAGTCCTTCGGCGAGGGTGGATTCGAAGGCGCGGTTGACGGCTTCCTTGGCCATTCGGGCGGCCGAAAGCGACATGCCCGCAATGGTGGTCGCGACGGCCTTCGCTTCGTCGAGCAGGGTGTCGGCGGGCACCACTCGCGACACGAGGCCGCTGCGATCGGCCTCGGCGGCGTCGATGGTGCGGCCCGTCAGGATCAGGTCCATGGCCTTGGCCTTGCCGATCGCGCGGGTGAGCCGCTGCGAGCCGCCCATGCCGGGCAGCACGCCGAGTTTGATCTCGGGCTGACCGAACTTGGCCGTGTCCGCGGCGATCAGCACGTCGCACATCATCGCCAGCTCGCACCCGCCGCCAAGCGCGTAACCGGCCACGGCTGCGATGGTGGGAGTGCGGGTGGCCGCGAACTTTGCCCACGGCGCGAAGAAGTCGGCGGCGAAGACGTCGGCGAAGGACAGGTCGGCCATCTCCTTGATGTCTGCGCCCGCCGCGAACGCCTTCTCGTTGCCGGTGACGATGATCGCGCCGATGCCGGGATCAGCGTCGAATTCAGCTGCCGCCGTGGTGACTTCGTCCATCACCTGACTGTTGAGCGCGTTGAGGGCCTTGGGCCGGTTCAACGTGATGAGGCCGACGCGGCCCTCGGTGGTGACGAGGATGGTCTCGTAGCTCATGTCTGCTCCTATTCTGGGAGGGTCAGGTCGGGATCGGCTGGGGCGAAGTAGGCCTCGACGTCGGACGTGCTGCACAACGTGAGGGTAGCGGGAGACCACCTGGGGTTGCGGTCCTTGTCGATGAGCAGTGCGCGGATGCCCTCGACCAGGTCGTGGGAATGCAACGCCGCGCACGACGTCCGAAACTCTTGGCGCAGAACGTCTTCCAGGGTGTCCATCTTGGCGGCGCGGCGGATCGCCTCCAGTGTGACGGCCAACGCGATGGGGGAACGGGTGGCGATCAGGTTGGCGGCGTCGTTCGCGGGCCCGACGTCGTGGCCGCGCAGCGCGGCGAGGATGTCGGGCACCGTCTCGCCCGAGAAGCACTCGTCGATCCAGCGCCGTTGGGCGAGAAGCGGACTGGTGGGTGGCTCGATGGCGTGCGCCGCCAATGCTGCGTCGGTGCCGTCGGCGACCACCGCGGCCGTGAACGCGCCGAGGGCCTCGTGCGGCACGTAGTGGTCGGCGAACCCCATGGCGATGGCGTCGGCGCCGGAGAACGAGGCGCCGGTGAGCGCGGCGTGCAGACCGAGCTGCCCGGGGGCCCGTGACAACAGATAGGTGCCGCCGACGTCGGGGACGAACCCGATGCCGACCTCGGGCATGCCCATCTTCGTCGTGTCGGTGACGACGCGAACGCCCGCGTGCGCGCTGATCCCGACGCCGCCGCCCATCACGATGCCGTCCATCACCGCGACGTAGGGCTTGGGGTAGCGCGCGATGTGGGCGTTCAGCACGTACTCGTCGTGCCAGAAAGCGCGCGTCTTCGCGCCGCCGGCCTGGGCGTCGTGGTAGATCGCGACGACGTCGCCGCCGGCGCACAACCCTCGCTCACCGGCACCGGTCAGCAGCACGGTGTGCACGGAGTCGTCGTGTTCCCATCCGTCGAGCGCCTTGGCCAGGGTCGCCACCATTGCGTCGGTGAGCGAGTTGATGGCCTTCGGCCGGTTCAGCGTCACGCGCCCGACCCCGGCCTCGACGCTTACTAGGATGTCCTCGTTTTCTGGGGCCACGGCTATGCAATGTAGATCGTCGCCCGATCGTCCCGCACGACGGGTAACCTTTCCCAAGAAGTTCACAGGTTCGGCGGTTGGGTCGGGAACCAAGCCCTGTCGCCGCACGTTGAGTCAGCGTTCGCAATACGTGAACCACAGCATTAGGAGAGGATCCGACGGTGCGCGAGAGCAGCAACCCCGTATTCAGGTCCCTGCCCAAGACGCAGGGTGGATACGCGCAGTTCGGTACCGGAGCCGCCGGCTACGGTGCGCAGGCGGTACACGCCGACCCCTACGCGGCTCAGCCGTATACGGATCAGCAGTCGAGCGTTGCCCGACCGCTGACCATCGACGACGTCGTCACCAAGACGGGCATCACGCTGGCCGTGCTGACCCTCTCAGCGGTCGTGTCGTACTTCCTGGTCTCCCAGAACCTGGCACTCGCCACACCGCTTCTGATCGTCGGGCTCATCGGCGGTCTCGGGCTCATGCTCTTCGCCATCTTTGGTCGCAAGCAGGACAACCCGGCGATCGTGCTCGGCTACGCGGTGTTCGAAGGCCTGGTGGTTGGCGCCTTCTCGTTCGTGGTCGCCAACCTCATGGTGCAGGGCATCAGTGCTGGCGCCCTGATCAGCCAGGCCGTCGTCGGCACCTTGGGCGTGTTCTTCGGCATGTTGGTCGTGTACAAGACCGGCGCCATCCGCGTCACGCCGAAGCTCACCCGCTGGATCGCCGCGGCGGGCATCGGTGCAGTCGTCCTGATGATCGTCAACCTGGTGGTCGGAATGTTCACCGACGGTGCAGGCCCGCTGCGCGACGGCGGACCCCTCGCGATCGTGTTCTCGCTCCTGATGATCGGTCTGGCGGCGTTCTTCTTCCTGACCGACTTCGACGCGGCCGACCAGATGATCCGCGCTGGCGCCCCGGCGAAGGCCGCGTGGGGCATCGCGCTCGGACTGACGGTCACGCTGGTGTGGCTGTACCTCGAAATCCTGCGGCTGCTTAGCTACTTCAACAGCGACTAGCGGCCTCTCCCCGAAAGCCCGGCACTCATGTGCCGGGCTTTCTTTTGTCTGGGTGCCGCTCGCCACCGTGGGCCGTCCCGCCTGCGTTGCCTGGCGTCCCGCCCCTTTGCGTTGAGATAGCGCTCCCAGACAATGCATCTCGCACTTTGTCGCAGTCAGCGCTATCTCAACGTCAAACCGCTCGCATTGTGGACGGGCTGGGCCTGTGGATGGATTGGGCGCCGGTGGACAATGAGATGACATCGTGCCTGCGTGGAGCGGATCTTCATCGGCAGCGAGGCGATCGCAAACGGCGACGTCACCACCTACGACCTCCGACGGCACTACCGCCGACTACTGCCCGACGTCTACGGCCCGCGACGAGGCGAACTGACGCTGTCGGAGCGGACCGCCGCGGCGTGGCTCTGGTCGAAGCGCGAGGGGGTGGTCTCGGGGTTGGCGGCGTCGGCGGCGCTCGGCGCGAAATGGATCGACGTCGCCGCGCCGATCGAGCTGAACTGGGAGAACAATCGGACACCGACTGGCGTCGTGACGCGAAGAGACACCCTCCACGACAACGAGGTGGCAATCGTCCGCGGGATGGCGACCACCACCGCCGAACGCACGGCGTTCGACCTGGCTCGCCGGGGCCCCGTTGGCGAAGCGGTGGCGCGACTGGACTCGCTGGCAAGGGCCACCCACTTCAAGGTCGAAGACGTGCAAGCGTTGGCCCTATCGCATCCGCACGTGAAGGGATCGAGACGGATTGGCCCAATCCTCGACCTCGTCGACGCCGGCGCCGAATCGCCAAAGGAGACGTGGTTGCGATTGTTGTTGATCTCGGCCGGCTATCCGCGGCCGCAGACCCAAATCCCAGTGCTCGACCCGGACGGATATCCGCGATACCGCCTCGACATGGGTTGGGAAGACAAGATGATCGCCGTCGAGTACGACGGCGACGACCATCGTGAACGGCCCCGGTTCGGATCGGACATCATTCGTTCCGAATACATTGCGCACGTTGGATGGACCCACATCCGCGTCGTCGCAGGAACCCGTCGCGCCGAGATTCTCTACCGAGTGAATAGGGCGTGGGCATTGAGATAGTGCTGACGGCGATGGCTACTCGCAAAAATGCGCAGCCAGCGCTATCTCAATGGAAGCAAGCGAACGTCTGTCGTGGCCGCCCCTCGTGGTGCACCAAGTCAGCTTCAGGAGGGCGGTCGCCTGTCACGCCGACGTCGGCCAGCCATCGCGATCGCACTCAGACATGCCGGGAGGATGGGCAACGAATAGCTAGCTGAGCCGCTCCACGACCATCGCCATACCCTGGCCGCCGCCGACGCACATCGACTCGATGCCGAACGTCTTGTCGTGCGTCGACAGATTGTTCAGCAGCGTCGCCGTGATGCGGGCGCCGGTCATGCCGAACGGGTGGCCCAGTGCGATCGCGCCACCGGACACGTTGAGCTTGTCCTCGTCGATGCCGAGCTCGCGCGCCGAGCCGAGCACCTGCACGGCGAACGCCTCGTTGATCTCGACCAAGTCGATGTCGGAGATCTTCTTGGCCGCCTTGGCCAGCGCCTTCTTGATCGCCTCGATCGGGCCGAGGCCCATGATCTCCGGGGACAGGCCCGACACTCCGGTCGACACGATGCGCGCCAACGGGGTCAGCCCCAACTCCTTGGCCTTGGTGTCGCTCATGATGACCACCGCGGCGGCGCCGTCGTTGAGCGGGCACGCATTGCCCGCGGTGATCGTGCCGTTGGGCCGGAACACCGGCTTCAGCTGGCTGATCTTCTCGTAGGTGGTCCCGGCCCGCGGGCCATCATCAGTCGTGACGGTGGTTCCATCGGGCAGCTTGACCGGCACGATCTCGCGCTCGAAGAAGCCGCTCTTGATGGCGTCCTCGGCGCGGTTCTGGCTGCGCACGCCCCAGTGGTCCTGGTCCTCACGGCTGATGCCCGTGTACAGCGCGACGTTCTCGGCGGTCTGCCCCATCGCGATGTAGACGTCGGGGATGTTGCCGTCATTGCGCGGGTCGTGCCATTCGTCGGCCCCGGCGGACTGCGCGGTCGTGCGCTCCTGCGCCTCGTCGAACACCGAGTTCTTGCTGTGCGGGGCGCCGTCGGCAGCACCGATGCCGAACCGCGAAACGGTCTCGACGCCCGCGGAGATGAAGACGTCACCCTCGCCGGCCTTGATGGCGTGGAACGCCATTCGGGTTGTCTGCAGCGACGACGAACAGTAGCGGTTGACCGTCGTTCCGGGCAGGAAGTCGTAGCCGAGTTCCACGGCCACCGCACGCGCGATGTTGTAGCCGGCCTCACCGGCGGGCTGTGCGCAGCCCATCATCAGGTCGTCGATGTCCTTGGGGTCCAGCGACGGGACCTTGTCGAGCACGGCGCGCACCATCTGCGCGGCCAGATCGTCCGGACGCATGGTGGCCAGAGATCCCTTGACCGCGCGTCCGATTGGCGAGCGAGCGGTAGCGACGATGACGGCTTCAGGCATGGCTGCCTCCTAGGTCGTATTCGGCGTTCCACGCCGGCGGTCGAGATTGACTACCCGAGAACCTAGCCCGTGACGGGTGCGACGATCGGCGCGGGTACGCCGGTAGTCCGTCGCCACAGCCTGCTGATGTTTCCGACCCGGCTCAGCAGGGTGCTCGCGTCCAGTGAGCGCGAGCGCAGTGCAGGCGGCTCGTCGACCGCATTCGTCAACACGCCCAATGCATTACACAGGGCCGGCAGAAGCTGGCTGGCCGCCAGCGAGTAGCCGGCCGCCGACGGGTGGAACATGTCGGACGAGAACAGCACCTCCGGCGCCTTGAGGAACTCGGGTGCGAGCAGGTCCGAGAACGGCACCGCGATGCCACCCGCACCGCGCACGGCGGAGGCCTGCAGGCGGGCCAAACGCAGCCCGCGCGCGCGCGCCACCAGGCGAAGGGGTTGGGGAATGGCGGTGATGACGCCGAAGTCGGGGCAGGTGCCCACCACGACGACCGCGCCGCTGGCACACAGCCTGCGGACCGCGGCACCGAGTCGCCGTGCGGACTGCGGCAGGCCGTTGACCGCGGTCACGTCGTTGGCACCGATCATCACGACCGCGGCGTCGGGCGGCCGCCCCGCGACGAACATCGCGTCGATCTGTCCGGAAAGTCCCTTCGACGAGGCGCCGACGATCGCCTTGGTGCTCAATCGAATTCGCTTGCCCGACGCCTCGGCCAGTCCGCGGGCGATCAGCACGCCTGGCACCTCCTCAGCGGCCACGCAACCGTAGCCGGTGGCGGTCGAGTCGCCGAACACCATGAGGTGCACGTCGAACGACACCCCGCGATACCACTTCTCGACAGGCCCACCGCCGGGCGAGTAGACGCCGTCGGCGCGTGGGGGAACGTCCCAGGACTTCGGGATGACGCTGCGGGCCTTGTCGGCCTGCACGCTCAGCAGATTACGGGCGCCGATCACGGCGGAACCCGTCGACGCGACTGCGGCCGCGGCGACGAGCGCCGTAATAGACCCACGCGGTGCACGTATGCCCACGCCAACAGTTTAGGGCGGATCCGTCGACGATCCGCGTGGCGGCGTGCGAGAGGCGGTCACATTGCGGTATCAAGTCCGGTACGAATTCGGATTGGTTCTTTGTTGAACATTTCGTAGGTGTCAAGCTAAGTTACCTGGGTTGGCTAACGAAGTAGCAGGCACCGGGCACTACGACGGCGTAGGAGTGGTGGCGATGACGGCACCGAGTAAGGTACACAGGGTTCCCCTGCCTGGCATTAGTCCAGCTAGAGTGCATAAACCGCGTCGATTCCCTGTCAGCGACGGCGCCCCTGTAGAGGTCGTCGAGGACGGGGCCAGCCTCGCCGGTAGGTTGTTTGCCCTGGCCGCAATGGTGGCCATCAAGCCAACTTTGACCATCGGAAGCTACGCACCGCGTCTGCCGTGGCCCTGGGGTTTGGTCGACTTCGCGTGCCGCGTGCTGCGGCCTGCCCCTGGCACGGTTCGCGCGACGATCGCGCTCCCGAACTGCACGGCGCAGCTGGTGCGCGCGGCGGGTGTGCTGCCCGCCGACGGCAAGCGCAGCGTCGTGCTTTACATGCACGGTGGCGCGTTCCTCACGTGCGGCGCCAACTCCCACGGCCGGTTGGTGACCGCGCTGTCGAAGTTCGCCGACAGCCCGGTGCTCGTCGTGAACTACCGGATGGTCCCGAAGTTCTCCATCGGCCAGGCGATCGACGACTGCTACGACGCCTACCAGTGGCTGCGGCTGTCGGGGTACAACCCCGAGCAGATCGTGCTGGCGGGCGACTCCGCGGGCGGCTACCTGTCGCTTTCGCTGGCGGAGCGGGTCCAGGCCGACGGCGACCTGCCCGCCGCAGTGGTGACTATGTCGCCGCTGTTCGAGATCGACAACGAAGGCCGTGCCCAGCATCCGAACATGCGCTCGGATGCGATGTTCCCGCCAAAGGCGTTCGACGCCTTGGCCGAACTGATCGAGAGTGCGGCCAAGCGACGGGGCGAAGAGGTTTACGAACCGCTCGACCACATCGAGTCGGGACTGCCCCGCACGCTCATCCACGTGTCCGGGTCCGAGGTTCTGCTCAACGATGCGCGAAAGGCCGCACACATGTTGGCGGCCGCGGGCGTGCCGGTCGAGGTGCGTGTCTGGCCCGGCCAGATGCACGTCTTCCAGCTAGCTTCCCCAGCAGTGAAGGAGTCGACCCGTTCGCTGCGGCAGATCGGCGAGTACATCCGAGAGGCCACCTGGTAAGCCCTGCCTGGATCGGATCGGCGCGGCCTGACACGATGGACGCATGCGGATCGCACGGCACATCAGTGAGCTCATCGGCAACACGCCTCTGGTACGGCTGAACTCCGTTGTGCCCGAAGGGGCCGGCCTCGTGGCGGCGAAGATCGAGTACCTCAATCCCGGCGGGAGCAGTCAAGGACCGCATCGCCGTCAAGATGATCGACGCGGCCGAGGTCAGCGGCGAGCTCAAGCCGGGCGGGACCATCGTCGAGCCGACGTCGGGCAACACCGGTGTCGGGTTGGCGCTCGTCGCGCAGCAGCGTGGCTACAAGTGCATCTTCGTCTGCCCGGACAAGGTCAGCGAGGACAAGCGGAATGTGTTGCGCGCGTACGGCGCCGACGTCGTGGTGTGCCCGACCGCGGTGGCGCCCGACGACCCCGACAGCTACTACAGCGTGTCCAACCGGCTCGTCGAGGAGATCGACGGCGCCTGGAAGCCCGACCAGTACAGCAACCCCATGGGTCCGGAGAGCCACTACGAGACGACGGGCCCCGAGATCTGGGCCGACACCGACGGCAAGGTCACGCACTTCGTCGCGGGCGTCGGCACCGGCGGAACCATCACCGGCACCGGCCGCTACCTCAAGGAGGTCTCGGGCGGCGCGGTTCAGATCATCGGCGTGGATCCCGAGGGTTCGGTGTACTCGGGAGGCACCGGTCGGCCGTACCTGGTCGAGGGCGTCGGCGAGGACTTCTGGCCCGCGGCCTACGACCCTGACATCGCCGACGACATCATCGCCGTGTCCGATGCGGACTCCTTCGAGATGACGCGTCGACTGGCTCGCGAGGAGGCGTTGCTCGTCGGTGGGTCGTGCGGCATGGCGGTGGTCGGCGCGATCAAGGTGGCCGAGCAGGCCGGCCCCGACGCGGTCGTGGTGGTGTTGCTCCCGGATGGCGGACGCGGCTATCTCTCAAAGGTTTTCAACGACGCGTGGATGTCGTCGTACGGCTTCCTTCGGAGCAGACTCGACGGTTCGATCGAGCAGTCGACCGTCGGTGACGTGCTGCGGCGCAAGTCGGGCGCGTTGCCCGATCTGGTCCACACCCACCCGTCGGAGACGGTGCGCGATGCCATCGGAATCCTTCGCGAATACGGCGTCTCGCAGATGCCGGTGGTCGGAGCCGAGCCTCCGGTGATGGCCGGAGAGGTCGCTGGCAGCGTTGCGGAACGGGAACTCTTGTCGGCCGTATTCGAGGGCAGAGCAAAGCTCGCGGACGCCGTCTCGCAGCACATGAGCCCGCCGCTACCGCTCATCGGCGCAGGCGAACTCGTCGGCACGGCAGCCAAGACATTGCGCGAATGCGACGCCGTGATGGTGGTCGAGGATGGCAAACCCGTTGGCGTACTCACCCGGCACGACCTCCTCGGGTTCCTGTCGGACGGAAGTCTCCGCCGGTAGAGCCGGTGTAAGTAGGGTTACGCCATCCGTACGGTCGTCCCGAAAACCGTTAGCTTAAGCAAGAATTGCGGTCACGCCACGCTGTCCTTTCGGTAACGATGTTCCGGTTATGGACGTCAGATAGACCTTGTTCTGAGATAGGGTTACACCGCTCGTGCCTAGCTAATTTCCCACTTGGAAGGCGTCCATGACCGAGTATCCGCCACCACCCCCCGGGAACTACCCGCCGCCGCCTCCTCCTGGCGCCTTCCCGCCTCCGGGGGGACCGTTCCCCGGTGGCGCGCCGCCGGACAACAATCTGGTGTGGGCGATCCTGAGCACAGTGCTTTGCTGTCTGCCGCTCGGCATCGTGTCGATCATCAAGGCCACCCAGGTTTCCGGCCTGTGGGCGACGGGCCGTTTCGCCGAAGCGCAGAAATCCGCTGACGACGCCAAGAAGTTCGCGATATGGGGCGCCATCGCCGGACTGATATTCGGGGTGCTGTACGCAATCTTGTACTTCACGGTGCTGGGGACCAGCATGTCCTCGTACTCATAACGCGAGAATGCAGGACACGCAACAACCGCGGGTGCTTCCCCAAGTCGGCGCCCCACTCGGCGTGGCCCTCGCGGCCGGACTGATGTGTGGTGCCGTCTGGATGGGAGATCCGACGACGCCAGGCGGGCCACTTCCGGTGTGTCCCACCAAGGCGCTGCTCGGTATCGACTGTCCCGGTTGTGGCAGCCTGCGGATGTTGTACTCGCTGCTTCACGGAGACGCCTTCGGCGCAGCGAGATACAACGCGCTCGGCCTGGTGGCGATGCTGTTTCTGATCTGGGCCTACGTGGCGTGGGCCTACGGTCGGCTGGTCGGCCGCCAGATCGTCAGTTGGCAAAATCACCGTTGGGCAGCCATCGTCGCGCTTGCGTTGGTGGCGGTCTGGTTCGTCGTGCGCAACCTGCCGTTCACGCCGTTTACGGCACTCTACGTATGAAATCATGGGACCAGATTTGCGAAACACTCGCGCTCACAGCCCTTCTGGCCGAAGAAGTCGCATCGTCGCTCAGCGTGTGCAAAGGGGGTCCGCGTGACGTATCCGCCGCCGGGTTGGGCCGCTGTGATGTTCGGCTCTATCGATCGTCGGCATCATTCTCGGCGTCGTTGCGCTGAGTCAGACTCAAGCAATCGGGCCAATGGGGTCGGGGGCTGGCGCAGGCCGGAATGATCGTTGGCGTCGTTTCCTCGTCCTGTTGGCCGTGCTCCTGATCGTCTATTTCGACATGGTCGCGACCGCCGGCAGTGGCAGGTACTGAATGGCGATCCAAAAGTCTTGTCGGACAGCACTTCATGGGCTGCCCGAGCAGACCAGGCAAACAACCAACGGTTCCCCGCGGGGCGCGAGATGACCAATCCGCCAGCTCGTGGTGCGGGTGCCCCTCACCACTCTTGGCGTCTGCTACGCAGGGTGAACGTTTGGCGCCGACAACACGTTTGGGCAGGTAGTTCGATGCCACCGATATCAGACATTCCGCCGGGACCCAGTGTCTCGGCAAAACCCTGGAGCAACAGGGTTGGTTCTCCTAAGCTGCCAGCGAGTAATCACACAATGGAAGGCCGATCATGACCAGTCCGCCGCCGCCCCCTCCGGGCAACTACCCCCCGCCGCCCCCCGGCGGCGGCTACAACCCGCCCCCGCAGGGCTACCGACCTCCGCCGCCGCCTCCGCCGCCAGGTGGGGGCTACCCGCCGCCGCCTGCGCCGCAGGGTGGCTATGCCCCTCCGCCGGTGGGCGGCGCTCCGGGTGGGGGACTCGGGCCAGAGGCGTACACGCCGTGGCTCACGCGGGTGCTCGCGTGGCTGGTCGACTGGCTTCCGCCGTTGGTGCTCATCGGCATCGGCTCGAGCCTTCTCGCCGTGATGCAGGAGGTCGAAACCGTCTGTGTCAACGATGATTCCGAATTCAACCTCGGCCAGTTCTGCGCAACCGGCAACAATGGTCCCAGCACCACGGCGTGGATTCTGTTCGTCGTGCTGACGCTCGTGGGGCTCGCCTACCTGTTCTGGAACTCGGGGTACAAGCAGGGCACCACCGGCACCAGCATCGGCACCGGCATCATGAAGTTCAAGGTGGTCAGCGAGCTGACGGGTCAGCCGATCGGTTTCGGTATGTCCGCTGCGCGCGTGGTCGTCTACCTTGTCGCATACGGCATCTGCGGCATCGTGTGGCTCGTCGCGGTCCTGTTCCCGCTATGGGACCCCAAGCGACAGACGCTCGTCGATAAAGTGTTCAAGACGGTGTGCTTGCCGATCTAACGAGGCTAGCGCCGGCTCGGTTTCACGCTCGGGCCGGCGTCTTTTGCGAACTACACCAATACATCTCGGAACTACACCAATACATCTCAAAGGAAGCTGGACATGACAGATCAACCACCTCCGCCAGGAAGTTACCCACCGCCCCCGCAGGGCGACTACCCGCCTCCTCCTCAAGGGCCGCCAGGTGGGTACCCGCCTCAGCCACCTCAGCAGGGGGGTTACCCACCACCTCCACCGCCGCCCAGTAGTTTTCCCCCACCGCAGCAAGGTGGCTACCCGCAGCAAGGTGGCTACCCGCAGCAGGGTGGCTACCCGCAGCAGGGCGGCTACCCGCAGCAGGGCGGCTACCCGCAGCAGCGCTACCCGCAGCGGCGGCTACCCGCAGCAGGGCGGCTACCCGCAGCAGGGCGGCTACCCACCGCCTCCGCCGCCCGGCTATCCGGCCCCAGCGGGCTACGCACGTGCCGGCGCTCCCGGTTACGGCGCCCCACCGGCGTTCGACGTCGGCGAGGGGTTCAGGTGGGCGTGGAACAAGTTCTCCAAGAACGCTGCCGCGCTGATCGTCCCGACGCTGGTGTACGGCCTGATCATCGGCGTCATCTACGGGATCTTCTACGGCATCGCGGTCGCCCTTGCGCCCACGTCAAGCTACGACTACGGCAGTGACGCCGGGTACGGCGCCGCGTTCGACATCAGCTTCGGGCTTGCCAGTATCGCGGTGCTGACGCTCGGCGTGCTGGTGGTCATCCTCGTCGGCGGCGCCATCGCGTCCGCATACGTCAGCGGGCTGTTGGACATCGCGAATGGTCAACCCGTGACAATCGGCTCCTTCTTCAAGCCGCGCAACATCGGCGCGGTGGTGATCGCCACGCTGATCGTCGGAGTGGCGACGGCCATCGGGTCTGCACTCTGCTACGTCCCCGGACTCATCGTGGGCCTGTTCACGATGTTCACCACGTACGTGCTGCTCGACCGGAACCTCAAGCCGATCGACGCGATCAAGGCGAGCATCGACATCGTCAAGGCGAACATCGGCCAGTCGATACTCGCGTACCTGGTCGGCGGGATAATCGGAGCCGTCGGCATCTTCTTGTGCGGCATCGGGGCCATCGTCTCGCTGCCGGTCTCGGCGCTGTTCCTGTTGTACTCCTACCGCAAGCTCAGCGGCGGTCAGGTCGCACCGCCGACGCCATAACCGATTCATCCGCGGCGCGGGGCGGAGTGGACGAAGGTCAGTCCACTCCGCCGCCGCGCTACGCGTCCTGGCTTCGACGCGCGACGGCCCTGCTGCTCGACGCGATCCCCGTCCTGGTGTTCGCGACTGCCGCCGTTGCGCTCATGTGGCTCACCAGGATTCGGGCCTGCGACGCCGACGTGTCCGCCACCGGCATGGGTCCGGAATGCGGTACGGGCGTGAGCACACTAGGGGAGGCGTGCTTCGTCGTCATGTGGCTGGCCGCCGTCGGATACTGCGCATGGAACTTCGGCCACCGACAGGGTCGCACCGGATCCAGCCTGGGCAAGTCCCTGATGCGGGTCAAGGTCGTCGACGCCACCACCGGCTCGCCGGTCGGCTTCTGGCGCTCCGCCATCCGTCAGCTGAACCACGTACTCGACGTGCTCACGCTCGGCGTCGGGTACCTCTGGCCACTGTGGGACCCGAAGCATCAAACCTTCGCCGACAAACTCCTGAGCACGGTCGCCGTCAGCGAAACGCGCTGACGCCGGTGAGTGCCTCGGCGATGACGAGCTGGTGTACCTCGGACGTACCCTCGTAGGTCAGCACCGACTCCAGGTTGTTCGCATGCCGGATGACCGGATATTCGAGGGTTATTCCGTTGGCGCCCAACAGTGTTCGGCACTGCCGTGCGATCTTGATCGCCTCGCGGACGTTGTTGAGCTTGCCGACGCTGACCTGCTCGGGCTTGATGCGATCCGTGTCCTTGAGCCGACCGAGGTGCAGCGCCAGCAGCTGCGCCTTGCCGAGTTCGACCGCCATGTCGGCGATCTTGGCCTGGGTCAGCTGGTAGCCCGCCAGCGGCTTGTCGAACACCTGGCGGGTGCCCACGTACTCCAGCGCGGTCTCCAGGCAGTCCCTGGCCGCGCCGACCGCTCCGAAGACGATGCCGAAGCGGGCTTCCGAGAGGCAGGCCAGCGGGCCCGACAACCCGCGGGCATCGGGAAGTTTCGCATCGTCAGGAAGCCGGACGTCGTCGAGGCTGAACTCCGATGTGACCGATGCGCGCAACGACATCTTGTGCGTCATCTCCCTGGCGCTGAACCCTGGCGTGGAGGTCGGCACCGCAAAACCGATGATGCCTTCTTCCGCCCTGGCCCACACGATCGCCACGTCGGCCACTGACGCGTTGGTGATCCACATCTTCGAACCGTTGAGCACCCAGTCCGACCCGTCGCGCCGCGCCGTCGTCCGCATCCCGCCGGGGTTCGAGCCGAAGTCGGGCTCGGTCAACCCGAAGCAGCCGATCAGTTCGCCCTCAGCCATGCCGGGCAGCCACTGCTCGCGTTGCTCCTCGCTGCCCCACCGGTGAATCGCGAACATCGCCAGCGAGCCCTGAACCGACACCAGGCTGCGCAGCCCGCTGTCGACGGCCTCCAACTCCTGGCACACCAATCCGTACGCGGTGGCCGTCGATCCGCCGCAGCCGTACCCCTTCAAGTGCATGCCGAGCAGGCCCAACTTGCCGAACTCGAGCGCGAGCTCGCGGACCGGCACCTCGCCGGTCTCGAACCAATCGGCGATGTGGGGTCGGAGCCGCTGCTCGCCGAACTCACGGACCACGCCGCGCAGTTCCAGGTCTTCGGTGGTCAGCAGGGAATCAAGGTCGAGCAGTGCTTCGAGTGCGGTGGTTGCGGCCATGGTTCCATCCTTGCACCGCAGACGCGCCGGATTGGTGGACCTACCGACACCGTTACCCTGATCGACCATGAGTGAGCAGCGCAGCAAGGCAGACGCGTACCGCGCGTACGGTCCGGCGACCAGGGCCATCCACGCCGGTTACCGGCCGGACCCGGCCACCGGCGCGGTGAACGCGCCGATCTACGCCAGTTCGACGTTCGCCCAGGACGGTGTCGGCGGCTTGCGGGGCGGTTTCGAGTACGCCAGGACCGGCAACCCGACGCGCTCGGCGCTGGAGGCGGGGTTGGCGGCGGTCGAGCACGCCGCGTACGGACGAGCCTTCAGCTCGGGCATGGCCGCCACCGACTGTGCGCTTCGCGCGATACTGCGGCCAGGCGACCACGTCGTCATCCCCGACGACGCCTACGGCGGCACCTTCCGGCTGATCGACAAGGTGTTCACCCACTGGGGGGTGAAGCACACGCCCGCGGCGCTGTCCCAGCTCGACGCAGTGCGTGCGGCCATCACGCCCGACACCAAACTGATCTGGGTCGAGACGCCGACGAACCCGCTGCTGTCCATCGCCGACATCGCCGGGATCGTCGCACTGGCGGCGACGTCGGGCGCAAAGGTGTTGGTGGACAATACCTTCGCCTCACCCGCACTACAGCAGCCGCTGCGGCTGGGCGCCGACGTCGTGCTGCACTCGACGACGAAGTACATCGGTGGCCACTCCGACGTGGTGGGCGGTGCGCTGCTCACCAACGACGAAGCGCTCGACGACGCGTTCGCGTTCCTGCAGAACGGGGCCGGCGCCGTACCCGGGCCGTTCGACGCCTACCTGACGATGCGCGGGCTGAAGACGTTGATGCTGCGAATGGAACGGCACAGCGCGAACGCCGCCTTGGTCGCCGAATTCCTGGCAGGTCATCCCGCCATCGAGACGGTGCTGTATCCGGGGCTGCCCACCCATCCCAACCATGCGGTGGCCGCCGAGCAGATGAGCGGGTTCGGCGGGATGGTGTCGGTGCGGCTACGCGGTGGTATCGAGGCCGCCCGCAACCTGTGTGCCCGCACCGAGATCTTCATCCTCGCGGAGTCGCTCGGCGGCGTTGAGTCACTGATCGAGCACCCGGGTGCCATGACGCACGCGTCCACCGCCGGATCCCAGCTGGAGGTACCGGACGATCTGGTACGCCTGTCGGTCGGCATCGAGGAGGCCGCCGACCTGCTCGGCGACCTCGAGCAGGCGCTACGTTAGGCCAGGTCGCAACGCCGACGCCGTCACCGCGAGGTTCATCTCGGCGAGTCCGGTCGGATACTCGTCAACCCAACTGCCACTGGAGATTTCGGTCGCGCGGGCATGGACCCAGCGCCAGCCGCGATCGTTGAGACTCAGCAGCGCGCCGAGGCCGTCCGCGGCGTGCAACAGCGTCACGATGGCCGCGGTGGACGGCGTCGGCGGCTTGCCGTCGAACAGCGCTGACAGCAGCGCCGCGCGGGCCAGGGCAACACGGTCGCGGTTGGTCAGCGGCCACGCGTCGACGTGGCTGAATCGCTTGGCGGACGGCGGCATTCGCTTGATCTGGCCCAGTCGCTCCATGTGCAGCGCGACGGACTCCTTGGCGACCTTGCGCAGCTTCGACACCGCGTCGGCCGGTGCCAGCGGCCGTTGGTGGAGAAGCTGGAGCGCAGGCTCGAGGACGGGATCTGGTGGTCCGTCGCCCGCGAGGGCCACCAGGTGACCTGGCTCGACCGAGTCGCCGGGGACTGCGGGCCTGATCCGGCAGGCATAGGCGAGGTCGAGCAGCATCGCGCCCGCCAGCACGCGATCGCAGCGGTCGCGTTCAAGCGCGGGTCGCGCCGATGCGTTGTCGAGCAGCAGTAAGAGGAGGTCCTCGGCGATTTGCGCCATCAACGGACCGTAACGGCCCAACGGGTCGCGCGCGTTAGGAGTGGTACGGCTCCGCGCTGACGAGCGTGACCTTCATCGTGTTGCCGTTGGGCACCGTGTACGTCACCTCGTCGCCGACCTTGTGGTCGAGCAGCGCGCCGCCGAGCGGCGAGTTGGGCGAGTAGACCTCGAGCTTGCCGTCGGTGACGCCCTCCTGGCGGGTGGCGATGAGGAACGTCTCGGTGTCGCTCTTGTCGCCGTTGAAGAAGACCTTGACCACCGAACCGGGCAGGGCCACGCCGGACTTCGTGGGCGCCTCGCCCACCTTTGCGTTGTTCAGCAGCTCTTGCAGCTGCCGGATGCGCGCCTCCTGCTGGCCCTGGTCCTCACGGGCCTGGTGGTAGCCGCCGTTCTCGCGGAGGTCGCCCTCCTCGCGGCGGTCGTTGATCTCCGCGGCGATGATGGGACGATTCGCGATTAGCTGCTCGAGTTCGGCCTGCAGCTTTTCGAAGGCGTCTTGAGTGAGCCAGGTCACCTGGGTGTCAGTCATGTCGTCGCGCTCCTGTCGTCGTCATTCTTCGCGCTTCTCGCGTCTGAAAAGTCGTGTTGGTTGCCGCGATCGCAAGCGCATATCCGCGCGAAAATGCAGCAATACACGGCTCCCCGGGGAACCGTGTACTAGCCGATACTACCACCGCCTCGTCAACGAACTTTCATGAATCCGCAGTTCGGCGTTTGTTGCGTGGTTGCCCGACAGGCGGCGCTCAGGGGGCGCGCAGGTACCCCGGGACGTCGGTCCCGCAACCATAGACGTCGCCGACGACTGGGGGCTTGTTCGTCTTCACGATGGCTGTGACCTGCACTGTTGTCTGCGCCGACGCGGGCACCAACACCTCGCGCCTGCCGGTTTCGCCTCCGTCGAGCGAACGGGCCCGCACGATGCACACGACTTGCTGGCTCGGGTCCTTGCGGGTGACGCTGATCGTCACCTCAACAGTCTGATCGTCGACCAGCCGGTAGCCGCTGAGTTCGCCCTTGACGTCACCGCCGCCTAGTCGGTGAAAGCCGACGAGCGCGATCACCACACCCGCCGCGACAATGAACAGAGACAGGCCGATCGCAATGCCGCGGCGGGCGCGTCGCGACAGGCGCTGGCGCCCGTAGCGGGCGGCGGGACGCTCGATCACGGGTGGTTCGGGTCCCCTCACGATGGGTCCGGACGGGCTGGGTGGGAAGGCAAGTGCGGATGGATCTACTAGGACTGGAACTATAGGGCCAACCGAAACTGTTGAAACCGACCGACGAGTGCCAACGACTGAAGCGATCAGGTAGGAACGAGTGAGCGAACTGCGGTTGATGGCGGTGCACGCCCACCCGGACGACGAGTCCAGCAAGGGTGCGGCCACCACGGCCCGCTATGCCGCCGAAGGTGCCCGCGTCATGGTGGTGACGCTGACCGGAGGCGAGCGCGGTGACATCCTCAACCCGGCGATGGACCTGCCGGAGGTGCACGGACGGATCCACGAGATCCGCATCGACGAGATGGCCAGGGCCGCCGAGATCCTCGGCGTCGAGCACCGGTGGCTGGGGTTCGTCGACTCCGGGTTGCCCGAGGGGGACCCACCCCCGCCACTGCCGGACGGATGCTTCGCGGTGGTGCCGCTCGAGCAACCGGTCGAGGCGTTGGTGCGCCTGATCCGCGAGTTTCAGCCGCACGTCATGACCACGTACGACGAGAACGGCGGCTACCCGCACCCCGACCACATCCGATGCCATCAGGTCTCCGTGGCGGCATACGAGGCCGCGGCGGACTACCTGTTGTTCCCCGATGCCGGCGAGCCGTGGAACGTCGCCAAGCTGTACTACAACCACGGCTTCCTGCGGCAGCGGATGCAGATGATCCAGGACGAGTTCGCCAAGCACGGCAAGGTGGGCCCGTTCGAGAAGTGGCTGAAGAACTGGGACCCGGAACTCGACGTCTTCGCCAGCAGGGTGACCACGCGCGTCGAGTGTTCCGAGTACTTCGCCCAGCGCGACGACGCCCTGCGCGCCCACGCCACGCAGATCGACCCCACGGGAGACTTCTTCACCGCGCCCATCGAGTGGCAGCAGCGGTTGTGGCCTACCGAGGAGTTCGAGCTGGCCAGGTCGCGGGTGCCCGTGGACCTGCCCGAGACCGACCTGTTCGCGGGTATCGACCAATGAACGCCGCCGTGTTGACGATCGTCGGCCTGCTCGCCGACGACACACCACGCGACACGGGCCCCGATTTCGGCAAGGCCAGCCCGTTCGGGCTCGTCATCGTGGTGATCCTGCTCATCGCAACGTTCCTGCTGGTGTGGTCGATGAACAAGCAATTGAAGAAGCTGCCCGAGTCGTTCGACCCGGAGAGTCCCGAACCCGATCAGGCCGCCGACGACGGGACGGTCGGACTGCCCGGAGCGGCGAGCGAAGCGACGGGGAAAATCGGAGATCCGGACGGCGGCGGCGCGGCGGCGCACGAGCCCTGACGCGAGAAGCGGAGCGGATCGCGCATGGACACCAGCGAGAAGCGGAGCGGATCGCGCATGGACACCAGCGAGAAGCGGAGCGGATCGCGCGCGAGCGGCGGGGCGGAGCGCGCATGAGTCACGGGGTCAATGCCCTCGGCGCAGCGACGAGCCCGTATCTGCGGCAGCACGCCGACAATCCGGTGCACTGGCAGCAGTGGACGGCCGAGGCGCTCGCGGAGGCCGCGACGCGCGACGTGCCGATCCTGCTGTCCATCGGCTACGCGGCGTGCCACTGGTGTCACGTGATGGCGCACGAATCGTTCGAGGACGACGAGGTCGCGGCGGCGATGAACGCCGACTTCGTCTGCATCAAGGTGGATCGCGAGGAGCGGCCCGACCTCGACGCGGTCTACATGAACGCCACCGTCGCACTGACGGGTCAGGGCGGCTGGCCGATGACGTGCTTCCTGACCCCGGACGGGCGGCCGTTCTTCTGTGGCACCTATTACCCGAAGGCGGGATTCCTTCAACTGCTGGCCGCGGTCGCCGACACGTGGCACCACCGACGTGCCGAGGTGGAGCACGCCTCGGACGAGATCGCCGGTGAACTGCGCTCGATGGCGTCGGGGCTGCCTGGGGGAGGGCCCGAGCTGGTCCCGGAACTGTGCGACCACGCGGTGTCCTCGGCGCTGCGCGACGAGGACACCGCCCGCGGCGGATTCGGTGGCGCACCGAAGTTTCCGCCGTCGGCTCTGTTGGAGGCTCTGTTGCGAAACTACGAACGCACCGGTGGCGCCGAGTCGTTGGCGGCGTTCGAGCGGACGTGTACGGCGATGGCCCGCGGTGGAATCTACGACCAGCTTGCCGGTGGTTTCGCGCGGTACAGCGTCGACGCGTCGTGGGTGGTGCCGCACTTCGAGAAGATGCTCTATGACAACGCGCTGCTGCTCCGGGCGTACGCGCACTGGTGGCGGAACACACGAAATCCGTTGGCCCGCAAGGTGGCGCATGAAACCGCGAGGTTCCTACTGGACGACCTCGGCGCTGATGGCATGTTCACCTCGTCCCTGGATGCCGACACCGACGGGCAAGAGGGACTGACGTACGTGTGGACGCCGCAGCAGCTGCACGACGTGCTCGGCGACGACGACGGACGTTGGGCCACAACACTGTTCGCCGTCACGGAGGCGGGCACGTTCGAGCACGGGAGTTCGGTGCTCCAGCTGCCGGTGGACCCGGACGACCCGGCCCGTTTCGAGCGAGTACGCGCGGCGTTGTCCGACCACCGGCGCCGGCGGTCGCAGCCGGCGCGCGACGACAAAGTGGTCACCGCGTGGAACGGCTTCGCGCTCACCGCGTTGGCGGAAGCGTCGGTGGCACTCGACGAGCGTGAATTCCTCACCGCCGCAACGACGTGCGCACGTGCGATCGTCGACCTGCACGTCGTCGACGGACGACTGCGCCGGGCCAGCCTTGGCGGGCGGGTCGGCGACAGTGCGGGCATCCTGGAGGACCACGCCGCGCTTGCGACCGGGCTGCTGACGCTGTACCAGATCACCGGGGACGACGATTGGCTACGTGCGGGTACGGCCTTGGTCGACGACGCGGTGGAGCACTTCGCCGACCCCGACCGCATCGGAAACTGGTTCGACACCGCCGCCGACGCCGAGCAACTGATGGTGCGACCCGCCGACCCCGTCGACGGCGCCACCCCGGCGGGCGCGTCCCTCGTGGCCGAAGCCCTGCAGCTGGTCGCACATCTGGCCCCCGCCGAGTCTGCCGGGCGCTACGCGGAACTCGCCGCCGCGACGCTGCATGCGGGAACGCCGATCCTGGTGAAGGCGTCGCGTTCGGGCGGGCACTGGCTAGCCGTGGCCGAGGCCGCCGTCCGCGGACCGCTTCAGCTGGCAGTGGCCTGCGACCCGCAGCGCTCCGACCTGCTTCGCGCGGCGAGAGCGTTGGCCCCCGGCGGCGCGATCGTCGTCGGCGGTGCCGCCGACTCGTCGGAGCTGCTGTTGGGGCGCGATCGGATCGGCGGCCGCGACGCCGTTTACGTCTGCCGCGGGCACGTGTGCGACCTGCCCGTCACGACCCCGGAAGAACTCGCCGCCGCCCTGAGCGTGTCCGTGTAGCGTGCCGCACATGGCGACGCCAGAACAGATCACCCAGACCGTCAACCGCTACCTGGAGAGCGCAGGCAAGGGCGCCGTCGACGACATCGTCGACCTCTACACGACGGACGCCACCGTCGAGGATCCCGTCGGTGGTGAGGTCCACATCGGCAGCGAAGCGATTCGCGGCTTCTACTCCGGGGTGACCGGCGGCGGACAGTTCGAGACCGAGGTCGTCACGTTGCGGGCGCTCGGGCACGAGGCGGCGTTCTTCTGGACGTTGACGATGAAGATGGGCGACGGCGGGATCCGCATCGAGATCATCAGTGTCATGACGTTCGACGACGAGGCAAAGATCACGTCGATGAAGGCCTACTGGACGCCGGAGAACATCACCCAGCTGTAGCGATTCGTGCACGTTCACCCGCGTTCAGCGCGGGTTCCAACACGCAAACCGCTGATGATCAATAGAAGACGGCGAACCACATGGCGATGTAGTGGCAGATCGCCGCGACGGCCGTACACGCGTGGAAGAACTCGTGGTGCCCGAACGTCGTCGGCCACGGGTTGGGCCACTTGAGCCCGTAGAGCACTCCGCCGATGCTGTACAGCGCGCCGCCGACGATCAGAAGCACCAGCGCGGCCACGCCAGCCCCGTCCATGATCGGCACGATGAACCACGCGGCCACCCAGCCCAGCAGGAGATAAAGCGGCACGCCCACCCAGCGCGGCGCCGACGGCCAGCACATCTTGAGCAGCACGCCCGCGATGGCACCCCCCCACACGATCCAGAAGAGCGTCCAGCCCGACCTCGACGGCAGTGCCAGCAGGGCGAAGGGCGTATAGCTGCCCGCGATGAACACGAAGATCATCGAGTGGTCGAGGCGCTTCATCCACTTGCGCGCCGTCGGCGAAGTCCAGTTCACCCGGTGGTAGGTACCGCTGACGGCGAACATCGCGACGATCGTGAAGGTGTAGAGCATCGTGGCCAGGCCGGCGCGGGTGGATTCGACCGCCCAGGACACGGACACCAGCGCGGCGCCTGCGATGAACGCGACGACTGCGCCGTAGACGTGGATCCAGCCGCGCAGCCGCGGCTTGCCGAGGAACTGGGCGACGCCGTCGGCGACCGCCTCGGGCAGGTCCTCCGCGTACGCGCGAGGTGGCGGTTGCTGAGCTTCGTCGGCTGCGTCGATCGAGGTGTCGATATTGGACTCGAATCCGGTCATGTCACCTCCCTAACTGGCATGGGGGTCTCGACGATCACAGTAGTCTGGATCGTTGTGGAGATCATTCCCCCGCGCCTCAAGGAGCCGGCCTACCGGCTGTACGAGATGCGGCTGCGCCAGGAGTTGGCGAAGTCCAAATCACAACTCCCACGCCACATCGCGGTCCTGTGCGACGGCAACCGTCGGTGGGCCCGCGACGAGGGCCACGACGACGTCAGTTACGGGTACCGTGTCGGCGCCGCCAAGATCGCCGAAATGCTGCGCTGGTGCCAGGAGATCGGCGTCGAGATGGCGACCGTCTACCTGCTGTCCACCGAGAACCTGCAACGCGACGCCGACGAACTGTCCTCGCTGATCGAGATCATCACCGACGTCGTCGAACAGATCTGCGCGCCCGTCAACCGGTGGAGCGTGCGGACCGTCGGCGATCTGGAGTTGCTCGGTGAGGAGCAGGCCCGCCGGCTGCGCGACGCCGTCGATTCGACGAACGGTGCGGCCGCGGGGTCCTTCCACGTCAACGTCGCGGTTGGGTACGGCGGTCGGCAGGAGATCGCCGACGCCGTGCGCGCGCTGCTGAGCAAGGAACTCGCGAACGGCGCGACGCCTGAGCAGCTGATCGAGTCCGTCACGGTCGACGCCATCTCGGAGAACCTGTACACCTCCGGCCAGCCCGATCCCGACCTCGTCATCAGGACCTCGGGGGAGCAGCGCCTTTCCGGATTCCTGCTGTGGCAGAGCGCCTATTCGGAGATGTGGTTCACCGAGGCGCACTGGCCCGCATTCCGTCGTGTCGACTTCCTCCGCGCGTTGCGCGACTACACGCGGAGGCACCGGCGCTACGGCAAGTAGTGCCGCAGCGCGCTGGGCAAATGCCCTTCGCGCACGCGCTCGTCGGCATGAAAGACTGAGCGCATGGCTGCGATGTCCGCAGTGGTGTTCGGCCTGAGCTGGTGGCTCGGGCTCTACCTGCTGGCTCGCGATCCCCGCAAGCCCGTGCTCGTGCTCGCCGCGCTGGGTCTGACGAGCTTCGCCGTCGTCGTCGCACTCGACGCGGTCCGCGTCACCGGGGGACCGTATGCCGATCTGCTCAGCCACCTCGAGGTGTACCTCGTCGTCGTCCCCGGAGTCGCGTGGTGCGCAGTGCTGCTCGAACTATCCCGGTCCAGTGACACGTGGCGCAGTCGCATCGGGGAGCTGGTGACGGTCGCCGTGGTCGCCGCGCTCGCACTGGTCGGGGCGGCGTTGGCGGGTCGAGTGAACGGGCCACTACGGCTTGGGCATTGGGTGATGTTCGGGGTGATCTCCACCGCGACACTGGCGGCGATGGTGGTCGCCGTGCGCAGGCAGGGCCGCCCGCGCCGGGTCATCGGCGTGGCCGTCGTCGCCACGCTGTTCTTCGCGCTCGGCAACGCGATCCTGGTGATCCCGCTCGGGCTGGTGCCGAGCTGGCTGGCGTTGGCCTCCACCGGCTTCGACGTGCTGATGCTCGGCGTGGCGGTCGCGCTGTGGGACGCCTTCGACGAGGGCCAGGCGTTGCGCGCCGACATGAGGCGCTCGTTCATCGGCAGCGTCGTCGTCGCCGTGTTGTTCGGGGGACAGGCGCTGATCGGCATGGCGGTGACGGACGACCGCACCGCGCTGACCGTGCTGCTCTTCACCAGCCTCGCCATCGCCATCGGTATCAACGTGCTCGCCGATCCGCTGGCCGGACTGCTCGACCGACTCGCGTTCTCGCAGTCACCCGACCTGCGGGCCGACCGCGCCGCGCTGCGCGACGCCGAAGCGGCGCTGCCCCTTCGCTCGGACAACCCGCTCGACGGCCTCGACGAGGACACCTTCGTCCGGCTGACCCGCCGCGCGCTCGGTCACTACGGCGACCTGTCCAAACTGGTCGCCAGCCCGCTCACGGCACTGCCCGCGATCGGCGAGCGACTGGCTGCGCGAGGCGCACCCGACCAGCCCCTCGAACGTGCCAACGAGCTCAAGGCGCTGCTCGCCGATCGGATCGCCGCGCTCAAGCCGCGCGACGCAGGCGACTTCGGCACCACCGAGCAATGGCGCCACTACAACTCGCTGTACTTCCCGTACGTGGTCGGCGTGCGGGCGTACGCGCAGAACGCGACGGCCGCCGGGCTCGATCCGGTCGCCCGTCGAGCGTGGCAGTGGTTCGTCACCGAGGTGCCGCAGCGCTCGCTGCACAACTGGCAGAACGCGGCGGCGCGCGTGATCGCCGCCGACCTGCGCGGCGCGCCGGTGCCCGCCGTCGGCTGACTCCGGCGCCGGTGCCGCCGTCGGCTGATTCCGGAAACGCGGTGACCTGCGGCTGGCAGTGATTGGCAGCGTTCGGCGTCGAGCTGGCAGTGGCCTCTGAGCAGTGTTGGTGGTGTCCCTCCTAGAACCTCACCGCCGAGGAGCCCACCATGACCGCCACGATCACCACCCGACCACTGTCCGACAGTTCCGACTCGCTGCTGAGATTTGCGATGCGCGCCGACGCCACCCTGTGTGGAGGTCTCGGGCTACTGATCGCATTCACTGCCGACCCGCTGTCGCGGGTGTCGGGCCTGTCGGCCGCCTCCGAGTACGCGGCGGGTGCTGCGCTCGCGCTCTACGGCGCCGCCCTGTACGTGCTGGCCGCCGCGCCGAACGTGCGCCGGGTCGGCACCGGAATCGTCGCCGCGAACGTGGTCTTCGCCGTCGCGGTCGTGGCCGTCCTGGCTGCCGGCGTACTGCCGCTGACGGGCGCGGGCGTGGTCATGATGCTCGCGACCGTTGCCGCCACCCTCGGCTTCGCCTACCTGCAGTACCTCGGAGTGCGCCGGCTGGCGTGACTCCCTCCGAACCGGTGCGCGGCCGCCCGCCGCAAGAGGTTACGGCGAGCGGCCCGCACCGGCCTCCGTTGTCGTACGAAAACCCAACCAGAAAGGAAAGATTCATGACCGCCATGACCGTCTCCGCCGCCACCGCGGCCAAGGATTCGCTGCTGCGTTTCGCCATGCGCCTCGACGCCGTGGGGTCCGGACTGATGGGCATCGTGGGCGTCGCCCTGGCCCCCCGGATCGCCGAACTGTCTGGCACCACTCCCGCGCTCGAGTATTCGATGGGCGCCTTCTTCATCGCGTACGGCGTCGTGGTGTACGGCCTGTCGCTGAGGACCCGCGTTCGAACGACGGGCGTGGCGCTGGTGGTCGGCAACCTCGTGTACACGGTGCTGGCCGTCGCAGCGGTGCTGGCCGGTTGGTGGCCACTGACCACCACCGGCATCGTGCTGACCCTCGCCAGCGGCGTCTTCACGTTGATCATGGCCGACCTGCAGTACCTGGGGCTGCGCCGCATGCGCGCCTAGTCCTTGCGATTTCGGCGTGGTTTCGTTCGCTGCGCGACCGAGACCACGCCGTATCGCGTCTACAGCTTGCGGAGTCGCAGCCGGTTGATCGAGTGGTCGGCGTCCTTGCGCAACACCAACGTCGCCCTCGGCCTGGTCGGGAGAATGTTCTCGATCAGGTTGGGGCGGTTGATCGAATGCCAGATGTCGCGGGCGGCGAAGACGGCCTGCTCGTCGGTCAGCGTCGAGTAGTGGTGGAAGTGCGACTGCGGATCGGCGAACGCCCCGGCGCGCATCGCGAGAAACCGCGACACGTACCAGCCCTCGATGTCCTCGATACGGGCGTCGACGTAGACGGAGAAGTCGAACAGGTCCGACACCATCAACGCCGGGCCGGTCTGTAAGACGTTGAGCCCCTCCAAGATCAGGATGTCCGGATGGCGGATCGTCGCCTTCTCGCCGGGCACGATGTCGTACAACAGGTGGGAGTACACCGGCGCGCACACCACGTCGGCGCCGGCCTTCACCGCCGTTACGAAGCGCATCAGCGCTCTGCGGTCGTAGCTTTCTGGAAACCCCTTGCGGTGCATCAGGTTTCGGCGCAGGAGGTCGTGATTGGGGTAGAGGAAGCCGTCGGTGGTGACCAGGTCGACGCGGGGGTGGTGTTCCCAACGCGCGAGCAGCGCCTGAAGCACGCGGGCGGTGGTCGACTTGCCGACCGCGACACTGCCCGCGACTCCGATGACGAACGGCACCGGGCGGTCCGGGTTCTGCTGTGGTTCGCCGAGGAATTCGGCGGTGGCGGCGAACAGTCGCTGGCGGGCCGCGACCTGGAGGTGGATCAACCGGGCCAGCGGCAGGTAGACCTCTTCGACCTCGCGGATGTCCAGCTGTTCACCGAGACCACGCAACCCGAGCAGTTCGGCTTCGGTGAGTTTGAGCGGCGTCGACATACGGAGCGCCTGCCATTGCGCTCGGTCGAACTCCACGTAGGGGCTCGGCTCGCTCGTCCGCGGCATGAGGATCAGTCTTACAGCATTCGCACGACGGCACGGGCGCGGGGTGACGAGCGGCGCGCCGCGGACGGGTGCCAACTACCGTGTTGGGCATGGAGGCCGCCACCCTGATTCGCGAGTATCTGCTGCTCGGTCTGAGCTTCGACCGGATCGAAGAGGGCTACGTCGACTCGTTCACCGGCGCTCCCGAGCTGCGCAAGGCCGTCGAGGCCGAGCCCACGCCCGACCCGGCCGACCTCGCCAGGACCGCCCAACGGCTGCTGGCGGCCGTGCCGCAGGCCGACGGTCTGGACGCGCAGCGCGCCGACTACCTCGGTGCCCACTTGAAGGCCCTGGCGTGCGCGGGGCGCAAGTTCGCCGGCGAGGACGTCGGCTTCGTCGAGGAAGTCCACGAGTACTTCGACGTCGACATCACCAAGGGCGACGTCGACCGGTACCGCGACGCGCACCGCAGGATCGACGCGGCACTGGGCGGAAGCGGTCCACTGGCCGAGCGCGTGCAGGCCTACCGTGCCGGCGAGGAGATCCCGCCGGAGCGACTCGAGGAGTGCATCCATGCGTTCTCCAGCGCGCTGCGGGACCGGGTGCGCGTCGACTACCCACTGCCCGATGCCGAGACCATCGCCTACGAGGTGGTCACCGACAAGCCGTGGTCGGGCTTCAACTACTACGAGGGCGACTACCGCTCGACCGTCGCCGTCAATGCCGACCTCAAGCAGCAGATGTCCAACCTGCCGCGACTGGTGGCGCACGAGTCGTATCCCGGCCATCACACCGAGCACTGCCGCAAGGAGGCCGGACTCGTCGAGAAGGGTGGGCAGGCCGAGCAGACGATCTTCCTGGTGAACACGCCGCAGTGCCTGATGGCCGAGGGACTCGCCGATCTGGCGCTCTACGCCGCGATCGGGCCGGACTGGGGCGCGTGGGCGACGGAGATCTACGCCGACCTCGGGCTGCGCTTCGACGGCGAACGGGCACAGGCGGTCTCGGAGGCGTCGGCCACGTTGGCCGACGTCCGGCAGGACGCCGCGCTGATGCTGCACGACGAGCACCGCGACGTCGACGACGTCGTAGCATTTCTTCAGCGCTGGCTGCTGACCACCGAGCCGCGGGCCAGACAGTCGATGCGGTTCCTGTCGTCGCCGCTGTGGCGCGCATACACCAGCACCTACGTCGAGGGCTACCGGTTGCTGCGCGGCTGGTTGGAGGCCAGGCCGACGGAGGTGACGCTCGGGCAGCGCTTCGGTCGGTTGCTCGACGAACCGCTCATTCCGTCCGCGCTGCGTACGGCCTGAGGCCTTCAAAGCAAAGAGTGCTGCGCCTTGGTCGTTGAATCGGGGCGACAACGACCGCGGTGTAGAAATCGCGGGACTGCGAGCGGCTGCGGTTCGGTTGCCCAGCGCGGGTGGGCGAGACGTCGACCTTCGAGCGACAGGGGCGCGAAGTCGACGCTCACTGCGACGCATGGTGCGGACGTGGCGCACGAGGACCGAAATGCGTTGCGCGAATGAGTGCCTTCGGTCCCGCGCCGAACTCGCCCGATTAGGCTGGTCGGCATGACCGCAGACTCCACTGTCACGTCCTCGTCCTCGTCCGCGCCCGGCGCCGAATACGCCGCCACCGCCAGCGCCGCGTACCGGGCGGCACTGGAGGTCATCGAATCCGTCGAGCCACGCATCGCCGCCGCGACGCGCAAGGAGCTTGCCGACCAACGGGATTCGCTCAAGCTGATCGCCAGCGAGAACTACGCGTCGCCCGCCGTCTTGCTGACCATGGGCACCTGGTTCTCCGACAAGTACGCCGAGGGAACGGTCGGGCACCGGTTCTACGCCGCGTGCCAAAACGTCGACACCGTCGAGGCGCTGGCCGCCGAGCACGCGCGCGAGCTGTTCGGCGCGCCCTATGCGTATGCGCAGCCGCACTCGGGCATCGACGCCAACCTGGTGGCCTACTGGGCCATCCTGGCCACCCGCATCGAAGCGCCCGGGCTGGCCGAACTCGGCGCCAAGCACGTCAACGACCTGTCGGAGGCGGACTGGGAGACGCTGCGGGCCAAGCTCGGCAACCAGCGCCTGCTCGGCATGTCGCTGGACACCGGCGGCCACCTCACCCACGGCTTCCGGCCCAACATCTCCGGCAAGATGTTCCACCAACGTCAGTACGGCACCGACCCGGAGACGGGGCTGCTCGACTACGACGTGGTCGCCGCGACGGCCCGTGAGTTCAAGCCGCTGGTCCTGGTGGCCGGCTACTCGGCATACCCGCGCCGGGTCAACTTCGCGAAGATGCGCGAGATCGCCGACGAGGTCGGCGCCACCTTGATGGTCGACATGGCGCACTTCGCAGGCCTGGTCGCCGGCAAGGTCTTCACAGGCGACGAGGACCCGGTGCCGCACGCCCACGTCACCACCACGACGACGCACAAGTCGCTGCGCGGCCCCCGCGGTGGCCTGGTGCTGGCCACCGAGGAGTACTCCGCCGCCGTCGACAAGGGCTGCCCGATGGTGCTGGGCGGCCCGCTGTCCCACGTCATGGCCGCCAAGGCGGTCGCGCTGGCCGAGGCCCGCCAGCCTTCGTTCCAGGCGTACGCACAGCGCATCGCCGACAACGCCAAGGCGCTGGCCGACGGGTTCCTCAGGCGCGGCGCCCGGCTCGTCACCGGCGGCACCGACAACCACATCGTGCTGCTCGACGTCACCTCGTTCGGGCTGACCGGGCGGCAGGCCGAGTCCGCGTTGCTGGATTCGGGCGTCGTCACCAACCGCAACTCGATCCCCAACGACCCCAACGGCGCCTGGTACTCCAGCGGCATCCGGTTCGGCACGCCTGCGTTGACCACCCGCGGCTTCGGGCCCGCTGAGTTCGACCGGGTATCCGAGTTGGTGGTCGAGGTCCTGACGAACACATCACCGCAGGGCAGCTCGAAGGCCAAGTACACATTGGTCGACGCCACCGCCGATTGGGTGCGCACGGCGGCGGCCGAACTGCTCACCGCGAACCCGCTGTATCCCGGTTTGACGCTCTAGCCTCCGCGCGGTTTGTGCACGTAAACCCGCGGTCAGTGGCTGCGCAAATGAAGACGCTCAAGAAATGCAGCTTTCGCAGATTGCCGAAGGTGATCTGATGGTCCGATCAGGCTCAGGCGATCTTGAGCCGACTCTTCGCGTCGCTCACGATCGATTTCGTTCATTTCGCAACAGCCACTCAGCGTGGGTTTACGTGCACAAATCGCAAGTTGGCGACGACACGCGCTGCCCCGATTTCAAGAAACATGTGAATTCGGGTTACAGTTACTTTCATGGCACTCAAACCGGTTGCTGACGCGCTGATCCTCGAGCTCGAGCCGGTCGTGGACCAGAACCTGTCCCGGCACATCCAAACCGAGGAACTCTGGTACGCGCACGACTACGTACCGTTCGACAAGGGCGAGAACTTCGCCTTCCTCGGAGGCAAGGACTGGGAGCCGTCGGACATGACGCTGCCCCGGCACATCACCGACGCCCTGGAGATCCTGCTGATCACCAAGGACAACCTCGCCGGATACCACCGTGAGCTCGTCTTCCACTTCATCCTCGAGGAGAGGTGGGGCCGCTGGATCGGGCGGTGGACCGCCGAGGAGCACCTGCACGCGGTCGCGCTGCGCAACTACCTCGTCGTCACCCGCGAGATCGACCCCGCCGCCAACGAGGACGTCCGCGTCGAGCACGTGATGAAGGGGTACCGCGCCGACACGTACAGCCAGCTCGAGACGCTGGCATTCATGTCGTTCTTCGAGCGCGCCCACGCGGTGTTCTGCCGCAACCTGGCGGCGCAGATCGAGGAGCCGGCGCTGAAGCGGCTCGTCGGGCGCATCGCCCGCGACGAGGAGCGCCACGAGGAGTTCTTCGCCAACCTGGTCGAGCACTGCCTGAAGAACCAACGCGAGGAGACCGTCGCTGCGATCGCGAAGCGGGCCGCTGAACTCGACGTCATCGGCGGCGACATCGACGCCTACGCCGACAAGCGCAAGGCCGTCGCCGGCGCGGGCATCTTCGACGAATCCACGCTCCGCACGGTGATTTCCGATCGCATCAAGGCGTGGGGTCTGGCCGATCACCCCGACCTCGCGGCGTTGGTCACGCAGTAGTCACCTTCTGGTCACGGCGCGCCGAAAGGCGGACACGCCCGGACGGGGGTAGCGTCGCTGTCGATGGCTAGCGAATTGCTCTGCTGTCCGGGCGGTACCGGTCGTTACGACAAGAACGGGACCGGCCCCGGTCCTGGTACCGCAGTGTCCGCCGAGGGAGTCCGTGCGGGGTCGCGCGGGCCTAGGAGCGCCACGTGACTGATTCGTCCGTTCGGACCTATGTGCTCGACACCTCCGTCCTGTTGTCCGACCCGTGGGCTATCACCCGGTTCGCAGAACACGACGTGGTGGTCCCCTTGGTGGTAATCAGCGAGCTCGAGGCCAAACGACACCATCACGAACTCGGATGGTTCGCCCGACAAGCGCTGCGGATGTTCGACGATCTGCGGCTCGAGCACGGACGCCTGGATCAGCCCATTCCCGTTGGGACTCAGGGCGGTACGTTGCACGTCGAGCTGAATCACAGCGATCCCACAGTGTTGCCCGCCGGCTTCCGGACCGACACCAACGACGCACGCATCCTCACCTGCGCGGCCAACCTCGCCGCCGAGGGCAAGCCCGTCACCTTGGTGAGCAAGGACATTCCGCTGCGCGTCAAGGCCGGTGCGGTCGGCCTGGCCGCTGACGAGTACCACGCACAGGACGTCGTCACCTCGGGATGGACCGGGATGGACGAGATCGAGGTGACGGCCGCCGAGATCGACGCGCTGTACGAGGACGGCGAGATGGACCTCGTCGACGCCCGTAACCTGCCCTGCCACACGGGTATTCGGCTACTGGGTGGCACCTCCCACGCGCTGGGCCGGGTGAACGCCGAGAAGAAGGTGCAACTAGTCCGCGGCGACCGCGAGGTGTTCGGGTTGCGGGGTCGCTCCGCCGAGCAGCGAGTGGCGCTCGACCTGCTGCTCGACGAGTCGGTCGGCATCGTCTCGCTCGGCGGCAAGGCGGGCACCGGCAAGTCGGCCCTGGCGTTGTGCGCCGGACTCGAGGCCGTGCTGGAACGACGCACGCAGCGCAAGGTCGTCGTGTTCCGTCCGCTGTACGCGGTCGGCGGCCAGGATCTCGGGTATCTGCCCGGCAGTGAGAGCGAGAAGATGGGCCCATGGGCCCAGGCCGTCTTCGACACCCTCGAAGGCCTCGCCAGTCCGGCCGTCCTGGAAGAGGTGCTGTCCCGCGGCATGCTCGAAGTGCTGCCGTTGACGCACATCCGCGGCCGGTCACTGCACGACTCGTTCGTCATCGTCGACGAGGCACAGTCGCTGGAACGCAACGTGCTGCTGACGGTGCTGTCCCGGCTGGGCGCCGGCTCGCGGGTGGTGCTCACGCACGACGTCGCGCAGCGCGACAACCTCCGCGTCGGCCGCCACGACGGTGTCGCCGCCGTCATCGAGAAGCTCAAGGGGCATCCGCTGTTCGCCCACATCACGTTGCTGCGCAGCGAGCGCTCGCCGATCGCGGCACTGGTCACCGAGATGCTCGAGGAGTTCAGCCCCGGCGCCCTGCCGTGATTCACGTTGAGCCGGCACTCACGGCGGAGGTCGCTCGCACTTCGTCGCGGTGAGTGCCAGCTCAACGCAATGGGCCCCGGCTCGAACTCGCGGGGACGAAGTGATTTCGTGTGTTTTCGCGGGCTCATCGCAGGCTCGGCGAGTGGGGCCACACAACCGCCACCGGTAGGCTGCCACCGTGCGCAAACGGCCCGACACGACCTCCTGGTCGTACTGGCGCATGGTCGTCGGCGTCTGCGCGGGCGTGGCCATCGTGGTGATCGGCGGCTTCACCGGCCACGTCCGGCTCTCCACCCCGGCCGAAGCGGCCGAGGACGTCGACTGCACCGTGGTCAAGTGCGTGGCGCTCACGTTCGACGACGGCCCCAGCCCGTACACCGACCGGCTGCTGCAGATCCTCAAGGACGACGACGCGGAGGCGACGTTCTTCCTCATCGGCAACAAGGTGGCCGCGAACCCCGCGGGTGCCAAGCGCATCGCCGAGGCGGGCATGGAAGTCGGCAGCCACACCTGGGAACACCCCAACATGACGACCATCCCGCCCGAGGACATCCCGGCTCAGTTCACCAAGGCCAGCGACGCCATCGAAGCGGCGACGGGACAGCGGCCGCACCTGGTGCGCACGGCGGGTGGGCTCATCAACGCTGCAGTGCTCGCCGAGGCGGGCAAGCAGGGGCTGGCCGACATCAACTGGGACGTCATCCCGTTCGACTGGGCCAACGACGCCAACACCGGCGCCACCCGCTACGTGCTGATGACGCAACTCAAACCGAACTCCGTGGTGCTGTTCCACGACACGTACTCGTCGACCGTCGACCTCGTGTACCAGTTCCTCCCGGTACTCAAGGCCAACGGCTACCACGTGGTCACCGTCAGCCACATGCTCGGTGCGCGCGCGCCAGGCAGCACCTACGGCAGCCGTGACAACGGACCACCTGCCAACGAGCTCGTCGACATCCCGCCTGCGGAGATCCCGGCGCTGCCGAACACGCCATCGCCTGCGCCGATGCCGAACGTCCCGATCACCGACATCCCCAATCAGAACTCCGGCGGTCCCAACAACGGGGCCTGACCTGCATGCACACAGACACGGCGTTCGTCCTGACCGTTCTGGTGTTGTGCTATTCGGTGGTCTCCGGGTTGGTCAAGCGGTGGTATGTGGCGCCCGGGCTGATCTTCGTGTTGTTCGGAATCATGTTGGGCCCGTTCGGCTTTGGGGTCATTGACACGGGCGCGGGCACGGACGCGGCCAGCTTCACCGTGGTGGCGCAGCTGGCGCTGACGGTGATCCTGTTCAATCAAGCCGCCGAGCTCGACCTGTCGGCGGTGGTGCGGCGCCGTGGGATTACGTTCCGGCTGTTGGTCATCGGCATTCCACTTGCGCTCGTGCTCGGCGCAGGCACGGCGCTGCTGTTGCTGCCGGTGATGCCGTTGTGGGAGGCGGTGTGTTTGGCCGCGATCGTGGCCCCGACCGAGGTGGCGCTCATCGACGCGCTGCTGGAGGACCGTCGCATCCCCGAACGGATCCGCCACGCCATGTCCACGGAAAGCGGGTTCTACGACGGCTTCGCCCTTGCGGCCATGCTCGCGGCGCTCGCGCTGGCCTCCAACAACGCCAATCCGGAGCCCGGCCGCTGGGCTACGTTCCTGATCCGCACCGAAGTGGTGTCGGCGGTGGTCGGACTCGCGATCGGTGTGGTCGGCGGCCTGCTGATCGCGCACTCACGCAAACGTGGCTGGATGAGCGACACGTGGGCGCAGTTGGCCACCCTTGCCGTGGCACTGGTGTGCTTCCAGCTCGGCGAGAGGTTGCACGGCAGCGGCTTCGTCACCGCGTTCGCAGGCGGCCTGGCCTTCGCGTACGCGGCGCGGCGGGTGGGCATCAAGCCCGAGATGCACGTCTCCGACGCCGCGGGCCAACTGCTCGAACTGATGGTGTTCGCGATGTTCGGCAGCTACGCGGTCATCGTCGGATGGCGCCATGCCGACTGGCGGGTGGTGCTCTTCGCGGTCGTCGCGGTGTTCGGTGTGCGGATCGTCGCGGTTTCGGTGGCGCTGTTCCGCAGCGAATTGCCGGGCCGGGAACGACTGTTCATCGGATGGTTCGGCCCGCGCGGCATCAGCACGCTGGTGTTGGGCGTGCTCATGGTCGACCGTGGCGAGATCCAACAGGAGGCGCTCATCACGCAGGTGGTCGCCGTCGCAGTGACGCTGAGCCTGGTGGTGCACAGCGCGACCACGTGGGCGGGGATCAGGGGCCTGTTGCCAGCCGAGACGCCGGCGCGAACCCCTCCGTGATCACCCGGCGGTGCTTGAAGCGCCAGCCGTCACCGTCGGCCTTGCCGTCCCTGCTGGGGACGGCGACGTCGCGGTACGTGCCCCAGTGGTCGAGCCCGCGCGTGCCGATGAACTGGAAGCACGCGTAGGTCTTCGCGCTCCCGTCCGGCAGCGGCTCGACGTAAATCGAGCTCAGGTGGTGACGCGCGGGCAGGAAGTCGGCGTCGACGAATTGTCCACTGGTGCGGGTGAACAGGCCGAGTACCTCGTCCGGTCCGGTGAACTTCTCGGCGCCGATCTCGAGCACCCCGTCGGGGGCGAACAACTGCGCGAGCCGCTCGACCTTGCCCGTATCGGCCAGGTACTGATACGTGGTCATCAGGTTGGTGACGCCGACGCGGATGGCGCGACGACCCTCGGCGTCAGTGCTCACGTGAGCAGGCGCTAGTCGCCATCCTTGACCTTGGCCATCGCGAGCACGTCGAGCCGCTTGTCGAGTTCCGCCTCCGAAAGCTTGTCGCCGATCAGCCCGCGGTCGATCACCGTCTGACGAATCGTCTTGCGCTCCTTGAGCGCTTCCTTGGCGACCTTTGCGGCCTCTTCGTAGCCGATCGCCGAGTTCAGCGGCGTCACGATCGACGGCGACGACTCGGCAAGTTCGCGCAGGTGCTTCTCACTGGCGACCAGCCCGTCGATGCACTTGACGGCGAACAACTTCGACACGTTCGCCAGCAGCGTGAACGACTCCAGCACGTTGCGGGCCATCATCGGGATGTAGACGTTGAGCTCGAAGGCGCCCGACAGGCCACCGACGGCGACCGCGGCATCGTTGCCGATCACCTGGGCGGCCACCTGCGTAACGGCTTCCGGCAGCACCGGATTGACCTTGCCCGGCATGATCGAGCTACCGGGCTGCAGGTCGGGTAGCTGCAGTTCGCCGAGCCCGGTCAGCGGACCCGAACCCATCCAGCGCACGTCGTTGGCGATCTTCGTCAGCGAGACCGCGATGGTCTTCAGCGCCCCGGACGCCTCCACCAGGCCGTCGCGAGCGGCCTGCGCCTCGAACGAGTCGACGGCCGTGCGCAATTCGGCGATTCCGGTCTGGTCGACGAGCACGTCCACGACCTTCTTGCCGAAGCCGTCCGGCGCGTTGAGCCCGGTGCCGACCGCGGTGCCACCGATGGCCAGTTCACCGAGCCGGGGGAGGGTGGCCTTGACCCGCTCGATGCCCGCTTCGATCTGGCGTGCGTAGCCGCCGAACTCCTGGCCCAGCGTCACCGGCACCGCGTCCATCAGGTGCGTGCGGCCGGACTTGACCGTGGTGCGCCATTGCCTCGCCTTGGCCGCCAGTGACTCGTGCAGCACCTCGAGCGCCGGAATCAGATGGCGCACAGCGGCTTCCGTGGCGGCGATGTGGGTGGCCGTCGGGAAGGTGTCGTTGGAGCTCTGCGACATGTTGACGTCGTCGTTGGGGTGAACGGTGACGCCGTCCCGCGCCGCGATCGACGCGATGACCTCGTTGGCGTTCATGTTGGAGCTGGTGCCCGACCCGGTCTGGAAGACGTCGATCGGGAACTGGTCGTCGTGCAGCCCGTCGGCGATCTCGCCTGCCGCCGCGATGATCGCGTCGGCCTTCTCCGGGGCGAGCAGGCCGAGGTCCTTGTTCACCTGCGCGCATGCGCCCTTGAGCAGCCCGAGCGCGCGGATCTGGGTGCGCTCCAGGCCGCGACCGGAGATCGGGAAGTTCTCCACCGCACGTTGGGTCTGAGCACGCCACATCGCGTTGATGGGCACGCGCACCTCGCCCATGGTGTCGTGCTCGATGCGATACTCCGCTGAGGTGTCGACGGCGTTGTCGGCGGTCATGTGCTCCCTGTTCGTTCGAATTGTGTTGGAGGAGGGGTTGTTTACGGCAGTGGGTAGGCAGCGGTCTTGTCGCCGGTGAAGTCCACGGCGGAGTACTCGTTGAGCTTCGAGAGGCGGTGGTAGGCCTCGATCATTCGGACCGTGCCCGACTTGGACCGCATGACGATCGACTGTGTGGTGCAGCCGCCGCCGAAGTACCGGACGCCCTTCAGCAGGTCGCCGTCGGTGACGCCGGTGGCGGAGAAGAAGACGTTCTCGCCGGAGACCAGGTCCTCGGTGTGCAGCACCCTGTCGAGTTCGTGCCCTGCGTCGATGGCCTTCTGGCGCTCGGCGTCGTCGGTGGGGGCCAGCACGGCCTGGATGGCTCCACCCATGCAACGGATGGCCGCCGCGGTGATGATGCCCTCGGGGGTGCCGCCGATGCCTGCAAGCATGTCGGTGCCGGAATCGGGACGGCAGGCCGAGATGGCGCCCGCTACGTCGCCGTCGGAGATCAGCCTGATGCGGGCGCCTGCCTCGCGGACCTCCTCCATGAGCTGCGCGTGCCGGGGGCGGTCCAGCACGCACACCGTGATGTCGGCGACCGTCGAGTTGCGCACCTTGGCCACCCGGCGGATGTTCTCGCCGATCGGCGCGGTGATGTCGATGACGTCGACGGCGTCCGGGCCGACGGCGATCTTGTTCATGTAGAAGACCGCCGACGGGTCGAACATCGCGCCGCGTTCGGCGACCGCGAGCACCGAGATCGCGTTGGGCATGCCCTTGCTCATCAGGGTGGTGCCGTCGACGGGGTCGACGGCGAAGTCGCACTCCGGGCCGTCGCCGTTGCCGACCGCTTCGCCGTTGTAGAGCATGGGGGCGTTGTCCTTCTCGCCCTCGCCGATGACCACGACGCCGCGCATGGAGACCGAGTTCACCAGTTGGCGCATGGCGTCGACGGCGGCGCCGTCACCGCCCTCCTTGTCGCCTCGGCCGACCCAGCGGCCCGCAGCCATCGCGCCCGCCTCGGTCACCCGCACCAACTCGAGGGCTAGGTTGCGATCCGGGGCTTCACGTCTGGATGGCGTCATGGGTCCCGATTCTCCCATTAGCGGATCGGCGTTTGGGACCTGGGATACTGGTCGGCGTGACCGTCCCGCCGCAGCCGACTCCAAGGCGGGATGTTGCGGAGCAAGTGGTGCCGGTGAAGGGGCCCGAGAAGGCCCGGTTGCTCCAGGACGGCCGCGACATGTTCTGGTCGATGGCGCCGCTTTTGCTGGCATGCATCGTGCTCGCCGGCGTGCTCGGGATGTGCTCGTTCGCACCCAACGGCCCAGGTCCAGGGCCTGCGCCGCAATACGACGCGCCCGCAGCACTGCAGGCCGACGCCGCCACGCTGAAGTTCCCCGTTCGGCTGCCGAAGCTGCCCGAGGGCTGGCAGGCCAACTCGGGTTCGCGCGGCAGCATCGAGGCCGGACGGACCGACGCCGGGCAACCGGCGCGGGCGCTGACGTCGCGGGTGGGGTATCTGGCCCCGACCGGAATGTTCATCAGCCTGACGCAGAGCGACGCCGACGAGGACAAGCTGATGAGGTGGCTCGACACCGGTCTGGTGCCAACGGGCGTGCAGGACGTGAACGGCGTGCGCTGGGTGGTCTACGAGGGCGGCGACCCCGACGGTGACGTGCCCAATGCGGTGTGGACGACCCGGCTGAATTCGGCATCGGGTCCGGCGCAGCTCGCAATAACGGGCGCCGCGGGTACCGACGAGTACCGTACGCTGGCGGCGGCGACGCAGACGCAGTCGCCATTGCCCGCGCGCTAGGAGTGTCGATGACCTCACCCGAGGCTGATCTCACCGGCTGGAGCGCCGCACCGTTCACCGGCGGCGGCTTCACCTACGACGTCTTTCGCAAGGGCGAAGGCCCCGGCGTGGTGCTGATTCCCGAGATGCCTGGCATCCACCCGGGCGTGCTGGCGCTGGGAAACCACCTGGTGGACAACGGATTCACCGTCGCCATCCCGTCGCTCTACGGCACGCCTGGCGCTCCGGCGGTGCGGCCAGGCATGGTGCCGGTCATGCTGCGTGGTTGTGTGGCAAAGGAATTCGCGGCGTTCGCGACCAACGCGGACCGGCCGATCGCGCACTTCCTGCGTGCGCTCGCCCGCGACCTCAACGAGCAGACTCCCGGCAAGGGGGTCGGGGTGATCGGCGAGTGTTGGAGCGGTGGCTTCGCCTTGGCAGCTGCCGTCGACGACAGCGTGCTGGCCCCGGTGCTGAGCCAGCCGTCGTTGCCGATCGGGCTGACGGCCAAGCAGAAGGCCGACCCCGGCCTTTCGGAAGCCGAATTGCAGATCGTCGAACGTCGGGCTGCCGAGGAGGGACTGTGCGCGCTCGGGCTGCGGTTCAGCGAGGACCCGACGTCGCCTGGAGCACGCTTCAAGACGTTGAAGAACCGGCTCGGCGACGCGTTCGAGGTCATCGAGCTCGACTCGAAGCCGGGCAATGAGCACGGCTTCGGCAGGATGGCGCACTCGGTGCTGACCCTCGAGGTCCGCGAGGTCGAGGGACACCCCGCCTACGAGGCGCGCAAGCGCGTCGTGGAGTTCCTCAAGGAGCGGTTGGTGGCGCAGTAAGCGCGTGCGCCTTGCGGCGTTTCTCGTCCCGCTTGGCCCACAGCCGTTCTCGCGCCCTTGCGATGAGCCGGGCGATGTGGCCTGGTGCCTTGGGGTCGTCCTCGTCGTCCTCGGGTTGGTCGATCGGCACGCCCTTGTAGACCGCGAGGTAGACGCTGACCGTAGTGACGATGACGATCATCAACACCGGACCGATGATGATGCCCAGGAAACCGAACATGGTGATGCCGGCGAAGACGGCCAGCAACATCAACGCGGAATCGAGGCGCGCCTGTCGCGGGACGAGGATTGGGCGCAGCAAGTTGTCGATGTTGGTGACGACGATGAGGTGCCAGGCGATGACGAAGATGCCACCGAAGACGTTGCCGAACAAGCTCATTCCGATGCCGAGCGGGATGGTCACGACGCCGCCACCCAACGGGATCACCGACAGCACGGTGAGCAGGATCGCGAAGATGAAGAAGCCTTCGTGCAGTCCGGCGAGGTAGATCGACACCGCGCCCGCCAGGCCCTGGACGAAGGCGATGACGAACTGTCCGAACACCGTGCCGCGCACCATCGCGCCCATCTTCTCCAGATAGAGGTCCGTGACGTCCTCGCCGAGCGGGTTGAGCTGGCGGATCAGTGTCTGCACGCGCTCACGGTTGGAGAGCAGCGAGATGAACACGTAGACGAAGAGCACGGCGGCGGTGAGCCCACCGGCCAGTCCGCCCGCGGCGCCCTGCAGGAAGCCCAGCGCCCATTCACCGGCGTGCTGCGCGACGGTGCTCATCCGTTCGCGCAAGAGTTCCGGAGTGACGTTCACGTCGCTGAGGAACGGGACCTTGTCGAGGGCGTCGTTGATGAACTTCAGGGCCTGGTCGCCGAGTGAGTTCAGATCGGTCCGGCCCACCCAGGCCGAGACGCTGCGGACCATCGCGCTGATCTGCACCACCGCCAGCAAGATCAGCAGGCCGAGCGGGATGATGACCGCGAAGATCACCGCCAACAGCGTGAACGTTATGGAGAGGCCCCGACTGAAACGCCTGAGGAACCGGTCGAACAGCGGGTTGAACAAGTAGGCCGCTACCGCGGCCACGACGATGAGCATGAAGTAGCCGCGCAGGAAGTACGCCCCGAAGCCGATCGCAATGACGGTGGCGACGGCAAGTGCCCGTTTCTGCGACGGGGTGAACTCCGTGTGCATGGCCACGGGGTGATCCTGTCAGGCGAAGTGGTCCGACGCCCGGATTTGCCCCTCGCGCCGGGACGGCGGACCGCTCAGGAGTTGCTCTTGTCCGGACCGGGGTCGCCCCACTTGTTGCGGATGGCGCCCCACGGATCCGCGTACTGTCCCGGGTGGTCGCGATACGCCGACTGCTTGCGCAGGAAGTACCCGACGAGCGGGGCGGCCAGCCGGAACGGGTAGCGCTTCCAGCCCGCCTTCTCGGCCGTCTCCTTCAGGATGTCCGGCCACGAAATGTGTTGGAACTTCAGCACTTCCTGGGCCCGGGTGGTGTCCATCCAGTCGGTGGCGAACCAGTCGGTGTCGCTGTTGGGGTTGCCCCGGCGCCCGATCGGGATCGCGCCGACCATCCCCATGGCGGCGCTCATCGCGGGGCCGATTTCGCCCTGGGTGAGCCGGTGCGTGGCGTCGTCGCCGCCGATCAGCAGGATCTCGCCGACGCAGTCGGCGGTGGTGGCCGCGGTGAATGCGGCCGCGACGTCGCGCACGTCGACGGTCTGGATGCGACCGTCGGTGGGCAGCGCGCTTTCGAAGAAGAGGAACTCGGGCTTGATGTCGAAGCTGAGTTCGACGGTCAGCACGCCGCCGAGCCGTAGCACCACCCAGTCCAGGCTCGACGAACGGACCAGTTGCTCGGCCTCGGCCTTGTGCGTGCCGTAGAGGTCGGTCGGGTTCATCGGAGTGTCTGCGGACAGCAGGTCGGTGATGTGGTGCGGGTTGCGCGCGCCGTACACGGCGATGCTGGAGGCCTGGACGAAGCGCGGCTTCGGGTCTTGCGCGGACGCGGCCCGCACCAGGTGGCCGGTGGCGTCGACGCTGACCTTGCGGGCGAGCGCCGCCCTGGCGTAGCAGAACGGTGCGATGATCGCGGCCAGGTGGATGATCGCGGCGGGCTTGACCGCGTCGATCAGCGTGTTGACGGCCGCCGGATCGGTGAGGTCGGCCCAGCGCACTTCCACCCCAGCGGGCAGCTCGGCGGCGGCCTTGCGGTTCTCCGGAACGTCGAGGTCGGTGGCGACCACGTTGCGGCCGTCGGCGGCGAGCCGCTTCACCGTCGCCGATCCCACCAGCCCGAAGGCCCCCGTCACGAGCACAGCGTCAGACATGCGCCTCCCCATCTAGAACGTATGACAACCTCGCACTCTAGAACCGGGAGCGCAATCGTCACCCTATGACAAGTTCCGTTTGGCCTCGCCGCAGCGGTCATCGTCGGATGCAGCGGAAGCCGACGTGGCTCATCCCGGTGTCCACCATCTGAGGTCGACGGGCCGCGGGCCGGTAGCGCAGGCAGTAGCTGTCGGCGCACAGGAAAGAGCCGCCCTTGATGACCTTGCGGCCGATCTGGAACTGGGGCTGATTGGGGTCGTAACTGTCGGCCGCGCAGCATGATTCGACGGTGCGGTCGTCGGCCCACCAGTCGCTCGTCCACTCCCAGACGTTGCCCGCCATGTCGCGCAGCCCGTAGCCGTTCGCGGGGAACGAGCCGACCGGCTGCGTGGTCCCGTAGCCCGTGTCGGGCAGGTAGGGGAACTCGCCGTGCCAGTAGTTGGCCAGTCGCTGCCCGGCGCGTTCCGGCTCGTCGCCCCATGTGTAGGTGGTTCCGCGCAGCCCGCCGCGTGCGGCCACCTCCCACTGCGCCTCGGTGGGCAGCGCCAGCCCGGCCCACTCCGCGTATGCCGACGCGTCGTCGAACGCGACGTGGACGACGGGGTGGGCGTCGCGGTTGCGCAGTGACGACTTCGGCCCACGGGGGTGGTTCCAGCAGGCGCCCGGCGTCCAGGTCCACCACTGGTTGATGTGCCGCAGGTCGACCGGGCCTGGCGTGCGGTGGAACACCATCGACCCCGGCTGCAGGTTCTCCGGCGGTGCGTCGGGGTAGTCGGCGGCGTTCGGCGGGCGCTCGGCGAGGGTGACGTAGCCGGTGGCGTCGACGAACGCGGCGTACTGCGCGTTGGTGACCTGATGGCGCTGCATCCAGAAGCCGTCGACGGCCACCTCGCGCGCCGGCGCCTCCTCCGCGTAGTGCGCGTCGGAGCCCAGCAACGTGGTCTGCTCGGGTATCCAGGCGAAGTCGTCGGCGGTCATCACGGCCGGGCTCGTTGGGATAGCGCTGACGGCGGGGAAACGCGAGTAGCCGGGTACCTGAGTGCTAGCGCACCGTCGAGTCTGCCGGGAGATCGCGTTCCCGGCCGAAATCGCGATCTCCCGGCAGGCTCGACGGTTGCGGGCGAAGCGGTTGGGGGAATGCCGTCAGGTTGAGGCAAAGACCGTCGTCCAGTCGTCCTTGATGCTCACGACGGTCCAGCCGTACGCGTGCGCATGTTCCATGGCCCGTTCGGCCCCTGCGGTGTAGGCGAATTCGCGCTCGCCGTCGTCGTGGTTGATCAGCAGGCGTAGCGCAGGCCGACCTGGCCGACCCGAGTACATCAACATCTCGTCGTCGCCGTTGGAGTTGCCCGCCGAGAGGATGGGCCGCCGACCAATTCGGTTCCAGATGCGCACCGGCTTCTCGGGGCCGTCGTCCCAGATGTCCAGCGCCGGCTGGATCAACAGGTCGCCATGCCCGTCGCCGCCGCCCTCGAACTTCAGGCCCTGCGCGCTGCCCACCACGCGCTCGGGTGGGATGCCGTAGATGGTCGACGTGATGGGCCGCATGAAGTCGCGACCGCCGCCGGAGACGATGTAGCAGGTGAAACCATGCGCCTCGAGGTAGCGCAGCAACTCGACCATCGGCACGTAGGTGCACGTCTGGTACGGCCGGCCCAGCGTCGGGTGGGCGGCCTCGGCGAAGAACGCCGCGATCCGCGCCGCGTGGTCTTCGACCTTCATCGATTCGTGCAGTGCGAGCGCCGCTCCCGCAAGCACTTTCAGGTCGGAGTCGTCGCCTTGATAGTGCTTGGTGATGGCGCCGCCGAACCAGCTCAGGTCGCCGCTGGCCGCCGCCTGGTACGGCTGTTGCTCCGCCAACGCCGGGTCGCCCTTCACCTTCTCGGCCAGCCTGCGCACGATGAAGTCCAGCTGGATGTACGCGGGCTTCTCACACCACAGGGTTCCGTCGTTGTCGAAGACGGCGACGCGCTCTTCTGGACTGACGTGATCCGGGGTGCCCTCGGTCGTGACACGGCCCACGAAGTCGACGATCGCCGACTTCGTGGGTCCGTCGGTCCAAGACGGGAGTTCGGCCACGCTCACCCGCCGCACGTGGACAGGAACTTGTCCAGTTCCTCCACGGCGTTCTTGCCGGATTCCCCTGGGGCGTATTCGGGCATGCTCAATCCCCTTCTTGGATTGTCGTGGCCATGAGTGAGGCGTTCTGGACCCTAATCTGCCGCAAGGAACTCCTCGAGCTTCTTGACGATCTGGTCGATGCTGAAGCTCGCCGGTGGGTGCCGGGGCGGGAACTCCTTGAATGTGTCCAGGAACGCCGACGCCATCGCCGTCGCGTAGAAGACGAAGAAGTCGCGGCGCAGGAACCACTCGTAGTACGTGTTCGACGTGATGTCGGCGTATTCGAACGGGTCGGTGCGCAGGTTGAACAGCTTCGGGACCCGCAGCGGCGTGAACGGCTCGGCCCAGGTGCGCAGTGTGCCCTGACAGCGTTGCTCGGCGAACACGATCTTCCAGTTCTCGAAGCGCATCGCGACCATTTCCGCGTCGTCGTTGAAGTAGAAGAACCCGCGTCGCGGGCTGTGTTCGAGCCTCGCCCATCAGATACGGCAGCAGGTTGAACCCGTCGATATGAACTTTGTATTCGACGTCGCCGACTTGATAGCCCTTCTTCAACTTGTCGCTGACGTCGGGGTCGCCCGCCGCGGCGAGCAGTGTCGGCAACCAGTCGTGGTGCTGGATGATGTCGTTGGAGACGGTGCCCGCCTTGATCTTTCCCGGCCAGCGGATCAACTCCGGCACCCGGTACGCACCCTCCCAGTTGGTGTTCTTCTCGCTGCGGAACGGCGTCGTGCCCGCGTCCGGCCAGGAGTTGCGGTGCGGGCCGTTGTCGGTGGAATAGATGACGATGGTGTCGTCGGCGATTCCGAGCTCGTCCAGCGCGTCGAGCACTTGCCCCACGTTCTTGTCGTGGTCGATCATCGCGTCGTGGTACTCCGACTGCCACATCCCGGCCTGCCCCTGGCTCCCGGGCTTCAGGTGTGTGTAGAGGTGCATGTGGGTGAAGTTGCACCACACGAAGAACGGATTGCCCGCGTCGTGTTGTCGTTTGATGTAGTCGACAGTGGCGTCGGCGATGTCGTCGTCGATGGTCTCCATCCGCTTGGCGGTCAGCGGGCCGGTGTCCTCGATCGTCTGCTTTCCGACCGGGCCGAACTTCGGGTCGTCGGGCTCGGTGGACACCTCGGCGGTGGCCGTGCACTTCATCACACCGCGGGGGAGTGCCAGCTCGTATAGCCGCGGGAACTGGTCCTTGTGCGGGTAGTCGTATTGCTCGGGTTCCTCTTCTGCGTTGAGGTGATACAGGTTGCCGAAGAACTCGTCGAACCCGTGCACCGTCGGCAGATATTTGTTCAGATCGCCGAAGTGGTTCTTGCCGAACTGCCCGGTTGCGTAGCCCAGCGGCTTGAGCAGTTCGGCGATGGTCGGATCCTCGGCGGCCCACCCGATGTCCACGCCGGGCACGCCGACCTTGCTCATGCCGGTGCGGTACACGCTCTGACCGCTGATGAACGCCGCACGGCCCGCGGTGCAGCTTTGCTCACCGTACGAGTCGGTGAACCGCATGCCCTCGGCGGCGATCCGGTCGATGTTGGGCGTGCGGTAGCCCATCATGCCGTCGCTGTAGCAGCTCAGATTGCTGATCCCGATGTCGTCACCCCAGATGACGAGGATGTTGGGTTTGCCGTCGGGCACGTCGACTCCCTCGCGTTCGAATGCCGAAACCTTCCGCGGAGGCAACGCTATTCGCATCTGTCGTCCGTCGTCAGGCCTTGGTTGAATCCATCGGACTCCTCAGGTTGTCCTGAGCCTCCGTCGTCGTCGAGGCTGCTCGTCGGCCGAACCCGACGCACTCCCGCCGCGCGTATCGCGGCGTACGGAATGGCGTTGGGACGGGCTGATTCGGTGGCCAGGCGACGACCCGAGAGCATGCGAGGCGCGGCGCAATCACCGCACAGCGCCGAGACGTCCAAACCGCATCGCAAGGGCCTCGGGCGAGCTCTCGGCAGGGTTGCGCTCCGGCCACCCCGGCGACCGGTAGCGACAACTCGGGCCGATCAGCGAAACGACGAAGACGGTCGATTGGGGACGTTCTCGTGAGCTGGTCTTCAGATGCCGAGTGACCTGCCGTGCGAGCAATCGGCCCCCGCGCTGCGCAGGCAAGGAGACCGGCGCGCTCGGCATGGAGTTTGACCAAACCGGGCCGCTTGGCGGCTCATATCAGAAACGGGCCGCGCCTTAACAATTCCGTTGCTCAATTGTGCGCTGGTCTTGCGGCGGGTAATCGGGGCTTCACCGGGGGTGTGCGTTACTGTCGACGAATCGTAGGTTCCTTGCGTGCTCGCCACTAGGCGACAGTCTGCGATTGCTCTCTAGCTGACGGGAGCACCTCCCATGGTGCCTGTTTCTCCCCCCGAGACGAACAAACCCCGCTTGGCCTTCTGCAGCAGATCTACCGGCCGCGGAGGCGTGGACGGGGCCTGGTGGCCCGGTAGCAACGACCTGGGGGCCCAACTGCCCGACCTGGTGGCCGTCGTCGGCTCGATGATCGGCGAGGTCCGCAGGGTGGTGTACGACCCGAGCATCTGGCCCCCGACCGCGCGGCGCGTCATCCGGCGCGGCGTAGCAATCTCCGTCGACCCGTATGCGCTGGTGACGAGTGAGACCTTGTACCTGATCGGCACGCACTCGCGCGACGCCGTGCTCTACGTCATTCCACCGTCGTGCAGCGTCGAGGTGGCCAATCGCGTGCTCGGGGCGGTCTCGGAGTCGACCGTGCCGATGATGGCGTCCGTCGTGACGCACCTGCTCGGACATTTCGCCGACGACGGAGGGGCCCGCGTCCGATGAGCCGGTTCTGCGACGTGATGTACGCCAACGCCCGCACCAGCACCAGGGGCATGGTCACCGGGGAACCCGGCGCGCCCGTCCGGCACAGCTGGGGCGAGGTGCACGAGCGTGCCCGCGCGATCTCGGGCGGCCTGGCGGCCGCCGGGGTGGGCCACGGCGACGCGGTGGCCGTGCTGGCCGGGGCGCCGGTCGAGATCGCACCCACCGCGCAAGCCGTCTGGATGCGCGGCGCCAGTCTGACGATGCTGCACCAGCCCACGCCACGCACGGACCTCCTGCTGTGGGCCGAGGAGACTGCGCGCGTGATCGACGCGCTAGGTGCGTCGGCCGTGATCGTCTCCGACCCCTTCATGGCGGCCGCGCCGGTGCTGTCGGAACGCGGCGTCACCGTGCTGGTCATCGCCGATCTGTTGGCGGCCGACCCGATCGACCCGCTGGTGGCCGACGAGGACGACGTGGCGCTGCTGCAGCTGACGTCCGGTTCGACCGGGCCGCCGAAGGCGGTGCGCATCACTCACCGAAACCTGGTCTCCAACGCCGACGCGATGTTCGTCGGCGCGGAGTACGACCTGGACACCGACGTCATCGTCAGCTGGCTACCGCTGTTCCACGACATGGGGATGACCGGATTCCTGATCGTGCCGATGTACTTCGGCGCCGAACTGGTCAAGGTCACGCCGATGGACTTCCTGACGGACATCCTGTTGTGGGCGCGGCTCATCGACAAGTACAAGGGCACGATGACGGCGGCGCCGAACTTCGCGTATGCCCTGCTGGCGAAGCGGCTGCGCAAGCAGGCCCGACCGGGGCAGTTCGACCTGTCCTCGCTGCGCTGGGCGCTCTCCGGGGCCGAGCAGGTCGAACCCGCGGTCGTCGAGGACTTGTGCGACGCCGGCGCACCGTTCGGGTTGCGCAAGGAGGCGATCCTGCCTGCGTACGGCATGGCCGAGACGACGGTCGCGGTGTCCTTCTCCGTGTGCGGCACCGGTCTGGTGGTCGACGAGGTGGACGCCGACATGCTCGCCGTGCTTCACCGGGCCGTGCCCGCGACCTCCGGCAACGTCCGCAGGCTCGCGACGCTGGGCCCGCTGCTCGCCGGCCTGGAGGCGCGAATCGTCGACGAGGACGACAAGGAACTACCCACCCGTGGCGTCGGCGTCATCCAGGTTCGTGGTGAACCCCTGACGCCGGGCTACACCACGCTGGCCGGGTTCCTGTCCGCTCAGGACGAGCAGGGCTGGTACGACACCGGCGATCTGGGCTACCTGACCGAGAAGGCGCACATCGTGGTGTGCGGACGGGTCAAGGACGTCATCATCATGGGCGGCCGCAACATCTACCCGACCGACATCGAACGGGCCGCGGGTCGTGTCGAAGGGGTGCGGGCCGGGTGTGCCGTCGCGGTCCGACTCAACGCCGGGCATCGCCGGGAGACGTTCGCCGTCGCCGTCGAGTCGAACCTCTTCGGGGACAAGGCCGACGCTCGTCGCATCCAGCGGGCGGTGGCGCACGAGGTGTTCGCCGAGGTCGACGTTCGGCCACGCAACGTGGTGGTGCTCGCGCCGGGCGTCATTCCCAAGACACCGTCGGGCAAGCTGCGCCGGGCCCACGCCCTCTCGCTGGTCGGGCAGTAGGCCCTACGCCGTGGCGGGCGCCTTCTGGCCCGCGGCCTTCATCCGTGCGTACAGGTCGGTGTAGTACGGGAGGCACTCGGCCAGCGCCTTTTCGGTGGTGAAGAGCGGCTGGTAGCCGAGATCGCGGTTCGCCTTGGCGATGGAGAAGTAGTTGTCGAGCGAGATCCGTTCCACGGCAAGCGGTTCGAGCAATGGCTTGGGTAGGCCGAAGCGGAAGTGCAGCCACTGCCAGACCCGCACGGCGAACCCGACAAGTCGACCGGGCACGCGGAACGTCGGGAACGGTTCACCGCAGGCCTCGATGACGGGTCTGGAGAACTCGAACATGTTGATGGGTTCGCCGTCGTTGATGAAGTAGGCCTGGCCCGGAGCGCTGCCGCCTGGGACGAGGTGCTCGGCGGCCAGGATGAAACCGTGAATCAGGTTGTGCACGTAGGAGTTGTCGAGCTTGACGTGTTTACTGCCGACCAGCACCTTGACGTGGCCGGCGAGCACGCTCTCGAACACCTTGCGGAACATGGTTTGATCGCCGCGGCCCCAGATGCCGCTGGGACGGATGGAGCACGTCAGCATGCCGTCCACCCCGTTGGCGGCGAGCACGAACTTCTCGGCCACCACCTTGGTCTCGGTGTAGAGGTCGTTGAAACGTTTTGTGTACGGCAGGGTTTCGTCGCCGCCCGAGATGGCCTGACCGCCCATCACCACGCTGTTCGATGCGGTGTAGACGAAGCGCTTCGCGCCGGCCGCCCTGGCGGCCAGCACCAGCTTCTCGGTGCCGCCGACGTTCACGGCGAAGCTGCGTTGCCGGTACTCGTCGGTGACGGACCCGCCGCCCATCAGATCGATGATGGCTGCGGTGTGGATGACGGTGTCGACGTCCACGACGGCCTTGGTGACGTCGTCGGAATTGGTGATGTCGCCGACGATCGCCTGCAGCCGCGGATGATCGGGCAGCGGGGACGGTGCGCGGTCGAACGACCGGACGTCGTGTCCGCGGGCAAGTAGCTCGGTCACCAGATTGGCGCCGACGAAGCCCGAGCCCCCGGTGACGAGGACACGGCCAAGTTCAGTGGTCAGCGTTGAGTCACCCATACCGCACAGCATAACTGAAACGTGTTCCAGTTTTGAAGTCCATCACCGAAGACAGGGTTGGGACTTCTTCCGTTCTCAACCTTCTTCGTTGTCCTTAGCGGCCAGTGTCTGCTCAACTTTCTCGCGCGCACCAGCTAAGTGCGCTTCACATCGTTTAGCCAGTTCTTCACCACGTTCCCACAATTTCAGCGACGTATCCAGATCGAGTCCGCCCTGTTCCAATTGGCGCACCACTTCGATGAGTTCATCGCGGGCATGCTCGTATCCCAATTGACTAATGGGCTTCATCTGACCCCTCGCTGATCGTGGTGATGGCGCCGTCGGCGACCCGGATCCGCAACCGGGTGCCCGCCGGGGCGTCGTGGACGGAGCGCAGGACGGTGGCCGAACCCGACGATGACACGGACTGCACCACCGCGTAGCCGCGGGACAGCGTGGCCGACGGACCCAACGTCATCAGCCGAGCCGCCAGGTGCCCGATCCGCTCGGTCTCGGTGTGGATCAGCCGCCGGATGTCGCGGCGGCCGGCGGCGCGGGCGCGCTCGATCTCCTCGGCGCGCGCGGTCAGCGCGGCCAGCGGCTCGGCCAGTACCGGACGGCTGCGGAGCTGCGCGATCACGTGCTCCTCGCGGTGTACCCAGTTGCGGAGTGCGCGAGCGCTCCGGCTGCGTAGCTCGGCGACGAGTGCGCGCTCGGCCGCGGCGTCGGGCACGATGCGCTTGGCCGCGTCGGTCGGGGTGGCGGCCCGCACATCGGCGACCAGGTCGCACAGCGGGTTGTCGGGCTCGTGTCCGATGGCGCTGACCACCGGCGTGATGCACTTGGCGATCTCCCGGCACAACGTCTCGTCGGAGAACGCCAGCAGATCCTCGACGCTGCCACCGCCGCGGGCGAGCACGATCACGTCGACGTCGGGATCGGCGTCCAACTCGCGCAACGCCTCGACGAGCTGCGGAACCGCGTTGGGCCCCTGCACGATGGCGTTGCGCAGCGCGAAGCGAACCGCGGGCCAGCGCCCCGCCGCGACGGTCATCACGTCCCGCTCGGCCGCCGACGCGCGCCCAGTGATGAGTCCGATCACGTTGGGCAGGAAGGGAATCGGTCGCTTCAGTCGCGGGTCGAAGAGCCCCTCGGCGTCCAGGAGCTTGCGCAGTCGTTCGATGCGTGCAAGCAGTTCACCGATGCCGACGGCGCGAATCTCGCTGATGCGCAAGCTGAATGACCCGTTGCGGGTGTAGAACTGCGGCTTGCCGAGCATGATCACCTGGGTGCCCTCGGCGAGCGGTATCGGGGCGTCGGCGATCAGGTCGCGCGGGCAACTCACCGACAGCGACATGTCCGCGGCGGGGTCACGCAGCACCATCCACGCGGTCGGCCCGCGCAGCTTGAGCTCGGTCAGCTGGCCTTCGATCCACACCGTGCCGAGTCGGTCGATGTACTTGGCGACGCGGGTGGCGACGGCCCGCACCGGCCAGGGGTGCTCGGGCGACCTTCCCTGTTCGGGTTCGGTCACTTCGCGGTCGCGCGGGTGATCCTGTTGGCCAACAGCGTCTGGAACGGCGCCCGCGCCTTGGTCTGGCCCTCGTAGGCGAGCAGCGTCTCGAGGTCGGCGACCCGAAGCGAGGGCAGGCGCGCGCGCAGCTGAGCGAGCGTCAGCGCCGCATAGTCCAACTCTGCGACGATGCCGGGTGCAGAGGCGCCCGACGCCGCGGGCTTCGGTTCGGACGCCGAGTCGGGCTCGCCGGTGGTGAACAGCGCGAACCGGCCTTCGGTGAGGCGTTCGCCGTCCAGCCGCACCACGGAGTCGTCACCGTTGGCCGCGACGGCGTCGAGGTCTTCGTCGAACGTCGCCCACTCGGGCTGCTCGTCCTTCGGTGGAAACAGCTGTTCGAGCATCTCGTCGCCCCTGTTGACCAGGTCGGCCACGTCCTGCTGCATCTTCATCACGAGCTGTGCGATCTGACTGGCCACCGTCATCGGGTAGGTCAGGATCGTTTGCGGCAGTCTGCGGGTTTCCTCGAGCGCGGTCACCGCCGCGCCGACCAGCAGTCGAACCCCATATGGTGCTGTAGGCATGGCTGCAAGAGTACGGCTGGTCCGTCGGCTGGTCGGCCTAGCCCGCGGGTAAGTACCCTGGAGGCCATGCCACCGACGATCAACCTGGGTCTTCCGGGTGCTGTCCCGTCCATCGTCGGGCCCGCGACCGGCAAGCGGGTTCTGCTCGCCGAGCCCCGCGGGTACTGCGCGGGCGTGGATCGCGCCGTCGAGACCGTCGAACGCGCGCTCGAGAAGCACGGCGCCCCTGTCTACGTCCGTCACGAGATCGTGCACAACGTTCACGTCGTCGAGACGCTGGCCAAGGCGGGCGCCATCTTCGTCGACGAGACCGACGAGGTGCCCGAGGGGTCGATCGTGGTGTTCTCCGCGCACGGAGTCGCCCCCACGGTGCACGTCAATGCCAGCGAGCGCGACCTCAAGGTCATCGACGCGACGTGCCCGCTGGTGACCAAGGTGCACAACGAGGCCAAGCGGTTCGCCCGCGACGACTACGACATCCTGCTGATCGGCCACGAGGGCCACGAAGAGGTCGTCGGCACCGCAGGCGAAGCCCCCGACCACGTCCAGCTGGTCGACGGTCCCGACTCGGTCGACAAGGTCACCGTCCGCGACGCGGACAAGGTGATCTGGCTGTCCCAGACCACGCTGTCCGTCGACGAGACGATGGAGACGGTGCGGCGACTGCGCGAGCGCTTCCCGACGCTGCAGGACCCGCCCAGTGACGACATCTGCTACGCCACCCAGAACCGGCAGGTCGCCGTGAAGGCGATGGCGCCGGAGTGCGAGCTCGTGATCGTCGTCGGTTCACGCAACTCGTCGAACTCGGTCCGGCTCGTCGAGGTGGCGCTTGGCGCGGGTTCGGACGCCTCGTATCTGGTGGACTACGCCGACGACATCGATCCGGCGTGGCTCGACGGTGTGACCACGGTCGGCGTGACTTCCGGCGCGTCGGTGCCCGAGGTTCTGGTGCGCGGCGTGCTGGAGCGGCTGGCCGACTACGGCTACGACATGGTGCAGCCCGTCACGACGGCCAACGAGACGTTGGTGTTCGCGCTCCCGCGCGAGATCCGGCCTGCCCGCAACGCCACCCCGACGTAGCCGTCAGACGTCGTACTCCCACGAATCGGCGTCCGTAGCGGATGGGCGCCGCGGTCGAGTGCGGTGCTCGGTATTTGACTCACCGTCGTCGGTCCCGCGGTAGCGCACCCGCGACACCGGATGATGCGTCCCACCTGAACCGTTCGTCGGGCGGGGCTCGAACGGGTCGTAGGGCTCGTACGGCTCGGGTGCCGCTGCCCGGCGACGACGTTCCGGACGTTCGGCAGGACGGGGTCGCTCCTGGCGCTCGGACCGTTCGTGCGCGCCGCGGGCGTCGACCGGGGGCGGGTTGCGGCGCGGTTCGCGGGGCGTCCCGGTGCGGGTCCGCTTGCGGCCGTCGGAGGGCGGTTCGGCAGACGGTGCGACCGGCGGAGCCTGTCGTCGCCGGGGACGGTTCTGGCTCGGCTCGGTGACCTCGGTCTCCGGGGGACGCGCATGGCGTGAGCGGGATGCCCCCGCCGACGGGGCGGTCCTGGGTGTCTTCCTGGGCTTGCGCGGTGCTTCCTCGGGCGTGGCGGCGCGGGCGGGGCGGTCGAGCGAGTGCTCGCGGCGCCGGCGGCGCGGGGCCGCTTCCCGGCGTCGCCGGTGGTGGTCTCGGCGGCTTGGCTGGCCGCCCCGTCGGCCGCTTCCGGCTCGCCGTCCTTGGGGGCCGCTCGTCGTGCCGACAGGGCGATGTACCAGCGGACCAGGCCGATCACCAGCACCGCGGCGGACGTGAAGAACATCAGCGGAAAGCGTTCGATGAGCGGATAACCGCAATTGATCAGAATGTCCTTGATGCCGGTGATCGAGCTTCCGTGGAAGACGAAGTACGCGGCCGGGACGATGACGAACAGGATCAACGGGGGCTGGATCACCGCGGTGAACACGCCCGACTGGCGAACCGCCAGTACTGCCAAGACGCAGCCCCCGACGTAGCAGATCGAGAAGACCACGGAGAGTTCGTTGTTTCCCGAGCCTGCGTCGTAGGCGAAGCCGAGGGCCGCTGCCGCCGCCGCCAGCAAGATGGCTCCCCACCAGGGGATACCCGGAACTCGCGGCAGTGCGGAGCGATGATCGGCCTCAACTGCCGACCGGGCACGCTGTCCTGACACGCTTAGACCGTACCGGCATTCCTGCAGAGAGCGCTGCCAGCGCGCTCTGGCGTGCCTGCAGAGCCGCCTACACTGTCGAACCCGTGGGCCTCAACCTGGGAATCGTCGGACTGCCGAACGTGGGCAAGTCAACTCTGTTCAACGCGCTGACACGCAACGACGTGCTGGCGGCGAACTATCCGTTCGCGACGATCGAGCCGAACGAAGGTGTGGTTCCGCTGCCGGATCCGCGGCTGGACAAGCTGGCCGAGCTGTTCTCGTCGGCCAAGGTGGTGCACGCACCCGTGACGTTCGTCGACATCGCCGGGATCGTGAAGGGCGCATCGGAGGGCGCCGGGCTGGGCAACAAGTTCCTGGCCAACATCCGTGAGTGCGACGCCATCTGTCAGGTGGTGCGCGTGTTCGCCGACGACGACGTGGTGCACGTCGACGGAAAGGTCGACCCCGCCTCCGACATCGAGGTGATCGAGACGGAGCTGATCCTCGCCGACATGCAGACGCTGGAGAAGGCGGTGCCACGGCTGGAGAAGGAGGCGCGCAACAACAAGGAGCGCAAGCCCGTCCACGAAGCGGCGGTCGCGGCGCAGGCGATCCTGGACGGCGGCACGACGCTGTTCGCTTCGTCTTCCAAGGGCAACGACGTACTCGCTGTTGCGTGAGTTGAATCTGATGACCACCAAGCCGTTCCTCTACGTGTTCAACGCCGACGAGTCGGTGTTGACCGACGAGGCCCGCAAGACGGAGTTGCGCGCCATGGTTGCCCCGGCCGACGCGGTGTTCCTCGACGCGAAGATCGAGGCGGAGTTGGCCGAGCTGGACGACGAGTCGGCCCTCGAGTTGCTCGAGTCCATCGGCCAACCAGAGCGCGGACTGGATGCGTTGGCGCGGGCCGGCTTTCACACCCTGAAGCTGCAGACGTATCTCACCGCGGGCCCGAAGGAGTCCCGGGCGTGGACGATTCACCAGGGCGATACCGCGCCCAAGGCGGCCGGCGTCATCCACACCGACTTCGAGAAGGGCTTCATCAAGGCCGAGATCGTGTCCTACGACGACCTCGTGGCGGCGGGTTCGATGGCCGCCGCGAAGTCAGCGGGCAAGGTGCGCATGGAGGGCAAGGACTACGTGATGGCCGACGGTGACGTCGTCGAGTTCCGGTTCGGATCAGCGTCGACCTCGAAGAAGCAGGGCTGATCCTCCTTTGGCGGCCCCAGACGTAACATTCCCTGGTGAGTTTCGTTGTCTCGTCGGACGCCTATGGACGGTACATGGGCCGGTATGCCGAGCCTCTTGCGGAAGTCTTCGTGGCGTTCGCCGGGGTCGGCACGGACGATAAGGTACTCGACGTCGGTTGTGGGCCAGGCGCATTGACGGCGCATTTGCTGTCGCTCGGAGCCGAAGTTGCGGCGATCGATCCGTCACCGCCGTTCATCGACGCGATCCGCGCGCGCTTCCCAGACATTGACGTGCGGCTAGGCACGGCGGAGGAATTGCCGTACGAAACTGCAGCTTTCGACGCTGCTCTCGCGCAACTGGTGGTGCACTTCATGACGGATCCAGTAGTCGCCGTCAGACAGATGGCGCGCGTGACCCGGCCTGGCGGTGTCATCGCAGCATGCGTGTGGGACGGCCCGACCGGTGCACTGGCGCCGTTCTGGGATGCGGTTCACGTGATCGACCCCGGCGCTGAGGATGAAGCCTTACTTTGCGGCGCGTGCACGGGCCACTTGACTGAGCTACTCGAAGCTGCCGGCCTGCGCGATGTGAAAGAAGATTCCATTGCGGTCGATGTCGTGCATCCGACATTTGAGGAGTGGTGGGAGCCGTACACATATGGTGTCGGACCTGCTGGTGACTACGTCGGACGACTCGATGACGATGGTCGTGCGCGGATCGAATCAGTGGCTCGCGACCGCCTCGGTAAGGGGCCGTTCACCGTCACCGCTACCGCATGGGCCGCCCGCGGAACGGTTTGATCACAACCTCGTCGAGTTTCGATTCGACGTGTAGGCGGATTCCGGTTCGACGTCCTGTGCGGGGCAACTGAGCGCCGGGGTCTCATGGGCGTCGGCGCGCGCCTGGCGTCGCTATTGTGGGGACATGGTGGCGGTCCGTCAGTTCCAGGTCACCTTCGACTGCGCAGCACCCGAGCGCGTCGCTCGCTTCTGGTGTGAGGTGCTCGGATACGTCGTACCCCCTCCGCCTGAGGGGTTCGCTGATTGGAACGATTTCGACCGCGCACTTCCGGCTGAAAAACAGGGGGCCGCGTTCGCCTGCGTCGATGCCACGGGTGTCGGGCCGCGACTATTCTTTCAGCGGGTTCACGAAGGCAAGGTCGTCAAGAATCGGGTCCATCTCGACGTCAGGGTCGGTACCGGGTTGGTGGGCGCGGAACGCCTCGCCGCACTCGAGGCCGAGTGCGCACGGCTTGTCGAACTCGGTGCGGTCCGCGTACGACTTTTGCCCGCCGCCGACGGAGAAGAGTCCTGCATCGTGATGCAGGACATCGAAGGCAACGAGTTCTGTCTCGACTGATGGACGAAGCGCTGGGGTCGACTGTGTCGCGTTCGGAAGTTCAGATGGTCCAGCGCATCTGAAGAGGAGCAATCCATGCATGCCAAACGCATCACGGCCAACCTTCACGTATCCGACATCGACGCCGTCAAGAGTTTCTATACGGGCTTTCTGGGGTTGAGTACCGAAGAATTCAACATGGGCTGGGTGGCCCGCTACACCTCACCCGACACCGGGGTGAACGTCCAGTTGGTGACCCGAGATGCAACGGCGCCCGAAGACTCGGTCATCTCCGTCCACACGGATGACGTCGAAGCTGCCTACGTAGAGGCCAAGGCAAATGGCTTCGAGATCGTCCACCCGCTGTCGACCGAAGCGTGGGGCGTTCGTCGATTCCTGGTCCGTGCACCGGATGGCAACGTCATCAACGTCGTACATCACCGGGAGTGAGAGTACCTACCCCACAACAAGTCTGGTCGAAACATCGCGCGCTCCGCGGCTTCGCAAAGCGCGGGACGGACCTGGCGAGCACGGTTCCTGGCGTCACCTGGCAGGGGAGGCGAACGCTGCCCTCCCGCTAGTCGTCAGCCATTCCCGCCGCCGTCATCCGGTGGCACCGGGGACGACGGTCTTGGTCTCGGTCTGCGTCTCGGTCACCGTGCTGGTGCTCGTGCTGACCGACGGGGTCGTCGTGGTCGTCGTCGAGGTCGGTGTCGTGGTGGTGGTCGGTGTCGTGGTGGTCGTCGTGTCCGTCGTGACCGTCGTAGTTGTCGCGGGAGTGCTGGTCTCGGTGCTGGTGCCGGGCACAGGTGCGACGGCGGTCGTGGTGGCGCCGGCAGACGTCGTCGATGCAGTCGTCGACGTGGTCGTGGGAGTGGTGGAATCGCCACTTACGGCCGTCACGATGCCGTAGACCGCAGCGGCAATCACCAGGACTGCCAACGCGCCGATACCGACGAGCGCTGCTGGTTTGCGATACCACGGCAATGGGGGCTCGACCGCTCCACCGTGCCGACCCGTTGGGTCGCCGTAGTTGACGTACTGGGTCGGCTCGTCGTCGGAGTAGTAGTTGGGGTCTCCGGGAGGTCCGTTATGCACCATGAGGATTCACTGTACGTTCGGCCGTTCGTTGAGCGGGATGACCCGCCGCAGCGTGTGTACGAATTCCAGGCAGGCGCAGAGGGGTCTACCGGAAGGGTTACCCGGCAGCCTTCAACCCGCCACCGGCGATCCGGTGGCGGGGAAGGTGACCCCGCGCGGGCCTAGCGTTGGAAGGCGCCGGGCTGCACGCCGCTGGGCTTGAAGCCGCCAGGAAGCGATACGTCGACTCCGCCGGGCTGCAGCTGCTGGCACCGGTTGCACTCGACGATGGTGCCGCCCCAGTCCGGGTAGTCGATCGTCGGCCCGGGCTTGTCGGGAGCGGCCTGGGCGGTGCCCGCCGTCATCCCCAATCCGGCCAGTGCGACGCCGCCCGAGAGCAGTGCCCCGATGATGATTCTCTTGAGAGGGTGGTTGGCATTCATGTTGTTTTCTCCCTTGGGTTTTCGCGATCCGTGTGAACCGCTGGGTTGTTGACGACATGAATGTATGACGGCGTTCTTGGAAGATTCTCAACGCTTTTCGCGTGGGGTTCGCCGCTGGCCGGCCCGCCTGCCCGATCAACCGATCTTCTATCCCGTGGTCAACGAGGAATACGCGACGATGATTGCCCGCGACTGGAACGTGCACGCATCAGGGGTTGGGTACGTGACCCGGTTCGATGTCGAGACGTCATACCTCGATCAGTTCGAGGTGCATCAGGTCGGAGGTCGGACGATTCTCGAGTACTGGATTCCGGCCGAACGACTCGACGAATTCAACGACCACATCGTCGGGCAGATCGAGGAAGTCGCCCGCTTCGATCTGGTCGATGGCGAAGTGGCGGAGGTTCGCCTCGACGCCTAGATCGGACGGACGCGGCCAGCCGTGCGAGGACGGTTGGCCGTGGTCGGGGCGGGGGTCCTTCGGGGTGCGCCTCAGAACGGAATGTCCAACTGGCCGTTGGTGGTGTTGGCCTCGTCGTGGTTCGAGTCGATGTACCCGAGCCGGTAGGGGACCTGGGGATCGGTGCCATACGGAACGAGGGGATCGGTGCCACTGGGCGACGCGGCCACGGTGGCGACGTGCGCGGGAACGGTGGCCGCGCTGGCGATGGGGGCGAGCACGATACCTCCACCGATCGCGGCGGCCGCCAACAGTGGTGTGACGTACTTGATCGTTGTCTTCATGATGCACTCCCGGTTGCTGAGGCGTCCTGTTTGGACACCGTCAATCGTGTCGCTGCAAGGACCCGGTGTCGTCGCGGCTGACACCCATACGGCCCCCCTGCTAGCCGGAATACCTCCGCCGCGACGGTGCACACCGAAGCTGCGCCCACGCTCGAGCGGAGTCATGCCAGGTTCGTCGGGGGTTGGCACCGAGTGCCAGGCCGGGGGAGCGCTTAGTCGACCGGACTGACGGCGGCATCGCAGTGGGGAGATCGACGCTGAGCGAGTGCGGCTCGTAGTCGTTGGGTGGGGTGACCACGGCGTCGCCAGGTCTGCGCCCGGATAGCCGACGAACGTGCATGCCTGCGAGGACGCGTTCTTGAACGACACGACCGCGTCGGAGCCAGTTATGGCCGCCCTAGTCCGACCCCGGTGGGCGGTTTACGTCGACACGCCGCCGCGGCTGCTGAGTGCCGTCATTCCGGCAGCGATGGAGGGTAGCCGCGCTGGCTGCTCAACACGAAGGTTGCACCCATCCACCGCCTAACGAGGCCCAACGCAACCCAGCTTAGGTACCGCTGGCGGTGGGAGTACCCCTTGCTGCGATTTGGAAACGGCGGTCGGGACGCGCGAGCAGCTGTTCGGAATCGGATAGCACGCAAGCGGCCCGCCATCCCGTGGGATGGCGGGCCGGCGCGGGGCTCGTTAGGTCAGTGCGTCCTTGACCTTTCCGCCGGCGTCTTTGATCTTCTCGCCTGCGTCCTTCAAGCCGGCCTTCGCCTGATCGGCCTTGCCCTCGTTCTCGGTGCTCTTGTCGCCGCTGACGCGACCGGCAGTTTCCTTGGCATGACCGCCGAGGTCCTCGACCTTGTTCTTCGCCTTGTCGACAGCACTCATGTGGTTCACTCCTCTACTAGGTGTCCGGGCAATCGCTGCCCAACGTGGGGTGGGAGTACCTCGGATGCGTCGATGCGAAACCTCGTATGCAACGCGTCACAACCCGCCGATCGACCCACGTCGGGGCGGCCCGTCGCGTGCTCAGGATTCCGCGGATGGCCACCAAGGCGAAAGCGACTGATGCAGTTGCATGTTCACAGCAGGAGCTCGGAAAGCCGGCTCGGCCCGCCGACCTCGGGGGGGAACATCGGCGGGCCAAGCCGTGCTCACCAGAACGTCTTTCGCCGCAGGTTTATTGCATGCCTGAGCTACAGGACGACGGCGATCTCGTCGCTTAGCCCATAGCCCGCCGTGAGCGGCAATTCGTCGCCGCTCCAGAACTTGCCAGGGTCGAACCAGTTGTAGTGCTTCTCAGTGGTGAGCAGCCCCATCTCCTCGAAGGTGATGGCGACGGTCTCGGCGCAGTAAGCGGTTTCGAGGCCCACGTTCAGCTTCTCCTCCTTCTTGCGTTCGGCCGACTCGCGAACCTTGCGGTGCACGAACGGAAGTCCGCGAGTGAGGTCGCTGACGGTGGGCAGCCGTCCGCGCATCCACCGTCCGGTGAGCCGCGCGGTGGCGGGGAACGCCGTCCCGTCCATCCGGGCGATCACCTTCAGCAGCTCGTCTTCCTGCTCGCGGGTGGCGTACGGCGTCAGCTGACGCAGCCAGCACCGCTGCCCGTAAGTGAGCATCCAACGCTCCACGGCCTGGCGTAGATCGTTGAGCTGAACCCCGCGGTGGTTGGTCCCGCTCCACAGGCACTCCAGCTTGTCGCCGAGTTCGGCATGCCAGATCAGTGGCGGAAGGTCGTCGATGGCGACCGTCATGCCGACGTGGTTGACGGGGGCGTTCGTCAAGGTCTGAATCGCGCGATCGGGGCCCGAAGCGCCGCGAAACAGCCAGATGTCCCCCGTGCGCGTCTCGGACAGTGCGCGGTCCAGCGTCACCGTATTCGCGTTCACGAGCGAAGCTTAGGCAGACTTTGTCCATGCGAGGCATCTGGAAGTGGGTTGGGTTGGCCGGTGTCGCCGGCGTCATGGCCGGGGGCGTGCTCGTGGCCCGCGATCAACGCAAGCGGAATTCGTACACCCCGGATGACATCCGGGCGCGACTTCACCAGCGGCTGGCGGAGGCCGACACGGCCAAATAGGCAACGGTGATCACCCGATGACGGGCCAGTGACCGCGATGGTGGTCACCGCCAGGGGACGAGTATTGGATGCTGAGGGCGTGATGCCCGCGAAGCCCCCGTACTACGAGAGCCGTTTCGTGCGTGCCAACCACCCGAGTGCGTCCCAGGCGCTCTGGTTGCGCGAGACGTTGCTGCTGCCGACGACGGGAGACCCGGTCGCCGACGTGTGGGTGATGGTGTTCGATCCAAACGGCGCTGGCAACCGTGCCATCAAGGTCGGTCATTCGATCGATGAGTCCGAGTTCCGCCACGACGAGTGGACGGCGCGCATCGGCGAAGCCACCATCGACGACGTCGTCGTGCGCGGGAACCTGGTCGGCGACGACAGGACGGCCAGGTGGAACTTGCGGATCACGCCTGGAGCCGGGGCGCCCGTCAAGCTGCTCACTGAGCGTGGCTACCGGGCGAAGTTCCCCACCGCCAAGACGATGGTTCGTGATCCGTTGGCGACCTTCGATGGCTCGGTGGAACTCGGCGGTCGGCTGGACGTGAACGGGTGGCGGGGGAGCGTCAACCACAACTGGGGCCGACGTCACACGCCGGCGTATGCGTTCGGTCAGGTGTGTGGGTTCGACGACGCGCCCGACGCCAGCCTGGAGCTCATCACCGCGCATGCCGCGGTGGGGCCCATCACGTTGCCCGCGGCGACGTTGTTCGTCTTGCGCCATGGTGCAAGGGAATTCGCGGTCCGCTCGGTGCTTGCAACGCGCCACACCCGAGGTGACTACCGCCCGTTCTCCTGGTCGTTCGGGGCGCGCCTAGGGGACGCGACGATCGAGGGCGAGCTCACTGCGGAGCCCTCGGACGTCATCGGGCTGACGTACTTCGACACCACCGGGCAGACGAAGTTCTGTTACAACTCGGCCCTGGCGACGTGCCGAGTCCGGCTGTCGGGCAAGGGCTTCAGCGCGGTAGAACTCGTTGCTACACGGCGGGCCATGTTCGAGATCTTGCTTTCGGAGCCGCACGCTACAGTGCCGCTGCTGGCTTAGGCGCGCCCGTTGGGTTGTGTATTGCTCAGCGCACCCCAATTCATGGAGAAACCAAATCTCTTGTGTCACTGTGGTTTCACTGGTCACATCCGCGAGTTTCTTATCAGAGTCGCGGCGGCCGCATCCGCACCCAGCAGTCGGCCAGCACCGAGATGTGGGCCTTGGACGCGAAAATCGCCGGTCGGTCGCCAGCGTTCGCGGCTGGCGTGGTCGTCGGCTTCTACGCCGATCGCGGCAAGGCAGAGAAGGCCGCAGCCGAGATCAACAGCGGCGGCGTGGCCGACTGGTCCGACGCGGTGATCGTGGTCGCAGCCAAGGCGAGCGCGTGACCGGCGCAGCGGTGACGGGTGGCGCGAGCCACCCGGTCACGGCACCGCTGTCCGTGGACGGGGGTACGAAGGACGGTAGGTCGGCAAAGGGTCGACCGGCAGAAGGGTGGTCCTGAGATGGACGACGACTACGACGAGTAGTGCGACCTGGACATCACCGGCGACCCGGCGCTCGACCAGCAGGGTTACCAGGGGCCGCACTGGCCCAGCGAGGTACAGCGTCACCAGGCGCAGCTGAAGCGGGACCGCGAGCAGCGGCGCAACATCAGCAAGGCGCTCAGGGACTCGACCCTGGCCCGCAACAAGGCCGAGACGCGCCAACGGAATCGAGCGCGGCGCGGTGAGCCGGAGCCGGTCGCGAGCCCGCAGCCGCAGCCGGTCGACAGGGCGGCTGGTGGCGCGTGGACATCGGACCGGACGGCGCGCAGTGGACGAAGGTCGATGAGCCGGGACCAGACGGCCCGCGCGTGACGGCCTATGGCGAAGTACCTGTAGCTGTACCGGTCGAGCAGCCGGAGCCACGGCGGCCCTGGTGGCGGCGCTGGCGACGGCGCCATGGCCCGGAGGACCCGCAGCCCAGTCCCGGAACGAGGATCTGGTGACGGCCACCGACGCGCCGTACCGGATCAGCCAGGTATTCCGGGGCCCCGGCATGTGTTCATCGATCTCGACCAGATTCGGCCCCAGGAGGTGCAGCCCTGACAGCGTGCGAGACGCGGCCGGGTCTGCCGCCAGCCGACCTCAATGGCTGTGATCAGCTGACGGCTTTGGTATCGCGTTAGTTACCGAGGACGCCTGTTCCCCTACCGCATTGGCGACCCCGGTTGCCTGTTCCGGCACCGCACTAGTCACCGCTGTTGCCTGTTCCGGCACCGCATTAGCCACCGCAGCTGCCTGTTTCCTTGCTGCCTTGGATGCCTGCCCGGGTAGTGCTTTAGCCGCCGCAAGCGCCAACTCTTTCCGCTTGACCCACAGCAAGGCCGCCATACCTACCGCACCGCTTGCAAAAAGCACCGCCCCGCCTACAACGGACCCACTCCGATTCATGCGTTGCCTCCCTAGAACGGAAAGTTCTCTTTATACGATGGGAGTCGGATACCCACCATTCGATCAGCCACAAGCAGGCGTTGGATAACTCTCCGGTCTGTCGGCGGGTGGGTGCGAGGTCGGTCGCGGCCTGCGCGCTCACCTGCGGCGCAAGACCCTCGCGCTGGCCGACGCCAGCAAGGCGATCGACCTGCTGAGGGTTGAGATGGCCAGCGACGAATTGGAGGCGGCGCTGGCGCGCTATTGCGCTGCGATGCGCGCACTGGCGGAGCGACGGGGCAGCGACCTGAGGTTGGTCGCGACGGTCAATTGCCTGGCCGCCGTCTACGAGTACCAGCTCAGAGACCGGAACGAATAGGTCCGGCCCCACGTCGCCGCCAAGGTGTTTTGCCTATACTCCACGACGACGCGGGGCCGGGTCCTGATTACCCGGCACAGTGGGCTGAGGACGTCTTCTTCGTTGTGGTCTTGGCCGTCTCGGCTTCGGCCGCCAGGGCAACCGGCAGGTTGGAGATGACGCAGATGGCCGGCGGCCGCTCGATGGTCTGGGTGATCCTTTCCTCGGCCACGAACCTGATCACGTTCTCCACGAAGTCCGTCCCGCTGTACCCGATCCTGGTCACCAGGCTCTCCCTGACCACGACCCGCGCGTAGAGGGTGGTGTCGACGAGCACGACCTTGCCCGCGGTGAACTGCGTGCTGGTCAGCACGGGAATGCCCCACGCGGTGTTGGTCTGCGCCAGGGACGGGTCGGCACTGACGTAGTAGCGCCCGTAGAGGTCGGTGACGCGCCGGATCGCACTCCAGGTCGACGGGTGGGCCAGCACCAGGTCGACGGGTGGGCCAGCACCAGGTCGGGGTTGGCCAACGCCGGGCCGCTACGACGAGCTCGATGGTCTTCTCGAGGGCGTCCCACGCACCGGGCTGGGTGGTGATCGTGGAGGCGTCCAGGGTGAGCGCGCCCGGGGCGGTGGCGATGCCGCGGACCTCGCCGCTGGCCTCGCCCGCGCCCCCGTAGAGCTGTTGGTTCTCGGCGTCGGTCACCTTGGCCATCGCCTCGGACTGCACGGCGGTGACGAACGCCGGGTAGTCGCCGCTGGGATGCGGGCGAACCCGAACCCGAATCGGAAGACGGAACGGATTGGTAATGCGTTGTCGCGCCCGACTTTAGGGCGCGTCAAACCAAGTCCTCTTAGTGCCTCACCATTCGGCGAGCACCCGTGACTTGTTCGCCTTCAGCACGGCCGCGCGCCTGAGACGCTTCAACTCGGTGTGGAACTTGTTGCGCTCGTTGTCCCTCACGTTGAGCGGTACGTCCAGCGCGGCGATGAGTCTCCGTTCGAAGTGCCACGGCTCATTGCGGACGATCCACGACACCGCCACGTGCTCGGCCATCCACTGGGTCAGCGCGGGCTCGCCTCCGGCGAACGTGCGTCGCGCGCCCGACCCGACCCGGCGCCACTTCGATGCCGAGTTCGTCGGCCAGTAGTACGCCGAGCGTCTTGCGCAGCGTCGACCCTTCCGCGTCCGCACTGCCGCCACCGAAGTGGTAGCGGATGCGCTTGCGGAGATCCGGCGTGCTTGGCCGTTCGCCGCTCGCAGGTGGCGGACCCGAACTGCTGCCGACGAAGAGCAGCGTCAAGCCATCCCGTTGTTCGCAGCCCGAGACGTCGATGTCCCCGGGCAGCGTGCGGAACCACCAACCTTGGACGCCCGCCTGTTCGGGCACCGGGCACGGGTCGCTGAACACTTCATCACGCGTAAAGGGCCGAGCGGCAAGGAAATCCTTGACGTCAGTCACGCGTTGGCTGTCGGACATGACCACTCCAATCGTCGTGCCAGTCCCGCGGGCAGTCGGCTCAGCCGAGGGCGGCGGTGACCGTCGCCAGGTCGAAGTAGTCCCGCCACACGGCGATCTTGCCATCGCGCACCTCGAACACCCCCATTACCGGAAGCTCGATCTCTCCGCCGCCTGTGCGCCGCATCCTGTCGGTCCGCTCGTTCATCACGACGCTGCCGTCGCTGAGCCTGGCGGTGCACCTGGAAGTCGATGCCGTCGAACCCCGCGAGCATGACGTCGAGGAACTCCCTGATGGCCTCGCGTCCCTCCGCGGGCGGCATCGGAATGTTGTGGTAGATCCCGTCATCGGCGAAGTAACTTGCGATCTGGTCGGGGTCGGGGTTCGCCCACAGCTTGCAGAACTCGGTGACCAACTCGTCGGCGGCTTGCGTCATGCCTTGATGAAACGCACCCCGGCGAGGTAAATCAACCCCGCCAACGCCGCGGATCCGATCGTGCTGAGGTCGACGCCACCGGCAAGGTCGGCCAGCGGCCCGACGTACAGCTCGGTGTTCACTGTCAGCACGCCGAAGGTGGCGCCGACGATCCACGCGATCACCGCGGGCAGATTCCAGCCGCCAGTGAACCAGTAGCGGCCCCCGCGCCGGCCCTGGGCGAACGCCTGCAGATCGGTCGGGTCGTAGCTGCGGGTGGTCAGCGCGCCGATTGCCAAGATGGCGACCCACGGGGTGATGACGGCGTTGAGCGCGACGGTCATCGCGGTGACCGACTCGACGGCGTCGAAGACGAACACGCCCAGATAGAGCAGGACGATGGCGACGGCGGCGGTGATGACGGTGGTCTGCGTGCGCTTCAGCCGCGGCGTCAGGCCCTCGAGGTCGAGACCGCTGGCGTAGATGCACAGCACTCCCTGGCTCAGCCCGCCCAGCACCGAGATCACGAATGATCGGCAGCACGAACCAGCCCGGTGACGCGGTGACCAGGTCGTCGAGATACGAATCCGTCGGGTTGGCGAAGCTCAGTGCCGTGACGGCGCCGAACAAGCTCGGCAGCATCACGCCGACGAACATCCCGACTCCGAGTGCGACGCCGATCTGCTTGCTGCTGAAGCGAATCGACGAGATGCGCCGGGTGTAGTCGCCGATCGTCGGTCCGTAGGAGATCGGAGCCGCGGCGAACAGCACCGCCGACAGCGTCCACGTCTGCCAGAAGCCGCCGAGCGCGTACTCGCCGCCCGGCGCATTGACGTCCACCGAGCCCGCAAAGGCGAAGAAGCCGAGCACCATCAGCGCGCCTACGACCGGCACCACCAGTTTCTGCATCGCCACGATCGTGGCGTGCCCGTACAGCGCGACCGTCACCATGAGCGCAGCCACCAACGCGTATGCCACGCCGTGCGCGACGTCGCTGTCAGGTGTGCCCAAGAGGCGGTGCCCGGCGGCGACGATCGCGTCACCGCTCGTCCAGACCGTCACCGCCGCGAAGCCCAGCGCGATGGCCAGCGCCAGGCCCGACCCGATGAACCGGCCGCGGATGCCGAAGAACGCGCCGCTGGACACCGTCATGTTGGTACCGGTTCGTGGGCCGATGAGAGCGGTGGGCAGCACGGCGAGCGTGCCGACGGCGGTACCGACCGCCATCGACGTGACGGTCTGCCAGAACGACAGGCCGAACAGGATGGCGAACGCGCCGAACACGACGTTCGTCCAGGTGAGGTTGGCGCCCAGGAACACGGCGCCGAGGTTGCGCGGCCGCGAGTCGCGGGCGTCCTCGGGGAGGTACTCGACGCCTGCGGTCTCGATGGCGCCGACGTGGTCGTCGACCTGCACCGTGATGTCGGGCTGGTCTGCGATGGCGGTCATGTGTGCTCGATTCGCCTTGTTGATGGGTAGATCAATAGTGTTGATGTAGTGTTCAATAACAATCGGGTTTCGTCAAGGGGAGGAGCGGAAATTGACCATCGGCGCGGAGGCCGTGCGGGACGCGAAGCGCAAGCTGCCCGCCGAACGGCACGGTGAATTGCTCGCCAGGGCCGTCACGATCAGCCAGGCCGAGGGCCTGTCGGAGGTGACGCTGCGGCGCGTCGCGACCGACCTCGGCGTCACGCCCGGGCTGGTCAGTCACTACTTCTCGTCGGCCGAGCAGATGATCGCCGCGGCGTTCCGCACCGCGGCCGCCGCCGATCTCAATGAGGCGCGGTCCCGGGTGGACGCGGCCACGACGCCGACCGCGAAGATCAGCGCGTTGATGGACTACGTGCTCGACGACGTGAGCCAAGATGCCAGCGCGCTCTGGCTCGATGCGTGGAGCCTCGGTCGGCGCAACCCAACGTTGGCGGCTGAGGCGGCGGCGCTGACGGACGACTGGCTCGAGTTCATCGGCGACGATCGTCCGGACGGGGGCGACGACGGGGGAGTTCGTCGTGACCGACGTCGACGCCGCGGCCCGTCGGCTGCTCATCGTGATCGACGGGCTCGGAACGCAGAAGGTGATTCGCGACGCGGCGACCGACGACGTCAAGCACATTGCGCGGGCCTACGTAGCGACCGAACTGGGTGCCTCAGCAGCCGGTTGACGACCCCGGCCGAACCATCATCAGAATCGCCACGGCGGCGACCTCGGCCGTGTCCTCATAGCGCGAAGATGCTCGCGGCGACGGCGATTGGGCCGACGGCTGCCTCAACAGCCGCCTCCACCTCCGCCGCAACCGCCCCCGCCGCAGCCGCCCCCACCGCCGCAGCTTCCGCCGTGATGGCCGCCTCCGCCCCCACCGCAGCCGCTTCCGCTAGCGCCGCTGCAGCCGCCGCCGGAGCCGTAGAAGGCCGCGCCGCCCGCGGCTGTCGTCCCCGGGCCGGCGCCCTTGCGTTCCCAGTATTTCCGCCGTCGACGATTGTTCCGGATATTGAGCAAGATGGTCGCCGTCACCATGGCGAGGATTGCGACGCCGACCACCACCGCCGTGACCGCCGCGTCGCTCATGTGCGCAGATCACGCCGATCAGCTACTCGGCAACGTCATTCGACGAGCTGCGCGCACGGCCAACGCCGACGAGCTCCGCGATCACCAGCCTTCGGTGAGCACCCGATCCAACGCGTCGACGTAGAAGTCCGCCCCGGAGACGTCGATGCACAACGGCGGCTTGGTCTTCAGGATGTTCTGGTGGTCGCCGGTGGGCTGGATGACCACGCCGAGATCGAGCATGCGGTCGCAGATCGCCGCCGTCTCCTCGGTCGCGGGCGTGAGCGTGTCGGGGTCGCGAATCAATTCGACCCCGAGGTACAGGCCCATCCCATGCACGGTTCCGACGATCGGGTGCCGCTCCCGCAGCGCGAGTAGCCGGGTCTTGAGGTGCTCGCCCACGCGTAATGCGTTGCCCTGCAAATCTTCCTCGGCGAGCACGTCGAGCACCGTCAGTCCGATCGCGCACGACAGCGGACTGCCGCCGGTCGACGAGAAGAAGTAGCCCTGTGAGGCGAACGTGTCGGCGATGGCGCGTGTGGTGATGACGATGCCCAGCGGGTACCCGTTGCCGGTCGACTTCGCGACGGACACGACGTCGGGTACGACGCCCTGCTGGTGAAATCCCCAGAACCAGTGACCGAGTCGGCCGTATCCGACCTGGACTTCATCGGCCACGGCGAGGCCGCCGCTCGCCCGGACGGCGGCGTACACCTGCGCCAGATAGCCATCGGGGAGGGCCATGCCACCCGCGTTTCCGTAGACGGTCTCGCAGATGAATCCTGCGGGCGGCCGCCCCGCGGCCACCAACTCCTCGACCTGACGGACGGCGTCGACGGCGTACCGACCGACCTCCGCCCCGCGATACTTGCCACGAAAGCTGTTGGGCGACTCCACCGTGTGGACCCAGTCCGGACGGGTGGTCAGTGCCTGGGGGTTGTCGGCCGTGGACGTCGACACCGCGTCGGTCGCGTACGTCCAGCCGTGATACGCCTCGCGCATCGCGATCACGTCGCGGCGTCCGGTGACCGCCAGCGCCAGCCGCAACGCCAAATCGCTTGCCTCCGAACCGGAGTTGACCAGGAACACGGTGTCCAGGGCGTCCGGCAGCGTCGCGGCCACCCGCTCGCTGAACTCGACGACCGCCTCGTAGTTGAAGCGGGAGTTCGTGTTGAGCCTGCGCAACTGGAGGTCCGCGGCGTCGGCGATGCGTGGGTGGGCATGGCCGAGCACCGTGACGTTGTTGACCATGTCGAGGTACACCCGACCAGACGTCGACATCAGGTAGTGTCGCCAGCCGCGCTCGATCTGCGGGGGTTCGCGGTAGTAATGCTCCTGGACCGTCGCAAAGCTGTTGTCGCGGCGGGCCAACAGGTTTGGCGCCGCGGAAGTGGTGACGGCCTCGAGCCCAATGAGGGGGCGTGGGTCCCGGGTCATCGCGAGCCAGCCCGGAGCGAGGTCCGCCGTCGTGAACGCCGGCGCCGCGGGAGCGCCAATGGGTTGGACGGTCACGGTGGCCCAGTTGTCCTCGTCGATCGTCGCGAACGGCGCACCCTCGTCGACGCGGTCGCTGGAGACCGCCACGCAGTCAGTGACCGACACGACGCAGTGCTGACCCCGGAGCGTCACCGTGTCGCCGTCGCGGATCAGGTCGCCGGGCCACGGCGCAGCGAGCGTGATGCTGTGTGCGGGCCACAGCCACACTCCCGTCGCCACGACGGCGGGGGAGTCCTGACTCAAGAAGGGCGCGCGCGTCAAACGCGGCTCGCCGAACCGGGTCACGACGAGGGCGGCGCCCTCGCGCACGGCGGACCTCGCGGCGTCGTCCTCGACCGCAACGCCGAACGCCCCGGCGTCGAACACCGCAGAGGTGGGAGACAGGTCCAGGGTGACGACCGATGTCGGCTCCAGTCCGGTGAGCAGGGCACCGCCCAGTGGCGCAGCGGGCGTGGCGAATCCGAGCTCGGACCGGATCACCTCGGTCATGACGTCGATCGGCACCGAGTTGGCCTGTTCGAACATCCGCCACTGAGCGTCGGTCTGCCCTGTGACGTACTCGTTGTCGGGGTCGAGTGCGGCCTGCTGGGCATCGCTGACGAGCAACGCCGCGGCGCGCAGCACGATCATCGGCCACACGGCCTGGGCTTCGGAATCGGTTATGGGTCGAAGCGAGTGAAACGCCTTGACTCCCGGCAGGATCGAGGTCGGTTCGTTTCCGGGATGACAGAGCACCGATGACATCGTGATGGCCAGTTCGCTGACTGCCCACGTCTCGGACAGGTCGCCGAAGTCGATGACGCCGTCCGGGTGCCGACCGCCCGAGTCCGTGCGGGACACCACGACATTGGCGTCGGTGAGGTCGAGGTGCACGGCCTGCCGGGGCAGCGCATCGTCCAGCGGCGCGACCCGCGACCACGCGTCGGCCGCCACGGTCGCGATCTCGTCGCGCCGCGCGGCATCGCCGACGTGTGAGATGAGTTCGTCGACAACGGCCTTGCCGTGGCGGAGGTCCCACTGCAGCGCGCGGTCGAGGCCGGGGTGCGCGAAGCCGGACAGCGCGCGGCTCACCCGACCCGCCAGTTCGCCCATGCCTGCGACGACGTCGGCGGACAGGTAACCGTCGTCGACCAATGTGCCGCCGGGCAGGAAGCGCAGGAGCCGGACGTAGGCGGTGCCGTCGAGCAGGTCGGTCACCGCCGTGTACGGCTGCCCTTCGAGATTGGGCAGCGGGACCGAGACGCGCGCCGTCGGTTGCGCTTCGGCGATCAGCTGGGCCGCCGCGTCCTGAGCCTCCAGCTCGACGGTGGTGAAGGCCGGGTTGGCGATCTTCAGCACTCCGAGAGGCTCGCCGTCCGAAACGAACACCAGGAAGTTCTTGTCCTGTTGACTGCCAAGCGATTCTGCGCGTCCGATGATGCCGTAGTGGGTCGCCAGCAGCTGTTCGGCCTGCGTCTCGGAGACCTGTGGTGCGGGCAGCTCGGGCTGCTCGAGGAAGTTGAACCCGGTTGTCCGCCGGCCCGTACTCATAGGTGCATTCTGCTCATCGGGACACGAATTGGACGACGACTTCGCTGAACGCGTCGTTGTCGTCGCCTGCCGCGGTGTGACCAGCGTCGGCCAACTCGGCAAACTCCGCGTGGGGCACCTTGGACAGGAAGTCCTTGACGCCTTCGTCGCTCACCACGTCGGAGAGCTTGCCGCGGATGAGCAGGATCGGGATCTCCAGGTTGATCGCCGCCTGTTCCAACTTGTCCATCCGCGCGAACGGATCGTCCTGCGGCTTGGTCAGGAACGCCGGATCCCAGTGCCAGTACCAACGCCCGTCGCGCAGTCGGAGGTTCTTCTTCAAACCTTCGGGGCTGCGCGGCTTGGTGCGGTGCGGCAGATAGCCGGCGACCGCTTCGGCGGCCTGCTCCAGCGAGTCGAAGCCGTGCAGCCCGCTGGACATGAAGTCACGGATGCGTGCGCTGCCGTCCTTCTCGAAGCGCGGCACGACGTCGACGAGCACCAGTTTGGAGACGAAGTCCGGACCCGCCTCGTGGGCGGCCTGAATGCCCGTCAGCCCGCCCATGCTGGCGCCGATCAACACCACCGGCTTACCGATCTGATAGAGCACCTGCAACGTGTCGCCGCAGAGTGCCTCCACCGAATAGTCGGCCGCGGGGGCTCGGTCACTGTCTCCGTGGCCCCTGCTATCCAGCGCGATGACGTGGTAGCCACCGTCGGCGAGGATCTGCCCGGTGTTCTTCCACGAGAACCGGTTCTGCCCGCCGCCGTGCAGCATCAGGATGGTCGGCCGGTCCCTGGTCGTCTCGTCGTCGCGGTTCCACTCGTCGGCGACGAGCGCGAGGTCGTCGATGCCCCGGAACGTCACGGTCTGCGGTGTGGTGCTCGCAATACTCACGGAGTTCCTCTCGATGGTCTGCTCTTCGCGCTAGCGCTCATCGCTGCCGGCCCGCTGCCTGCACGTTACCCAGGCGGTTTGCCTGTTCGTAACCACCCCCGTCGTCGTGCGACCGTGCGCGTCGTGGACGAGTTCGGGCCTGGGCTTTGGTCCAGCACCCGCGCGGTCGGCATCGGCACCCGTCGTCGCGGTGAGTTTCCGGACCGGGCCGAGTCGACATCACATGCCCACCATCACGCCCTCCCTCTGGTTCGACGGCAACCTCGAAGAGGCCGCCGAGTTCTACACCTCGGTGTTCCCCAACTCGTCCATCGGCACGTTCGCCCGCTACACCGAGGCCGGACCCGGCACCCCTGGTGAGGTCGTGTCCGGAACGTTCGTGCTGGACGGCCAGGAGTTCGTCGGCATCAACGGAGGCCCCGAATTCCCGTTCTCCGAGGCGGTGTCCTTCGTCGTCGACTGCGCAGACCAGGACGAGGTCGACTACTACTGGAACCGACTGGTCGACGGCGGCGAGGAGTCGCAGTGTGGGTGGCTGAAGGACCGGTTCGGGCTCAGCTGGCAAATCATTCCGCGGCGGCTCCACGAATTGCTGGGCGATGCCGATCCGGTGCGTGCGGCGGCAGCCACCACGGCGATGCTCGGCATGCGCAGGATCGTGATCGCTGATCTCGAGGGGGCCGTCCGCAACGTCTGACGACGCTGGTCGGGTGGGGTTCGCCCGCCGCTCGCCAGCCCCGGTCTCGGCGCTCAAGTGCGTTTGTTGACAGCAATGTCGCCGAACTGGACCGGTGCGCGGACGGCCAACGGTGATGTTGGACCTCCCCGTGATTCTGTATGTTGCGCGTCCTGAAATTGGTGATGTTGGGTTCTCGGGCACCCTTCCGTGTCACACTCATCCTCTTACGGGCAGGTACTCCGTCGGAGGGATCAGCGACATGACGGATGGGTTTGGGTGGGGCAGGGCCGACTAGTGCTCGCTTCCAACGCAATTGGCAAACCGGTGCGCGCCGTCGGCGGCTTCTATGGGATGGCTCTCGACACGTTCGTGCAGATGTTCAAGCCGCCATTCGCGTGGCGCGAATTCATCGTGCAGGCCTGGTTTGTCGCGCGGGTGTCGATTGTGCCGACGCTGATGTTGACGGTCCCCTACACCGTGTTGTTGACGTTCACCTTCAACATCCTGCTGACTGAGTTCGGCGCCGCGGACTTCTCCGGCACCGGTGCCGCCCTCGGCACGGTGCGCCAGATCGGGCCGATCGTAACGGTTCTGGTGGTCGCCGGTGCCGGCGCCACCGCCATGTGTGCAGATCTGGGTGCGCGGACGATTCGCGAGGAACTCGATGCGCTGCGGGTGATGGGCATCAATCCGATCCAGGCACTGGTGGTTCCGCGCGTGCTGGCCGCCACCGTGGTGTCGCTGGCGCTGTCCGCGACGGTGATCCTCGTGGGACTCGCCGGCGCGTACGTGTTCTGCGTTTACATCCAGCACGTCTCGCCGGGCGCCTTCGCGGGCGGCTTGACCCTGATCATCGGTGGTCTTGACGTGACGATCGCGTTGGTGAAGGCCGCGTTGTTCGGACTTTCGGCCGGACTGATCGCGTGTTACAAGGGCATCTCCGTGGGCGGGGGCCCGGCGGGGGTGGGTAACGCCGTGAACGAGACCGTGGTGTTCACCTTCATGGCTTTGTTCGCGATCAATGTCGTCGCGACCGCCGTCGCCGTGAAGGTGACGCTGTGACCACCCGTCCTGCAAGCAGGCGGGTCCCGCGTCTCAGGCACATGGTGGACGATTGGATCGACGGCTGGAACCGGGTCGGTCATCAAACGCAGTTCTACGGCACCGCGCTCCGCAACATCGGCTACGTCTTTGCCCACTATCGGATCGAGTTGCTGCGGATCATCGCCCAAATGGGCCTGGGCGCAGGGGCGCTCGTGATGATCGGTGGAACCGTCGCGATCGTGGCCTTCTTGACGGTGACCACCGGCGCGCTGGTTGCGGTGCAGGGCTACACCGACTTCTCGGAAATCGGTGTGGAGGCCTTGACGGGATTTGCGTCGGCCTTCTTCAACGTCCGGTTGATCGCGCCGGCGACCACCGCTATCGCCCTGGCCGCCACCATCGGTGCAGGCGCTACCGCACAACTCGGTGCCATGCGGATCAACGATGAAATCGACGCGCTCGAGGTAATGGGGATCCGGAGCGTCGCCTTCCTCGCCTCCACCCGGGTGATCGCCGGCTTGGTCGTGGTGATCCCCCTGTACTGCGTCGGCGTGTTGGCATCGTTCTGGGCCGCGCGTTTGGGCACGACGGTTTTCTATGGTCAATCGACAGGGGTCTACGACCATTACTTCAGAACGTTCCTGAACCCCACCGACCTGATTTGGTCGTTCGTTCAAAGCATCGCCATGGCGGTGGCGATCATGTTGATACATACCTATTACGGCTTCACCGCGAGCGGTGGGCCGGCCGGAGTGGGGGAGGCTGTCGGGCGCGCGGTGCGTAGCTCGCTGATCATCTCGGCGTTCGTGGTGATGATGATCTCGCTTGCCGTGTACGGGCAATCCGGCAACTTCAATCTGGCTGGGTAGCAACGTGGCAGAGGCGAGAAAGGGCGAAGGACTCCACGCGGGGTGGTGGACGCTTTTCCTAGTGCTGCTCCTGATCGGCTCCATCTGGCTGACGTATGTGTTGTTCACCGGGACCCTGAAGTCGTTCGTCCCGGTCACCTTGACCTCCGACCGTTCCGGCTTGGTCATGGAGACCAACGCCAAGGTCAAGCTTCGCGGCGTACAGGTCGGGCGGGTCGCGTCGATCAACGTTGGCGGTGAAAGCGCAGCACCGGTGTCCTTGAAATTGGAGATCTACCCGGACCAGATCCAGCACATCCCGGCCAACATCGGTGCCCAGATCCAGGCAACGACTGTATTCGGGTCGAAGTTCGTGGACCTGGTCTACCCGAGCGATCCCAGCCCGCAGCGCCTCCGGGCCGGTCAGGTGCTGCAGTCGAGCAATGTGGCCACCGAGGTCAACACGGTCTTCGAGAACGTGGTCGGCGTGCTTGATCAGATCGACCCCGCCAAGCTCAACAGCGTGCTGTCGGCGCTTGCCGAGGGCGTGCGCGGCCAGGGCGAGCGGTTGGGTCAGGCCACCACCGACGCCAATCAGGTTCTGCTGGCGTTGAACCCGCGGAGTGAGACCGTACGGGCAGACTGGCAGGCGCTGAAGGGCTTCAGCGACACCTATGGCGCCGCGGCGCAGGACATTCTGACGACCCTGAATGCGGCGAGCACGACCAGCGTCACCATCGCCGGGCACGCCAAGCAATTGGATGCGCTACTGCTGGCCACCATTGGGCTTTCGAACAGCGGAATCAGCCTGCTGGCGCCGAATCAGGCGAACCTCATCAAGGCCATCAACGTGCTCGAGCCGACGACGAACCTGTTGTACAAGTACAACCCCGAGTACACCTGTCTGCTTGTCGGCGCCAAGACGTTGTTGGACACGGGCGGTTACGAAGCGCCCGGTGGCAACGGGCGATCACTGGTACTGGATGCCGGGCTGGCGCTCGGTGACGACCCCTACCACTTCCCGGACAACCTGCCGGTCGTCGGCGCCAAGGGCGGACCTGGCGGAAAGCCGAGCTGCGGTTCGCTGCCCGATGTCGTTAAGAACTGGCCGGTGCGGCAGCTCATCACCAACACCGGATTCGGCACCGGGGTGGACTGGCGACCCAATCCCGGTATCGCATTCCCGACCTACGCCGACTACCTGCCGGTGACGCGTGCGGTGCCAGAGCCGCCGAGCATCCGCAACCTGTTCGGCGGGCCCGCACCGGGACCGATCCCGTATCCGGGCGCGCCGGCCTACGGTGCGCCGATGTATGCGCCTGACGGCACCCCGCTGTGGCCGGGCCTGCCACCCGCACCGCCGCCAGGCGCGCCAAAAGATCCCGGTCCGAGGCCGGGTACCGAGCCATTCGTTGTGCCTGAACCTGCACAGCTGCAACCGATCCCGTTGCCGCCGATTCCGGTCCCGCAGGAGGTCGCGCCATCGCCCTGAGCACCCAGCACCCAGACCCGACGACCGAGGAAGGCGACCAGCCATGAGCGGTAACTGGCGACACGCCGTTTGGCGTCTTGGCGTCTTCCTGGGTGTGTGTCTGCTCGGCGTCTTCGCGTTGTACGCGGTCTTCGGCCAGTTGCGCCTCGGTGAGAAGGCCAAGGAGTACAACGCCGAGTTCACGAACGTGACCGGCCTGGAAGGCGATGACTTCGTCCGCATTGCCGGTGTGGAAGTCGGCAAGGTGAAGAAGATCTCCATCCAGGACGACACAACGGTGCGGGTCGAGTTCACCGCCGATGAGTCGGTCGTGCTCACCGAGGGCAACAGGGCAGTCATCCGCTACGACGACCTCATCGGCGGCCGGTACCTGGCGCTGGAGGAGGGCACCGGCGGAACCAAGCGGCTCAATCCGGGTGACACGATCCCCGTGGCCCGCACCTCACCGGCGCTGGATTTGGACGCCCTGATCGGTGGATTCAAGCCACTGTTCTCGGCCCTGGACCCAGATCAGGTAAATGCGTTGTCCGGCCAGTTGATTCAGGCTTTTCAGGGCCAGGGCGCGACAATCAGTTCATTCCTGAGCCAGACCGCGGCGCTGACGAACACGCTGGCCGACCGCGATCAGCTGATCGGGGAGGTCATCGTCAACCTCAACACCGTGCTGGGGTCACTTGGCGACCAAAGCGACCAGTTCTCCAAGGCCATCGACGCATTCGCCGATTTGGTGAAGGGTCTCGAGTCCCGCAAGCAAGACATCAGCAACGGCGTCGCCTACACCAATGCCGCCGCCGGAACCATCAGCGATCTGCTGGCGCAGGCGCGTCCACCGTTTGCCAAGACGATCCACGAGACGGACCGCGCCGCAGGAATCGTGGTGGCCGACCATGACTACTTCGACAACCTGCTGAACACCCTGCCGGATACGTACCAAGCGCTTGCGCGGCAAGGGATCTACGGCGACTTCTTCAGCTTCTACCTGTGCGACCTCGTCCTCAAGCTCAACGGTAAGGGTGGTCAGCCGGTGTATGTGAAGGTGGCCGGGCAGACTACGGGGAGGTGCGCGCCGCGATGAAGCCGTTCGCCGAACGCAACCGGTTGGTCATGGGAGCCATCGGGCTGGGTCTGACCGCAGGCATCGTGGTGATCGCCTTGCAGTACGACAAGATCCCATTCATCAACCAAGTCAACGACTACTCGGCCTACTTCGCGGAGGCCGGTGGCCTGACAACCGGTGCGCGCGTGCAGGTTTCAGGCCTCAGAGTGGGTGAGGTGTCGTCGATCGAACTGGACGGCCCGCGGGTGTTGGTCAAGTTCACCGTCGACAACGACGTCAGGATCGGGGATCGCAGCGAAGCGGCCATCAAGACGCGGGGCCTGCTGGGCAGCAAAATTCTCGAGGTGACATCCCGCGGTGACGGCCGCCAGGATGGCACGATTCCGGTTGAGCGCACCACCTCGCCCTATCAGCTGCCGGACGCCTTGGGCGACCTCGCGACGACGATCAGCGGCCTGAACACCAACCAGCTCTCCGACTCGCTGAGGGTACTGGCCGAAACATTCTCCGACACGCCGCCCGATCTGAAGATCGCTGTCGAGGGGGTGGCCCGATTCTCCGACACCCTCAATCAACGCGACGCGCAGCTGCGTCAACTGCTCACCAACGCCAACAAGTCGACGGCTGTGCTCGCCGAGCGCAGCGACCAGGTCGTCGGCCTGATCGGAAACACCAACGCGCTGCTCGCCGAACTTCGGAGCCAAAGCGCTGCGCTGGACCAGATCTCGGGCAACATCTCGGCACTGAGCCAGCAACTTGAAGGCTTCATCGCCGAGAACCGCGAGACGATGAAGCCTGCGATCGACAAGCTCAACGGCGTTCTGACGATCCTCGACAACCGCAAGGAACGGCTGCAGAAGTCGATCAAACTGCTGGACTCGTACGCGATGTCACTTGGCGAATCGGTGTCCTCAGGTCCGTTCTTCAAGAACTACATCGCCAACCTGTTGCCGGGCCAGTTCGTGCAGCCGTTCATCGACGCCGCCTTCTCCGATCTCGGGCTGGATCCCAATGTGTTGCTGCCGTCCCAGCGCTCCGACCCGCAGCTCGGCCAGCCCGGCACTCCGGCGCTGCCCGTGCCCTATCCCCGGACCGGCCAGGGCGGCGAGCCGCATCTGACGCTGCCCGACGCCATCACCGGAAACCCCGGCGATCAGGGTTGCGGTCCGCCCGGCTTGCCGCTGCCCGGCCCCACTGGCTGCTATCCCTACCGTGAGCCACCGCCCGCGCCGCCGCCCGGCGGCCCGCCACCCGGGCCACCCGCGGAGGCGCCTCCTGGCATGGCGCCCACACCGCTGCCGACGCCGTCCCCCGTGTTCGTGCCCGCTCCGGGTGAGATACCGCCGCCCCCGCCGGCCGGGGTGAGCCCGTGAACCGAAACCTCAGAACGGGATTGGCGCTCGGACTGGTAGCCCTGTTGGTCGCCGGCGTTATCGTCCTGCTCCGGACCTCCGACACCATCAACCGAACGAATGTCGTCGGTTATTTCGAGAACAGCAACGGGTTCTACGTCGGTGACGACGTTCGCATTCTCGGCGTGACAGTCGGCAAGATCGCCAAGATCGAACCGCAGCCCGACCGAGTCAAGGTCTCGTTCTGGTACGACGACAAGTACAAGGTGCCCGCCGATGCCAACGCCGCGGTCTTGTCGCCGACGCTGGTCACCTCGCGCGCCATCCAGCTGACCCCGGCATACACCGGCGGGCCGGTGATGAAGGACGACGCGGTGATACCACGCGAGCGCACCGTGGTTCCGGTGGAGTACGACACCTTCCGCGAGCAGCTGGAGCGGCTGGCCAAGGAGTTGCAGCCGACCGAGCCAGGTGGTGTCAGCCCGTTGGGCTCGCTCATCAACACCACGGCCGACAATCTCCGCGGCCAGGGCGCCAACATCCGCGACACCATCATCAAACTGTCGCAATCCTTTTCGATTCTCGGCGACAAGAGCACCGACATCTTCTCCACCGTCAAGAACCTGTCGATCCTGGTTTCGGCGCTGCAGGACAGCACGACTCTGATGCGGCAGCTCAACCAGAACCTGGCGTCAGTGACCGGTCTGTTGGCCGACAATCCCAACGAGGTCGCCGAGGCGGTCCGCGATCTCAACAATGTGGTTGGGGACGTGCAAAGCTTCGTGGCCGACAACCGGGAATCACTGGGCACGACATCTGACAAGCTGGCGGGCGTCACCCAGGCGCTGACCGACAGCCTCGATGACGTCAAGCAGTTCCTGCACGTGGCGCCCAATACATTCCAGAACTACGTGAACGTCTATCAACCGGCTCAGGGCGCGGCGAGCGCCATCCTCGCCATCAACAACTTCGCCAACCCGATCACCTTCATCTGCGGCGCGGTGCAGGCGGCGTCGCGGTTGGGCGCCGAGCAGTCGTCGAAGCTCTGTGTGCAATATCTGGCGCCGATCATCAAGAACCGCCAGTACAACTTCCCGCCGTTGGGTATTCAGAACTTCTTCGTCGGTGCCACCGCGCGGCCGAACGAGATCACCTACAGCGAGGAATGGATGCGGCCCGACTACGTCCCGCCGCAGCCGCCGCCAGGCGCACCCGCGCCGGCTGGGGGTCCCCCGCTCGCCGCTGAGACAGCGGCGACTGGGGCCGAGCAGCCTGCACCGGCCGGTCCTCCGCTGGCGGCCGAGGCTCCGCCGGTGGCCACCAACCCCGCCGACGGACTGACCGGCCTGATGGTGCCTCCGGGGGTCGGACCATGATGCGGGCCAAGTGGATTCGCGTCGCCGCGGGCGTTTTGGTATTGGCCCTCACGGCATCGGGATGCGGCGGTTGGCACGGGTTGAACTCGCTTCCACTGCCCGGTGTCCAGGGCCGCGGTCCCGGTGCGTTCACCATTCAGGCGCAGATGCCAGACGTGGACAACATCGAACAGAACTCGCGCGTTCGGCTCAACGACGTCACGGTCGGCAACGTGACCAAGATCGAGCGGCAAGGCTGGCACGCTTTGGTGACCATGGAGCTCAACGGCGACGTCCAGTTGCCCGCCAATGCGACGGCCAAGCTGGGCCAGACCAGCTTGCTGGGTTCGCTGCACATCGAACTGGCGCCGCCGAAGGATGTGCCACCGCAGGGCAGGCTGCACGACGGCTCGCTGATCCCGCTGTCATCGGCGAGCAACTATCCGAGCACCGAACAGACACTGGCCGCGATCTCCCTGCTGCTCAACGGCGGTGGGATCAGCCATGTTCAGGACATCACCGAGGCGTTCAGCACCGCCTGGGCCGGCCGCGAGGCCGACCTGCGCAGCCTGATCGAGCAGCTCGACGTCTTCATCGGTTACGTCAACGACCAAAAAGACGACATCATCGCGGCCAACGAGAGCCTGAACAACGTGGTGGGCCAGTTCGCCGAGCAGAAGCCGGTGGTGGACAAGGCATTGAAGACCATTCCGGACGCACTCGCCGTCCTCAAGGATCAGCGCGAGAACCTCGCCGAAGCGCTCGCGCAGCTGGGCAAGTTCAGCGCAGTGGCCGCTGACTCGGTAAACCAGACGAAGGAATCACTGGTTGCCGAACTGAAGGACCTAGGGCCGGTGCTGGAACAGCTCGCCAACGCCGGGCCGGCGCTGACCCGCGCGCTCAGCTTCCTGCCCACCTTCCCGTTCCCCAAGGAGACGCTGCAGAACTGGATCCGTGGTGACTACGCCAACCTGTCGTTGATCGTCGACCTGACATTGAGCCGGGTCGACCAGGGACTGTTCACCGGAACACGGTGGGAGTGCGACCTAACTTGGTTGGAGCTGCAGTGGGGCCGCACCATCGGCCAGTTGCCCAGCCCGTGCACCGGGGGCAACTCGTACACCCTGGGCAACCCGCTGGTGGCGCCGTACCGCTGGGATCAGGGGCCATGACATGCGAATGACCAGACAGATCGTCATCCAGCTGCTGATCTTCAGCCTGCTGGCGACAGCCGCACTCGCGGTGATGGTTTTCGGATACATGCGTCTGCCCGCGCTTGTCGGTATCGGGCAGTATCGCGTCACGGTAGACCTGCCGGAGAGTGGTGGGCTGTATCCGCGGAGCAATGTCACATACCGCGGCACCCAGGTCGGCATCGTGAAGAGCGTCAGTGTCACCGATGACGGTGTCGCGGCCGAGCTTTCGCTGGATTCAGGCATCAAGATCCCCGCCGACGTCGAAGCCGAGGTACACAGCCAGTCCGCGGTCGGCGAGCTGTACGTCACGCTTCTGCCACGCAGCGGCGAGGGACCGGTCTTGAAGGACGGGGATGTCATCCCGCAGGATCGCACCAGGGTCCCGACCAACGTCAACGCGGTGTTGGGCGCCACGAACCGTGGCCTTGCCGCGATCCCGCGCGACAACCTGAAGACGGCCGTCGACGAGGCCTACGTTGCCGTCGGGGGGCTCGGGCCCGAGCTGTCCCGGCTGGTCCAGGGAGGCACCGCGCTCGCGATCGACGCCCGCAAGAACCTTGATCCGCTGACGACCCTGATCGACCAGTCCAAGCCCATCCTGGACACCCAGACCGACACCTCGGACTCGATCCAAGCGTGGGCATCGCACCTTGCAACGATCACTGAAGGACTGAAGAGCCAGGACGCCGCCGTGGCCGGAATCCTGGAGAAGGGTCCCGGCGCAGCCGACGAGGTGCGGGCACTGTTCGACCGGCTACAACCGACGCTGCCGATCGTGCTCGCCAACCTGGTCAGCATCGGCGAGGTCGCCGTTACCTACCAGCCGAGCCTCGAGCAGCTGATAGTGCTGCTGCCTCAGGGCACCGCCACCACGCAGGCGATCGGCGTCCACAAGCGCAACACCAAACAGGACTACGAGGGCGATTACCTGACGCTCAACCTGAACCTCAACCTCCCGCCGCCATGCACCACCGGCTTTCTGCCCATCCAGCAGCAGCGGGCGCCGAGCCTCGAGGACTATCCCGACCGGCCCGCGGGCGACGTCTACTGCCGGGTGCCACAGGATGGGCCGTTCAACGTGCGCGGCGCGCGCAACCTGCCCTGCGTCACCGTTCCTGGCAAACGCGCACCGACGGTGAAGATGTGCGAGAGCGGCGAGCACTACGTGCCACTGAACGACGGCTACAACTGGAAGGGCGACCCCAACGCCACGCTCTCCGGCCAGGCGGTTCCGCAGTTACCGCCGGGCTCACCACCTGCGCAAGCCGCACCTCCCCCGGGTCCGGTGCTGCCGCCGATCGCGGCCGCCGAATACGACCCGGCCACGGGCACGTACGTTGGACCGGACGGGCATGTGTACACACAGTCGAATCTGGCCCGTAATGCCAAAGAGGAGCAAACATGGGAGACGATGCTGCTGCCCCCGCAGGGGAGGTGAGTGCGGCCGCGGAAGACACTGTGGCCGAGCCACCGCAGCAGGCGGACGGGGCTGACGCGTCGAACACCGAGGCTTCCGATGACGCGACCGTCGCGGACGGCGACGACGAGGACCCGATCGAAGGCGAAGACGACGGGGTTGGTGCGAACGAGGACGGCGACGCCGCCCCCGTCGCGGCCACGCCGCCGATGTCACCGGTGCGCATGGCGCTCATCTGCGGGCTCGCCGCGGTGCTGGCCCTCTCCGGCCTCGTCGGCTGGCTCGGGTTCCGCGCATACCAGGCGCAACAGGCCAAGGACCAGCGCAACCTGTTCATTCAGGTTGGGCGCCAAGGCGCGGTCAACCTCACCACCATCGACTTCGAACACGTCGACGACGACGTCAAGCGCATCCTCGACTCGGCGACCGGACAGTTCTACGACGACTTCCAACAGCGGGCGCAGCCCTTCACCGAGGTGGTCAAGCAGGTCAAGTCGAAGTCCGTCGGCACGGTCACGGAGGCCGGGCTGGAAGTGCCCGAGTCGGGTCACGGGTCGGTGCCGACCTCGGCCGAGGTACTGGTCGCGGTCACCGTCAACACGTCGATCGCCGGCCAGCCGGAGCAGGCCCCCCGTGCGTGGCGCATGCGCATCCTGGTTCAGCAGGATGGCGACGGCCAGGCGAAGGTTTCCAACGTGGAGTTCGTACCGTGACAGACACCCCAGACGAGAAGTCCACCGCGATCGACGAGTCGGAGCTGGCCAAGAAGCTGGTGGCCACCGACACCGTCACCCAGGAAGCCGACGCCCCCGACGTCGAGGCCGCCGAAGCCGAGGCGGCCGACGCCGAGCCCACGGTCGGCGCTGAGCACGCCGACGCCGCGGCCGCCACGGCACCGGAACGCAAGCGCATCGACTGGGCGAGGGTCGCCGCGTTCGGCCTGCTTCCCGCACTGGCGTTGATCCTGGCGCTGACCGCCGGGTGGTTGAAGTACGTCGACAACTCGGCGAGCAACGACCGCAACGCTCGCGACGAGACGGTTCAGGTCGCGAGGGACAGCACGATCGCCCTGCTGTCGTACCAACCCGACAAGGTCGAAAAGCAGCTCACCGACGCGCGATCGCTGCTGACAGGTGACTTCAAGGGCCAATACACGGACCTGATCACCAACGTCGTGATCCCGGGCGCCGTGCAGAAGCAGATCTCCGCGGTCGCGACGGTGCCACGGGCCGCGTCGGTGTCGGTCGGTGCCGACAAGGCGGTGGTGCTGGTGTTCGTCAACCAGACCGTCGTCGTGGGTGGCGACGCCCCGACCTCCACCGCATCGAGCGTGCGGGTGCAGTTGGACAAGGTCGACGGTAAGTGGCTGATCTCCAAGTTCGCGCCGGTGTAGGCCGCTAGCGGCGCTTCAGTTCGGCGTGGCTGCGGGCGACCATCGCAGCAGCAGGAGGCGGGTATCAGGCGATTCGCGGCGGCGCCGACCCTGTTGGACACGCCGGGCACGATGACGGACTTGCCCGCCTCGAGGCCGTCGACACCCCGTTGCTGCACGCCGCTGGACGCAAGCCCGCAGCCTAACCTTGGGCAATGAATGCGCCACGCCTGACGCCGGTTGACGCGCAGACGTTCTGGATGTCCGCGAAGATCCCCAACGACACGTTCCTGTTGTTCGGGTTCGCGGGCGTCCCCGCCGACCTCGACGGGGCGCTCGACGGGCTCCGGGTGCGGGCGGCACAGTGTGCCGAACTCTGCGTGCGGGTCGACGATCGCGGCGGGTTGGCGTACCCGGCCTGGGCCACCCGGGACGTCGACCCTGCGCAGTTCGTGGTGCACGATCTCGAAGACGCCACGTGGTCGGGCTGCCTGGCCACGATCATCGAACTGATCGACGACCAGCTGGACGCGACGACGGTGGCGTGGCGGCTGCACGTCTTCCCGGCGGTCGACGGCGTGCCCACGGTGTCGGGGCCGGGCACCGTCGCGGTGCTGCAGATCTCGCACGCGCTCGGCGGTGGCGGGCGTACGTCGGTGTCGGCGGCGCTGATGTTCGGCCGGGTCGGCGCGATGCCCGAGGTGACGCCGTGGAACGTCAGCCCAATTCAACTGCCGCTGCTGGGCTTTCGTGCTGCGAAGGCGCATCGCGGGCTGGTCGCCGACACCGCAGCCGGTGCCGTTCCGGCACCCGCCGCGCCGTGTCCTGCGCTGCGCACCAACGCCCGCCCCGCGGGGCCGCGCGGACTTCGGACCGTCGTCCGTCCGCGCAGCGCATTGTCGGACCCGACCGTGACGGTCGCCGCCCTGTCCGGGATCTCGGCGGCGCTCGCAGGCCACCTCCGCGAGCTCGGCGACGATCCGGCGAGCCTGGGGGCGGAACTGATGATGGCGAAGGCGCTGCCGCGGCGCGCGTACAACCACTTCGGTGCGGCGGGCATCGGGCTTCACCCGGAGTTGGAGCGCGCCGCCAGGTCCGCGCGGATCGCCGCGGACGTCGACGCCCGCCGCCGCCGCGCCGCCCATCCCGCGATGCGGGCCTCGGAGCTCGCCTTTGCGGCGACGCCCGCCCCGTTGCTGCGTTGGGGGGTAACACAATTCGATCCCGACGTGCAGCTGGCGTCGGTCACCGGCAACACCGTGGTCTCGAGCGTGAACGGCGGTTCCGCGGACTTCTCGTTCGGTGGTGCGCCCGTCGCGCTGCTTGCGGCGTTCCCCGGGCTGTCGCCGATGATGGGGCTGACGCACTGCGTGTGCGGGATCGGCGACACGGTGTCCATCAGCGTGCACGCCGCCGAGTCGGCGGTCGGTGGGGTTGCGGGCGGGCTCGATGCGTACGTCGAGCGACTCGAGGCGGCGCTCGGCTAAGTCGAGGGCCGGCTCGGTGCCGACTGACGGTCAGTCCCGGAGGTTGGCGATCCCGACGTCGAGCGCGGCCTCGAGGTAGCCGATGTCGCCGGTGTTCAGCAGCACCGAGACGCCGCCCTGGACGCCTGCCAACAGTGCCGCCGCCGCCCTCTGCGGATCGACGGACGGCGCGATCTTGCCCTGGTCCTGCATGGCGCGTACCCCGGCCTCGAGTTCGCCGCGCCACTGCGCTATCAACGTCGCGGTGACCGCCTGCGCGCCCGGGGTGCGCCCGAGTTCCGACATGACCGTCGACAGCGGGCACTGCTGGCCCTGCCTGCGGTACCGCTCGACCACGGCGTCACGCCAACGCTGCCACGCCGCCCACGAGGTCAGCTTGGACAGGTGCGGTTGCTGATCGCTGAGCACCCGGGCGGCCTCCTGCTCGGCGACCGCCAGCAGCAGCTGATCCTTGCCGTTCGGAAAGTAGTGGAACAGCTGGCTCTTCGACGTCCCGGTCCGCGCCAGCACGTCGTCGAGGGTGGTGGCGACCGCGCCGCGGACGCGGATCTCCGCTGCCGCTCCGTCGATGATCCGCTGGCGGGTGGCCTGGCCCTTCGCCGTAAATTTCTGGACTTGCGGGTCCATTTTTACTGGTCCACTCTTGGACTCATGAGTCCAAACCATACGCGGCTTGAGGGCCGTACCGCACTGATCACCGGTTCCACCGGCGGCCTCGGGGTCGCCATCGCCAAGGCGTTCGCCGCCGAGGGCGCGTTCGTCGTCGTCTCCGGGCGCGACAAGGCGCGCGGCGACGTCGTCGTCGCAGACATCAGAAACGCAGGCGGCGACGCCACGTTCGTCGCCGCCGACCTCGGCGCGGGACAGGACGAAATAAGCTGCGTCGCCGCGCAGGCCACCGAGGCGGCAGGTGGCCGACTCGACGTCCTCGTCAACAACGCCGCGACGCTGTTGTTGCCGACACCGACCGCCGACATCTCCGAAGACGTGCTCCGAGCTGCGTTCGAGGTCAACGTGTTCGCCCCGTTCCTGCTTACCGGTGCCATCGCGCCCGCGATGGCAGAACGCGGGCACGGTGCGATCGTGAACATCGGCTCGATAACCGGGCTGCGGGGGAGTGCGGGCTCGGCGATCTACAACGGCACCAAGGCCGTGATGCATTCGTTCACCGCGTCGTGGGCCGACGAGTACGGGCCGTCCGGCGTGCGCGTGAACGCAGTGGCGCCGGGTCCGATCGCCACCGACCGCGCGCTCGAGTTCAGCGACCACGTGGCGCCGGTGCTCGCGCGGATACCGTCGCGGCGGATGAGCACGCCGGAAGAGGTCGCGGCGTCCGTCGTCTTCCTGGCGTCCGACGAAGCCGCCAACATCCATGGCGCGGTGCTCAGCGTCGATGGGGGCTGGGCAGCGACTTAACAGATGACATACATTCTGTTGCGTGACTGCTGCCTACGACTTCGCGATTCTCGTCCTCCGCGTCGTGCTCGGCCTGACGATGGCCGCCCACGGATACAACAAGTTCTTCGGCAAGGGCGGGCTGGCCGGGACCGCGGGCTGGTTCGACAGCATCGGCATGAAGCCGGGCATGTTCCACGCCCGCATCGCGGCGTCCACCGAGATGGCGGCGGGTCTCGGCCTGGCCGTCGGCCTGCTCACGCCCATTCCGGCCGCCGGGTTCGTGGCGCTGATGTTCACCGCGGCTTGGACCGTGCACCGCAAGAACGGCTTCTTCATCGTCAAGGAGGGTTGGGAGTACAACCTGATCCTCGCCGCCACCGCGGTCGCCATCGCCGGCACCGGCGCGGGCCGCTACAGCCTCGACTACGCCCTCTTCGGCACGTCGGGGCTCTACGACTACCTGCACGGCTGGTGGGGCCTCGTCATCGCCCTGGTGCTCGGGTTGGCGGGTGGCATCGGCCAGGTGCTGATCTTCTTCCGCCCACCTGCCCCCAAGGAAGTGGCCTAGTTCCGCCGCCGGCCTTGGCGGTCGAAACCTACGGTCGTCGCGCACTGTGTAGCTAAACCTACGGTCGTCGCGCACTGTGTTGCTAGTCGTCGAGTTTTCGACGGATTCTCGACGACTACCCACACAGTCGACGTGGCTGCCTATTGCGACTGCCCGCGATGAGAAACCGGAACTGAATCCGCGGATCTAGAACACGTTCTAATCTGGCCCGCATGGGATTTCTGAAGCAGGACGCGCCCGTCGTCGACTACGACGAGTGGAGCAAGGGCACGCGCGCCGAGCGGATCGTCCCGATGGCGCGGCACTGGGCCGAGGTCGGCTTCGGGACGCCGGTCGTGATGCACCTGTTCTACGTGGTGAAGATCCTGCTGTACGTGCTCGTCGCGTGGCTGATCGTGCTGAGCACCCGCGGCATCGACGGCTTCACGAACGTCGCGTCGTGGTACGCCGAACCGATCGTGTTCCAGAAGGTCGTGTTTTACACGATGCTGTTCGAGGTCATCGGACTGGGCTGCGGGTTCGGCCCGCTCAACAACCGGTTCTTCCCGCCGATGGGGTCGATCCTGTACTGGTTGCGGCCCAAGACCATTCGGCTACCACCATGGCCGAACCGGATCCCGCTCACCAAGGGCACCGCACGCACCCCGGTCGACGTGCTGCTGTACGCCGCGCTGCTGGTGATGCTCGTCGTGGCGTTGTGCTCCGACGGCAGCGGCCCCATCCCCGCACTCGGCACCGAGGTGGGCGTGCTGCCGGTGTGGCAGACCGCGACCATCCTCGGCATCCTGGCCGCGGCAGGCCTGCGCGACAAGGTCATCTTCCTGGCCGCGCGCGGCGAGGTGTACGCCAGCCTCGCCGTGTGCTTCCTGTTCAGCGGGCCCGACATCGTCATCGCCGCCAAGCTCGTCTGCCTGGTGATCTGGTTGGGCGCCGCGACGTCCAAGCTGAACAAGCACTTCCCGTTCGTCATCTCGACGATGATGAGCAACAACCCGGTGTTCCGTCCGCGGTGGATCAAGCGGAAGTTCTTCGAGCACTTCCCGGACGACCTGCGCCCCGGTCGGCTGTCGCGGTACGTCGCGCACTTCAGCACCGCAATCGAGGGGCTCGTTCCGCTGGTGCTGTTCTTCAGCCACGGCGGCTGGCCGACGTACCTCGCCGCGTTCGTCATGCTGTGCTTCCACTTCGGCATTCTGTCGTCGATCCCGATGGGCGTCCCGCTGGAGTGGAACGTCTTCATGATGTTCAGCGTGCTGGCGCTGTTCGTCGGGCACGCGGGGGTTGGCCTGGGTGACCTGCAGAGCCCGTGGCCCGTCGTGCTGTTCGCCGTGGTCGCGGGCACCGTCGTGCTCGGAAACCTGTTCCCCCGCAAGATCTCCTTCCTGCCGGGGATGCGGTACTACGCGGGCAACTGGGACACGTCGCTGTGGTGCCTCACCGCGTCGGCCGAGCAGAAGATCAGCGCCGGCATCGTCGCGATCGCCAGCATGCCCTCCGCACAGATGGAGAAGTTCTACGGCAGCAAGGAAACCGCGGAGATGTACCAGTACATGGGATACGCGTTCCGCTCCTTCAACACGCACGGCCGGGCGATGTTCACGCTTGCCCATAGCGCGATGGCGGGCCGGAACGAGGACGACTACACGCTGACCGACGGTGAGCGGTTGGTGTCGACGGCCATCGGCTGGAACTTCGGCGACGGCCACATGAGCAACGAACAACTCGTCGCGGCCCTACAAGAGCGCTGCCGGTTCGAACCCGGGGAGGTGCGCGTCGTGATGCTCGACGCGCAACCGATTCACAAGCAGCGTCAGGAGTACCGGCTCGTCGACGCGGCCACCGGGGAGTTCGAACGCGGCTACGTCAACGTCGCCGACATGGTGACGCGCCAGCCGTGGGACGACACCGTCCCGGTGCACGTGGACCGCGCCGACGCTCCGACGACTGGTCGCGATCGCTGATCTGGTGTCGTTGCGGACGGCCTAAGACGGTGGGGCCACCGACCAGTGGGAACCCTCGATGTGGTTCGCGCGGAGGCGACGGCGAAGAGATGCCACTCGCCGGGCGCACCCTTGAGCTCGTGAGCGCCGCGCTCGTCGAACGCGAGTCCTGACCCGATCGTAATTTCGCGCAGCGTGGCTGGACACCAGCACGTCGTTCGGCCCCGCGCGTGCGCTCACGCGTGCGCCGATGTGCACGCCCGGGCCGACGCAGTGGATACGGTACGGCTAGCGCCCGGCAGCCGTACGCTCAATGCCGTGGCGGAGACGTTCTACGCCAAGTGCGGCGATCTGAGCCTGGCGTATCAGGTGTTCGGCGACGGGCCAGTCGAACTGGTCTTCGTCGGGCCGATGGTCAGCCACGTCGAGCTGTTCTGGGCCATGCCCGAATTCAAGGCCTACTTCGACCAGCTCGCCACATTCTGTCGCGTCGTCTTGTTCGACAAGGCTGGGGTCGGGCTGTCGGACCCCATCCCGAAAGTTCGATTGCTCGAAGAGCGAGCCGACGAGATCGAGGCCGTCATGGATGCCGTCGGCTTCGCAAAAGCGGCCGTCTTCGGTATGAGCGAGGGCGGCCCACAGGCCATCGTGTTTGCGGCAAAACGACCGGAGCGAACGCGGGCGCTGATCCTCTACGGCTCGTTCGCGGCCGTGCCCGGCGCCAGCTGGGACGACTTGGATCGCGACCCGGCCGAGCTGCGGGCGCGCCTGGTGCCCGAGCTGGGTGAGGACTACACGCCGTCGACGAAGCAGATCGGCCGCATACAGGAAATGGCGCGCGGCGCGCGCTCGGCGTGGGGCAGCGGCGCAACAGCCAAGTGTTGGTTCCCGTCGGTCCGCTCGATGCGCCAGCTCGGAATGGTCGAGCGCATGTGCGCGAGCCCGGGGATGCTGCAAGCGACACTGGAATCGAGCTTCCGGATCGACGTCCGGCCGATCCTGCCGACGCTCATCGCGCCCACCCTGGTCATCCATGCCCGCGAGGACCTCATGCCAGTGCAGGGCAGCCGCTACCTCGCCGACCACATCCCTGGCGCGCGGTACCTCGAGGTCGATGGCGCGGCGCACGCGCCCTGGTTTACCGAGCCCGACAAGATCCTGACCGGGATCGAGGAGTTCCTCACCGGCAGCCATGCCGCACCGGCACGGTCACATCGCGCCCTGCGCACCGTGCTATTCACCGATATCGTCGCCTCGACCGAACACGCCGCGGCGACCGGCGACGAGCGGTGGCGCGCGGTGCTGCACCGCCTTGGTGAGGTCACCGCCGACCTCACGCAAAGGTTCGGCGGCACGGTGGTCAAGAGCACTGGAGACGGCCACCTCGCCACCTTCGACGGCCCGACGCAGGCCATCCGCTGCGCCGAGGCCCTGCGTGCTGACGCCGAGACACTGGGCGTCGAGATCCGCGCCGGCATCCACACCGGCGAATGCGAACTGCTGGACAACGACATCGGGGGCATTGCAGTACACATCGCGGCGCGGATCCTCGGCCACGCCTCTGCCGGTGAAATCCTTGTCTCCCGCACCGTGCGTGACCTGGTCGTCGGCTCGGGCACCGGCCTAGTGGACCGCGGCAGCGTCGAGCTGCGTGGCGTGCCCGGCACCTGGCAACTGCTGGCGGTGGATCACCATGGCGCGCGGGCGGGGACGGCCGAGGCAGAGCTGGCATCAATGCCGACGCCCAGCCGTCGGACCGTGATGCGCCGCTCGGATCGGGCCTTGGAGATGATGGCCGGGCGGGCACCGTGGATTCTGCGCGGGATGGCCCGCCTCGCCCCGGCCGGTGACCGCAAATGAGCACAGCTGCGTTGACCCGCAACGCGGTGTACGCCCTCAAACCGTGCGGAATAGCGACCGTTACAACGTAAAGCCGGGTGCCGAACGGGCCTCCGTCTCGGAAGCTGAAATGTCCACCCAGTCGATGCCATCATCTGATCGAGACGTTCTGGGGCTGGCGAGATGCACAACTCCGCGACGGTCCGGGGCTTTGGACGTGCCTAATTAGCGGGTTAGCGCCCGTGGCCGCCGCCCCCGTGCCCGCCGCCATTGAACCCGGGCGAAGCCACCTCTGCTTCGGTGAGCTGGCCGGGAGGGTCGAAGAGGCTAGGGTTGTTGAGGGACGAAACCACGTCACTGACGTTGCCTTGCGGAAGCCCCAGGGCAGTGGAGGTGTTGTCATTGGGCGGAACGCAGGTGCCATCCAACGCTACTTCGCCGTTCGAGCACGTCAGATCGTCTGCCTGGGCGACTGCGATTGGTACACCAATGATTGCGGATACCGCAAACACTGCGCCAACCGCCGCCAAGAGTGAAGTGATGGTTCGTGATCTTGTTGGGCGCATAGCGCGCCTCTTTTCCGTCTGTTGGAGTGCGAAAAGCTAGCACTTGAACCTGTCTTTTGACAGGGGCGTAAGCAATGAAAGTGCCAAGATCAGCGGCGATCACCGCTGCCAAAGGGGTATCTCAGGATGTTGCCCGACGGCACCATCATCTGGAGCTCGCCGGCCGGCGAACGCGTTGTCACCCCAGACCAACCACCACCAACGCACCAAACCTGAAAAGCGGGTGCGCTACGACGAATACGTCGACTACGACGACACCTTGACCACCGCGAACGACTCGAGCCCTCCGCCCTTCCAAGAGTCGGCACACGTGCCGGGCCTCAACCCATCACGTCGCGGACCTTGACGGTCTCCAGCCCCTTCAGCAGCAGTTCCCGCGCGGTGTCGAGGTGCTTGCGCCAGTGCGCCTCCGCGGCGGGGCCGTCACCCGCGCGCAGCAGGCTGATCAGCCGCTCGTAGGACCGCGTCAACTTCTCGTAGTCCGCCTTCGAGACCTTCCGGTGTTCCTTGATGGCAAATGCGGTGTGCCGCACCGTGATTTCGTGCAGCATGCCGGCGATGATCGTGAGCGTCGTGTTGCCCGACATCTCCACGACGCGGCGGTGGAACTCGCCCGTGGCCTCGGCCAGCCGGCCCGACTGCCAGCCCGCCGGAATGTCCTCGGCGAGCATCGTCTCCAGTTCGTCCAGGGCCTCCGGGGAGGCCGACTCGGCGAGCAGGCGCACCGCCATGGGTTCGATGCCCGACCGGGCGACCAGGAGGTCGGCGATCGTGGCGCCGGACAACTCGAGCAGCAGACCGGCGGGACGCGCGACGATCTCCGGGCCGGGGACGCGAACGCGCGCACCGGTGCGCGAGCCGCGCCGCACCTCGACCAGTCGCTCGGACTCCAGCACGCGCACGGCTTCCCGCAACGTCGGCCTGCTGACGCCGAAGTGCGCCATGAGCTCGGCTTCGTTGGGCAGGAAGTCGCCGTCGATGAGTTGGCCGTCGACCACCATGCGGCGCAGCGTGCCCGCGACGAGCTCCGCCGTCTTGGGAGAGCGGATCGGCGCGCCGGCCAGCGTTGCGACACCGTCGGGCCCGATCATGGGCGCCAAGGGGGTGGTGCGGGCCAAGGGAACTCCTGAACTGCGACTGCGGTGAATGGTTGTACAACTCAGTAAAACATGTCGACGCCCGCGGAGCCGTCGAAAACAGGGGCCGCCGCCTACCAACCAGTAGGTTGACCTAGTAAACCTACTGCTCTACGTTCGGTGGTAACTACCATCTGTGCAAACCGCCCCCGCCAACGCATTTCGAAGGAGAAGTCCCATGGCTGAAGCCGTCATCGTCGAGGCCGTCCGGTCCCCGGTCGGCAAGCGCAACGGCGGCCTGTCGGGCGTTCACCCCGGTGAACTGTCCGCCCAGGTCCTCAACGGGCTGGTCGAGCGGGCAGGCGTCGATCCTGCGCTTGTCGACGACGTCATCTGGGGCTGCGTCATGCAGGCGGGCGAGCAGGCGCTGGACATCGCGCGCACCGCGGTGCTCGCGGCAGGTTGGCCAGAGAGCGTGCCCGGCGTGACCGTGGACCGGCAGTGCGGGTCGAGCCAGCAGTCGGTGCACTTCGCCGCGGCAGGCGTGGTCGCCGGGCATTACGACGTCGTCGTCGCCGGCGGCGTCGAGTCCATGTCGCGCACCCCGATGGGTGCCTCCCTGGCCAATGGCGGACACCCGTACCCGGAGGCGTTTCGGGCCCGCTACAGCCAGACGCCGAATCAGGGCACCGGCGCCGAAATGATCGCCGACCAGTGGGGCTTCGACCGCACCGCGCTCGACCAGTTCTCGCTCGGTTCGCATGAGAAAGCCGCCGCCGCACAGGATTCCGGTGCCTTCGACGACCAGATCGTGGCCATCAAAGATGCTGAAGGCAACGTGGTCCTCAAGGACGAGGGCATTCGTCGCGGTGGCACCCTCGAGTCGATCGGCAAGATCAAGCCGGCCTTCAAGGAAGACGGCGTGATCCACGCGGGTAACAGCTCGCAGATCTCCGATGGTTCCGCCGCGTTGCTTTTCATGTCGGCGGAGAAGGCGAAGTCGTTGGGGCTCAAGCCACTTGCCAGGGTGCACACGGCCACGCTGGCCGGTGCCGATCCGGTGATCATGCTGACCGCGCCGATCCCGGCGACCCAGAAGGTGCTCAAGCGCTCCGGGCTGTCCCTCGACGAGATCGGCGTGTTCGAGGTGAACGAGGCGTTCGCGCCGGTGCCGTTGGCGTGGCTGAAGGACATCGGCGCAGACGAGAAGAAGCTGAACCCGAACGGTGGCGCGATCGCGCTGGGTCACCCGCTCGGCGGATCGGGTGCACGCATCATGACCACGATGCTGTACCACATGCGGGACAAGGGGATTCAGTACGGCCTGCAGACCATGTGCGAGGGCGGCGGTCAGGCCAACGCCACCATCCTCGAACTGTTGTGACGGAACGAGTCGAGTCGCCCGTGATTGATGGCCCGACTCCTGCTCCGTCGTCGTCGAGCGCTGCGCTCGTCGAGCGGCGGGGCAACGTCGCGCTCATCACCATCAATCGCCCCGAGGCGCGCAACGCCGTCAACGCGGCCGTCAGCATTGCCGTCGGCGACGCACTCGATGCGGCTCAACGTGATCCCGAGGTGCGTGCCGTCGTCATCACCGGGGCTGGTCAATCCTTCTGCGCGGGGGCCGATCTCAAGGCGATCTCGCGCCGGGAGAACCTGTTCCACCCCGAGCGCGCCGAGTGGGGCTTCGCGGGCTACGTGCAGCACTACATCGACAAGCCGACCATCGCGGCGGTCAACGGCACCGCACTCGGCGGCGGCACCGAGCTGGCCTTGGCCAGCGACCTCGTCGTCGCCGAGGAACGCACGAAGTTCGGACTGCCCGAAGTGAAGCGCGGGCTCATCGCCGCGGCCGGGGGAGTGTTCCGCATCGTCGACCACCTGCCCCGCAAGGTCGCCATGGAGTTGTTGTTCACCGGCGAGCCGATGTCCTCGGCGGATGCGCTCAAGTGGGGGCTGATCAACCAGGTGGTGCCCGACGGCACCGTAGTGGATGCCGCGCTGGCATTGGCGGACCGCATCACGTGCAATGCGCCACTGGCGGTTTGGGCAAGTAAGCGAGTCGCCAACGGTGTCGACGACGGCGTGATCACCGGGGACGAACCCGGCTGGAGCAGGACCATGCGTGAGATTTCAGGGGTGTTGCGCTCCGAGGACGCCACGGAAGGTCCGCGGGCCTTCGCCGAGAAGCGCGTGCCCGTATGGCAAGCCAAGTGAGGAAGAACAGATGAAGCGACTGGTATTCGAGGCCGAGCACGAACAGCTGCGCGAGACCGCGCGCCAGTTCCTCGAGAAGGAGTGCGCGCCGCACGTCGAGAAGTGGGAGCGCGAGCGCCTCGTCGACCGCGAATCCTACGTTGCGGCAGGCAAGTACGGACTGATCGGGTTCAATCTGCCGGAGGAGTTCGGCGGAGGTGGAGTCGACGACTTCCGGTTCAACGCCGTGATCGTCGAGGAGTTCAGCAAGTTCGGGTCGGCCACCCCGGGGCTGTCCCTGCAGAACGACATCGTCGGCCCGTACTTCGCGCACCTCGCCAACGACGAGCAGAAGGAGCGCTGGCTGCCGGGCTACATCAGCGGCGAACTCATCGGTGCCATCGCGATGACGGAACCCGGCGCGGGCAGCGACCTCGCAGGCATCAAGGCCAGTGCGGTACGCGACGGTGACGACTGGATTCTCAACGGCTCCAAGACGTTCATCTCGGCAGGCATCAACTCCGACCTCGTCATCGTCGTCGCCCGCACCGACCCCGAGGCCGGGCACAAGGGCTTCTCGCTGCTGGTCGTGGAGCGCGGCATGGAGGGCTTCGAACGCGGTCGCAAGCTCGACAAGATGGGCCTGCACGCGGCCGACACGGCGGAGTTGCACTTCGAGAACGTCAGGGTGCCTGGCGCCAATCTGCTCGGCGAGGAGGGCAAGGGCTTCTACCACCTGATGACCAACCTGCCGTCCGAGCGGCTGTCCATCGCCATCGCCGCGATTGCGGGTGCTCGCCAAACATGGACGGACACTCTGCAATACGTCAAGGACCGCAAGGCCTTCGGGCAGCCGATCGGCACCTTCCAGCACAACCGGTTCTTGATGGCCGAGATGGACACCGAGCTCGAGATCGCCGAACAGTACATCGACCGGTGCCTGCGCGCCGTCGTCGACGGCGAGTTGACCGCGGTGCAAGCGTCGAAGGCCAAGTGGTGGTGTACGGAGCTCGGCAAGCGGGTCGTCGACAACTGCGTGCAGCTCCACGGCGGATACGGCTACATGAACGAGTACAAGGTCGCGCGCGACTACGTCGACGTGCGCATCCAGACCATCTTCGGTGGCACGACCGAGATCATGAAGGAGATCATCGGCCGCGACCTAGGGCTCTAGCGCACTCAGAACCAACGAAAGCGGCTCGGTACGTTGGTCCCGAGCCGCTTTTCGTGTGAGTTGCGTCAGCCCGCCGGAGCCGGGGCCGGGGCAGGAGCCGGTTCGGGCGCTGTCGAGGTCGTCGTGGTGGTGGTCGTCGTCGGCGTGGTCGAGAGCGTGGTACCCGCACGCGCGGCTTCCGCGGCAGCGGCCCCCGACGCGGTGTCGAGCACGGTGTCGATGACGTAGATCCTGGCGTTGCTGGCCTGGATCGCGCCGCAGACGAGCTTGGCGGAGTCGTTGACCTTGATGTCGCCGCCGCCGTTCTTGACGGTCACCTCGGTGCCCTGCTGGGTCGGCCGGGTGCCCTTGAGGTCGTCGTTGCCGAGCAGGCCGAGGAAGACGTGGTAGTAGTCCAGGCTCGTCAGCGCGGCCGGGTCGGCCTTGAGCGCCTCTTGCTGGGCGGGATCCAGCGCCGCGAACGCGTCGTTCGTCGGGGCGAACACCACGTATGGCCCGTTCTCGAGCACGGGGATGATGTTCACGGCCGGATTCAGCCCGCCGGAGACTGCCGCGTTGAAGGTGCTGATCTCCGGAATCGAGGCGAGCACCTTGCCCACCGGCAGCTTGTCGGCCGCGGTCCAGTTGAGGCCCGCGGTGGCCAGGTCGGCCTTGATGGGGTCGCAGCCCGGGCCCTGGGGATCCGGCGGCGGTTTGACCGCGACGGGTTCCGGGGGCGGGTCGGCTTGGGCGGTGATTGCAAGCGGAAGTGACACGGCGATCGCGGCGATCGCTGCGGAAACTCCCAAGGCCTTGCTGGTTCGAGTCTTCACTTTCGGCTCCTCAGCTCTAACGACGCGTCGTGTACTTGGGTGGGCGAAAATGCATCCCCCGACGCGGCGCCCCCGAAATGGTATGTGCTGAGTAACGCCATCCGCCAAATCGCGGTGACGTGGGCCACACAGTCACACGGCGGCCGGCACGGCCTCCGTCGGCGCCTTTCGCACGTTCAGACACAGCAACGCGGCGATCGCACACAGCCCGGCGGCGAGGTAGAACGCCACGTCGTAGTCGCCGTTGCGGTCGCGCAGCCAGCCCGCGCCGGCGGCGGCTACGGCGGCCCCCAGCTGGTGGGACGCGAACACCCACCCGAAGACCACGGGGGACCGCGCGCCGAAGTAATTGCGGCAGAGCACGATCGTCGGCGGCACCGTGGCGACCCAGTCCAACCCGTAGAAGGTGACGAACACCCAGGTGCCCGGTTCGGTGTGCGGCGCGAGTAGCGACGGCAGCAGAAGCAACGAGACACCGCGGCCCGCGTAGTAGACGACCAGCAGGAGCTTCGGGTCGACGCGGTCGGTCAGCCAGCCGGAGCACACCGTGCCTGCGACGTCGAGGATCCCGATGGTGGCGAGCAGGCCGGCCGCCATGGTGGTCGGCATCCCGTGATCGTTCGCCGCGGGGATGAAGTGGGTGCCGATCAGCCCGTTGGTGGTGGCGCCGCAGATGGCGAAGCTTGCCGCGAGCAGCCAGAACGCGGGCACCCGGGCGCCGATCCGCAACCCGTCGAACGCCACCCGGAAGCTGGCTCCGGAGGGGCGGCGCGAAGCGGCCGGGGGATGGACGTCAGTCGGGGCCACCTCCGGCTCGGACGACGTCGCCCCGTAGGCGGTCAACCCCACGTCCTGCGGATGGTCGCGCATGAAGGCCACGACGAGCGGCACCACGCACAGGGCGGACGCTGCCACGACAAGGGACGCCCAGCGCCAACCGTGCCGGGTGGTGATTTCGGCGATGACGGGCAGGAAGATCAGCTGACCCGTCGCGCTGGCCGCGGTCAGCACCCCGGTGACGAGCCCGCGTCGCTGCTCGAACCACCGGGTCGACACCGTCGCCACGAACCCCATCGAGATCGAGCCCGTCCCAACGCCCACCAACACGCCCCAGAACAGGATCAGTTGCCAACTCGCCGTCATCGTCGTCGACAGCGTCGAACCCGCGGCGATCAGCAGCAGCGCCACCGACAGCACCCGGCGCACGCCGAAGCGGTCCATCAGCGCGGCCGCGAACGGCGCCGTGAGCCCGAACAACGTCATGTTGACCGACATCGCGAGCCCGACGGTGCCGTGTGACCAGCCGAACTCGTGGTGCAGCGGATTCATCATCACGCCGGGCACCGAGCGGAAGCCCGCGGCGCCGAGGATCGCGATGAAGCTGACGGCCGCCACCACCCAGGCCCAGTGCAGGCGCGGGGTACGGGTGGCAGTCGTATCGGCGGCGGTCACCCGACCACCATCCCGTTCGCAGGCCATCCACGACTAGTGGCATGAATGACACTATTCGTCAAAAACATGCCAAACTGGTGTCGTGCACCGCGTCGCCGTCTTGCTGCTGGCCCCCGTCGTGGGCTTCGACGCGGCGATCGCCCCGATGCTGCTCGGCTCCGCCGAGGACGACGACGGCAACTCGCTCTATGACGTCGTCACGTGCGGGCTCACCCGCGACCCGATTCCGGCCACCAACGGGTTCGACATCGTCCCGGCCGCCGGACTCGAGGTGCTCGCCACCGCCGACACCGTCGTCGTCCCCGGCACGCGCTACGCCCCGGCCCGTCGGGACGGGGTGCTCGCCCCCGACGTCCAAGCCGCCCTTGCCTCGATCCGGCCGGGCACCCGGCTGGTGTCGATCTGCACCGGCGCGTTCGTGCTCGCGGCGGCAGGCCTGCTCGACGGGCGAACCGCGACCACCCACTGGAAGTTCGCCGACGCGTTGCGGCGGCTGCACCCCGCGGTGCGGGTCGACGAGAAGGTCTTGTTCGTCGATGACGGCGACGTGCTCACCTCCGCGGGGCTCGCGGCGGGAATCGACCTGTGCCTGCACGTCATTCGCATCGACCACGGCACCCAGGTGGCCAACGCGGTGGCCAGGTACTGCGTCGTGCCGCCGTGGCGCGAAGGCGGGCAGGCGCAGTTCATCGACCGCCATCTGCCCACCGCGGACGACGCGTCGACGGCGGCCACCCGCGAGTGGGCGCTGCGCCATCTCGACGAGGAGCTGACGGTCGAGCGGCTGGCGCGGCACGCCAACATGAGCCCGCGGACGTTCAACCGGCGTTTCCGCGAGGAGACCGGGCAGGCCCCCGGCACGTGGGTCCGGAGCCGGCGCGTCGATCGCGCGCGGGAACTGCTCGAGTCGCGCGACCTGCCCGTCGACGAGGTGGCCCGGCTCTCCGGGCTCGGCACCGGCGGCAACCTACGTCACCAGCTGCGTCGCGGTGTGGGCATGTCGCCGTCGAACTACCGCAAGGTGTATCAGGGCACCTGAGGGCCGCGGTTAGGATCGCGCCCATGCCCGAGCCACTCATCAAGGCCGTGAACGGCCAAGCCCCGCAACTGCACACGGAATCCTGGGTGGCGCCGACTGCCAGCGTGCTCGGCGACGTGAGGCTCGCCGCGAAGGCCAGCGTCTGGTACGCCGTCACGCTGCGAGCCGAGTTCGAGCCCATCGACATCGGCTACGGAAGCAACATTCAGGACGGCTCGACCATCCACGTCGACCCCGGCTTTCCAGCGCGGATCGGATCCGGCGTCACCGTCGGTCACAACGCGGTGCTCCACGGCTGCACGGTCGAGGACGACTGCCTCATCGGCATGGGCGCGATCGTGCTCAACGGCGCGGTCATCGGGACGGGGTCGCTGGTCGCCGCCGGTGCCGTGGTTGCGCAGGGTGCGGTCATCCCGCCCCGGTCGCTGGTTGCAGGCGTGCCGGGAAAGGTCCGGCGCGAACTGAGCGACGACGAGGTCAACCACAATCGGCGCAACTCGCAGGTTTACCAAGGTTTGTGTGACATGCACCGCGACGCGATCGAATAGCGGCGCAGTGGGTATCTGCCTACCGTGAACTCGATGCGGATCCTCGTCACCGGGGCTACGGGCTATGTCGGCTCGCGGCTCGTCGCCACCTTGCTCAGGGAGGGGCACGACGTCGTCGTCGCGAGCCGCGACCTCGAGCGGCTTGGCGACTTCGGTTGGTTCGACGACGTCACCCCTGTGCATCTCGACGCCGCCGACCCGAACTCCGTAGCAAGCGCGTTCGGCGTGGCGGGCCCGATCGACGTGGTCTACTACCTGGTCCACGGGATCGGGCAGCCTGACTTCCGCGACGTCGACAACCGCGCCGCGGCCAACCTCGCGCAGGCGGCCAAGGACGCAGGCGTGAATCGCATCGTCTACCTCGGTGGGTTCGTTCCCGACGACGGCGAATTGTCCGAACACCTGACGAGTCGCGCCGAAGTGGCCGAGGCGCTGACCGTCGACCGTGGCCCCGAGGTGGTGTGGCTGGGCGCGGCCATGATTCTGGGCGCGGGTTCGACGTCGTTCGAGATGCTGCGCTACGTCGCCGACCGCTTCCTGGTCATCCCGATGCCGCCGTGGGCGAACAACCCGATGGACCCGATCTCGATTCGCGACGTGCTGCACTACCTCGCCGCCGCTGCCGACGCGGAGCGGGTGCCCGCCGGGTCCTACGACATTCACGGTTCCGAAACGACCACCTACGGCAAGCTGCTGCTCGACTACGCGAGACTTGCCGGCAGGGCCCGGCACGGGCTGTCCTTTCCCGCGGTGAACCTCTCCCTGGTGTCTCACGTAACGGCGGCGGCACTTCCGGTGCCCGGTGGGTTGACGGCGGATCTCGTTGAGTCGCTTGGTCATCCGATGAAGGCTTCCGATGCGGGGCTCCGCGACTTGGTGCCGGACCCGCCCGGTGGGCTGACGACCATCGACAATGCGATCAACCTCTCGCTGTCCAGTCGCAAGCCCAGGCCGGTCGACGGGCTGGTCGATCCGCACCACCTCGCCGACACCGATCCCGGTTGGGCCGGCGGCGACGTACTGCGCCTGCGCACGCTGGCCGCGTTGGTCACGCCCGCGCTGGTGCGGCCTGCGCTCGCGCTGCTGGGGTTGGTTCCCGGACCGGTCGCGGGCGCAGTGCGGACCAGCCTCGACACGCTGATTGGACTGGTGCCTGGAGGTGCGGCCGCGTGAGTCTGCTCGCCGAGTTCGGCACGATGGTCAGCACGCGCGCGACGCCGCGCGACGAGCCGCGGTCGATGGTGATCCGTCGGCGCGTCGTCGTGGGGGTGGTGCTCGTCCTCGGTGCCGTCCTACTCGGGATCTCACTCAATCAGAAGCCGGGCGACCCCGCGTTCTACTGGCTGACGCTGGGACTGGCCGCCGTATGGGCGATCGGTGCCCGGCTGTCGGGCCCATTGCACCTGGGCCACCTCAGGTTTCGCACCCGGAGTCGACGCCCCGTCCTCACCGGCACCTTCATCGGGCTGCTGGTCGGCGGTGCGTTCATCGTGGGCGGTCTCGTCGCGCGTCAGATCCCACCCGTGCGCGACTACATCGTTCAGGTGCTCGAGTTCGCGAATTACGGGCCCCTGCTCCTCGTCGTGTTCATCACGGTCGTCAACGGCGTCGCCGAGGAGATGTTCTTCCGCGGTGCGTTGTACTCGGCGCTCGGCAGTTTTCAGCCGGTGCTCGTCTCCACCCTGGTGTACGTCGTCGCCGTGTCGGCGGCGGGCAACCCGATGCTGGGCTTCGCGGGTCTGATCCTCGGCTACGTCTGCGCCTACGAACGCCGAATGACCGGTGGAGTGCTCGCACCGATGCTGACCCACTTCTTCTGGGGCCTCGTCATGGTGCTCGCACTTCCACCGATCTTCGGCGTCTGACGCCGCCGGGTTAGCGCAGCGGGTTCGCCACCTCGTCACGCCGCATCCGCGCCGCCGCCACGGCGATCGCGGCCAACGCCACCGGAATCACGCCCGCCGCGGCGAAGATCGCCTCCATCGACACGACCTTCGACAACGGCCCGACGATCGCGAACGACAGTGGCATGAACGCCAACGAGACGAAGAAGTCCAGGCTCGACACGCGGCCCAGCAGCTCCGTCGGTACCCGGCGCTGAAGCAACGTGCCCCAGATGACCGAGCCTGCGCCGTCGGTCAGGCCGACGATGAACATCGCGATCGCCATCCACGTGAACGACGACGTCGCGCCGGCCACGATCAGCGGCACGGTGCCGGCGCCCCACATGATCATCATGACCGTCAGGTAGCGCCGCGGCAGCCGCGTCGACGAGATGGCGAGCGCACCGACGGCCTCACCAACGCCGAAGTACGCCAGCAGGAAGCCGTACGTCTGGGCGCCATCGGCGAATCGGTTCTTCACCAAGAACGGCAACAGCACCTCGATCGGACCGAGCACGACGAGCACGAACACGCTGGCGAACAACAACGTCCACAGCAGCCACGGAGTGCGCACCACGAATGCGCAGCCGTCGCGCAGATCGCGCAGCACGTGCGGCCTTTCCTGGACGTCCTCGAGCGCCGGTTCGCTGACCTCGGGCCGGGTGGCGACCAGAAGTACCAGTCCGACGGCGAGCAGCGCCGCGACCGCGATCGCACCGACCGAGGGCATCGTCGCGCCGACGAGCACGCCTGCGACGGCGGGACCCACGGCCCGCTGGAACACCGGACGCACCACACCCTCGACGCCGTTGGCCGCAAGCAGCTGCTCGGCGGGCAGTATCCGCGGAAGGAGCGCGCTGTAAGCGGGAAAGAAGAACGCCGCGGCGACACCGAGTGCGCCCGCAGCCACGGCGATGTGCCAGATCTCCAGTGTGCCAAGCGAACCCAGCACCGCGACGGCCGAAACCGCGACGACGTTGACTGCCTCGACGGCGATGATGATGCTGCGTTGGTTGAGGCGGTCGGCCGCGATTCCGCCGACTAGGAGGAACGCGACCAAGCCGACGCCGAGGCACGTCGCGACGAGCGACAGCGACGCAGGGTCGTCGTCGAGCTCGATGACCTGCAATGCCATGACGACGGTCCACATGCCTTCGGCGAAGGTCGAGAGCGAGACGGCGGCGATCAGCAGGCGGTACTCGCGGAAGCGGAACGGTGCGAGCACGCGCCAGCCACCGGTGGCGTTCACCGGTTTCTCTACACCGAATTCGCTCCTCGCGTCCGCGGTGTCGAATTGCGTACTCACCTAGGGATGGTCGCGCACGGACCACCCTCGAGTCGAACGATTTTCGCGTCAGAAGAAGTCATCGAGGGACGGCGGCTTGCGGCCCGCCAGTTTCTGCACCGCCCACTGGTTGAGTGATACTCCCTGCTCGTTGGCTTCAATCACCAGGCGCGCATGTAGCTCCGCTGACGTGCGGACCACGAAGTTGCCGCTGTAGCGGCGGTCGGAAAGCGACTCTGGGGCCTGCCCACCGCACTCCTCCAGATCTGCAACGACTTCCGCAACGATCTCCTCGATGCGGCGGATCGCTTCGACCGCCGTCGGTGCGTGTGAGAACTCCCCGGGGAACTCGAGGCATCGGCCGACGTACTCAATGCCCTCGAACCACCATTCCGCGCGGTACGTGTAGTTGTTCATGGCGCCGATCCTGGTGCCGCGGTCCGACAACGCACTCGCTCCGAAACTCAGTATCACCGGTGATACACAGCCGCTGTATTCGTTGTTGGTGGCGCGGATTCTGGTGCCGCGGTGCGACTTCACTCTTGGTCTGAAACTCGGTATCACTGGCGATACTGCGGCGGTTCGCGCAATTGCTCTTGATGGCGCCTGCGGCGAGACCACTCGATCGGTCTGAAACTTGATATCACTGGCGATACTGAGTTTCAGAGTCGACAAGAGTTCGGGTGCTGCGATGTGGCCACCCGCCCGGGTTGTGTCCTCGCCGCATTTCGGGTCGGCGGGTGAGACGCTGCCTCGGTCTGAAACTGGCTATCACTGGCGATACTGAGTTTCGGAACTGGTGAATGGTCCTGAAACGGGACGGGACAGCATCGAGATGGCACCGGCGCGGCGAGACGGTCATCACCCGGGCTACGACAACGAAGGCTCGGTCGGGGTCAGTCGTCGGTGAACGTGGGCGTCCGGCGCTGCTGGAACGCCTGAGTGCCCTCGCGGAAGTCGTTGGACACCAACAACTCCAGCTGCCCTTCCGTCTCGCGGGCGAATGCGGCGTCGAGCTCGGTCAGCGTCGCCGCATTGATGGCTTGCTTCGACTTGCGCAGCGCCACCGCCGGACCCGACGTCAGCGTGGCGATGATGCCGTCGACGGCGGCGTCGAGTTCGTCCGCCGGATATACCGCGCTGACCAACCCGGCGGCCAAGGCCTCGGCCACGGGCAGTCGTTCAGCCAGCAGCGCGAGCCTCATCGCCCTGGTGCGACCGATCGACGCGGCCACCAACGCCGAGGCGCCGCCGTCGGGCATCAGCCCGATCTTGGTGAACGCCAACAGGAAGTACGCCTTTTCCGACGCCACGATGACGTCGCACGCCAAAGCCAGGGAGACGCCGACACCCGCGGCCGGGCCGTGCACCACGCCGACGACCGGCTTCGGCAGTTCAACGATGGCGCGGACGGCCTGGTTCGCCGCGGCCAGCACGTCGGCCGGGGTTCCGTTCGCACCGGGATTGGCGTGATCCGCTTCGCTGATGCCCGCGCCGGAACTGAAGCCTCGGCCCGCACCGGCCAACCGGACCACCCTGACCCGCGGGTCGGTGGCCGCCTGCTTGAGCGTGCTTCCGATCGTGGCGAGCATGGCCGCAGTCAGGGAATTGAGGGTGTCGGGCCGGTTGAGCGTCACCGAAAGCACGCCATCGGTGAGATCCACCGTGAGATCGTCGATGCCGACGTAGGACCCTGGGTTGGACTGAGTGGTGGTCATTGCTGTGCCTAGCGTCTGGCGGAGCAGAAGGCCCGCGGCCGGTTCGACTTGGTTATACAAGTAAGCTTTGTCGGCGGTCAACCACGTCGACTATCGGAGGGCGTTGCGAGATGGCTGGACCACTTCATGGATTGCGTGTCGTCGAGTTGGCGGGCATCGGCCCGGGCCCGCATGCGGCGATGATCCTGGGCGATCTGGGTGCGGACGTGGTCCGCATCGAGCGGCCGCGCAAGGGCGGTGGCGTTCCTGCGCCGAGTCGGGATTCGATGCTGCGCAACAGGCGGTCGGTGACCGCGGACCTCAAGAGCGACGAGGGGCGCGAGCTGGTGCTGAAGCTCGTTGCCAAGGCCGACGTCCTGATCGAGGGTTACCGGCCCGGGGTGACCGAGCGGCTCGGGCTCGGTCCGGACGATTGCGCGAAGGTCAACGCACGCTTGGTCTATGGACGCATGACCGGCTGGGGTCAGAGCGGTCCGCGGGCTCAGCAGGCCGGCCACGACATCAACTACATCTCGCTGAACGGGCTGTTGCACGCGGTCGGGCGCAAGGACGAGAAGCCGGTGCCGCCGCTGAACCTCGCGGGTGACTTCGGGGGCGGGTCGATGTTCCTCATCGTCGGCATCCTGGCGGCGTTGTGGGAGCGCGAGACCTCGGGGCTGGGTCAGGTGGTCGACGCGGCGATGATCGACGGATCCAGCGTGCTGATGCAGATGATGTGGGGTTTCCGCGCCACCGGGATGTGGAGCGACGTGCGCGGCACCAACATGCTCGACACCGGTGCGCCGTACTACGACACCTACGAGACCGCCGACGGCAAGTACGTCTCGGTGGGCGCCATCGAGCCGCAGTTTTATGCGCTGCTGGTGGCGGGGCTGGGCCTGGATCCCGCGGTGCTGCCGGATCAGAACGACATGGCGCGCTGGCCGGAACTGCGCACCGCGTTCACCGACGCCTTCGCCGCCCACGACCGCGACCACTGGGCCAAGGTGTTCGACGGCACCGACGCCTGTGTGACGCCGGTGCTGAGCTTCGCCGAGGTGGAGACCGAACCGCACGTGACCGAGCGCGACACGTTCTTCCGCGACGGCGACAACCTGGAGCCCGCACCTGCCCCGCGGTTCTCCCGCAGCGTGCCGCCGACGCCGACGCCGCCTGGCGTGCCGGGCGCCGACACTGAAGCGGTCCTCCGCGACTGGGTATAGTCCCAACCAACCAGTAGGTCGGCAGCAGCGGGCGTCGGCCATCACAGTGAGAAAGAAGGGAATGCATCCGTGCAGATCAAAGACGCCGTAGCAGTCGTCACCGGCGGTGCGTCCGGCCTTGGCCTGGCGACCACCAAACGACTGCTCGACGCTGGTGCCTCCGTGGTCGTCATCGACCTCCGCGAGGGCGACGAACTGGGCAAGCTCGGCGAGCGCGTGAAGTTCGCCTCCGCCGACGTCACCGACGAGGCCGCCGTGAGCCAGGCCCTCGACCTCGCCGAGTCGCTGGGCCCGCTGCGGATCAACGTCAACTGCGCAGGCATCGGCAGCGCAGCCAAGACCCTGGGCAAGGACGGACCGTTCCCGCTGGACTGGTTCACCAAGACCATCCAGGTCAACCTCATCGGCACGTTCAACGTGCTGCGGCTCTCGGCCCAGCGGATCGCCAAGAACGAACCGATCGGCGAGGAACGCGGCGTCATCATCAACACCGCGTCCGTCGCCGCCTTCGAGGGCCAGATCGGGCAGGCCGCGTACTCGGCGTCCAAGGGTGGCGTGGTCGGCATGACGTTGCCGGTCGCCCGCGACCTGGCCCGTGAACTGATCCGCGTCTGCACGATCGCGCCGGGGCTGTTCAAGACGCCGCTGCTGGGCTCGCTGCCCGAGGAGGCGCAGAAGTCGCTCGGTCAGCAGGTGCCGCACCCGGCTCGGCTCGGCGACCCCGACGAGTACGGCGCGCTCGCCGTGCACATCATCGAGAACCCGATGCTGAACGGTGAAGTGATCCGCCTCGACGGCGCGATCCGGATGGCGCCGCGATGAGCGCTTCCGCGAAGACAAGGGGAGCCCGATGACGATCACGACGAAGTTCACCGAGACGTTCGGGGTCGAGCACCCCGTCGCGCAGGGTGGCATGCAGTGGGTGGGCCGGGCCGAGTTGGTGGCCGCGGTCGCCAACGCGGGCGGCCTCGGTTTCATCACCGCGCTGACCCAGCCCACGCCCGCGGACCTGGCCAACGAGATCGCCAAGACCCGTGAGCTCACGGACAAGCCGTTCGGCGTGAACCTGACCATCCTCCCGGCGATCAACCCGCCGCCGTACGACGAGTACCGGCAGGTCATCGTCAACGAGGGCATCAAGATCGTCGAGACCGCAGGCTCCAACCCGGCGCCGCACCTGCCGATGTTCCACGACAACGGCATCAAGGTCCTGCACAAGTGCACATCGGTGCGCCACGCAGTGAAGGCGCAAAGCCTCGGTGTCGACGGCATCAGCATCGACGGCTTCGAGTGCGCGGGTCACCCAGGCGAGGACGACGTGCCCGGACTGGTGCTTATCCCGGCGGCGGCCAAGCAGATCGAGATCCCGATGATCGCCTCGGGTGGCTTCGGCGACGCCCGCGGGCTGGTGGCGGCCCTTGCGCTCGGCGCCGACGGCATCAACATGGGCACGCGGTTCATGGCCACGGAAGAGTCATGCATCCACCGGAACGTCAAGGAAGCGATCGTCGCCGGAGACGAGCGCGGTACTGAGCCTGATCTTCCGCAGCCTGCACAACACCGCGCGCGTCGCGAGCAATGCCGTGTCGCGCGAGGTGGTGGAGATTCTCAAGCAAGGTGGTCAGTTCGAGGACGTCAAGGACCTGGTGGCCGGCGTGCGCGGTCGCCGGGTGTTCGACGAGGGCGACGTCGACGCCGGTATCTGGACGGTCGGCACCGTGATGGGGCTGATCGATGACATCCCGACGTGCGAGGAACTGATCTCGAGAATCGTGACCGAGGCCGAGGATCTGATCATCGAGCGACTCGGCGGCATGGTGACGACGGCTGCGCCGGAGGCGATGTCCGCGTAAGAAGCGCTAAGAATGGACTCAGGGCTGTGAATCGCGATGATTCACAGCCCTGAGTGCAATCAGAGAGCGTGGTGCGGGCGCACGGTGACGATGACGCGACCGGGGCGACCCGACGGGCGGCGGCGCTGTTACGCGCCGACGAGCTCAGACCGCGGCGGCGAGGTCCGGGAACTGCTCCGAGGTGTCGCCCTCGACGAGGAAGTCCCCGTGGTAGAGCGCCTCGAAGTCAACCTTGATGACATCTGCACTGGTGTCGTCGATCCACATGTACTGGACAGTAACAATCACCATTAAGAGTTCTTTGAGTCACGATTCGGAAAATGGTGGCAATTCTTACCTGCGGGTAGGTTCCGGCCCTACGAACCTCTGACGTGGATCGGGTTCGAGCCGTTCAGCAAGATCCACGTGGCAACCGCGGCCGCGATGCCCACGATGAACAAGCCGAACGTGACGAGTCCGGGCCAGCGGGGGCGGCCGAACAGTCTCGAATCCAGTGAATACGTGCCCGCACCCGTGAAGAGCAGGGCAGTTGCGGCGAACGCAACCATGAACGGCACGTTGAACGGTTGGGACCAGAACGCGCCGTCGGACACGTTGACCGCCCATGCGTCGATCATCGCGGCCAGCGCCCCGCACGCTGCGATCGGTGTCAGCAAACCAAGGACCAGCAGCACGCCGCCCGCTGTCTCCGTGGCGGTGACCAATGCCGCGGCGAACGTCGGCATGCGCCAACCGCCGGATTCCATGAAGGCGACGGTCGTGTCGAAGTCAAGGGCCTTGATCAGACCCGCCTGGATCAGCGTCGCTCCGGTGGCAAAGCGAAGGAGCAGTAGGCCGAAGTCGGCGGGCGAGGACGTGCGACGTGGCTTGTCGTTGGGCATATCGATCGGCGGGGTGTCGAAGGCAGCCATGACGCCCACCCTATTCGGCTGTGAACATGCTTGGAATGCGTCGGACGTGAACATTCCCGTGTGGAATGACGTTGAACCCTAATAAAGGGGGCCGTTGAGCGTGCTGAGTTATCGTTGATAAGTTATCGCCGATATGCCACTGGGAGGGACTGACGTGTTGCACCGAATCGCCCTGATGGCGATCGCCGCCCCGCGGCGCATCCTCGCGGTAGCGGCCCTGATCATGGTGGCGGCCGCGATATTCGGAATCCCCGTGGCCAAGAGCCTGTCGGCGGGCGGATTCCAGGACCCGACGTCCGAGTCGGCCCAGGCCACCCAGCTGCTCACCGACAAGTTCCACCAGGGCGACATGCAGCTGCTCGTCACCCTCACCGCCCCCGACGGCGTCAACGGCCCGGCTGCGACGTCCGTCGCCACCGACATCGTCGATCACCTCAAGGAGTCACCGCACGTCGCCCAGGTCACGTCGGCCTGGACCGTGCCGCCCCAGGCGGCAGCGGGGCTCATCAGCAGGGACGGCAAGTCCGGACTGATCGTCGCGGGCATCACCGGCGGCGAGAACGACGCCCAGAAGTACGCCAAGGCGCTGGCCGACGACGTCGTCCACGACCGTGACGGCGTCACCGTGCGTGCGGGCGGAACGGCCATGGTCTACGCCCAGATCAACGCCCAGACCGAGCGCGACCTCCTGTTGATGGAGTCCATCGCGATCCCCCTCAGCTTCCTGGTGCTGGTGTGGGTGTTCGGCGGCCTCGTCGCGGCGGCGCTGCCGATGCTCGTCGGCGGGCTCGCGATCGTCGGATCGATGTCGGTGCTGCGGCTCATCACCTTCAGCACCGACGTGTCGATCTTCGCGCTGAACTTGTCCACCGCTCTGGGCCTTGCCCTCGCGATCGACTACACGCTGCTGATCATCAGCCGCTACCGCGACGAGCTCGCAGAAGGCGCACCCCGCGAGCGGGCGCTGATCCGCACCATGTCGACCGCCGGGCGCACCGTGCTGTTCTCGGCGACGACCGTCGCGCTGTCGATGGCCGCGATGCTGCTGTTCCCGATGTACTTCCTGACGTCGTTCGCCTATGCGGGCGTCGCCACCGTGGCGTTCGGCGCCGCTGCCGCGGTGATCGTGACGCCCGCGGCCATCTGGCTGCTCGGCGACCGCCTCGGCGCACTCGACGTACGCCGGTTCATCCGCCGCGTGCTCGGCAGGCCCGAACCGGCGGTCAAGCCCGTCGAGCAGCTGTTCTGGTACCGCTCGACGAAGTCCGTGATGCGCCGGGCCGTCCCGATCGGCCTAGCCGTCATCGTGCTTCTACTGGCGCTGGGCGCGCCGTTCCTCGGCGTCAGGTGGGGTTTCCCGGATGAACGGGTGCTTCCGGAGTCGGCGTCGGCCCATCAGGTCGGTGACCAGCTTCGCAACGACTTCGTCGACAACTCGTCGACCGCCGTCAGCGTCGTCGTGCCCGATGCCGACGGCCTCGACCAGGTCGCGTACGAGCGCTATTCCGTCGACCTGTCCCGCATCGCAGAGGTATCGGCGGTGACCGGCCCGGCCGGGACGTTCGTCGCAGGCGCACGCGTCGCCCCTCCGTCACAGGACGGGTACGTCGCGGACGGGAGTGCGTATCTGACGGTCGGCAGCAACGCGCCGCTGTTCTCCGATGCGTCGGAGTCGCAGCTCGATGCGCTTCACGCGGTCGAGGGGCCCGACGGTCGCGCCGTCCAGATGACGGGCATCGCTCAGATCAACCGGGACAGCGTCGACGCGATCACCACCCGGCTGCCCTGGGTGCTCGGGGTGATCGGCGTGATCACCTTCGGGCTCTTGTTCCTGTTGACCGGCAGCGTGGTGCTGCCGCTGAAAGCCGTTGTGCTGAACATGTTGTCGTTGACTGCCGCGTTCGGGGCGCTGGTGTGGATCTTCCAGGACGGCCATCTCAACGCGCTGGGCACCACGTCGACGGGAACGCTCGTCGCGAACATGCCCGTGCTGTTGTTCTGCATCGCGTTCGGCTTGTCCATGGACTACGAGGTGTTCCTCGTCGCCCGGATCAGGGAGTTCTGGCTCAAGTTGCGCGAGGGCGACCCCACGTTGGCGGGCCGGGAGGCCCGGAAGCTGGCACGGGCCACCAACGACGAGGCGGTCGCGCTCGGCCTGGCCCACACCGGCCGCGTCATCACCGCCGCCGCCGTCGTGATGTCCATCTCGTTCGCGGCGCTCATCGCGGCGCAGGTGTCGTTCATGCGGATGTTCGGCGTCGGACTCACCTTGGCGGTGCTCGTCGACGCCACCCTGGTGCGGATGGTGCTAGTGCCCGCGTTCATGCACGTCATGGGTCGCTGGAACTGGTGGGCACCCGCGCCGCTGGCCCGGCTGCACCAGCGGATCGGCATCAGCGAGTCCGGCCCGGACGACGGACCCGACCCGACACCCCCGCAATCCGACCTTCCGATGGTTTCGATGACGGACACTCGGTAGCGTGACCGCTGCGCCGCCCCTGAGACGTCGTCGCGCCGCACGCGGTTCCGGCGAGCGGCTTCGCGACGAAATCCTCGACGCCACCACCGATCTGCTCAAGGAGACCGGCCACGCGAAGTCGGTGTCGATCCGCCTGGTGGCGCAACGCGTCGGCGTCACCTCCCCCTCGATCTACCTCCACTTCGCCGACAAGGACGCGCTGCTCCACGCGGTCTGCGCCAGATACTTCGAACGTCTCGACGAGGTCATGCAGAAGGTCGCCGAGGACCAGCCCACGACGGTCGACCGGCTGCGGGCGCAGGGCATGGCCTACGTGCGCTTCGCGTTGCAGACGCCCGAGCTCTACCGGATCGCCACCATGAGCGAACCTCAGCCGGGCAGCGACGTCGACATGACGCTGAACAGCTCCGCGTTCGTTCACCTGCGAGATTCCGTGCAGAGGCTGATGGACGAGGGCACCTACCCTCCCGGTGACGTCACGGTCGCAGCACTGGAACTGCTCACCGTGGCCCACGGACTTGCGGCACTGTTGATCTCGCGCCCATACCTACCGTTCGGTGACGTCGAGGTGTTCGTGGATCGGGTACTGCAGGGCCGCCTGTTGCGGGCACATCGCCTTGGGCATGATCGGCGCCGACACCCCGCCGCTGGAGGCCGTGGCACGCATGAAGGGACTCGCGAATGGCTGACGCACCCGGCACGATCGACAACCCGTTCTTCGCGCGACTGTGGTCGACGCTGTCGAAGCGCGAGCCCGAGTCGATCCGGAAGCTACGCCGGGAGAACGTGGCCGGACTGAGCGGACGCGTGCTGGAGGTCGGAGCGGGCACCGGCACCAACTTCGAGTTCTACCCCGCGACGGTCTCCGAAGTCGTCGCCGTCGAGCCCGAGCGCAGGCTCGCCGACATCGCGCACGAGGCGGCCGAGAAGGCAGCGGTGTCCGGTCACGGTCACCACCGACACCATCGAGCAGTATGCGCCAGGTGAACGGTTCGACGCCGTCGTCTGCTCGCTGGTGCTGTGCTCGGTGGGTGACCCCGACGACGTGCTCCGGCAACTGTTTTCCCGACTGAAGCCCGGCGGCGAACTGCGCTATCTCGAGCACGTGGCGAGTACGGGCCTGCGGGCGAACATGCAGCGGTTCGTCGATGCGACCATATGGCCACGCCTGCTGGGCAACTGTCACACCCACCGCCACACCGAGCGGTCGATCAGCGAAGCAGGTTTCGAGGTCCGTGACGCCCGGCGCGAGTGGGTGCTGCCACCGTGGGTTCCGCTGCCTTCTACCGAAACCGCGATCGGGCGCGCGGTCCGGCCGGCCTAGCGAAGCAGCGCGGGCAGCCGCTGAAGTAACTCAGGCAGCGCCGTGGCGGCGGTTGCCCGCAACGAGATCGTCGCGCTGTCCGACAGGGGAGTCCGTTCGGGATTGACTTCGATGACCGGAACGCCTTCGGCGAGCGCGAGTTCGGGCAGGCTGGCCGCCGGGTACACGATCGCCGACGTGCCGACGACGACGGCGACGTCGGCCGTCGCGACGGCCGCGACCGAGCGCTCCCAGGCCTCGGTCGGCAGCTGTTCGCCAAACCACACGACGTCGGGGCGGATCAACCCGCCGCACGAACACACGGGAGGGTCGACCGCCTCAACTGGCTCCGGCATGGCCGGCAACGGTCCGTTGTACGCGGTTTGGCAACGGTCACAACGGAAGTGGAAAAGGCTGCCGTGAAGGTGGTAGACCTGCGCGCTACCCGCACGCTCGTGCAGGTCGTCCACGTTCTGGGTTGCGACGTGCACGTCGGCGTAGTCCTGCCAGGCCGCCACCGCGCGATGGCCGTCGTTGGGTTCGACCGCCTTCATCATGTAGTGGCGCCACAGGTACCACGCCCAGACCTTCTCCGGATGACGGCGCCAACCGTCCAAACTGGAGATCTCGTAGGGGTCGACATGGGCCCACAAGCCGGTCTCGACGTCTCGGAAAGTCGGGACCCCGCTCTCGGCGGACATTCCCGCGCCGCTGAGCACCGATACCTTCACGTTCACCAAAGTAGCCGGTTTTTGTGATACTAGGCAGGTGGCCAATCTGGGGGATTGGGTGCGCGTTGATCACGAGGCCGCGAGGCCGCTGTTCGATCAGCTGCGGACCCAGATTATCGGGGGAATCAGGGATGGCCGGCTGTCGCCGGGCACTCGACTACCGACGGTGCGCGAACTCGCCGCCGACTTGAACATGGCGGTGAACACCGTGGCGCGGGCCTACCGCGAGTTGGAGAGTGCGAGCGTGGTCGAAACACGCGGGCGCTTCGGCACTTTCGTGGCGCGGGCGGATCCCGCCGACGCCGCGATGGCCACGGCCGCGCACGCCTTCGCGACGACGGCGAGAGCGTTGGGCGTGGAAAGGGCCGATGCGTTGCGCTACATCGAGACGGCGTTGAGTTAGCTAACGCCGGAATCGGGTCTTGCAGGCAGCGCCGGACCGACAGCGAACCGTCGCGCCGCTAACCGAACTCCAGCAGCGTGAACGCGGGGCGGATGGGGTCGAACAGCGGGATGCGCTGCACGGCCCACGCGACGGTGTTCCACACCCGGCCGCGGCCGGGTGGAAACGGCACGTCGCGAACCGCGCGGACACCAGGGACGGTGTTCACCAGATTCGCGGCCTCGGCCGCCGACATGCTGAACGGCATCGGCGGAACCCGGTACCGAGACGTGGTGCGCACGCCCCGTCTGATCAGCGCTGCGAACAAGGCCGGGGGCAGGTCGAACATCATCTGGCCGCCGGGGAACCGGCGGGCGCACTCCGTGATCAGCCCCATCGCCTCGTCGGGTTGCAGGTACATCAGCAGACCCTCGGCGGTGATGAAGACACCGTCGGACTCGGTACCGGAGGTCGCCGCCGGGGCGGTTCCGGCGTCGAAGGTCGCCGCCGGGGCGGCTCCGGCGACCAGGTCCATCCAGCCGTAGTCCAATGCCGACTGCGGGCACACCGTGACGCGGTCCGACGGCGGCAACAGCTTGCTTCTCAACTCGATCATCGGCGGCAGGTCGACGGTGAGCCAGCGGAATTGGTCGCTGACCCCGCTGGCGTCGATGCGGTAGAAGCTGGTCTGGAGCCCCTCGGCGAGCGCGACCACCGTCGCCGCCGGATGGTCGACGAGGTAGCGCCGCGTGGCACCGTCGAATGCCAGCGCACGCAGCGCCATGTCCTGACGTCGGCTGAACCCGAACTTGGCGAAGTCGAACTCGATGGAGTCGACGAGCTCGATGGCCTTCGGATCGTCGATGATCGAGTCTGCTCGACGTGCCTCGTTGGCGCGCACCTGCAGGGTCAGCAGTGCGGTCTCGGACACGCCGGTCAGGACTGCGTCGACCTTCTTCGGGGAGGAGTTCACTGCCGCGAATCTACCGAACCCGGCCGGACGCTCACCGCAACAGCTTCTCGACCGTGCGCAGGTTCCGCGTGGTGGTCGACGACTTGTACCGCTTCTTGCCCATGGTCTTGCCGATCGTGCTGTCGAGCGTGCTCATCTTCGGCACCTGCCAGTAGATGACGCCGACGCCGCGTTCGATCTTCTCGTCCTGGCCCGCGTCGACGGCCAGCCCGGCGAGTTCGTCGAGGACGTCCGGATCGGAGACGAACGTGACGTAGGACTGGATCCCGTCGACCTCGCGCTCGAATGGAAACGCGTCGGAGATCGCGCGCACCGTCTCGAGGTCGTAGGCCAGCACCCATGCGTCGTACCCGAAGGCGTCGCGCAGCGCGGTCTCGGCCTTCTTGCGGACCGCCGCCACCCCGGAACCGCTGGTCAGCAGGACGTTGCCGCTGGCCAGAATCGTCTTGACGTCGGTGAAGCCGGCCTCGGTGAACGACTTGGCGACCTCCGCCATCTTGAGGTTCACCCCGCCGACGTTGACTCCCCGCAGCAGCGCGGCGTACCGCGTCACGCGAACTCCAGCAGCGTCATGCTCGGCCGGTTGCGGCGCACGAAACCGATGTGGTCCAACGGTTTCCAACCGGCGAGCCGCCACAGCCCGCGCGACTGGTTGGGCTTGCCGAACTTCAAGTAGTCGTAGGAGATCGTGTCGAGCAGGGTGACCGCCCACGGATCGCGGATCACGTCGTCGGAGCGCTTGGCCTCGGTGCCGCGATTGTGCAGTGTCCACAGTGTCGTCGCCGACACGCCTTCCAGGGTGTTGCCTTCGATGGCGGTCATGATGCCAATGGTAGGGAGCCGACGCGCAAAGCCGGTCGGCTACGTCGCCGACCGTCGTAGGCTTTCGAACATGACTCGCCACGTGTTCGACGACAAGCTGTTGGCCTTGATCAGTGGCAACTCGTTGGGGGTGCTGGCCACCATCAAGCGTGACGGCCGTCCGCAGCTGTCGAACGTGTCCTACCACTTCGATCCGCGGGCCGTCGCCGTCCAGGCGTCGATCACGGAGCCGCGCGCCAAGACCCGCAACCTGCGCCGTGACGGGCGCGCATCGATCTACGTGAGGTCCGACGACGGCTGGGCCTACGCCGTCGCGGAGGGTGACGCGGTCCTGACGCCACCGGCTGCCGATCCGAACGACGACACCGTGGAGGCGTTGATTGCGTTGTACCGCAACATCGCCGGTGAGCATCCCGACTGGGACGACTATCGCCAGGCGATGGTTCAGGACCGTCGCGTGGTGCTGACCATGCCCATCACCCATCTGTACGGACTGCCGCCGGGCATCAGGTAAAGCACGCGACGCGCTGCGTCGCCGCGCGTTAGGCTGCCGTCATGGCCGAAGAACCCGAGGATGAGACCAAGCGCAAGTTCCGCGAAGCGCTCGAGCGCAAGAAGGCCAACGCCGGGGGCGGCTCCGAACACAAGGACGGAGGACGCAAGCACGGTCCGCGTTCAACCGGTCCGGCGGAGAGTCACCGGGAGTTCCGCCGCAAGAGCGGGTAGCCAAGCGCTACGTCAACGCTGGTGCGGTGACGGCTGGGCCGGCCGGGACCGCGATGCAGAGCGCTACGCCCACCGCGGTGCTGCGCCGTCCGGCCAGTGCGACGCAACCGCCCGTCACCACAGGCGCTGCGGAGCGTTCTCCAACGGCGCACCCCGTCGGTGACGATGTTGGTCGCCATGATGTGTGCCCGACCACGACGCCGACGAGGGCCGCGATCCGGATGACGTCGATGGCCCGGTCCCGCTCGGGTGGCGTGTTCGCCTCGATCTCGGCGGCGGTGGGGAACACTCGCGATGAATCCGTCATGCGCCGAATCTATGCCCGGTCCGCCTAGGTAGAACCACTCAATCTGCGCAGGCGGCGGCGCTGGCTCGGCGACGGCCGCCGGCCTCCTGAGCCAGGATCGCCGCCAGGCAGACGACGGCAAGTACGGAGATGGCGATCGCGAAAGTGACTCCGGCAGTCCGCAATCCCCAGGCCTGTGCGGCCAGTCCCTCGCCGACGACGGGGAGCGAGATCGCCACGTAGGCGACGACGAAGTAGGTGGAGCTCACCTCGGCCCGGCGGTCGGGCGGCGATTGTTCGGCGACCGCGGCCAGCCCGCGGCTGAAGCTGATGCCCTGCCCGATGCCTGCGACGATGGCGGCGACGATGAGCCCGGCCAGTGACGAAAGGTGAAGGGCGACGGCCAGTATCACCATGCCGACGGCGAGGATGGCACACCCGACGGCGACGGCGCGGGCCGGGGCGATCCGGCTGGCGCCCAGCTGAGCGACGGCCGAGGCAGCGAAGATCGAACTCGCCATCGCGCCGGCCACCGCGTGGTTGGGAATGCCCATGACGCCCGCGACGAACGACGGTGCGACGGCGGTGAACAGCCCCATGACCGCGAAGCCGGCGAAGGCAGCCGTGGCCGCCGTCACGAACACCGGGCGCACCTCGGCGGGCACCGACAACCGCTGGAATCCGATGCTTCCACTGCGGGAAGATGTTTCGGGAGCCAGCAGCACGGCGAGCACCGCCAAGACGACGAGCACGATGTGCACGACGAACGACAGGTGCAACGGCGCTGGCGCGTACTGCACCAGCACCCCGGCCAGCAGCGGTCCCAGCCCCAGCCCGCCGACGTTGGCGATGGTGGCCATGACGACTGCGCGGCCCTTCCGGTCCGGTGGCGCGGCCTCGACGACGGCGGCCGTCGCGGTCCCGGTGAAGATGCCTGCCGAGAACCCCGAGAGCAGCCGGCCCACCAGCAGTAGCGGGACGTCGTCGGCGACGAGGAACACCGCGGCGCTGACCAACGCGAAGGCGGCACCGCCCAGGAGCACCGGTCGTCGTCCCACGGCGTCGGACCACCGACCGAACACCAGCAGCGCCGCGAGCACGCCCGCCGCGTACGTCGCGAAGATCACCGTCGTGGTGAACACCGCGAAGTGCATGCGTTCGGCGTAGAGCGCGTACATCGGCGTCGGCAGCGTGGTGCCGACCATGATCGCGGCGAACGCGTACGTCGAGCAACGCCGATCCATACGCCCGGATGCCGGTGGTCGGGTTCGGGCCAGTCACGCGTTGAGTCTCCAGCACGTGGCTTACCAACGCGCCACGGGTGCCAGGCCTTCCCTCGGGGCGCCCGGGGGTTAGTGCGTCACCGCCTTCTCGGCGCCTACGCCGGTGAGCGAACGCACCTCCATTTCTGCGGCCAGCGCGTCGTTGCCGCGGTCCGACGACGACAGCGTGCCGAGGATGCCCAGGATGAAGGCCAGCGGAATCGACACGATGCCCGGGTTGGCCAGCGGGAACCACGCGAAGTCCGCGCTTGGGAGCATCGCGGTCTTGCTGCCCGACACCGCAGGCGAGAACACGATCAACACGATGGTGGAGAGCAGCCCCCCGTACATGCTCCACAGCGCCCCGCGCGTGTTGAACCGGCGCCAGTACAGCGAGTACAGGATGGTCGGCAGGTTGGCCGCTGCGGCGACCGCGAACGCCAGGGCGACCAGGAACGCCACGTTCTGCCCGTTGGCCAGGATGCCGAGTCCGATCGCGAAGATGCCCAGCACCACCGCGGTGATTCGGGAGACGCGCACCTGCTCGTCCTCGGTGACGGCGCCCGACTTCAGCACGCTGGCGTAGATGTCGTGCGCGAACGACGCAGACGCCGTGATGGTCAGCCCGGCGACCACAGCGAGAATGGTTGCGAACGCGACCGCGGAGATGATGCCGAGCAGGATCACCCCACCGAGCTCGAATGCCAGCAGCGGCGCCGCGGAGTTCACGCCTCCGGCCGCGCTGAGGATCTTGTCGGGTCCGACGAGCGCCGCCGCGCCGTATCCCAGCACCAGGGTGAACAGGTAGAAGGCACCGATCAACGCGATCGCCCAGACCACGGAACGCCGCGCCTCCTTGGCCGTCGGCACCGTGTAGAACCGCATCAGCACGTGCGGCAGGCCTGCCGTGCCGAGCACCAACGCCAGCGCCAGGGACACGAAGTTGAGCTGCGACGTCAGCGAGGCGCCGTATTGCGCGCCGGGTGCCAGCACGTCACGCTTGGCGACGCCCTCGGTGGTGGCGCTGGAGATGGCCGACTGCGCCGAGCCGAGGATCTCCGAGAAGTTCAGCCCGAACTTGGCCAGCACGATGATCGTCATGAGGCCCGCGCCGGTGATGAGTAGCACCGCCTTGATGATCTGCACCCACGTCGTGCCCTTCATGCCGCCGACGAGGACGTAGACGATCATCAGCAGGCCGACCACGCCGATGACGACGGCCTGGCCGCCCTTGCTCTTCACGTCGAGCAGCAGCGCGACGAGACCGCCTGCGCCGGCCATCTGCGCGAGCAGGTAGAACAGCGACACGGTCAACGTCGAGGTCGCCGCCGCCATCCGCACGGGACGTTGCTTGAGCCGGAAGCTCAGCACGTCGGCCATCGTGAATCGGCCGGTGTTGCGCAGCAGCTCGGCGACCAGCAGCAGGGCGACCAGCCAGGCCACCAGGAACCCGATGGAGTAGAGGAAGCCGTCGTACCCGTACACCGCGATGGCTCCCGCGATGCCGAGAAAGCTTGCGGCAGAGAGGTAGTCGCCTGCAATGGCGATTCCGTTCTGAGGCCCCGAGAAGCCGCGACCACCGGTGAAGAACTGGTCGGCGGTGCGGTTGTTGCGGCTGGCGCGGATCACCACGAACAGCGTGATGACGACGAAGAGTCCGAAGATTCCGATGTTGGCGACCGGGTTGCCGACGGTCGGTGCCGTGGCGGCGAACACAGTCACTTGGTCGCCTCCAGCTCGGCCTCGACGCGTTCCCGGATGGCGGCGGCGCGTGGATCTAGTTCGCGGTTGGCGAACCGCACGTACATCCCGGTGATGATGAAGGTGGTGAGGAACTGGCCGAGCCCGATCAGCAGGCCGACGTTGACGTTGCCGAACACCTGGATTGCCATGAAGTCGTGGGCGAACGCGCCGAGCACGACGTACGTCGCGTACCAGATCAGGAAGAACGCCGTCATCGGAAAGACGAAGCGGCGCAGCCGGGTTCGGAGTTCCTGAAACTCAGGGCTGGCCTGAACGGCCAGGTAGATCGCATCGGTCGACTGAGCGGCTTCGGATGATGGTGGGGTGGCCTCGGGCACCGCGGCTCCTGTCCTCTATGTGTAGTTGTGGCGCCTTCACAGCATAGTGAGGGCCAGATCACAGGCGGGGGCGTTCGCACTAGACTGTCCCAATGGCCAGGATCCAGCTCGTTCAAGATCAGGCAGCCGATGCGTTGCTCGAGTCGAATCCCTTTGCGCTACTGGTGGGCATGATGCTCGACCAGCAGATACCGATGGAGGTCGCGTTCGCGGGGCCCAAGAAGCTCGCCGACCGCATGGGCGGCCTGGAGCCCACGCTGATTGCCGACTACGATCCGGACGCGTTCATCGCCCTGTGTTCGGAACGCCCTGCGGTGCACCGGTTTCCGGGGTCGATGGGCAAACGGCTGCAGACGCTTGCGCAGGCCATCGTCGACGACTACGACGGCCACGCCGCAGCGGTCTGGACGGCAGGCGATCCCGACGGGCCGGAACTGTTGCGTCGGCTCAAGGCACTCCCGGGTTTCGGTGAGCAGAAGGCCAAGATCTTCGTCGCGCTGCTCGGCAAGCAGTATGGTGTGACGCCCAAGGGGTGGCGCGAAGCGGCAGGTGACTACGGCAAGGCCGGCTCGCACATGTCGGTGGCCGACGTCGTCGACGGCGGCACGTTGGAGAAGGTGCGGTCGTACAAGAAGCAGATGAAGGCGGCCGCGAAGGCGAAGGCCTAGCCAACTCCCGCGTCTCGAGGCTGCGGGGCGGTCCCGCAATCTCACGGCAGACTCGACGGGAAGGCGTTAGAACGGTGGCCCGTCGAACCGTTCACGGGTGACGAAGTCCTGCACCGGCTTCCGCTTGAGCTTGGTGACCTGGTGTACCGGCTTGCCCAGCGGCACCACGGTGGCGACGGCGAACTCGTCGGGGATGCCGAGCAGCGTCCGCACCGCCGGTTCACGGGCGACGGCCATCGTCGTCGGAACGCCGCCGAAGCCCTCGTTGCGCGCGGCCAGCAGCACGTTCCATACGAACGGGTAGACCGACGCGCCGCTGATGACGCCGATGCGGTCCAGATCCTGGTCCGTCGCGGCCACCACGGAGAGGTCGAGGCAAATGACGAGCACCACCTGGGCGCCGAGCAACGATCTGACCATGGGGCTGCCGTCGGTCGCCGCCACCGTCGCGTCGTCGACACCGGGCGGGCGCAACGGATTCCACGGTGACTCCCCGTTGCCCGCCTGGGCGCGGTAGCGCTTGGCGCCGGGCAGGCTCAGTTCAGCCAGTTCCTGGCGCGTAGCCGGATCGCGCACGACGACCACGTGGACGCCCTGACGGTTGCCTCCGGTGGGTGCGAAGCGGGCGTTGTCGAGGATGCGCTCGAGTACGTCGTCGGGCAGCGGATCATCGGTGAACTGTCGGACGGACCCCGTCGTTCTCATTGCGTCGTATAGCTCCATGTTCACCATCGTCCACGTGTGGGATTCTGTGGACATGGCTAAGACACATCTCAACTGCCCGTGCGGCGAGGCGATCACCGGTTCCGACGAGGACGATCTCGTCGAGAAGGCGCAGACTCACCTCGCAGAAGCACACCCCGGCCGTGAGTACGACCGGGACATGATCCTGTTCATGGCCTTCTGACCTGGCGCCGAAACCGAATTCCCTGTCGTTGAGCCGCGCACTCGACGACAGGGAATCCGATTTCGGCTCGGGGGAGCCGTTAGACGGCGACCGCCGGCACCACTGTCGAGCCGATGGTGGGCATGAACTGACACTGCCGCTCCGTGGTGGTGACCTGACCGAAGATCGTCGACAAGATGCTGCCGGCGCCGGTGTCGGCGATGGCCGTCAGCGTCGTCGGGCCTGCGGGGTTGATGTCCGCCTGCGGTTTCAGCGTCGCGCTTCCCGACTTGCCGGTCGTCAGGTTCACCCAGGTCACGTTCAGCGGCAGCTTCTGCACGTCGGCGGGACCGGGGGTGCCGATCGCCGTGAACACGTATGCCGTCTGACCCGGGCCCGGCCCCGGAGCGGGGATCTTCGCAGGACCTGCCACTGAAATCGCCGTTGCCAACACGTTTCCGCCGTCACCGAGACATCCGTTGCTGATCGACGGATACATGAAGTCCTGCGTGACGGGCGCGTCCGAGCCGAAGTCCGGCATCGGTCCTGGCGCCGAGGCGGGCACCGCGTCCGGCCCCGGCGCGGGCGCTGCGGGGACGGGCGCTGGTGCTGCGTCGGGGACGGGGGCTGCTTCGGGTGCGGGGGCAGGTACCGCGTCGGGCACGGGGGCGGGGGCTGCCTCGGGCGCCGGTGCCGGGGCGGCTTCCGCAGCAGGAGCGGCCAGTGCCTCGGGAGCCGCCTCGGGGACCGGCCCGACCGCGTGAACCGGGTTCACGCCAGCGGGCAAGTGTGCCTCGGTGCCCGGCAATGCGCCCGCGGCGGGCACGTGGGCCACCTGCGGGTCGGCCACGAACTGGTTGACGGCGGTCGCGACGTTCCGCGAGCTTGCGGGAGCCGCCGAGTTTCCAGTGAACGCGGCCGCCGCGGCCATCAACATCGATGCGGCGTTGGTCGGGTCGGACGCCGCCTGCTGAATGGCCGGTCCCAGCGTCTGCATCGCCGGCAGCCCCGGTGCCTGCAGCCCGTCGATGGGCATGGGCAGCGGCGCCGGCGGGTCGGCGCTCGCAAGTGGCTGACCACTCAGCAGCACGCAGGCGGTCACGCCAAGCGCGACCATCAGTGCCTTCGTCGATGACATGACTCTCCCCGCAATAGTTTTGGTTGCCGATGGTTGCGTGCGGATCAGGGCAGCGCGGACAGCGCCGACGCAGGCATCAGCAGCGGCGCCAACCCGGTGATGCCCGCTGGCGCCGGGGCTGCAGCGGCGACGGCCGGAGCGACGGCCGGAGTGAGCGCTGTTGCGGCCGGTGCCACCGCGGCGGGTACGGCCGCTGCGGCGGGTAGGGCTGCTGCTGCCGGGACCGCTGCGGCGGCCGGCTTCGGCAAGAGGCCGGCCAGCGGCACTCCGGCCGGAATCAGCGAGGCGAGGTCACCCGGGAAGTTCATCTGCTGGGGCAGTGGCACCGGTGAAGCGGGCACCTGGGGGAGGTTCACCTCGGCGGACGGGATCAGGCCCTGGGCGGGCGCGGCCGCAGCGGCCGGAGCCGCGGCGGGCAGGGCGGGAGCCGCGGGCACGGCGGGTGTCTGGGGCAGCGTGACGGACGCCGTGGCGGCGGGCGGCGGCGCGGCGGGCGCCGCCACGGCCGCGGGGGCACCCGTGAACGCGGACGCCATGCTCTGGATCAACGCGGGCGCGTTGGCCGGCGAGAGTGCGCTCAGGAACGGAATGTTGGGCAGGCCGGGGATGGCCGGTATGGGCGCAGGCGCCGGGTCGGCCGAGGCCGGGGCGCTGAGCAACACCGCACCCGGGACCGCGAAGGCGGCCGCGATGATGCTGGTAGCGAATAGTTTTCTGGTGAGAGGCATGGTTTTCCCAATCCGTTGGAAGCAGTCCGGGATCGACGCTACGGAGTTACTGGAGTTACTCAAGTGACACGTGTGGCATTTATGCAACCGTGACGCATAAGACGGCATACGGTGACCGATCGCTAGAGTCGAACGGATAGAGAACCCGTCCATACGCACCGCACCGCCGCCGATGAATCGAGTGGCGGCGATTGCGCCCTACCTGCTTCTGCTGAGCGTGGCCGCGCGGTTGGGGGTCACCTATCTGATGCCCAACGGCACCAACTTGATCGACCTTCACGTCTACGTCGACGGTGCCGCCACGATCGGCGACGGCGGACTGTACGACTTCGTCTACCACCCACGGGTGCCCCCGCTGCCATTGCATTTCACGTATCCGCCGTTCGCCGCGCTGGTGTTCTACCCCTTGCACTTCCTGCCGTTCCAACTGGTCGGCCTCTGCTGGCAGCTCGGCGTCGTCGCTGCGCTGTATGGCTGTGCCGTCGTCACCTTGAGGCTGCTCGGGCGGTCGGACCAGCGCTCGGCGATGGCGTGGACGGCGCTGGCCATCTGGCTCGAACCAATGCGGCACGTCTTCGAACTGGGCCAGGTTGGGGCGCTGCTCATGCTCGCCGTGCTCTTCGCCGTGTCGAGCACCAGGTCCTGGGTGTCCGGCCTCTTGGTGGGCCTCGCGGCGGGCATGAAGCTGACGCCCGCGATCGCGGGCCTGTACTTCCTCGGCGCGCGCAGGTGGATGGTGGTGATCGTGTCGGCGCTGGTGTTCCTGGCCACCGTGGCGCTATCGGTCGGCGTGCTCGGGGCCCAAGGCCGTTACTACTTCACCGATCTGCTGGGCGACGCGGAGCGGATCGGCGTCGTCGCGAAGCCGGACAACCAGTCCCTGCGCGGTGTGCTGGGGTACGTGCTTGGCCACGACGTCGGGTACGGCCCACTGGTGGTCGGGGCGATCGCCATCGCCGTGGTACTCAGCGTGTTGGCTTGGCGTGCAATCGACGTCGACGACGACCTTGGCCGGATCCTCGTCGTGATGCTGCTCGGCCTGCTCATCTCACCGATCAGCTGGACGCACCACTGGGTGTGGCTGCTGCCGCTGATCATGTGGCTGATCCATGGTCCGCTGCGGCTGCACACCCGTGGCGTCGGCTGGGCGTGGATGGTGCTCGCCCTGCTCAGCCCGCCGTGGATTCTGGCGTTCACCGACTCGCGGGGCTGGACCACCAGCAGTCAGTGGTATCTGGCCTGGGCCGGTTCGCTCTACGTGCTGGCGACGTTGGCGACGCTGGCCTACGTGGCTACGCTTCGCCGACGATCCGATCGATCTCGGCGGCCATCTCCACGTCCTTCTGGGTGATGCCACCCTCGGAGTGCGTAACGAGTGCGAAAGTCACAGTGCGCCAACGGATGTCGATATCGGGATGGTGGTCCTTGCTTTCGGCGAACTCGCCAACGCGGCGTACCGCGTCGATGCCGTCGAGGAAGGCGGGGAACTTGATGGAACGCTTGAGCGTGCCGTCGGTGCGTTCCCAGTCGGTCAAACTCGGCAGTGCGGCATCCACTTCTTCGTTCGATAACACGGCCATGACCTGAAGGTATACCTTCGCCGACAGTGTCTAAACCAATGTCGCACCAACTCGTCGTCGCAGGCGCGCTGATCTCTGGGGGTGCGCTACTCGTCGCGCAGCGGGACCGACCGCCCCACCTTGCGGGCCTGTGGGAGCTGCCGGGCGGAAAGGTCGCGGCGGGGGAGCGGGACGACGCGGCGCTGGCGCGCGAACTGCACGAGGAACTCGGCGTCGAGGTCGACGTCGGCGCGCGCCTCGGGGCGGACGTCGCGCTGAGTCCCACGATGACGCTGCGGGCCTACCTCGTCGCGCAGACGGGCGGCACCATCGAGCCCCGCGACCATCGCGCCCTGCGCTGGGTGACCGTCGACGAACTCGGGGCCGTGGCGTGGGTACCGGCCGACCGCGGCTGGCTGCCCGACCTCACCGCGGCGCTGCGCACCGGCTAGCTCTGCACGGTCCAGCCGGCGCGGAACTCGAGGGGGTCGCCGTCCACGACGAGCGCTGCCAGCTCATCATCAGGGCTACCGGAGGCCCCGAGGCCCGGTCAGACCAGGATCCCTGGCGGTCAGTACCGCAGCCGGTCGCCGACCACGCGCACCTCGGACCGGCGCTCGCGGTGGTGGGCGGTGTACAGCGGGTGCATCAGCACGGGATGGCGGCAGTGGGGGCAGGACTCCTTGGGCTTATTGGCCGAGGCGAACGTCAAGTGGTGACATGCGGCACACCGGACCACGAAGACCCCGCCGATCCAGTTGAGCAATCCGAGGTAGATCGCCGCCGTCGCAGCCAACGCCAGCACGAAGACGAGCGCGACAGTGAGCCCTTCGTAAACCGTCATGATTCGATGCCTCCAATCAGCGCCGGACACATCCACCGTACGCCCCCATACGTCGAGGTCGTCAGGACTTTCGCGCACGTTCGAAGACCTTCTGCAGGTCCTTGCCGCGCAACCCCGACAGTTCGGCCTTCCGGACCTTGTGCAGCACCACCGGGCAGCGCTTGCATCGCGGCTTGGACCGGCAACACTTCTTCCTGGGTTTGGCCTCGGCGAATTTGCTGAACTTCACGGACGCGCTCGATGCCCTTCGATCGTTTTCGCGATTGGTTACCTACGCTGCGACAATCGTTGACGTGGATTTTCGTAACGTCGCCATCGTCGCTCACGTCGATCATGGCAAGACGACCCTGGTCGATGCGATGTTGCGGCAGTCCGGTGCCTTGCACCACCGCGGTGACGATGCAGTCGAACGCCTGATGGACTCCGGCGACCTCGAGAAGGAAAAGGGCATCACGATCCTGGCGAAGAACACCGCCGTGCATCGGCAACACCCGGACGGCTCGATGACGGTCATCAACGTCATCGACACACCCGGCCACGCCGACTTCGGCGGCGAGGTGGAACGCGGCCTCTCGATGGTCGACGGCGTGCTGCTGCTCGTCGACGCCTCCGAAGGACCGTTGCCGCAGACCCGCTTCGTGCTGCGCAAGGCGCTCGCCGCGCACCTGCCCGTCATCCTCGTCGTCAACAAGACCGACCGGCCCGACGCCCGCATCTCCGAGGTCGTGTCCGACAGCCACGACCTGCTGCTCGACGTCGCGTCGGATCTCGACGAGGAGGCTCAGAAGGCCGCGGAGGACGCGCTCGGATTGCCGACGCTGTACGCCTCGGGCCGCGCGGGCATTGCCAGCACGGTCGAGCCTGCGAACGGCGAGAATCCCGAGGGGGAAAATCTCGACTCGCTGTTCGACGTGCTGCTCGAGCACATCCCGCCGCCGCTGGGCGATCCCGAGGCTCCGCTGCAGGCACTGGTGACGAACCTCGACGCGTCCGCCTTCCTGGGCCGGCTCGCGCTGATCCGCATCTACAAGGGCCGGATCCGCAAGGGCCAACAGGTCGCCTGGATGCGCGAGGTGGACGGCCACCCGGTCATCACCAACGCGAAGATCACCGAACTCCTGGTCACCGAGGGGGTCGAACGGACGCCCACCGACGAGGCGATCGCCGGGGACATCGTCGCCGTCGCGGGACTACCCGAGATCATGATCGGCGACACGCTGGCAGACACCGAGCACGCCCACGCGCTGCCCCGGATCACCGTCGACGAGCCCGCGATCTCGGTGACGATCGGCACGAACACCTCGCCGCTGGCAGGCAAGGTCTCCGGCCACAAGCTCACCGCGCGGATGGTGAAGTCCCGTTTGGACAGCGAACTGGTCGGCAACGTGTCGATCAAGGTCGTCGACATCGACCGGCCGGACGCCTGGGAGGTCCAGGGCCGTGGCGAGTTGGCCTTGGCGGTGCTCGTCGAGCAGATGCGCCGGGAAGGTTTCGAGCTCACGGTCGGCAAGCCGCAGGTGGTCACCAGGACCATCGACGGAAAGTTGCACGAACCGTTCGAAGCGATGACCATCGATTGCCCCGACGAATTCGTCGGTGCGGTCACGCAGTTGATGGCCGGCCGCAAGGGCCGGATGGAGGAGATGGCCAACCACGCCGCAGGGTGGGTTCGGATGGACTTCATCGTGCCCAGCCGTGGCCTGATCGGCTTCCGTACGGATTTCCTGACGCTGACCCGTGGCACCGGGATCGCCAACGCCGTGTTCGATGGCTACCGCCCGTGGGCGGGCGAGATCCGGGCCCGCCACACCGGCTCGCTGGTCTCGGACCGAACCGGCAAGATCACGCCATTCGCCATGACCCAGCTGTCCGACCGCGGCCAGTTCTTCGTCGAGCCGGGTCAGGACACCTACGAGGGTCAAGTGGTCGGCATCAACCCGCGGGCCGAGGACCTCGACATCAACGCGACGCGGGAGAAAAAGCTCACGAACATGCGCTCCTCGACGGCGGATGTCTTTGAGACGCTGGCTCGTCCGCTCGAGCTGGGCCTCGAGCAGGCCATGGAGTTCTGCGCCGAGGACGAGTGCGTTGAGGTCACGCCCGAGATCGTGCGGGTACGCAAGGTCGAGCCTGAACGCCAGCCTGCGCGCAAGATCCAAGGCCCGCGCGAAGAGTCGCGACTCCGGCTGAGCGTCGCCCGCCGAGTCTGCCTCACCACCCGATGTCGCCTCCGGAGCGGGTCGGGCCGCTCCCGTTACCCTGAACGGCGTGCCGACGACTTTGCGACGCATCTGCGCCGTAGCGGGTGCACTGCTCTCGACGCTCCTGTTGGTCTCGGCGTGCACGGTGAGTCCGCCACCTGCGCCGCAGAGCACCGAGACCTCGCAGAGTCTCGCGTCGCCGCCGCCACGGGCGCTGCAGATCATCATGGCGATCGACTCCATCGGGCCGGGCTTCAACGCGCACCTGCTATCCGATCAATCGCCCGTGAATGCCGCGATCTCGGCGCTGGTGCTGCCCAGCTCGTTCCGCCCGATTCCCGATCAGAACGCACCGACCGGTTCGCGGTGGGAGCTGGACCCGACACTGCTCGAGTCGGCCGCGGTGACCAGCGAGGACCCGTTCACCGTCACGTACAAGATCCGGCCCGAGGCCGGGTGGACCGACAACGCGCCGATCGGCGCCGACGACTACTGGTATCTCTGGCGTCAGATGGTCAGCGAGCCGGGCGTGGTCGATCCCGCCGGGTACGACTTGATCACCGGCGTGCAGTCCATCGACGGGGGCAAGACGGCGGTCGTGAGCTTCTCGCAGCCGTACCCCGCCTGGCGTGAGCTCTTCAACGACCTGCTTCCCGCGCACATCGTGAAGGACGTGCCGGGCGGCTTCTCGTCGGGTCTGCTCCGGGCATTGCCCGTGACGGGCGGTCAGTTCCGCGTCGAGAACATCGACCCCCAGCGCGACGAGATCCTGTTGGCCCGCAACGACCGGTACTGGTCGGTGCCGGCCAAGCCCGACGAGATTCTCTTCCGTCGCGCGGGATCACCTGCCGCACTTGCTGATTCGATACGCAATGGGGACACGCAAGTCGCGCAGGTGCATGGCGGTCAGACGACGTTCGCACAGCTGGGTGCGATCCCCGACGTCCGCACGGCCCGCATCGCGACCCCGCGGGTGATGCAGTTGACCTTGCGTGCGCAGCAGCCCGCACTGTCGGATTCCCAAGTGCGCAAGGCGATCCTGGGGTTGATCGACGTCGACTTGCTGGCCGCCGTCGGTGCGGGCAGCGACAACACGGTGACGCTTGCGCAGGCTCAGGTGCGATCCCCTTCGGATCCAGGTTACGTTCCGACGGCGCCTCCGGCGCTGACGCAGGAAGCGGCGTTGGAGCTGCTGAGCGACGCCGGATACGTGATCGAGCAGGAGCCGCAATCGACGTCTCCGGCCCCGCCAGCGAGCCCGGTGCCGCCGTCGACCCGGGGGCGGATCAGCAAGGACGGGCAGCCGCTGACGCTGGTGATCGGCGTCGCGGCCAACGATCCGACGTCGATCGCGGTGGCCAACACGGCCGCGGATCAACTGCGCAACGTCGGCATCTCGGCGTCGGTGGCCGTGCTCGATCCGCCCACGCTCTACGGCGATGCGATCGACCAGAACCGCGTCGACGCGATCGTCGGCTGGCACCAGGCCGGTGGCGATCTGGCGACCGCACTCGCGTCGCGCTATGGCTGCCCGGCGCTGGAGGCCTCCCCCGTCGAGACCACCACGCCGCCCGTGCCGACGACGTCGACTACCAAGGTCGGCACCACGGCGCCGTCGGCCACGCCGTCGACCACACCGTCGACCACCAAGTTCAGCAGCACGTCGCCGTCGCCCACACCGTCGACCACGCCGTCGGCTCCGCCGGCTCCGGCCTCGGACGCACTCGTCATGGCGCCGAGCAACCTGACCGGGATCTGCGATCGCAGCCTGCAGCAGAAGATCGACGCGGCGCTCGACGGGAGAGACAACATCGCCGACGTGCTCACCGCGGTCGAACCGCGGCTGTGGAACATGTCGACCGTGCTGCCGATCCTTCAGGACACCACGATCGTGGCGGCCGGCCCCAGCGTGCAGAACGTGAGCCTGTCGGGGGCGGTGCCCGTCGGCATCGTCGGCAACGCGGGGATGTGGACCAAGCTTCCGCGATAGGCAACGCATTCGGCCCCCACCGCCGAGGCGGAGGAGGGGCCGATGCGGCGGATATTCAGTTGTTCGGCGTCGGGCGGCAACTCGCCCCGTTGGCTATGTCGGGCGAGTGCGGCGCTCGCGCAGCACTCGGATTCCGTGCGCCGTCAACGCTGCGCCCACGAAGGCGAGCAGCAGCCAGTACGGCGGGCGGGCGAGTTCCCAGACGAACAACGCCGCGAACCACGGGGCGCGCTGGGTGATCGCGAGCACGCCCGCCGCGCAAGTCAATGAGACCGCGGCGACCTGGAGGTGCGTTCCTGCGAGGTGATTGAGCACCAGGGTGGCGACCGACCCCGCCGCGGCCCCGGTCGCGAGGGCAGGCGTGATCATGCCGCCCACCGCGCCCGCGCGCAGGAACGTTGCCGTCAAGAGCGGCTTCAACAGCAGGACGGCGGCGGCGCCGCCCAATGTCAGGTGGGCGTTCACGCTGACCGTCAGGATGCTGCGTCCATTACCGGGAAGCTCGGGCCACCAGATCGACCCGATCCCCGTCGCCAGACCCGCCAGCGCGATCGTCGGTATCAACGTCCACGACCGCAACTGCGGCTTGGGCCGGGCCAGCGCCATCACCTTCTCGAACGCCAACCCGATCACCACCGCGAGCGGTGCGACGACGATCGCCAACCCGATGTAGAGGTACGACAGCGACGGATTGGGCCACGACACCTGATGCTCGAAGTGCGTGATCGGCGAGCACACCGCCACCGCGAGGCTCGACGTGATGAGGGCCGTTCCCACTGCGCGCGGATGCCAGGTGCGCAGCAGGATGCCCGCCGAGAACAGTGCCCCGCCGAGCGGGACGCTGTAGACGGCCCCGAGTCCCGCACCCGCTGCGCAGGCCAGCAGCACCTCGCGGTCACGGGGCGTCAGCGCCCAGCGCGACGTGCCCGCGTCGCCGAACGCCGCCGCGAGCTGGCGCGGCGCCCCTTCGCGCCCGAGGGACGCGCCGGATCCGACGAGTACCACCTGAAGTACGGCGTCGATCGACATGCGCCAGCGCGGGAGCGGTCGATGCTCGGCGATCGTGGCCGACAGTGAAGGAACGTCACCTCGGCGCCGAAGCATCCACCACCCGAAGCCGGCGATGAGGCCGCCGGTCATCGGTCCGACCGCCCGCCTCACCGGCCCCGTCCCACCGACACCGCTGAGCAGCGTGCCGAACCAGTAGTGGTAGGTGACGTGTTCCACGAAGTGGATGAGCCAGGTGGTGAACGCGCCTGCCACGCCTGCGAGCAATCCGATGAGCACGACCCCGCATGCGTACTCGATGGTGCGCCGAGCCACGGAGGGAATCTATCTTGTGGCGATGGACATCCCACGGTTGCTGTTCGTGCACGCACATCCCGACGACGAGACGTTGACCACGGGGGCGACCATCGCGCACTACGTGGCGCACGGGGCGACGGTCCGCGTGGTGACCTGCACCCTCGGTGAGGAGGGAGAGGTGATCGGTGAGCGCTGGGCGCAGTTGGCGGTCGATGGTGCCGACCAACTGGGTGGCTACCGGATTGGTGAATTATCTTCCGCACTAAGGGAATTGGGCATCGGCGAGCCGATGTTCCTCGGCGGCGCGGGCCGCTGGCGGGACTCCGGCATGGAGGGCTCGCCGACCCGTCACCGACAGCGCTTCGCCGACGCCGATACCGAGGAGGCGGTCGGTGCGTTGGTTGCGATCATCCAGGAACTGCGTCCCCACGTGGTCGTCAGCTACGACCCGCGCGGCGGCTACGGACACCCCGACCACGTCCAGGCGCACCGGGTCACCTCGGCGGCGGTGGTCGCGGCCGCCGAGTCCGTAGGTCAGGGACAGGCGTGGCAGGTTCCGAAGTTCTATTGGACGGTGTTGGCGCGCAGCGCGATCGAACACGGCATGGATGCGCTGGCGGACGTCGCGCTGCCGCCGTCGTGGCACCGGGTGCCCGCCCACGAGTTCGAGTTCGGGTACGCCGACGACGACATCGACGCCGTCGTCGAAGCGCCGGAACGGCTCCCGGCCAAGGTCGCCGCACTTCGCGCGCACGCGACGCAGGTCAGCGTCGAACCGGGCGGCCGGGCCTTCGCACTGTCGAACGACATCGCCCTGCCCATCGAATCCAGCGAGCACTACGTACTGGTCGCGGGCGTGGCCGGAGCCCGCGATGAGCGCGGGTGGGAGACGGACCTCTTGTCCGGGCTGAATGTGGGCTAGCGCGCCGGCGACGGGGTAGGCTGCCGAACGAACCGCAGCGCGAGGAAGGGACGGCGATGGACCCGGATCTGGATCCCAACCTGCAACATTGGCAGGACCGCATGGACAACTTCCAGTGGGTGGTCGGTTCGCTCGTCTCGCTGCTCGACAGCATGCCGACCTGACGGCGCCCCCTACCGAGTCCAGTCCTGCGGCGCCGTGGAAGCGGCCCGCCGTGCTGGCCCTGCTGACGCTCGACGGCGTGCTCTCGGCTCTCGTCGGTGCCCTGCTCCTACCGCTCTACATCGGCTCGGTCCCGTTCCCCGTCAGCGCGTTGGTCTCCGGGTTGCTCAACGCCGTCCTGGTGTGGGCCGCGCTGCAATGGACGCCGTCGACGCGCGTCGCGGCGGCCCCGCTGTGGGCATTCCTGGCCACGGTGCTCGTACTGACCTTCGGAGGGCCCGGCGGCGACGTGGTGATGCAGGGTCCCGGCATCATGGGCGTCCGGCCGCTGCTGTTCATCGCCGTGGGCGCGGCGCTACCGGCGGTGGTGCTCTGGCGTCGCCAGCATCCGACGACCTAGTCGGACTTGGCGTCCTTCTTGTCCTTCGGCTCCTCTGCGCTCTGGCTCTCGCCCTTGTCCTTGGTCTCGCCCGCGCCGACGGCGGACCGCTACTTGTTGTCGTTGTTGTCGGTGCGGTCCTTCTTGGGGGTGCCGTCCTTCTTGCCGGTCTTGGGGCTCGTTGATGCCGCGGTCGTACCGGAGTCGGTCCCGGCCTTAGCGCTTTCGGGGTTGTCTCCCTTGTCGACCTTCTTTTGCTTGGGAGAGCCGTTGGTGGAGCCGTCGGCCTTCTTGGGGGACGCGCCAGAGGTCGCTGTCGCCGCCTCGGCGTCCGCGCCCTTCTCTATCTTGATCCGCGGAGCGGTCGTCTCCTCGGCCTCGGTGACGGTTGCCGCGGCCTCGGCCACCGTTGTCTGCTTGGCCAGCTGACCAGGTGCGGTCTCCTTGCCCGTCGCGCCGAATGCGTTGCCCGACTTTTCGGGCTCCCCGACATTCGCGGTCGACGGGTCAAGCGCCGCGGCAAGGCTCAGGTCGGCCGGGACCGCGTCTTGAGCTGCTGCGGCGAACGGGAATGGCGGAAGCGGAGGCAACGGCGGCAGGAAGTAGTTCCACTCATCGACACCTAGATAGACGAATGACCAGAAGGTGTCGCGGCCGACATTGATCAGACCCTGAACAAAAGAAATTCGGCGGTCGAGCCAATCAGCAATGTTGAAGGTGATGCTGTGGGCGATGCGCTCCCCGAAGTTGTAGAAGATCATGATCTGCCCCGAAAGCCACCCGACGTACGGGATCCACCCGACTGCATACGTCGCAACTTCGAACCCATACCGAACCCACGGTTCCACGGCGTTATAGATGTTCTTGATGCTGCTGCCGATGGATGTGCCGGCGACAACGGGCGGGAACTGGGGGGTCGGGAACGGCGCGCTGGCGCTCGGCGGCACAACGATCCGTTGCAACCACTCAACGAGCAGGCTGGGGACATCTGTTGCCGTCACCAGTGGCTGAACGTCGGCGTTGAGCTTCACGGCCGGCGAGGCGACGTGAACGACCGATGGGTGCGACGCGACGGGCGCGGACTCCTTCACCGACGGAACGACCGCGATGGTCACCGCCGTGATGGTTGCCACGCCTACGGTCAGGCACGAGCGAATCGAGACGCCCATGATCGCCTCCTCCTATTTGCTGTCGAGCCCGACCACTAGTGAACTTACGCGCGTGCCGACCCGACCGCGCGGCATGTGAGCAACCAACGAAGGACGTGTCGCGCACCGGGTCGGACGCTGGGACTACTGTGGCCGATATGCCAGGCGCAGTTGTTTCAGATTGTGAGACGCGCGGATGATTCACGACGACGCAGGGGTTACAGGAGAGTGGCTCTGAACCCGCAGCGCGGCACCGCCCTGCCCGACCCGGTCCTCCCACCGAAGCCCGAAGTGCCCAGTCCCGCCGCGGTGCGGCGTGTGCTGCGGCGCGCCCGTGACGGGGTCGCGCTCAACGTCGACGAGGCCGCGATCGCCATGACCGCCCGCGGTGACGACCTGGTCGACCTGTGTGCGAGTGCGGCACGAGTGCGTGACGCCGGGCTCGAGGCGGCGGGCCGCCGCGGGGCGTCCGGCCGGCTGCCGGTGAGCTACTCGCGCAAGGTGTTCATCCCGGTCACCCACCTGTGCCGCGACACCTGCCACTACTGCACCTTCGTCACCGTGCCTGGCCAGCTGCGCGCAGCGGGTCAGGGCATGTACATGGAGCCCGACGAGATCCTCGACGTCGCCCGCCAGGGTGCCGAGTTGGGTTGCAAGGAAGCGCTTTTCACCCTCGGCGACCGTCCCGAGAGCAGCGTTGGGACGAAGCCCGGCAGTGGCTCGACGAACGCGGTTACGACTCGACGCTGGACTACGTGCGCGCCATGGCGATCCGCGTGCTGGAGGAGACGGGGCTGCTGCCGCACCTGAACCCTGGCGTGATGAGTTGGTCGGAGCTGTCCCGGCTCAAGCCCGTCGCACCGTCGATGGGCATGATGCTGGAGACCACCTCGCGACGGCTGTTCGAGACCAAGGGGCTCGCGCACTACGGCAGCCCCGACAAGGACCCCGTGGTCCGGCTGCGCACGCTCGACGATGCGGGCAGGCTCGCCATCCCGTTCACCACCGGCCTGCTCGTCGGCATCGGTGAGACGCTGGCCGAGCGCGCCGAGACCATGCATGCGATCCGGCGCTCGCACAAGGAGTTCGGGCACGTCCAGGAAGTGATCGTGCAGAACTTCCGCGCCAAGGAACACACCGCGATGGCGTCGCAAGCCGGACACCGGGCTCGACGACTTCGTCGCGACCATCGCGGTGACCCGGCTGGTGCTCGGTCCCAAGATGCGCATTCAGGCGCCGCCCAACCTGGTCTCGCGCGACGAGTGCCTGGCGCTCGATCGGTGCGGGTGTCGACGACTGGGGCGGCGTGTCGCCGTTGACGCCCGATCACGTCAACCCGGAGCGGCCGTGGCCTGCGCTGGACGAGCTCGCCGAGGTCACCGCCGAGGCCGGCTACGACCTGGTGCAGCGGCTGACCGCCCAGCCGCAGTACGTGCAGGCCGGCGCGGCGTGGATCGACCCGCGCGTGCGGGCGCACGTCGCCGCGCTGGCCGACCCCGACACCGGTCTGCGCGCTGGACGTCAACCCCGTCGGGCGGCCCTGGCAGGAGCCCGACGAGGCCTCCGAGTCGCTGGGGCGCACCGACCTGCACACCGCGATCGACACCGAGGGCAGGCGCACCGAGACCCGCAGCGACCTCGACAGCGCGTTCGGCGACTGGGAGTCGATCAGGGCCAAGGTCGAGGAACTCGCAGCCCGGGCACCCGAACGCATCGACACCGACGTGCTGGCCGCGCTGCGCTCGGCGGAAGCCGACCCGGCCGGGTGCAGCGACGACGAGTACCTGGCGTTGGCGACCGCCGACGGCCCGGCACTGGATGCCGTTGCGGCGCTGGCGGATTCGCTACGCCGCGACGTGGTCGGCGACGACGTCACGTTCGTCGTCAACCGCAACATCAACTTCACCAACATCTGCTACACCGGCTGCCGGTTCTGCGCGTTCGCGCAGCGCAAGGGCGACGCCGACGCGTTCTCGCTGTCCACCGACGACGTCGCGGAACGCGCGTGGGAGGCGCACCTCGCCGGCGCCACCGAGGTGTGCATGCAGGGCGGCATCGACCCCGAGCTGCCCGTGACCGGCTACGCCGATCTGGTGCGCGCGGTCAAGGCGCGGGTGCCCTCGATGCACGTGCACGCGTTCTCTCCGATGGAGATCGCCAACGGCGTCACCAAGAGCGGCACCAGCGATTCGTGAATGGCTGATCAGCTTGCGCGAGGCGGGGCTCGGCTCGATTCCCGGCACCGCCGCGGAGATCCTCGACGACGAGGTCCGCTGGGTGCTGACCAAGGGCAAGTTGCCGACGTCGATGTGGATCGAGGTCGTCACCACCGCCCACGAGGTCGGCCTGCGGTCGAGTTCGACGATGATGTACGGCCACGTCGATCACGCCGCGGCACTGGGTCGGGCACCTCAACGTGCTGCGCGGCATCCAGGACCGCACGGGCGGTTTCACCGAGTTCGTGCCGCTGCCGTTCGTGCACCAGTCCTCGCCGCTGTACCTGGCCGGCGGGTCGCGCCCGGGCCCGACGCACCGTGACAATCGCGCCGTGCACGCGCTGGCTCGAATCATGTTGCACGGCCGGATCGATCACATCCAGACCAGCTGGGTGAAGCTCGGCGTCGACCGCACGCAGGTGATGCTCAACGGCGGCGCCAACGACCTCGGGGGCACCCTCATGGAGGAGACCATCTCGCGGATGGCGGGCTCGGAGAACGGGTCGGCCAAGTCCGTCGAGGAACTCGTCGCGATCGCCGAGGGCATCGGCCGGCCGGCCCGCCAGCGCACCACCACGTACGCGCCGCTCGCCGCCTGACCCGTTCGCGGGCGGGCACTTCGGTGCACGTTCGCGGGCCAGGGCCGTGCGCGTCGTGAACCGGATACCAGGTTCGCCACGTATACAGAAGATGGCCCCGCTCCTGCTGCCAAGCCGAGGAACATCATGACAACGATCTTGGGATTGCCTGCCCACGCGCTGCTCGTGCACGGCGTCGTCGTCCTCGCGCCGCTCACCGCGGTGTTGGAGATTCTCTGCGGTGTGTGGCCGGCCGCTCGGCGCAGGTTGGTGTGGCTGGTCTTGGCGCTGGCCGTGGTAACGATGGTGTTGACGCCAATCACCACAGCGGCCGGGGAATGGTTGAAGGATCAGCGCCGCAGCGTCAGCCCGATCTTGCAAGAGCACGCGGAACGCGGTGACTGGATGATCTACTTCTCGGTCGCACTGCTGGTGGTGGCCGTGGCACTGGCGGTGCTGCACTGGCAGGAAGGCCGCTCCGACGCGCCGCGAAGGGTAGCGAAAGTCGTGGTGGCGATCATGGCGCTGGTCGTCGGCCTCTCCTCGATCGTCACCGTCGCGAGCATCGGCCACACGGGTGCGGAATCCGTGTGGGGCGCCGGGGGCTGACGCCGTCACCGAGGGTCGACCATTTCCGCGCAGGCGTGCTAGTCAGAGTGTGTGACCTCACCTCAGACGCACACTGCGGACGGACGCCCACGGGTAAGGGGTCTTGGCATCTCCGCTCGCCGGTGAACCAGGACCGCTGAACGCGATCACCGACGTCGCGGGCATCGAGGTCGGAACCGTCACGCTGATCGACGGTGACGGTCCGCTCGTCGTGGGGCGAGGGCCCGTCCGCACCGGGGTGACCGCGATCCTGCCCCGCGGTCGCGAAGGAGTGGGGCGTCCGTGTGCCGCCGGCTGGTACTCGCTCAACGGCAACGGCGAGCTGACGGGCACCACGTGGATCGAGGAGTCCGGCGCCTTCAACGTGCCGATCGTGCTGTCGAACACGCACGCCGTCGGGGCCTGTCACACCGGCGTGGTGACTTGGATCAACGAGGTCAATCCGCGGCTCGCCGGCCAGTGGCTGCTACCGGTGTGCGGAGAAACGTGGGACGGCGACCTCAACGACGTCAACGGCGGCCACGTGCGACCCGAACACGTGGTGGCAGCGCTGGATTCCGCGACGTCCGGTCCGGTGACCGAGGGGTCGGTCGGCGGCGGTACGGGCATGAACTGCTACGAGTTCAAGGGCGGCAACGGGACCTCGTCGCGACGTGGTGCAGTACGGCTCGCGCGCGTTCACCATGGCCGCCTTCGTTCAGGCGAACTTCGGGTCGCGCAGCGAACTGACCGTCGCGGGCGCCCACGTCGGTCCGGCCCTGGCGGACGACGACCCCCTCGACCGCGGTTGGTCGCGGTCGACCTCGGACTGCGGTCGCCGCCGGGCGCGGGCTCGGTCATCGTCATCGTCGCGACCGACGCGCCGTTGCTGCCCGGGCAGTGCAAGGCGTTGGCGCGCCGGGTTCCGCTCGGTCTGGCTCGGACCGGCACGACGGGCAGCCACTTCTCCGGCGACATGTTCCTGGCGTTCTCGACCGCGGACGCCGACGGCCTGCAGAGCGGTTACCCGCTCGGGCCGCCCACCGGCGACGAGTTCGGCACGCTGACCTTCGTGCCCTGGGGCCGGATGGACGACTTCTACGCCGCCGTCGTTCAGTCGGTCGAGGAGGCGGTGCTCAACGCGCTGGTGGTCAACGACGACATGATCGGCCGGGATGGGCGCAGGTCGCCACGACTACCGATCGACCGGCTGATGGCGCTGATCAACCCCTCGGAATAGATACGGACCATAGTCCGTTTTGCTTCTTGACGGTGTCGGGCAGGCCGGCACCCCAGTCAAGGAGAACTCATATGACCGCTGCAGTAGCCACCGAATTGAGCGCAGGCACCTGGGCCATCGATCCCGTGCATTCGTCCATCAGCTTCTCCGTGCGCCACCTGGTCGTGAGCAAGGTGCGCGGCAGCTTCAAGGACTTCAGCGGCGCGGTCGTCGTCGCCGAGGACGGCACCCCGTCGGTCACCGCCGAGATCGCAGTCGACTCGCTCGACACTGGCAACGAACAGCGCGATGCGCACGTCAGGTCGGGCGACTTCTTCGACGTCGAGCAGTACCCGACTGCCAGCTTCCGTCTCGACCGGCGTCCGGGCCGACGGTGACGACTACGTGCTGGCCGGCGACTTCACGCTCAAGGGCGTCACCAAGCCCATCGAACTGAAGCTCGAGTGGGACGGCGTCAACCCCGGCATGGGCCACGGTGAGGTCGCGGGCTTCGAGGCGTCGGTCGTGGTGAACCGCAAGGACTTCGGCATCGACATCGACATGCCGCTGGAGACCGGTGGCGCCGTCGTCGGCGACAAGGTCACCATCACGCTGAACATCGAGGCGCTCAAGCAGGCCTGACTCGTCCCGCGTGTTGCCACGGCCAGTGGGTATGGGGCTTTGGCATCGAATGTGCGCCCAGGGCGGGGTTTGGCGAATTTTTCCGCCCTGAGCGCACATTCGGCGCCGTGGTTTCACATTGGCGGGGTATACCGGCGACATGACCCAAGAACCGACCGGCACCGGACCCGTCACCTTCATCAACGTCTTCGAACTCGACGCCGACAAGGCCGACGAGTTCGTCGAAGGCTGGAAGGAGCGCGGTGAGTTCATGCGCCGTCAGCCGGGTTTCCGCTCGTTCCGGCTGCATCGTGCGCTGACGCCCGACGCGTCCTACCAACTGGTCAACGTGGCGGTGTGGGACAGCGTGCAGGCGCTTCGCGCCGCCACTGCGCAACCGGAGTTCCAAGCGAGCGTCCGCGAGGCGGCCGCCCGGTTCGGTGCGGTCGCCCATCCCGGCGTCTACACGACGATCGTCGAGGCCGTCGGGGACTGACTCGCAGGCGGGCTAGAGCTTGGCGGCGAGTTCGGTGCCCTGCCGGATGGCCCGCTTGGCGTCGACTTCGGCGGCGAAGGCTGCGCCGCCGATGACGTGCGGCTCGATCCCGTTGCCGCGCAGCGCATCTTCGAGGTCGCGCACCGACTCCTGTCCCGCGCAGATGATGACGTTGTCGACGTCGAGCACGCGAGCGTCGGAACGTTGGGGGCCGAAGCTGATGTGCAGGCCGTCGTCGTCGATGCGCTCGTAGTTGACGCCCGAAAGCTGTTGCACGCCCTTGGCCTTCAGCGACGCGCGGTGCACCCAACCCGACGTCTTGCCGAGCCCCTTGCCCTGCGGGCCCTTGGTCCGCTGCAGCAGGAACACCTCGCGTGCCGGCGGCAGCGGGATGGGTGTCGTGAGCGCTCCGCGCGCTTCCTGCGGGTCGGCCACACCCCACTCGGCCTTCCACTCCTTGAGAGTTGTGGTGACCGGAAGCCGTCTGTCGGCTCCGCCGACGTGGTGACGAGGAACTCGCTGACGTCGAACCCGATGCCGCCCGCTCCGACCACTGCGACGGACTTGCCGACCGGCCTGCCCAGGATCGCTTCGACGTAGGACAGCACCATGGGATGGTCGATCCCGGGGATGTCGGGCATCCGCGGCGCCACTCCGGTGGCGAGCACCACCTCGTCGAACCCCGACAGTTCGTCGGCGCTCGCGCGGGTGCCCAGCCGCACGTCCACGCCGTGCTTGTCGAGCATGCGGGTGTAGTAGCGGATCGTCTCGCTGAACTCCTCCTTGCCGGGAATCCTTCTGGCCAAGTCGAATTGGCCGCCGATCGACGTCCCGGCCTCGAACAGCGTCACCGCGTGGCCCCGCTCGGCGGCGGTCACCGCGGCGGCCAGTCCGGCGGGTCCTGCGCCGACGACCGCCACCCGCTTGACCCGACGCGGCGGCTTGAGCACCAGTTTCGTCTCGTGGCCGGCTCGCGGATTGAGCAGGCACGACACCGTCTTGTGGACGAACGCGTGGTCGAGGCACGCCTGGTTGCACGCGATGCAGGTGTTGATCTCGTCGGCGGCGTCGGCCTGCGCCTTGTTCACCCAGTCGGGATCCGACAGCAGCGGGCGGGCCATCGACACCAGCCGGACGTGACCGTCGGCGAGGATCTGTTCGGCGACTTGCGGCATGTTGATCCGGTTCGACGCGACCACCGGAATCGGCGACCTGTGCGGCGACGGCATTGCTGACGTCGACGAAGGCGCTGTTGGGCACCGACGTCACGATCGTCGGCACCCGCGCTTCATGCCAGCCGATGCCGGTGTTGATGAGCGTGGCTCCGGCGGCCTCGACTTCGGTTGCCAGTGCGACGATCTCGTCCCAGCTCTGACCGTCGGTCGACGTAGTCGGCCATCGACATGCGGTAGCAGATGATGAAGTCCGGGCCGACGGCCTCGCGGGTGCGGCGCACGATCTCGACCGGCATGCGGCGACGGTTCTTCGGCGTTCCGCCCCACTGCGTCGGTGCGCTTGTTGGTGTGCGGCGCCAGGAACTGGTTGAGCAGGTAGCCCTCGCTGCCCATGATCTCGACGCCGTCGTAGCCGGCCTCCCGGGCCAGCAGCGCGCAGCGCACGAAGTCGCCGATGGTGTCCTCGACGCCGCGATCGCTCAGCTTGCGGGGCCGAAATGGGTTGATGGGGGCCTTGATCGACGAGGCGCTGACCGAGAAGGGGTGGTAGGCGTAGCGGCCGGCGTGCAGGATCTGCAGCAGGATCTTGCCGCCCTCGTCGTGCACGGCGGACGTGACGCGTCGGTGTCGGCGCGCCTCTGTGGAAGACACCAGCTGCGCCGCGAACGGGAGCAGCCAGCCGGTGCGGTTCGGCGCATAGCCACCGGTGATGATGAGCCCGACGCCGCCCCGCGCGCGTTCGGCGAAGTACGCTGCCAGCCGGTCGATGTCACGCGCCCGGTCCTCGAGCCCGGTGTGCATCGAACCCATGATCACCCTGTTGCGCAGCGTGGTGAACCCGAGGTCCAAGGGTGACAACAGGTTTGGGTAGGGGTTAACCATCTGTGTGCTCCCAGTGCGTTCATCACTTCGTCGAGCCAGTCCACCGAGCCCTCCTCAGCGCGGATGCCACCGCGCAGCACCAGATATTGGTGCAACGCGGATCCGCGTAGTGTCGCCGGGTCGGGGAACTGGCGTTTCTCGAAACCGCGGTAGGTGTCCAGCAATTCGGCCCGTTCGCTGCGCAGTGCGACCACCTGAGCACGCAGCGCGGTGAGCGCCGACGGGTCGCCGTGGGCGAGCGCCGCGGATCTTCACCGCCAGTTCGCGGGAACGTCCGTCGGCGACGGCACTGCCGCGGCCGGACAGCGGCTCGGTGATCCACCGGGTGAGCTCTGCCCGGCCCTCGTCGGTGACGTCGTAGACCTTCTTGTCGGGCCTGCCCCGTTGCGCGATCTCGTCGACGTGCACCCAGCCGTCGGCTTCCATGCTGCGCAGCGTCCGGTAGATCTGCTGATGCGTCGCGGCCCAGAAGTATCCGATCGAGCGGTCGAACCGACGGGCGAGCTCGTATCCGGAGCCGGACTGCTCGCACAACGACACCAGAATCGCGTGGGGTAGGGCCACGGCAGCAGCGTAGGTGCTACCGCTGGTCCTATGCAACTAGTTGCACACTTCAGTGCGGCGCAAGAGTGGCGTGGTGACTAGCGACTTGTATATGCAACGTCTAGTATCAGTAACCACGCGCCACCCATAACACGGGTGGCGTGGAGAGTTAGGGCACACTGAGACAGGCGTCCAACTCTGCGCACCTCATACTTGGCTGCGCACGGTGGACGGCTTCCCGGAAGCCCCGACCGCGAGCACAGCCAGCCCGCACACTGGACAGGAGAGACTTTCAGTGACGTACACGATTGCCGAGCCCTGCGTCGACATCAAGGACAAAGCCTGCATCGAGGAGTGTCCTGTCGACTGCATCTACGAGGGCGCGCGGATGCTGTACATCCACCCCGACGAGTGCGTGGACTGCGGCGCCTGCGAACCGGTGTGCCCGGTGGAGGCCATCTACTACGAGGACGACGTGCCCGACCAGTGGAACGGGTACACGCAGCACAACGCGGACTTCTTTGCTGAACTCGGTTCACCGGGTGGCGCGTCCAAGGTCGGACAGACCGACAACGACCCGCAGGCGATCAAGGACCTGCCGCCGCAGGGCGAGGAGTAGGTACGCCCAGGTCGCTGTCGGCCTCGCTGCCGGTTTTTCCCTGGGACACGCTTGCCGACGCGACGGCCCGGGCGCGCTCACACCCCGACGGCATCGTCGACTTGTCGGTGGGCACTCCCGTCGACCCGGTCGCCCCGCTGATTCGCGAGGCCCTCTCGGCAGCCAGCAGCGCCCCCGGATATCCCACCACTGCGGGCACTCCGCAACTGCGGGCGTCCGCGGCCGGTGCGTTGCTGCGCAGATACGGCATCACCGGACTTGCCGACGATGCGGTGCTGCCGGTCATTGGGACCAAGGAGTTCATCGCGTGGTTGCCGACCCTCTTGGGGCTCGGCGCCGACGACGCGGTGGTGGTACCAGAACTCGCCTACCCGACCTACGACGTCGGGGCGCGACTGGCGGGCGCGCAGGTACTGCGGGCGGACTCGCTGACCCAGCTCGGCCCGCGCACGCCGGCGCTGCTGTACCTCAACTCCCCGAGCAATCCGACGGGCGCCGTGCTCGGCGTCGACCACCTCCGCAAGGTCGTCGGCTGGGCGCGTGAACGGGGGGTGCTGGTCGCGTCCGACGAGTGCTATCTGGGGCTGGGCTGGGACGCCGAACCCGTCTCGGTGCTCCACCCCTCGGTATGCGACGGGGACCACACCGGTCTGCTCGCCGTGCACTCGCTCTCGAAGACGTCGTCGCTGGCGGGCTACCGGGCCGGTTTCGTGGCAGGCGATCCCGCGGTGGTCGCCGAGTTGTTGGCGGTCCGCAAGCACGCCGGGATGATGGTGCCGACGCCGGTGCAGTCCGCGATGGTGGCTGCCCTGGACGACGACCCGCACGAACTCGAGCAGAAGCAGCGGTATGCCCGCAGGCGTGGCGTGCTGCTGACGGCGGTCCGCGACGCGGGGTTCACCGTCGAGCATTCCGAAGCGGGACTGTATCTCTGGGCCACCCGCAGAGAACCCGGCCGCCAGACGTTGTCATGGCTGGCCGACCGCGGGATCCTGGTGGCGCCAGGTGAGTTCTACGGGCCGCGCGGCGCCGAGTTCGTGCGGATCGCGCTGACCGCGACCGACGAGCGCGTCGACGCTGCCGCGGCCCGGCTGGCCTCCTAGCGCGAGCAGACACAAAATCCCCTCACTCATGGCGATTGAGGGGATTTTGCGTCTGCTCGCGGAGGAACGGGCTAGCGCGTCGCGCGCAGACTCAGCGAAAGTAGCAGGCGCACATCGGGATCGGCCAGAGAGGTGCCCAGCGCCTGTTCGATGCGGCGCACCCGGTAGCGCACGGTGTTGGGGTGCACGTGCAGCCACTGCGCCGCGCTTGCCACGTCGCCGAAGCTGTCGAGGTAGGCCCGTAGCGTCTCACCGAGCACGGGGTCGAGGTCGGCGATCCTAGGGTCGATCAGCCGTGGGTTCGCAGCGACCAGCGTGACGATCTCGTCGAGCAGAACGGTGGTCCTGGCTTCGTCCAACGAGGTCACCCGACCGAACGCCGAAGGGTGACGGCCTGCACTGTCGAGCACGCGGTCGACCTCGCCACGCGCACCTGCGGCGGTCGCCAAACCCGTTGCGGAGGTGGCGATCACGGCTCTCAGGTCGAGCCCGAGCTCGGTCCGCAGGGTGCCGATGGTGCCGCGCGTCCACGACGTCACGGACGCGGACTTGCCCGTGTGCGGGAACAGCACGTACACGCGTGACCCACGCGTGGCGACCTGGGCGTCGGGTCGAAAGGCGCTGGCGCTCAAGGCCAGTACGTCCGCCAGCCGCGAAGGTGCTCCGTCGGTGGCCTCCACGCCGACGACGGAGGCTCGCCCGTCGGTCGCGATGCCGAGCTCCCTGGCGAGTTCGGGCACGTCGGTCTCCGTGTCGCGGAGTCCGAGCAGCTCGGCCACCCGCACCGCGTGGGTCGACGGGGTGGCGGCCAGGCGCGCCATGATTCGCGCGGCCAGCACCGCCGCGCCGCGCAGCACGTCGTCGGCATCGTCGGCCAACGGCCGCGACCCCTCCTGCACCCAGATGCTGCCGGCGAAGGCGGGTGCGCGTCGTCGTCCGGACGTGGCCAGGTGGATCCCCACCGCACGGCGGGGACGCAACCCGAGTTCGGGTCGCTCGTCGACGCGGACCACGTCACCGCTGCCCCGCAAGGCGTCGAAGATGCCCGCCCGGCCGATCCACGCGAGGTGCTCCGGCGGCCCCGCCCGCCCGAGGATCGACAGTCGCCGCAGCTCGTCGGCCTCGTCGTTGGAGGCCGAGTACGCCAGCACGTGCGATTGTGCGTCCTCGATGCTCACCATGCCGTGGGTGCGGTCGGCGATCGACTGCGCCAGTCCGAACAGGTCGGTGCTGGAGTCGTGAGACGGATCCGAGCGATCTCCGTGGTGTTCGAAGACGTGGTCGACCAAGCGGTAGAGCCGCTCCCACCTGGCGCGGGGTTCGACGGCCACGACGGCGGTACCCGCTGCCGTCGCTCGATTCACCACGGCGTCCGACGGTTCCTTGACGAAGATCGCGGCGGGCGCGCGCAGGTCCACCTGCTGATCGAGCCACGTCAGCACGCCATGCTCGTCGATGCCGAGCAGCAGGAACACGTCGGCCGACCCGGCAGCGTCGGCCAGCCCCAGCCGCACGTCGTCGTGGTCGATCAACGCGGCGGACGAAACGGGCAGGTCCAGGCCCCGCGGAGCCTCGACAAGGGTCACCATCGTCGCGTCCAGCGCCAACAGCAGCTGGCCGAGTCCGACGCCCGTCGCCTCCATGTTGTCCGATCCTACTGGCGATGGTGCCAAGCCTTGGCTGATCGGCCAACGGTTGAGTGGGGTACCACGCGGGAACCTATTGGCATGGATGCCATCACCGATGTGCCGCTGCCGGTCAACGAGCCGGTCCACGAATACGCCCCCCACTCCACAGAGCGCACCCGCCTGACCGAGGCACTCGACGCGCTGACCGCCGACGCCATCGACCTCCCGCACGTCATCGGCGGGGACCACCGGATGGGCTCCGGCGAACGCATCGACGTGGTGCAGCCACACCGGCACGCCGCGGTGCTCGGGACCCTCACCAACGCCGAACACTCCGACGCGACGGCAGCGGTGGAAGCCGCCATCGCCGCCAAGGCGGACTGGGAGGCCACCCCGTTCGACGAGCGGGCCGCGGTGTTCCTGCGCGCCGCCGACCTCCTGGCCGGGCCGTGGCGGGGGAAGCTCGCCGCCGCCACCATGCTCGGCCAGTCCAAGACGGCCTATCAGGCCGAGATCGACGCCGCGTGCGAGATGATCGACTTCTGGCGGTTCAACGTCGCGTTCGCGCGGCAGGTCTTTGCGCAACAGCCGATCAGCGGCCCCGGTGTCTGGAACCGCACCGACTACCGCCCGCTCGAAGGCTTCGTCTACGCGGTCACGCCGTTCAACTTCACCGCCATCGGGGGCAACCTCCCCACCGCGCCCGCGCTGATGGGCAACACCGTCGTGTGGAAACCGTCCATCACGCAGACGTTCTCGGCGTACCTCACCATGCAACTGCTCGAGGCGGCAGGCCTGCCGCCTGGGGTCATCAACCTGGTCACGGGTGACGGCTACGCCGTGTCCGACGTGGTGTTGGCCGACCCGCGGCTGGCCGGCATCCACTTCACCGGTTCGACGCCGACGTTCCAGCACCTCTGGCGCGAGGTCGGCACCAACATCGACCGGTACCGCACCTACCCCCGACTGGTCGGCGAGACCGGGGGCAAGGACTTCGTGCTGGCGCACCCGTCGGCGCGCCCGGACGTGTTGCGCACCGCCATGATTCGCGGTGCGTTCGACTACCAGGGCCAGAAGTGCTCGGCGGCCTCACGGGCGTTCGTCCCGCGGTCCGTCTGGCAAGCCATGGGCGACGACTTCCTCGCGGCCACCGAAGCGTTGACCTACGGCGACGTCACCGACCTGTCCAACTACGGTGGCGCGGTGATCGACGAGCGGGCGTTCGCCAAGCACGTAAAGGCCATCGAGCGAGCCAAGGGCGCGGCACACGTCACGATCGCCGCCGGCGGTGAATACGACGACAGCGAAGGGTATTTCGTCCGTCCCACCGTTCTGCTGTCCGACGACCCGACGGATGAAGCCTTCTCGACCGAGTACTTCGGGCCCATCCTCGCGGTGCACGTCTTCGACGACGACAGCTGGTCCGACATCCTCGGCGTCATCGACAGTGGCTCCCAGTACGCGCTGACCGGCGCGGTGATCGCCGACGACCGGTCCGCCGTGTTGGACGCCCAAAGCCGGTTGCGCCATGCTGCGGGCAACTTCTACGTCAACGACAAGCCCACCGGCGCGGTCGTCGGCCAGCAGCCGTTCGGCGGATCGCGCGCATCCGGCACCAACGACAAGGCCGGGTCCACGCTGAACCTGTTGCGCTGGGCGTCGCCGCGCTCGATCAAGGAGACGTTCGTCCCGGCCACCGAGCACGGATACCCGCACATGGAGGTTCAGTGATGCCCGGGATATTCGGCAAGGTGGTCCGGCCGGCGATCCTTGCCGCCAGTCGGTCGGACGGTTTGCGCCACATGGCCGAACGGCTGCCGGTCAGCCGCGACGTGGTGCACCGCTTCGTGCCCGGCGAGACCGTCGCGGATGCGCTGACGTCGGTTGCCGTACTTCGGGATTCGGGTCGACTCGTCAGCATCGACTACCTGGGTGAGGACGTCACCGACGGCGAAGCGGCCACCGCGACCGTGCGGGCCTACCTCGCCCTGCTCGACGCGCTCGCGGCGCGCACCGAGCCCAGCGCCGAACCCCGGCCGTTGGAGGTGTCGCTCAAGCTGTCCGCTCTGGGGCAGGCGCTGCCGCGCGACGGCGAGAAGATCGCGCTGGAGAACGCCCACGCCATCTGCACGAAGGCGCGCGACGTCGGCGCCTGGGTCACCGTCGACGCGGAGGACCACACCACCACCGACTCGACCCTGTCGATCGTGCGTGACTTGCGGGCCGACTTCGACTGGCTCGGAACGGTGCTGCAGGCCTACCTCTTCCGCACGGAGGCGGACTGCGCGGAGTTCGCAGCGTCGGGCGCGCGAATCCGCTTGTGCAAGGGCGCTTATGACGAGCCTGCGTCGGTCGCCTTCCGTGATCGGGCCGCCGTCACCGACTCCTACCTACGCTGCCTGCGGGTGTTGATGGCGGGACGCGGCTACCCGATGGTGGCGTCCCACGATCCGGAGATCATCGCGGCCGTGCCGGCACTGGTGGACGAATTCGGGCGTGGGGTAGATGGTTTCGAGTACCAGATGTTGTACGGAATCCGCGACGCCGAGCAGCGACGCCTGGCCGAGGCGGGCAACCACGTCCGGGTGTACGTCCCGTTCGGCACGGAGTGGTACGGCTACTTCGTCCGACGGCTGGCCGAGCGGCCCGCCAATCTGACGTTCTTCCTGCGCGCGCTCGCCGAGCGGCGGCGCTGAGCCGCAACCCACCCGCGTGAAGCGGTGGGGGCAGGCTCGGCGTCAGAGCATCGGGAACGAATGGTGCTCGTGAACCACGGTCCACTGGTCGCCGAACTTGCGCAGTCCGACGGTGATCCGCAAGCGGTTGTCGGGGTTGGCCTCGAAGTCAGCGGGCGTGCCGCAGCGCAGCAGCGCGTAGGCGAACGCGAGGTCGGTCCCGGCCTCGACGTGGAGTTCCGCCAGTTCGAAGACCCCCCCGGTCCGCTGCCATTCGAAGAACGGCCCCCAGCTGGCGCGGTAGTCGGCGATGCCACGGATCCCGCGGTACGGCGGCGGCACGTCGAACATCACGACGTCCTCCGAATGGTGCGCCACGGCGCCGTCGAGGTCGCGGGCAGCGACCGCATCGACCCAGCGGGTGACCAAGGCCGCGATGGCGGCTTCGTCGCTCACAGGTCGAACCTCGTCGCGCCGTGGGGTTCCGCGGTGCCGAACGCGTAGACCGTGGCGGGCTCCACCCGGTACAGATAGTAGGGCGGCTTGCCTGCCGTCGGCGCGCTGAAGTCCGCGGTGAGCGCGTCACCGTCGACCCGGCACGGCCAACCGTGATCGGCGTAGACCGTTGCGACGGACGATAATTCGTCAGCGTCGGTAACCCGGGCGACGGTGCCCTCGAGGACGAGGTCGAACGGGTCCGTCGCGAGGCTGACGACACACCGCGGGTCGTCGGCCAGGTTGTGTGCCTTGCGCGTCTCCGCGCTCGAGTTGAAATACCAGACGCCGTCGCGCTGTACGACGCCGACCGGTCTGACGTGCGGCGCACCGGACGGACCGATGGTGGTGAGCCACGCGGTGTGACGGCTGGGGCCGCCTGTTTCGGGTGCCTGAGGCACGTTGGTGTTCAACTGCTGCTCGACGCGCTCCCATGCGATGGGCGGCGTGCCGTAGCCGTCGAGGTTGCGCTGAGTCTTGGGTTCCACGACCTTCTCCTCTCGCTCGTCCATACCGAGTCCTGTCAATACCGACCGACTGAGCACACGGAATTCATCGCCTCGGGGGTGAAGGACCACATCACGTACTTCTGTACGGCCGAGGGACTCGCTGCGCTCCTCTTCAGTCGCGCCACGGGAGCTGGCCGCGCCCTAGCGGCGCTCGGCCAGCCGCAACATCGTCCATGCGGCGATGGTCTGGGCGTCGGTGATGGTGCCGTCGAGGATCATCTCCTCGACCTGCGCGCCGGTGAACCAGGCGCTGTGCATGTCCTGCTCCTCGGGCTCGCGCTCGTGTTCGCCCTCCGTGATCCCGGTGGCGAGGAACACCCAGCCGCGCTGGCTGCTCATGCCCGGGGCGACGTCGAGCTGGCCGAGCACCTGCATCGACTCGGCGCGTAGTCCGGTTTCCTCGCGGAGCTCGGCGGCGGCGAGTTCTGCGGGCGTCGGTTCGTCCCCGTCGAGCGTCCCTGGCGCCGTGCCCTGCGGAAACTCCCAGCGCCGCATCCCAATCGGGTAGCGGAACTGTTCGACCAGCCGGAACCTGTCGCCGTCCCGGGCGACGACGAGCGCGTACGCCGGTTTGTCGATGACGCCGTAGATGCCGAGGCTGCCGTCTACTCGACGGATGCCGTCCTCGCGGACGATCATCCACGGGTTCCGGTACACCTCGCGGGACGAGACGCGCGCGATGGGATCCACCGGTCCATTATCGCCGAGCGGTTCGGCGAGTAGCCTCGCTGACGTGCTGCTGGCTTCCCTCGACCCCGCGACCGTCGCCGCCGGACACGACGTCGCCGACGCCGTAACCATCGGCGGCACGACGCTGAGCCGCAGCGACCTGGTCGGTGCCGCGACGTCGGTGGCCGAACGCGTCGGGGGTGCCGAGCTGGTGGCGGTGCTGGCGAAACCGACCGCGACGACGGTGTTGGCAGTCACCGGCTGCCTGATCGCCGGCGTGCCGTTCGTGCCCGTTGCACCCGACGTCGGCGTCGCCGAGCGCCGCCACATCCTCACCGACTCGGGGGCGCAGGCGTGGCTCGGCGAGTTGCCCGATGACCAGGATGGGTCGGCGCTCCTGCCGCACGTTCCGGTACGGCTGCACGCGCGGTCGTGGCACCGCTACGGCGAGCCGTCTCCGCGGGCGCCGGCGATGGTCATGTACACGTCGGGAACGACGGGCCCGCCGAAGGGCGTGCTGCTGAGCAGGCAGGCCCTCGCGGCGGACATCGACGCGCTCGCACACGCGTGGCAGTGGACGCCCGACGACAAGCTCGTGCACGGGCTTCCGCTGTTCCACGTGCACGGGCTGGTGCTGGGGCTGCTCGGAGCATTGCGCGTCGGGAGTCGCTTCGTGCACACCGGCCGGCCGACGCCTGCTGCGTACGCGGAGGCCGACGGGTCGCTCTACTTCGGGGTGCCCACGGTGTGGTCGCGCGTCGTGGCCGACGTGGACTCCGCCGTGGCGCTTTCGCGTGCGCGCCTACTGGTCTCCGGCAGTGCGGGGCTTCCGGTGCCGGTCTTCGACGAGCTGGTGCGGCTCACGGGTCACGCGCCGGTGGAACGCTACGGCAGCACCGAGTCACTCATCACGCTCAGCACGTTGGCCGACGGCGAGCGCAGGCCCGGTTGGGTGGGGCTGCCCCTCTCGGGAGTCACCACCCGGCTGGTCGACGACGCCGGAGCCAAGGTCACCCATGACGGGGAAACCATTGGGCGACTTGAAGTTCGCGGGCCGATGCTCTTCGACGGCTATCTCAATCGACCGGACGCCACCGCCGAGGCATTCGGCGCCGACGGCTGGTACCGCACCGGCGACGTTGCGGTGGTGGACGGCGACGGCATGCACCGCATCGTCGGAAGAGAGTCCGTCGACCTGATCAAGTCCGGCGGGTACCGGGTCGGCGCGGGGGAGATCGAGACCGTGCTGCTCGGCCACCCGGGCGTCACGGAAGTGGCCGTGGTCGGGGTTCCGGATGACGACCTGGGGCAGCGCATTGTCGCCTTCGTCGTTGGCGACGCAGATCCTCAAGCCTTGATCGACTACGTCGCTCGACAACTTTCGGTACACAAGCGCCCGCGCGAAGTGCGGCTGGTGGACGGATTGCCCCGCAACGCGATGGGCAAGGTGCTCAAGAAGGAGCTGATGACGTGACGCTCGTGTTCGACGAGATCTGCATCGACGCGCACGACATCACGGCGCTCGGCGCGTGGTGGGCGGATGTCCTGGGCTGGGAACACGCCGTCACCTCCGACGGCGACGTGGTGCTGTACGCCCCGCCCGGATCCGGACCCAACTGGCTCTTCGTCGCGGTGCCCGACGACAAGGTCGTCAAGAACCGCATCCACTTCGACTTCCGGCCCGATGACCAACGGGCCGAGGTCGACCGCGTCGTCGCCCTCGGGGCGCGTCACGTCGACGTCGGTCAGGGCGACCAAACCTGGGTGGTGCTGGCCGATCCCGAGGGCAACGAGTTCTGCATCCTCGCCGCCGAATAGCGATCGCCCGGCCGCCTCGGCGTGCACGCCACTGTGAACGTCACGACGAAATCGCGCGGGGAATTCAAGTGGTCCTTGCGGTTTGGGTCGCGCAGCTTCGGTGCGGAGTTCGGGCTACGACGCGTACCCCGGAGGCGCCTCGTCGAGCAGCACCGTCTTGGTCTCCAGGTATGGCAGCAGGCCTTCTCGGCCGCCTTCGCGTCCCAGCCCGGACTGCTTGAAGCCTCCGAAGGCAATCCCGAAGTCGACCCGGAACGCGTTGTGGCCCACCGTGCCCGACCGCAACCGGGCGGCGACGTCGCGGGCCCGGGCCGCGTCGGGGGTGAACACCGAGGCGTTGAGCCCGTAGATGGTGTCGTTGGCGATGTCGACCGCATGCTCCTCGTTGTCCGCGGGGATGACGCTCAGCACCGGTCCGAAGATCTCCTCCTGCGCGATGACGTGCTTGTTGTCCACGCCGGAGAACACCGTCGGCTCGATGTAGTAGCCGCGGTCGAGGTGCTTGGGCCTGCCGCCGCCCGTGACGAGCGTGGCACCCTGCTCGATGCCCTTGGCGATGTACCCCTCGACGCGGTCGCGCTGGCGCTCCATCGCCAACGGCCCCATCTGGGTGGCGGGGTCGAACGGATCGCCCACCTGTACCGCGGAGAAGGCGGCGGCCAAGGCGTCGGCGAATTCGTCGTGCCTCTTGCGGGACACGACGATCCGCGTCAGCGAGGCACATACCTGGCCCGACAGCATGCATTCGGCGCCGGCGAGCATGGCCGCCGCGTAGCCGACGTCTGCGTCGTCGAGGATGACGGCCGCCGACTTGCCGCCCAGTTCAAGGGTGCAGCGTGCGATCCGCTCACCACAGATCGCACCGATCTTCCTACCAGCGGCGGTCGATCCGGTGAAGGTGATCTTGTCCACCCGCGGATCCCGCACCAGGCGCTCGGACACCTCGCGGTCGGCGGTGATCACGTTGAGCACACCGTCGGGCAGGCCAACCTCCTCGGCGATCTCGGCGATGAGGTAGCCGGCGCCAGGAGCCTCCGGCGAGACCTTGACGATCACCGTGCAACCCGCCAGCAGTGCGGGTGCGATCTTGCCCACGATGAGCATCAACGGTGCGTTCCAGGGGATGATCGCGCCGACCACACCGACGGGTTCGCGTACCAGAAGGGCGAATTCGCCTCCCGGCAGCGGCGAGGGGGACGCCGTGACGCGTTCCTCGAAGGGAAAGTCGCCTGCCAGGTCGGCGTAGTACCTCAAGGTGGCTGGGCTACCCGACTCGTAGAGCGTGGCGATGGAGTGCACGACGCCCGACTCGCGCGGCCACATCTCGGTGTAGTCCGCGATGCGCGCCTCCAGCTTGTCGGCCATCGCACGCAAGAACTCCGCGCGCTCGGCGTGCGTCATCCGAGGCCACGGTCCCCGGTCGAACGCGCGTCTGGCCGACTCGATCGCGAGGTCCATGTCGGCAGGCTGAGCCTCGGCGACGCTGAAGTACAGCTGCTCCGTCGTCGAATCGATGACGTCGATCGTGGAGTCGGTGCTGGGTGCCACCCAGTCGCCACCGATGTAGAAGCGGTCCGGGCTACGGAGCGGTACGCGAGGGTCGGTCGTCAGGGTCATTTGTCTTTCTCCTCAATGGAATTCGATGATGCCGCGGATGTCGCGGCCTTCGTTGAGCTCGGTGTAGGCATCGTTGATCTGGTCGAGTCGGTAACGCCGGGTCACCAGCTCGTCGCGTTTCAACGCACCGGCCTGGTACTTCGACAGGAACATCGGCATGCTCGCGCAGGGGTTCGGCTCGCCGACTCTCCGAGTGGTGTCGCGGTCATGGCATCCCCAAGCTGCCGGGCACGAACGACGTCGTGCGGCCTCCTTGACGTGGTCAGTATCGCCCTGCTGGAGGCCGGGTAAGCGAGTAATTGGCTACTCGGTTTCAGTGGCTAGAGGGGTGCCGAACTCAGGCCACTCTCGTTGACAGGCGCTACCCTGTCGGCTCCCAGGCAGCGCTGCCACGATGGCGGCGTGCGTCGACTCGTCAGCATCGTGGTCTGCGCCGACCATGCTCGCCGGGTGCGCTGCTTCGCAGCACGCGGCGTCGCGCCCGCCCCCGGTGCCGCCGATGGGCTGGAACTCGTGGAACTCCGGCGTCCCGCTGTCGGAACGGACCGTCAAGGAGACCATCGACGCGATGGTGTCGTCGGGCATGCGCGACGCGGGCTACCGCTACGTCAACCTCGACGCCGGATGGGCGGCCGCCACCCGCGACGCCGACGGCAAACTGCGCGCCGATCCCGACCGGTTCCCCGACGGCATCGCCGACGTGGCGAAGTACGCCCACGAGCGTGGCATGTACCTGGGCATCTATCACAGCCCGTTCAACGAGGGCTGCGGTCAGGACCCGCGCATCGGGGCAGCGGGTCACGAACGTGTCGACGCGCAGACGTTCGCGGACTGGGGCGTCGACTACCTCAAGTACGACTGGTGCCGCGCCGGGGCCGACCACGCCGAGCAGGTCAGGGACTTCACCGCGATGCGGGATGCGCTGCGCGCCACCGGACGTCGCATCTTCTACAGCATCAACCCGAACAGTTCGGGAGACCCGGGGGCGGGGGCGAGGTACGACTGGTCGGGCATCGCCGACATGAGCCGCAACTCCATCGACGTGGTGCCTGCGTGGGGCGACGGCGCGCTGTGGGCGGAGGGGCTCTCCGGTATCGCGCAGGGCCTGGACACGTCAGTTCCGTTGGCGCAGCGCAGCACTCCGTCACACGTCAACGATCCGGACATGATGGTGGTTGGCGTGGGCTGGAACGAGTTCGCGGTCGGTCACCCCACCATGTCGGTGGGTCCGGCACGGCCCGACCTCACCGTCGCCGAGCAGCGGGCGCACTTCTCGCTGTGGGCGATCCTGGCCGCCCCGCTACTCGCGGGCAACGACGTCCGGTCGATGACCCCGCAGACCCGTGACATCCTGACCAACCGAGACGTCATCGCCGTCGACCAGGATTCGCTTGTCGTGCAAGGACATCCGCTGCCGTCCGATCCCGGGATCATCGTCAAGCCGTTGTCCGACGGGTCGGTCGCCGTGGCGATGATCAACGCAGGCGACACCGCCGCCAAGATCGGGACCACCGCCGCTGCGGTCGGGTTGGCGCCGCGTGCGTGCTACCGCGTCCGCGATCTGTGGACCCACACCGAAGCCGAGAGCGCCGCTGCCGTCGGACCGGTGGACGTCCCGCCGCACGGCGTGGCGCTGATGCGGGTCACCCCCGACTGCGGGTGACCCGCTGGGCGCGTCAGTTGGCGTGCAGTGCCTCGTTGAGCGTGATGCCGGTGCCGTCGCGACCGACCACCTCGACCGCCCCCGACAGCGAATTGCGCCGGAACAGCAGGTTGTTCGCGCCGGACAGGTCGCGGGCCTTCACGGTCTGGCCGTCCGCGGTGGTGACCTTGGTGCCGCCGGTGACGTACAGGCCCGCCTCGATCACGCAGTCGTCGCCGAGCGAGATGCCCAGCCCGGAGTTGGCGCCCAGCAGGCAGCGCTTGCCCACCGAGATGACCTCCTTGCCGCCGCCGGACAGCGTGCCCATGATCGACGCGCCGCCGCCGATGTCGGAGCCGTCGTCGACCACGACGCCCGCCGAGATCCGGCCCTCGACCATCGACGTGCCGAGCGTGCCCGCGTTGAAGTTCACGAAGCCCTCGTGCATGACCGTCGTCCCCTCCGCGAGGTGCGCGCCGAGCCGCACCCGGTCGGCGTCGGCGATCCGCACGCCCTTGGGCAGCACGTAGTCGACCATCCGGGGGAACTTGTCGACGCCGTACACCGCGACCGGGCCCCGCCGCCGCAGCCGCGCGCGGGTCAGTTCGAAACCGTCGACGGCGCACGGTCCGTAGCTGGTCCACACCACGTTGGCCAGCAGGCCGAAGATCGCCGTCCATGTTCGCGCCGTGCGGCGCGATCAGCCGATGGGACAGCAGGTGCAGACGCAGGTAGGCGTCGAACGCGTCCGCGGGCTTGTCGTCGAGCGAGGCGATCGTCGTGCGAACCAGCACGGTCTCGACGTCGCGGTCCTCGTCGCGGCCGGCCAGCGCGGCCAGTTCCTCGGGGACCTCGGCCACCGACAGCCGGGTCGTGCCGGCGGTGACGATTCCCGAGTCGCTTCGCTCCTGCCCTTCGTACCCGTCGCCTCCGAGCTCCGGCTCGGGGAACCACGTGTCGAGAATCGTTCCGTCGGCGGCGATGGTGGCCACGCCGACGCCTGATGCGGTAGTCACGGTGCCAAAGGCTACTGGACTACCGTTGTCGACCGTGGGCCTGGACTTGCGTGCTGATCCGATCGCGCTGACCGCGGCGTTGGTGGACATCCCCAGCGAATCGCGCCACGAACAGCGCATCGCCGACGAGATCGAGGCCGCGCTGCGCGCGCAGGCGCCGGCTTCGAGGTCATCCGCAACGGCGACGCGGTGCTGGCCCGGACCAACCTCGGCCGCGCGACGCGGGTGCTGCTCGCCGGCCACACCGACACCGTGCCCGCCGCGGACAACCTGCCCAGCCGGCTGGTCGACGGCGAACTTCACGGCTGCGGCACGTCCGACATGAAGTCCGGCGACGCGGTGTTCCTGCACCTGGCGGCCACCGTCGCCGAACCCGCGCACGACATCACGCTGGTGATGTACGACTGCGAGGAGATCGAGTCGAGCGCCAACGGGCTCGGCCGCATCGAGCGCGAACTGCCCGACTGGCTGCACGCCGACGTCGCCATTCTGGGCGAGCCGTCCGGCGGCTACATCGAGGCCGGCTGTCAGGGCACCATCCGCGTCGTCGTCCGCGCGGCGGGCACTCGGGCGCACTCCGCGCGATCCTGGTTGGGCGACAACGCAATTCACAAACTCGGTGCCGTGCTCGACCGGTTGTCGACCTATCAGCCGCGCAACGTCGACATCGACGGCTGCACCTACCGCGAGGGGCTGTCCGCGGTCCGGATCGACGGCGGCATCGCGGGCAACGTCATTCCCGACGCCGCGTCCGTCACGGTGAACTTCCGCTTCGCGCCCGACCGCAGCGTCGAGCAGGCGCTGGCCCACGTCCACGACGTGCTCGACGGACTGGACGTCGACATCGAGCAGACCGACGCCGCAGCGGGGGCGCTGCCCGGCCTCGCGAAGCCGGCCGCCGCCGCGCTGGTCCAGGCCGCGGGCGGCCAGGTGCGCGCCAAGTACGGATGGACCGACGTCGCACGGTTCGCCGCGCTCGGCATCCCCGCCGTCAACTACGGTCCTGGTGACCCGAACCTCGCGCACCGTGTCCGACGAGCGCGTGGAGGTCGCGCAGATCACCGCTGCCACCGAGATGCTGCGCAAATATTTGCTTGCCTGACGCCGCTAACATGGTCGACAAGCGTCGATGAACACGAGGTGGGCCGAAGACATGCTGGGTGACGACATCTCCGGATAGAGCCAGACCCGTTCCCGGGTCGCTCCGCTCCTGCGCTCCGGAAGCACGTCTCGACTGTCCTTCCGTGCCGTGACCCCGTCGTCGCGGTCTTCACCCGAGAGACCTCTCGTCATGTCTGACGCATCCCTCGTTTCCTCACATCTGTCCTTCTCTTGGGCGGATGGCACCGTCCTGTTCGACGACCTGTCGTTCACCGTGCCCGGTGGCCGCACCGGTCTGGTGGCACCCAACGGCGCGGGCAAGAGCACACTGCTGCGCCTCGTCGCGGGTGAAGTCGCCCCGCGCTGCGGGTGCAGTGACCGTCGACGGCACGCTCGGCTACCTCCCGCAGACGCTGCCGTTCGACGCCCACCGCACCATCGCGGAGGTGCTCGGCGTCGCGCCCGTCGTCGACGCCGCTGAACGCGCTGGCCGCCGGCGACGCCTCCGAGGCCGTCTTCACCGCGATCGGCGACGACTGGGACGTCGAGGAGCGATCCCGGGCCCAGCTTTCGCGACTCGGACTCGCCGACGTCGCGCTGGACCGTCCGCTGGGGTCGCTGTCCGGCGGCGAGGTGGTCTCCGTCGGTCTGGCCGCGCAACTGCTGAGGCGTCCCGACGTGCTGCTGCTCGACGAGCCGACCAACAACCTCGACCTCGATGCCCGGCTCCGGCTGTACGACGCACTCGACGACTTCGGCGGGACGCTGCTGGTGGTCAGCCACGACCGCGTGCTGCTGGACCGGATGGACCGCATCGCCGAGTTGCACCGCGGCGAGATCGTCTTCTACGGAGGCAATTTCAGCGACTACGCGGAGTCCGTCGAGTCGGCACAGCAGGCCGCCGAGGCGGACGTGCGTAACGCCGAACAGCTCCTCAAGCGCGAGAAGCGGCAGATGCAACAGGCCCGCGAACGTGCCGCCCGCAGGTCGGGTACCGCCGCGCGCAACGTGAAGAACGCGGGGCTGCCGAAGATCGTGGCGGGCAAGCTCAAGCGCGACGCTCAGGAGTCGGCCGCCCGCGCCGACGACGTCCACGCCAAGCGGATGGACGACGCTCGGCAGCGACTCGACGCGGCCGAGCGTGCGGTGCGCGATGACGACGTCATCGTGCTGGACCTACCCGACACCGACGTGCCCACCGGTCGCACGGTGGTCGCCGCGCGCGGGGTTCAGGTCGCCCGCGGTGGGCGAAAACTGTTCGTGGACAACGGTATCGACCTGGACATCCGCGGTCCCGAACGGATCGCGCTCACTGGGTCGAACGGGGTGGGCAAGTCGACGCTGTTGCGCGTGCTCAGCGGTGACCTGGTTGCGGACGAAGGGGAGGTGCAGCGCGGCGACGGCCGGATCGCCTACCTGTCCCAACGGCTGGACCTGCTCGACCCCGACCGCACCGTCGCCGAGAGCCTGGCGTCGCTTCGCTCCGAGCCTGAGCCACACCCGTCGCATGCACCTGTTGGCGCAGTTCCTCTTTCGCGGTGATCGCATTCACCTGCCCGTGTCGGCGCTGTCCGGCGGTGAACGGCTACGCGCCACCCTGGTGTGCGTACTGTCCGCCGAGCCTGCGCCACAACTGCTCTTGCTCGACGAGCCGACCAACAACCTGGACCTGGTGAGCGTCGCGCAGCTGGAGTCAGCGCTGAACGCCTACCGCGGTGCCCTCCTGGTGGTCAGCCACGACGAGCGATTCATCGACGCGATCGGCGTGGAGCGCAGAGTCCGTTTGGTCGAGGGACGGCTCGAATCCGCTTAGTCGGCAGCGGGATACGTGCGAGGCGGCTCGCGTCGTGGTGGCTGCGGTTGGGCCGGTCCCGCCGAATCGGGCGACGAACCGTCGTTGCGGGGTGATGCCTTCGCGTCCGGACGATGGTCGGGCTGGTCTGAGCGATCCGGGCGGTGGTCGGACGGGTCATGGGTGTCGGGTTGATGGCCAAGTCGGTCGTGAGATTCGGGACGATCGCCCGAGCCCGTCGGCGCCGGGGACGCCCGCGCCGAGCGCACCGTGATCGGCCGAGCCGCTCATTTCGCTGAACTGCGAAACGGACTGCATGAGCTGCCCGGGGAGCTGTCCCAGGGTTAGGCCCAGGCTCTGGACTCCTTCTCCGACTGCCTGGGTCAGCGACCCCACCTGCTGGCCGACCTGGCCGAGCACCTGACCCAACGCTTGACCACTGGATGCGGAGGAACCCGCCGCGCCGGAATCAGCCATGCTCATCGGCGTGCCGGCCGAGCCTGCGGCGGCGGATGCCCCCGCCGCCATCGGCGTGCCGGACGAGCCCCCGGCCGTCGGCCCACCCGACGAGCCTCCCGTCGGCGCACCCGACGACCCCCCCGTCGGCCCACCCGACCAGCCCCCCGTCGGCCCATCCGACGCGGCCCCCGCTGGCACACCCGACGGGGTCGGCGAATTCGGGCTGCCCGAGGAACCCGACGCGGCGGCTGTGATGGCGTCCTTGCCGGTGGGGGAGCCCGCGGGGTCGGCGTCGCCAGCCTGCTTGACGCGCTGTGCGCCCGAGTCGGGCTGACCGCCCGGTTGGTCCCCGAACGCCCGCGCCGTCGACCTGATGTTGCCGGCGCCTTCCTGGTCGGTCCCGGTGTACATGCGGTGGGCCTTCTTCAACAGGCCCGAGATGGTGTCGCTGGAACGTTGCGTGGTCTGGATGGTGCCCGCGCGGCTCTGGAGTGCACCATCGAGCGACGCGTTGACGTTGGCTGCAATGGTGCCGAACGAGCTCGCCACGTCCGACGCTTGCGGTGCGTCGGCCCCGGTCAGCTGCCCCAACTCGGCTGCAACCTGGTTGTGCAGGTCTGACAGCGGGTCCAAGCCGACGCTGTCGAGGTGGAACGTGCCTGCCATGTGGCAACCCCCTGGTGAAACTGGTCGTAGGTCGATCCGTAAATGCGGACGGTCGGCCTCGGTGGCACCCATTTAGGCGTTTGACGAGCGCTCATCGTCACGGTTTCGCGGCGGGCCCTCGTCTTTGCATACCCGGTACATCCGGCCCCTCCTTCGGGTTTGCGAACCTCTGATTCCCCAGCGCCCGGTACTCGCCGCCGATCTTCTTGACCTCGCCGGCGACGGTGTTCAGTTGGCCGTTGGACATGGTGACGACGTCCTGGACCTGAGCCAGCCCCTTCTGGACGATCGGCAGCAGCTGCATTTCGCGGTTCCTGCCCGGCGGTACGGACGCCGCGGCGTCGACCACCCACTGGCGCACCGAGTCGAGGTTCTGACGGCCGGTCAACACGATCTTGGCCGTCTGCGTCACCTGCGCGCTGAGTCGTTGGTCGAGGCCCGCCAACTGCCCGAACACCTTGCCGTGGTCCGCGTTCGCCGTGCCGTACCCGTCTGCGGCCCTGCCCGACCAGCGCGAACCCGGTGCCGCGGACTCGACGGTCGACTGCATCTGACGCAGCGATCCGCTCTGATCGAATCGTTGGCCGGTCTGCGGCACACCCTCGCCGAACGTCTCGCGCGCCTTCGACCACGTCGAAAGGAACGCTTCGAGCACACCCACGCGACCGGCCCTCCCGCATAGCTTCTGGATCAATCGTAAAGCCAGGCAGCCACCGTCTTGGGCGGCAATATCGGCGCCCTCCACCGACTACGGTCTTGCGCGCGCCGCCCGTGCCTGAGCCGAAGCATCCGCGGCCACGCCCAGCATGCCGACGCCCGCGAACGCAGTCGCCGCTGCGTCCAATCCGTCGGCGTCCCTCGTCGCGAACGCCCGCGCATAGTCCAGCGCCGTTCTCGCGACCACGCTGTCCAATCCCATCCGCTCGATGAACTCCGCGGCTCGGACGTCGCCGAGTCGTACCGCGTCGACCAGCGCCCGCACCGCCACGGCGGACTGCCCGCCCCGCTCGGCCGCGCGGGCCGCCTCGCGCGCCGCGTTGATGGCGCCGGGCCCGTCCCGGCGCGCGGCCGACGTCCACGCCCGGGCCAACGCCAACTCCGGCGCGAACAACATCGACTTGAGCCCGTGGCGGGACTCGGCCCGCGCCAGGATCCGGCCGGCATCGGACACGCGATTCAGCTGAGCTTGTGCCTGCGCCAACAACATCCACGCCAGCGGACCCCACGAATAGCCCGTCGGCGCCAGTGCGGCCGTCGCGCGCTCCAGGATCGGAACGGACTCCTCGACGTCACCTCGCGCCAGCAGCACGTCGGCCAACAGCAGCTGACCGATGGCATGGCCCGGCTGTTGCGACTCCGCGGCGTCGACGAGGTCCTGCGCCAGCGACTGGGCGCGGTCGAGCTCACCGGACATCAGCAGCGCCGTCGTCTGTCCGAACCCGGACGTGAACCGCAGCAGACCAGGGTGACCCGCCGCGATCGCGCGGGCGGCCAGGTCGTCGACGTCGGCGAAGCGGCCCATTCGTGCGTTGCACAGCGCGGCGGCCGCGGCCGCCCAGCCGACGGCCTGCTGATCGGCGTCCGGCGAGGCCAACACCTCGCTCGCGAGCTCCATCGCCCGCTGCGGACTGCCCGCGTTCATCGCGAACGTGCCCAGCAACGCGTCGAGCGTGGCCGCCGCCGGAGCCGACGTCACGTGGCCACGGGTGGTGCGCAGGAACGCCGTCGCGCGCTCGGGTTCGTCGAGCATCCAGAACTGGTTGGCCGCCCGCGGCAGCGCCCACGCCATCAACTCGGGCTCGCTCAACGCGGCCGGATCCACCTCCGCGAGCACCGCGTCGGCGTCGCGACCCCGACCCTGCCAGGCCAGCGCCTGCGCCAATGTCAGCCGCGCCGCGAGCGAGTCGTCGTCGCGCAACGCGGCGCGCCCGAGCTCCTCGGCCTCCTGCAGATCGCCGTTCGCCAGGGCCTTCTCGGCGGCCGCGATTCCTTCTGGCACCGCCGCAGTGTATGGCCGGCCGCGGCGCGGCCACCGGGAAACTTGACGGTTGACCGCGCTCGGTACGTTTCACCCATGCCTCCCGAAACGTCCGAACCCGACCGCCCGTGGGCCGTCTGCGTCTACTGCGCGTCCAGCCCGACCCACCCCGAGTTGCTCGCGTTGGCGAACGGCGTCGGCGAGGCGATCGGCGACCGCGGCTGGGCGTTGGTGTCCGGCGGCGGCAACGTGTCCGCCATGGGCGCGGTGGCTGCCGCCGCGCGCGCCCACGGTGCGCACACGATCGGCGTCATCCCGAAGGCCTTGGTGCACAGGGAGGTCGCCGACGTCGACGCCGACGAGCTGGTCGTCACCGACACGATGCGGGAGCGCAAGCAGATCATGGAGGACCGCGCCGACGCGTTCATCGCACTGCCTGGCGGCATCGGCACGCTCGAGGAGTTCTTCGAAGCGTGGACCGCCGGGGCGCTGGGCATGCACGACAAGCCGCTGGTGCTGCTCGATCCGCTGGGTCACTACGACGGACTGATCGCCTGGCTGCGCGGCCTCGTCGACGACGGGCTACGTCACGCCAGACGGCGATGGACCGGCTGGTGATCACCACCGACGTCGATGCGGCCTTGGATGCATGTGCCCCGGTCGAGTGAGCACGGTCACCTGCGCCACTAAGGTTGGTTGCCATGAGCGACCAGAAGTCGGGCACCCGTAGCAGCGTCGGCATTCTCGACATCGCCCCGCGATTGCCGGGCCTGCTGATGGATGCGCCTGCGATCGTGCGCGGCGTCGTCACCGGCTTCATGGCAAGGCCGACGGCAAAGACGTCCATCGGCAAGGTGTTCCAGGACCGCGCCGCGCGCTACGGCGACAACGTCTTCATCAAGTTCGGCGACGAACAGTTCACCTACCGACAGGCCAACGAGACCGTCAACCGGTACGCCGCGGTGCTCGCCGCGCGCGGCGTCGGTCACGGTGACGTCGTCGGGGTCATGCTGCGCAACTCGCCGCAGTCGGTGCTGCTCATGCTCGCCGTGGTCAAGTGCGGCGCGGTCGCCGGGATGCTCAACTACCACCAGCGCGGGAAGGTGCTCGCGCACAGCATCGGGTTGCTGAGCGCCAAGGCCGTCGTCGCCGAGACGGATCTGATCGAACCGATCAGTGAGAGCGGCGCAGACACCACCGGGCTGATGACGGTCGACGACCTTCAGCGACTCGCCTCCACCGCGCCCGTCACCAACCCGGCCGCCACGGCCGCGGTACTCGCCAAGGACAAGGCCTTCTACATCTTCACGTCGGGCACCACGGGGATGCCGAAGGCCAGCGTCATGACGCACTACCGCTGGCTGCGCGCGCTGGCCGGATTCGGCGGCCTTGGCATGCGGTTGACCAGCGACGACACGCTCTACTGCTGCCTGCCGCTCTACCACAACAACGCGTTGACGGTCGCGGTGTCGTCGGTGCTCAACGCGGGTGCGACGCTCGCGTTGGGCAAGTCGTTCTCGGCGTCGAAGTTCTGGGACGAGGTCATCGGCTACGACGCCACGGCCTTCATCTACATCGGCGAGATCTGCGCCTACCTGCTCAACCAGCCGCCGAAGCCGACGGACCGCCGGCACCGCGTCCGCGTCATCGCGGGCAACGGACTGCGACCGGCCATCTGGGACGAGTTCACCACCCGATTCGGCATCGACCGGGTCTGCGAGTTCTACGCCGCCAGCGAGGGCAACACCGCGTTCCTCAACGTCTTCAACATCGACAAGACCACCGGCATCTGCCCGTCGCCGATCGCGTTCGTCGAGTACGACGAGGAGTCCGGCGAACCGCGCCGAGGTGAGGACGGCCGGGTCCGCAAGGTCAAGACCGGCCAGTCCGGACTGCTGCTGTGCAAGGTCAGCAGCTTCCAGCCGTTCGACGGCTACACCGACAAGGACGCCAGCGAGAAGAAGCTCGTCCGCGACGCCTTCAAGGACGGCGACGTCTGGTTCAACACCGGCGACCTGATGCGCTCACAGGGCTTCGGCCACGCCGCGTTCACCGACCGCCTCGGCGACACCTTCCGCTGGAAGGGCGAGAACGTCGCGACGACCGAGGTCGAGGCGGCGCTGTCACTCGACGATCAGGTCGAGGAGGCCACCGTGTACGGCGTCGAGGTGCCCGGAGCGGGCGGGCGCGCCGGCATGGTCGCCATCCAGCTGAAGGACGGCCGGGAGTTCGACGGCAAGGCGTTGGCCAAGGCTGGCTACGAGCATCTGCCCGGATATGCGGTGCCGCTGTTCGTCCGCGTCGCCGATGGGCTGGCTCACACGTCGACGTTCAAGAGCCAGAAGGTGGACCTGCGCAAGCAGGGCTACGGCGGCACCACCGGCGAGGGTGACGAGGATGCCGGGAAGATCGAGGATCCGATCTACGTGCTGGCCGGTCGCGACGAGGGCTACGTGCCGTTCTACGACGAGTACCCGGCCGAGGTCGTCGACGGCAAACGCCCCAAGTCCTAGCGGTTCGTGCACGTTTGGCCGCGGTGAGCGACTGATTGCGCGTGCACAAACCGCAAGGAGGTGAGCCCGTAGCCTGGAAGCGTGGAGTCGACGTTTCTTGGCCGCCCGGTGGCCGGCGATCGCGCGCTGATCATGGCGATCGTGAACCGGACGCCGGACTCGTTCTACGACCGCGGCGCGACGTTCACCGACGAGGCCGCGAAGTCGGCCGTGCACCGGGTCATCGCCGAGGGCGCCGACGTCATCGACGTGGGCGGCGTGAAGGCAGGGCCGGGAAGCTCGGTCGACGCCGACGAGGAAGCCGCGCGGGTGGTGCCGTTCATCGAATGGCTCCGCGACGCGTACCCGAACCAGCTGATCAGCGTCGACACCTGGCGCGCCACCGTCGCCAAGCAGGCCTGCGCGGCCGGGCGCCGACATCATCAACGACACCTGGGGCGGCTCCGATCCCGGCCTTGCCGGAGGTGGCCGCCGAGTTCGGTGTCGGGCTGGTCTGTTCGCACACCGGGGGAGCGGTGCCGCGGACCCGCCCGTTTCGGGTCAACTACGGAACGACTGAGCGCGGTGTGGTCGACGACGTGATCGCCGAGGTCACCTCGGCGGCCGAACGAGCCGTCGCCGTCGGCGTGGCCCGCGACGCCGTCCTGATCGATCCGACCCACGATTTCGGTAAGAACACTCATCATGGTCTTAGTTTGTTGCGCCACGTAAAAGATCTTGTAAATACCGGATGGCCTGTCCTGATGGCGCTGAGCAACAAGGATTTCGTCGGGGAGACTCTGGGTGTGGGCTTGACCGAACGCCTGGAGGGCACTCTCGCCGCGACCGCACTCGCCGCGGCCGACGGGGGCGCGCGATGTTCCGGGTACACGAAGTCGGGCCCACGCGACGCGTACTCGAGATGGTCGCGTCGATCCAGGGCGTGCGTCCACCGGCGCGGACCGTAAGGGGACTGGCATGACCGTGACACCTGAACTCGACGCCGCCGATGCCGTTGCGGGCCACCGCTGGATGACCGACTCACAGCTGGGGCCGCCCGTCGTGGACCATCGCCGAACTCGAGGCGGCCAAGGCTCGGCCGCACCATCTCCGTCGTGCTGCCCGCGCTCAACGAGGAGGAGACCGTCGGGTCGGTGGTCGAGACCATCACCCCGCTGCTCGGCGGGCTGGTCGACGAACTGATCGTGTTGGACTCCGGTTCGACCGACGACACCGAGATCCGCGCGGTCGCCGCGGGCGCCGGGTGATCAGCCGCGAGGCGGCGCTGCCCGAGGTCGAACCGCAGCCCGGCAAGGGCGAGGTGTTGTGGCGCTCGCTCGCCGCGACCACCGGCGACCTGATCGTCTTCGTCGACTCCGACCTCATCGATCCCGACCCGATGTTCGTCCCGAAGCTGCTCGGTCCGCTGCTGATCGCCGACGGCGTGCACCTGGTCAAGGGCTTCTACCGGCGGCCGCTCAAGGTCAGCGGCAGCGAGGACGCCAACGGCGGCGGACGGGTCACCGAACTCGTCGCTCGCCCGCTGCTCGCCGCGCTGCGCCCGGAGCTGACCTGCCTGCTGCAGCCGCTGGGCGGCGAGTACGCGGGCACCCGCGAACTGCTGACGTCGGTGCCGTTCGCGCCCGGCTACGGCGTCGAGATCGGCCTGCTGATCGACACCTACGACAGGCTGGGCCTCGAGGCGATCGCGCAGGTGAACCTCGGGGTGCGCACCCACCGCAACCGACCGCTCACCGAACTGGCGGCGATGAGCAGGCAGGTCATCGCCACCCTGCTGTCGCGCTGCGGCGTCCCGGACTCCGGGCGTCGGGCTCACCCAGTTCTTCGCCGACGGCGACGACTACACCCCACGGACGTCGACGGTGTCGCTGGCCGACCGGCCGCCGATGATCACGCTGCGGCCGCGCTAGATCCCTGGTCACTGCGGTCGCGCCAGCGCCTGCCGCCTCGCCGACCGGCGGCTGTCGGCCGTTCCGGCAGTATCGACGTCGTGACCTTGATCCTGCTGTACCTGGTCGTCCTGATCCTGGTGGCCGTCGTGCTGTTCGGTCGTGGGCAGCGTGCTGTTCGGCCGCGGCGAGCGGCTGCCGCCGCTGCCGCGCGGGACCACCGCCACGGTGTTGCCCGCCTCGGGCGTCACCGCGCGCCGACGTCGAGGCCGTGAAGTTCAGCCAGACGCTGCGCGGCTACAAGACCAGCGAGGTCGACTGGGTGCTCGACCGGCTGGGCCAGGAACTCGACCTGCTGCGTGGCGAGCTCGCCGCCGTCCGCGCGGCGTACGGACCGTCGAGCCCGAATGCCGACGCAGACCGGACGCGGCATCGAGGGTGCTCACGCGCTACCCAGCGACGGGTCCGAGGAGTCGGTGACCGACGTCGTCGCCGACGACGGGCGGACCGTTGCGGGTGGGCGCTCGTCGCCGGAACACGTTCTGCCACGCCCGATTCCGTGCTGTACCGCGACTACCACGACACCGAGTGGGGCCGTCCGCTGCACGGCGCCCGGCGAGCTGTTCGAGCGGATGTCGCTCGAGGCGTTCCAGAGTGGGCTGTCGTGGCTGATCATCCTGCGCAAGCGGGACAACTTCCGGCGCGCGTTCGAGCGGCTTCGACGTCGCGAAGGTCGCGGCGTTCACCGACCGCGACGTCGAGCGTCTGATGGCCGACGAGGGGATCGTCCGCAACCGCGCCAAGGTCGAGGCCACCATCGCCAACGCCCGCGCCGGCAGCCGACCTCGACGTCGACCTCGACGAGTTGCTGTGGTCGTTCGCGCCACCCGCGCGGCCCCGGCCGACGGACCTGTCCGACGTGCCCGCCGTCAGCTCCCGAGTCGACGGCGATGGCAAAGGAACTGAAGCGTCGTGGGTTCAAGTTCGTCGGCCCGACGACGGCATACGCGCTGATGCAGGCGACCGGAATGGTCGACGACCACGTGGCCTCCTGCTGGGTGCCCGCCCAGGGGCGTAGCACGCCTCCGGCGGGCCGACGGGCAGACGCGCTCAGGTCCTATCGCCGGGTCTTTGCACACCGAACGCCGCGGATAGGGAACAATGGAGGATAGTTCAGATGCAGTTCATGCCGGGAGCTGTCGACGGGTGGGCAGTCCTCGGCCTCGACCGGATCCGCTCAGACGGGCCCGGCACATGTGGAGGGAGCACTCGATGGCGGCGATGAAGCCCCGGACCGGCGACGGTCCGCTGGAAGCAACCAAAGAGGGGCGAGGCATCGTGATGCGAGTACCACTGGAGGGTGGTGGACGACTCGTCGTCGAACTCACCCCGGACGAGGCCGCCGCACTCGGCGACGAACTCAAGGGCGTCACGAGTTAGCGTTTCGGCGCGGAGACGTGCGCTGGGGGCGGGCCACATACTGCCGGCGATGAGCGCTCGCGCGAAGAGCAATCAGATATCGATGAGCGCTCGCGGGAACAGCAGCAGCTATCAATAGCGCTCGGCGAAGAGCAGAGCCTCCAGTGCTACCTGGAGACCTTTCGGTAGATCTCCAGCGTCTGCTCGGCGATGTGGGCCCAGGAGAACTCGTCGATGCACCGCTGACGGCCGGCCCGCCCGTACTCGGCGGCTCGCGTCGGGTCGGCGACCAGTGCGTTGACCGCGTCGGCCAGTTCCGGTCTCGAACGTCGCGGTGTCCGCCTGGGTCGTAGTGCACCAGCAGCCCGGTCTCGCCCGTCCGCCACCACCTCCGGGATGCCGCCGACGTCGGACGCGACGACCGCCGTGCCGCACGCCATCGCCTCGAGGTTCACGATGCCCAGCGGTTCGTAGACCGACGGGCAAACGAAAACCGTTGCCGCCGAAAGTATTTCGCGGATCTTCGGGGTGGGCAGCATCTCCTGCACCCAGAACACGCCGGGCGCGTACGGCGGCGAGCTGTCTCCACCGCCGTCGGCACCTCGGCGGCGATCTCGGGGGTGTCGGGCGCGCCCGCGCACAACACCAGCTGGACGTCGGGCGCGAAGTGGTGCGCGGCGGCGACGAGGTGGGCGACGCCCTTCTGCCGCGTGATCCTGCCGACGAACGCCACGATCGGCGTGGTCGGGTCGACGCCGAGGTCGGCGAGCACCGATCCCTCCGGCTGCGGCGGGGCCGGATACCAGACCTCGGTGTCGATGCCGTTGCGCACGACGTGAACGCGGTTGGGGTCCAGGGCGGGATAGGTGGCCAGCACGTCGTCGCGCATGCCCGAGCTGACCGCGATCACCGCGTCGGCGGCCTCGACCGCGGTGCGCTCCACCCACGACGACACCCGGTAGCCGCCGCCGAGCTGCTCGGCCTTCCACGGCCGCATCGGCTCGAGCGAATGCGCCGTCAGCACGTGGGGCACGCCGTGGAGCAGCGCAGCGAGGTGGCCGGCCAGCCCGGTGTACCAGGTGTGCGAGTGCACCACGGTCGGCCGCCGGCGGCGGCGTTGACCATGACCAGGTCGGCCGACAGCGTGGTCAGCGCCGCATTGGCGCCCTTGAGCGCGGGATCCGGTTGAGCGACGATACGCCCGTGTCCGCGGCGCGCCCATGCAGTGCACGTCGACCTCGCACAGCTGCTTCAGTTGGGCGACGAGCTCGGTGACGTGTACGCCTGCGCCGCCGTACACCTCGGGTGGATACTCCCGTGTCATCATCGCCACCCGCATGCTCACGACCGTAGTGGACCGGGCGGGCCTCGCGGGCGGCCTGCGCCAATTGCGTTGACCCTCAGCGCCACCGAAACCGTGTCGCCGGACGGCTCGCCGTCGCGGCGAATCGCGCGAATGGCTAGCCGCGGTTCCTGGCGGCCGATAGGTTTGACGCATGAGGGAATTGCCACACGTCCTGGGCATCGTCCTGGCCGGCGGCGAGGGCAAGCGGCTGTACCCGCTGACCGCGGATCGGGCCAAGCCCGCGGTTCCCTTCGGCGGCGCCTACCGGCTCATCGACTTCGTGCTGTCGAATCTGGTCAACGCGCGCTACTTGCGGATCTGCGTTCTGACGCAATACAAGTCGCATTCGCTGGACCGCCACATTTCGCAGAACTGGCGGCTTTCGGGGCTTGCGGGTGAGTACATCACGCCGGTTCCCGCGCAGCAGCGTCTCGGCCCGCGGTGGTACACCGGCTCGGCCGACGCGATCTTGCAGTCGCTGAACCTGATCTACGACGAGGACCCCGACTACGTCGTCGTGTTCGGTGCCGACCACATCTACCGGATGGACCCCGAGCAGATGCTCCAGTTCCACATCGAGAGTGGTGCGGGCGCGACGGTCGCGGGGATCCGGGTGCCGCGGGCGGAGGCGACCGCGTTCGGATGCATCGACGCCGACGAGTCCGGGCTGCATTCGCGAGTTCGTCGAGAAGCCGGCCGATCCGCCGGGCACGCCCGACGATCCCGAGCAGACCTTCGCGTCGATGGGCAACTACATCTTCACCACCAAGGTGCTCGTCGACGCCATCCGGGCCGACGCCGACGAGGACGACTCCGATCACGACATGGGCGGCGACATCATTCCGCGGCTGGTGCGCGACGGCATGGCCGCGGTCTACGACTTCAACGACAACGAGGTGCCCGGAGCCACCGAACGCGACCACGGCTACTGGCGCGACGTCGGGACGCTCGACGCCTTCTACGACGCGCACATGGACCTGGTGTCGGTGCACCCGGTCTTCAATCTGTACAACCGGCGCTGGCCGATCCGGGGCGAACCGGAGAACCTGGCGCCCGCCAAGTTCGTCAACGGCGGCTCGGCGCAGGAGTCGGTCGTCGGCGCGGGCAGCATCGTCTCGGCGGCGTCGGTGCGCAATTCGGTGTTGTCGTCCAACGTGGTGATCGACGACGGCGCGATCGTCGAGGGCAGCGTGCTCATGCCCGGGGTGCGGATCGGCCGCGGTGCCGTCGTGCGCCACGCGATCCTCGACAAGAACGTGGTCGTCGGCCCCGGCGAGATGGTCGGCGTGGACCTGGAGCAAGGACCGCGAACGGTTCGCGATCAGCGCCGGCGGCGTGGTCGCCGTCGGCAAGGGCATCTGGATCTAACGGCCGGAGTCGCGGTGCGTCGCTTTCGGCGCCGCAGCAGCAGCCACACGGCAGCCCAGGCGATCAGCGCGACGACCACCAGCACCAGTGCCGGCAGCAGGATCGCGACGAACACCAACCCGACGCTGGTGAAGTCCTCGACGGTGCTCAAGACGGGCGCGGCCACCCCGGCCGTCGCGACGTTGGCCACCGGCCGCACCGCCGTCTTCGTCAGGTGCACCACCAGGGCCACGACGACACCGATCGCGATCGGAACCCACTGGCCCGACGTGACGAAGGCCCCGGGATCGGTGACCGCAGCGGTCTGCGACGCGGTGCCGGAGCCGAAGACGATGCCGCCGGCCGTCGGCCGGACGAAGGTCTGAATGGCGTCGTTGACGCTGTCGAGCGCGGGGACCTTGTCGGCGACCACCTCGACGGTCAGCAGCACCGCGACGATCACCATCACCCAGCCGTTCTCCAGCCACGCCCAGCCCGTGCGGCAGGTTCACCAGATCGGTGAACCGGGCCAGCAGTCCCAGCGCCAGCAACGGGATGTAGGCGTTGAGCCCCGCCGCGGTCGCCAGCCCGAACCCGGTGAGCAGTTCCATCGGATCAGTATGCGGCGGGCTGCGCCCGGGATCGCGAACTTGCGTCGCGTCCCGGCAGTGCGGGCGAGGTCGCCTGGAGCGCTGGCACGACTATCGGTCGCGTCGCGGCGGCCTTGGGTGCGGCGGCACTGTCGGCATATCGCGCACGGACCGACCCTTGCCCGCCACGGTTGCAAGCGCGCGGTAGCAGCGCGGGCATACCGGCTTACCTTGCTTGTCGACGGTCCAACTCTTGCCACCGCCGGGGCACGGCTTCTCGACGGCGGGGCCGCGCTCCGGAACGACATCGCGAGGCATTCCCGCACGCTACCGCGCGGAGCTAGCGACGGAGAGTTCAGTCCAGGATCGCGAATTCGAACTGGTCCAGACGCCGTGGGTCGGCGTGAATGTCGATGCCACGGATCACCCGGCCGTCCGTCGCGAACTGCAGCACCAGCGCCAGTCGCCCGTCGGGCGCGACGACGACGCCGGTGCCGCCATCGATCAGCGCAGGTTCGGCGTACTGCGCGTTCGTTGCGAACATGCGCGCGCGGGCGGCGACGTCGCGTGCCCCGCGCACGACCACCGCAGCGACCGAGCCTGTCGGCGACGGCGTCCGCCCGCAATTCGACGTCGGGGTGCAGCAGACGCCAGTAGCGCGTCGAAGTTGCCGGCACGCGCCGCGGCGAGGAACGCGTCGACGATCCGACGCTCCGCGGCAGCGTCGGTCCCGGGTTCGGCGGCTTGCCGCGTACCCGACGCCGGGCCCGCGCCGCGAGTTGCGCGGTGGCGTTGGGCGAGCGCCCGACGATGGGCCCGATCTCGGCGAACGGGACGTCGAACATGTCGTGCAGGACAAGCGCGAGTCGCTCGGCCGGCGACAACGTCTGCAGCACTACCATCAGCGCGGCGCCGACCGAATCCGCGAGTACGGCTTCCTGTTCGGCTCGGTCGACGCCGTCGTCCTCGACTCCGTGTCTCGGCGTCGTCGAGTGGGTCCTCGCGCCGCACTCCGCGGCGCGCAGGACGTCCAGACAGATCCGCGCGACGACGGTCGTCAGCCAGGCGCGCAGGTTGCGTACGTCGCCGATGTCGCTGCGCTGCAGCCGCAGCCAGGCCTCCTGGACCGCGTCGTCGGCATCACTGGCGGAGCCGAGCATCCGCAGGGCCACCGCCCGCAGGTGGGCCCGGTGTTCCTCGAATGGGTCCACGCGTCCTCCTCCGTCATGATCGGCTGTCGATGGCCGTCATATCAATGACGAACCCGAATCCACATCCGTGACGAGGAGCCGACGATGACCGAGCCCCGACCATCCACCCTGATTCGCGCCGTGCTGTTCGCACACGGGGTGATCACGCTGGCCGGGGCGGTGGTGCTCACCGTGTGGCCCAGGGTGATTCCTGCAGCGGTGGGCATCACGGTGGAACCCCGCGACTTCCTGCTGGTGTATCTCGTCGGGGCGGCCGAACTGGCGGTCGCGGTGTTGTCGTTCGGCGCCACGCGGTTGGCTGACGGGGCGGCGATACGGCTCGTCGTCGTCACGTTGGCGGTGATGCACGGCGCCAGCGGCCTGCTCAACGTGCTGTACATGGCGCAGAACGGGTGGAGCGCGGTGCTGGTCGCGAACACGGGCGCGCGGTTCGTCGCGGTGCTGGTGTTGGTCGGTGCGTGGCGATTCAGCGTGCGACGCGTTCACCAGACGTAGGGGATCAACCGCGACCGGACTCGGGTCTTGTAGTCGGCGTAACCGGCCAGTTCCTCGGTGAGCATCTTCTCCTCGTCGAAGATCCGAGCGGCGAGCACCGGCAGCGCGAGCGCGGTGGCGGCCAGCCCCCAAAGCGAGTCGAGCGCAAGGGGAGTGCCGATCATCATGATCACGACGCCGCTGTACATCGGATGGCGCACGATGCCGTACAGACCCGGTGCTGGCCAGCTTCTGACCGGCTTCGACGGTGATGTTGGCTGACGCGTAGTTGTTCTGCACGATCACGACCTGGGTGCGCCAACAGTCCGACGGTCACCAGGACGTTGCCGACCCAGACGAGGATCAGCGGCACGGTCGACCAGCCGAACCGGTGGTCGAGCGCGCTGACGACCATGACCGCCAGTACGAGCAGCACGGTCGCGGTGATGATGATTCGTTGCAGGGGACGGGTTTCCGCGGTGGGGCCCGCGTTCATTCGTCGTCGGAGCGCCTCGGGATACTTCGCTGCCAGAAAGAGGCTCGGAATCGTTGCGCACGCGATGAACACCGCGATGAAGACCCACGCCTGCCAGTAGTGGAAGGTCCCTGCAGGCCCGAAGAGCCCGATTCCGAAGAACAGCAGGCCGAAGAGCGACGACGCGACGAATTGCAGTGCGATCTTCATGTTGCCTCCTCAGCGTAGGTCGCGGCGGCGAAAGGCGATGCCGCCCAACGTGATCAATGCGCCATCGATGACCAGCAGCCACAGCCAGGGGCGTGGCGGTGAAATCGCCGGAGCCGACGTGTGGGGTATGGGCGAAGGGTTCGAGATCGAGCAGCCACTGCGGTGAGTTCGCCAGCGAGCCAAGCAGATACACCGCGATGAACGCGACCAGCACCCCCCACGCCACCGGGGTGAACCGGGGGAGCAGCCCGAACAACGCTACGGTCACGGCGGCCATCAGCCACACCGCAGGCAGTTGCACGGCCGCGGTGCCGAGCACGGTGGGCAGCTTGCCCGCGACGTCACCTGCCGCGGCGCCGTAGGTGAGACCAGCGAGCCAGGCCGGAGACCAGGATGGCGGCGGCCGAGCCGATGAGTGCGATCAACAGATGGCCCGCCAGCCAACGGGTGCGGCTCACCGCTCCGGCGAGCAGCGTCTCGGCGTGCTGGGTGGACTCCTCCTGATGCAGCCGCAGCGTCAGTGAGGTGGCGAACGCCGCGGCGATCATGCCGACCATGCTGAAGGCGACGGCGACGAACGCCTGTTCCATCGCATCCGTCCCGCCAAGGCGGGCCACGATGTCGCGCGCGGTGGCGCTGTCGCCGAGCTCGTCGCCGATGCCGTTGACCACGCTGCCGATCAACAGGCCGTAGCCGATCAGCCCGACGGTCCACAGCACCAGCGCACCGCGGCTGAGCCGCCAGGCCAACCCGGTGGGCCCGTGCAGCGATGCTCCTGCGCGCGGCGGGCCAGGACGTTCGGCGATCAGTCCGGCACCGACGTCGCGTCGCGCCAAAAGCTGGTAGGCCAACGCGATCAGCGCCACCGTCGTCGCGACCGGCAACAGCAGCACCCAGAAGCGGTCGCCCGCATACGGCCGCACCTGCAATGCCCAGCCGAGCGGGGACAACCACGACAGCGTGCTGGCCTCGGAACTCGCGTCGCCGACGGCGCGCAGCGTGAACGCCGCGGCGAGTACGCCGAATGCGGCGCCGCGGGCGAACCGCGCGCTCGGCGACAGCTGAGCCGTCACGGCGGCGACGGCGGTGAACACCAGCCCCGTGCACGCCAGCGCCGAACCGAAGGCCACCGAACCGGCCGCTGGGACGTCGACCGTCAGTAGCCCGGCGATGCCGATGATCCCGGTGAGCAGCGACGCACCGCATGCGAGCAGCAGCGTTGCGGTGAGGCTGGCGTAGCGGCCGACGGCGGTGGAGTCGATGAGCTCCGAGCGTCCGGTCTCCTCGTCGGCGCGGGTGTGCCGGATGACGGTCAGGATGACGGCGACGGCGATCAGCACTCCGAACATGCCGGCCTTCCAGATGCCGGTGGCCCCGAGGCTGTCGCCGTAGACGTTTCCGTACAACGCGCGCTGTGCGGGACTGGCCATGATGGTCGCCGCGAAACTGGCCCGGTCGGCCTGCGTGGGGTACACGGCTTCGATGCTGCCCACGTAGACCGTCGACAGCGGGACGGACAGCAGGAGCACCCACAGCGGTGCCACGACGCGGTCGCGGCGAAGGTAGAGCCGAAGCAGCCCAAGGGTTCCCGAGAAGTGCGAGCCGCGTGGGGGCAGTTGATGGGCGGCCCCGTGGGGCCTGTCGACGGTGCTGATGGTCATGCGGTCACCTTCTCCGGTACTGACTCGCCCGTGTCGTAATGCCGCAGGAACAATTCCTCGAGTGTCGGCGGCTGGCTGACGAGGCTGCGGACCCCCGCGTCGCCGAGCGCCTTGATCACCTCGGCGAGGCTCTCCCCGTCGACCTGGGCGCGCAGGGTGTGGCCCTCGACGCTGACGTCCTCGACACCCGTGATGCTGGCCAGATCGCCTGGGTCACCGATCAATTCGGCCTTGATCGACGTGCGGGACAGGTGGCGCATCGAGTCGAGCGTGCCGCTCTCGACGGTCTTGCCTGCGCGGATGATGGTTACCCGTTCGCACAGCGCCTCGGTCTCGGCCAGGATGTGGCTGGACAGCAGCACGGTGGCACCGCGGTCGCGGGCTTCGCCGACGCACTGTTGAAAGACGTGCTCCATCAACGGGTCCAGCCCACTGCTGGGTTCGTCGAGCAGGAGCAATCTGGCGTGCGACGAGAACGCGGAGACCAGCGAGACCTTCTGCCGGTTGCCCTTCGAGTACGTGCGGGCCTTCTTGGTGGGGTCGAGGCTGAACCGTTCGATCAGTTCGACGCGACGCTGCTCGTCGATCCCGCCGCGCATGCGGGCCAGCATGTCGATGGTCTCGCCACCGGTCAGCGTGGGCCACAGCGTGACGTCGCCTGGTACGTAGGCGATGTCGCGATGCAACGCGACGGCGTCGGCCCACGGGTCGCCACCGAGCAGTCGGACCGTGCCCGAGTCGGCGCGCATGAGTCCGAGCAAGATCCTGATGGTCGTCGACTTGCCCGCGCCGTTGGGTCCGAGGAAGCCGTGCACCTCGCCTTCGGCGACGTTCAGGTCGAGCCCGTCGAGCGCCCGCACCGAGCCAAAGCTCTTCGTCAGGTTCGAGACCTCGATGGCGTTGGTGCCCTTGGTGTTCGTCATGGATCACTCCTCTTTCGACGTGGGAATGGGCTTGCCGGTTGCCTGTTGGGCGGCGAACGCGTCGTACATCGTCGAGTCCGTCATCAGGCCGTGCGTGTATACCTCGAGCGATGGCATCAGCATGTCCTGCGCATAGTCGTGGAGCACCGCGCGCAGATTCGTCGGATCGTCGTGCAACTGCAGGTAGAGCAGGAGGCCGCCGCCGTTGTTGATCGCCAGGAAGCGGGCCCTGGCCTTCGGATCGCGACTGGGCTTGATGGTGCCCGCCTTGACACCTTCTTCGATGTATTCCTCGGCGTTCGCGAGCATGGTGCGCCACAGCGACTTCGCCAGGTCGCCACCGGTCTGCAGGCTGCGCACCAGGTACGCCATCAGCGGTGCGAACGACTCGATCTCGGCCATCTGGGCGAACCAGGCTGCGGGATCGGAGTTCTGCACGGACTCGGTCTTGGCGGTTCGGATGGTTTCGGCGACCAACTCGTCGCACGCCTTGCGCAGGCCGTCCTTGGAACCGAAGTGGTGGATCACCAGGCCTGCGCTGACGCCTGCGGCCTTGGCGATGGCGCGCAGGCCGACGTCGAACCCGTGCTGGCCGAACTGCTCGATGGCCGCGTCACGGATCCGCGCGGTCGCAGTCAGATCGTCCGCTGAACGCATGTTCAACACACTAAACGCGCGTTCAGCGGACGGTCAAGCGGTTACAGGGTCAAGAAGTCGTAAAGATCGCCAAACCGCATCGAAAGGCCGCCGAAACCGTCGTCCCGGTCGTTAACTCACGCGCTCAACGACCGGGAATCCGATTTCGGCGAGGCTCAGAAGCGTCCCTGTCGTCCGAACGTGACGCCGCTGCTGAGAAATCGGCGGGGAGAAATCGCAGCGGGTTCACGTTCGGCGGAAATCGAGGTCGCTAGCTCAATGCACCACGCGTGACCGTGCGACCCGAAGAACCAGTTCAGTCGCGGGCGGCGGCCAAGATGCCGTCACCGAGCGGAATCAGGACGGGCGTCAGGCGCTCGTCCTCGGCGATCAGCCGGGCCGCCTCGCGCACCGCGGCGACTTCCTGGTCGCCGGCCCCCGCGTCGCCCGCCCGGCCACCGAGTGCGGCGCGGTGCACGACGATCGCCCCGCCGGACCGGAGCAGTCGCACGCCCTCGGCCACGTACAGCGGTTGGTCGAGTGGGTCGGCGTCGACGAAGACCAGGTCGTACGACTCGTCGGCCAGCCTGGTCAGCACGTCCTGCGCGCGGCCGCCGATCAGTCGGGTGCGCGACGGACCGATGCCTGCCTCGGAGAACGCCTGCTTGGCCAACCGCTGATGCTCGGGCTCGACGTCGATCGTGGTGAGCACACCGTCGTCGCGCATGCCCGACAGCAACCACAGCCCGCTGACGCCTGCCCCGGTGCCAACCTCGACCACGGCCTTGGCGCCGGCCAGCTTGGCCAGCACGCTCAGCAGAGCTCCCACCGCCGGGGTGATCGCCCCCGCACCGCTGTCCACGGCCCGCTCACGTGCGGCGGCCGTGATCGCGTCCTCGGATATGGACTGCTCGGCGTGGGTGACTATCGCGTCAGCACGGCTGGGGCGCGCGTCGTCGGCCATGTCCGCAGCGTAGAGCGATCCCACCGTGCCCGTAGGGCGACACGCCCGCACGCCGCCGCGCAATCCCGCTCACGACGAGCCGGTTTGCGCTGGTCGAGCTGGGGCCGCCCGCTTTCTCAGGAAAAGTTCAGGTCGCTCATATGCGAACCTCACCAGGGTCAGACACGGTATCCGCATGGATAGTCGCGGAGCATTCGGCGCAAGCTCGCAATCCGGGAACAACCGCGTCGACGATTCCGTTGCGGCATGTGTAGAGCCTTCGGTTCATACTGAGGGCTGCGCGAACGATCTGGAGGATACGACGACCACCACGACGATGGGCCCTGTGTTCATGTCCCACCTCGAGCAGGCCGGACCCGAGTCTGGCGGTCCGGAGTGGCTCGAGCCGTCCGAGGAGCTGACGGGCACCGCGGTGTTCGACGCCACCGGAGACAAGAACACCATGCCGTCGTGGGACGAACTGGTGCGTCAGCACGCCGACCGGGTGTACCGGCTGGCCTACCGCCTGTCCGGCAATCAGCACGACGCCGAGGACCTGACCCAGGAGACGTTCATCCGGGTCTTCCGGTCGGTGCAGAACTACCAGCCGGGGACGTTCGAGGGCTGGTTGCACCGCATCACCACGAACCTGTTCCTCGACATGGTGCGGCGCCGCAACCGCATCCGCATGGAGGCCCTTCCCGAGGACTACGACCGGGTACCCGCCGACGAGCCGAACCCCGAGCAGATCTACCACGACTCACGTCTGGGTCCTGACCTGCAGGCCGCGCTCGACTCGCTGGCTCCAGAGTTTCGCGCCGCCGTGGTCCTGTGCGACATCGAAGGACTGTCATACGAGGAGATCGGCGCCACCCTCGGCGTCAAACTGGGCACCGTGCGTAGCCGCATCCACCGGGGCAGGCAGGCGCTGCGCGACTACCTGGCCAATCACTCAACCGAGTACGTCGAGGGTCAGGCTAAATCGGCCTGACCTGTCGCGGGTGTGGTGAACCGCCCGCCGCGCTACATTCGAATGTGTAACGCAGCCCTTATGATGCGACTGACCTGAGAGGAGCGCCGGTGATGGCCGACCCGGGACACGTGTTCCGCCGGGCGTTCTCCTGGCTGCCCAGTCAACTCGCCTCCCAGAGCGACGAACCGGTCGGCCCACGTCAGTTCGGCTCCACCGAGCACCTGTCCACCGAGGCCATCGCGGCCTTCGTCGACGGTGAGCTCCGGATGACCGCGCACCTGCGGGCTGCCCACCACCTGTCGCTATGTCCCGAGTGCTCCGCCGAGGTCGACGCACAAGGCCAGGCCCGTGCGGCGTTGCGGGACTCATGTCCCATTGCCGTACCGAGCTCACTGCTCGGCTTGTTGTCCCAGATCCCGCACCACGCTCCGCCGGAGCCCCCGGCGGAGCAGATTGATCCGCAGTTTGCTGACGGCGTTCCGCGCGCCCGTCGCAAGCGCCGGTAGTTTCAATGCGGAGTCGAGCAACCGCGTGCGCCGGCCATGGCGGACGCTCCAATGGAGAGTGAATCCGGGTGACCGACCAGGACCAGTCCGCCACCACGCCTCGCTTGGGCGCGCGCCCCCTGTCGCGTCCGCTCGTCGACCCCGGGGAACCGCGTGCCTTCGGCAGGCCGGACGGAGTCACCGGGCCATTCCTCGGAAGCGACCAACGCACCGATCAGGGCGAGTACACGCCAACCGCCCAGCCTCCCGGCCCGGTGCTGGCCAAGGCGTTCGGACGCACCGCCCTCGACGAACCACCGCAGCCCGACCCCGTGGTCGCCTCGGCCGCTGAGCCGTTCGACTCACCTGCCTACGCATGGCCCGACGCGGCCCCGTCGTCAGCGGCTCCGGCGCCCGAAGCATCGCCCGTCGCCCTGCCCGCAGCTGGAAAACTCGGTCTGCGCGACGTGGTGTTCGGGCGGAAGTTGTCGTGGGTAGCGCTTGCGCTGCTGGCGGTGGTCGCCGTGGTGGTCGGCCTGCTCGGTGGCATGGTCGGGCGCGTGACCACGGAGGTGATGACGGCGTTCACCACGCCGAAGGTCAACTTGCAGCGCGCCGACACGCTCGACTCGCCACCGAGTGCGTTCGCCGCAGTGGCGGCCTCGGTGGCCAATTCGGTGGTGACCATCCAAGCGGCGAGCGACCAGGCGCTCGGTCTGGGTTCCGGTGTCGTCGTCGACGGGCGCGGTTACATCGTCACCAACAACCACGTCATCTCCGAGGCCGCCAACAACCCGTCCCAATACAAGCTGACGGTGGTCTTCAACGATGGCAAGGAGGTCCCGGCCAACCTGGTCGGCCGCGACACCAAGACGGATGTCGCGGTGCTGAAGGTCGACAACATCGACAACTTGACCGTCGCACGACTCGGTGACTCCGACAAGCTGAGGGTCGGCGAGGAGGTGGTTGCCGCGGGTGCTCCGCTCGGCCTGCGTAGCACCGTCACGGCGGGGATCATCAGCGCGTTGCACCGTCCGGTGCCGATTTCGGCGGGCGACGGCTCGGACACCGACACCGTCATCGACGGCGTGCAGACCGACGCGTCGATCAACCACGGCAACTCCGGTGGCCCCCTCATCAACATGAATTCCGAGGTCATCGGCATCAACTCGGCCGGGAAGTCGTTGTCGGACAGCGCAAGTGGGCTCGGGTTCGCGATTCCGATCAACGAGGTCAAGTTCGTTGCCGACGCGCTGATCCGAGACGGCAAGATCGCCCACCCGTCGCTCGGCGTGGCCGTCGGATCGACCGACGACGAAAATGGGGACGACGTGATGATGGACGGCGTCCGGGTCACCGAGGTCACCAAGGGCGGCCCTGCCGACAAGGCCGGCATCAAGAAGGACGACGTCATCGTCAAGGTCGGCGACCGCACGATCACCGACGGCGACGAACTGGTGGTCGCCGTGCGGCAACTCAAGATCGGCCAGGATGCGCCGGTCGAAGTGGTGCGCGGCGGCCAACATGTCGTGCTCACCGTCAATCCGATCCCCGACAAGGGCGCGTGACGACGGTGACCAACAACGACCAGTCAGGGACGGGCCCCCGCTTGGCGCCCCGCCCGGTCTCGCGTCCGCCCGTCGACCCCGAGGCCACCCGCGCCTTCGGCAGGCCGGAGGGATTCGCAGGGTCCATCCTCGCCACCGACGAGCAGACCGGCCGCGGCGAGTTCACCCCGACGGATTTGGCGCCGGACCCCGAGTTGGCCGAGGCGTTCGGTCGCCACGACGGAGGCGACTCGCTACAGCGTCCCCCAGGCGATGCTGGTGCGGCAGAGGGTCAAGGGGTCGGGGGCGACGCCGTCGATCCCTGGCGCGACGCATCCGCTACCCCGTCGTGGGGGACGCCCGCCGTGCCCAAGGCGCCGCATGCCGCGCCATCGATGCCCACCGGCAAGGTGGGTCTGCGCGACCTGCTGTCCGGTCGCGGGGTGTCGTGGACCGCACTCGGGCTACTGGTGCTGATCGCGTTCGTGATCGGGCTCGGCGGTGGCATCGTCGGCCGCACTACCTCTGCTGCGAAGGCGCCCCTCACCAGCGCCAAGGGCCTGTACGAGACGACGGACTCGGCGGCGGAGCCGGGCGGCCGGTTCGCGACGGTGGCTGCCGCGGTGGCCGACTCGGTGGTGACGGTGTACGCCAAGTCCGACGACGAGACGGGTGTCGGGTCCGGTGTGGTCGTCGACGGCAAGGGCTACATCGTCACGAACAACCACGTGATCTCCGATGCGGCCAACAACCCCGCCAAGTTCAAGCTCTCGGTGGTGTTCAACGATGGCAAGGAAGTGCCCGCCAACCTCATCGGCCGGGACCGCAAGACCGATCTGGCCGTACTGAAGGTCGACAACGTCGACAACCTGAGCGTCGCGAAGCTCGGTGACTCCGACAAGCTCGTCGTTGGCCAGGAAGTGGTCGCGGCAGGCGCCCCGCTGCAGCTGCGCAACACCGTCACGCACGGCATCGTCAGCGCGCTGCACCGTCCGGTGCCCGTCTCCGGTGAGGGCTCCGACACCGACACGGTCATCGATGCCGTGCAGACCGACGCGCCGATCAACCACGGCAACTCCGGCGGCCCGCTCATCAACATGGACGCCGAAGTCATCGGCATCAATGCGGCCGGTAAGTCATTGTCGGACAGTGCAAGTGGGCTCGGCTTCGCGATTCCGATCAACGAGGCCCAGTCCGTCGTCGACGCGCTGATTCGGGACGGCAAGATCGATCATCCGACGCTGGGGCTGACCGCGCGATCGGTGAGCAACGCGGTGGCGTCGGGCGCGCAGATCGCCAACGTCAAGGTGGGCGGCCCCGCGGAGAGAGCGGGCCTCCTGGAGAACGACGTCGTGGTCAAGGTCGGCAACCGCCCCGTCGTCGACGGCGACGAACTGGTGGTCGCCGTACGACAACTCGTGATCGGCCAGGATGCGCCGGTCGAGGTGGTGCGCGACGGTCACCACCTCGTGCTCGTGGTCAACCCCGTGTCGGACGCGAGTCCCTAGCCGTGTTCGCCGACGTCGATTGGCCTCCTGACGACGGGATTCGCGTCATCGCAGCCGTCGGTAAAGTGGACGCACGAGCCGCGTCGGCCCGCGGCAGCCGCTTCGATGGAGAAAGTGATCTCGGGTGACTAATCAGGACCAGTCCGGCCCTCGTCTGGCGCCCCGCCCCATCTCGCGCCCGCCGGTCGATCCCGCCGCGACCCGTGCCTTCGGCAGGCCGAATGGAACCACCGGCTCGTTCGCAGGCTCGGCCGGGCCGCGCGACCAGGCTGAGTCCACGGCCACCAACCGGACGTCCGACCCCGTACTCGCCGAGGCGTATGGACGACACGGTGTCGCCGAATCGCTGCAGCGTCATCCCGCGGACGTCGGCGCGTTGGACGCCGAGAAGGAACGTGACGTCCCCGACGAGCCCGCCGACCCGTGGCGCGACCCGTCCGCCGCGCCGTCCTTGGGCCCCCCCGCGGTGGCCAAGGCGCCGCGCGTGGGCGCTGGGGAAGCTCCCGAAGGCAAGTTGGGCGTCCGTGAAGTCCTGTTCGGCCGCAAGGTGTCCTGGATTGCGCTCGGAGTGGTGCTGCTCGTGGCGGCGGTTACGTGTGTCGGCGGAGCGGTGGTCAGCCATTACACCGCTCAGGTCATGGCGGCATTCACCACCGCGAAGGCGACGGTGTCCACCGACGGCACCGTCGAAGAGTCCACCGACAGATTCTCCAAGGTCGCCTCTGCAGTCGCGGATTCGGTCGTGACGGTCTACGCCAAGTCCGACGACGAGACGGGTGTCGGGTCCGGTGTCGTGATCGACGGCAAGGGCTACATCGTCACCAACAACCACGTCATCTCCGATGCGGCCAACAACCCCAGCCAGTTCAAGCTCTCGGTGGTGTTCAACGACGGCAAGGAAGTACCCGCCAACCTCGTCGGCCGGGACCGCAAGACCGATCTGGCCGTACTGAAGGTCGACAACGTCGACAACCTGAGCGTGGCGAAGCTCGGTGACTCCGACAAACTGATCGTCGGCCAGGAGGTGATGGCCGCGGGCGCCCCGCTACAGCTACGCAACACCGTCACCCGCGGCATCGTCAGCGCGCTGCACCGTCCGGTGCCGATCTCCGGTGAGGGCTCCGACACCGACACGGTCATCGATGCCGTGCAGACCGACGCACCGATCAACCACGGCAACTCCGGCGGCCCGCTGTTCAACATGGACGCCGAAGTCATCGGCATCAATGCGGCCGGTAAGTCATTGTCGGACAGTGCAAGTGGGCTCGGCTTCGCGATTCCGATCAACGAGGTCAAGTCGGTGGCCGAGGCCTTGATCAAGGACGGCAAGGTCTCGCACGCGACGCTCGGCGTCACCGCCAAGACGGTGAGCAACTCGGTTTCCTCTGGTGCGCAGATCGCCGACGTCAAGCAGAACAGCCCGGCCGACCGGGCGGGTCTGCAGAAGAACGACGTCGTGGTCAAGGTCGGTGACCGCACGGTCGCCGACACCGACGAATTCGTCGTCGCCGTGCGTCAACTCAAGATCGGCCAGGACGCGACCATCGAGGTGATGCGCGACGGCCGCCCGGTCACGCTCGTGGTCAGACCCGATCCCGACAACCCCAAAGCGTAGCGTCGTGTTCGCGAACGTGGGCTGGGGCGAGATGTTGGTGCTGGTGGTCGCCGGCCTCGTCATCCTGGGTCCCGAACGCCTGCCGGGCGCCATCCGCTGGACCGCGGGTGCGGTGCGTCAGGCCCGCGAATACCTCTCCGGGGCCACCAGCCAGTTGCGCGAGGATCTCGGCCCCGAGTTCGAGGATCTCCGCCAGCCGCTGTCCGAGCTTCAGAAGCTGCGCGGCATGTCACCGCGGGCGGCGCTGACCAAGCATCTGCTCGACGGGGACGACTCGATCTTCACCGGCAACTTCGAGAAGCCCGTTTCCGCGAACGGGCCGGTGGCACAACCGCCCACGCCGCCCGCCGAGGCGCCCGCGCCGGACGCGGCCAAGGGCACCCCGTTCGACAGTGACGCGACCTGAGTCGACAGGACTATCAGCGGGCGACGGGATCCAGGTTCAGCGCCATTCCGACCAGGCCACGCTTGCGCACGGCCAGCGCGTCGGCGATCTTGCGCAGTTCCTTGCCTGCCGCGGAGTCGGGTGAGCCCAGCACCAGCGGCACGCCAGAGTCGCCTGCCGTCACCAGTTCCGGGTCGATCGGGATTTGGCCCAGCAGCGGCACGTCAGCACCGACGGCCTGGCTGAGCCGCTCGGCGACCTGACGTCCGCCGCCCTCGCCGAACAGCGCCATGGTGGTCCCGTCGGGCAGTTGCAGCCCGGCCATGTTCTCGACGACGCCGACGATGCGCTGCCGGGTCTGAAGTGCGATGGCGCCCGCGCGTTCTGCGACCTCGGCGGCCGCAAGCTGCGGCGTCGTCACGACCAGGATCTCAGCGCCGGGAATCAGCTGCGACACCGAGATCGCGATATCGCCGGTGCCTGGCGGCAGGTCGAGCAGCAGGACGTCGAGATCGCCCCAGTACACGTCGGCCAGGAACTGCTGCAGCGCGCGGTGCAGCATGGGTCCGCGCCACACCACCGGGGTGTTGCCCTGCGTGAACATCGCGATCGAAATCACCTTCACGTCGTGCGCGACGGGCGGAAGGATCATCGAGTCGACCTGTGTCGGGCGGTCGGTGGTGCCCATCATCCGCGGCACCGAGTGGCCGTAGATGTCGGCGTCGAGCACGCCCACCGAAAGGCCACGGGCGGCCAGCGCGGCGGCGAGGTTGACCGTGACGCTCGACTTCCCGACCCCGCCCTTGCCCGACGCCACCGCGTACACCCTGGTGAGCGATCCGGGCTGAGCGAACGGGATGACGGGCTCGCGGGAGTCGCCGCGCAGCATCTTGCGCAGCTCGCCGCGTTGCTCGTCGTTCATCACGTCGAGGGTCACGGTCACTGCGCCGGTGCCGGGCACGTCGAGCGCGACCTGCCGTACGCGCTCGGTGATCTCCGACTTCTTCGGGCAGGCCGACGTGGTCAGGTAGATCTCCACGTGCACACCGCCGTCGGCGTCGACGGCGACGTTCTTGACCATGCCGACATCGGTGATCGGCTTGCGTAGCTCGGGGTCTATGACCTTGGACAGCGCGCTGCGCACCGCGGCTTCCAGATCAGCGGGAGTTGTGGACATCGACTACAAGTCTAGGCCGCCTCAGCCGGGGTTCTGGCCACGCCCGGGTGGTGGGTGGGCTCAGGCGGGCGGGACCAACCCCGGGCTGGCGGCTGGTGCGACGGCGGCGCCGTCGGCCGGAGCCAGTGCCGGGCCGGGCGGCGGGCCGGGTGGCGGCCCCGGCACCAGGCCGGCGGGCAGCATCAGGCCGGCGGGCGGCGCGACGGCGAGGCCCGGTTGCGCGGGCGGCGGCCCGAACGGCGCCGCAGGTGGCGGAGGCAGCAGGAACGGGGGAAGGCCAGGAATCGCTGGTGGCGGCGCTTCGGGAGTGGGCGCCGGCGGGGTGCCTTGGATGCAGAACACCGCACAGTTCTGCACGGGTTCGGGTGCCGGACCGGGCAGTGGTCCCATCGCCGGACCTGGCATCTGTCCCGGCACTCCGACCTGGCCCGCCAGATCCGGGCGGCCGGGGCCGAGCAGCGGCATCAGCGCCAGCGGATCGTCCGCCGGGAGCCCGACGGCGCTGAGCGGGAGCCCCGGCCCGAGGCCCTCGGGGTTGGCGTCGAGGTGGGCGTCGCCCAACGGGGCGGGCCCGGTGATCGGCGGCAGGTCCACCGGTACGACGCCGGTCGCGTAGGCGGCGGCCCAGCCCAGCACGTTGCTGGCGTACGCGGTCGAGTTGTTGTAACGCAGGATCGCGCCCATCACCTGCGACGGGTTGCGCAGGTTGAGGTTGCCGCTGCAGAGGTAGCGCGCCGCGGCCAGCGTCGAGTCGTACAGGTTCTGTACGTCCGCCTTGCCGTCACCGTCGCCGTCGGAGGCGTAGCGCGCCCACGTGCCCGGCAAAAACTGCATCGGACCCAGTGCCCGCGCGTAGGTGGCGCGACCCGACTGCACGCTCTGGACGATGACCTCGTTGCCGGGCAGGGTGCCGTCGAGCGCAGGCCCGTAGATGGGGCTGATCGGGGTACCGCGCGAGTCGGTGGCACCGCCGTTGGCGTGCAGCGACTCGATGCGCCCGATGCCGGCCAACAGGTTCCAGCTCACGCCGCAGGCCGGGTAGGCCGCTGCCATCATCCGCTCGGCATTGCGGTACGCGCTGAGGGCCATAGCCGGAATGCGAAGGCTGCCAGGTGAATTCACCACGACGGGCGGCGGTGGAGCCGAGACGCTGGCGGCCGCGATGCGGAGCAGCGGCAGCGGCCGCGTCGCGGCGACGATCTGCACGCCCGACTCGTCACCGGTCTGCGCCACGGCGGCCAGCGGGGTGATGCCGTTGTCGCTGCGCGCATTGATGTGCGGCGGCGCGGACGCCCCCACTGCCAGCAGGAGGACGAGTGGGGCGATGAGCGCGGCGCCGAACCACTGAGCGCGCGCCGGACGGCTGATGCCCCTCCGCACGGCCGCAAACACAGCGGCTGCCCCTATGTGCACTCAACCGTCCTAGCTCTGCGATGACCGGACGACGATTCCGGCAAACTCGTGAACCACGTCACCATACCTAGTTGTGCTAGTTCCGTTGCCACATTGGTCTACCGGGTTGAGTCGTCTTGTCCGGACTTCAACTCGTTGAGCAGTTCGATGACTTCCTCGAGTTCCCGACGCAGATAGTCCCTTGTCGCAACCTCACCGACGGCCAGCCGGACCGCGGCCAGCTCGCGCGCGAGGTATTCGGTGTCGGCCTTGGTTTGCTCGGCGCGGCGCCGGTCCTCCTCGAGTGACACGCGGTCGCGATTCTCCTGCCGATTCTGGGCCAGCAGGATCAGCGGCGCGGCGTACGCGGCCTGGGTGGAGAACGCCAGGTTCAGCAGGATGAACGGGTACGGATCCCACTGCCACTTCAGCGCGAACAGGTTCAGTGCGATCCAGATGATCACGAGGATGGTTTGCATGGCGAGATATCGCCCGGTGCCGAGGAAGCGCGCGATCGACTCGCTGAACGCTCCGACGGCCTCGATGTCGACTCTCGGGCTGAACCGCCGCCGGGACGTGCGCGGGGTGTCGAGGCGCTGACGGGCCGACAGGTCGCTCACGACGTACCCCCGGGTGCCTGCGCGGCGGCGTCGGGATCAAGCGCCGCCGTGGGCAGTTCGGGCTCCTCGCTGACCCGCCAATCGTGCGGGAGCAGGTGGTCGAGCACGTCGTCGACGCTGACGGCGCCCAGCAGATGGCTCTCCTCGTCGACCACTGGCCCGCACACCAGGTTGTAGGCGGCGAAGTAGCGCGTCACGGCGGCCAGCGAGACGTCGGGGGCGAGGGTGGGCAGATCCGAGTCGATGATCCCGCCGACCAGCGCCGCGGGCGGCTCCCGCAGCAGGCGTTGGAGGTGTACGCAGCCGACGTAACGGCCGGTTGGCGTCGACGTCGGTGGGCGCACGACGAACGCCAGCGACGCGAGCGCGGGGGTGAGGTCCGGATCACGCACCCGGGCCAGCGCTTCCGCGACGGTGGTACCGGGACTCAACACGACCGGATCGGACGTCATCAGACCGCCCGCCGTGTCCGGGGAGTGCTTGAGCAGGCGGCGCACCGGTTCGGAGTCCTCGGGGTCCATCCGGGCCAGCAGCGCCTCCGCCTGACTAGCGCCCATCTCACCGAGGAGGTCGGCGGCGTCGTCGGGGTCCATCGCCTCGAGCACGTCCGCGGCGCGTTCGGTGTCCATCTGGTCGAGCAGTTCGGCCTGTTCGGCTTCGGACAGCTCCTGCAGGACGTCGGCGAGCCGTTCGTCGTCGAGCGCGTTGACGACCTCGTTGCGCCGTTTGGTCGGCAGTTCGCGGATGGCGTCGGCGACGACGATGGGGCGCTGACCCTCGAACTGCTCGAGCAGGTGCGCGACCCCCTGGCCGGGCAGCGACAGCGCCGACGGCGTGAGTCCCGAAACGTTCTGCCAGTTCGCGATGTGCACGGCGGTGCGCCGGCCCAGCCTGCGGTGGCTGCGGACCGCGACCCGGGTCACCAACCAGTCGCGGGTGCGGACCTGTTCGATGGCGAGGTCGACGACGACCACGTCGACGCCCTTCAAGTGTTCGAGTTCGGGATCGTCGACCCGTACCCGGGTGTCGAGCACCTGACCGAAGACCAGGACTTCGCCGGGCCGTTGCGCGAAGCGGCGCAGCGACACGTTGGCCGTGGTCAACGTGACGGCGCTCGGCTCGATGGCCGTGACGCGCAGGATCGGGACGAAAATCCTTCTGCGGTTGAGCAATTCGACGACGATACCGAGTACTCGAGGCTGTTGGCGGCCGTAGCTGATGCTGATCACCACGTCACGGACACGGCCGATCGACTCACCGTCGGGGCCGAGCACCAGCATCCCCGACATGCGGGCCGTGTAGACCCTGTTGACCGCCACCATGGTTAGAAGGGTAGAGAGTGAAGTCGTGGACAGCCGCTATCGCCCCCGTCGAACCTGCCTGTCGGTTCCTGGCAGCAGCGCCAAGATGATTGACAAGGCCAAAGGCCTTCCGGCGGACGAAGTCTTCCTCGATCTGGAGGACGCCGTGGCACCGGATGCCAAGGCAGCGGCCCGCACCCGGGTGGCGGCCGCGTTGGCGGAGCCGGGGTGGGCGGGACAGCTTCGCGGGGTGCGGGTCAACGACTGGACGACGCCGTGGACGCACGCCGACGTCATCGAGGTGGTCGCCGCCGCAGGCGAGCACCTCGACCTCATCGTGTTGCCCAAGGTGGTCGACGCCTCACACGTGCAGGCGTTGGACCTCTTGCTCACGCAGCTGGAGCTGGTGCACGGGTTGGCGCCCGGCGGCATCGCCATCGAGGCGCAGATCGAGACCGCGCAGGGGCTGACCAACGTCGACGCCATCGCTGCCGCCCCGCGGGTGGCCGCCCTGGTGCTCGGGCCAGCCGACCTGATGGCCAGCCTCAACATGCGCACGCTCGTCGTCGGCGAACAGCCGGAGGGTTACGACGTCGGCGACGCCTATCACCACGTGCTGATGAAGATCCTCGTCGCGGCCCGCAGCCGCGGCATCGCCGCGATCGACGGCCCGTTCCTCAAGGTCCGCGACGTCGAGGCGTTCCGTCGGGTGGCAGGCCGTTCGGCGGCTCTGGGGTATGACGGCAAGTGGGTACTGCATCCGGACCAGATCGCCGTGGGCAACGAGATATTCAGCCCTCGTCAGGCCGACTACGACCACGCCGAGCTGATCCTCGAGTCCTACGAATGGCATACCTCGAAGGCCGGCGGCGCCAGGGGCGCGGCGATGCTCGGCGACGAGATGATCGACGAAGCGAGCCGCAAGATGGCGTTGGTGATTGCGGGCAAGGGTCGGGCGGCGGGGATGAAGCGAACGCCGCCTACGCAGGAGCGGAGCGACCCAGGACCCGCCCCGCAGGGCTAGTAGCTGGAGTCTCCGTACAGGCTGGGGTCGTTGAAGGCGATGATGACGACGAACACCCCAGCGATGAGGGTGATCGCTCCGAGGATCACCCCGGCGAGCGCCATCCCGTGGCCCTCCTGACCGGTGCGTTTCGTCTCCCTCAACGCGATGAAACCAAGGATCAGCGCGGCGATCGACGGGATGAAGCACCCGCAGAGCGTGACGCTGACCAGACCCGTGACGAGCGCCGCGATCGCCTTTCCATTGGTACCGGGCGGGCGTCCGGTGGCGTACGGGTCGTAACCGGGATAGCCGGGGTAGCCGCCCTGGTACGGCGCGTAGCCGGTCGGGTAGGGCGGGTAGCCCGGCGGCGGTTGACCACCAGGCGGGGGAAACCCACCGGCCGGCGGATACGTGCCGGGCGGACCGTAGGCGCCGGGCGGGGGATACATGCCGGGCGGGGGGTAGGTGCCGGGCGGTGGCAGGGCGTCCGCGGGGTAGTCGACCGGGGCGTAGGGGTCGTATGGCGGCGAGTTCTCCAACGGCGCGAACTCGTGGCCGTCCGCCGGCTGATCGGGTTCGTCGTTCACCACGTGCTCAGTCCCCTCACGACCAAGACCATGCTCACCAACAGGGTGAGCGCGCCGACGAAGATCGCCGCGACCGAGAGTCCGCGGCCCTTGTCCCCGCTGACGCTGATCTGGTTGAGCGCGATGACACCGAGCGCGATGCCGACGACCGAACCGATGCCGCACAACGAGACGACCGAGGCGAGCAGCGCGACCTTGGCCAGGGTGTTGGTGCGGGGCCGCACGAGCGATGCCCCGTCGGTATCCGACGTCCACGGCTCGGTGCCGCCTGCGGTCATGGCTCCAAGGTAACGGTCGGCAAGGCGCGGCGGCGTCACGGGCTCAGAAGTAGAACGCAATGAACACGCCCATGCCCACCAGGCCGAAAGACCAACCAGCGAGCACGCCAGCGCCCCGATGGCCATGCCATTCGTGCCTGCCGGGTTGACGTAGGACGCACCGTAGGCGGGATATCCGGGGGTGGTCCGTAGCCGGCCGTGGGCAGGTAGGGACGAGGCGGAGGAAACGTCCCGGGGGGCGGAAATGCGCCGGAGGGAGGAAACGTCTCGGGGGCGGGAATGCGCCGGAAGCAGGGAAACGTCCAGGGGGGCGGGAACGCGCCTGGAGGCGAGTAGGGCGCAGGCGGCGGGTGGCGATTGGCCGGCGGCTGGCGGAAGGTAACTGGGCGGTACCGGAGGTGGCATCGGCGGGAGCGAATACCCGGGCGGCGGAGTCGGGTCGTACTCGATCGGCGGGTACTCGATTGCGTCCGATGTCTGATAGACCGCCGGGTTCGGTTCCTGCCCTTGGGCCCCAGCGGCGCTGGGCGGGTTCGCCATGCGGTCAACTTACCTGGGGTGATCGCGAGCGCACACATTGTGCGCTCGGCACCATCGGCGCGCCTCGTACGTTGCACAATGCGGTGTGCCGAGTGCGTCGTAAGCCGGGCGCGGACATGCCGACGGAAATTGCCAAGGACAGGATGATGACGAACCCGATACAGCCAGGACGAGCCCCCCGCCGCGGCGGGCCCGCCGGATTGCCGACGCCGCCCAAGGGCTGGCCGATCGGCTCGTACCCGACGTACGCCGAGGCTCAGCGCGCGGTGGACTACCTATCCGACCACGAGTTCCCGGTTCAGCAGGTGACGATCGTGGGTGTCGACCTCATGCAGGTCGAGCGCGTCACCGGACGGCTGACGTGGCCAAAGGTGCTCGCCGGAGGCGCCGCGACCGGCGCGTGGCTAGGCCTGTTCATCGGACTGGTGCTGGGGTTCCTCAACCCGAACCCGTGGGGACCACTGGTCGCGGGTTTGATCGCGGGCGTGTTCTTCGGTCTCATCACGTCGGCCATTCAGTACGCGATGGCACGCGGCACAAGAGATTTCAGTTCGACGATGCAGCTCGTCGCCGGTCGCTACGACGTCCTGTGCGATCCGCAGAGCGCCGAGACGGGTCGGGATCTGCTGGCGCGCTTGACGATCTGATCCCACCGCGCGTGTCTCGCTAGTTCGCTGAGTGGTCCACCGCAGGTCACGATTGCGACGCGCGGAGTCGAAAGTGTTGCACATCACGGGCAAAGGGCTCTACGGTTTCCGCGCGGGAGGAACCCGATCGAACTGGAGGCTGCGGTGCGCGCTCGACAGCTATGGGCTGCGGCGCTGGCTGCGCTGACGACGGCGTCGTTGGTGTCGGCGTGCAGTTCGGGTGGTGGCGGAATCGTCATCAACTACTACACGCCGGCCAGCGAGATGGCCACGTTCACGGCGGTGGCGAAGCGCTGTAACGACGAACTCGGCGGACGCTTCACCATCAAGCAGATCAGCTTGCCGAAGGGCGCCGACGACCAGCGTCTGCAGCTGGCCCGCCGGCTCACCGGCAACGACAAGACGCTCGACGTGATGGCGCTCGACGTGGTGTGGACTGCCGAGTTCGCCGAAGCCGGTTGGGCGTTGCCACTTTCCGACGACCCGGCAGGCGAAGCCGAAGCCGATGCGCGCTCCAACACGCTGCCCGGCCCGCTCGCCACTGCGGAGTGGCAGGACAAGCTGTATGCCGCCCCGATCACCACCAATACTCAATTGCTTTGGTACCGCGCGGATTTGATGGACGAGCCGCCGAACACCTGGGACGGCATGGTGGCCGAGGCGAATCGGCTGCACGCCGCTGGGGACCCGAGTTGGATTGCCGTCCAGGCCAAGCAGTACGAGGGCCTGGTGGTGTGGTTCAACACGTTGCTGGTGAGTGCTGGCGGCCAGGTGCTGTCCGACGACGGCAAGACGGTCACGCTGACCGACACCCCCGAGCATCGCGCGGCCACCGTCAAGGCGCTGGAGATCATCCACTCGGTTGCCACCGCCCCGGGCGCCGACCCGTCGGTCACCCAGACGGACGAGGGAACGGCGCGGCTGGCCCTCGAGCAGGGCAACGCCGCGCTCGAGGTGAACTGGCCGTTCGTGCTGCCGTCGATGTTGGAGAACGCCGTCAAGGGTGGCGTCTCCTTCCTGCCGCTCAACGAACGCGAGGACCTCAAGGGCTCCATCAACGACGTCGGTACCTTCTCGCCAGACGACGAGCAGTTCAAGACCGCGTACGACGCGAGCAAGAAGGTGTTCGGCTTTGCCAACTACCCGGGCGTGCAGCCGGGGCAGGACGCGCGCGTCACGATCGGCGGGCTGAACCTCGCGGTCGGCAAGAACAGCCAGCACAAGGCGGAGGCCTTCGAGGCGATCCGCTGCATGCGCAGCGTCGAGAACCAGCGCTACACCTCCATCGAGGGCGGGCTGCCCGCGGTACGCGCCTCGCTGTACGACGATCCGGCGTTTCAGGCGAAGTATCCGCAGTACGAGATCATCCGCCAGCAGTTGACCAATGCCGCCGTGCGCCCGGCGACCCCCGTGTATCAGTCGGTGTCGACCCGCATCTCGGCGACGCTGGCTCCGATCACCGACATCGACCCCGAGCGCACCGCCGACGAGCTCGCCGTGCAAGTGCAGAAGGCCATCGACGGAAAGGGGCTCATTCCGTGACCTCCGCTTCCGTGACACCGGCGGCCGTCGCAGGCGCCACCGACGATCGACGGTCGGAGCGGCGACTGGCCTTCTGGCTCGTCAGTCCCGCCGTCGTGCTCATGTTGGCCGTGACGGCCTACCCGATCGTCTACGCGGTCTGGCTCAGCCTGCAGCGGTACAACCTCGCCGCCCCCGACGACGTCGAGTTCATCGGGCTTGGCAACTACCAGACCATCCTCACCGACCAGTTTTGGTGGACCGCGTTCGTCGTCACCCTGGGCATCACCGTCGTCTCGGTCGCCATCGAGTTCGTGCTCGGCATGGCGCTGGCGTTGGTGATGCACCGGACGATCTTCGGCAGGGGCGTGGTGCGCACCGCGATCCTCGATCCCGTACGGCATCGTCACCGTTGCCGCGTCCTACAGCTGGTACTACGCGTGGACGCCGGGCACCGGCTATCTCGCCAACCTGCTGCCCGAGGGCACCGCGCCGCTCACCGAGCAGCTTCCGTCGCTGGCCATCGTGGTGCTCGCCGAGGTGTGGAAGACGACGCCGTTCATGGCGCTGCTCCTGCTGGCCGGACTCGCGCTGGTGCCGCAGGATCTGCTGAACGCGGCGCAGGTCGACGGCGCGGGTCGCGTGGAAGCGGTCTGACCAAGGTGATCCTCCCGCTGATCAAACCGGCCATCCTGGTGGCGCTGCTGTTCCGCACGCTCGACGCGTTCCGCATCTTCGACAACATCTACGTGCTGACCGGCGGCGCCAACGACACCGGCTCGGTGTCGATCCTGGGGTACGACAACCTGTTCAAGGCGTTCAACCTCGGGCTCGGGTCGGCCATCAGCGTGCTGGTCTTCCTGTCCGTCGCCGTGATCGCGTTCATCTACATCAAGATCTTCGGTGCGTCGGCCCCCGGCTCGGACGAAGGAGGCCGTTAGATGGCCGAGCGGGTGAGCGGTGGCCGCGCCACCGGTTGGACCGTCATCAACGTCCTGGTGGTGATGTACGCACTGTTCCCCGTGCTGTGGATCCTGTCGCTGTCGCTGAAGCCGACGTCAACGGTCAAGGACGGCAAGCTGATTCCGACCGCAGGTGACGTTCGACAACTACAAGGCGATCTTCTCGGGCGACATCTTCAGTTCGGCGCTGATCAACTCGATCGGCATCGGGTTGATCACCACGGTGATCGCGGTGATCATCGGCGGCATGGCCGCGTATGCGATCGCCCGGCTTGCCTTTCCGGGCAAGAAGGCCCTGGTCGGCGTCGCCCTGCTGATCGCGATGTTTCCCCAGATCTCGCTGGTGACACCGATCTTCAACATCGAGCGCCGGATCGGGCTGTTCGACACCTGGCCCGGTCTGATCATCCCCTACATCACCTTCGCGCTGCCGCTGGCGATCTACACGATGTCGGCGTTCTTCCGGGAGATCCCTTGGGACCTGGAGAAGGCCGCCAAGATGGACGGCGCCACCCCCGGTCAGGCGTTCCGCAAGGTGATCGCTCCGCTGGCCGCGCCAGGCATCGTCACCGCCGCGATCCTGGTGTTCATCTTCGCGTGGAACGACCTGCTGCTGGCCCTGTCGCTGACGGCCACACAGCGGGCGATCACCGCCCCCGTGGCGATCGCGAACTTCACCGGCAGTTCGCAATTCGAGGAGCCGACGGGGTCCATCGCGGCGGGTGCGATGGTCATCACCGTGCCGATCATCATCTTCGTACTAATCTTCCAACGACGGATCGTGGCCGGTTTGACGTCCGGCGCGGTGAAGGGGTAAACGATGGCCGAAATCGTGTTGGATCACGTGAGCAAGAGCTACGGCAATGGCGCTGCGGCCGTCAAGGATCTGTCGATCACCATCGCCGACGGCGAGTTCATCATCCTGGTCGGCCCGTCCGGGTGCGGAAAGTCGACCACGCTCAACATGATCGCCGGGCTGGAGGACATCACTGCCGGTGAGCTGCGCATCGGCGGCGACCGGGTCAACGAGAAGGCTCCCAAGGACCGCGACATCGCGATGGTGTTCCAGTCGTACGCGCTGTACCCGCACATGACGGTGCGCCAGAACATCGCGTTCCCGCTGACGCTGGCCAAGATAGTCAAGGCCGACATCGCCGCCAAGGTCGAGGAGACCGCGAAGATCCTCGACCTGACCGAGCTGCTGGACCGCAAGCCGGCGCAGCTGTCCGGCGGCCAGCGGCAGCGGGTGGCGATGGGCCGCGCAATCGTGCGCAACCCCAAGGCATTCCTGATGGACGAGCCGCTGTCGCAACCTCGACGCGAAGCTGCGCGTGCAGATGCGCTCGGAGATCGCGCGGCTGCAGAACCGGCTGGGCACCACCACCGTCTACGTCACGCACGACCAGACCGAGGCCATGACGCTCGGTGACCGCGTCGTGGTGATGCTGGCCGGGGTGGCGCAGCAGATCGGCACCCCCGACGAGCTGTACAACCGCCCGGCGAACCTGTTCGTCGCCGGCTTCATCGGCTCGCCCGCGATGAACTTCTTCCCGGCCACGTTGACCGACGTCGGGGTGCGGCTGCCGTTCGGCGAGGTCATGCTCACCGACGAGGTCCACGGACCTGCTGGCGAAGCATCCCAAGCCGAACAACGTGATCGTCGGCATCCGCCCGGAACACCTCGAGGACGCCGCGCTGATCGACACCTACGCGCGGATCAGGGCGCTGACCTTCGAGGTCACGGTCGACGTCGTGGAGTCGCTCGGCGCCGACAAGTACGTGCACTTCCGCACCGAGGGCGAAGGCGCGCAGTCGGCGCAGCTCGCCGAGCTGGCCGCCGAGTCCGGGTATTGGTGAGAACGAGTTCGTGGCAAGGGTTTCCGCCGAGTCCACGGTGACCGTCGGGACAGCACCGTCGAGCTGGCGTTCGACACCTCCAAGCTGACGTTGTTCGACGCGGACATCGGGGTGAACCTGTCGATCCCGCCCGTCGAATAGTTCGGACGTGACCGACATTCGGGCAATGGTTCGCGCGCATCTCGTCGACCACTTCGCCAGGGCGGGCATCGCATCGGAGCCCGAGGTGGCCAGCGTGACGTTCCTGGGTGCCGAGCCAATCGACGTGCTGCGCTTCGGCCCGGACGTGCGACCCGGTTTGAAAGGCGTCCATCACTATGTGTCGCTGGGCTGTTCGCGCCATCCGATGGTCGACCCGACCGACCTGGTCGCCGATCCGCACCGCGGTCCGCGGGCCGAGGTGGTGGTGGCGCTGCGCGGGCCGACGCCCGACGGGGCTGGCGCAGGTCGATCGCGGTGGTCGCCGCGGCGCCCGCCGTCGAGGGACTGATCCTGGTAGCCGACGCGCTCGTCGACCTGGAGACGCCGCTGTGGGACGGGCGCGCCCGTTCACCGCGATGCTGTTGGGGCCCAGCGACATCGACGACGTCGACGCTGCCCGCTCCGGACGATCCGGTGACGCGTGCTGTCGGCGACGCCGATCACTGCGACGGAGGCGGCGTGGGTGCGGCTCAAGGGCGCCGAGGCGATGCGGGAGGCGTGGCGGACCGACGGCGTCGACGTGCTCGACCCCCGGCGGCCCGCCGCGAAGCCGCGCTGTCGAGCCCGGCGGCGCCTACAGCCAGTGGTTGCGCCGGAACGTGAGGTACAGCATCGTGCACACGGTCGCCATCAGCAGCAGCACCGCCGGATAGCCCCACACCTGGTGCAGCTCGGGCATGTGGTCGAAGTTCATCCCGTAGATGCCTGCCAGCGCGGTCGGCACCGCGGCGATCGCCACCCACGCCGAGATCTTGCGCATGTCGATGTTCTGCTGCATGGACACCTTGCCGACCGCGGCCTGCACCAGCGAGCTGAGCACCTCGTCGTAGCTGGCGATCCGGTCGGCGGCCTGGGTGTTGTGGTCGAGCACGTCGCGCATGTAGCGCCGGACCTCCTTGGAGATCAGGTCGTTGTGGTCGGAGCCGATCCGCTGCAGCGCCAGGGTCAGCGGGCTGACCGCCCGGCGCATCTCGACGACCTCCCGCTTGAGCAGGTAGATGTGCTCGATGTCGGTGGTGCTGGTCGGGGAGAAGACGTTCTCCTCCATCGCGTCGATGTCGTTCTCGACGAGATCGGTGACATCGAGGTAGGAGTCGACGACGTGGTCGGCGATCGCGTGCATCACCGCGTACGGGCCGAGCGCGCAGTTGGCCGGCGTGCTGTCCATCCGCTTGCGCACCCCGGCCAGGCCGCCGTGGTCGCCGTGGCGGACGGTGACGACGAAGTCGGGCCCGACGAAGATCATGATCTCGCCGGTCTCGACGATCTCGCGGGCCTTGGCCACCGACTCGTGCTCGACGTAGTTGATGGTCTTGAGCACCAGGAACAGCGTGTTGTCGTAGCGCTCGAGCTTGGGCCGCTGGTGGGCGTGCACCGCGTCCTCGACGGCGAGCTCGTGCAGCCCGAAGACGTCGGCGACGGCCTGCATCTGGTGCTCGTCGGGTTCGTGCAGGCCGATCCAGACGAAGGCGGGGACGCCGGTCTGCTCGAGTTCGCGGCACCTTGGTCAGCGCTGCGGCGTGGGTGTACTTGCCGGGCAGTCGGCTGCCGTCGGCGTAGACGCCGCAGTCGACCATCGCCCGCGCGACGGGCACGTGGATCGCGAGGGCGTCGGGCCCGGGGCCGCGGCGCGATGGCGGGCCGCAGCATCGACGGCTGCAGGGCGCGGAACGACGGCATGCGTGACCTCCCCTCGACAGTGCGGAGTGGCCTACGGCGGGCCCCGAAGACTAGCCGAATGCTACGCCCAAAGCCTGGCAGCGCTCTCGGCGTGGAAGTGCCTCACGAGTGGGGAACCAGGCCGGGTGAGATGTCGGGTGAAGTACCCTGACGCCGTGGCGGCAAATGTCGTTGGTTCCTCGCGCGAGCGCTCGTCAGCGGCGCGCACCCCGCAAGTTGTCATCGATGACGCCGAGATCTTCGCCGCTCACGAGGGCGGCAAGCTCTCGGTCGAGTTGAAGTCCCCACTGGACACCCAACGGGCGCTGTCGATCGCCTACACCCCGGGAGTGGCCCAGGTCAGCCGAGCGATCGCCGCGCGATCACACGCTGGCCGCCAAGTACACGTGGGCCAACCGGCTGGTCGCCGTGATCAGCGACGGCAGCGCGGTGCTCGGGCTCGGCGACATCGGCGCCGCGGCGTCGCTGCCGGTGATGGAGGGCAAGAGCGCGCTGTTCAAGACGTTCGGCGGGCTCGACTCGATCCCGATCGTGCTGGACACCAAGGACCCCGACGAGATCGTCGAGACGATCATCCGGCTGCGCCCGACGTTCGGTGCGGTGAACCTCGAGGACATCTCGGCGCCGCGCTGCTTCGAGATCGAGCGCCGCGTCATCGAGGCGCTGGACTGCCCGGTCATGCACGACGACCAGCACGGCACGGCGATCGTCGTGCTCGCCGCGTTGCTGGGTGCCAGCAAGGTGCTCGACCGTGACATGCACACGCTGAAGATCGTCATCTCCGGCGCCGGCGCCGCCGGCATCGCCTGCGCGAACATCCTGCTGGCCGAGGGCATCGGCGACATCACGGTGCTGGACAGCAAGGGCATCGTCGCACAGCGGTCGCGACGACCTCAACCCGTTCAAGGCCGAGCTGGCGACCAGGACCAACCCGCGCGGACTCACCGGTGGCATCGCCGAAGCGCTCACCGGTGCCGACGTGTTCATGGGGGTCTCGGCCGGTCTGGTGCCGGAGGAGCTGATCGCGACGATGGCGCCGGGCGGCATCGTGTTCGCGATGTCCAACCCCGACCCCGAGATCCATCCCGACGTGGCCCGCAAGTACGCGGCCGTGGTCGCCACCGGCCGCAGCGACTTCCCGAATCAGATCAACAACGTGCTGGCCTTCCCCGGGGTGTTCCGCGGGGCGCTGGACGCGGGCGCGCGGCGCATCACCGAGAAGATGAAGGTGGCCGCCGCCGAGGCGATCTTCTCCGTCGTCGGCGACGACCTCGCCGTCGACCACATCGTGCCGAGCGCGCTGGACCCGCGGGTCGGCCCCGCGGTCGCGGCGGCGGTGGCCGCGGCGTCGAAGGTCTGAGCCGCGCGGTGCGCCGGCTGGCGGTGGCGCTCGTCGCGCTGCTGATCGCCGGCTGTGCGGGCCACGCCGCGGCGCCGTCGATCGCGGTCGGAGCGCGGTCCGGATCCGGAGTCCGACGCTGCTGGCCCACCTGTACGCCGCCGCGCTGCGGTACTACGGCAGCGCCGCGCACGTCGAGTCGAGCGACGATCCGGTCGGCCGATCTCGACTCCGGCGACGTCACGGTGGTGCCCGGGTTCACCGGGCGGCTGTTGCAGCGCTTCGATCCCGATGCGACGGCCCGCGGCGACGAGCAGGTGTACCGCATCGATGATCTCCGCGCTGCCCGAGGGGGTCGCCGCCGGTGACTACGCCCAGTCCGCAGAGGACAAGCCCGCGCTGGCGGTCATCGAGGCGACGGCGCGGCGACGTGGGGTGGCCGCGACGTGACGGCGCTGGTCCGCCATGTGCCAGGCCTGACGGTGGGTGCGGTGACGGCGACGCACGCCGCCGATCGTCGTCGGCACCTGCCGGCTGCCCGCGGCGCGCGAATTTCCGGACGCCGCAACGCTGTTCGCGGCGCTGCGGTCGGGTCAGGTGACGTGGCGTGGACGTCGACCGCCGCGCCGAACGTGCCCGACGACGTCGTGGTGCTGTCGGACCGCACGTCGCTGATCCGTGCCGAGAACGTGGTGCCGCTGTACCGGCGCAACGAGCTCACCGAGCGGCAGGTGCTGGCGCTCAACGAGATCGCCGGCGAGCTCGACACCGGTTCGCTGGCCGACATGCGTGCGCCAGGTCGCCGAGGGCACCGATCCCGGCGCGGTGGCGCGGCGCCTGGCTGGACGCCCACCCGCTCGGGCACTAGCGCTCGTGCGGCGTCAGTGCACCGGCGGCATCAGCCTCGACGTGACCGTCGAGAACAGCTTCTGATAGCCCGACCCGGTGATCCGCACGATCAGATCGAGCGCCTTGGCGTCGGGACCGACGAGCACGCGGGCCTTGTTCTTGCGGACCGCCTCGAGGATGATCTTCGCGGCCTTCTCGGGCGTGGTCATCGTCAGCCTCTTGTCGAAGAAGTCCGTCAACGTCGCGGTGTCGACGCCCTCGGCGGCGGTCGAGTTGCGCATGATGGCGGTCTTGATGCCGCCGGGGTGCACCGTCGTCACCTTCACCGGGTGCTTGGCCACGTGACCATCTCCTGGCGCAGGGCCTCGGTGAACCCGCGCACCGCGAACTTGGCGGAGTTGTAGGCGGCCTGGCCGGGCACCGAGAAGATGCCGAACAGGCTGGAGACGTTGACGACGTGACCGTCGCCGGACTCGATGAGGTGCGGCAGGAACGCCTTGGTGCCGTTGACGACGCCCCAGAAGTCGACGTCCATCACGCGCTCGATGTCCTTGAACGGCGTGACCTCGACGTCACCGACGTACGCGATGCCCGCGTTGTTGTAGATCTGGTTGACCTTGCCGAAGTGCGCCTTGACCGCGTCGGCGTAGAGCTCGAACGCCTCGCGCTCGGTGACGTTGAGGCGGTCGGCCTTGACCGGCGCGCCGATGGCCTTCAGCCGCTCCTCGGTGACGGCCAGGCCCTCGGTGTCGACGTCGCTGATCGCCACGCTTGGCGCCCGAGCGGGCCGAGCTCGATGGCCAGCGCCTGCCCGATGCCCGATCCGGCGCCCGTGACGACGCACGACTTTCCCGGCGAAGCCCTCCATGAACACTCCCTTGCGTAGCTATTCGACTCGTGTCGAGCTTAGACAGTACCGGCGGTACCGCCGTACGAGTGGGTAACGACCCGGCGATCAGCGGCGATGCACGGTACGACCATGAAGCGAACGAGCGTCGCGACCATCGCGTCGCTGGCCCTGTCCGTCGGCAGTCATCGGCGGCCAGCGACCTTCGGTGGCCGTCCCCGCGCCAGGCCGATCCCGGCGCCGACGAGTTCCTGTCGAGCCTGAGCTCGGCGGGTCTGACGGACATCGACCCGGCCACCGCTGCCTCGGTGGGCCAGGCGGTCTGCCCGATGCTCGTCCGAACCCGGTCAGCAGCTGGCCGACGTCGCCGCCGACGTCTCCGATGCCATCGGCAAGCCGCTCGGCCCCGCGACGATGTTCACCGGCCTGGCGATCTCGCTGTTCTGCCCTGGTGCCGTCGCGTCGCTGGCCAACGGTCAGATGCCGATTCCGCTGGAGCTGCTCGGCGGCTAGCGACGCCGACCCCGGTCGCAACGAGACGTCGTCCGGCTTGTCTGGCCGCGAACGTGCGTGAACTCCGATGATTCGACGGCGTGTCGCCCGCAGACACGCACGCTCGCGGAGGGTCAGTGCCGAACGCCTCGTCGATGATCTCCTGCTGCTCGACGGCGTGCACCTTCGAGCTACCCGACGACGGCGCCGACATGGCGCGCCGCGAGATCCGCTTGATGCCGGTCAGCTTGTCGGGCAGCAGCTCGGGCAGTCGCAGCCCGAACGTCGGCCACGCACCCTGGTTGGCCGGCTCCTCCTGCACCCAGAAGAACTCGTCGGCGTTCGGATACTGGTCGAGCGTGGCGGCGAGCCGGCGCTTGGGCAGCGGGTAGAGCTGCTCGATGCGCACGATCGCGACGTCGTCGCGGTTGCTCCTTGGCCTTGCGGGCCGACCAGCTCGTAGTAGATCTTGCCGCTGGTCAGCAGGATCCGCTTGACCTTGACGCGGTCGCCGTCGCCGTCGTCGTAGGTCGGCTCCTCGAGGATCGAGCGGAACTTCTGCTCGGTGAAGTCGCGGATGTCGCTGACCGCGGCCTTGTTGCGCAGCATCGACTTCGGGGTGAAGACGATCAGCGGACGGTGGATGCCGTCGATGCCGTGGCGTCGCAGCAGGTGGAAGTAGTTCGCCGGCGTCGACGGCATCGCGACCGTCATCGAGCCCTCGGCGCACACCTGCAGGAACCGCTCGATGCGGCCCGACGTGTGGTCGGGGCCCTGGCCCTCGTGGCCGTGCGGCAGCAGCAGCACGACGTCGGACAGCTGGCCCCACTTGGCCTCACCGGAGCTGATGAACTCGTCGATGATCGACTGCGCGCCGTTGACGAAGTCGCCGAACTGCGCCTCCCACAACACCATTGCGTCGGGGTTGCCCACCGAGTAGCCGTACTCGAAGCCGACCGCGGCGTACTCGGACAGTGCCGAGTCGTAGACCATGAACCGGCCGCCGGTCGGCGTGCCGTCGCTCGTTGATGCGTCAGCAGGTCCATCGGGGTGAACTCGGCGCCGGTCTTGCGGTCGATGATCACCGAGTGGCGCTGGGTGAACGTGCCGCGGCGGGTGTCCTGGCCGGACAGCCGCACCAGCTTGCCCTCGGCCACCAGCGTGCCGAGCGCCAGCAACTCGCCGAACGCCCAGTCGACCTTGCCCTCGTAGGCCATCTCGCGGCGCTTCTCGAGCACCGGCTTGACGCGCGGGTGCACGGTGAAGCCCTCCGGGAACCGCGAGGTGCGCGTCGCCGATGCGGGCCAGCAGCGACTTGTCCACGGCCGTGCTGAGCTTCGCGGGAAGTGACCTGGTCGGACTCGACCGACTCGCTGGGCTCGATCTCGTGCTTCTCGAGCTCGCGGACCTCGTTGAACACCCGCTCGAGCTGGCCCTGGTAGTCGCGCAGCGCGTCCTCGGCCTCCTTCATCGAGATGTCGCCACGGCCGATCAGGGCCTCGGTGTAGGTCTTGCGGACGCCGCGCTTGGTGTCGATGACGTCGTACATGTCCGGCTGCGTCATCGACGGGTCGTCGCCCTCGTTGTGCCCGCGGCGGCGGTAGCACAGCATGTCGATGACGACGTCCTTCTTGAACTGCTGGCGGAAGTCCACCGCCAGCCGGGCCACCCAGGCGCCGGCCTCGGGATCGTCGCCGTTGACGTGGAAGATCGGTGCGCCGACCATCTTCGCGACGTCGGTGCAGTACTCGCTGGAGCGGGAGTCCTGCGGCGAGGTGGTGAAGCCGATCTGGTTGTTGACGATGATGTGGATGGTGCCGCCGGTGCGGTAGCCGCGCAGCAGCGCCAGGTTCAGCGTCTCGGCGACCACGCCCTGGCCGGCGAACGCGGCGTCGCCGTGCAGCATCATCGGCACCACGGTGAAGCCCTCGGGCCCGTTGCCCTTGTCGAGCAGGTCCTGCTTGGCGCGGACCAGGCCCTCGAGCACCGGGTCGACGGCCTCGAGGTGGGTCGGGTTGGCCACCAGCGACACCTCGATGTCGTTGTCGCCGAACATCTGCAGGTAGTTGCCGCTGGCGCCGAGGTGGTACTTCACGTCGCCGGAGCCGTGCGCCTGGCGACGGGTTCAGGTTGCCCTCGAACTCGGTGAAGATCTGCGAGTACGGCTTGCCGACGATGTTGGCCAGCACGTTGAGCCGGCCGCGGTGCGGCATGCCGATGACGACTTCGTCGAGGTCGTGCTCGGCGGCCTGGTCGATCACGGCGTCCATCATCGGGATGACGGTCTCGGCGCCCTCGAGCGAGAACCGCTTCTGGCCGACGTACTTGGTCTGCAGGAAGGTCTCGAAGGCCTCGGCGGCGTTGAGCTTGCTCAGGATGTACTTCTGCTCGGCGACCGTCGGCTTGTCGTGCTTGACCTCGACGCGCTCCTGAATCCACTTCTGCTGCTCGGGTTCCAGGATGTGGGTGTACTCGACGCCGACGTGGCGGCAGTACGCGTCGCGCAGCACCGAGAGCACGTCGCGCAGCTTCTTGTACTCCGCGCCGGCGAAACCGTCGACCTTGAACACGCGGTCGAGGTCCCACAGCGTCAGGCCGTGGGTGATGACGTCGAGGTCGGGGTGGCTGCGGAACCGGGTCTTGTCGAGCCGCAGCGGGTCGATGTCGGCCATCAGGTGTCCGCGGTTGCGGTAGGCCGCGATCAGCTCGATGATGCGGGCGTTCTTGTCGAAGATCGAGTCCGGGTTGTCGATGCGCCAGCGGACCGGCTCGTACGGGATGCCCAGCTCGCGGAAGATCTCGTCGAAGAAGTCGTCGCTCAGCAGCAGCTGGTGGATGGTGCGCAGGAAGTCGCCGGACTCCGCGCCCTGGATGATGCGGTGGTCGTAGGTCGACGTCAGCGTCATCAGCTTGCCGACGCCCATCTCGGCGATGCGTTCCTCGCTGGCGCCCTGGAACTCGGCCGGGTACTCCATGGCGCCGGCGCCGACGATCGCGCCCTGGCCGCTCATCAGCCGCGGCACCGAGTGCACGGTGCCGATGGTGCCCGGGTTGGTCAGCGAGATGGTCACGCCTGCGAAGTCCTCGGCGGTCAGCTTGCCGTCGCGGGCGCGCCGCACGATGTCCTCGTAGGCGGCGATGAACTGGCCGAATCGCATTGTCTCGCAACGCTTGATCGCGGCCACGACGAGCTGACGGTTGCCGTCCTTGCCCGGCAGGTCGATGGCCAGACCGAGGTTGGTGTGCGCGGGGGTGACCACGTTCGGCTTGCCGTCGACCTCGGCGAAGTGCCGGTTCATGTTCGGGAAGCTCTTGACCGCCTGGACGATCGCGTACCCGAGCAGGTGGGTGAACGAGATCTTGCCGCCGCGGGTGCGCTTGAGGTGGTTGTTGATGACGATGCGGTTGTCGATCATCAGCTTGGCCGGGATGGCCCGCACGCTGGTGGCGGTCGGCACGTCCAGCGAGGCGTTCATGTTCTTGACGACGGCTGCGGCGGCACCACGAAGCACGGCCACCTCGTCATCGTCGCCGGGCGGGGGACCGGCGGGGGCCTTGGCGCTTGGCGGGCTCGGCCTTCGCGGCGGCGGGCTCGGCCTTCGGCGGCGGGTTCGGCCTTGGCGGGTTCGGCCTTGGCGGGTTCGGCCTTGGCGGCGGCAGGAGCGGGCTTGGGCTCGGGGGTGGGTGCGGGTTTGGCCTCGGCGGGCGGCGCGGGCTTCGGCGTCGGCGGAGCGGTCGGGCCGCCGTTGGCGCCTGCGCGTACGGACGACGCCTGACCGGAAACCGTTGCGTCGGTGCTCGGTTCGGGGGAGTAGTCGACGAGGAACTCGTGCCAACTCGGATCGACCGACGAGGGATCCTCGCGGAACTTGCGGTACATCTCCTCGACCAACCATTCGTTCTGACCGAATGGTGAATGTGAACTGCTCACGACAGCTTCTCGCCTCGATTCCTTCTGCCTGCGAGCGTCGCTGACGTCGCCCGCCATCTTCTCCGCGGTTGCCCGCCCTATGCCGTTCTAAAGGCTAGCGCTTCCTGTGACGACTGGACCGGGCAACGGCACTTGTCTCGTCGGGCCGGCGCCGATGGCGGCCCAGCGGCTCCCGCTACCGACGTGGTGCGGGGAGCACGTGCAACGTCGACGGCCAGCGCGGCGGTGGCGCGCCGAACGCGAGTTGCGCGTGCTTGATGATCTTCTTGCCCATCATGCGGTTGCCGACGCCGCCGACGACGGCCCCGATGCCGACTGGCAGCAGCTTGCCGAATGCCATCGACCCCGCGCTTGAGCGTGTAGCGCTTCACGAAGTACTCGGAGCAGCCGGTTGTTGAGCTGCGACACCGCGGGCAGCGGCAACGTCGCCGCGCCGTCGGCCATCCAGGCCCCGCTGGTGCGACCGGTGCCGAGCAGGTCGGCGATCGCGTGCTTGCTGTCCTCGCCGACGAGCACCGCGAGCACCAGGGCGCGACGCCGCTCCCGATGCTCGGCCGGGATCCCGTGGACCTCGGCGACCGCGAGCACGAAGACCGCCGTCGCCTCGAGGAACACCACCGTCTCACCGGCGACCGCCGACAGCGCGGCCAGCGTGCCGATGCCCGGGAAGGCGGCCGCCGAGCCGACCGCGGCGCCGCTGGCCATCACGGCGGCCAGGTAGTGCTTCTCGAGCTTGCGGACGATCTCGGCGGGCGTGGCGTTGGGATTGCTGCTGCGCAGTCGCTCGACGTAGGCCTTGACGGCGGGCGCCTGGACGCGCGCCCCGCGTTCGATGATCTGGGAGAGGGCACGTGCGGCGGCGCTCGGGTCGTCGTCGATGACCGCGGGCACCTGGCTCTTGGCGCTGGAACGAGCGCTCATGGTCTCGGCCTCTCCGTATTGCGATCTGACGAGCTTTCAGGCTAACTCGTTGTCAACGAACGCAGACCGGCTCGTAGTGCCCGAGGGTGACATCGCTCACGTATCGGCGTTTGGCCTGCGGGAAGAAAAAACTGTTATGCGTTGCTAATCACTTTCATGGCAACATCGACCCGCGTGGACCTTGCACGCGCCGACAGCGCAGACTCCCGGCGGCGCAGTCGCCCAGCAGGTGCCCAGCAGGCTCCGCATGATCGTGGTGCTCGGCCTGCTCGTCGCGCTGGGGCCGCTGACCATCGACATGTATCTGCCCGCGCTGCCGCGAATCGCCGACGAACTGTCGGTGTCCTCGTCGGTGGTGCAGTTGACGCTCACCGGCACGCTGGCGGGGCTCGCGCTCGGCCAGCTGATCATCGGGCCGCTGTCGGACTCGCTGGGACGCCGCAGGCCGCTGATGGCGGGCATCGTGCTGCACATGGTGGCGTCGCTCTGCTGCCTGTTCGCGCCCAACATCGCGACGCTTGGCGTGGCCCGCGGCTTGCAGGGCGTCGGAGCGGCCGCCGCGATGGTGGTGGCCATCGCGATCGTCGGCGACCTCTTCGCCGACTCCGTCGCCGCGACCGTCATGTCCCGGCTGATGCTGGTGCTCGGCGTCGCGCCGGTCATCGCGCCGTCCCTCGGTGCGGCCGTGCTGTTGCACGCCTCCTGGCACTGGGTCTTCGCGGTGCTGGTGGTGCTGGCCGGACTGCTGCTATTGCTCGCGGCGCTGGCGCTGCCCGAGACGCTGCCCGCGGAACACCGTCGTCCGCTCAAGGTGCGCGGGATCATCGCGACCTACGGCGAACTGTTGAGCGACGTCAAGTTCGTCATCCTGGTGCTCGTCGGCGCGCTGGGCATGTCGGGACTGTTCGCCTACATCGCGGGTGCGTCATTCGTCCTGCAGGGCCCCTACGGGCTCGATCAGCAGGCGTTCGCGCTGGTGTTCGGCGCGGGCGCAGTCGCGCTGATCGGTGCGACGCAGTTCAACGTGGTGCTGCTCAAGCGCTTCACGCCGCAGACCATCGTGGTGTGGGCGCTGGCGGCCTCCGCGCTGACGGGCGTCGTCTTCGTCGGGCTTGCGGGCGCGGACGTCGACGGACTGGCCGCGTTCCTGGTGCCGGTCTGGTTGATCCTGGCCGCCATGGGCTTCGTCATCCCCAATGCCCCCGCGGTCGCGCTGGGCCGCCACCCCGACGCGGCGGGTACCGCTGCCGCGTTGCTCGGTGCCGCGCAGTTCGGCCTGGGTGCGGCGGTGGCTCCGCTGGTGGGCGTGCTCGGCAACGACGAGTTCGCACTGGCGCTGGTGATGACCGCAGGTGTGGTGGTCGCCCTGTTTGCGCTGCTCGTGGCAGGGGTGACTGGCTCCGCGGACGACGCCGACCTCGCCGCAGGGGCCGCAGTCGATCCGGTGTGACCGGCGAGGTAGCCGCCTGCCCGACTTGTCGGGACAACACCCGATACGTAGCGTCGCTTCGATAGCTCCGTTACGCATGGTCGAGTAGATGCCCCTTACACCCGTTGATCCGCACGTCCGCCGCGCCGCTTCGGCGCTGGTGACCTGCCCCGTCGTGGGCGAGGTGTCCCGGTGACCGCGGCGCTCGTGCAGCGGATGGCCGATCCGCGTCGCACGCAGAATCCGTGGCATGCGCTGTGGGCCATGATGGTCGGCTTCTTCATGATCCTGCTCGACGCCACGATCGTCGCGGTGGCCAACCCGGAGATCATGGAGCACCTCGACACCGACTACAACGGGGTGATCTGGGTCACCAGCGCATACCTGCTGGCCTACGCGGTTCCGCTGCTTCTGGCGGGCCGGCTCGGGGACCGCTTCGGGCCGAAGAACCTGTACCTGGTCGGGTTGGCGGTGTTCACCGCGGCGTCATTGTGGTGCGGTCTGGCGGGCTCCATCGAATGGCTGGTCGCGGCCCGTGTCGTGCAGGGCATCGGCGCGGCGCTGATGACGCCTCAGACGCTGTCCGCCATCACCAGGATCTTTCCGCCGCAGCGGCGCGGGGTCGCGCTCAGCGTGTGGGGTGCCACCGCGGGGGTGGCGACGCTCGTCGGCCCGCTGGCGGGCGGCTTCCTGGTCGACGGGCTCGGCTGGCAGTGGATCTTCATCGTCAACGTCCCGATCGGCATCATCGGGTTGGGCCTGGCGTTCTGGTTCGTGCCCGTGCTGGCCACCGAGAAGCACGGCTTCGACGTGCTCGGGGTGTTGTTGTCGGGCGTCGGCTTGTTCCTCATCGTCTTCGGTCTTCAGGAGGGCCAGTCCCACGACTGGGCGTCGTGGATCTGGGGCATGGTCGCGGCGGGCCTGGCGTTCATGGGCGGCTTCGTCTACTGGCAGGCGGTCAACCGCGGCGAGCCGCTGATCCCGCTGAGGATCTTCCGCGACAACGACTTCAGCATGTCCAACGTCGGCATCGCGGTGATCGGGTTCGTGGTGACGGCCATGGTCGTGCCGGTGATGTTCTACGCGCAGGCGGTGTGTGGGTTGTCGCCGACCCGGTCGGCGCTGCTCATGGCGCCGATGGCCGTGGCGTCCGGCGTGCTGGCGCCGTTCGTGGGCAAGATCGTGGACCGCACGCATCCACGGCCGATCGTCGGGTTCGGCTTCTCGGCGGTGGCGATCGCGGTGACGTGGCTGTCGGTCGAACTGACGCCGACGACGCCCATCTGGCGGCTGGTGTTGCCGCTGATCCTGATGGGCGTCGGAATGGCGTTCATCTGGTCCCCGCTGGCGGCCACCGCGACCCGGAATCTCCCGCCGCAGGTGGCTGGCGCGGGGTCGGGTGTCTACAACACGACACGTCAGGTCGGCGGCGTGCTCGGCAGCGCGGGCATCGCGGCGTTCATGACGGCGCGGATGGCGGCCGAACTGCCCGGGATCCCGCTGGGCGCGTCCTCAACCGCGGGCACGGCGGCCGAACTGCCTGCTTTCCTGAAGGAGCCGTTCGCGGCCGCGCTGTCGCAGTCACTGCTGTTGCCTGCGTTCGTTGCGCTGTTCGGCGTCGTCTCCGCGGTGTTCCTCGGCGGCCTTGGCGCCGGCTCGTACCGCCCGGTGCCGCGCGACGTCGTCGGCGAGGGGCCCGACGAGCTCGAGGCGCCCACAGCGGTTCTGCGCACCCGCGACGGTGCGTTCCTCGCCGCCGGGGCGGGTGACATCGGTCGCGAGTACTTCAGCGAGCCCCGGGACCTCGAGTTCCAGCACGGCGCCGACGTCGACTACTTCCCCGACGACGACGAGTACGTCGAGTACACCGTCGAGTGGGAGGACGACGAACCCGAGTCGGAGCCGATCGCGGTGGTCGAGGCCTTCCCCGCCGACGACGACTTCCCCGCCGACGACGGCGTCACCGCACCGATGCACGTGCACGTCGAGCATCCGTTGCACGCGCCGGCGGAGACCTGGCACAGCGGGCCGGTCGAGTCGTGGCACTCGCTGCTCGAGGACGAGCCCGAGCCACAGCTGGATCCCGTAGCGCCGCGGCAGGTCGCCGCCACCAATGGCCGCGACCCGTTCCGTAGTCTCGACGACCTGATCGGCCCTCCGCCCCCGGTGCCCGCCGCGTCGCCCGAGCCGGAGCCGATCGGGTTCGCCCACAACGGATTTCACGTCGAAGCCGAAGAGCACTACCGGGGGGCTCAACCGCCGCCCGCTCCTGAGCCCTCCGCGGGCGGCAGGCACTCGCGTTCCGACGACGACGCGGGCACCTACGGCAGGCACTCGATGCGGTTCCGCGACTGACGTCAACTAGCGCGAGCAGACGCAAGGCACCCTCGCGATGAGACGCAAGGCACCCTCGGCGAGCAGACACAAACTCCCCTCAAATCCGCGATTTGAGGGGAGTTTGCGTCTGCTCGCGCAGGGAAATGGTCAGCCGAACAGCACCGCGCGGTTGAGATAGCCGTCGGGGTCGAACGTCGCCTTCACCGCGCGCATGGCCGCGATGTCCGACTCGGTGCGCGACATCGACAGGTAGTCGCGCTTGCGGCTGCCGACTCCGTGCTCGGAGCTGACGTTGCCGTGGTGGGCCGCGATCAACGCCATCATCGCGGCGTACAGGTCCCGCTCGCGCTCGCCGTCGAGCGCGCAGCGCACCAGGTTCAGGTGCAGGTTGCCCTCGCCGACGTGACCGAACAGCACCGGGATCGCGTCGGGTGCGTGCTCGGCGACCAGTGCGTCGGCCGCGGTCGCGAAGGCCTCGATCTCCGACAGCGGCAGGGAGACGTCGAACTTCAGTGGTGGACCATGAATGCCGAGGATCTCCGCGACGGACTCGCGGACCGCCCACAGCCTGCGCTGTGCCGCGACGTCCACGCCGACGGCGGGCTCGCCTGCCAGCTTCGCGTCGTCCAGTGCCTCGGCGAGTCGTTCGGTGGGGTCGGTGTCGCCCGCGAGTTCGATCAGCAGCAGCCAGGCACCGTCGACCGGGGAGCCCACCCCGAGGTGCTCGGCGGTCAGCGCGCTGGCCCTCGCGTCGATCAGCTCGAGCGCGGCGATGCCGTCGGCGTCGCGGAACTCGCGGCCGACGTCGAGCAGGGGGCCGAGGTCGGACGAAGCCCGCGACGGCCGTCACCCGGTGCGCCGGGGCGGGATGCAGCCGGAGATCGAGGGCGGTGATGACGCCGAGGGTGCCCTCGGCGCCGACGAACAGCGACGCCAGGTCGTATCCGGTGTTGTCGCGGCGCACCTCGCTGTGGCGCCGAACCACCGACCCGTCGGGCAGTGCGACGTCGAGTCCGAGGATCTGCTCGCCCATGTTCCCGTAGCGCACCGTGCGCAGCCCGCCCGCGTTGGTGGACGCCATGCCGCCGACGGTCGCGCTGTCACGGGAGGCGAGGTCGACGCCGAAGACGAGGCCGGCGTCGGTGGCGGCCTTCTGCACCGCCGCCGCGGTGGCTCCGGCCCCCACCCGGACCCGGCGTTCGACGGTGTCGACGGCGCCGATCTCGGTGAGTCGCTCGGTGGACAGCAGCACGTCGTCGTGTTCGGGGACGGTGCCCGCCACCAATGACGTGCGGCCACCCTGGATCGTCACGAATACGCCTGCGTCGCGGCACACCGCCAACACCGCGGCCACCTCGTCGGCCGAGCCCGGCCGCACCAACGCCGACGCCTGGCCGCGATAGCGCCCGGTGTGGTCGACGCAGCGGCCGGCCAGCACGTCGGGATCGGTGCTGACGTGGTTGGCGCCGACGATCGCCGCGAGCCGGTCGGTCAGCGAATCACTCACTCCGTGGGTGTATCACACGGCGACAGGGCCAGGAACGCGCCGAGCTCGATCAGCCGGTCGGGGGTGGACGGCAGGTAGTCGGTCAGCAGTGCCGACCGGACGATGACGGCGGCGTACTTGGCCCGGCTCACGGCCACGTTGAGCCGATTCCTGTTGAACAGGAACGCGACTCCGCGCGGCACGTCGTCGGCGGACGACGCCGTCATCGACACGAACACGACCGGGGCCTGCCTGCCCTGGAACTTGTCGACGGTGCCGACCTCGACGTCGGTCAGCCCGGCTGCGTCGAGCCTGCGCCGCACGGTGACCACCTGCGCGTTGTACGGGGTGACGACCAGGACGTCGTGCTGCGCGAGCGGGGTGGTGCCGTGCTCGTCGGTCCACGGGGTGTCGAGCAGCCGGTGGATCTCGGCGACGATCGCGTCGGCCTCCTCGGGGCTGTCGGTCGAGTTGCCGTCGTGGTCGACCGTCAGCATCCGGACGCCGGGCGCGACGCCGTCGAGGCGGCGGGCGGCGCTGACGTCCTCGCGCGAGCGCAGCCGACCGTCGTAGGACAGCCGGGACACCGGCCGGCACACCGCGGGGTGCATCCGGTACGAGCAGTCGAGGAAGTAGCCGCGCTCCTCGGGCAGCGTGTGGTGGCCTTCCACCAACCAGCCCAGCGCGGACTCGTTGACCGGTTCGGGGTGGGTGCCCTGGCTGACCTGGGGCAGCTGCTGCGGGTCGCCGAGCAGCATCAGGTTGCGTGCGGACGGGGCCACCGCGATGGTGTTGGCCAGGCTGTACTGGCCGGCCTCCTCGACCACCAGCAGGTCGAGGGCCAGCCGCGGAACCCGGCTCGGCGTTGGCGAAGTCCCAAGCGGTGCCGCCGATCACGCAGCCGGCGTGCCTTCGGCGATGAACGCGGCGTAGTCCTTCTCGGCGACGTCCTGCCACGGCGCGTCCGGGCTCTTCTTCTTGCCGACCCGATTCGGATCCACTCCTGCGTCGATGATGCAGCCGAGCAGGTTCTCGACGACGGCGTGCGACTGCGCGACCACGCCGACGCGCCAGCCGTGCTCGTTGACGCAGTTTGGCGATGACGCGGGCCGAGGTGAACGTCTTGCCGGTGCCCGGCGGCCCGTGCACCGCCAGGTACGACGAATCGAGGTCCAGCAGCGCCGCGACGATGTCGTCGGCGACGACGCCGCGTGCGGGGGAGCGGGCCGCCGCTGACGGTGCGTGGGGGACGTCGCAGCAGGATGTCGGTGACGGCGTCGGCGGGCAGGTTCGGGAAGGCCCGCCGCGACCACGGCGGCGGTCGTCGGCGATGGACTCCTGCAGCGGCTTGGTGTTGATCGGGGCCGCCCGGGGTGAGCGCGAACGGCAACTGGTCGAAGACGTCGCCGTCCTTCGGCTGCCGCTCGACGACGACGACCTCGGTGGGCGCCTCGGGGTTGTCGCACTCGACGACGGTCACCGCTCCGAACGCCCTGCGATCCGGGTCGTCGGCGAGGCCTTCCGGCGCGGGCGGGTCGTAGAGCGCGTACATGCTCCCTGCCGAGTTCGCCGTTGGCGAGTTCGCCGATCAACCGGACGTGGCGCTGCGGCTTGCGCGCCTTCGGCGGCTGGTGCCAGTCGGCGACGATCTCGGCCTGCTCGGCGACGAAGACGTCGCTGTTGTCCGCCCACTCGTCGACGGGATTGTTGACGCGGTCGAAGTGCGCCCACCAGAACGGCTTGTCCTCGCGCTTGTGAAAGCCGCGGGCGGCCGCGATCATCGCGACGGCGGTCTGCTCGGCGGTGCGTTCCTCGATGCCGTCGCCCGCGAACTTGAGCAGTCGGCGTTCGAGCTCGTCGGCCGGCTCGACGTCGCCGCCGTCGCGCACCGGCATGCGGGCCGCGCGGCGGGACCCCGGACTCGATGGCGCGCGCCATCAGCCAGTCGCGCAGCCGTCGCGTCGACCGGCAGTCGTAGCGGTTGTAGTCCTCGATCTCCTTGAGCACGATCGCGGCGTCGTCGGTGCGGCCCTCGTCGCGCAGCGCGCAGAAGCGCGCGTACTGCGTGATCGAGTCGGTGGCCGTGGTGACCTCGCCGCTGCGCAGCTCGTTGCCCATGTACAGCGGCTCGAGGTACTTGATGCTGTAGCTCTCGGTGCCGACCCGAATGCTCTTGCGCACCAACGGGTACAGGTCGACGAGCACGCCGTTGCGCAGCAGCTCGTCGACGTCGTGCTCGCCGACGCCGTAGCGACCGGCCAGCCGCAGCAGCGTGCTCTTCTCGTACGCCGCGTAGTGGTAGACGTGCATGCCGGGGTGCTTCTTGAGCCGCTTGCGCACCATGGCGAGGAAGTCGACGAGCGCTTGGCGTTCGCTGGCGCGGTCGTGCGCCCAGTACGGGGTGAACTCGTCGGTGGTGGTCAGCACGCCCCACAGGTATTCCAGGCCCCACTCCCGGCCGTCGACCGTCCACAGCGGGTCGCCCTCGAAGTCGAAGAACAGGTCGCCCTTGTTCGCGTCGGGCAGCACCATCAGCGGCTGGGCGTCGACGACCTCGTAGGGCGGCTTGCCGTCCACCCGGTCGGCCACCTGAAGCCGGGCCTGCGCGGTGAGCGCCTTCACCGTGCGCGCGGACAGTTCCGGCACGGCGCCGGTGTGCCCGGCCAGCTCGTGCACGGTGCTGACGCCGGCGTCGATCAGCCGGGCGCGTTGGCTGACCCGCATGCCCGCGACGAGCAGCAGGTCGTCGTGGGCGCGCACCTGAAGCTCGCACTCCGGGCAGCGGAAGCAGGCGCGGACCTCGGGGTCCTCCCACGACACGGCGGCGCCGCCGGCGAGGTGCCCGTCGAGCAGCCGCTCCAGCGCCTCCCGGCGGGGCCGGTAGACCGGCAGCAATTCGTCGGTGCGGTAGCTCGCGACGGCGCCGTCGCCGAGCACCAGTTCGACCTCGCGGCGCGACCGGGACCCCGGCCCGGGCCAGGGTGTCGGCGTACGCGGCGAGTTGCAGCAGCGCCTCGACCTTGACCGAGCGGGCGAGCTTGGTGTCGCGGAGCCGGTAGCGGTCGCCGTCCGAACCAGGCTGCGAGCACCAGGAAGTCGGCGAAGCCGACGAACCGGCCGTCGAACATGGCCGCCTGGTAGATGGCGGGCGCGCGACGATTCGACCGCTTCGCGGGTGGCCTCGGCGGCGGCGGACAGGCCGGCCAGGGTGTAGGCGGGCCTGCCGATGACGACGACGTTCTCGTCCTGGTCGGTGGCGCGGAGTTCGTCGAGGTGGCGTTGTTCGTGCTCGTCGCCGAGTTGCGCGGTGCGGGCAAGCAGTTCGTCGTCGGACGACACGTCGGGGCCCCACCCGAGGCGGGCGTCGAACGAGCGCAGCAGCGCGTACTCGCACCGCGCCGCGGCGGCGAGATCGGATGCGCTGTAGACGACGCGGCGGTCGGTCCCCTCCGCTGCCACGAACACGATTGCCACTGTAGGTCAGCGGTCCGACAGCCCCACTTTTGCGCCGAAACCGTCGTCCTGGTCGTTAACTCGCGCGCTCAACGACCTTGGCGTCGGTCTCGGCGAAGGCCGGGGAGCGTGGCCGGGTGAGGGGTGTACTGGGTGACGGGCATACCGAGTGAAGGGCGTACCGGGTGAGGGGCGTACCGAGTGGACGCCGTCAGCCGCCGGTGTTGCCGATCAACTCCACGCCGTTGCCGTTCCAGTGGAACCGCACCACGCTCCTCAGCCCGGTGGCGCCGTTGGCGTACATCAGCGCGACGGTGTCGCCGGTGGTCGCGGTGTTGTCGATCCCGTTGAAGCCGTAGGTGTCCGGCACGCCGGTCGGGATGAACTTGCCGAGGTGGAACATCACCGCGCGGGTGTTCGGGTTGTCGGCGTTGGTGTTGGCCTTGACGATCACCGCCGACAGCTGCGCGCACTCGTTGTAGTTGCCCGCCAACGGCTCGGGGCTCCACGGCTGGTTGCTGCGCGGGTCGCGCGGCAGGTCGGACACGGCCTTGGCGATCTCGGGTGCGGCCAGGTTGACGGCACATGGATCGACGGGTCCGGCGGTGGCGCTGGGGCCCGCTGCCACCGTCGGCGCGATGCCGGGGTGGTCGCTGGGCGCGGTGGGAACCGTGGCCTCGGGGGTCTTGGAGACCGTGGAGTCGCTGGACCCGCAACCCGCGAGCATCGACACCGCCGCCAGGACCGCGACCCACTTCACACACCGCACCGTACCCGCCGCTGTGGCGGTGAGGCGGGGGCAAGGCCCATCTACCCGTAGACTGCCAACTCGATGACGTCGCCCGAACCGGACGCACCACGCGCCCAGCCCACCTTCGCCGACCTGCAGATTCACCCCTCGGTGCTGCAGGCCCTCGTCGACGTCGGCTACGAGTCCCCGTCGGCCATCCAGGCGGCCACGATCCCGCCGATGCTGGCGGGCTCCGACGTGGTCGGACTCGCGCAGACCGGAACCGGCAAGACCGCGGCGTTCGCGATCCCGATCCTGTCGAAGATCGACACGTCCAGCCGCATCACCCAGGCCCTGGTGCTGGCCCCGACCCGCGAGTTGGCGCTGCAGGTCGCCGAGGCGTTCAGCCGCTACGGCGCGCACCTGCCCGTGAACGTGCTGCCGATCTACGGCGGCTCCGCCTACGGCCCGCAGCTCGCCGGGCTCAAGCGCGGCGCCCAGGTCGTCGTCGGCACGCCGGGCCGCGTCATCGACCACCTCGAGAAGGGCAGCCTCGACCTGTCGCACCTCGACTACCTGGTGCTCGACGAGGCCGACGAGATGCTGCAGATGGGCTTCGCCGAGGACGTCGAACGCATCCTCGAGGGCACGCCCGAGTACAAGCAGGTCGCGCTGTTCTCGGCGACCATGCCGCCTGCCATCCGCAAGATCACCAGCAAGTACCTGCACGACCCCGTCCAGGTGAAGGTCGAGTCCAAGACCGCGACCGCCGACAACATCACGCAGCGCTACATCCAGGTGGCCGGACCCCGCAAGATGGACGCGCTGACCCGACTGCTCGAGGTCGAGCCGTTCGAGGCGATGATCGTGTTCGTCCGCACCAAGCAGGCCACCGAGGAGGTCGCCGAGAAGCTGCGGGCCCGTGGGTTTTCCGCGATGGCCATCAACGGTGACATCCCGCAGGCCGTGCGCGAGCGCACCATCGCGAACCTCAAGGACGGCAAGCTCGACATCCTGATCGCCACCGACGTCGCCGCCCGCGGCCTCGACGTCGACCGCATCTCGCACGTGCTGAACTACGACATCCCGCACGACCCCGAGTCCTACGTGCACCGCATCGGGCGCACCGGCCGCGCCGGGCGCTCGGGCACCGCGCTGCTGTTCGTCACGCCCCGCGAGCGGCACCTGCTCAACTCGATCGAGCGGGTCACCCGGCAGAAGCTCGTCGAGTCCCAGCTGCCGTCGGTCGACGACGTCAACGCCCAGCGCGTGGAGAAGTTCCGCGACTCGATCACCGAGGCGCTCGGTGCGCCGGGGAATCGACTTGTTCCGCAAGCTGATCGAGGGCTACGAGCGCGACCACGACGTGCCGATGGCCGACATCGCCGCCGCGCTGGCGCTGCAGAGTCGCGGCGGTGGAGAGTTCCTGATGACCGAGCCGCCGCCGGAGAAGCGCCGCGAGCGGGACGACCGTCCGCCGCGCGAGGGTGGAAAGCGGCCGCGCAAGCACGCGAGCGGCGCGACGATCTCGCCACCTACCGCATCGCGGTCGGCAAGCGGCACAAGGTCGCTCCCGGCGCCATCGTCGGCGCGATCGCCAACGAGGGCGGGCTGCACCGCAGCGACTTCGGCCACATCACCATCAAGGTCGACCACTCGCTCGGTCGAGCTGCCGGAGAAGCTGTCCAAGGAGACGTTGAAAAAGCTTGAGCACACCCGTATCTCGGGCCATCTGATCCACCTCGAACCCGATCGCGGGCCCAAGGCGCACCGCAAGCCCCACTGAGTCGCCGTGTCGCTGTCCAAGGGACTCGACGCGCAGGGCGGTCTGGAGTCGGTGTCGGCCCCGCGGGTCGACTCGCTCACCGGCATCCGCGCGGTCGCCGCGATCCTGGTGGTGGTCACCCACGCCGCGTACACCACCGGCAAGTACACCCACGGCTACGTCGGACTGGTCTACTCCCGCATGGAGATCGGCGTGCCGATCTTCTTCGTGCTGTCCGGGCTTCCTGTTGTTCGCGCCGTGGGTGCGGGCCGCCGCCACCGAGCGAGCGGCGCCGTCGGTGCGTCGCTACGCCTGGCACCGGGTGCGTCGCATCATGCCCGCCTACGTGATCACCGTGCTGGTGGCCTATCTCGTCTACCACTTCCGCACGGCGGGCCCGAATCCCGGCCACACCTGGCTGGGGCTGTTCCGCAACCTGACCCTGACGCAGATCTACACCGACGACTACCTGTATTCCTACCTGCACCAAGGACTTACGCAGATGTGGAGCCTCGCGGTCGAGGTGGCGTTCTACGTCGTCCTTCCGGTGTTGGCGTAGCTGCTGCTGGTCGTGCTGTGTCGCAGGCAGTGGCGGCCGGGGCTGCTGCTCGCGGGGCTGGCGGGGTTGGCGCTCGTCACTCCGGCGTGGCTGGTGCTGGTGCACACCACCGACTTCCTGCCCGACGGCGCGCGGCTGTGGCTGCCGACGTACCTGCCTCTGGTTCCTCGGCGGCATGGTGCTGGCGGTGCTGCAGGCGCTGGGCGTCCGCGCGTTACGCGGTGGTGTGCATTCCGCTGGCGGTGGTCTGCTACCTCATCGCGTCGACGCCGATCGCGGGTGCGCCGACGACGTCTCCGGCCGAACTGCGCGAGGCCTTGGTCAAGACCGCGTTCTACGCCGTCATCGCGACGCTGGTGGTGGCGCCGCTGGCCTTGAACGACCGCGGCTGGTACGCCCGGATGATGGCCAGCTGGCCGATGGTGTTCCTCGGCGAGATCTCCTACGAGATCTTCCTGATCCACCTGGTCACGATGGAGTTCGTGATGGTCGAGGTCCTGCGGCTTCCGGATCTACACCGGGTCGATGTTCTGGTTGTTCGTGGTGACGCTGGTCGTGACGATCCCGCTGGCCTGGCTGCTGCACCGGTTCACCCGGGTCCGTACCTAGCGCCGGGCGCCAAGTCTTCTGCGAGAACGACGAGATTCCGCGCAAATCGACGAAGGCTCAGGCTCACTGGGCCGCGTGACGCGACGGTGGTCAACCCGTCGGGTCGGGTTGGGTGGGCATGACCGTCGGCAGTACGAATTGCTCGAGCATCGCCCGTTCGTCGGCTTCGTCGCGGCCGGGGAACACCAGCAAGGACACCATCACGCGCACCACCCAGCGTGCCCGTCGCTCGACGTCCTGCACGCCCAGCGACGACAGGTACGCCTCGGTGAGCGCCTGGATGACCTCTGAGCGTTCGGCCATCTCGCCGCCGATGGGCCGCTGCGACGGAGCGAACCACGAAGAGAGCGCAGGGCTTTCGCGCACCTGGTGAAGCGACGCGAGGATGCCTTCGATCAGCCGTCCGCCGGGATCGGCGGCGGCGTGGGCTTGTTGGCCCAACTCGCGGAACACCCGGTGCGTCTCGCGGTGCACGTACGCCGTGTAGAGCGCGTCGCGGTTCTCGAAGTAGCGGTACAGGGTGGCGCGGGAGCAGCCGGACGCCTTGGCGATCTCGTTCATGCCGACGCTCGCGGCGTCATGCCGCGCGAACAGCTCTTCGGCGGCGTCGAGGATCTTCTCGGCTGCCACATCCCCGCGGTTGGCCGCCAACCAGTCGGCCACTATTTCACCGCGAACGGCACCGACAGCGGACGCCGCACGTAACTGCCTCCGGCCCAGACGATTCCGTCCTCGTCGACCTCGAAGTCGGGAATGCGTGCCATGAGCTCCTCCAACGCCACCCGTGACTGCATGCGGGCGGCGGCGGCGCCGAGGCAGTGGTGTGCGCCGTGGCTGAAGGTCAAGATGTTGCGCGGCTTGCGCATCACGTCGAGTTCGGCTGCGTCGGCGCCGTACTGACGTTCGTCGCGGTTGCCCGACCCGTAGAGCAACATCACCCGGCGGCCCTCGGGGATCGTGGTGTCGCCGATGCTTACGTCGCGAGTCACCGTGCGGCCCAGCATCTGTGCCGGAGCGGTGAGCCGAAGGAACTCGTCGACGGAATCGCCGATCAGGTCGGGGTGCTCGGCCAACAAGCGGCGTTGGTCGGGCCGCTGGTGCAGCAGTTGCACCGATCCGCCGAGCATGCCGGTGGTCGTGTCGTTGCCCCCGGTGACCATCGTGAAGGTGAAGGCGAGGATCGACAGCACGCCCGCGATGTCGCCGTCGGCGCCCACTCCAGCCGCGACCAGATGCGACACCGTGTCGTCCTCGGGCTCGACGCGACGCCGTTCGATCAGCGCGGTGAAGTACGCCATCATCCCGCCGAGCGCATCGCCGAGTGTTTCGAGCGCCCCGCCGACGCCACCCTCGGCGGTGTTGGCGGCGACGATCGCCTCGGTCCACCCGTCGAACTGGTTGCGGTCCTCCTCGGGCACGCCGAGGTAGTGGGCGACCACCATCGACGGCAGCGGCTTGAACAACTTCGCGACGATGTCGCCGCCGCCGTTCGCGCGCAACCCCTCGATGCGCTCGACGACGTACTCCCGGACCTTCGGCTCGACGGCCTCGACCTGACGCGGGGTGAACCCGCGGGAGACCAGCCTGCGGAACTCGGTGTGCACCGGCGGATCCTGCATGACCATCGGCGGGTTGTCGGCCAGCCCGATCAGTTCCAGTTCGCCGTAGTTGACCGTCAGGCCCTGCGCCGAGGAGAAGGTTTCGTGGTCGCGCGCGGCGGTGAAGATGTCGGCGTGCCGCGACAGCACGTAGTAGTCGTGGTCGGGATTGTCGGGCACGACGTGATGCACCGGGTCGTGGTCGCGCAGCGCGCGGTACATGGGCCACGGGTTGCGCCAGGTTTCCGGCGTCGCCAGCTGGAACACTGCCGGAGTGTCGTGAGACAAAGTAGCTGTCACGTCTTATGAATACGACAGATAGATAGTGATGTCAATGGATGGCCCGGGTCCGGGGCGCAGTCAACGTCACGACGACTGCTGGAATGCGTCGTGACGTTCACACTGGAGGGCGCCAGCGCGCGCGCCGGACCTAGATCCCGGCGCCCGGATTGAGGATGCCGTCCGGGTCGAGCGCGACCTTGATCCGCCGGTTCAGTTCCATCGCCTCGGGTCCCAGGTACCCGGCCAGCCACGGGCGCTTGAGCCGTCCGACGCCGTGCTCGCCGGTGATGGTGCCGCCGAGGCCGACGGCCAGGTCCATGATCTCGCCGAACGCCGTCTGCGCGCGTTCCGTCATCGCCGCGTCGGCGGGGTCGTACACGATCAGCGGGTGGGTGTTGCCGTCGCCCGCGTGGGCGATCACCGAGATCATCACGTCGTGACGCTCGGCGATCTTCTCGACGCCGGAGACCAGGTCCGCCAGCGCGGGCAGCGGCACGCCGACGTCCTCGAGTAGTAGCGACCCCTTGGCCTCGACCGCCGGTATCGCGAACCGGCGGGCGGCCACGAACGCGTCGCCCTCGTCGGGGTCGTCGGTGGTGAACACCTCCGTCGCACCGTGTTCGCGGAACACGCTGGCCATGTACTCGGCGTCCTCCGCGCCTGCGGGCCCCCGGTCGTCGGACGCGGCGACCATCATCGCGGCCGCGCTGCGGTCGAGGCCCATCTTCAACTTGTCCTCGACCGCGTTGATGGCGACGGCGTCCATGAACTCGAGCATCGACGGCCGGATCTTGCCGGTGATCGTCACGACCGCGTCGGCGGCGGCCGCCACCGAGTCGAACGAGGCGACCACGGTGCAGCCGCGGTGCTGGGCAGGAAGCAGCTTCAACGTCACCTCGGTCACGACGCCGAGCGTGCCCTCGCTGCCGACGAAGAGTTTCGTCAGGCTCAGTCCCGCAACGTCTTTCAACCGGGGACCGCCGAGTCGCACTGCGGTGCCGTCGGCCAGCACCACCTGCAGGCCGAGCACGTAGTCGGTGGTGACGCCGTACTTCACGCAGCACAGCCCGCCGGCGTTGGTGGCGATGTTTCCGCCGATGCTGCAGATCTCGAACGACGACGGATCCGGCGGGTACCACAGTCCGTACTCGGCGACGGCCTTCTTGACCTCGGCGTTGAAGAGTCCGGGTTGGGTGACGGCGGTGCGGGTCACCGGGTCGACGGCGATGTCGCGCATCCGCTCGGTCGACAGCACGATGCCGCCGTCCAACGCCGTCGCGCCGCCGGACAATCCGGTACCCGCGCCGCGCGGCACCACGGCAACGTGGTGCTTGGTCGCCCACCGCATCACCGTCTGCACCTCCTCGGTGCGGAGCGGCCGGACCACCGCGAGCGGCGTGCCTGCGTTCGGGTCCGAGGCGCGGTCCTGGCGGTAGGACGCCAGGATGTCGGGATCGGTGACGACGGTGCCGTCGGGAAGTTCGGCGCTCAGCTCAGCGAGCATGTCTGCGGCCACCCGTCGATGCTACGAGGTGCGTCACGGCACCAGCCAATAGAAGTCACGACACCAAGCAACGAAGTCACGGCACCATCCACGACAGCACGCTCGAGGCCTGCAGCCCGGACAGGATGCACAGCACAACGAGGAAGCCCAGGCTCCACAGGAAGACCCGGCGGAAGATGTCGCCCTCCTTGCCGTCGAGCCCGACCGCGGCGGCGGCAATCGCGAGGTTCTGCGGCGAGATCATCTTGCCCAGCACGCCGCCGGAACTGTTCGATGCGGCCATCAGCACGTCGGAGAGTCCGGCCTGATTCGCGGCGGTGACCTGAAGCGCGCCGAACAGGGAGTTGGCCGACGTGTCCGAACCGGTGACGGCGACACCGAGCCACCCCAGGATCGGGGACAGCAGTGCGAACGCCCCGCCCGCGGCGGCCATCCAGGTGCCGAGGGTGATCGTCTGACCGGAAAGGTTCATCACGAAGGCGAGCGCGAGCACCGTCATCACGGTGACGATCGCCCAGCGGAGTTGGTGCAGCGTGGCACCGTAGGCCTTCAGCGCCCGCGGCACCGACAGCCGCAGCGCCACCATCGTCAGAAGCCCCGCGACGAGCATCTGCGTGCCCGGCGTGGTGAGCAGGTTCAGGGTGAACTTCGTCAGCGACAGCGGGTCGCCGTCGGCGTCGACCACGTGCAGGCCGGGCCAGTTCACGGCGAACGTCGCCTTGTCCAGCAGGCGCTTCACGGCGGGGATCTGACAGACGACGAAGACCGCGATGATGATCCCGTATGGCGCGTACGCCCGTACGACGTCGGCCGGGGAGTCGGTCTTCGAGTCGTGCCGGACTTGGGTGCGGCCTGCGCGTTCGGCGAACTCGGGCCTCGGCTCGTCGGCCGCTCTCGACGTTCCCCCGGTCGCTTCGCTCTCCCCCGGGAGTGGGGGGACCCTCCCCACCGCACCCGCGACGGGGGGCGGCTGCTCGGTATAGGGCCTCCGGGGCTGCCAGACCCTGACCAGTGCGACCACGGCCGCGGCCGACAACAACGACGCGACGACGTCGGCCAACGGCACCGACAGGAAATTCGACGTGGCGAACTGGGCTATCGCGAACACCACGCCGCAGATCACTGCCACCGGCCAGGTCTCGCGCATACCCCGCCGCCCGTCCACGATGGCCACCAGCGCCAGCGGGACGAACAGCGCCAGGATCGGCGTCTGCCGTCCGACCATGGCGCCGAGTGTGTCGACCGGCAACTCGGTGACCTTGCCCAGCGTGATGATGGGCGTGGCCATGGCGCCGAAGGCCACCGGCGCGGTGTTGGCGACCAGGGCCAGCACGGCCGCCTTGATTGGCTTGAAACCCAGCGCCATCAGCATCACCGACGTCACCGCGACCGGCGTACCGAAGCCGGCGAGCGCCTCGATCAACGCGCCGAACGAGAACGCGATGATGATGGCCTGGATGCGCTGGTCGTCGCTCACCTGGGAGAAGGACCGTCGCAGCACGTCGAAATGTCCCGTCTCGACGGTCATCTGGTACACCCAGATCGCGTTGATGACGATCCACAGGATCGGGAAGAAGCCGAACGCCGCACCTTCGGTCCCGGCCAACAGGGTCTGGCCGACGGGCATGCCGTAGACCGCCACGGCGATCACGATGCTGACCGCGAGCGAGATCAGCGACGCCACCCAGGCGGTCACCTTCAGCACACCGAGCATGACGAACAACAGCAGCAGGGGCAGCGCCGCGACCACGGCGCTCCAGGCGAGTGAATCGGCTACCGGATCAAGAACTTGCTGGTACACGGGCTGACCTCGATTGTGGCGCTTGTCACGTTTAGGTCGGGTTACCCGCGTCGGCCGCAGTTTTAACCTCGGCGTCCGCCGGTGAGCACCAGCTCGAACTGCACTTCGTCGAGGGAGTGTCCTGGCGGGCCACCCGCCAGTCGTCGGTGACCGCGACGGCCGAGCCGACCGTAGCGGACCGCCGGTGACCGTGCGTCTCGTCACGCCCGAGGGACGCGCGACGGTGCTCATTGCACCCGAGCGCGTTGACGCCGACGCGCCGGCCGACGTCACGCTCACCGGAGCCGTCGAGACACTCACTGCGGCAATGGATCCCGCACTCGTCGGGGAACTGGGCGGCGTCCGGCTCACTGCTGGTCGAAGGTGAGCCCCGCGCCGTCCGTCGCGTCGGGAAGCTGTTCGAGGCGCCCCGGGTTCGCGGTTGAGTCCGCCGGACGAGGGGGGTCGCGGTCCAACTCCCGCAGCGACGGCATGAACAGTGCACCCAATCCGAGCAGCAACATCGGCAGCGACAACGCGAGGAACGTCGTCGTGAGCCCGGCCGAATCGGCCAAGGGGCCGGCGACGACGAGCCCGAGGGGGCCGGCCGCGTAGGCGAGTGAGCCCATGACACCGACCACCCGGCCGCGTAGATGCGCGGGCGCGCGGGTCTGCATCACGTAGTTGTAGATCGGCGCGATCGGTCCGTAGACGAAGCCCACCACCGCGCTCAGCACCAGGATGACGGGCAGTGGTGGCAGGAACGCGATGATCGTCATGGCGACGCCGAGGGTCAGCAGCGCGATCAGCATCGTGGTGCGCCGCTTCACGAACTTGGACATCACCGCGTAGCCCAACGCGCCGACGAGTCCGCCGACCGATAGCGCCATCAGTACCCAGCCCAGCTGCGCGGGCTCGTTGCGGTCGGTGAAGTACTTGGGGAACAGCACGGCTTCCATCGGCATGTAGAGCCCCGTCGCCGCCAGGTCGACGAACGCCAACGTCCGCAACACCTTCGAGTGCCAGACGAACGAAAGCCCCTCGCGCACGCCCTCCCACACGTTCGTCGGCACGGCGTCCAGGTCGGGCCTGCCCGCCCCCTCGAGTCGCAGCACCGAGATCGCGACCATCGACAGGCCGAACGCGCCTGCCGTCACCCACATCGTGTCGATGCCGCCCAGCGTCGTGATCAGCAGGCCGCCGATGCCAGGTCCGACGATGTAGGCCAGGTTGAACGTGGCCTCGTACACGCTGTTGGCGTGATCGAGCGTCCATCCCGCGCGGGTCGCGGCCTCCGGCAGCATCGTTTCGCGGGCCGTCATTCCGGCGGGGTCGAAGAAGGCGCCGAGCGCGGCCAACCCGGCGAGCACCGCGACGTTGATCGCGCCCACCCCGAAGCTCAGGGCGATCACCGGCACCGCGATCACCGAAAGCGCGGACAGGGCGTCGGAGATCATCGACACCCGCTTGCGGCCTAGATAGTCGACCGCGGCCCCCGCGATCAGGGTGGCCACCAGCAGCGGCAGCGTGCCGGCCATGGCCACGATCGACGCGTCCAGCGCGGACCCGTTGCGCTGCAACACGAGCCAGGGGAACGCGATCAGCGAGATGCCGTTGCCCGCGCCTGCCATCAGGGCGGCGAACAGGATGAGCAGGACGGGGCCGTACTTCTTGGTGCTCATGAGGTATCGCGGCGAATGTAACAGCGCGGCTGCCCACGCTGCGACAGATTTTGGCCGGCGGGCACAGTGGAGGGGTGGACCTGCCGCATCCCAGAACCGGCGCGGGGTTCGGATCCCCGGTGCCCGCGGGTACGGGCTGGCCGGGGGACCCGGCGTCACCGGACACCGTCGTCGCGACGACGCCCACGCGGGTCCGGTCCGTCGCGAAGCGCGCCTCGTCGGTCGAGCTCCTGGACGCCGCCGTCAGCGTCTGCCGGGCCTGCCCACGGTTGGTGACGTGGCGCGAGGACGTGGCGCTGGCGAAGCGTCGGTCCTATGTCGACGAGCCGTACTGGGGTCGGCCGGTTCCCGGCTTCGGGCCGCAGAACGCGCGGATCTGGCTGCTCGGGTTGGCGCCTGCGGCCCACGGTGCCAACCGGACCGGTCGGGTGTTCACCGGCGACCGGTCCGGCGACTTCCTCTTCGCGGCGTTGCACCGCGCTGGACTGGCGAGTGCGCCCGACAGCGTCGACGCCGCAGACGGGTTGACGCTCAACGACACTCGCGTGGTGGCCGCCGTCCGGTGTGCGCCGCCGGACAACAAGCCGACACCCGAGGAACGGTCGACGTGCGCGCCGTGGCTCGATACGGAGTGGCGACTGTGCCGGCCGCACGTGAAGGTGATCGTCGTGCTCGGCGGGTTCGCGTGGCGCGCCGCGCTCGACATGGTCCGCGCGGGCGGAGGCGCGTTGCCGTCGCCGCTGCCGAAGTTCGGCCACCTGGCGTCGGTGCGGGTCGGTGACGTCACGCTCATCGGGTGCTACCACCCCAGCCAGCAGAACACCTTCACCGGTCGGCTGACCCCGGCGATGCTCGACGACGTCTTCACTGCCGCCAAACGCGCCGCCAACCAGTGATTTGTGCACACAAACCCGCGCTGAGTGGCTGTCGCAAAATGAAGACGCCCTCAAGAAACGGCAGATTTCGGCAGATTTGCCGAAGGTGATCTGATGGTCCGATCAGGCTCAAGCGATCTTGAGCCGACTCTTCGCGTCGCTCACGATCGATTTCGTTCATTTCGCAACAGCCACTGAGCATGGGTTTCAACACACAAATCGCTGGGTGAGGAACGTATGGCGCGGGGATGGCGTTGACCCTCACGTGCGACTTTCGGTACTCGACCTCGTCCCCGTCCGTAGCGACCAGACCACTGCGGACGCGTTGGCGGCCACCGTGCGACTGGCGCAGACCGCCGACGCGCTGGGCTACACCCGCTACTGGCTGGCCGAACACCACAACATGCCGGCCGTCGCGGCCACCAGCCCGCCGGTACTCATCGGCTACCTGGCCGGACAGACCACCCAGATTCGGCTCGGATCCGGCGGCGTCATGCTGCCCAACCACGCGCCGCTCGCGGTCGCCGAACAGTTCGCGCTACTGGAGGCGGCGGCGCCGGGCCGCATCGACCTGGGCCTGGGCCGCGCTCCTGGGACCGACCCCGTGACGTCGATCGCGCTGCGGGGGCCCGCAGGCCGCACCGACGCCGACATCGAGAACTTCCCGCAATACCTCGACGACGTCGCGGCGTTGATGAGCACCAAGGGCGTGACGGTGTCGATCCAGGGCCGAAACCTGTTGGACCAGGACTACGTGCTGAAGGCGACGCCCGCCGCGGCAAGCGAGCCGCGACTGTGGCTGCTCGGTTCGTCGATGTACTCCGCGCATCTGGCCGCCGCCAAGGGCTTGCCGTACGTGTTCGCCCACCACTTCTCCGGACAGGGCACCGAGGAGGCGCTCGCCGTCTACCGGGCCGAGTTCCGGCCCAGCGACCTGGCCGCCGAGCCCACCACGTTCATGACCGTCAACGCCTCCGTCGCGCCCACCCGCGAGGAGGCCGAGGCGCTGATGCTGCCCAACCTGCACATGATGGCCTGGCTGCGCACCGGCCAGCCGTTGCGCCCGCTCGACCTGGTCGAAGACGCACAGACCAACCAGTTGACCCGCCAGCAACAGGCGATCGTCGACGCGGGCCTGTCCCGCGCCATCGTGGGCTCCCCTTCGGAGGCGGCCGCGCAGGTGCACGAGCTGGCCGAATACTTCGGCGTCGACGAGGTGATGGTCAGCCCGGTCGCCTCGGCCCGTCGCGGCGTCGACCCCGGCACGGCACCCGGCCGCGAGCAGACCCTCGAACTGCTCGCCAAAGAGCTCTTCTAGGGCGTCAGCACCACGAGTTGGAGGGGGCGTGACGTCTTCTTCTGATACGCGGTGTAGCGGTGTGAGTTGTTGTCGTCGGCGATCGCGAACAACCGCGCGTAGTCGGGGTCCTCGGGCGTCTTGATGGAGGCGGTCACCCCGAATCTCCTTGGCCCCACGTTGATCTCGGCTCGCGGGTTCGCCTTGAGGTTGAAGTACCAGCCCGGCGGGCGGTGGTGGCCACCGTTCGACGCCACGATCAGGTAGCTCGCCCCGTCCTTGGCATAGGACAGCGCGGAGACGCGTGGCTCGCCCGTCTTGGCGCCGACGGTGTGCAGCAGAAGGTTGTTGGGCGCGAACGGAAACCAGTGCCCCACCCGGCCGTTGGTGCGCTGATAGAGCGTGCTGTGGAGGCTCAGGAACGTGACAGTCGCCCTCTCGGCTAGGGATGCCACCGCAATCAGTCCTTCACTTCGTCGAGTTTGGCCAGCGCATCGCGCAGGATGCGTCCCGTCGCCTCGCGGTCGGGGTCACGCCGTAGGACGAGGCCCTTGGCGAACGACAGCTTGTCTCCGGTGCGCCGCGGCGCGACGTGTACGTGGATGTGGGACACGCTCTGAAAGGCGGCCTTGCCGTCGTTGACGGCGATGTGGTTGCCGTCGGCCTTCAACTCCGACGCCCGGGCCGCCTGCCCGATGCGCTGTGCGATGCGCGTCATGTCGGCAATCGTCGATGGCGGGGTGTCGGTCAGGTCGACGGTGTGCTTCTTCGGGATGACCAGCGTGTGGCCACGCACGATGGGCCGAATGTCGAGGATCGCGAGGTAGTCGTCGTCCTCGTAGACGCGCACCGCGGGGGCCTCGCCGCTGACGACGGCGCAGAACACGCATGGCATCTCGCCACCGTAGCGCCTGCGTCAGACGTGCTCGCTGGCGATTGCCACGGAACGCAGCGAATGAGCGCTTGAGGGAAGAGCAGAATGCTCCTTATGGACGCCCGTGAGCTCGCGTTTGCCGGCGCCGCCGAGCAGGCCCGGCTGCTTGCCGCGGGCACCATCACTGCGCCTGCGCTAGTGGAGATCTACCTCGCACGCATCGCCCGCATCGATCCCGTAATACGTTCGTACCGCGTCGTTCTCGCTGACTCGGCCCGGCAGGAGGCGGCGGCCGCGCAAGCCAGGCTGGATGCGGGGGAGCGACTGCCACTGCTCGGCGTGCCCATCGCCATCAAGGACGACGCGGATGTGGCGGGCGAGGTGACCACCTATGGCACCAGCGCGCACGGGCCGGCCCGCACCGTCGATTCCGAGGTGGTGCGTCGACTGCGGGCCGCCGGTGCAGTGATGCTTGGGAAGACCACGGTCCCTGAACTGATGATCTGGCCGTTCACCGAGACGTTGACCTTCGGCGCGACGCGCAATCCGTGGAACACCGACTACGCGCCGGGCGGAAGCAGCGGCGGCAGCGGAGCGGCCATGGCCGCGGGCCTGGCCGCACTGGCCCTGGGCTCCGACGGCATGGGGTCGATCCGCATTCCCTCGACGTGGGGTGGGCTCTTCGGGGTCAAGCCGCAACGCGATCGCGTGCCCATCTCACCGCACAATGGGGCATGGTGCGGGCTTGAGGTCGCGGGGCCGATCGCCAGGACGGTCGAGGACGCGGCACTGTTCCTCGACGTGACGACGACGATGCCGGCGCCGAACGGCGGGTTCGTCGCCGCAGCGAAGCGGCCTCCGGGGCGGCTGCGAATTGCCTTGAGCACCAAGGTTCCTCCGCCGTTGGTGGCGCGGGTCGGCAAGGCCCAGCGGGCCGCGGTGGCCGAGGCTGGTGCGTTGTTGTGCGAACTCGGTCACTCGGTGATCGAACGGGACTTGGACTATCCGCCCGGCGCCGCGACGACCAACGCGATGCCGCGGTATTTCCGCGGCGTGTACGACGACGTCCGCGCCCTCCCGCACCCGGAACGCCTCGAGCGTCGCACCCGCACCTTCGCGCGCATCGGCCGGCTGGTGTCCGACCGGCGTCTCGCCGCGATGCGCAAGTCGGAGGCCGACATTTCGGCGCGGGTGCAGGCGATCTTCGACTACGTCGACGTGGTCATCACCCCCGGCACCGCCGCGGGTCCGCCGAAAGTCGGCGCCTACCAGCGTCGCGGCGCACTCGCGACGTTGACGTCGGTGGCTTCACGGGTGCCGTTCCAAGCGCTGTTCAACGTCACGGGGCAACCCGCCGCAGTGGTGCCGTGGGGCCTGGACCGCAACGGCATTCCAACGTCGATCCAGTTGGTCGCCAGACCGTTCGACGAGGCGACGCTGCTGTCCCTCGGGGGACAACTCGAGTCAGCCCGGCCATGGGCACAGCGTCGGCCGCGGGACTGCTGACCGGCGCCGAGCTCGCTACGTCTTGGCCTAACCGGCGCCGAGCGTGCGCTGGATGTCGGGCTTCATCGACAGCAGCGCCTGGCCCCAGTACCCCCAGGTGTGCGTTCCCGTCGGCGGGAAGTCGAACGTCGCGTTGTTGCCTCCCGCCGCCACGTAGGCGTTCTGGAAGTTCTGGTTGGACTTCAGCGTGAAGCTCTCCAAGAACTGCTGCGGAATGCCTTCGGTGGCGCCGCCCAGGTCACCCGGGACGCCGCTGCCGCAGTACACCCAGATCCGCGAGCCGGTGGCGACGAGTTGGGCGACGTTGACGGTCGGGTCGTTGCGCGCCCAGGCCGGGTCACCTGGGGGACCCCACATCGCGCCGGGGTTGAACCCACCCGAGTCGTTCATCGCGAGCCCGACCAGCGGCGGCCAGAACGGGTCTGACAGGTTGAGGAAGCCCGACAGTGATCCGGCGTACTTGAACTGGTTGGGGTGATAGGTCGCGTAGATGAGTGCGGTCGACCCGCTCATCGACAGGCCGACGACGGCGTTGCCGCTCGGCGAGATGCCCTTGTTCGCGGCGAGCCAGGCGGGCAACTCCTGCGTCAGGAAGGTTTCCCACTTGTAGGTCTGCGTGGTTCCGTTGCCGACCGCGGGTTGGTACCAGTCGGTGTAGAAGCTCGACATTCCGCCGACCGGCATGACGACCGACAGGCCGGATTGGTAATACCACTCGAACGCGGGCGTCTCGATGTCCCAGCCGTTGTTGTCGTCGCGGGCGCGGAGTCCGTCCAGCAGGTAGAGCGCGTGGGAACCGCCGCCCTGGAACCGGATGGGGACGTTGCGACCCATCGCCGCGGACGGAACGTTGAGTGTCTCGACGGGTAGGCCGGGCCGGGAGTAGGCGTTGGCCGTGGCCGCATTCGTGATGCCGGTGAATCCGGTGATGACGGTGAGCGCCAGGCCGATGCCCAGCAGTCTTTTGACGAGGTTGAGCACCATACGTCTGGTTTACTCGTATCGGGAGAAAATCGAAACCCATCAACGGTGGCGAAGATCCTGACGGAGCAGGTCGAAGGGCGTGCTCGTCAGCTCAACGACACCTCGCGCCAGCGGGTCAGCTTGTCCGAGAACGACATCGTGTGCGCGCCGCTACTCGAGGGCAGTCGGCTGACGGGTAGCCCAATGTCGACGAGCCGCTCGAACAGTTCGAAGGCCGTCAGCCCGTTGACGAACACCCGTGCGATGGCGGGGTGTTCGGCCAGCAGCGGCGTGAAGTCGTTGACCACCAAGGTCTTCCGGTCGATCTTGGCGTCCATGCTGCCTACCCGGCGGCAGCTGTGTACGACGTCCCACAGCGCCACGCCGTTTTCCCGGACCGCGTCGATCCGCTGCTGATAACCGACGTCGGCGTCGAACCCGAACACCGCACCCAGCAGCGGCCAGAACTGGTTGCGCCGGTTGGCGTAGTACTCGCCCGTGGCCAGGGACCGCTCGCTGGGGAACGAGCCGAGGATCAGGACGCGGGCGTCGGCGCCGACGACGGGCGGTAGGCCCTCGCGCATGGGTTCGGTCATCGGGGGGAATGATCGCAGACGGGTCGGATACCTTGACCCGGTGACGGCAGAGTTCGACGGGCAGGCGTTCGACGTCGAGGCGTCGGGCCTGCTCGACGGCCTGGAGGGCGAGGCTCGGGCGCAACGCGCCGAACTCATTCCCTGGCTGCTCGACCGCGGCATCTCCGTTCGGGAGATTCGCGACACGTACCAACCGATGCTGCTGGCGTCGCGCCGTGCTCTCGGCGACGACGGTGCGACGTTCTCGGCACGGCAGCTCAGCGAGCGGGCGGGCATCGACCTCGAACTGCTGCAGCGGGTGCAACGCGCCAGCGCCCTGCCGCGGGCCGAGGATCCCGATGCGCCGGTGTTCATGAGGGTCGACGGGGAAGCGGCGGCCTACGCGCAGAAGTTCCTCGAACTCGGGTTCACTCCCGACCAGATCGTGTTGGTGGTTCAGGTGATCACCGACGGGTTGACCCGGGCCGCAGACGTCATGCGGTACGCCACACTGGAAGCGGTGTCGGAACCCGGAGCCACCGAACTCGACATAGCCAAACGCTCGGACGCGTTGATACGTGACGCCGCGCCGTTGCTCGGTCCGCTGATCACCGACATGTTGCGTGTGCAGTTGCTTCACGCCATGGAAACCGAAGCGGTCACGGCGGGTGAGCGCGCGGAGGGTGTCAGCGTGCCCGGCGCCCGCGAGGTCACCATCGCATTCGCCGATCTCGTCGGCTTCACGCGGCTCGGAGAAATAGTTCCGCCGGAGGATCTGGAGCGGCTCGCGCATCGGCTGACCGACCTCGCGCACGAGGTGGCGGCACCGCCCGTGCGCTACGTCAAGAGCATCGGCGACGAGGTCATGTTGGTCAGCAGCGACCCAGTCGCGATGCTCGACGCGCTGCTCGAACTCGTCGAGGCCACCGAGGCCATCGAGGACTTCCCCCGCCTCCGCACCGGCGCCGCGACTGGGCTGGCGGTCAGTCGCGCGGGCGACTGGTTCGGCAGCCCCGTCAACCTCGCCAGTCGCGTGACCAATGCGGCGCGGCCGGGGGCGATTCTGGTGGCCGAGACGACGCGCGACGCCATCGGGGACGACGACCGGTTCGCGTGGTCTAATGCCGGTGCGCGGAGTTTGAAGGGCATCAAGGACGACGTGAAGCTGTTTCGTGCGCGTCGGGCGGTCGCAAAGTAGTTGAACAATCAAATAAGTTGCCCGGGCGTGATTTCTGCCTGGCAAAGGCGGGTCGGGGAGGTGTGGGGCGTCCCGCGCGCGTTATTCGCGATGCCATCGTCGGTAGCAATCTTTCAGTCGCTGAACGACTTTCCAAGTTGTCGAATCGAGTCGCGCGGCTGACCAGCAGATTTTATGCTCCCGTCAGGGCTGCTGAGCCCAACACAACTAGAGACAGGGGGCCGCCGTGAGATTGAGACAGCGCTACCTAACAATGGGATTGGCGTTCGCGGTGGCTCCCATCGCGATCGTCATGACGGCCCCGTTGGCGGGAGCCGATTGCACCTACAGCGGTGGGTCCACCGTATGTGCGCAGGGCGACGTCCGCGGTGCGGACGGGGTTCCGAGGGCCGCGACTCCGTACGTCCCGTATCCCTGCGAGAACGACTGGTATTGCGGCGACGACGACTGGGACCTCAACATCGGTTGGGATCCGGGCCGGCCCGGCATCGGTGGTCCCATCGGTCCCCGCGGCGGTCGCCGTTGAGCACCATGTCCCGTCAAACACCCGATGAACGTCAACCAATCGATGAAGGAGCCCACATGTCGTCCTCAGCACGCCCCGCTCGCCGCGCGACCATTGGAGTGATCGGTACCGGCCTCGTAGCCGGTGCAATGCTTTTCGGTGCCGCCACCGCAACGGCCGAGCCACTGCCACCGCCCGCTCCAATTCCGCCGCCGTGCACGGCCGCCGAACTCGCGCGGGTGATGTCGGGCGTCACGTTCGATACGTCGAACTACCTCACCACCCACCCCGCGGTGAATGACTTCTTCACCAGCCTGAAGGGCCAACCCAAGGACCAGATCAGGGACCAGGTGCAGACGTACTTCGACGGCAATCCGCAAGTTCAGGAAGAGCTTCGGGTCATCCGGCAACCGTCGGTCGATTTCCGCGAACGGTGCGGGGCCCCTCAGACTCCCTGACTTCGAACCGGGGGCACCTCGGCTCCGCGGGCAACCCGCGGAGCCGAGGTGATTCACCGGTCGCGGTGGCTAGCGTGACGGGGTGAACCGCCGCAGTCGCAGACTGTTGCTCACCACGAACACCGAACTGAACGCCATTGCGGCCCCGGCGATCATGGGGTTCAGCACGCCGGCCGCTGCCAGTGGTAGTGCGGCGACGTTGTATGCGAACGCCCAGAACAGATTGCCCTTGATGGTGCGCAATGTCGCCCGGGACAAGCGGATGGCATCGGGGACGGCGCGCAGGTCGCCGGTGACGAGCGTCAGGTCCGACGCCTCGATCGCCACGTCCGTGCCGGTGCCCATGGCGAGTCCGAGGTCGGCCTGAGCCAACGCCGCCGCGTCGTTGACGCCGTCGCCAACCATCGCGACCACCTTGCCCTCGGCCTGCAACGCCTTGACGTGGTCGACCTTGTCGGCGGGCAACACCTCTGCGATCACGTCGTCGATGCCTACCTGAGTGGCGACTGACGCGGCCGCGCGGGCGTTGTCGCCGGTCAGCAGGATGGGAGTGAGCCCGAGCGCCCGCAGCGCCGAAATCGCCTCTGCCGCCGACTCCTTGACCGTGTCGGAGACGACCATCACGGCCCGGACGGTGTCGTCGACGGCCAGCCAGACCGGGGTGTGTCCCACTGCCTCGGCGTGCTCGGCGGCGGCGCGGAGGCCGTCGGGAACCGGGAGCCCCCGATCGTCGCGCAGCCATGACAGCCGCCCGACCGCCAGCGCGTGTCCCTCGACCGTCCCGCTGACCCCGTTGCCGCCGTGATTGGCGAACTCGGTGACGCCGGGCAGCGGGCCGGCCTCGGCAGCCTTGGCCGCCACCGCGCGAGCGATGGGATGCTCCGAACCATGCTCCAACGCGCCTGCCCACCTGAGCATTTCGGGATTGTCGGGGTGAACGGCGACCACCGTCATGCGTCCCGTGGTGACGGTGCCTGTCTTGTCCAGCACCACGGTGTCGACGCGTCGGGTGGACTCCAGCACGTGCGGACCCTTGATGAGGATGCCGAGCTGTGCGCCGCGTCCGGTGCCGACCAATAGCGCCGTCGGCGTCGCCAGCCCCAGCGCGCAAGGGCAGGCGATGATGAGCACCGAAACGGCCGCCGTGAACGCCGTATTCGCCGGTGCGCCCGCGAGCAGCCAGCCCGCCCACGTCACGACCGCCAGCCCGATGACGATCGGCACGAACACGGCCGAAACACGGTCGGCCAGTCGTTGTACCGCGGCCTTGCCGCTCTGCGCCTCGGCGACCAGTCGCGCGATCTGGGCCAACTGGGTGTCCGCGCCGACCCGCGTCGCCCGCACGAACAGCACACCCCCGGCGTTGACGGTTGCCCCGGCCACCTCGTCGCCGGGGCCGACTTCGACCGGCACGGGCTCGCCGGTCAGCATCGCGGCGTCGACCGCCGAGCTGCCCGCCGTGACGACACCGTCGGTGGCCACCTTCTCGCCCGGGCGCACCACGAACACGTCGCCAACCGCGAGTTCGCCGATGGGAACGCGGGATTCGACGTCGTCGCGCACCACGGCGACGTCCTTGGCGCCCATGTCGAGCAGCGCCCGCAACGCGGCGCCGGACTGCGTCTTGGCGCGCGCCTCGAGGTAACGGCCGGCCAGTACGAACGTGGTGACGACGGCCGCGACTTCGAGGTAGAGGTGATGCGACGAGCCTGCGAGCAGTTCCCACCCCGACCACGCGTATGCGGCGAGCACGCCGACGGAGATCAAGGTGTCCATGGTGGCGGCGCCGTGACGCAGGTTCGTGGCCGTCGCGCGGTGGAACGGCCATGCGCCCCACAGCACCACCGGCGTGGTCAGCGCGAGCGCCAGCCACGGCCAGCCTGCGAACTGCAGCGTGGGCGCCATCGACAGCGCCAGTACGGGCAGGCTCAGCACCGCGGATACCACCAGGCGGAGCAGGTACGTCTGCTCGATCGGGTGGTCGACGGGTGTGAGCGTCGCGCCGTAGCCGGTGGCCTCGACGGCGGCCACCAACTCAGTCGGTCGTGACGGTCGGCGGCGCCTCGATGGAGGCCTGTTCCGTCGCGAAGTTCACGGTGGCATGCACGCCAGCGATGCGGTTGAGCCGCTTCTCGATGCGCCCGGCGCATGACGCGCACGTCATCCCGTCGATGGAGAGGGTGACGGTGCTGGTGCTCACGCCGACAGGGCGACGTCGTACCCGGCGTCCTCGATCGCCGTCGCGACGGCGGTCTCATCGACCGTGCCTCCGACGCGAACGGACGCGCCGGACAGGTCGACGTCGACGCCGGTTACTCCGGGCAGCGCGGAGACGGCGGAGGTGATGGCAGTGACGCAGTGCCCGCAACTCATCCCGCGTACTTCGAAGACCTTGTTCATGAGATCGATTGTATACCCATAGGGGGTATAGGTAGCCGGCTACCCGTCGGCGCGGAACGCGCGCGCGAGCGACTTCTTGTCGACCTTCTCCCCGGCCAGCGTCGGAAGTGGCTCGGCACGGATCTCCCAGCGGGTCGGCACGGCGAAGTAGGACAGCACCCCGGTGACGTGCGCGACGAGGTCAGCCTCCGACGGCGGCTCCACGTCGGACCGATGCACGACGACCGCGACGAGTTCCTCGCCGAGCTCCGGGTGCGGAATACCCATGGCCGCGACTTCCACGATGGCCGGATGCGTGGCGATCGCCGCTTCGACGTGTGGGCAGGCGATGTTCTCGCCACCCCGGATGACGACGTCCTTGCTGCGCCCGTCGATGAAGAGGTAGCCGTCCTCGGTGAGGTGGCCGAGATCGCCGGTGTGCAGCCAGCCGTCGGCGTCGACGGTTTCGTCGTCGGGCAGGCCCGCGTAGCCGTTCATCACCGTGGGCGACCGGGCCAGTACTTCGCCGACGCCGTCGGCGTCGGGCTCGGCGATCCGGAGTTCGACGACGCCGTAGGGACGCCCGACGGTGCCGGGGTGTGCGGTCAGATCGCGCGCGTCACCCGCGGTGAGGAATCCGCCCGCCTCCGTCATGCCCCAGGTGTTGCTCAGTCCACGCTGCCGCAGGTTCGGCAGCTTGGCGCGAATCCGGTCGAGCAGGTCCATGGTGACAGGCGCGCCGCCCAGCGGCCACGACTTGAGGCTGCTCAGGTCGAACGACTCGAAGTCGGGATGCGCGAGCAACCGAATCGCCATGGTGGGCACCGCGCCCCAGATCTGTATGCGTTCACGCTCGATCAGCCGGAGGACCTGCCGCGCGTCGAACCGGCCCTCCGTGATGACGATCTTGCCGCCGGTGAGGAAGTGGGTGAGCAGGCTCGACAGGCCGCCGACGTGGAACATCGGCGTGGTGGCGAGGCTCACCGCCTGCGGCGAGTCGGCGTCGAGCAGGTGGGGGAATCGCCCGTTGCGGGAAAGGATGTTGTGCTGGTTGGCGATCACCGCCCGGCGGGACAGCTCGACGGCCTTCGGCATTCCCGAGCTGCCCGAGGTGAACAAGACCAGCGCCGTGGCGTCGCCGTCGGTGATTGGTGCGGGCCGGATTTCCACGGTCGCAGCGTCGAACGCGGTGCCCAGTCCGGTCAGGGGACTGGACGGTACGTCGACGTCCAGTGGGGTGTCGGTGAATACGTGAACCGGTTTCAAAACGCCGACGGCATGGTCGAGCTCGGTCTGGCTCCACCATCTATTGGCCAGCACGGGGACGGCGCCCGCGAGCCAGGTGGCCCACAGCGCCACGATCCACTCCGGAGAGTTGTAGCCGAACACCATGACTCGGTCGCCGACGCCGACGCCGAGCGAGGCCAGCGTCGGCCGCGTCGCGGACACCGCACCCCGGAACTCCGCGAAGGAGATCCTGCGCTCGCCGTGGACGAGGAAGGCGCGGTCCGTCCAAACGGTGGTTCCGTCGAGCAGGTCGTCGAACGTCGACGGGCCGTGTTCGTAAAGGAGTCCATCGTGCCCGCCGAACGAACCGGCGTGGACCTCGGCGCCCCAGGGCTGTCCCGTCACGCCGCTACTGGACCGCGACCTGGATGCCCTCGGACGGCTGGACGATCACGAAGCCCTGGCCGTGGAAGGACACCTGAACCGCCTCACCCGAACCGCGACCGATGAGCGCGCCGGCCTTGAAGCTCGTCTTGAGCGCCGTCTGGAGGCCGGCCGACCACGCGACGACGGCGTTGGTGTCGGCGAACGTGGGCGCCTCGGCGGCGTTGAGCACCACGGGCGGTCCGTCGGTGGTCAGCGCCACCCAGCCGCTGCCGCGCAGCGTCGTGTTGAACAGTCCGCCCGTCGCGATGCTGCCGCCCTTCACGCGCTCGATGTTCCAGTCGAGGCTGGAGGAGAAGGCGAGCACGTTCTTGCCGCTGATCGACAGCCCCGTGTTGTTCAGGTTCAACAGGTGCACGTCGTAGGCCCGCTCGGCGAGGAACACGTCGCCTTGACCCTGGCAGCGCATCAGCGGGAGACCCTCGCCGGTCAGCGCCTTCTTGAGGAACTTCCCCGCGCCGCCACCCTCGAAGGCGAAGTCCACGTTGCCCTGATACGCGACCATCGCACCCTGCCGCGCCATGAACGGTTCGCCGAGCCGCACGCGCAGCAGCTTGGAGTTCTGGTTGGCGATCGGCTTGGCTTCCTTCTCGCTGAAGCGTCCATCGACCAGGTCACCGGTGATGCCCGCGAAACCGTCTCCGGCGGGCATCGCCTGAGGTGCGGACTGCTCCTGAGCCGCGTGGGGGTGCTGCCCCTGCGGTGCGTGCGGAGGCGGACCCCCCGCGGCGGCTTGTGGCGGCGGGCCGCCCAGCGGTGCCGTGAAGGTCCGGCCCTGCTGGGCTACCTGGTCGGTCCAGTTCCGGCCGTCCCACCAGCGGTGTTCGAACCGGCCGTCGGGGTCGGGTTGCCAGCTCCCCTGTTCGGGTCCAGTCACCGTTCGCTCCTTGGATCGATTGCGCGTGCCTCACAAGAACCCTATGGCAATCGGGTGAATACCCGGGCGAGCTCGGCCACCGCGACGCCGCGAAATGGCATCCTGAGCAGATGGCAAAGGAGATCGACCCGGTGCGGGCCAAGAGTGCGCTGGCAGTGGTCAAGCAGCACCCGGGGATGGTGTTGTTCCTCGCGTCCCCGGGGATCGTCGCGCTGGCGGCGGTGTGGTGGCTGGCCGGGGCCGGGTGGGCGGCGCTGCTGTTCATCGCGCTGGTGCTGGCCGGTGGGGCGACCTTGCTCCTCAAGCGCTGACGGCGCGGAACTGTCGCCGTTCGCCCGTGGTGAACTCAGCTCTGCCAGGCGTGTAACGGTGTAATCATGTAATCATGAGAACCCATCATCAGCGCGGCCGCTCCGGCGGTTGGCAACAAGCACAGCAGCCCGATGCGGGCACCGCGTCCGACTGGATCGCAGGTCGGCTGCCCGAAGGGTGGTTCGTCGGCGACCCGACCGTCGTCGTCGACCGGGAGGAGATCACCGTCATCGGGCGACTCCCCGAACCCGAGGGCGAGGAGAGCGAAGCCCGCGCATCGGGTCGCGCCGCGCGCTTCCGTGAGGAGACCCGCTCGGAGCGCATGCGCATCGCCGACGAGGCCGAGGAGCGCTACGGCCGCAAGGTCGCCTGGGGCATAGAAATTAGAGTGGTCGGCTCCGAGAACTACGAACGAATTCTGTTCACCCACATCGCCGTTCCGGTGATGACGCGGCTGAAGCAGCCTGAGCGCCAGGTGCTCGACACCCTCGTCGACGCGGGCGTGGCGCGGTCGCGCTCGGACGCGCTGGCGTGGTCGGTCCGGTTGGTCGGCGAGCACGCCGACGAGTGGCTGGGCAAGCTGCGCGAGGCGATGTCGACGGTCGACGACCTCCGCGCGGAGGGCCCGCAGCTCTAGCTGGGCACTGCGCCCAACGTACGGTTGTTGCACACGTTTCGCGAGTGCGACCGTAAACAACCGTACGTTCGGCGGCTCAAGTGGTCCGTTCCACACCGACGAATGTCGAGCTGAGCGTCGACGTCTGCGACAGCGGGTCGATCTCGTCGCCGACGAGCAGGTTGCGGTTGGCGCCGAACGACTGCGGTTCGGTGCCGCCGCGGGGGTCGAATATCCTTGAGCCCCAACCGTGGTCGACCACCACCAGCCCCGCGCGGAGCCGTTCGGACAACGCAGCGTCGAGCTCGATCTCGCCCACGGGGGAGAACACCCGGACGCGATCGCCGTCGCCGATGCCTAGTGCTGCCGCGTCCGCTGGATTGATCAGCACCTCGTTGCGCTTGCCGGAGGGATGTAGACCGGGTAGCTCGTTGAGCCACGAGTTCATCGAGTGCCGGTTGCGCCGATTCCCCAACTGGAACGGATAGCCTTCCGGCGCAAGGGGAACCGATCCAGTCAGCAGCTCGCGGGTGCGGGCGAGGAACTCGGGCGGGGCGGCGTGGACCATCTTGTCGTCGGTGCGCAGCGCGTCCTTGAAGTGTCCGAACTCCCGCGGACCCAGCACCAGGCCGTGCGGGTTGGCGGCGAGGTCACGCCACTTGAGCTTGCGGCCGTTGACCTTTCGCGACGTGGCGATCAGCAGCCGGTCGATCCAGTGCGGGGTGAACGCCAGGCCGGGACGGCGGGTGAGGGTAGCCAGTCGGCGGCTGGCCGAGATGAAGCCGTTGAGCCCCTTGGCACGGAACAGCGGCTTGCGCATGGCGATCGCGAGGTCGATCCAGATCTGCCACTCCTCCCGCGCGCCCGGCGGCGGCTCGACGGCCTTGACTCCGTACTGGACGTACGGTTCGTCGTGCATGCTGCTGGTGAAGGCGGGCAGGTCGTTGCGTTCCAGCCAGTGCACGGCAGGCAGCAGCCAGTGGGCATGGCGGTGGCTCTCCCGCTGGACGAAGTCGACGACCACCAACAGCTCCAACTGGGCAAGCGCCGCATCGAGTTTCGCGCCGTCCGGACCGGACACGACCGGGTTGCCGGAGTTGATCACCATGGCGCGGAGCTGCCCAGGCCCCGGGGTGGTGATCTCGTCGGGCAGCTCGCTGAGCGCGTGCGCGCCGACCACCATCGGCCGACCGCGCAGTCGGCTCACGTGGTGGCCTTGCTTGGCTAGGCTCGCCATCCTCAGCGCGTCGACGTAGCCGCGTTCGAAGCGCCTACCGCCGGGGCGGTCCATCCGGCCGGTGATGACGTTGAGCACGTGTCCGAGCCATTCGGCGATGGTGCCCGCCGCGTGAAGTGACACCCCAGTGCGCGTCACCACCATGGCGCCGTGCGCCGCGGCGAAGTCGCGGGCCACGCGTTCGATTTCCACGCGCGGGACGTCGCACCGGTCGGCCAGGTCGTCGAGGTCGGCTTCTGCGACGAGCGTGCGCAGGTCGGGCACCCCGATCGCCAGCCGGCTGCAGTCCTCGTCGTGTTCGAGGCCCTCGGCGAGAATCACCTTCACCATCGCGAGTAGCAGTGCCCAGTCCTGCCCGGGCCGGACCGCGAGGTGTACGTCGGCCTTCTCAGCAGTCTCGGTGCGCACCGGGTCGACGACGACGATCGTCGCACCGCCCTTCTGCCGGTCCAGCGCGCGCCGCCAGCCGCCGGGCACGGTCTCCAACCAGTTCCACGCGGATACCGCGGGGTTGGTCCCGACGAGCAGGAAGTAGTCGCAGTTGTCGATGTCGGACACGGGCGACATCAGTTGGGAGCCGTACATCGCCTGCGCCACGACGTGCATGTTGTTCTGGTCGACCGACCCGACGAAGTATCGGCTGTGCGTGCCGACGGCGTCCAGCCAGCCGTTCATGAACACGAGGTTCGACGACGAGAAGCCGGACGGGTTGCCGTAGTACACGCCGATCGCGTCGGGACCGTCGGCGTCGATGAGGGCGTTCATCCGATCGGCGATGTCGGTGATGGCCTCGGCCCACGTGGCCTCGACGTAGGAATCGCCGACCCGACGCATCGGATTGACGATGCGGCGCGGATGTTCGACGAGTTGGTTGGCGGTGCGGCCCTTCGCGCAGAAGTCGTGCCAGCTGTGCGGGTTCTGCTTGTCGGCCGAGATCTTGAGGATGCGGTTGTCCGAGACGGTGACGTCGATGCCGCATGCGGCCAGGCAGTACCGGCAGAAGGTGTGCACGGTGTGGGTGTCGGCCGTAGCGGCGGTGCCGGCGTCCGCGGCAGGGGCTGAGGCCGTGGTCATGGCGCCATCCTGCCCCACCGCCAAGGGCGAGTCCGCCGATCCGAGCGATTTGTGTGTTGAAACCCACGCTCAGCGCGGCCGCGCGTGCACGAATCGCCGGGTCACACCTGGGTCATCGCCCAGTACTCGCCGCGACGGGCGAAGAGTTCGGCGTGGGTGCCGCGCTCGACGATCCGGCCGGCCTCCATGACGAGGATCATGTCGGCGTCCCGGATCGTCGAAAGCCGGTGCGCGATGATGAAACTGGTCCGGTCGCGGCGCAGTTCGGCCGTTGCCAGCTGGATCAGCAGCTCGGTGCGGGTGTCCACCGAACTGGTCGCCTCGTCGAGGATCAGCAACCGGGGCTGGGCGAGGATCGCCCTGGCGATCGTGATCAGCTGCTTCTCCCCGGCGCTGACGTTTCCACCGTCGTCGGTGACCCAGGTCTGGTACCCGTTCGGCAAGGTGTGCACGAACCGGTCGACGTGGGCGGCGGTGGCGGCCTCGACGACCTCGTCCTCGGTCGCGTCGGGTCTGCCGTAGGCGATGTTGTCGTAGATGGTTCCGCCGAAGAGCCAGGTGTCCTGCAGCACCATGCCGATCCGCGAACGCAGTTGGTGGCGGGTCATGGTCGCGATGTCGACGTCGTCGACGAGGATCCGGCCCCCGTCGACCTCGTAGAAGCGCATGAGCAGGTTGACCAGAGTGGTCTTGCCCGCGCCGGTCGGCCCCACGATCGCCACGGTGCTGCCGGGTTCGGCCACGAAAGACAGGTCCTCGATGACGGGCGTGCCCGGCCGGTACGCGAAGTCGACGTGTTCGAATTCGACGCGGCCGGCGAACGGATGGTCGGCCGCCGCCAATACGGGCGGGTCGGGAGTCTCCTCGTCGGCGTCGAGTAGGTCGAAGACCCTTTCGGCACTGGCGATCCCAGACTGCATGGTGTTGTACATCGCCGCCACCTGGGTGAGCGGCTGGTTGAACTGCCGGACGTACTGGATGAAGGCCTGAATGCTGCCCAACGTGAGTTGGCCCGTCGCCACCTGGATTCCGCCGACCACCGCGACCGCGACGTAGCTGACGTTGCCGATGAACGTCGTCGCCGGAGACACCAGGCCAGACAGGAACTGTGCGCCGAAACTCGCCTGGTAGACGTCGCCGTTGAGTTCGCGGAACTTCTCCTCGGCCAGCGCCCGGTGTCCGAACGTCTTCACCACGGTGAAGCCGCTGTACGTCTCCTCGATGTGTGCATTGAGCCTGCCGATATTTCGCCATTGTGCGACGAACAACCGCTGCGAGCGTCGCGCGATGGTGCGGGTGGCCAGCAGCGACAACGGCACCGTCAGCACGGTGAGGAGCGCCAGCAGCGGCGAGATGATCAGCATCATCACCAGCACCGCCACGACGGTCAGCACCGACGTGAGCAGCTGGCTGATCGTCATCGACAACGAGGTCTGAATGTTGTCGATGTCGTTGGTGACGCGGCTGAGCACCTCGCCGCGTTGCCGGGTGTCGAAGTACGACAGCGGAAGTCGGTGGACCTTGTCCTCGACGTCGGACCGCAGCGCCACCATGGTGCGTTGCACGGCGACGTTGAGCAGCCGTGCCTGCAGCCAGATCAGCAGGGCTGCAACGAGGTACAGCGCCAAGGCCAGCAGTAGCGTGCGCCCGATCGCGGCGAAGTCGACACCGTGCCCGGGGATGACGTTCATGCCGGACAGCAGGTCGGCGAAGCTGTCGTCACCACGCGCCCTTGCGGCGTCGATGGCTTGCTCCCTTGAGCTTCCGGCGGGTAGCTCGCGACCGATCACGCCGTTGAACAACAGATCGGTCGCATGGCCGAGTACCCGTGGCCCGATCACCCCGATCGCGATGCCGGCGATCCCCAGCAGCAGCACCGTCACGGTCAGGGCGCGTTGCGGGGTAAGCCGTTTCACCAGGCGCACCGCCGTGCCGCGGAAGTCGCGCGACCGCGTGGCAGGCGGTTCGGACGCGCCGATCGGCCTGTTCATCGGACCGCTCATCGCGCGTCCGCCGCGCGGACGGCCTGGGAGTCGGCAAGCTCGGCGTAGATGGGGCAGTCGGCCAGCAGTGACTGGTGTGTGCCCACGCCGACGACGACGCCGTCGTCGACGACGACCACCTGATCGGCCTCGGCGACCGTCGAAATGCGTTGCGACACGATGAGTACCGTTGCCGCAGTCGACACCTCGCCAAGCGCGGCGCGAACCCTGGCGTCGGTGCGCACGTCGAGCGCGGAGAAGGCGTCGTCGAACAGATAGATCGGGGGTCGCCGGATGACGGCGCGCGCGATCGCCAGGCGCTGGCGCTGTCCGCCCGAGAAGTTGTTGCCGCCCTGCGCGACACGCATGTCCAGCCCGTCGGGATGGGCGGACACGAAGTCGTCGGCCGCCGCCACGCGCAGGGCCGCCCACATCTCGTCCGAGGTGGCGTCGGCCTTGCCGAAGCGCAGGTTCTCAGCGACCGTCCCCGAGAAGAGGTAGCCGCGCTGCGGGACCAATCCGATCATCGCCCACAGCCGTTCGAGCTCGTAGTCGCGGACGTCGACGCCGTCGATGCGGACCGCGCCGTCGGTGACGTCGAAGAGCCGGCAGATCAACGAGACCAACGTCGACTTGCCCGAGCCCGTGGAACCCACCACTGCGGTGGTGGTACCCGGCCGCGCAGTGAACGAGATGCCTTGCAGCACAGGACGATCGGCGCCCGGATAACTGAACGTGGCGGCCGCCAGCACCAGCTCGCCGCGGATCGAATCGGGCCGGATGGGTTGCTCGGGACTGGCGATCGCTGGGGTGGTGTCCAATACGGCGGTGATCCGTTCGGCGCACACCGACGCGCGCGGCAGGATCACCAGGATGATCGTCGCCAGCAGCACCGCCATCAGGATCTGCATGAAGTACGACAGGAACGCGATGAGCGAGCCGACCTGCATCCGGCCGTCGTCGATCCGCTGACCGCCGAACCAGATCAGCGCCACGCTGGACACGTTGATCACCAGTGTGGTGACGGGCAGCATCAAGGCCTGCCACCGCCCGACCGTCAGCGCGGTGTCGGACAACTCCTGGCTGGCTGCCCCGAAGCGGGCGCGCTCGAACGGTTCCCGCGCGAACGCCCGGATGACCCGGATGCCGGAAAGCTGTTCGCGCATCACGCGGTTGATGTTGTCGATCAGTCGCTGCATGGTGCGGAACAAGGGCAGCAGGTGGGACACGATCCAGTAATTCGACAACGCGAGCACCGGGACGCTGATGAGCAACAGCCATGACAGCCCGGCGTCCTGGTGGATCGCCATCGCGATGCCGCCGACGCTCATGATGGGCGCGGTGATGAGCATCGTGCACGTCATCTGAACCAGCAGCTGGATCTGCTGAACGTCGTTGGTGGTTCGGGTCAGCAGCGTCGGGGCCCCGAAGCGCGCCGTCTCCTCGGCCGAGAGCCCGGTCACGTGGTGGAACATCGCCGAGCGCAGGTCCCGGCCGAAGCCCATGCCCGCCCGCGAGCCGAAGTAGACCGCACCGACGGCGCACACCACCTGTCCGGCGGTCACCGCGAGCATCAAGCCGCCGAGCTCGGTGATTCTGCCGCTGTCACCCTTTGCTACGCCGTCGTCGATGATCGCCGCGTTGATCGTCGGCAGGTACAGCGACGCCAGCGTGCTGATCACCTGAAGCACTGCGACGACGCCGAGCAAGCTGCGGTACGGCTGCACGTACTGACGCAGCAGTGCCCAGAGCATCTCGTAACTGTCGCATACGTTCCTCGGCGGAACGTGTTCGGCCGCAACCCCGCGTGTGACGCAGAAAGACCAGGTCAATCGGCATGTCGGCGCGTATGGATCCTGGCTGCCGCTACAGTTGCGGGCGTGAGTGGACGACGTGGCGGCCTGAGCGCCAGGCGCAACGCCAAGGTGCTGGTCGCGGCGGCGGCGGCGATGATCCCGCTGCTGGCCGCCTGCTCTGGTTCGGGCGGCTCGACGGGGCCGGACGTTCCGCAGACAACAGATCCGGGCCCAGCAGGGGCAGCCAAGCACGGGCCGTCCTTCCCCGAGTGCGGCGGTATCAGCGATGAAGAAGTCGCCAAGCAGACGCGCGTCACCGGGTTGGTCAACACCGCGAAGAACTCGGTCGGCTGCCAGTGGTTGGCCGGCGGCCAGATCACCGGGCCGCACTTCTCCTTCTCCTGGTACCGCGGCAGCCCGATCGGGCGCGAGCGCAAGACCGAGGAGTTGACGCGGACCAGCGTGGAGGACATCAAGATCGAGGGCCACGACGGATTCATCGCCTATAGCGACGACACGGGCACCCCCACCAACCTGGGCATCAGCTTGTGTGAGGTCGGAATTCAATTCGACGACGACTTCATCGAGTGGTCGGTCAGCTTCAGTCAGAAGCCGTTCCCCGACTCCTGCGAGGTCGTCAAGGAACTCACCCGCCAGTCGATCGTGAACGCGAAGTGAGCGGGCGTACCGGCCGTCGGGTCATGGCGGCGGTGATGGCCGTGCTGGCGGCGGCGACGCTGACCGTGGGCTGCGGGCGCACCGTCGAGGGCACGGCCACCAAGGCCGGCACCGGTGACGTGCCGCGCAACGACGACTCGATGAAGAAGTACCCGAACCTGCTCAAGGAGTGCGACGTCCTGACCCAGGACATCCTCGCCGAGACGGTCGGAGCCGACCCGCTCGACATCCAGAGCACGTTCGTGGGCGCGATCTGCCGCTGGCAGGCGCTGAACCCGGCGGGATTGATCGACATCACCCGATTCTGGTTCGAGCAGGGCAGCCTCGACAACGAACGCCAGGTGGCGCAGAAGCTGAACTACAAGATCGAGAACCGCCGGATCAACGGCGTGGACTCGATCGTGCTGCACACCACCGACGCGAACGGCGCGTGCGGGGTGGCCAGCGATGCGGCGGGCGTGGTCGGCTGGTGGGTGAACCCACAGGTGCCGGGCATCGACGCGTGTGGCATGGCGATCAAGCTCATGGAGTTGACGCTCAACACGAACAGCTAGCGGCGATGAGCGCTTGCGCGAAGAGCATTCATCGGGGTACGTGGAACGCGACCAGCGTCGCGCCCTCCACCTCCAGGCGATCCCACGGCGAGGCAGTGCGCAGCATCGCGATCGCCGACGTCGGGTACTTCAGCGACATCTGTTCGATCGCCGCGGGATCCCCGTCTGCGGTGAGCCGCAGCGCCAGCTCCGAGGTGGTCGGCTCGTGACCGACGACCAGTAACGTCTGAACGTCGGCGGTGAAGAGCGGCCCCAGTCCGTTGATCACGTCGAGCGTGAGGCCCGGTGTCGAGTCGTAGAGTCGGTCGACGAACTGGGTGGGGGCGTGGATGCCCGTGCGGGCCAACGTCTCCCTGGTGCGGGTCGCCGTCGAGCAGAGCACCGCGTCGACGGTGGGCGCGTTGGCGCGGATCCAGTCGCCCGCCAGCCCGGCCTCCCGGGCGCCGCGCGGGGCCAGCGGCCGCTCGTGGTCGGGCACCCCGTCCGGGTAATCCGACTTGGCATGCCGCATCAGCAGCAACGTGCGCTCAAGTGTGCTCATCGGTCCTACCGTAACCGCACATGCCGTGCGAGGTCCGCAGACTTGTCGGTCCGCGGACCTACACTCGCGATGCCCCGAAAACCGGAAGGAGGGTCACCCCGATGCGTTTCATCCACACCGCCGACTGGCAGCTCGGCATGACCCGTCACTTCCTCAACGGTGAGGCGCAGCCACGGTATTCGGCCGCGCGTCGCGACGCCGTCGCCGGGTTGCATGACCTAGTCGCCGAAACCGGTGCCGAGTTCGTCGTCGTGGCGGGCGACGTCTTCGAGCACAACCAGCTCGCGCCTCGTGTGGTCGGGCAGTCGCTCGAGGCCATGCGCGCCATCCGCGTCCCGGTGTATCTGCTTCCCGGCAACCACGATCCGCTCGATGCGGGGTCGGTGTACACCAGTGCGCTGTTCGCTTCGGAGCGCCCCGACAACGTCGTGGTGCTGGACCGGTCGGGCAGCTTCGACGTGGCGCCGGGCGTGCAGATCGTCGCGGCCCCTTGGCGTTCCAAGGCTCCGACACACGACCTGGTCGCCGAGGTCATCGACGGCCTGCCTGCCGACGGCGTCACCCGCATCCTCGTCGCGCACGGCGGCGTCGATGCCCTCGACCCCAACCCCGGCAAGGCGTCGGTCATCGGGCTGGCCGGGATCGAGGCGGCGCTCGCGCGCGGCGCTCTGCACTACGTCGCGTTGGGGGACAAGCACTCTCGCACGCAGGTGGGTTCCACCGACCGCGTTTGGTACTCGGGATCGCCCGAAGTCACCAACTACGATGACGTCGAGTCCGATCCGGGTCACGTGCTCGTCGTCGACGTCGACACCGACCACCCGCGCCAACCGGTCCGCGTCGACGCGCGGCGTGTCGGGCGGTGGAGGTTCGTCACGCTGCGGCACGCCGTGGACGGCGGGCGCGACGTCACCGACCTCGGGCTCAACCTCGACCTGATGACCGACAAGGAGCGCACCGTGGTGCGGCTGGTGCTCACCGGTGCGCTGACCGTCACCGAGAAGGCGCAACTCGACGCGTGCCTCGACAAGTACGCGCGGTTGTTCGCGGCGTTGACCACGTGGGAGCGGCACACCGACGTCGCGGTGATCCCGTGCGACGGTGAGTTCGACGGACTCGGCGTCGGCGGGTTTGCCGCGGCCGCCGTCGCCGAACTGGTCGACACCGCCCGAGGCGACGGCCCGCAGGCCGACGCCGCCCAGGCCGCGCTGGCGCTGTTGCTGCGGCTCGTCGAGCGGGGGAGTGCGGCGTGAAGTTGCACCGCATGGTCCTCACCAACTACCGCGGGATCGCGCACCGCGCGATCGAGTTTCCCGAGCGCGGGGTCGTCGTGGTCAGCGGCGCCAACGAGATCGGCAAGTCGTCGATGATCGAGGCACTGGACCTGTTGCTGGAGGCCAAGGACCGCTCGACCAAGCGCGAAGTCAAGCAGGTCAAGCCGACGCACGCCGACGTCGGCGCCGATGTCACCGCCGAGATCTCCACGGGCCCTTATCGTTTCGTGTATCGCAAGCGCTTCCACAAGCAGCCGCTCACTGAGCTCACCGTGTTGGCTCCGCGTCGCGCACAGCTGACGGGCGATGAAGCACACGAGCGGGTGCTCGCCATCCTCGAAGAGACGGTCGACATGGAACTGTGGCGCGCCCAGCGCGTGTTGCAGTCCGCGTCGACGGCGCCCGTGGATCTCTCCGGGAGCGACGCCCTCTCACGTGCGCTCGACGTGGCCGCGGGTCAGGCCGTCGCGCTGTCGGGTACCGAGCCGCTGCTCGTCGATCAGATCGATGTGGAGTACCGGCAGTACTTCACGGCCACCGGCAGGCCCACCGCCGAATGGCTGGCCGCGACCAAACGACTCGCGCAGGCCACCGACGAGCTGACCCGATGTGCCGCCGCCGTCGCCGAGGTGGACGCCGCGGTCGTGCAGCACGGCGAGCTCACGGAACGGCTGGCCCGCCTGTCGCTCGACCGCGCCGCGGCGCTCCGGCGCCTCGAACTCGCCAGGACGGCAGCGGGTGCCGTCGCCACGCTCACCGAGCGGGTGGGCCAGGCGCGCACCTTGGCCGAAGCCGTCGCCGCGGCTCGCGCGGCGTCGGTGGCAGCCGTCGAGCAGCGCACCGCACTGGTCGCCGACGTCGACGTGCGCACCAAGGCCATCGCCGAACTCGATGCGGCCGTGCAACACGCGGTCGCCGAACAGGTGTCGTCGCGTGCCGCAGCCGATGCGGCGGCGGCGGCTGCGGGTGCTGCGCGCGCCGCCTCGGAGCAGGGTGACAGCCGGGTGCAGGCCGCCCGAGCGGCCGTCGACGCCATCGCGCGACGCCAGGAGGCCGAGCGGCTGGCAGGCCGGGTCGCCAAGATCGACGCGGCGCGCAGCCACCTGCGTGACCGCGAGGCGGTGCTCGCATCGATCACGGTGTCGGCCGCGGTCGATCAAGGCCGTCGAGACGGCCGACGCGGCGGTCGAGCGGGCGCGCATGCAGGCTCAATTGGCCTCGGCGCGAATGGAAGTCACGGCGGCCGCGGACGTTGCGGTGGTGATTGCCGGGGAACCGGTCGAGCTCGTCGCCGGCTCCACCCACTTCGTCGTCGCAGGGACCACCACCGCCGTCGAGGTGCCCGGTGTGCTGACAGTGCGGGTCGTTCCGGGCGAACCCGCTGCGGACTCTCAGGCACTGCTGGACGCGGCGCGTCGGCACCTCGCTTCGCTACTGGACGGCGCGGGCGTGTCCGACGTCGCCGCGGCCCGCGCCGACGACGAACGGCGTCGCGAGCTCACCGCCGACCGGGATCGCCTGCGGGCCACGTGCGACGCGCTGCTCGGCGACGACGACGTCGAGGCGCTACGAGCAGGCCTGGCGAAGCTGCGGGCCGACCTTCCCGCCGAGTGCGAGGGTGACGCCGACGCCGCGCGCGCCGAACTCGGATCGGCAGTCGCCACCCACCGTCAAGCCGTCGACCGCTCGGACGCGTTGCGCGGGGCGGCCGAACTGGCGGCGGCCAAGGCGGCCGAGCGGACCACCGCCGCGACCGTGCTCACGGCGAAGTTGGCCTCGGTGCGGGCTGAGTTGGCCACCGCCACCGAAAAGCTGGCTCGGCAGCGGGATTCGATCACCGATGATCAGCTCGCTGCGACGGCCGACGCCGACGCCGGGCGCGTGCTGGACACGGCGACCCGCGCCGAGATACTCGCGGCCGAACTCGTCGCGCTCGCCCCCGACGCAGTCGCCGCCGAACTCGAGGAGGCCGGCCGGCTCGCCGATGCCGCCGCCGAACGGCACGACGAGGTCGGTGAGCACTTGCGGGACCTCGCTGCCCAGCTGAAGGTCTACGGCAGCGAAGGGCGCAAGGGTCGACTCGACGCCGCCGAGGCAGAACGCGAGCACGCCCAGACGGAACACGAGCGGCTGCGGCGTCGCTCGGGTGCCGCGGACCTCTTGCGGTCGGTGATGAGTCGACACCGGGACGCGGCGCGGCAGCGCTACGTCGACCCGTTCCGCCGAGAGGTGGAGCGGTTGGGCCGCATCGTATTCGGCGCCGATTTCGAGGTGGAGATCGACGGCGACCTCCGCATCTGCAGCCGCACCCTGGCCGGCGTCACCGTCGCGTACGAATCGCTGTCGGGGGGCGCGAAGGAACAGCTCGGCATCATCGCACGGCTCGCCAGCGCGGCGTTGGTCGCGAAGGAGGACGGGGTGCCGGTGGTCATCGACGACGCGCTCGGGTTCACGGACGCGGATCGGCTGACCAGGATGGGCGAGGTGTTCGACGCGGTCGGCGGAGACGGACAGGTGATCATCCTGACGTGCAGTCCTGACCGCTACACCTCGGCGGGCGATGTGCGTCATGTCGAATTGACCGCGTCATCGGCACCCGCCTCCTAGACTCCCGCGAGTAATTGCCGACTACCTCGTCGTGGGGACCGGGTCGGCCCTTTGATTGGCGATTTGGGTGTTGGAACCCGCGCTCAGTGGCTGTTGCGAAATGAACGAAATCGATCGTCGAGCGACGCGAAGAGTTCGGCTCAAGATTCGCCTGAAGCCTGATCGGACCATCAGATCAGCCTTCAGGCGAATCTTGAGCCGAAAGCTGCGCGTTGCTTGACGGGCGATTTCTTCATTTCGCGACAGCCACTCACCGCGGGCGAACGTGCACGAATCGCGGATTAGAAGTAGGCGTTCGCGGGCACCGGCGTGCCGTGCAGGATGTTGAGTCCGATCACGCGCGCCTTGTAGGCGACGGGATTGTGCAACGTGATCGTCCGGATGTTGCGCCAGTGCCGGTCGAGGTTGCGCGCTCGGCTCGCCGCGCTGGCGCCGCCGAGCTCGAGCAACCGGGTCGCCGCTTCGGGTGCGACGTCGTCGAGGTGAACCTTGACCTTGGCGACCTTCAGCTGCGCCTCGGCGGCCAACCCCGCGTCCGGAACGTCGTCGACCCGAGACGCGTCGGCGGCCTCGATCGCAGCTGCGGCGTTCAACACGGCGGCCCGCGCGACGTAGGCGGTGCTCGCCAGTTCGCCGAGCTGACGCTGATACAGCGGGTCGTCGACCGGGCGCTCGGTGATCGCATGGCTGAAGCTGCGCTCACGCGAACGCAGCAGCGCCACGCCATCGTCGACGACGTTGGCCAGGATGCCTGCAACGACGGCGTGGATGTACAGCTGCAGTGACGCGTACTGGACGCTGGGTACGGGTTCCGCGTCGTACGGGGTGTCCGAGAGAACCTCGTCGTCGGCCACCGCGACGCCGGTGAACGTGGTGGTGCCCGTGCCGGTCCTACGCTGGCCGAACCCGTCCCAGTCGTCGGTGAGCCGAACGCCGGCGCGGTCGGCGGGCACCACCAGGGTGGCGACGGAGTCGTGGTCGGTGGTGGCCGTCACGGTCAGGTAATCCGAGAACAGGGTGCCGGTGCTGTAGAACTTCTCGCCGTCGAGGCGGAACCCGCCCGCCGGGTTGGGAAGCAACCGGGTGCTGAACACCAGGCTGCCGACGGCGGTCGAGCCCTTCTCGCTGAACGCGTTGCCGACGATCTTGCCGTCGGCGATCTCGCGCAACCAGCGTGGGAACGGGGTCGCCTGCGTGCGCAGCGCTCCTCGGTGAACCAGAAGTGAGTCCGAAAGATGTGGGCGACAATGGGATCAGCGCGCGCGACGTCGATCGACCGCAGAGAACAGCTGCGGGACAGTCAAACCCGTGCTGCCGAGTTCGCGGGGCAGACGTAGCGCACCGAAACCATCCCGCTTCTACTGCGCGACTTGGTCGAATGGGTTCTCGTCGTTGAGGTCTCGGTCCTTGGCGCCCGTGGCGAGCTCGCGCAGCAACTCGTCCGATCTGGCAGATCCCGGCGCGGTCGAGGAAACGTCTTCTACGGTGGTCATGCCTGAAGTCGTAGTCAATGCCATGCCCGTAGGCACGGCTTTGTCTCAGGGCGAACCTAAGGCCTGGTTCGCATTGTCGGCGGGGGACGGGGGCGGGCACAATGGCAGGCGATGACCATGAACGCCAAGCGTCGGAGGGCCCACGCCAAGTTGGCGGCGCTGCCTGGTGTACGTCCCGTGCGGCGGCCCATCGGGCCCGAGGGCGGTGAGTTCGACCTCTACTACGTGCGTGCCGGCCGCAAGTCGGCGCACCCCGTGGTGATCATCCCCGGTGGTCCCGGTGCGGCGTCCGTCGCGCTTTACCGCGGGTTGCGCAGGCGGGCGGCAGCCGACGGACTCGACGTCATCATGGTCGAGCACCGTGGCGTGGGGATGTCGCGCCACGACGACGCCGGAGCGGACCTGCCCGCGGTGGCGCTGACCATCGAGCGGGCGGTCGACGACATCGCCGCCGTGCTCGACGACGCGCAGGTCGAGAAGGCGACGATCTACGGCACGTCCTACGGCACGTATCTGGCCGCGGGGCTCGGGGTACGGCATCCGGACCGCGTGCACGCGATGATCCTCGACTCCCCGTTGCTCTCGGCCGACGACATCGACGTGGTCCGGCAGGCCACGCGTCGCCTGCTGTGGGACGGGGACCACCCCGAAACCGCCGCACTGGCGCCGAAGGTCCGCAGGCTCGTCGACGGCGGAATATTGAACCCGGCGGCCGCTCAACTGGCGGTCGGCATGTACGGACTGGCCGGCCCGGACGTGCTACGCCGTCAACTCGACCTCCTGCTGACCGGGCACGACTGGCTGTGGGGCGCGATCGGCCAGAGTGCTCGGCTGCTCTTCGAGAGCAAGACGCCGTATCGCCACGAGCCTGACCTGGTGCAGCGCATCGGCTACCGCGAGTTGAACTACGGGGCGGTGCCGGATGGCCGACCGCTCGATCCGGCCGTGTCCTTTCGCGAAATGGCAACGGTGGACGTCGACTTCGAGGCCGAGCCGTTCGACCTCATCGCCGACATGCCCAAGTTCACCTGGCCCACCTGCGTGATCTCCGGTGCGCGTGACCTGACCACGCCGCCGGCCATCGCCCGCAGGATCGTGGAGTTGATCCCGGATTCCGTGTTCGTCGAGGTGCCTGGCGTCGGCCACAGCCTGATCGACACGAAGGAGCGAGCGGCGCTGGACGTGATCAAGGCGGTAAACGACGCCCGAATCAACGAATTGCCTTGTCGAACCGCACAACTCGGTTCGGCCCCGGACGCGCTGAGCGTACGGTTGCTGTTGTGGGCGATCGGACTGGGTGCGGTTGTCGAATCGGCGGTGCCCGCCGCCGTGCCGCGGATGGTGCGCCGCGTCGCGCACTGAGCCCGTCAGGGCTTCGTGAATCCGATCGACGTGTAGCTCACGTCAGCCAGTCCGGCGGCGCCGAAGTTTGCGAGATTGCCTCGTACGGCCACATTTCCGGGTGTCTGGGTCAGAGGCAAGCTGAAGCCCTCCGCCCAGATCAGCTTGTCGAGTTCGTTGGCCAGGACGCGGGCCTTGTCCGCATCGAGTTCCTCGAGCGTGGCCTCGATCTTGGCGTCGATCTCGGGAGTGCCGATCTTGCCGAAGTTGCTGTCCCCGGTCGAAAGGTAGATCTGCGTGAGCCCTGACAGCGGGAAAGCGTCACCGCCCCAAGCGAACTGGGCGATGTCGAAGTCGCCAGGGATGATGTACTGGCTGAAGAATCCCGTGCCCGCCTTGGCGTCCAGATTCAGCTTGACGCCGATCTGGGCAAGGTTGTTCTGCGCGATCTGACCGAACTGACGGGTGCTCTGTGCATCGAACAGGACGTCGCGGATGACCAGTTGCCTGCCGTCCTTCTCGCGGAACTGACCGTTCATCTTCCAACCCAGTTCGTCGAGCTCGCGCTTGGCCGCCTCGGGGTCGAACGCAACGACTTCGCTGTTGTCCTGATAGCCCTTCTGGCCCGCCACGTAGATGTGATTGTTGAGCGGAGTCGGGTTGTCGACCAGGCCGCGTTGGGTGATGTTGGCGATCGCCTGGCGGTCGATGCCCTTGGCGATGGCCTTCCGCAGCGCGGGGTCGGAGAGGATCGAGCCGGGCGCGCCGTTGAAGGTGAAGTGGTACCAGGTGAGCCCCGGCGCACGCCGGATCGCGATGCCGGGGGTGTTGCGTGCGATCGTGAGCTCGTCGAGGGAGGCCAGCCCGGTGGCGTCGATGGCGTTGTTCTGCAGTGCGGGGATGCGCGCGGCGTCGTCGAGCACCAGATACGTGATGCTGTCCAGCCGTGGTTGGGTGCCCCACCACTTGGGGTTGCGCGTCAACGTGATCCGTTGCGCGGTCTTGTCGATCGCGCTGATGATGAACGGCCCCGCCGATGGTGCCGGGCCGTTGAGGAAGCCCTTGTTGAAGGCTTCGGGGGTGGACGTGACCGACTTCGGCAGCAGCATTCCGTTGCCCGCGAAGATGCCCCTCCAGTCGGCGTAGGGCTTGGCGAACGTCATGATGGCCTGACGGTCGTCGACGCCGCGCGTGACGGACCCGACGCGGTCGCAGCCGTTGGGGCCCGCGATCACGAATTCCTTGTTCTTGGTGTTCTGCGACTCGACTTGAGCCTTGATGTCCTCCCACGTGATCGGGGTGCCGTCGCTCCACACCGCCTTGGGGTTGATCGTGTACGTCACCACCTGTGGGTTGGTTCCGGTGAGTTCGACGTTGGTGAAGTAGTCGTGGTTGACCGTGGCCGACCCGTCCGCGGCGACGATGAACGCGCGCGGCATGGTCGGCTTGAGCATGCCGATGATGTCGCCGGTGTTGCCATCGATGTTCAGCGGGTTGAAGTTCTCCGGGAAGGCGGTCAACGCCAGGCGCAGGGCGCCGCCCTCTTGCAGCGTGGCGGGATCCTTGCGGGTTCATGTCGTTGGTCGAGCCGACCGTCGCGTCGCCGCCTGCGGGCGGGGGTGTCTCGTCGCCACTGGAGCACGCGGTGAGGGTCAGGGCCGCGGCCAGAACGGCCACGGTCAGGCGTCGCAGGATCATCCCGCCGATGTTAGCGGTAGGGGGGTGACGGCCGGCGGGTTCGTCGATTGCAGCTAAGGCTGTGGCACCGCGGCCAACAGTCGTCGGGTGTACTCGTCCTGGGGGTCGGCGAACACTTCGTCGGCGTCGCCCTGCTCGACGATCGCGCCCTTGTACATCACCGCGACCCGGTGTGCGAGGTGCTTGACCACCGAAAGGTCGTGCGAGACGAACAGGTATGACAGCCCGAACCGCGCCTGCAGGTCGAGTAGCAGGTTGATGATGCCCGCCTGTATCGAGACGTCCAACGCAGACACCGGCTCGTCGAGCGCGAGGATCTTGGGCTGCAATGCCAACGCGCGGGCAATGCCGATACGCTGCTTCTGCCCGCCGGAGAACTCCGCCGGGTACCGGCTGGCATCCTCGCGGCGCATCCCGACGATGCTCAGCAGTTCGGCCACCCGTTCGTCGACTCGTGCCTTGTCGAATCCATTGGCGGTCAACGGTTCCGCCAACACCTCGAACACCGGCAGTCGGGGGTCCAGGGACGACGACCGGGTCCTGGAAGACCACCTGCAGGTCGCCACGCAGCGCCCGCCGGCCGCGCCGGTCCAGCGTCGCGACGTCGTGGCCGAGCACCTCGATGGAACCACCTTGCGGGGCAACCAGTTCCAGGACTTGATGCAGCGTCGTGGACTTGCCCGAACCCGACTCGCCGACGATGCCGAGCGTCCGCCCCTGTTCCAGTTCGAAGCTGATCCCGTCGACGGCCCGTATCTCGCCGATCTCGCGGCGGAACACGACGCCCTTGGTGAGCTTGAACGTCTTCGTCAGATCCGTGACGCGCAGCACCACCTCGCCGGAGCTGCCGCGCCCTCCGGCGGCGCGGTGGAGACGCCGTAGATCTCGGCCGCGGTCCGGCCAGACACCTGGTCGGTGCGGATGCATGCCGCGGTGTGGTCGGTTGCCACCGAACGCAGCTCCGGTTCGGCGGTGCGGCACGTCGTCGATCGCGAGCGGACAACGGGGCGCGAACGGACAGCCTTCCGGCAGCGCAGCCAGCGACGGCGGGGCACCGGGGATGGGCACCAGCCTGGTGCCCTGCGGTGCCTCCAGCCGTGGCACGGAGCCGAGTAGTCCTGCGGTGTAGGGCATTTGACCCGGTGGGCATACAGCGTGGCCACCGGCGCCACCTCGACGGCGCGGCCGGCGTACATCACCAGGGCCCGGTCCGCGAACTCGGCGACGACGCCGAGGTCGTGGGTGATGATGAGCACTCCGGCGCCCGTAATGTCGCGTGCGGTCTTCAGCACGTCCAGGATCTGGGCCTGCACCGTGACGTCCAGCGCGGTCGTCGGCTCGTCGCAGATGATCAGATCGGGGTCGTTGGCGATCGCGATGGCGATGACGACGCGCTGACGCTCACCGCCGGACAACTCGTGTGGAAATGCGCGGGCACGGCGCTCGGGCTGCGCGATGCCGACGAGGTCGAGCAACTCGACCGCGCGGGTGCGGGCGGCCGCCCTGCCCAGGTCCGGTTGATGGATGCGCAGTGCCTCGGCGATCTGGTCGCCGACGTTGTACACGGGCGTCAACGCTGACATCGGGTCCTGGAAGACCATGCCGATCTCGGCGCCGCGCACCCGTGACATCCGTTGGTCGCCAAGGCCGATGAGCTCGTCGCCGTGCAGCTTCACCGATCCGGACACCTCGGCGTACGGGGGCAGCAGGCCGATCAGTGCCATCGCCGTGGCCGACTTGCCAGAACCCGACTCGCCGACGATCGCCAGCACCTCGCGGGTGTCGACGCGAAAGTTCATGCCGCGCACGGCGGTGACGTCCAGCGCGTCGGTCGGGAACGTGACCTTCAGGTCGGTCACCTCGAGCAGGCTCATTTCCGCTTGCCCCGCCGCGGTTTCCGGCTGTCCGGGTCGATCGCGTCGCGCAGCCCGTCGCCGACCAGGTTGGCGCACAACACGATCGTCACCAGCACGCCTGCCGGGAACAGGAACACCCACGGGAACGTGGTGGCCGACTTGGTCCCGTCGGCGATCAACGTCCCGAGCGAGACGTCGGGCGGCTGGATGCCGAACCCGAGGAAGCTCAGCCCCGTCTCGGCCAGGATCGCCACGCCGACGTTGAGCGCGGTGTCGATGATCAGGATGGACGCGACGTTCGGCACCACGTGCCGCGCGATGATCCGATAGTTGTTGACCCCCATGTACCGTGCCGCCGTGACGAATTCGCGTTCCCGGAGGCTCATCGTGAGCCCGCGCACGATGCGCGAACTGATCATCCAGCCGAACACCGAGAACAGCACGATCAGCCATGGCACCCGGTCGGACTGCCCGAGGCGCGGGGTGACGATGGCGATCAGGAGAAAACCTGGCACGACGAGCAGCAGGTCGACGACCCACATCAACGCACGGTCGCGCCAACCGCCGAAGTAGCCCGCGACGGCCCCGACGGTGGCGGCGATCGCCGTCGAGATGAACGCCACACACACGCCGATCAGCAGCGACTTCTGCATACCACGCAACGTCTGGGCCAGCAGGTCCTGCCCCAATGCGTTCGTGCCGAACCAGTGCTTGAGCGTGGGTGGCTGTTGAAGCGCGTAGTAGTCGAGATCGGTGTAGTTGTAGGGCAATAGCGGCGGCAGCGCATAGCAGCCGACGAACAGCAGGACCAGCAGTACCAGGGCGGCCACGGAGAGCCGGTTGCGCAGGAACCGTCGCCGCACCAGCGTCCGCCGCGACGCGAACCCTCCGACGTCGAGGCCCGATTGGGCCGTCGACGCCGAGGCGGTGGTCACCGGTTCGCTCATCCCACCCGCACCCTCGGGTCGAGCGCGGCGTAGATGACGTCGGACAGGAGTCCGGCAAGGAGGATCGTGATGCCGGTGAACACCGTGATGGCCGCGATGATGTTGGTGTCCTGTGTCGCGATGCCCTGGACGAACCACTCGCCCATCCCGTGCCAACCGAAGATCTTCTCGGTGAACACGGCGCCGGTCACCAGCCCACTGACCCCGTAGGCGAACAGCGTCGCCATCGGAATCAGCGCGGTCCGTAGTCCGTGCTTGAACAGTGCCTGCCGCCGCGTCAAGCCCTTGGCGCGGGCGGTGCGGATGAAGTCCTGGCCGAGCACGTCGAGCATCGCGTTGCGTTGGTACCGGCTGTACCCGGCGAGGTACCCCAGCGTCAGCGTCAGCGTGGGCAACACCAAGTGTTGCAACCGATCGACGAACTCCGTCCACGGCCCCCCGACCAGATTCGGGGACGTTTCGCCGGTGTACTGGAACACGTCGATGCCGAAGACCGAGTTCACCCGCAGGGCGCCGAGGATCAGCAGGTTGGCGATCACGAACGTCGGCGTGCTGAGCACCAGGAGGGCGAACACCGTGATGACGCGGTCGGACAGGCGGTACTGCCGGACGGCCCCCCACGCACCGATGACCACGCCGAGGATGGTGCCGAACACGGACCCGATGATCACCAGCCGCAGGCTGACGCCGATCCGGCGCCACAGCTCGTCGGTGACCGGCTGCCCGGCCACCGTGGTCCCGAAGTCGCCCTGCAGTGCGTCCGACACCCACCCGACGTAACGGACCACGATGGGCTTGTCGAGCCCGAGTTCGGCGGCCTTCGCGTCGATCGTGGTCTGGGGCGGCCGAGGGTTGCGGCTTTCCAGGCTGTCGAGTGGTTTGAACGACGCCGACGCGAGCGCGAACGTGAGGAACGAGGCCAGGGCCAGCAGCACGACGTAGTTCAGCAGGCGACGAGCCAGGAAGCGCGTCACGTAGCGCCCGCCGCACAGTGCATCCGCACAGGGTAGGAGATCGGCGATGGCGAGGCCGCGAAGTGGTCATTCGGGCGCGCCCTGCCTGCTTGGCCGACTCGCACGCGCCGAGCCGCCTTGGCCAACTCGCACGCGCTGGCCAGTGCAATCACAGTTCGCGGGCGTTCACTCGAAATCGGGTCGGCCCGCAGCGGCGCGCGCTGGCGCAGCCCGATGGGTGACGTCATTCACAGATGGGATGTGTGCGATGAACTCGAGGAGTGGACGCAAGACAAGACTGATGGCCGCCGTCGTGGGTGGCGGCGCCGTGGTGGCGGTGGGTGCGCTCAGCGCGTCACTGACGCCGATGAGCGGGGCGAACGAGGCTGATTCCGACATCGTGAACGTCGGCTCGACCACTACCGAGACGACGCCGCCTGCCGCTCCGTCCATCGCGGAGGCCGTACCTGCGATCAGGGGTCCGGCGCCCTTGTATGCAGGCCAGGCGCCCAACGCAAACCCTCAGTAGTTCCCGAGGCAACGTTTGGCCATCGCTCAGTTCGGTTACTCGAACCCTCGAAGGGGTTACCGCTCACCTCTTCATACGCGTTTTCCGAGTTGAACCGATTGGAGTGATCCAACGTGAACAGCACCAAGTTGAAACTCGCTGCGGCGACTGCAGGGGCCACCAGCGTCCTCGCCATGGGTGCGCTGACCGTCGCGTTCAGTGGAAGCTCGCTCGCCGAGCCGAGCACGCCTGGGCCCGTCCCCCCGCCGGAGCCGACCCTCGGTGAAACCAGCACCGAGACTCCGCCGCCCACGACGCCGACGACCACGATTGCCACCCCGTCCATCGAGGGCCCGGCACCGCTACCGCCCGAGCAGGACGACGCGCTTTAAATCGCTGAACACCGCCCGGCCAGGAGCGAAACGTCGTTCCTGGTCGGGCAGGTTCGCGTCTGGGGCTCAGTGGGTCAGCGGCGGCCGGATCGTCGTGACGGTGGCCTCCGCGCCCGTTCGGGTCGCGCGGATCGTCACCTGTTCGCCGACGCCGAATGGTGGCGCGGTGGCCGCAGCAGGGATCACGTAGGTCTGGGTGTATCCGTCGGCGCTGCGGGCGGATACCGACGTCGCGTCGATCGCGGTGATCGTGCCCGTCTGAGACAGCACCGTGGTGAACCCGCCGGTGCCGTCGGACATCACCAGCTCACCGTGCAGGGCGGACGCGTCGAAGGGGCCGGACCCCGTGCCGCCGTGCGGCCGGGGTCCACCGGGGCCGCCACCACGGCCCACCGTGAGTGCCCATGACGTGCGATTCGCTGCCGGTGGCCGCGTAGATCGCGGCACCGCCCGCGCCTGCGATGACGGTCGCCACCCCGACTGCGGCCAGCGTGCCGCGGAGACCCCAGGTGTTCATGGGTGTCACTGTGCGCGCTCTGCTCGTGCGTCGGCTGTGCGCACGCTCTGCTCCGGCTGTGGGGCGCGGGTTCACAGCCCGGGCATAGGAATGGCACAGTGTTCGCCCATCACCTACGCGAATAATCAGTACCCGTGACCAACGCGAACGGATCCGACAGCGACCGCGTCGTCATGCGACGCGCCGACGGCAAGCCGATCAACGTCCTGGTCGTCGACGACGAACCGGTGCTCGCCGAGTTGGTCTCCATGGCCCTGCGCTACGAGGGCTGGGACATCGCCACGGCTGGCGACGGTGCCTCGGCGCTCGCACTGGCCCGGGAGACCCCGCCGGACGTGGTGGTGCTCGACGTGATGCTGCCCGACATGAGCGGACTCGACGTGCTTCACGAATTGCGTCAGCAGATCCCGGGGTTGCCACTGCTGTTGCTGACGGCGAAGGACTCCGTCGAGGACCGCATCGCCGGGCTCACCGCGGGCGGCGACGACTACGTCACCAAGCCGTTCAGCCTCGAAGAGGTGGTGCTGCGACTGCGCGCGCTGCTGCGTCGCACCGGCGTCGCCGACGAGACCGGCGGTGCGCAGCTGGTGGTCGGCGACCTCGTGCTCGACGAGGACAGCCACGAAGTCACCCGCGCGGGTGAGCCGATCACGTTGACCGCCACCGAGTTCGAGCTGCTGCGCTTCATGATGCGCAACGCCAAGCGCGTGCTGAGCAAGGCCCAAATCCTCGACCGCGTATGGAGTTACGACTTCGGGGGGCGGTCGAACATCGTCGAACTCTACGTGTCGTATCTGCGCAAGAAGATCGACAGCGGCCGCGACCCGATGATCCACACACTTCGGGGCGCCGGGTATGTCCTCAAACCCGCACGCTGAGTCGCGGACGCGGTTCTGGTCGCCGCGGACGTGGTCGCTGCGCGTCCGCCTGCTCGTCACCCTGGTGGCGTTGCTCGCCGTCGTGTGCGCCGCCATCGGCATCGCGACGGAGGCTGCGCTGCACCGCTTTCTGATGCACCAGCTCGACACCCAACTGCTCGAAGCGGGACGGCGTTCCGCGGCCATCTTCGACATGCCGCCGCTACTGCCGCCGATGATGCCGATCCCACCTCGAGATCCGGCGCAGGGGCCCTACCCGATGCCGTTTCCACCGCCGGGTCTTCCGCGCCACCACGATCGCTTCGATCCGGAGGAGGGCCCCGGCCCGGGGTTCCTCAACGCGCCGGGACAGGCCACCCGCACCGTCGGCGCAGCACTGCTGCGCGACGGCACCGTCGACGCCGGTGTCATCACCTCCGATGGTGGCCGCGCGGAGGTCACTGCCGCGGCCCAGGCCCAACTCGCCTCGGTGACACCGGATCGCAAGCCCCGCACCGTCGAACTCGACGGGCTCGGCAGCTACCGGCTGGTCGCGCTGCGTGCCCGGCACGGCGGCGAGACCATCGTCACCGGGCTTCCCACGACCGACGTCGAACGCACCCTGCTGTGGGTCGTCGGCATGTTCTGCGTCGTCGCCGTCATCGCGCTGCTCGCTGCGACCACCGCGGGCATCGTTCTCATCCGACGCCAACTCGCGCCGCTCTCACGGGTTGCCGCGGCCGCCCGGAACGTCGCCGACCTCGAACTCGACCGGGGCGAGGTGCGCCTGCCCAGCCACATCGTGCGCGTCGATCCGGCCGCCGCGCATACCGAGGTGGGCCAGCTCGGTTCTGCGCTCAACCGCATGCTCGACCGCATCGCGGGTGCGCTGTCGGCTCGGCACGCCAGCGAGACCCGGGTGCGTCGCTTCGTGTCCGACGCCAGCCACGAGCTGCGCACCCCGCTGGCCGCGATCCGCGGCTACACCGAACTGGCGCAACGCAAACGGGACGAACTGCCCGACGACGTGGCACACGCGATGAGCCGCGTCGAATCCGAGACCGAACGCATGACCCGGCTCGTCGAGGACATGCTACTGCTGGCCCGACTTGACGAAGGGCGCCCACTGGCACGCGAGTCGTTGGACCTGTCACCGTTGGTGCTCGACGTGGTCAGCGACGCACACGTCGCGGGCCCCGACCACGAATGGTCCCTCGACCTGCCCGACGAACCGGTGCTCGTCGTCGGCGACGAGGCCCGGCTTCACCAGGTGCTGGCGAACCTGCTCGCCAACGCCCGCATACACACCCCCGCGGGCACGACCGTCACGACGTCGCTGGTGACCGATGGCGAGGGTGCGACGGTACTGACCGTGGCCGACGACGGGCCGGGAATTCCGGACGCATTGCGGCCCGAGATCTTCGAACGGTTTGCCCGCGGCGACTCGTCGCGCTCGCGCCGCGGCGGCAGCACGGGGCTCGGGCTGGCGATCGTCGCCGCCGTCGTCAAGGCGCATGACGGGACCATCGACGTGCGAAGCGCGCCGGGGCGCACGGAGTTCGTCGTCACGCTGCCGGGCGGCTCACAGGCGACCCACAGCGCGGTCAAATCCGACGCCTAGCCTCGCGCGTGAGAATCGAGCGGATGACTGCCGTACTGCCGCGCGCGGAAGCCGTGGACACCACCGGGTCCGAAGGCGACGGCGCACGGGTCCCGATTCTGGCCCGCGAGCGGATCGCGTTCGGTGTGCTGATGGTGGCGACGGCGGTGCTCTACCTGTGGAACCTTTCGGCGAGCGGCTGGGCGAACGCGTTCTACTCCGCTGCCGCGCAGGCGGGCGCCGACAACTGGACGGCCATGCTGTTCGGTTCCAGCGATGCGAGCAACGCGATCACCGTCGACAAGACGCCCGCCGCGCTGTGGGTGATGGACCTCTCGGTCCGGCTGTTCGGGCTGAACTCCTGGAGCGTGCTGGTGCCGCAGGCGCTCGAGGGCGTCGGCGCGGTCGCGTTGCTCTACGCCGCCGTGCGCCGCGCGAGCGGACCCGCCGCGGCACTGGTCGCGGGGACGGTCTTCGCGCTGACGCCCGTGGCGGCGTTGATGTTCCGCTTCAACAATCCGGATGCACTGCTGGTGCTGTTGTTGGTCGCGGGTGCGTACTGCGTGCAGCGGGCATGCGAACGAGAACGCCAGCCGGTGGTGGATGGTCGGGGCGGGCGCGGCGGTCGGCTTCGGTTTCCTCGCCAAGATGCTGCAGGCGGTCCTGGTGTTGCCGAGCTTCGGTTTGGCGTACCTGGTGTGCGCCGCCGCGCCGCTGCGCACCCGGCTGCTGCGGTCCGTCGCGGCGGTCGGCGCGTGCGTCGCGTCCGGCGGCTGGTACCTGCTGCTGGTCGAGCTGTGGCCGTCGTCCTCGCGTCCGTACATCGGCGGATCTCAGCACGACAGCATCGTCGAATTGGCCTTGGGGTACAACGGGTTGGGCCGGCTCACCGGTGAGGAGACCGGCGGCCTGGGCAACCTCAACTTCGACGTCGGCTGGGGCCGGCTGTTCGGTACCTCGATGGGTGCCTATGCGGCGTGGCTGCTGCCTGCCGCGTCGGTGTGCCTCGTGGCCGGGTTGATCCTGACGCGGCGTGCCCCGCGCACGGACCCGACGCGAGCCGCCCTGATCCTGTGGGGCGGGTGGCTCGTGGTCACCGCGGTGACCTTCAGCTATGCCAACGGCATCCTGCACCCGTACTACACCGTGGCGCTCGCCCCTGCGCTCGCCGCGTGCCTGGGGATCGGCTCGATTCTGTTGTGGCGCAACCGCGATGACGTCCGGGTGGCGACGGCAATGTCCGCCACCGTACTCGTCACCGTGATCGTGGCCGCGGTGCTGCTGGCGCATCACGGCGACTGGCTGCCGTGGCTGCGCGGCGCCGTGGTCGTCGGGGGAGTGGGGGCCGCGGTGCTCCTGCTGGTCGTCGGGCGGTTGCCGCGGCGGGTGGCCACGGCGTCGGCTGCGCTTGCAGTCGCCGCGTGCCTCGCCGCCCCGGCGGCGTTCACGGTGGCCACCGCGGCGAGCGGCGCACAGCGGCGCCATGCCGTCGGTCGGCCCGGCCCGCATGCACGGCGGCATCGCCGGATTCGGTGGCGGACTGCTGGATTCACCCGACGCAGGTCCCGCGCTGACGTCGATGCTGGCCGCCGATGCCGACCGCTACACGTGGACGGCCGCCGTCGTCGGCTCCAACAACGCCGCGGGCTACCAGCTTGCCGCAGGCGCCCCGGTGATGGCGGTCGGTGGATTCAACGGCACCGACCCGGCGCCCACCCTGACGGAGTTCAAGGACTTCGTGGCGGGCAAGCGCATCCACTACTTCATCCGCGCGCGGTCGATGATGGCGACCTTCCCCGGGCACGGCGGCAGCGGCAGCCGCGAGGCCGCGGACATCGCCACATGGGTCGCAGGCCAACTATGCGCCGATCAGGGTCGACGACGTGGAGCTGTACGACCTGACGGCCGCGCCGAACAACTCATAGCTGGTGCATAGCTTGCGCCAACGGCCGGCACACCGACGGGCCCGACGATGGACGTCATGACCGACCTGGCCGATGCGCCCGCCCTTCGCTTCGAATCCCGGCCCAACGCTGCGCTCGTCGCACGCGCACTCGGGGTACCCGTCCTCGACGTCGTCGTGCCCGTCTACAACGAGCAGGCCGCGCTCGCCGATTCGATCCACCGGCTGCACCGCCATCTGAGCGACAGCTTCCCGTACCCGGTGCGGATCACCATCGCCGACAACGCCAGCATCGACGACACCCCACGCATCGCCGCCGAGCTCGCCGCCGACCTCGACGACGTCCGGGTCGTGCGGCTGGAGCAGAAGGGCCGCGGTCGCGCGCTGCATCAGGTGTGGGCCGACTCCGACGCCCAGGTGTTGGCGTACATGGACGTCGATCTCTCCACCGACCTCGCCGCGCTGGCCCCGCTCGTTGCGCCGCTGATCTCGGGGCACTCCGACCTGGCGATCGGGACTCGGCTCGGGCGCGGCTCACGGGTGGTGCGCGGCGCCAAGCGGGAGTTCATCTCGCGCTGCTACAACCTGATTCTGCGGTCGACGCTCGCCGCCCGCTTCTCCGACGCGCAGTGCGGGTTCAAGGCCATCCGCGCCGACGTGGCCGAGCGGCTGCTGCCGCACGTCGCCGACACCGGCTGGTTCTTCGACACCGAACTGCTGGTGCTGGCCGAGCGCAGTGGCCTGCGCATCCACGAAGTGCCGGTCGACTGGGTCGACGACCCCGACAGCCGGGTGGACATCGTCGCGACGGCGACCGCCGACCTCAGGGGCGTCGGACGGCTGCTGCGCGGGTTCGCCAACGGTTCGATTCCAGTCAATCTGATTGCCGCCCAATTGAGTTCGTCGCGCCGTGCCGCTGCGCCAGGCTCGCTGTTCCGCCAGGTGGTGCGCTTCGGTGCCATCGGCGTCGCGTCGACGGCGGCCTACCTGGTGCTGTTCATGCTGTTGCACGCGTCGATCGGCGCGCAGGCCGCGAACCTGGTGGCGCTGCTGATCACCGCCATCGGCAACACCGCCGCCAATCGGCGCTTCACCTTCGGCGTCGGGGGCCGCGGCAACGTGCGCTCGCCATCACGTCGAGGGGCTCATCGTCTTCGCCATCGCGCTGGCCATCACCAGCGGCGCACTGGCCGGGCTGCACGCCGTGGTCGACCAACCGCACCGACTGCTCGAGCTCACCGTGCTGGTGCTGGCCAACCTGGTGGCCACCGCCATGCGCTTCGTCCTATTGCGCGGCTGGGTCTTTCACCCCCGTCGCTCCCACTGACCGATCTGGAGAACCAACCACCATGACGCTCGCCATCGACGCCCCTTCCGACGCCGACACCACGTCGATCACCGATCCACCGCAACCCCGCTGGGCCCGACCGGGTCTGCTCGCACTGCTGGCGGGCACCGCCCTGCTCTACCTGTGGGGCCTCGGCTCGTCGGGCTGGGCCAACAGCTACTACGCCGCCGCCGCGCAGGCGGGCACCCAGAGCTGGAAGGCGTGGCTGTTCGGCTCGCTGGACGCGGGCAACGCCATCACGGTCGACAAGCCACCCGCCGCGATGTGGGTGATGGGCTTGTCCGGCAGGCTGTTCGGCTTCAACGCGTTCACCATGTTGCTGCCCCAGGCGCTGATGGGCGTCGCCGCCGTGGCGGTACTGTACTTCACCGTCAAGCGGTGCAGCGGACCCGGCGCGGGCCTCATTGCGGGGGCGGCGCTCGCGGTCACGCCGGTGGCGGTGCTGATGTTCCGGTACAACAATCCCGACGCACTGCTGGTGCTGCTGCTGGTGGTGGCGGCGTACTGCACGGTGCGGGCGATCGAGACCGGCGGCATCCGCTGGATGGCGCTGACTGGCTGCGTCGTCGGCTTCGCGTTCCTGACCAAGATGCTGCAGGCGTTCCTCATCGTGCCGGGCCTCGCCGTGGCGTTCCTGATCGCGGCGCCCACCGGGCTGTGGAAGCGGTTGGGTGCGCTGCTGGTCGGCGGCCTCACCATGATCGTTTCGGCAGGCTGGTACATCGCGTTGGTCAGCCTGTGGCCCGCGGACTCGCGGCCCTACATCGCCGGCTCCACCGACAACAGCCTGCTGCAGTTGGCGTTGGGCTACAACGGAATCGAGCGCATCATCGGTGGCGGCGGTTCGCCGGGTGGCGGCCACGGCCCGGGCGGTGGCGACCGTGGCGGTGCCAACCTGTTCTTCGGTGGCGAGCCCGGCATCACCCGGATGTTCGGCCCGTCGTTCGGCGCCGAGGCGTCGTGGCTGCTGCCCGCGGCGCTCATCGGCCTGTTGGTCGGGCTGGTGTTGACGTGGCGCGCCGCGCGCACCGATCGAGTGCGGGCCAGCGTGCTGTTGTGGGGAGGCTGGCTGCTGGTCACCGGCGCCGTCTTCAGCTTCATGGACGGCACCGTGCACCCGTACTACACCGTCGCGCTCGCGCCTGCGATCGCCGCCCTGGTCGGCATCTCGGTCGTCGAACTGCTGGCGGCGCAGAGCGTCCTGGCTGGCCCGCGGCACGCTCGCCGTCATGCTGGCGGCCACCGGGGCGTGGGCTTTCGTGCTGCTGGGCCGCACTCCGGAGTGGTTGCCTGCGTTGCGGTGGATCGTGCTCACCGGAAGCGTGTTGGTGGCCGTCGTCCTCGCGATCGGCGTGCACCGACTGGCGCCGGGTTGCGGCGGCGGTCGTCGTCGCCGCGGCGGTGTTCGGGCTCGCAGGCAGCACGGCCTTTGCGGTCTACAACGCCACGCAGTCGCACAGCGGACCCGGCACCATGTCGGGTCCCGTGAAGGCGGGCGGCTTCGGCGGTTTCGGTGGACCCGGCGGTTTCGGTGGATCAGGCGGCCGAGGTCCCGGTGGTGCCCGCGGCGACAACGCCGCTCTTCAGGCGCTGGTCACCGGTCTCGACAACCGTTGGGCCGCAGCGGGTATCGGCTCGATGCAGGTGAGCGACCTGGAGTTGAAGACCGGGGCCTCGCTGATGGCGATCGGCGGATTCACCGGTGGTGACCCGTCGCCGACGCTGGCGCAGTTCCAGCAGTACGTCGCCGACGGGCAGGTGCGCTACTTCATCGCCAGTGACCGCGAAGGACCGGGCGGACCCGGCGGGCCGGGCGGGCACCGGGACGGCGTCGCCAAGGACATCACCGCCTGGGTGGAGCAGAACTTCACCAAGAGCGACGTCGGTGGCACCACGGTGTACGACCTGGCGCGGGCGACGACCAAGTCGGGCTTGCAATCACTGCGATTCTCACCCTCGGCCGGCAGGTAGGCGTTGACTAGCCTGATCGGTCGACGTATGCCCGCACACAGGAGGTCCAGATGTCCGTGACCGACGAGTACCTGAAGAACAACGAGGCGTACGCCGCGTCGTTCAACGGGCCGCTGCCGCTGCCGCCGAGCAAGCACGTCGCGGTGGTGGCGTGCATGGACGCCCGTCTGGACGTCTACCGGATCCTCGGCCTGGCGACGGCGAGGCGCACGTCATCCGCAACGCGGGCGGGGTCGTCACCGACGACGAGATCCGCTCGCTGGCGATCAGTCAGCGGTTGCTGGGCACCAAGGAGATCATCCTCATCCACCACACCGACTGCGGCATGCTGACGTTCACCGACGACGGCTTCAAGAAGGACATCCAGGACGAGACCGGCCTGAAGCCGGAGTGGGCGGCCGAGGCGTTCGACGACGTCGACGAGGACGTGCGTCAGTCGTTGCGTCGCATCGAGGCCAGCCCGTTCGTCACCAAGCACGAGTCGTTGCGCGGCTTCGTCTTCGACGTCGCGACGGGCAAGCTCAACGAGGTCACGCTCTAGCCGTTATCGACTGCGTCGACTGTGCGGGTTGTCGTCGAAGAATCGGTGGATCTTCGACGACAACCCCCACAGTCAACGTTGATCGGGCATCCCGCGGCGCGTAACTTCCCGATCACACGCGCGACGACGACGCCTGGACGCTTGAGCATTTCTGCGCTCACCCGAACGACGACCCAAACGATGCCCTCGAGGATTGCGATGCGGTCGATGTCCCAAGACCGCTGCCGACGATCGGTCCAGTGCTGGACGCCGTCGTACTCCACGGCGACGCGCCATTCCCGCCAACCCATGTCCATCCGGATGTACGGCGCACCGAAATGGTCGTAGCACTCGATCTGCGTCTCAGGCTGCGGCACACCGGCTTTGACGAGGAGCAAGCGAACTCGACTCTCTTGCGGCGACTCGGCGCCCGCGTCGGCCAGTGTCATTGCGACCCTGAGCTTCTGGATGCCTGGATGACGTGGCCTGGCGTGTGCAATCGCGAGTACGTCAGCGGGGTTCAAGCGGGTGGCTCTCATTAGGGCATCAAGCAGGGGTATCGCCACGTCCTCGGGCAGAGTGCGGCCGATGTCGAAGGCCGTGCGGGCGGCCGTCGTGCACCGCATGCCGCCAATGATGCATGTCTCGGCGGACGACACGTCCCAGGTGTGTAGGAGTAGACCGGCCGGGCCGTGTCGGTCACTGCGGATGCAGCTTCGGCAGGCCGGTCGCCATCGAGCCACTCGGTGCCGAGCACCGCGGCGGCCGACAGTCGGGCCAGCACCGCGTCACCCCCGGCCCAGAGCCAAGCCGCCCTGGCCCGAACATCTGCGGTCAGGGTGGTTTCCTTCCGGACATAGACGTTGCGGTAGACCGCTCGATACCGCGTGCGTAATCGATAGTCCGTGATCCGTCCTTCGCGCACTGCCTCCATGCCGAGAAAGGGTTGCTCGTTCATGCGCCGCACACTTGCGGTCGCATCCGACGCGCATGGCGCCCCAGTCAAGAGTTATCCACAGACCGCCGTTGCCTCGACTGTGCGGGTTGTCGTCGAAGAATCGGGGGATTTTCGACGACAACCCCCACACTCGGCGGAATCGCGATCGCAGCCCCGTCAACCCCGCGCCAGCGTCTCCAGCGCGTCGGCGGTCCGGTCGCAGAACGCGTCGCGGTCGACGAGGCCGCGGGTCATCGCCCGCGCGACCGTCATTGCGACGAGCACGTCGAACACGGTGTCGGCGCGGGCGGCGAGGTCGTCGATCGGCTTCTTCGGCCACGCTGCCGAGAGCAGCCCCACCATGAGGTGGCGGACGTCGTGCTCCGACCGCAACACCAGGCGTTCGTAGCTTTCCTCGTCGAGGTGATACGCCGCCAGCAGGCCGGGCAGCGCTGCGCGCGTCACTGGGTTGGCTAGGAAGTCGAGGAACGACGAGACCCATGCCCGCAGGTCAGCCCGCAGCTCGCCGGTCGGCTCGGGGAGCGGGGCGGGCTGCGGATGGCCGAATGCCGCGTCCTCGATGAGCGCCTCCCTGGTGGCCCACCGGCGGTAGATCGTCGGTGCGCCGACCTCGGCCCGTCGCGCGATCGCGACCACGGTCGTGCCCTGATAACCCGCCTCGATCAGCAGGTCTCGGGTGGCCTGCAGCACGGCGACGTCCTTGGCGGGGTTACGGGGCCGGCCGACCGCGGTACTCGTCGAAGCGCTCATTACGTGTCAAACCATAACGTAACCGGCGTCGGGGGTGGTGGTGGCGCGCCCAGGGGTCGTGAGCCCCGGCTGTCACGACGAAGTTCGAAAACCTCTCGGTGTTCACCCTCGCGGATCGGAGCGGCGCACCCGTCTTTGACACGTCGCACGTCGGCACCGTACATTCCTGAGCATGATTGCAATTCTGGCTAACTCTACCAACTTAAAGAGGAAGTCATGACCGCTACGCAGGAACTGGATCCGGCGACGGGCAAGTACGAACTCAGCCACCTCAGGTCACTCGAAGCCGAGGCCATCCACATCATTCGCGAGGTCGCCGCGGAGTTCGAGAAGCCCGTGCTGCTGTTCTCCGGCGGCAAGGACTCCATCGTCATGTTGCACCTGGCGATCAAGGCGTTCCGGCCGGGCCGGCTGCCATTCCCGGTGATGCACGTCGACACCGGCCACAACTTCGATGAGGTGCTTCAGGCGCGCGACGAACTCGTCGCCGAGTCCGGAGTGCGCCTCGTCGTCGCCAAGGTCCAGGACGACATCGACGCGGGTCGCGTCGTCGAGACCATCCCGTCGCGCAACCCGATGCAGACCTTCACACTGCTGCGCGCTATCCGGGAGAACAAGTTCGATGCCGCCTTCGGGGGCGCCCGCCGCGACGAGGAGAAGGCCCGCGCCAAGGAGCGCGTGTTCAGCTTCCGCGACGAGTTCGGTCAGTGGGACCCCAAGGCGCAGCGTCCCGAACTGTGGAACCTGTACAACGGGCGTCACCACAAGGGCGAGCACATCCGCGCCTTCCCGCTGTCCAACTGGACCGAGTTCGACATCTGGTCCTACATCGGCGCCGAGAAGATCAAGCTCCCGTCCATCTACTACGCGCATGAGCGCAAGGTGTTCGAGCGCGACGGCATGCTGCTGGCCCTCCACAAGTACCTGCAGCCGCGCAAGGACGAGCCGATCATCGAGAAGACCGTGCGGTTCCGCACCGTCGGCGACGTCACGTGCACCGGTTGCGTCGAGTCGACCGCAGCCACGGTGTCCGAGGTGATCGCCGAGACCGCGGTGTCACGGCTCACCGAGCGTGGCGCCACCCGCGCCGACGACCGGATCTCCGAAGCAGGCATGGAAGACCGCAAGCGAGAGGGCTATTTCTGATGGGGCGAGCGAAGCGACGGGAAATGATCCGACGAGCGAAGCGACGGGACAAATAGATGGCGACACTGTTGCGCATCGCCACCGCAGGTTCGGTGGACGACGGCAAGTCGACGTTGATCGGCCGACTGCTGTTCGACTCCAAGGCCGTCATGGAGGATCAGCTGGCGGCCGTCGAGCGCACCTCCAAGGAACGCGGAAACGACTACACCGACCTGGCTTTGGTGACCGACGGTCTACGCGCCGAGCGTGAACAGGGCATCACGATCGACGTCGCCTACCGCTACTTCGCCACGGCGAAGCGCAAGTTCATCATCGCCGACACGCCCGGTCACCTGCAGTACACGCGCAACATGGTCACCGGCACGTCGACCGCGCAGCTGGCCATCGTGCTCGTCGACGCAAGGCACGGGCTGCTGGAACAGTCGCGGCGCCACGCGTTCCTGGCCTCGCTGCTGGGCATCCAGCACATCGTGTTGGCCGTCAACAAGATGGACCTCGTCGACTGGGACCGCGAGCGGTTCGAGAAGATCCGCGACGACTTCCACGAGTTCGCGGCGCGGCTCGACATCCACGACGTGACGACCATCCCGCTGTCGGCGCTCAACGGCGACAACGTCGTCACCAAGTCCGACGTGACCCCCTGGTACGACGGCCCAGCGCTGCTGAGCCACCTCGAAGAGGTCTACATCGCCGGCGACCGCAATCTCGTCGACGTACGGTTCCCGGTCCAGTACGTGATCCGGCCGCAGACCCGCGAGCACGCCGACCACCGCAGCTATGCCGGCACGGTTGCCAGCGGCGTCATGCGCCCGGGCGATGAAATCGTGGTGCTGCCCGCGGGTAAGACCAGCCGCATCACCGAGATCGAAGGCCCGACTGGACCCGTCTCCGAGGCGTTCCCACCGATGGCGGTGTCGATCAGCTTGGCCGACGACATCGACGTCTCCCGCGGAGACTTGATCGCGCGGGCCAACAACCAGCCCCACGTCACGCAGGAGTTCGACGCGACGGTGTGCTGGATGGCCGACGAGACCGCGCTGGAGCCGGGCCGGGAGCTACCTCATCAAGAACACCACTCGAACCACGCGGGCGCGGGTGGCCGCACTGGACTACCGGCTCGATGTCAACACGCTCCACCGGGACAAGAGCGCAACCGCGTTGAAGCTCAACGAACTTGGCCGCGTTACGCTGCGCACCCAGGTGCCGTTGCTGCTCGACGAGTATTCGCGCAACTCCGCAACCGGATCGTTCATCCTCATCGACCCCGACACCAACGGCACCGTCGCGGCGGGCATGGTCCGCGACACCACGCCTGCGGCGGCGCGCAAGGCGAGCCCCAACGCGGTCAAGCACGCGAACCTCGTCACCGCCGAAGATCGGCTGTCCCGCGGGTCGACGGTGTGGTTCACCGGACTGTCCGGTTCGGGCAAGTCGTCGGTGGCCATGCTGGTCGAGCAGAAGTTGCTCGAAAGTGGCCGTCCCGCTTACGTTCTCGACGGTGACAACCTGCGGCACGGGCTCAACGCCGACCTCGGGTTCTCGATGGCCGACCGCGCCGAGAACCTGCGCAGGCTGGCGCACATCGCCACGCTGCTCGCCGACTCGGGCCAGATCGTGCTGGTGCCTGTGATCAGCCCGTTGGAGGAGCACCGGACGCTTGCGCGAAAGGTTCACGAGGACCAGGGTTTCGACTTCTTCGAGGTGTTCTGTGATACCCCGCTGGAGGATTGCGAGAACCGAGATCCCAAGGGGCTCTATGCGAAGGCGCGACGCGGTGAGATCACGCACTTCACTGGGATCGACAGCCCGTACCAGCGGCCGAAGAGCCCGAATCTGCGGCTGACGCCGGAGCAGACGGTGGACGAACTGGCCCAGCAGGTCATCGACATGATCGACGCGCGGCAGTGACAGGCGGGCAGGACGGCGAGTTCGGCTCGGACCACGAAGTCGCCGCGGCGCTGGCGACCGAGGCCGGCGAACTGTTGCTCCGCGTGCGCGAGGAACTCGCCGACGCCACGGCTGCCGAGCGAAAGGACGCGGGGGACAAGCGCTCTCACGACTTCCTGATGGACGCGCTGGCCAAGGCGCGGCCGGGCGACGCGGTGTTGTCGGAGGAAGGTGCCGACGACAAGGTGCGCCTCGGGGCCGAGCGGGTGTGGATCGTCGACCCCCTCGACGGCACCCGCGAGTTCTCCGAGCTCGGCCGCGAAGACTGGGCCGTGCACGTGGCGCTTTGGCAGTCCGGCGAATTGGTGGCCGGAGCGGTGGCACTTCCCGCGCAGGGTGTCACGCTGGCGACTCCGGACGTCGCCCCACCGCCTCCGCCGCCCGGCGCACCGCGCATCGTGGTCTCCCGTACCCGTCCGCCTGCCATCGCGCTCGCCGTGCGCGACGCGTTGGGTGGCACGTTGGTCGAAATGGGTTCGGCGGGAGCCAAGGTCGCGTCCGTAGTGCAGGGGATCGCGGACGCCTACGTGCACGCGGGCGGTCAGTACGAGTGGGACTCCGCCGCGCCCGTCGCCGTCGCCAGGGCCGCAGGCCTGCACACGTCGCGTATCGACGGTTCCCCGCTGGTCTACAACCAGTCCGACGTGCTGTTACCCGACCTCGTGGTGTGTCGGCCCGAGTTGGCCGCTGCCGTGCTGGCGGTGACCGCGACGAGCTGAGCCGGCGCGCAAAGCTGAAACATTCGCGGCGGTCGTGGGGTGTGCTCAGCCCCTGACCACGATGACGGGCGTCGTGGAAGCGTGAACGACCGCCGACCCGACCGACCCGAGCAGCATTCCTGGGAAACCGCCACGACCGCGGTTGCCGACCACCACCAGTTGGGCGTTCCGGGACTCGGCGATCAGCGCATGCGACGGCACGTCACACACGACGCGCCGGTCGACATGCACGTCGGGATACTTCTCCTGCCAGCCTGCGAGGCGTTCGGCCACGATCTCGCGGGCTTCGGCCTGCCTGTCGTACCACCAGTCGGTGCCGAGCAGAGGTGGGATTCCGACGTCGGTCCACGCGTGCAGGGCCAACAGGCCCGACCCGCGTCGCGCCGCCTCGTCGAACGCGAGCGCGATGGCGGCTTCGGAGGCGATCGTGCCGTCGACACCCAACAACACCGGATGTCGGTCCGACGCCGGGCGCGGGTTCTCGTGCGGGATCACCGCGACGGGGCAGTGCGCGTGGTGAATCAAGCCGGTGCTGACCGAGCCCAGCAGCAGCCGACCGACCTGTCCCATGCCTCTGCTACCGACCACGATGAGTTGTGCCCCCGCCGACGCCTCGATGATGGCGGGCACGACGGCCGATTCGAGCATGACCGTCTCGACGTCGACGGGCGATGAGACGGCGCGTGCCGCACGAAACCTCGCCTCGGCGTCCGCGAGGACCGCAATCGCGTTGTCGCGGTACCAACGGTCCCCTTCGGGCCCCGGCCCCGATCTGCCCCAGGTCTCGAGCATGGGCGTGACGGCATGGATGAGTTTCACGGCGGCTTTGCGCAGCGCGCTCTCTTCGGCGGCCCATTTGACGGCCGCGTTCGAATGAGGCGAGCCGTCGACGGCGACGATGATCGGTCTTGCCAGTGAATCTGGGGTCATGTCATGTCCTCCTTGACATTCGGTTGAGGGCCTGCGTTCGGCTGTGCGTGTCTGACCGTTACCGGGCCGACTGCTCAGTCCGTTCGGCGACCTTTAGCACCGCACCGACGGCATCGGCGGTGACTTCCGGACGGCGTAGTTGCGAGCGACCAGGACGGCACGCTCGGCATGGGGGGAGTGCCCGTGGTGTTCGCCGCCAACGATGGATGACACGTCGTCGGCCGACTCCGCGTCGATCACGACCAGTCCGCCCAGCTCGGGATGTGTCTTGACGAATTGGCTCATCCCGGTGTCGTCGGATACCGGGTAGATGTGCACGTCCGGGAACTTCGTCTGCCACTGCGCCACCAGGCCGTCCAGCGCGTCGTACGGAGTGCTACCGAGGTCTGGATGCCGCACCCCGACCGCAAGCACGGGGCGCCGAAGCAGCCGGGCCTGATCGACCGCGGCGGTGATGAGCTCGTTGTCGGTGAAGACGCTCACCGGAATCATGACCCACTTCGTGTGTTCCTCTTGCTGCTCAGCGTCCTTGGGCGAGCGGATGATTGCGACCGGGCAGGAGGCGCGCTCGGCGAGGGCGGCCGCCGTGGAACCCAGCATCGCCCTTCCCAACCAGCCGAGACCCGAGGATCCGACGCAGATCATGGTCGCGTCTTCGGACTCGGCCAGGAGCACGCCAGCGGGAGATCCCTCGGCGATCTCCGTTTCGACGGTGACGGGTCGCCCGGCTTCGAGCTCACTGCGCACGGCGTGGAGCGCCAACTTCGCGGCATCGACCGCAGTGCGGTATTGCTCTGCCGACAGTGGACCCGTCAGGTCGGTGCGGACGACGTACACCAGCCGAAGTGGTACCCCCTGCCCGATCGCCTCGTCGACGGCCCATAGGGCGGCGTGCTCGGCCTGTCGGGAACCGTCGATGCCGACGACCACGGGTTTGACTGCGGTGCGTGCCATCTCGCATCCTCTCCAAACGATTGGCTGATGTCGACGTTAGAAGCCTGTCCAATCGCACGTAAGGTGCCCTTGGTCATCGACGGGGTGCCATTGGTCCCGGCAGCCGAAGGTTCGGCGGCGTCGAGCAGCCCGGCGATTTACCGAGCTAGCCGTGTCCTTGCGTCTCATTGCGACGGCCGAACGAGCCCCGGCCCGGGCTGTCGCGTGCTTACCCGCGTGCCAGCCGTGCCTCCGACGAGGTCGGTGATCTGGGCGAGCGACCCGATGACGGCGTCGTTGCCGGTGTTTTGGGCGAAGGCGCATGCGGCGTGGACCTTTGGGCCCATCGATCCCGCGGGCAGGTCAAGGTCGGTGAGCTCGTCGGGCGTTACGCGGGCCAGCTTGGTCTGGCTGGGCGCTCCCCAGTCGGTGTAGACGCCGTCGACGTCGGTGGCGATGACAAGCAGGTCGGCGGCGAGTTGTTCGGCGAGCAGCGCCGAGGCGAGGTCCTTGTCGATGACGGCCTCGACGCCGTGCAGCGTGCCGTGTTCGTCGTACATCGTCGGAATCCCGCCGCCGCCCGCGCAGATGACGATGGTGCCCTGTTCGAGCAGGCTGCGGATCGGCCGGATCTCGAAGATGCGCTTGGGCTTCGGGCTTGCGACGACACGGCGGAACATGTCGCCGTCCGGCGCGATGGACCAACCGTTGTCGGCCTGCACGCGCTCTGCGGTGTCGCGGTCGTAGACCGGGCCGATCGGCTTGGTGGGGTGCCCGAACGCTGGATCGTCCCGGTCCACCTCGATCATCGTCAGCAGCGTGGCGAGCGATTGCTCCGCGGGCAGCAGGTTGCCGAGCTCCTGCTCGATGACGTAGCCGATCATCGCCTCGGTCTGAGCGCCGAGCACGTCGAGGGGGTAGGAAGCCACCCCATGAGCAAGATCGTGGTAGGCCGCCGCCTGCAATGCCAGTAGTCCGACCTGTGGTCCGTTGCCGTGCGCGACGACGATCTCGTTGCCTGGGGTGATCGCGGCGATGCGTTCGGCGGCGACGCGGATGTTGGCCCGCTGGTTCTCCGCCGTCATGGGCTGCCCGCGCTGCAGAAGTGCATTGCCGCCCAATGCGATCACGATCCGCACGGACGTCGACCTCAGCGCGGCCACGAGGACCGCCTTGATGGTGTGCATCCGGTTCTCGGCCTGCTCGAAGGCGATGTTGGCTGGGCTCTCGAAGACGTCGTCGGTGACCTCGACGCCGTTGGCTAGCACCGGGTATTGCGCTGCGATCTGGGCGCCGACTTTGGTCTCCGAGTTGTGAAAGGCGGGCAGGCAGTGCATGAACTTCACTCGCGGGTTGCTGGCCGCGGCCATCAGCTCCGCGTTGACCTGGAAGGGCAGCAGCATGTCGACCCGCTCGCCCCACGCCTCCAGTGGCTCACCCATGGACACCCACACGTCGGTGTGAATGAAGTCGACGCCGGCGACCGCCTCCTTCGGGTCATCGGTGATGGTGATGCGGGCCCCTGACGCCGCCGCGAACTCCCGGCACATCGCCACGTGCTCCTCGGCGGGCCACAGCATGCGCGGTGCCGCGATGCGCACGTCCATGCCGAGCTTCGACCCCACGAGGAGCAGCGAGTTGGCCATGTTGTTGCGGCCGTCTCCGACGAAGGCATACGCAATGTCGTGCAACGGCTTTGGGCTGTGTTCGGTCATGGTGAGCACGTCGGCGAGCATCTGGGTCGGATGGAACTCATCGGTCAAGCCGTTGAAGACCGGCACCCCGGCGTATTCCGCCAGCTCCTCGACGATCTCTTGGCCGGCACCGCGGTATTCGATCGCGTCGTACATTCGGCCCAACACGCGGGCGGTGTCCTTCATCGACTCCTTGTGCCCGATCTGCGACGACGTGGGATCGATGTAGGTTACGTGGGCGCCCTCGTCATGCGCCGCCACCTCGAACGCACAGCGGGTCCGCGTCGAGGTCTTCTCGAAGATGAGGGCGATGTTCTTGCCGGCCAGGCTGTTTCGGCCCAGGCCGGAGTACTTCGCCCGCTTCAGGTCCCGGGCCAGGTCGAGCAGGTAGTGCAGGTCCCGGTCGGTGTGGTGAACCAAACTGAGCAGACTGCGGTTGCGGTTGTTGTACGCCATGTCGGGTCCGTCCTTCGGGATGGGGGTCAGGTGTAGAGCGGGTCGCGCAGGATCGGGCAGGTCATGCATCGGCCCCCGCCGCGACCCCGGCCCAACTCGCTGGCGTCGATGGTGACGACCTCCACGCCCGCCTTGCGCAGCGCCGTGTTGGTCAGGATGTTGCGGTCATAGCCGATGACGACGCCGGGCTCGAGCGCGACCACGTTGTTGCCGTCGTCCCACTGCTCGCGCTGGATGCCGTAGACGTCGCCGGCCGTCGTGACGACCCGGAAGTCCACGTCGAGCGCCTCGCCGATCGTTTCGACCAGGCCCTTCGGTTCGCGCCGGACGTCCAAGCCGGACGGCGCGGAGTCGTCCGGCCGCAGGCTGATCGGGACGATCCCGTTCACGACGGGGGCGAACGCAGTCACCAGATCGCGGTCACAGAAGGTGAACACGGTGTCCAGATGCATGGCAGAACGAGTCTTCGGCAACCTCGCGATGATCACCCGCTCGGCCGCGCCCGCCGCGAAAAGGTTGCGCGCCACCTGGGTGATCGCCTGATGAGACGACCGCTCGCCCATGCCGATCACGACGAGGCCCTTGCCGATGGGCATCACGTCGCCGCCCTCGAGGGTGGCCAGTCCATGGTCGGCGGCCCGTCCGTCGGCGTCACCGAGCCACACGTCGTACTTCTCGTCGGCGAAGGCGGGATGGAACTTGTAGACCGCGGCTGTGAGCAACGTCTCCTGACGCCGCGCCGGCCAGTACATCGGGTTCAGCGTGACGCCCCCGAAGATCCAGGAGGAGTTGTCGCGCATGAACTGCGTGTTGGGCAGCGGCCGGATGACGAACCCCGCCGGGTCCAACGCGTTGAACAGCGAGAGAAAACTGCTGTCCACCTCGTCGACCACATCCTGGTAAGCGACGCCGCCAATGAGGAACTCCGCCAACCGATCCGGTGCGAGGGCGGTCAGCCAGGCCCGGATCTCGCGGGTGAGGGCCGGGCCGACCAGATCGTCGGTCACCTTGCGGTCCAGCAGCCAGTCGCGGGCGTCGGGCTTCGCCACGACGTCGGCGAGCAGATCCTGAAGTTCGAGCACCTCGACGCCGCGGTCCACCATCTTGGCGACGAAGTCGAAGTGGTCGCGGCGGGCCTGCTGCAACCAGATGACGTCGTCGAACAGCAGCTCATGGCAGTTGTCCGGCGTGAGCCGTTGATGGGCCAGACCCGGCGCGCAGACCATGACCCGGCGCAGCCGGCCGGCCTCGGACCAGACGCCGAGCCGTGAGTCGGTGCCGTTCACAGCACGGACAGGTTGCCGGTGGCCATCAGTGCGACGGCCACGACCGACGTCAGCGCCACGACGGCGAAGGCGGCCCACTCGGGTTTGGTGAACGCGGGCAAGCGGCTTTCCCTGCGCGCCCACAGATATCCCGCGGTCCCCGCCAGATAGAACACAGCCGCCACCAGCAGGTACTGCCAGCCGCCTGCGTACACCAGCCACACCGCGTAGCCGAGCGCGACCACGCCGATGATGAGATCACGGGCGCGCCCGTGGCCCGTCTCGTACGTCTCGCCGCGTATCGCCAACAGCACCTGGTAGGCGGCCGACCACAGGTAGGGGAGCAGGATCAAAGATGTCGCCAGGTAGACCAGGTTCGTGTAGGTGCTCGAGTTGGCGAGGGTCCACAGCAGCAGGGCCTGGACGCACAGGTTGGTCAGCCACAGCGCGCTGGCCGGCGCACCGTGGGCGTTCTCCTTGGCGAGCGCCTTCGGCATCACGTGCTCGAGGGCGGGCAGGCGCAGGATCTCGACGCACAGCAGCACCCAGGCGATCAGGGCGCCGAGTAGTGAGATGACCAGACCGATCGAGATGAAGGCGGCACCCCAACTGCCCACCTGGTGCTCCAGCACGCCGGCCATCGACGGATCGGGCACGCCGGCCAGTTCCGCCTGCGCCATCAGCCCGTACGACAGCAGGTTCACCATGAGCAGCAGCGCCAGCACACCGGCGAAGCCGAGCACGGTGGCCCGCCCGACGTCCCTGCGCTTGGAGGCGCGCTGGGAGTAGACCGAGGCGCCCTCGATGCCGATGAATACCCACACGGTGACCAGCATCATGTTCTTGACCTGTGTCACCGTGTCGCCGAGCGGAGCCCCGTCGATCTGCGTCGCCTTGCCCCAGAAGTCCGCGGAGAACAGCCCCGCCTTGAATCCGACGGCGGCGATGACGATGAACACCAGGATCGGGACCACTTTCGCGACGGTCACCACGACGTTGACGAAGGCGGCGGTCTGCACGCCGCGAAGCGTCATGGCGTGCACGATCCACAGCACCACCGACGCGCCGATGATCGCGGGAACGGTTGCGCCACCCTCGAATCCGGGGAAGAAGTACCCCAGCGTCGAGAACAGCAGGACGAGGTAGGCGACGTTGCCGACCCAGGCCGACACCCAGTAGCCGAAGGCCGAGGTGAATCCGACGTAGTTGCCGAAACCGGCTCTGGCGTAACCGTAGACGCCGCCGTCGACGTCCGGTTTGCGGCTCGCCAGCGTCTGGAAGACGAAGGCCAGTGTCAACATGCCGACGCCCGTGATCACCCATCCGATGAGCAGAGGGCCGGGTGCGGCGCTACCCGCCATCTGGGACGGCAGGGCGAAGATGCCGCTGCCGATCATCGAGCCGACGACGATGGCCGTCAGCGCAGCCAGGCCCAAGCCGGGCTTGCGGCCGGCGGGCCGGGTCGCGGGAGGCGGAGAAATCAGTGTGTCGGACATCGTCGTCCTTCCATCTCGTGTCGCGGCGCGAGCTCGCCGTGTGTCCTCGACGCTAAGTTCGCGGCCGGCACGGCTGAGGAGGCTTTAGTCCTCGATCACGAGCCGCAAGTCACCGCTGAGCGGCCGGGTCACACCGCAGGAGTGGATGGTGACGACGGGGGGACGCTCCTACCCTCGCCGATGATCCAGTCCCGGGCTTGCTCGAGCTGACCGGCCGGGAAGTGCTTGATCTCCGCTGCGACGAAGTGTGAGACGAGGTGCTCGCCGAGATCGCCGAGGTGCGAGTCGGTGACGACGGCGATCTTCTTGACGTGCGCATGGTGGTCGTGCACGAATCGCATGTGGGTCACCAGCGCCCCGAAACTGTCCCACCTCGGGAAGTGTGCCGCGTCGATGATGAGGCCGGCGAGGTCGCCGCCCGAATCAATCTCGGGGTCAACGGCTTTCGCGAGCTCGGTGAAGTCGTTCTTGGAAAGGGGGGATTCCGGGCGCAGGCGCACGATCCTGCTGGTCTTGTCCAGTTCGTAGTCGATCATTTCTGCTCCTTGTTCGTAGCCGTGTTGCTAGGACCTGACGGCGGCCGTGCGGTAGAGCGCTGCACCGGCAGTGACTCCCGCGCCAGCGGCGATGAGGAGCACCCGGGCGCCCGGTGGGAGTGGTTCGGCCCCATCGTGAATCGCGGCGACCAGCGCTGCGGTGTGCATCCGAGCGTCGGCCGCGACGGTGATTCGGCCCTCGGGTACCCCGAGACGCGCGGCCAGCGCGGCGCGGTACTCCGGGCGAGCCGGCGCGGCGACGATCGCGTCCACGTCCGGGAGCTCCAGCGAGGCGTCGTGCAGGCAGCGCACTGCCGCCTCGGCGGCTGCGGTGGCGAACTGCTCGTCCATCGCGGCCGACGATTCGAATCGAAGCACGTTGTGCGAGTCGTGAAGTCCGACGGTGGCACGGAATTGCTCGCCGTCGTCGGGCATGTTCACCCAGTGCACGCGCCCAAGCCCGCGGTCGTCGTCACTCCAGTCGCACAACAGTGCCGCACCGGCGTGGGAGAACGGGAAGTGCCTGCTGCGGCCGCGGCCCGGGTCGGCGTCGCTTGCGACGACGAGCGCGCAGTCGATCGTGCGTGAGTGCATGAAGCCGTCCACGATCTGCAGTGCAGTGAGCACTCCGCAGGCGCCGTTCGCGACGTCGAAGGAGAACGTGCCGTGCCCTCCCTGATGTGGGTCCTCGGGTGCCGCCCCGACGTCTTGCTGAATGAGCGCTGCGAGCGCGGGTTCGGCGAGGTTGCGGTCGCGATAGATGCCCGCGTTGACCAGAAGATCCACGTCGTCGGGGCTTCGCCCGGCCCGGTCCAGGCAGGTCTTGGCCGAAGCGACGGCGAGGCGAAGCGCGCTGTGTCGCGTACGCCATCCGCCGTGCGTGACGTCGAGGCCGTCAATGACGGTGCCCATAACGGCTCACCAGCCCTTCGTCGACGGTGAGCAGAACGACGCCGATCTCCAGACCCGATGCCAGTGCGATTAACGCGATGGTCTCGCCGGCGCGGATCCGGCCCGCTTCGAGTTCTTCCACGAGCGCCACGGTGTGGGTCGTCGACGCGGTGTTGCCGTAGCGATCGACGGTGATCACGGCGTCGTGTCGGGGCCCTTCGCCGAACGACGCGGTGAGCGCGGCCATTCCCTTGCGTATCGCGCGGGCGGACGTCTGGTGAGTGATCACGTGATCGATGTCGTGCATCGAAATGCCTGCGGCCTCGAGGATCTCGTGCAACAGGTACGGGGTAGACGCGATCGCGGCACGTTGGATCCCGCGCGAGTCGGTGAACATGCGAGCACCCGGATCGTTGCCCTTCGGGTAGGCCAGGCAGAGCCGGCTGTGGTTGGCGACCGTGGTGAAGCCGGCGATGCGGATGCCCGCGGAGCCTGCCGGGGCACGTTCGAGCAACAATGCCGCTCCCGCATCGCCCAGTGTCAGGCACGCAAGTTCCTTGCTCATGATGGTGCGGATGTGCCGAGCCGCATTCTGGCCGAGTTGCGAGATGTATTCGCCGCTGACCACCAACCCCCGCTTCACGGTGCCCTGCCGGATCCAGTTGTTGAGCACCGTGACCCCCGTGAGCATTCCCGCGCAGGCATTGGACAAGTCGAAGGTCATGGCATGCGCGGCCCCGATCGCGTGGGCGACGGCGCCGCTCATCGTCGGCTCCACCCACTGGGTCAGGCCGCCGCGAAACTTCGTGATGCTGCAACTGATCACGACGTCGAGCGATGCGGCATCCTGCTGCGCCCTGCTCAGGCAGTCCAGCGCGGCTGAGGTGGCCAAGCTGTAGGAGTCGTCGGCTCCGGTCGAGACTCGGCGGTCGTAGATGCCCGTCAGTCGCTCGAGATCGATGTGTGTGTCATGGCGGGTCGACGCCATCAGGTCGTCGGTGCTCAAGTGGGTCGTGGGCAGGTGCCGTCCAGCCCCGGCCAGCCGGGCCCGGAACGGCGCAGGAGGCCCGTCGCCCTCCATGACCAACCAGTGTTGGCGCACTGGTAACCCCCGTTCTTCAGACCTCCTCAGAGCGTGAGCGTTGGCGGCCGCCGTCAACAGAGCCGTTCGGCCCTAAGTAAGGACATTGGCGGCTCGTCCGCGGGTGTGAATGGGCTCGGGACCTTTGGCCAAAGCACCGGGCCAAACGGCCCCATCGGGCGCGCAGCTCTACTGGTTACGGTCGAGCAGGTCCCGATGTCCGAGGCCGCTGCTCATGCGACGAGGAGTGCACAATGCCCCACAGCGCGATTCATGCGGATGTCCACGGCGTATCGGGTGGTGCTGGAGTGGGGCGATACCGCGAACTCTTCGACGCCAGCGTCGCCGATCCGGAGGCGTTCTGGGCTGATGCTGCGCGGGACGTGTCCTGGATTCGCGAGCCCGTCAAGGTGCTCGACGACTCCAACCCGCCGCACTATCGCTGGTTCCCCGACGCCGAACTGAACACGTGCGCAAACGCCTTGGACCGCCACGTCGCCGACGGCCGGGCTGATCAGCCCGCATTGATCTACGACTCCGCGGTGACCGGTACGCAACGCACCTACACCTACGCCGAACTGCTGGACGAGACGGCGCGATTCGCCGGGGTGCTCACGGGGCTGGGCGTGAGCAAGGGCGACCGCGTCGTGGTGTACATGCCGATGATTCCCGAGGCCGTGATCACCATGCTGGCCTGCGCGCGGATCGGTGCGGTGCACTCGGTGGTGTTCGGTGGCTTCGCCCCGCATGAGCTGGCCTCCCGGATCGATGACGCCCGGCCTGCGGTCGTCGTCTCGGCCTCCTGCGGCATCGAGCCCGCCCGCACAGTGGAGTACAAGCCGATGCTCGACGCCGCACTGGCCGCGGCGAAGCACCCGCCCCGTGTGTGCGTCATCGTGCAACGGGATCGGTTGCGGTGCAAGCTGATCGAGAGCCGGGACCTGGACTGGCACGCCCTGATGGCCACGGCGGAACCGGTCGATCCGGTACCGGTCGCCGCCACCGACCCGCTCTACGTGCTCTATACCTCCGGCACCACCGGCACACCGAAGGGCATCGTGCGGGACAACGGTGGCCACGCGGTCGCCCTGTTGTGGAGCATGCGCCACATCTACGACATGCGTCCGGGCGAGGTGTTCTGGGCCGCCTCCGACGTGGGCTGGGTGGTCGGCCATTCCTACATCGTCTACGGCCCATTGCTTCTCGGCGCGACGACGGTGCTCTACGAAGGCAAGCCGGTCGGCACGCCCGATCCCGGCGCGTTCTGGCGGGTGGCGGCCGAGCATCACGTGAAGGTGCTCTTCACCGCGCCGACGGCGATTCGTGCGATCCGGAAGGAGGACCCAGACGGCAGCTACCTGGACCGGTACGACCTCTCCGCGCTGAAGTACCTCTTCTTGGCCGGGGAACGGTTGGACGCCGACACGTACCACTGGGCGGTGCAGAAGCTGGACATCCCGGTCGTCGATCACTGGTGGCAGACCGAGACGGGATGGGCGATCGCCGCCAACCCGATGGGCGTGGAGGCACTGCCGTTCAAGGCCGGTTCGCCGACGGTGCCCATGCCCGGCTACGACGTGCACGTCCTGCACTCCGATGGGGACCCGTGTGAACCCGGCGAGGAGGGCGTCGTCTGCCTGAGACTGCCGTTGCCGCCCGGCACGTTGCCGACCCTGTGGGGCGACGAGGCCCGCTACGTGGCGTCCTACCTGTGCGAACACCCCGGCTACTACCTCACCGGTGACGGCGGCTACCTCGACGACGACGGGTACCTGTTCGTGATGGGTCGCGTCGACGATGTCATCAACGTTGCCGGACACCGACTTTCGACTGGTGCGATCGAATCCGTGCTGGCCACTCATCCCGCGGTGGCCGAGTGTGCGGTGATCGGCGTCGCCGACGAGATCAAGGGCCAGGTCCCGCGTGGCCTGGTGGTGCTGAAGGCCGGGGCGTCGCCCGACGGGCTTACCGAGGACCTGGTGAAGGCCGTCCGCGATGAGATCGGGGCGGTGGCGTGTTTCAAGTTGGTGGACGTCGTCACGGCGCTACCGAAGACGCGTTCGGGCAAGATACTGCGCAAGACGATGCGCGGCATCGCCCACGGCAAGGACGAACCCGTGCCCTCGACGATCGAAGATGCTGCCGTGCTTCACGCGTTGCGGCCCATCCTGCAGCCCAGTGCGTCAGGGTCGCCAACTAGATAGACTGCGATCTGGAGTGATTTGTCATTGCAGGCGGTGCGATCAACAGGATCGATGGACCGGGTCGACGGGTTCGTTTTATCACTTCTTCCACAGCAAGCCATCCGGACGGCACCGGATTTACTTGAGCAACACGTTGATTGCCAAGATGAGCGGATATCGGGAGGTGTACGACACCCTCGAGCAGGAGACGGGTGTGCGCTTTGGCGAAACCGACGAAGCGGGGATGTTCGGCCTGTGGAGTCCAACGTCCACACGCGGGGGCCGGTGTTCTTCCGTGGTGAGCCAGATTACAAGGCGTTGCTCAAAAACTGCCTCGCCGGCACGCCCGACCAGACGATCGGCACCGTTACCGAATCCGGGCTACGCGGATATGGTGGTGCAGGGTTTCGAAACCGGGCTGAAATGGCAACTGTGTCGGGCCGCGCCGGGCGACGAGAAGCACGTCATCTGCAACGCCGATAAGGGGGACCCGGCACGTTCAAGGACTGGGCGCTCTTGACCCGCACGCCGAAAGACGTCTTCCTGGGAATGGTCGTCGCCGCCTACGCGATTGGGAGTCGTCACGGGATCGTCTACCTCCGTGCCGAATACGTCTACCTCAGACGCTATCTTGAGAGCCAACTTCCGGGGCCTCGCGCGGGCGCCGCGCCAAGTTCCCGGCGATGGGTCCGCCGTCACCGACAACCACTGCGCCCAGTCTGCGTCAACCGCCCGCCCCGGCTACGGGTGCGGGACTGAGACTGTTCGGCGCACTGGAGGCCGCCACCGTGGATTCGAGGTTCGTTCGTCGACCGGGGTGGGGCACCGAAAGGCGGTCACGTAGCACGATCGGAACCGAGTTCATGCCAGGGTCGTGGCCAACGGCTGCGACCGTCACATGGTGGAACGCCCCCGGGTGACGCTGAAGCATTGCGAAACAGTGACATTCGTCGTTACATCACCTGCTAATGAGGTCTGGCGAGACTGGCCCCCGCGCGTCATCGGTGAGCAGTTGGGACCTAACCTCCGCTGGGTTGCGCGGCTTGAAGTTGCTCGACGATCGCAGCCACCCACCGGCGTACCTGCGCCGGATCGCGCCAGTCGCCAGCCTTGGTCTTCGCCATGGCGCGCGCCGGGAATCCCTTCGCATCCGGGCTGAGGCGACCACCAAAGGTTGCGTGGCCGCGGGCGCCCACTCGCTCGATGAGCTTGTGAACCTGCGACGTCGGTCCGATGTCGCGCTGGGCAACGCTGTCATCCAAAGGCCCGCTGCTGACCAGCCATACCGGCAGCCTTCGGAGGCCATCTGCGTTTCGCTGCACGAAGCGCCGGGCATCACGGTGCCACCGGTTGGCGTACAGCGCCCCTGCGACGACGACTGCGTCGAAGCCGGTCAGGTTGTGAATGTCGCGCGCCGGGAACACCGAGACCTCTGTGCCGGCCTCGGTCAATGCGTCACCGATCATGGCGGCAAGGCCCGCGGTACCCCCGCGCTTGGATCCATACGCGACCAGGACCCGGGTCATCGGTATCGCCTCATCTCTGATACGCCTGGCATCGAGGACGCTGCGGCGTTGGTGCTGATCTGGCGAAGCGTGGCCCGCATAATGTGGCCGACAAACGGTCGGATCAGCCACCAGTAGCGCAGAAACTGTCGGCGCGACTCGGGATCGGTTGTCACTGTTCGGCATTCGTAAGTAAGCAGCGTCGCAGAGGCGCCGTAGCGCAGGACCGAGAAGTTCGCGGCGATCTTGCCCCAGCCGGGTTCGTCGAAGCCACGGAAGTCGGCCGCGGCGACATCGCGCCACTCGATAGTGGGCTGCCAGAATCTACCGACAGCGCCGAAGGCGATCTCGCGATTCGTCGTTGGCCGAGAAACATCCAGCCCGGCAGCCCCATACCCTCGCCGATAACGAGATTGGGTATGCGCGGCGCAGTTGTGCCTGACAATCGGGCAGGCAGACTCCCGCAACCACATCGACACGTCCAGCAGCGGCGAGTGCACCGTGAGCAGGTCGAGGCCGCGTGCTGACGCGAATGTCTTTGCCGGATCGGCTGCGACGATGATGTGCTCGGCAATCGCGGCGTCGTAGGTGGGCATCGCCGAGTCGATCAGAAGTGCGCCTGTGTCGGCTGTAGTCATGGTGACCATGTTTGTCCGGCTGCGAGGTCAAGCCTAGGGTCCATGGTCCCCGCCCGCGGTACGAATGCACTCGTAGGTCGTCGCAACTGGCGCTGTTTCCGGACGAGCGGCGGCCCAGTGATAAGGGCGAAAAACCTTGGGTGGTAGTGCCGGGCTGCTCCCACTGCTCCCATGAGTGGCGCTATCGGCCGAACATTGGGGCACAAAGTCCTCAGTTGCGCCGAGTGTGCTGACGTGCCGCGCCGCGGGAACTACGTTTGGCTGTGGGAGCAAAAATGACTGAATTCATGCGCAGCACCGACGCATTCACCTGGGCGATGGAAAACGATCCACGACTGCGATCGACCGTAGTCACTGTTCTGCTACTGGAGAAGTCGCCGGACTGGGATGACGTGCGCGACCGGATCGACCTCGTCACCCGGAAACTGCCGATGTTCCGGCAATGTGTGGTTGAGTCGCCTGCTCCGGCGCCGCCACGATGGGAAAACGACCCGGACTTCGATCTCGACTTCCACATCCGACGGATGGCGGCGCCTGACCCGGGCACCCTCGACGGGGTACTCGAGATCGCCAGGCTCGCCGAGATGGAGGACTTCGACCGGGCCCGCCCGTTGTGGACGGTCACACTGATCGACGGCCTCGAGGGCGGAGAAGCGGCCGTGCTGTGCAAGTTCCACCACTCCCTCACCGACGGCGTTGGCGGTATTCAGATCGGCATGACGCTGTTCGACCTTTCCGAACTGCCTGAAGAGCACGAGTCGCTGCCCGCTCCGCCGAAGGTGCCCCGGCCGCCGTGGGTGAGCGGATACCGCGATGTATTCGGATACGACGCGGGACTCGTCGCAACGGCGATGGCGGGAGCCATCACGACGGCCCCGAAACTGATCTACAACAGCGTCCGACACCCGCTGGCGACCATCGAATCCTCCACCGCCACCGCGGCTTCCATTTACCGAACCGTTCGACCCGTCAATCGCACCGGGTCGCCTCTGATGAAGAACCGGACCATGACTCGTCGCCTTGGCGTGCATCAGGTGCCGATGCAACAACTACGGGAGGCGGCGCACCTTAGCGGTGGGGCTTTGAACGACGGGTTCGTCGCCGGATTCGCAGGCGGGTTGCGGCGGTACCACGAGACGCACGGTGTTTCGGTCGGCGACCTGCACCTGTCGATGCCGATCAGCCTGAGGGCAGAAGGCGACGAGATGGGTGGCAACCGGATCACGTTGATGCGGTTCGACGTGCCTGTCGGCGTCGTCGATCCGGCGGCACGGATCTGCGCCATCCATGAGCAGACCGGCAAGGTGCGCCGTGAGAGATCGCTGCCCTTCACCCAGTGGATTGCCGGAGCGCTCAACCTCATGCCGCGCTGGTACATCGGCTCGATCCTGCGGCACGTCGACTTCCTCGCCAGCGACGTCCCGGGTATCCCGGTGCCGGTGTTCCTTGCCGGTGCCCGGGTTCGGATGCAGTACGCGTTCGGCCCCACAATCGGCTCGGCGGTCAATGTCACGCTGCTCACCTACGTCGACACCTGTGCGCTGGGCATCGACGTCGACACCGGCGCGATCCCCGACTACGACGTCTTCTACGAGTGCCTCGTCGAAGGCTTCGACGAAGTGCTCGCCATCGCCGGCTGATGCGTCACCACGGCCCGAAGTCGGCGCTGTTGGCTTGCCGCAGTGCGCTGACGTAGTCCCCGCGTTCGTGTGCGGCCTCATCGGCTCCGATGGGGACGGCGAGCAGGCCACGAACTTCGTCGATGTTCAGGTATCCCTTGCGCGCCATCCAGTCGCGCAGCCCGTCGAGTATCACTGCGGCATAGTGGGGGCCGTGGCGTAGCAGTGCCGATGCCGTCATCACCACGTCCGCGCCGGCCAACAGGTACTTGATCAGCTCGGTGGAACCCTCGACACCGGTCGTCGCGGCCAACGAGGCGTCGATCCGTCCGTGCAACAACGCAATCCACGTCAGCGGTAGCCGAGACTCGCCCGCGCGCGACAATGCCGTCCCTGGCGCAATGGCCAGGGTCTCGGGATCGATGTCTGGTTGGAGGAACCGGTTGAACAGCACCAGCCCGTCCGCACCGGCCAGGTCCAGACGCCGCGCCATGTCGGCGGTGGCACTGAAGTACGGGCTGAGCTTCACCGCGACCGGCACGGTCACGGTGTCCTTGACCCGCGCCAGGATGTCGAGGTGACGTTGTTCGACGTCGCGGCCGGACACGTGCGGATCGCCGGGGAGAAAGTAGATGTTCAGTTCGATCGCGGCGGCACCGCAATCCTGCATCGACCGCGCGTAGCTCGCCCAGTTCCCTGGCGCACTGGCGTTGATGCTGCCGATCACGGGCACCGCGACCGCGTCGGCCGCGCGTTCGAGCAGGCTCAGATACTGGCGGGGGCCGTGGTCCTCGCCGGTGAGGTTCGGGAAGTAGGACAGCGACTCCGCAAAGCTGTCCGACCCCGCTTCGGCCAGCCGGGCGTTCTTCGCGGCCTCGCGGCGCAGCTGCTCTTCGAACAGCGAATAGAGCACCACCGCACCGACTCCGGCCTCGTCGAGGCGCCGGACACCGTCGACCGTCTTCGACAGCGGCGACGCCGACGCGACCAACGGATTGCGCAGCGTCAGCCCCAGATAGCGGGTGAACAGTTCCGTCATTGCGCCCTGCCCGTCCATCATTGCTCCCTGCGCGCGTCGGGGTGAAAGTGTTCGGGGCCGCGGGAAGCCATCTCCTCGTAGACATTCCAGCGCTGTTCGATGGCCTGTTCGGCCAATTTGAGCAGCCGTTCGGCCTCCTCGGGGTCGGAGTTGGCCAGTGCGCGGTAGCGAAGCTCTCGGTAGACGTAGTCGGCCAAGGGGATCCGCGGCCGGTGCGAATCGAGCAGGAACGGATTACTCCCGGCGGCATGTAGCACCGGGTCGTAACGAAGCAGCGGCCAGTGTCCGCTGGCGACCGCGCGGTACTGCTGATCCATGCCGAGGCGCATGTCGATGCCATGCGCGATGCACTGGCTGTAAGCGATCACCAGCGACGGCCCGTCATAGGCCTCCGCCTCGCGGAAGGCCTGCAGGGTCTGCTGCGGGTCGGCGCCCATCGCGACCTTCGCGACGTAGACGCTTCCGTAGGCGATGGCTTGCAGCGCAAGGTCTTTCTTCGGCACCGTCTTGCCTGCGGCGGCGAACTTGGCGACCGCGCCCAGCGGCGTCGACTTGGACATCTGGCCGCCGGTGTTCGAGTACACCTCGGTGTCGAGCACCAGCACGTTGACGTTGCGGCCGCTCGCCAGCACGTGGTCGAGCCCGCCGGCGCCGATGTCGTACGCCCAGCCGTCCCCGCCGACGATCCAGACACTGCGCCGGACCAGGTGGTCCACCACGCTGAGCAGATCCGCGGTCGTCGCCGGCTCGAGGCCACGGAGCCGGTCGGTGAGCTCGGCCACCCGTTCCCGCTGCGCCGCCAACTCCGACTCGCGCAGCTGCGGCGCGTTCAGGATGCCGTCCACCAACTCGTCGCCGAGCACCCCCCGCAGCTCGGCCAGGCGTCGCCGGGCCAGCGTGACGTGTACGTCGCTCGCCAAGCGCAGACCCAGTCCGAATTCCGCGTTGTCCTCGAAGAGGGAGTTCGACCACGCTGGGCCGCGCCCGTCGGCGTTGGTGGTCCATGGCGTGGTGGGCAGGCTGCCGCCGTAGATCGACGAGCAACCGGTCGCGTTGGCGATCATCAACCGGTCGCCGAACAACTGGGAGAGCAGCTTGAGGTACGGCGTTTCGCCACAGCCCGCGCAGGCGCCCGAGAACTCGAACAGCGGGTCCAGGAACTGGGTTCCACGGACGGTGCCGAAGTCGACGCGCGACCGGTCGTTGATCGGGATCGCCTCGAAGAAGTCGATATTCGCCCGCTCGGTGGCGAGCCGCGGCTCCGCGGGTTCGAGGTTGATCGCCTTGGTGATCGCGGGCCCGGGCACGACGACCGGGCAAGCTTCGACGCACAGGCCGCATCCCGTGCAGTCCTCGACGTACACCTGCAGCGAGAACTTCGCGTTGGGCAGGCCGACGGCGGCGAGCGGCGCGGAGTCGAAGTGTTCGGGCGCCCCGGCCAGCCGGGACTCGTCGTAGAACTTCGAGCGGATCACGCTGTGCGGGCAGACGAAACTGCAGTTGCCGCACTGAATGCAAGCGTCCGGATCCCACACTGCGACGTGCTCGGAGATGTTGCGCTTCTCGTAGGCCGTTGTGCCGCTCGGATAGGTGCCGTCCACCGGAAGGGCACTCACCGGAAGGAGGTTTCCACGCCCGGCCATCATCTCGGCGGTGACGGTGCGGACGAACTCCGGCGCCGAGTCGGGCACCATCGGGGCAGGCACGCGCGTGGAGGTGACCAGCGCGGGCACGTCGATGCGATGCAACCCGGTCACGGCGCCATCCACCGCGGCCAGCTCCTTCTCCAGCACCTCGGCCCCGCGATTGGCGTACGTCTTGCGCACTGACTCCTTGATGCAGGCGATGGCCCGATCATGGGGCAGCACGTCGGAGATCGCGAAGAAACACGTCTGCAGGACGACGTTGATGCGCCCGACCAGGCCGGCCTCACGCGCGATCCGTCCGGCGTCGACGGCATAGAGCATGATCTGCTTGTCCAGAAGCTGTTCCTGCACCCGCCGTGGCAGTGCGTCCCAGACCCGCTCCGCCGGGAGCCGGCAGTTCAACAGCAAGGTGGCGCCGGGGGCGGCCCGGCCGAGCACGTCGACGGTGTCGAGGAACCGGAAGTTGTGACAGCCAACGAAATTCGCGCCGCTCACCAGATAGGGCGCCCGGATGGGGTCCGGCCCGAAGCGTAGATGCGACTCGGTCTGCGACCCCGACTTCTTCGAGTCGTAGACGAAGTACGCCTGCGCGTGCAGGCCCGCCTCGGACGCAAGGATCTTGATGGTGTTCTTGTTCGCGCCGACCGTGCCGTCCGACCCCAGTCCGAAGAACACCGCACGGATGGTCTCGGAAGACTCGATGTCGAACGACGGGTCGTAGTCGACGCTGCTCCCGGACACGTCGTCGTCGATGCCGATGGTGAAGCGCCGCTTAGGTCGATCGCGGGCGAGCTCGGCGAACACCCCGGCCACCATGGCGGGTGTGAACTCCTTGGAGGACAAGCCGTATCGTCCGCCGCTGACCCAAGGCATGACCTGCCGCGCTCCGTCGGCACACGACTCCGCGAGCGCTGCGACGACGTCGAGGTACAGCGGTTCGCCGAGCGAACCGGGCTCCTTGGTTCGGTCCAGCACGCCGACGGTGCGCACCGTCGTGGGTAACGCGGCCAGCAGTGCCTCGACGGGAAACGGCCGGTACAACCGGACCTGCACGACGCCGACCCGCTCGCCGCGCGCGACGAGCGCCGCGACCGTCTGCGTGACGGTCTCGGCGCCGGAGCCCATCAGCACCAGCACCCGTTCGGCTTCCGGATGTCCGGAGTACTCGACAATGCTCATCGATCGCCCGGTGCGCGCGCCGAGCCGGGCCATCAGGTCCTCGACGACACCCGGGACGCGCGCGTAGAACGGATTGACGGTCTCCCTCGCCTGGAAGTACACGTCGGGGTTCTGTGCGGTGCCACGGATGAACGGGTGCTCGGGCGACAACGCCCGCCCGCGGTGCGCCAGGACCAAGTGCTCGGGCACCAGCGCCAGCAAGTCGTCGTCGGAGAGGGTGTCGATGGTGTTGATCTCGTGCGAGGTGCGGAAGCCATCGAAGAAGTGCACGAACGGGATCCGGGTCGCCAGCGTGGCGGCCTGCGCGACGAGCGCGAGGTCGTGTGCCTCCTGCACCGATGCCGCCGACAGCAGCGCGAACCCGGTCTGGCGCACCGCCATCACGTCCGAATGATCACCGAAGATCGACAAGCCCTGCGCCGCCACCGAGCGCGCCGCCACGTTGAGCACGGTCGACGTCAGCTCACCGGCGATCTTGTACATGTTCGGGATCATCAGCAGCAGGCCCTGCGACGACGTGAACGTCGTAGCCAGCGCTCCGCTCTGCAGCGCACCGTGCAGCGCACCGGCGGCTCCACCCTCGCTTTGCATTTCGACCACGGTCGGGACGTTGCCCCACACGTTGGGTCGCTGCGCGGCCGACCATTCGTCGGCCAGCTCGGCCATCGGCGACGACGGCGTGATCGGGTAGATGCAGCAGACTTCGTTGAGCCGGTACGCGACCGAGACCGCGGCCTCGTTGCCGTCCACGGTGACGCGGGTCATGTCGGCTCCGGGAACATGTCGATGGCGTGGACCGGGCATTGATCGGCGCAGACAGCGCACCCCGTGCACCTGTCGTAGTCGAATTCGTAGCGGTGTCCGATGCCGAGCTTGATCACCGCGTCCTCCGGGCACGCTCCGAGACAGCCGTCGCACTCGAAGCAGTTGCCGCACGAAAGGCAGCGCCGCGCCTCGAACGTCGCTTCGTCGGCGGACAAGCCGCCCACGACTTCGGCGAAACCGACGGTGCGCTGCTCCGGCTCGAGTTCGGGTTGGCGGCGCTGCGCGGCGTCACCGAAGTACCACGGGTGCAGCCCATCGAACGCCACCGTCGGGTGTTTCGCCGTCGGTGCGTATGTCGTGTCACGCAGCCAGGCGTCGATGTGACGGGCCGCCTTCTTGCCGTGCCCGACTCCGACCGTGACGGTGCGCTCACCAGGCACCATGTCACCGCCGGCGAAGACGCCTGGACAACCGGTCATGAGTGATTCGGACACGCGCACGCTGCCGCCGGCGTCGAACTCCACCCCCGGCAGCGTCCGCATGAATGCCGATTCGGTCTCCTGACCGAGTGCCATGATCAGCGTGTCAGCGGCCAGGGTTTCGAATCGCCCGGTCGGCCGTGGGTAACCCGACTCGTCGAGTTCCATGACCTCGACCTGCAATTCGGGGCCGTTGAACGCGGTGACGGTGCGCAGCCAGTTGATCCGGACGCCCTCCCGTTCGGCGTCCTCGGCCTCTTCTTGATGGGCGGGCATCTGCTCGCGGGTGCGGCGGTAGACGATGACCGCGTCCTCCGCTCCGAGCCGGCGCGCCACCCGCGCGGCGTCCATCGCGGTGTTGCCGCCGCCATAGATGGCGACATGCTGCCCGATCGCCGGGGCGGTGCCGTCGGCGACGCCATGCAGAAACGACACCGCGTCCACCATCGTGCCCGCGTCGCGGAAGGGGATGTCGACGCGTTTGGCCAGATGCGCACCGACGGCGACGAACACCGCGTCGAAGCCGCCCTCGGCTCGCTCGGCCGCGAGGTCGGCGACCCGATGATTGCGCGTCACACGCACCCCCATCGCCTCGACTCGGCTCAGTTCAGCGTCGAGCACGTCGCGGGGGAGTCGGTAGCTCGGGATGCCGTACCGCATCATGCCGCCGGGAGCCGAGCTCGCATCACGGACTTCGACCTGGTGGCCGAGCCGCGCCAGGTGGTACGCGGCAGACAGTCCGCTCGGTCCGGCGCCGACGATCAGGACGCGCTTGCCGGTCGGTGAGAGCGGTGGCCCGAACGTCCAGCCGTGCTCCGTGGCGAGGTCGCCGAGGAATCGCTCGACCGAGTGGATCGATACCGCGCTATCGAGATGAGTTCGGTTGCAAACATTTTCACAGGGGTGATAGCACACCCGGCCGTGGATTGCGGCGAACGGGTTGTCCGAGACCAGCTGCCGCCACGCGGCCTCGTGGCGGCCTGCCGTGGCATGCGCCAGCCATCCCTGGATGTTCTCTCCGGCGGGACAGCCGGCGTTGCACGGTGGCAGCAGATCGACGTAGACGGGACGGCGCTCCCGTACCGGGCCGGCGCGCTGACGCCCGTGTGCCAGGTCGGCGAGTGGCGTGACGTCCCCTTCGTTTCCGGTCATGGTCAATCCGGGAAGCGGACGGTGGTGCCGGGCATCAGCTGGACGACCTTGCCGCGGCATTCCACTTCGATTCCCGGGGCGTCACGCGGATCGACGCTGATGATCACACCCTTACCGCTGACCCGCAGGTGTAGGTGAAGGCCGCGGTAGTGGATCGGTATCGCAAGTACACCAAGCGATTTCGGCCAATTCGGGGATAGGATGATGCGGTTGGACCGGGTCTCGAGCCCGGTGAAGCACCGCTGCATGAGGTCGACGGTGCCCGCCATGGCCGCGAGGTGGATGCCCTCGGAGGTGGTGCCGCCCTGGATGTCGGCGACGTCCGACTTCAGGGCCTGCTGGAAGAAGTCCAGGGCGCGATCGCGGTTGGCTCTGGCGAGCACCCAGGTGTGCACGACGCCGCTGAGCGTGGATCCGTCGGAGGTGCGGGCGAGGTAGTAGTCCACCATGTCCGGCACCTTGTCGGGTTCGAAGTGGTAGCCGAGTCGGTCGAGTAGCTCGTGCAACTCGGCGGCCGACATCAGGTAGAGCAGCATGAGCGCGTCGGCCTGCTTGGACGCCTTGTATCGGTTGACGTCGTCGTGCTCCGCCTCGAGGATGCGGTCCAGCCGCTGGATGTTGCCGTACTGCCGACGAAGGCGGTCCCAATCCAGTTCCGCCAGTTCGCCATAGCCCTCGAACTGGCTGATCACACTGTCGTGGAACGGAACGTACATCCGCCTGCTGACCTCTTCCCATCGCGCCAGTTCGGCACTGTGCAAGCCGAGTGCCTCCATCAAGTCGAGGCGGTTTGGTAGCGGCAGCAGGTTCAGTGCATCGAGCGCGCGCATGATGACCCACACCGCCATCACGTTGGTGTACGCGTTGTTGTCGACGCCGTCGTAGGGTGCGTCGGGATATCCGGAGTGGAACTCGTCTGGTCCGATGACGCCCCGGATGCAGAAGCGTTGGCGCTCTTCGTCGTAGGTGGCAAGGCTGACGAAGAAGCGGGCGATCTCGGCCAGCAGCTCTGCGCCGTAGTCGATGAGGTAGGCGAGGTCGCCGGTGACCTGGTAGAACTTCCACGAGCTGTAGGCGACGGCGATTCCAATGTGGTGCGCGCGGTGGCTGGCGTCGGGGTTCCAGTGACCGCTGCGCGGATTGAGGTGCAGGCGTTGGCTTTCCTCGCGGCCGTCGCTGCCGGACTGCCACGGGAACATCGCACCCGAGTGGCCGGCCGCGCGGGCGGCGTCACGCGCCTCTGGCAAACGCCGGTAGCGGTAGCCCAACAGCGACCGGGTGATCATGGGGAGCCGCAGGTTGAGCACCGGGAAGATGAACAGCTCGTCCCAGAAGATGTGGCCGCGATACGCCTCACCGGACAGTCCGCGAGCCGGTACCCCGACGTCGAGGTCGGCGATGTTCGGCGACACCGTCTGCAGCACGTGTAGCAGGTGCAGACGCAGGATCCGAACCTCGTCGGTGAAGTCGTCGAACTCGATGGACAACCGTTCCCAGAGATGTTCCCAGTCGGTCACGTGCCCGTCGAGCAGCTCCGAGAACCGTCCGAGTCGTGCGAGGCAGCGCTGGGCCTCGACGCCGGGTTCGGACGTCGCGACGTCGCGCCCCGTGTAGACGGTCACGATCTTCTCCACCGTCGCCGCCTCACCGGCTGACAGCTGCACGGAGACGTCGTGGCCGATCTCGGCGGACTCGTCGAATGCAAGGAAGGTTGCCGCCACGGGATCACCGTTGCGTCGCAAGGTGTTACGCGCAGCCATGGCGATGGGAATGCGGGACTGAGTGGTCTGCATGGTCAGCAGGACCGAGTCGCCCGAGAGCTCGCGCTTCTCGACCAGCTCCAGATGCTCACTGGCAAGGTCGCGGTAGCGCTCGACCAAGGAGTTCGTCACGTTGCCGTCCAGGGTCGAACGGATCTCGATCGTCCCCGACCAGTCCGCGGCGACGATCGTCGTCTCGAGTGCACCGACGTGGGGCAGGTGCATCGCGACGAATCGCCGTTGCGTCAGGAACGTCGTGCGGTCTGCCTGGTCACGGAATCGGACCTCGCGGGTAAGCACCGCGCTGCGAAGGTCGAGCGTCTGCCGGTAGGAGAGCACTGTGACCGCGTCGATGTCGAACCAGCTGCCGCCGTCGATCCGGAAGGTCAGCGCAAGCCAGTTGGGTAGGTTGACCAGGCTCTCGTTGTCGATCTCCGTTCCCGCCACGTTGTCGACGAGGCGGTTGTACACCCCGGCGGCGTAGGTCCCGGGGTAATGCACCTGCCCGGCCTTCGACTCCGCCGCGGCGCCACGCGTAGCGAAGTATCCGTTTCCCAACGTGCACAAGGCCTCACGGAGCTTCTCGTTCTGCGGATCGTACCCGTCGAAGACGTAGTCCCAGGCCTCGCCCGACGCCCGATGCTTGTAGGCCAGCCACTTCGATCCGCGCTGGATGAACTCACGTACCTGATTGGGACTCTCGAGGCGGAAGCGGGCCGCTGTCTTGCGGTCACCGTCCTCGTCGTGCCCAACGGCGATCCCGACGCCGTCGAATGACACGGTGTCGAACGCGTCCTCGTCGGTGAGGTCGTCGCCGATGTAGATCGGCATGAGGGAGGCGGACGGGTCGATGCGGTCACGTATCCACGCCAGCGTGGTTCCCTTGTCCCAGTCGAGGTCGGGCCGAAGCTCGACGAGCATGCGCCCGCTGGTGACCCGGAGCCCATCCCGCGCGCCGAGTTTATGTGTGGTGGAGACGATTTCACTAATGCGTTCGGATGCGACCTCCCGGTAGTGCACCGCGACGGCGAAGCGCTTGTGCTCGACTCGCACTCCCGGAACCCCGGCCAAGTTCTTACTCAGCTCGGCGGCCGCGCGCTCAAGAACGGGGACGAACACGGCGGCGGCTTCATTCTGGTGGTAGGTGCCATCCGGTCCCGTCAATTCGAATCCGTGGCTGCCTGCATACCAGAGTCCGGGGATGTCGATGCGGGAGCGGACGTCCGTCAGGTCCCGGCCGCTCAGCACCGCCACTGGGCACACTCGTGCCACCAGCTCCAGTGCCTCGGCGGCCCCGTCGACGAGCCGAGCCGAGCCGGGGTCGGCAACGATGGGGGAGAGCGTTCCGTCGAAGTCCAGGAACAACATCGACTCGCGTGCGCTGGTGATCCCGATCAACTGACCATAGGAGGACAGGGCATTCGGGAGTTCCGACATCCGCTTGTCACCTGTGCGCACGGCAACGTCGGCCAGGTCGGCGAGCACGACGTCGGCACCGTGGCGAACCAACTCGTCGACGCGTCCGGTGCCATCGATGCCGATGACGAGCGCGAACCCACCGTCGCGGCCCGCCGCCACGCCGGCGGCGGACGAGTCGATGACGACGCATCGTTGCGGGCGCACACCCAGTCGTTCCGCGGCTTCCAGAAGTACTGTGGGGTCTGGATTTTCACCCGTCCCACGTTCGCCGGCGATTCCGTCGATGCAAACGCCGAAGAGGTCGTCTATTCCGGCAGCCTTCAAGGCCTGCTGACACCGGGCGCTCGACGAGTACGCGGCCGCACCGACGCCGATGCCGTGCAATTTTCGGGCCAGGGCGGCCGTCGTGCCGAACGACGGCATGCCGCGCCTCTGCGCAACGTCGAGGTCGAAGAGCACGGCGTCGTGGCGACGCGGGTCGACCGTGATCGGCAGTTTCACGAGACGGAAGCGGGGGCGAGCTGGCGTTCCAACTCCAGCACCTGACGAGTGGTCTTGACCACGGTGTCGGGGTTCAGACTCATCGAGTCGATGCCGATCCGTACCAGGAACTCGGCCATGTCCGGGTAGTCCGACGGGGCCTGTCCGCACAGCCCGGAGTGAATCCCGTTGCGGCGGCATCCGTCGACGGCCAGCCGGATCATCTCCTTGACCCCCTCGTCGCGTTCGTCGTAGTCGAACGCGACGATCTCGCTGTCGCGATCGACCCCCAGCGTGAGTTGCGTGAGGTCGTTGGAGCCGATGGAGAAGCCGTCGAAGCGCTTGGCGAATTCGTCGATCAGGATGACGTTGTTGGGTATCTCGCACATCGCATACACCTCGAGCCCGTGCTCGCCCCGGCTCAGCCCGAGGTCGGCCATCGTCTGCAGCACCAGGTCCGCCTCGGCTACGCGACGCACGAACGGGAGCATCAGGATGACGTTCGTCAGCCCCATCTCCTCACGGACGCGTCGCATCGCGCGGCACTCCAGCGCGAAGCCTTCGGCATAGGCCGGATGCGCGTAGCGCGATGCGCCGCGGAAGCCGATCATCGGGTTGCTCTCGGACGGCTCGAACGCTCGGCCGCCGAGCAGGCTGGCGTACTCGTTGGACTTGAAGTCGGACATCCGGACCACCACGGGCTTGGGCCAGAACGCGGCGGCGATGGTGCCGATCCCCTCCGAGAGTCGCTCGGTGAAGAAGGCGCTGCCATCGGCGTAGCCCCGGATGATCCGATCGATGCTGCGGCGCGCCTCGGGGTCGTCGACCTTCTCCGGGTGCAGCAGGGCCAGCGGATGGACCTTGATGTACTCGCTGATGATGAACTCCATCCGGGCGAGCCCGACGCCGTCGTTGGGCAGGAACGACGTCTTGAACGCGAGGTCGGGGTTGCCAAGGTTGAGCATGATCTTCGTCCGTGGCCGCGCCATGTCGCCAACCTCGGTGCGATCCACGTGGAAGCCCACCGCGCCGTCGTATACGCGGCCCGAGTCGCCTTCGGCGCAGGACACCGTCACCATGGCGCCATCGGGCACGCTGGTGGTCGCATTGCCGGTGCCCACCACGGCAGGGATGCCGAGTTCGCGGGCGATGATCGACGCGTGGCAGGTCCGACCGCCACGGTTGGTGACGATGGCCGCGGCGGTCTTCATGACCGGCTCCCAGTCGGGTGTGGTGGTGTCGGCGACGAGCACCTGTCCGGGCTTGAATTCTGATAGCTGCGTGAGGTTTTCGATTCTCTTCACCGCACCGGAGGCGATCCGCTCGCCGACCGAACGACCTTCGGCCAGTATCGTGCCGCGACCTTCCAGCACGTAGCTCTCGAGCGCCGTCGCGCTGTGCTGCGAGGCCACCGTCTCCGGCCGCGCCTGGACGATGTAGAGCTTCCCGTCGAGCCCGTCCTTCGCCCACTCGATGTCCATCGGCCTGCCGTAGTGCTCCTCGATGGCACACGCGTAGCCGGCGAGTTCAAGTACGTCGGAATCCGTGAGGCAGAAGCTGCCGCGGTCGGCCTTGGGCGTGGGGACGTTTCGCGTCGTATTCTTCGTCTCGCCCTCGACCAGGATCATCTTCACGGCCTTGTCGCCGAGCAGGCGACGCAACACGGCGCGGTGGCCTGCGCGATACGTCGGCTTGTGGACGTAGAACTCGTCTGGGTCGACGGCGCCCTGTACGACGTTCTCGCCGAGCCCGTAGGCGCCCGTCACGAAAACGGCATCGCGAAAGCCCGACTCGGTGTCCAGCGAGAACATCACGCCGGACGATGCGATGTCGGACCGCACCATCTTCATCACGCCGATCGACAGCGAGACCTTGAAGTGGTCGAAGCCCTGATCGATTCGGTAGTGGATCGCGCGGTCGGTGAAGAGGCTCGCGAAGCACCGGCGACACGTGTCGAGCAGACTCTCGTCGCCATTGATGTTCAGATACGAATCCTGCTGTCCGGCGAAGCTGGCCGTCGGCAGGTCCTCTGCGGTCGCCGAGCTCCGCACGGCCAGGCTGACCTCCTCGCCGTACTCCTGCTGAAGCGCGCGGTAGCCTTCGAGAATCTCGGCCGCCAGGTCGTCGGGTAGTCCAGCGCCATAGACGAGCTCTCTGGCGCGCTTGGCCTTTCGCGCCAGCGCGGCGACGTCGGCGGGGTCGATGTCGTCGAGTTCGGCGTGTAGTCGGTCCCAGGCACCTGCCTCATCCAGCATGTGACGGTAGGCCGCGGCGGTGATGGCGAATCCATGCGGGACGCGGACGCCCTGCCCGGACAGTTTCTGGAACATCTCGCCCAGTGAGGCGTTCTTTCCGCCGACGAGGGGTACGTCGTCGATGCTGAAGTCCTCGAAGAAGCGAACGTAGGGAGCCGTGCCCATCAGGTGTCCTCTCGTGATGCCTCAGGTGGTGTCGATGTCGGCCGGAGTCGTTGCCCGTCAACGGTGTTCTCGGCGTAAGGGCATCGGCGCATCGCGCCTCCTGTGCCAACGTCCCAGAGCGGTGCGTAGTGAGCCAGGGCCGAAGGTCACAGGAATGGGAGCCCAACGAGAGGCGACCCAACGACTCAGCTGCATGGTAGTGACCTTCGTCCCTATCGGCCGCGGCCCAGCACCGCGACGATGGAGTGATGAGCGCCCGATGGAAGGAGCTCTAATGACGCCCGTCGCCGCCGGAGACACGCTGGGCCGCAATGAGTTGTCGCGGAAATTCTTGAACTCGGAGTTCGCCCGAGCCCCGTACAGCTCCTGGACGATCGAGCGTCGACTCGACGCCTACCTGCGCCACCACCAGCTTCACGACCTGCTCGACGACGCCACCGCCTACGACCGCTTGATGGATTGCGTCATGGCCAACATCGCTCTCGCGAGAGAGTCCGGCATCCTCGGCGCATCCAACCCGACGCCGCGCGCGTACCGCCCGTTCTGAGCGGACCCGTCCAGGCGACGGTCTCCCGCGGTGTCGTCCTGCGGTGGCCGTGGTGCTTCACCACGCCGACCGACGAGTGATCGTCGATCCATTGGCCGGTTAGCTCATAGTCCGCGTGCCGTTCGGAAATCAGCACTGAGCAATTCAGGCTGTTGAGGGTCGAAGGTCACTTGGGCGGCGGCTTTGGTCCCGGTTCGCGGCTGGGCGCTCACCGGGGAACGGCGAGCGCGACGGGTGGTTCGGTGCAGTCGAAGAGCCGCCAGACGTCGGCCACCCGACACGTCGCGGTACCCGGGGTGAGCAACATGGCAGCCCCCGCCGCCATCCCGAGCCGGACCGAGTCGGGCAGTGGCCACCCCCTGCACAGTCCGACGGTGATTCCAGCCACCAACGCGTCGCCGGCCCCGACGCCGCTGCCACGCGAGCTGTCGAGCGCCGGGAAGCGGTGGCTGCCGTCGGGAGTCGCGAGCAGGCTGGCGTCGGCTCCGCGGGAGATGAGCACGTTGGCCGCGGAGCCGCGGTCGATGATGTCGTGCGCGGCGGCCAGCTGTTCGTCTTCGGTGATCAGCGCTCGACCGGTGCATTCGCGCAGTTCACGCAAACTCGGCTTGAGCAGGTACACGCCGGACACATGGGTCAGCCCGCCGCCCGACGTATCGAGGATGAACGACGCGCCGAACTCGCGACACATCACGGAGATACGGTTGTAGAAGTCGACAGGGACGCCAGGCGGCAAACTTCCACTCGCGACCACGAAGTCGGCGTCCCGCGCCGCCCCATCGAGCGCCTCCAGACACGCGGCCTGTTCCCGACGTGTCAACGCGGGCCCGGGCAGCACGAACCGGTACTGCAGACCTGTGCTGAATTCGTCCACCGTCAGGCTTTCCCTGGTCAGCGCCGCGATCTGGACGTGTCGTTGTCGGATGCCATCCCGCTCCAACAGTTCGACGATGCGTTCGCCCGTCAGCCCGCCGACCGGAAACACGGCGCAGGCCGGCGCACCCAGTGCGGCAGCGACGCGCGCCACGTTGATGCCCCCGCCTCCAGGGTCGTGTCGGGCGGGTCCGCACCGGATCTTGTCGGTATGGCGCACCTCTTCGGTGCCGGTGGTGATGTCCAGCGCCGGATTCATCGTCAACGTGACGACGCGGGACGTAGCCCCTGAACTGGCGGTCATCACGGGCCGCTCGGATCGTCGAGAAGCACTGACACCGAGGGGGTCTCGCCTCTCGGCGTGGAACTGAGTGGTCGCATGATCTTCCTTCGATGGGGGCTGACCGGGCGAAGCGCTGGGGCGACCCGACGTCGACGGGAATCGGAGGTCGCCGCCGATCGCGGTCGGGTGGAACTGGTGAACTCCCTTCGTTGGATGCAGTGGTCTCCACGTCGATCCGACCACGCGGCCAGTCCACGAGGTAGGGACCGAAGTCCCGCAGCGCGAGGTAGTTGGTCGCGTCGGCGACTGTCGGTGTCGAAAGGCCCTATGACAACGACCGCCGCTCGTGCAACGTACTCGGCATGAAGAAGGAGCTCGCTCTGTTCGCCGTCGCGGCGGCGCTGTTGGCCGCGCGGCAGTACTACCGCAACTGGGGCGCCACCAAGGAGGAGAACCGCGTTTCGATGCTCGGGGACGGCGTCATCCACCGACCAGCGACCGAGCGAACCGCAGCCGAGTGGATCGACGCCCCGGTCGAGGTGGTGTGGCCACGAGTCTTGGACGTCGTGTTCGGGAAGGACCGCTCCACCGTCGCTGCCGCCCCGGCCATCGGTGATGGCGTCCGCCTTCCGGTGACGATCGGCGGACGCGCGATGGGCAGGATCTCCATGTCGGTGGTCGACGTCGTCGAGGGCCGCGCCCTGGTACTGCGAACGGTTCAGCCACGGGTGCCCGTCGACGTGACGTGGGCGTGGCTCGCCGAAGCCCGATGGGAGGACAGGACCAGGTTGATCGTGCGGCTGCGGATCGCTCTGCGTCATCCCGGTGACTTCGTCATCGCAGAAGCGGTCGCTCCGATAGTCGCGCTGGTGACGCGGCGGGCGCTCGTCGCGATCCGGTCCGCGGCGGTAGGCGCCGACGGCGAGCGTCTGGTGCAGAGTGTCGGCTACCCCACGTCAAAGTGAAGGACCTCGGACACCGGTCGGCGTGGAGTCGAAGGAGGTACCTCGTCCAGCGCCGGGGCCATGCCCACCCGGACGAGCACCTGGGGCAGCGGTCGGCCCGTAATGGCGGCGACGATGTCGCGGGTCGCGGCGAACTCGGTCATGTGCGTCAACGTGCAGGTCGCAAGGCCCGCCATGGTGGCCTCGAGCAGGACGGCCGACAGCGTCTCTCCGCAGCCAAGGACGTCGCGGCGGACGTCGTCGAGTGCGGAGACGACGAGGATGGTCGATCGGTCGTCGCCCAGCTGCACTCGACGCTCCTCGTTGTTGGTGACGGGGAAGCTACGCCCCACGTCGACGCGATCGCTTTCCGCGGCGGACACCAGGGCGCTCTGCGGTATGCCATCGCTGACCTCGTATGGCGCCGTCCACCGTTGCATTTCGGCGTGATACGCGGAGTCGTAGAGTCGCAGCGCGTCGGTCAGTGCGGATGTCTCGGCGAGCTCGGACCGGTCCTGGTCGCTGATCACGTCGACTGCGGACACGTCGGCGTAGATGGCCTTGCGCATCATGAGCTCGAAGTCGTCCCAGTCCGCTGCCGGAGCGAACGGCAAGCGATCGGTGCGCCTGCTCATGATCGCATCGGCCCGCCTGCGGTGGCCTTCGGTGACAAAGCTCATGGGGGAGAAGGAGATCGATGCGACGTGCTTGTGGTTACTGGGGTTGGGGTAGTAGTCGACGTGGGCCTCGTACCCGGCCGCGGCCATTGCCACCCGCAGATGATCCAGGGCCGCCCCGCAACTGATCAACGCCTGGCGACTTCCGTAATCCGTGGCGACCACCCGATCCGCCTCGACGAAGAGGTGCAGTTCGCCACCCTCGACGATCCAGCACCACGGTTGCGCGTTGAAGTACGACGGCGCGCGGCACGCCAGGCTTACGGCATCCTCGATGACCTTGGCCGGAATCATCGTCGTCGGCATGGTCGTCCTTTCCGGCGCTGCAGTTGCATCGAGTTTCCGTCGCGGATCAGCGCTCGGACAGAGTCATTGGTCCCTTTCGGACGGCGCGACGCCGTCTGACGCGTCGGACTCTTGAACGAGGGAAGGCCCTAGGACCCCGACGAACGAGGACCTTCGTCCGCTGCCAGGGGGCCGACGACCACTACCGCTGCGTGGGCTCGGACGTGAGGATCACACCATGTCCGCCACCGTCACGGCTCCTGCCGCCGATCACGGGGCCGTGCCGAGTGCTCTGGCGGGGCCCGAGGTTCACGAAACACACACGGGCTTCGTGGTTTTGGTCGGTGATCGGGCCTACAAGGTGAAGAAGCCGATCCTCACCGACTTCCTCGACTTCCGCACTGTCGAGGCACGTGAACGCGTCTGCGCGCACGAGGTGCTGCTGAACAGCAGGCTGGCGCCGGACGGCTATCTCGGGGTCGGTCACTTCGCCGGGCCGCGCGGCGAGGCGGACGAGCCCGTCATCGTCATGCGGCGCTATCCGGAGGATCGGCGGCTCGCGTCGCTCATTCGGCACGGCGAGCCGGTCGAGCAACACCTGTCGGCGATCGCCGAGCTGCTGGCCCGGTTCCATGCCGGCGCCTGCCGATCCAGCGCCGTGGACGCCGATGCCCGCGCCGGTGTGCTGTTGGAACGCTGGAACGAGAACCTCGACGTCCTGGGGCACTATGCGGGCTCGATACTCCCGGCTCCGAGGCTCGCCGAGGTTCAGCGGCTGGCCCGCCAGTATCTGTCGGGTCGTGCACCACTCTTCGCCAGCCGCATCGACGGACGCCGAATCGTGGACGGACATGGCGACCTCATCGCCGACGACATCTTCTGCATGCCAGCGGGACCCGTCCTTCTGGACTGCCTCGAGTTCGACGACCACCTGCGCCACCTCGACGGACTCGACGACGCCGCGTTCTTGGCCATGGACCTTGATTACCTCGGCCGCCCAGACCTGGCCGCAACGTTCCTCAACGACTACCGCCGGGTGGCGGGCGACTCGGCGCCGGGGTCGCTGGCGCACTTCTACGTCGCCTATCGCGCCGTCGTACGCGCCAAGGTGGACTGCATCCGAGCCGACCAGGGCCAGGCGACCGCCGCGGACGACGCGCAGCGCCACCTGAGTCTCGCAGTGGAACACCTGCGCGCCGCCACGGTTCGAATGGTCATCGTCGGAGGAGGCCCGGGGACCGGCAAGACCACCCTGGCTCGCGAGCTCGCGGAGCGGATCGGCGCGGTGGTGCTGTCCACCGACGACGTGCGTGTAGAACTCGTAGCGTCCGGCGAGCTCGCCGGCGAGGCTGGGAAGTTCGGCTCCGGGCTCTACGACCCGACGAACGTGTCGATCGTCTACGACACCGTCGTGAAGCGGGCGGGCACCCTGCTCGCCAACGGTCAGTCAGTGATCCTGGACGGAACGTGGCGCGATGCCCGCCAACGGCAGCGGGCCTATGCCATCGCCGACGAGCTCAGCTGTCCGACAGTCGAATTGGCGTGCCAGCTCGACATTCGGCAGGCTGTCGAACGCATCGACCGGCGGGGCGCCGCCACCCATTCGCAGGCGACCGAGGACGTCGCACAGCGGATGCACGCCGACGAGCCGACGTGGGACAGCGCGCACCACATCGATACGAGCAGGGCGCTCGGGGACTCCGTGGACGAAGCGGTGGCCGTGTGCTGCTTGGCGATCTGACTGAGGCCAGGGGAGACCGACCGGTGAACTGGGGCGATGGCGAATGAAGACCTTGGTCTGCCAGGGCGTTGAAGGTGTTGCTCACCAGACCCGACGCGTGATCGCACGAATGAACTACCGGAGGAAGCCATGACCACGAAGACCCCACTCATCGACGAAGCGACGACATCGCAGGGCGATCCCGTCATCGTCGGCGTCGACGGCAGCGAGAGCGCGCAGAGTGCGGCGCGCTGGGCCGGCGCCATTGCCGAGCGGTTCGATGCACCGTTGCGCGTCGTCCACGGCATGCCGAAGCTCGGCCCCCACCTCACAGAAGCCGCGGCGGCCGTTCGGGCTGCGGTGCTGTCGTATCAGTCCGAGAACGCCGAGATCTTCCTGAAGGAAGCGGCCGATGCCGTGCGTTGCGAACGGCCCGGGCTGACGGTGACGACTGCGGCCACTTCGGACCCGATCGACGACGTTCTCGTCGACGCCAGCGCGGGGGCTCGGTTCGTCGTGGTCGGGGGGATGGACATCTCGCCCACAGCGGCGTTGCTGCTCGGGTCGACGACCTTGAAGCTGGCAACCCACGCCAGCTGCCCGGTCGTCGTGTGGCGTGGCAGGCACACCACACCGACGAGGGAACCGGTGGTGGTCGGCGTCGACGAGAGTCCCGCCGGCCGCGCGGCATTGGCGACGGGATTCGACGTCGCGGAGCGGCTGGGCGTCGAACTGCACGCAGTCCACTCCTGGGCGTTGCGGCGCCCTCCCGGCGACGTCACCATCCCGCTCCTGATCGATTGGGACGCGGTCGAGCTGATGCAGTTGTCTGCCCTCACCGAATTGGTCGACGAGTATCACCGCGACCACCGGAGCGTCGAGGTCAAGTGCTTCCTAGAAGCGGTCAGCCCGGGTCGCGCCCTACTGCAGCACCTCGACCATGCGCAGCTCGTGGTCGTCGGCAACCGGGGCCGCCCGGCACTGACCGCCGCGGTGCTCGGGTCGACAAGCCTGAACATGCTGCATCACGGGACGGTCCCCGTGATGGTCTGTCACCCCGCCGCGGCCAAGTGACCTAGGACCCCGTACGGGGGACCTTCGCCCGTATTGACAGCGCCCCGGTGTCCATAGCCTTTGACTCAGCGATGTGACGAGTCGAGGAGAATCACCATGGACGCTGCCGCTCCGGTGATGGTCGGTGTCGACGGATCGAAAGCCAGTCTGCGCGCCGCACTATGGGCCGCTGACGAGGCCGCGGCGCGTGACACCACGCTCCACCTGCTCTACGTCGTGGATCCAGAGCGTGTCGGGGACCTCGACGACGCCATGGCGGTAGCCCGCCACGCTCTTCATCGAGTGTGGAGGGCCATCACCAATAGCGACAAGCACGTCAAGTTGGAATCGGAGATCCTTCAGGGGAATCCGGTGATCGAACTCACCAATGCTGCACGGCGGGCCGTCCTGATCTGTGTGGGACACAAGGGTATTAAGGATTCCGCACCCATGGCACGCGGGTGGACGGCCTCCAGTCTGGTCCGGATGGCCCCCACCTCGGTCGCCGTGGTCCGTAGGCAGCACACGCACCGCCGGTCGTCCTTTCACCGGTGGATCGTGACGGTGGTCGACGAGTCCGCCCAGTCGCATGCGGTGTTGCAGATGGCACTCGATGAGGCGGCGCTGCGCGAGGCGCCCGTCTTGGCGCTGACGACCTGGTCGACGACTGCGGACAATCAGTCCGATGCTCCAAGGGCTGCAGGTTACATCCGCGCCAAGATGAACCAGTATCTCAAGGACTCTCGGGACGATGCGGCTGACGTGCAGGTGTGTGCGCTCAGAATGCCCAGTGACGTAACCACGCTGCTCGAGCAGAGCTCCAGCATCGACCAACTCCTCGTCGTCGACGCGGCCAGGCATGATGTCGTCGACCAGTTGACCGGGGAAGGGGCGCGAAGGGCGCTACGCGGCACCAACTGTTCGATCCTCGTCGTACGCACTGAGTCGTCGCCGGTCTCGGAGGAATCCTCGGATGAGTCCGCCGACGCCCGGTGATCGGATGGTGACGGTACTGCGTCACGCGGCGGTGTGGCTGCTCGCGCTCGTGACCACGATCGCGTTGGCGGCGGGGGGCATCGCATTCTTGGCCGGTGACGGTGTCGTCGCGCATGCATGCTGGGCGATAGGCGCACTCGTCGCCTTGATCAGTGCCTTGCTGTGGATGTTCAGGGCCCTGTTCGAGGGGCGGATGGGCGTCGACGTCATCGCCGTTCTGTCGTTGGCCGGAGCACTCGCGGTGCGCGAATACCTGGCGGGCGCCCTGATCGGGGTCATGCTGGGTACCGGGCGCGCGCTCGAGCTGATCGCTGAACGCCGGGCCGCCCGAGATCTGAGTAGCCTGCGTGATCGCACGCCTGCCCGGGCTCGTCGTCGAGTCGGCGACCAGGTGCAGGAGGTCGCCGCGAGCCAGCTGGTCGCCGGCGACGTGGTGTTCGTCGGCCCGGGAGAAGTGGTGCCGACAGACGGCCGGCTTTGTTCGAAGGCTGGAATCTTCGACGAATCAGCGCTGACCGGAGAATCACTGCCGGTCGAGCGCATCCGTGGCGATGATGTCAGGAGCGGTGTCGTCAACGCCGGTGGATTGGTCGAGATACATTGCGCGACAACGGTGTCAAGTAGTACGTATTCCTCGATCGTCGAACTGGCGGAGCGTGCCGCGGCGGCCACCGCGCCGGTCGTGCGGCTGGCCGACCGGCTCGCGGTGTGGTTCGTTCCGTTGACGCTCCTGGTGGCAGGCGGCGCGTGGTGGATCAGCGGAACGCTCGAGCGAGCCGTGGCAGTACTCGTCGTGGCGACGCCCTGCCCCCTACTGCTGGCCGCGCCCGTTGCCATCGTGTCCGGTTTGTCGCGGGCTTCGCGAGTCGGCGTCGTGGTGCGCAGCGGCGCGGCGCTGGAAATGCTCGGCCGCGTCACGACGATGGTGATCGACAAGACCGGCACGGTGACTACCGGGGTGCCCCGCGGCACCGAAGTCGCCGTCGCCCCGGCCTTCGCTCGAGACGAGCTCGTCCGGCTGGCTGCCAGTGCAGAGCAACTCTCGCCGCACGTGCTCGCCCACGCCATCGTCGGTGAAGGGCTGGCACTTCGACTCCCGCTCAGCACGCCGAGCGATCTCGTCGAACGTCCTGGGGAGGGCGTGACGGCGACCGTCGACGGGCACGTCGTCACCGTGGGCAGCCGCGCGCCCTCGGACGACTGCCCGGCGTGGGCCACTGCAGCGGCGTCGCGGGCCGCGCTCGACGGAGCGGTGCTCGCCTGGGTCGGCATCGACGGCGAACTCGCCGGCGCCATCCGGCTGTGCGACCCGTTGCGTGCAGATGCGCCGCGCACCGTGAGACGCCTACGTGCCGGAGGCATTACCAGATTGGTGATGATGACGGGAGATCGGCCCGAGCCGGCCGAGCAGATCGGTGTGGCTCTCGGCATCGACGAGGTCAGGTCGCAGCTGAGCCCGGCAGACAAGGTGGCTGGCGTGCGTGACGAGCGTCGACGGGCAGTCACCGCGATGGTTGGCGACGGCGTCAACGACGCTCCGGCGCTCGCGGCGGCGGATGTCGGGATTGCACTGGCGGGTCGTGGGCGGACCGCGACTTCCGAGGCAGCGGACGTCGTGCTCACTACCGATCGACTCGACCGGGTGGCCGATGCGATGGCGATTGCGCGGCGTTCCCGCCACATCGCCATGCAGAGTGCGGTCGCCGGGATGACGTTGTCTCTGGTTGCCATGGCCTTCGCCGCGGCGGGCTTGTTGCCCGCTGCGCTCGGAGCCCTGCTGCAGGAGGCGATCGACGTCGCGGTGATCCTGAACGCCCTGCGGGCGGTGCGCGATTCGCGCTCCAGCCGGGTACGTCTGGGCGCCGACACGCGCGCACTGATTCGACGATTCGCTGCCGAGCACGACGAGATTCGCGCAGACCTCGCCATGCTGCGGGATGCGGCCGAAGCGGTTCTGGTTGACCGCGGCGATTCGATACCGCTCGTGCAGCGGGCAGATCATTTCATCCAGAGTGTGCTGCTTCCCCACGAGCACGCCGAGGAGGGCACGCTCTATCCCGCGTTGGCTGATCCGTTGGGCAGCGCGGAGGCCACGGCGACGATGAGCAGGATGCATGCAGAGATCGACCGGCTTGCCCGCCGACTGCACACCGACGTGACCGTCGCAGTCGAGGCGGGCACCGTGACCGGTGGCCAGAAGGCGGACCTGCTTGCGTGTCTGTATGGACTGCATGCGCTCCTGACGCTGCACTTCGTCGCCGAGGAGGAGAGCTACTTCTCCCTGGTGCCCGCCGATGCCGAAGTCGCCGCGTAGTCATGGCGACCCGGCTCTCGAACGGGCATCAACGCGGCACGAGTTCGAAACAGCGCGTCGTCGAAGGTGGTCTTCACGGTGGTCGAAATTCCGATGCTCACCGAGGTTGCCCCTCGTAGCGTCGACCGTCGGTACTTTCCTGCAACACTGCAGTGCGCTCGCGGAACTCGGTCGCGTCGATCTCGCCGCGCGCGAATCGCGATTCCAGAACGCTCTGTGGCGAGGGGCTTCCCGTGGTCGAAACCGACCGCAAAGGCCTGTCGGAGCGTACGAATACGACGGCCGCGACAACGGCGATCAGAATCAGCGACAAGAACAACACCATGCCGATCCCCATTCCGGCGTATCCCCACCAGCCCATGTCGTGGTCGTAGTACATGGCGTGTTCCCTTCGTGTCGCCGACGTCGGCGTCGAGTCAACTGTGGGCCGCTGAGCGCAGGCCAGCTAGTGGCGATCGGCATCAGCAGTCAGGGACTTTCGACACGACCGACCGCCCGGTCCAGCGGATCGACGTGACGTCAGGTGGTCGGCGCGCCGGCCAATAGCGTCGACCGATGAACGCAACCGCAACCGACTACGGCAGTCTCGTCGGAGTCGAACCTGCGAAGGCCTTTCGCAGCGAAAACAGCTCAGCTGTCACTTGGCCGGCAGTTGACCAGGAGTACCGAACAGTCCGTGTGGTCCAATGCGACGTTGGCCATCGGGCCGATGCGCCGTTCACCGGCGAGCCCGCCATCCGTGTGCGCCACGAGCAGCTGAATGGATCCCGCGTTGCCGATCAGATAGTCGCGGAACCTTCCGTGCACGGCGACCGACTGAATCTCAACATCCGGGTAGCGCCGCTTCCACAGCGCCAAATTCGAAGACACGTGGGCTCGTATCCTTCGGTGCGTCTCCTCGAGGACGTCTTCGCCGAGCTCGCCGGGGAATCGCGACGGCCAGCAGGTGACCGCTCGCAATGGCGCACTGCGCAGCTGCGCCTCCTTCACCGCCGCGCTCACCAGGGCGACGTTGCGGGGCGAGTCGTCGGTTTGCACGACGACCCAGCCAGCGGGCTCACCGGTCGAGTGCTCACTCTCACGCACGATGGCCACCGGACACAGTGCGGCGCGGGCAAGCGCCGCGGTCGTCGACCCCAAGTGTCCGTGCTCGAATCGTTTCAACCCGACTGCGCCGACGCAGACCGTCGCGGCGGACGCCGAGGCCCGCAGCAACGCGGTCGCCGGGCGTTCCTGGACGATCTCGGTTTCGACCTCCACTGGCTGATCGATCGCCTCAACGACCTTTTGGGCATACCGAATCGCGCACTCGGCGAAGGAAAGCCCGCGTTCGATACTGCCAGCGGCGCCCCGGCGGAAACCACGCGGATCCACGGCGGAGATCATTCGCAGCGGGACATCGCGGCTGATGGCCTCATGCGCGGCCCACGAAGCAGCGCGTACCGCGCCACGAGAACCGTCAATTCCGACGACCACGGAGGGAGGCGTTCGAGGTCGTCTCATTGCGGCTGTCGGGGCCGCGAGCGCATCGGTGTCACTACGGGCCGTCGCCCTGTGGCTGCTCTTCCCCGTCACCTGGGACAGCCACCTGCTGCTCGAGCAGGTCGCCGGCATCGGCGTTCGAGTTCTCCCGGAGTTCACCAGTGAGACCTTCGGATTCGTCGACGTCGTCATAGACGGATCGGGCCTGCTCGGCGACATCGCCGTCGTCGGCGTGCGGGATCGGATCGATCATCTGTGAACTCCGGCGATCAGCTCAGTGAGCCGACGGAGGCTTCACCGGCATCGCCGCCACCAACGGCGTGTCGACACCGACCCGCCCGAGACCGTCCGCACCACCGGGGCGGCCCAGCGGTTCGTCGCGGCCCGGCAACACGGTCTCGAAGAATGCGGCGTTGTCGGCGAGGTGCACGAACTCGTCGTCGGACAGATCGGTCTCGTACTCGATCGCGTCGAGCCGGCATGCAATCTTGCACGCGCCACAGTCGACGCATTCGTCGGGATTGATGTAGAGGGATCGTGCGCCTTCGTAGATGCAGTCTGCCGGGCACTCCAGCACACACGACTTGTCCATCACGTCCACGCAGGCCGAGCCGATCACATAGGTCATGCGACGAGGGTAGGAAACCGGCATGCCGCTGCGCGGGAGGAGAACGGCACCATCGGTAGTGACTTTCGTCCCTGAGTCGGCAGTCGGGTATTGCTGAGCAAGGGCGCAATCAGGGTCAAGGCTGCTGGGCGCCTGCCACGAATGCGTCGTACATCGTGTCGTCGGCCATCAATCCGTGGGTGTACACCTCGAGCGCGGGCATGATCATCTCGCGGGCGTAGTCGCGCAGCACGGCACCCATGTCGTGTGGGTCGTCGTGCATGTGGAGGTACAGGAGAAAGCCTCCGCCACCGCACATCGCGAGGAAGCGCGCCCTGGCCTTCGGGTCACGGCTTTCCTTGATGGTTCCGGCGCGCACCGCGTCCTCCAGGTAACGTTCCGCGTTGTCCGTCATGCGCTGGAACAAAACGCGCCCCGATTCGTCATCGGCCTGCAGCGTGCGGACGAGATAGGACATCATCGGAGCGAACGATTCGATGTCGGCGACTTGCGAAAACCAAGACCGGGGATCGGGATTCGTCAACGCTTCGGTCTTCGCGTTGCGGACCGTCGACTGAAGGTAGTCGTCACATGCCGCGCGGAGTCCATCGATGGAACCGAACAACTCGGTGAGCGTCTCGACGTCGACATCGGCGGCGATCGACATCTCGAGCATCGACTGATCGAATCCGAACCGTCCGAAATGCTCGATCGCAACCTCACACAACCGATCTCGAACGGGCAGTCCGGCCGAAGCCCGATCCGACGCGGTGCTGTCAACGGTGGTCATGGCGTCCTCCACGGCGTTCAGTGGGGATCGAGCTGAACGCTCGACGGTGATGTCTCGAATTCCAGTTCGTCCGCGGCACCGGCGATAGGGCCCTTCGGCCCTGGCCAGGACGACGAACGACCGCGAGTCCTAGATGCTCAGGACCGCCGCGCCGGATATCCGTCCAGAGGCCAGGTCGTTCAACGCGACATCGGCCGCGTCGAGAGGGTACTGCGGGGTGGTCACCTCGATGTGGTGCGCACCGGCCAAGGCCAGGAATTCGCGCGCGTCGGCGCGGGTGTTCGAGGTCACCGAGCGCACCTGACGCTCCTGGAACAGGTGGCGCTGATAGTTCAGCGTCGGGATGTCGCTGAGGTGGATGCCGGCAATCGCCAACGTGCCACCACGGTCGAGTGCCTCCAAAGCGGGCAGTACCAGTTCGCCGACCGGCGCGAAGAGAATGGCGGAGTCGAGCGGCACGGGTGGCGGGTCACTGGCCCCTTGCGCCGACGCTGCTCCCAAGGCGAGCGCCAGTTCCCGTGCCTCGTCACCACGGGTCATCACGTGGACCTCGGCGCCGCGCGCGAGCGCTACCTGGGCGGTGATGTGGGCGCTTCCGCCGAATCCGTAGATGCCGAGCCTCCCACCCGGAGGCAGGTCGGCACGGAGCAGCGACCGGTACCCGATGATGCCCGCGCACAACAGAGGGGCGAGTTCGGCATCCGAGTAGCCCGAGGGGAGGCGGTGGACGTAGGCCGATGGCGCGGTGACGAACTCGGCGTAGCCACCGTCGGCGTCCCAGCCCGTGTAACGCGACTCGGGACACAGGTTCTCCTGGCCGCGCATGCAGAAGCGGCAGCGCCCGCAGGTGTGCCGAAGCCATGCGACTCCGACGCGGTCACCGACGTCGACCTCATCGGAGCTCCCGGGCCCGATGGCCACGACTTCTCCCACCACCTCGTGGCCTGGGGTGACATGGGGACGGTGCACCGGCAAGTCGCCTTCGGTGACGTGCAGATCCGTGCGACACACCCCACAGGCCAGTACCGCGACGAGCACTTCGCCGTCGCCGGGTGCGCTGACGTCGGCGGTGACGAACTCGAGCGGGTTCGTGCTCACCGGACCGGGCGTGCGCACGCGCCAGGCGCGCATCGTTCGTGTGGTCATGTGCCCATCGTGCTCCACGGGTGAGGCGGTCGAAGACCGGCGTTCGCGGGGCGTTGCGATGTCGACGTGCGATGAGGGTCTTTCGTCCCTGATTTACGGGAGAACCTGCCCTGTGGCCATCGCGCTCGGTCGCGGACGATGAATCAGTCGACCGTCGACGAGGAACTACGGGAGTGGCCGGTGAAACTGTCGCAGGCACAACGTCTCGAGTCCTTCGTCGTGAGCTCATCGCTCATGGATTCCGTGGACCAGCATCGCTGCAACGGATCGCAAGACGAGCGACCCACCGATGCTGAAGCTTGGTCGGTGCGCTCTTCACATGGCACGCCGATTCACGGGAGCGACGCCCGCAAACGATGAAGGGATTTCTGCCATGATTGCCAAGGTTGGAGACTGGCTGGTGATGAAGGGCACCACGGTCGGTCAGCATGACCACCGGGGGCTGATCACCGAGGTGCGCAACGACGACGGCTCGCCGCCCTACGTGGTTCATTGGCTCGACAGCGACCACATCGCCACGGTCTTCCCGGGCGCGGATGCGGTCGTCGTGACGGCGGCCGAACAACTGGCGGCTGATGAACGTGCGAACCAGCGGATGGCCTCGCTCGAGCACGATCTCACTCACCACTTGAAGAGCGAGTAGTGCGTACGTCGCCGCACTGCTGAAAGCGCAGTCGCGCTCAACGACCAGACGGTCCCGGAGCCTTCCCTACGGGTTCCGGGACCGTCGTCGGCTAGGCGGACCGATGGTCATGCTTTACGGGGTGGCCGTCGGGCGCCGAGCTGCTCGTCGACGGGCCGTTGGTTCGGTCGGTTGGTGACTTTGGGCCCCATCCACGGCGCGTCGAGCCCGATAGCGTTGCGGCCATGTCTGAGCTGTCGCAACCGATCTCCATCTTGCCGGCGAGCGAATGCTGGGAGCTGATGTCGGGCGTCGCGCTGGGGCGGCTCGTCACCGCCGTCGATGGTCAGCCGGAGATCTTTCCCGTCAACTTCGCCGTCCAGGACCGCACCATCTTGTTCCGCACCGCCGAGGGGACGAAGCTGGTGAGTGCCGCGATCAACGACCGGGTGCTCTTCGAGGTCGATCAGCACGACCTCGAGGGGGGCTGGAGCGTGATCGTCAAGGGGAACGCTCGAGTGGTTCGCAGCGACGAGGACCTCGACGCGGCGGTTCAAGCGCGCCTACTTCCGTGGACGGCAACGACGAAACAACACTTCGTGCGTATCCGACCGCTGAGTGTCACCGGTCGCCGGTTCGCGTTCGAGGTAAGACCCGACCACGCGTCGGCCAGCGGCTGACCAGACCCCCAGACCGCAAGCGACTTCGAGGCCACCGTTCGGGACATTCGACCCTAGGTGGGTGACGGCATCCTGCCTGGTCTCGCCGCGTGGGCAAGGAGCACGTTTGGTTGCGGCCTTCGCACGCGTGCAACGCGAGATGGCCGCGGCCGGTGTGCTGCGCCGGCGGTATCGCGGCCCAGGAGCCCCACCGGTCAACCAGCGAGCGAGATGATCGCCAGCGCGGCGACACATGCGAGCACTACGGCCGTGGTCAGTCCGTGGACGAGCGTGCCAGTACGGCCCAGTGCGAAAGCGCCCATCAGGTCGGCGTCTCGGCCGATTCCGATCATGACGAACAGCAGCGGAATCAGCAGCACGGCGTTAAGCACCTGCGTCGCGATGAGGATCGTGACCAGCGGCGCACCCGGAATCATCACGATGAGTGCACCGAGCACGGTGACGAAGCCGAACACGAGGTAGAAGGTCTTCGCATCGCGGTAGGAATCGTCGAGGGCGGCTTCGACGCCGACGTACTCGCACACCGAGTACGCCGTGGACAGCGGCAGGACGGACGCGGCCAGGACCGCCGCGCCGATCAGACCGACGGCGAACAGCGTCGCGGCCGCGTCCCCGGCGAGCGGTTGCAGTGCCGTTGCGGCGTCCGCGGCGTCGGTGATCGAACGGCCGTCGCGGTGCAGGGTGGCCGCACAAGCCACCACGACGAAGAATCCGATGATGCCGGTGAGTGCGGCCCCGGTCACGACGTCGATGCGCTCCAGGCCCAGTTCGTCGGTGCGGAGTTTCTTGTCCACGGCGTACGACTGGATGAAGGACAGCCCCCAGGGTGCGAGCGTCGTTCCGACCGTCGCGGTGACGATGGCGATGGCGTCGGTCTGCATGGGCATCGTTGGGACCAGCAGACCTTCGACCGCGGCCCCCCAGTCGGGACGGGCGAGGATGCCCGAGACGACGTACGCGAGGAATACCGTCGACAACAACAGCAGCAGATGTTCGATGCGGTGGAAGCTCCCGCGCAGCACGAGGAACGAGACCACTAGCGCCGCGGCCGGAACGCTGAGTAGGCGACTGATCCCGAAGAGTTCGAAACCCGCAGCGACTCCTGCGAATTCGGCGCAGGTGGTCCCGATGTTGGCGACGACGAGCGCGATTAGGACGGCACCACCGACTCGCACCCCGTAGCGTTGGCGCACCAGGCCGATGAGGCCTTGGCCGGTGACGACTCCCATCCGCGCGGCCAGGGCGTGGAACATCACCAGCGCGATCGTGGACAGCAGAAGTACCCACAGCAACTGGTAGCCGTAACCGGCTCCGAGCACCGAATAGGTCGTGATGCCCGCGGGATCGTCGTCGGACAGACCCGCGAGCAGACCCGGCCCGATCACCGCCAGCAGTGCGCCGAGCTTCAATCCGCGCCGCGTCATCGGAAGGCTTCGCCCGGTGGGGGGCGACGACGAGGCCACACCCGCGAGCGCAGGAACCGGCGTCCGCGCAGGACACGTGGGGTGGCGATGAGATTGCCCCAGTACGCCCCGTGGCGGGCGGGCATGGCGGCGACGACCTCGGCTGCGTCCGCCTCGTCCATCGCGCGCAGCAATCGCTCCGCGATGACCGGGTGGCTCACGCCGATGACGCCGGCCGCCACGTCGGGTCCCTTGGCGGCGAGTACCTCGGTGGCGGACCCGGTGTCGAGTCGGCCGACGAGCACGGCCAATCCGCGCGTGTCGAGTAGGTGAACCGCCGATCGCGGCGTCGCCAGTTGCACGGCATGCCCGCGTGCGGAGGTCAGGTGCAGATCGGCCCATGCCACCATGTCGTCGCGCGTCCTGCTGGCCAGCCAGTCCAGGCCGAGCCGTCGCAGTACCGCACCGAATCCGACCTCGACACCGGCGACTTCCAGATGGCCGTCGCGGCGGTGAGCCAGCACCACGTCGGCGACGCGGGCGAGGCGCTGGCCGGCGATGTCCACGATCTGCGTGTCGAGAACGTCACGCGACAACAGTATTTCGTCGACGCCCAGCACGTCGGCGAGCGTTGCCACCGAGGAGCCGCCCCGGTCGGACGTCAACCCGATGTGGTTGCCGCGAACGGAGCCGACGGCCTCCCACGGCAAGAGCAGATCGTTTGCATGCCTGCGGCGCATCAGGATTCGATCGACCATGGTCGTACCGCCGTGCCCCGCGACGCTCACCGTCAGATCCGCGAGGCGGCCAAGTACCCGGCCATCGGGATCGCGCACGTCCTGGCCGATCATCCGGCTGAGCAACAGCACCTCAGAACTATGCCTCAGCCCTGGTGGGAAGTAGGCCGAAAACGGCCCGGGCACCCGGATCGCCGACCGAAGACCTTCGCATAGGTGACCAAAGCCTCGCCACGACACGTGACCGGCGCGGATAGTGTTGCGCTCGCGCACACGAAAACCGAGCGACGCGGCAGAATTCGAGGTTGACGATGACGACAGAAGATGCCTGGCCGATTACCGCGATGGACGAAGACGAGTCCTGGGCGCAGTTGGCGAGCAGAACGCTCGGGCGACTCGCCATCAGTGTCGACGGGAACCCCGACATCTTTCCCGTCAACTTCGTGGTGCAGCGCCGGACCATCCTCATCCGCACCGCCGAAGGGACCAAACTGGCTGGCGTGGCGATCAATCAGCGGGTGGCCTTCGAAGCCGACGATCACGACGCAGCCAACGGGTGGAGCGTGGTCGTCAAGGGCCAAGCGCGAGTGGTCTCGGGCAGCGAAGACATCGCCGCGGCCGAGCGAGCGCAGGTGCTGCCGTGGACCTCGACGCCCAAGGAGCGTTTCATCCGGATCACGCCGGTCGAGATCACCGGCCGTAGGTTCCGGTTCGGATCCGAGTCGGAACACCCGTTCGATCTGTCTTGACCCGGCGTTGATGGGCAAAAGCCCTTCGGCAGAACTGCTTTCTCGGACCCGGAGGAGCACCGGCGAGCGGCGTTGAACACCATCGGTCCGGTGTGGGACGGACATGAGGTGTGGCTATTGACGGCGGCGGAGCCACGTTCGCCGCCTATCCGGAGTGGTATCGCAACGGCCCTCCTCAATGAGCGCGCGAGTCGTCGGTAACCGGCTTTCGGGACTTCATGCCCTAACGAGAGGGGCAGTCGCGACGCGAAGGTGTACTGACGTGAAGCGATATGCCGAAAAGAGGTGTCGTCCCGATGACCGCACAGTTTCCCGACATCGAAACCATTCGAACGGCGTTGTCGCTGGCCAATCGGGCGCCGTCGGTGCACAACTCGCAGCCTTGGCGCTGGAAAGTGGGCGACCAGAGTGTGCACCTGTACGCCGACCCGACAAGGCACCTTCCGCGAACGGACCCGGATCAGCGCGATCTGCTGGTGAGCTGCGGCGCTTCGCTTCACCACGCCACCGTGGCACTGTCGGCGCTGGGGTGGCGCAGCAAGGTCAAGCGGCTGCCCAATCCCGCCGACCCCGACCACCTGGCGTCGATCCAGCTGTCCCGGTGCGAACCCAGTGAGGTCGACGTCTCGCTGGCGGCGGCCATTCCGCGCCGGCGAACCGACCGTCGGCTCTTCAGCTTCTGGCCCGTACCCCGAGCGGATGTCGCGACGATCGGCGTGAGGGTGGCACGAATGGGTGTTCGACTTCTGCGGGTTGAGATGTCTATCGACATCAAAGCCATTGTGGCCCAATCAGTATGGCAACACGTACATGACGATGAATACCTGAGTGAACTCACCACGTGGAGCGGACGCTACGCATCCGTCGCCGGGGTGCCTGCGCGAAATACTCCCGACGCCGATCCGACGGCGCCGATTCCGGGACGCATCTTCGCAGGCGCGGTGCTGGCCCAGCCGACCAACGCCACCGCCGCAACCGATCACGCCGTTCTGTTGGCGTTGGGTACCAGCACGGACGACGAACTGGCCCGCCTGCGTGCCGGCGAAGCCACCAGCATGGCGTTGTTGACCTGCACGTCCCTCGGCTTGTCGAGCCTGCCCGGTGACCGAGCCGCTGGAGATCGCCGAGACCCGTGACGCACTGCGGTCGGAGGTGTTCGGCGCAACCGACTATCCGCAGATGATGCTCCGCGTCGGATGGGCCCCTATTGGAGCCGATCCGTTGCCGTCGACCCCACGGCGACCCCTCGACGAGGTGGTCACCGCCCTGGACGGCGCTCCGCTCGGTGCGGATTAGCTGCCGCCCAAGGCATCCAAGTCGATCTCGAGGTTGAACACCGAGCCGTCTCGATGCCATGTGACCGGTATCTGGGAGTCGATGATGACACGGCGCATGGCGTAGTTCTCGGCGAGTACATCGGCGACCAGGTGTCGCTGACCGTGGAGCTTTGCCATCCGAATGAGTTCGGCCAGCAGCGCCGTGCCCACTCCGCGATCGTGCTGGTCGTGGGCGACGAGGACGGCGATCTCGGCCTGCCCGGGCTCCTTGGATGTCGCGTAGTTCGCCACTCCGACGAGTTCGCCGTGGTCGTACGCACCGAGGGCGACCATTCCCTCGGCCGGTTTGGTCTGCGAGGTGGCCCAATCCACGACACCGCGCGGATGCACGGTGAAGAACCGGAGATAGCGCTCGTCGTCGCTGAGGGAGTCCGCCAGCGCCACCACGGAATCGAAGTCCGCCACCGACAATCGTCGTACGTCCACCACGACGCCGTCCCGCAGGGTGATGGCCGGGCCTTGCTCGGCGGTACTGTCGTTAGCTGCCGCCGGCTCGTCACCGATGGGAGGCGGACTCGAACTCGACTTGTCTGGGACTACCTTCCCGACCTTGGAGCGTGATGGCGCGGACTCTTCGACAGTCACCACTTGAAGGTGACAGTTCTGCCCGAGCATCACCAGGGCCTTTCGGACTTCGCTCTGAGGACCAAGTCCTCCCGAGCTGCGTGGTGGAAGCCGGATAGCGTCGATGTCAGAGCGGGCTTCGCCCGCCTCGATGGCTGCGCGGACAAAGCAAGGGAATGCGAAATGAGTTCTACACCTTCATCTTCTGACTCGAAGCAGCACGGTGTCGTCGTCGGCGTGGACGGTTCGCCCACATCTCGCGTAGCGGTCGACTGGGCGGCGCGCGACGCCGAGTTGCGTGACGTGCCGCTGACAGTCGTACACGTGATACCGCCCGCTGTGGTCGGGGCGTGGACCGTGCTGCCGGTGTCGTCGGACTTCTGGGTGGACCGACATCGCCGCGCCGAACAGATCGTCACCGAAGCACTCGGCTGGGTGTCCGACGCTATCTCGGCATCGCCACGAATCCCCGTGCGGCACAAGGTGGTTTCCGACTGCGCGATTGTGCCGGCCATGGTCGACTTGTCGAAGGAGACCGACCTGGTGGTAGTGGGCTGCCGCGGGCTCGGAGGCGTGGAGGGCCTGCTGCTCGGTTCGGTCTCGACAGCGCTGGTGCACCAAACGCACTGCCCGGTCGCCGTGATTCACGACGAAGATCCCCTCATGCCCGACCCTTCGCATGCTCCGGTCGCGGTGGGCATCGACGGGTCGCCGGCATCCGAGTTGGCCACCGCGATCGCCTTCGACGAGGCATCGCGTCGCGGCGTCGACCTCGTCGCAGTCCACGTGTTCAGCGACCACACCGACGACTTCGTCGAGGGGTACCTGGACAACCTCGACGAATGGGGGCAAGAGGCGTTGGCCGAGCGCCTGGCCGGATGGACGGAGCGGTACCCGGACGTCACGGTACATCGGGTGGTGGAGAAGGAGCGGCCCGCGCGCAGACTGCTGGAGCAGTCGGAGAAGTCGCAGTTGCTGGTCGTGGGGAGCCGCGGCCGCAGCGGCTTCACGGGTTTGCTGCTCGGTTCGGTGAGTTCAGCGGTGGCCCACCGTGCTCGGCTACCCGTGATCGTCGCGCGCCAGTCGTGACTGGCGGTTGGCCGCTCGACCTGACGACAGATTTTCCCAACGTGTCGCAAACGGTCGGGTGCCCACGTTGCGGAGCCGCCCGATCAGCCGGTGCGGACGGCAACCGACGTGCGTTCACCCACTGAGTGCGCCGCGGCCCAGTCCCCAGCGCCTTAGCCTCGAGCGTGGGGCCGACGTGCTTAGGGTGCCGTCGACGGCGCTGCTCGTACCGGCGCCGATCCCGAGGCCGTCTCCTGGCCCCATGTCGCCTTCGCGCCCGAATCTCCGATCCGGTAGACCTGGACCGTCGTCGCGACGGACGCGATCACGACGATGACCGCAATGACCCAGCGCGCAACGGGTTTCACCGATTTGCCGCGGACTTCCCGAACGTGGACGAATGCGACGAACGCCGCTGCGGCGACCAACGCGATGGAGAAGTACACCATCGTGTCGCCCAACTCGGCGTGGGCGTGCAACAACGGAGACCGTTCCCTTCGGTGCACCAGCCATTCGCCGGCTTCCGTCGTCAACGGCGTCAGCACGGCGGTGATCACCGCGAGTCCGAGCAACGGCCACGTGAGCCGTTGCCGTGCTGCCGGCCACAGGGCGCAGACGACGGCGACCACGGCCGTCAGCGGTGCCAGGACGACGATGAAGTGGACGAGCAGGACGTGGGCGGGAAGCCCGTTGATGGTGGTCAACTACTACTCCTTTTGGATGGTTTCGAAGGGTCGATGAGGGAAAGGGCAAGTCGGGGGCACAACTCGACGGCGGCGCGCGCATCCGCCAACGACGAGGAGTGCACGACGGGCTCGCGAGAGCCGTCGTAGGCCACGGGGTAGCCCCAGTCGTCGCGACCAAGCACACGGGGCAGGAGTTCGGTGCACAGTCCGCGGCCCTGGCAGCGCGTCCAGTCGATGTGCAGGCGCGTGGTCGATGTTGGCGTTCTGCTCATCGCGACCGCGAGACGTCGCGGCTACGACGGATCCGCGGTACCGGCTCCAAGGCCGCCTCGCATCGGCCGTGGCGATGGTGGTCGATGTCGGAGGCGAATGCAGTCAGCGCGCTGCGAGCCAGCCGGGCGGTTCCGTCGGGGTGGCGACACGAGCCGCGTCCATCGACGAGGTCGATCGTCCGATACACCTTGGCGAGGAGGCCGTCGTCGACTCCGTGGTAGGCGAGTTCGTCGAAGAGCCGGGCCAATTCGGGCAGGCCGTTGGTGCACGGACCACATTGGCGGGCGCTTTCGCCTGCGAGGAAGGAGAGGATGTCCGCAGTGCGGGTGAGGCCGCACTCGCTCGCCGGTAGTGCGTGGACGATGCCCGCACCGGGGCTGGCGCCGAGGTGGGCCAGGCCTTCGCGCGACAGTCGAGCGTCGGCGAGCATCGCAGCCGGGATCCAGGTCCCGTGGTACCCGCCCAACAGGACGGCGCGCAGCGCGCGTGTGTCGGCGCTGCGGAGGTGTCCGAGAACGTCGGTTAGCCGCGCTCCGCTCGGCACTTCGAATACCGCGGGCATACCCGATCCGCCGGTCAGGGTGACCAACATGGTTCCCGGCTCCGTCGGATCGCCGACCGAACGGAACCAGTGCGGTCCGTACCGTGCGATCAGAGCGACATGGGCCAGCGTCTCCACGTTGTTCACCAGGGTGGGGCGACCCCGAACACCGCAGATCGAGGTGAGCACCGTCCGGTCGCGGGGGATGGCCGGTCCGCCTTCGACGCGCCTGACGACGGCTGACTCCTCACCGCTGACGAAGCCTTCGGGGGCTTCGACGATGGTGACGCGGCGGGGGTCCACCCGCGCGGACCGTCGCTCGTCGAGCGCAGTCTCGATCGCGGGCACGGCGGGCGCCGGAACGTAGATGACGACCTTGTCGGCAGCGACCGCTGCGGCCGCGGCGCTCAGGCCGTCGAGGACGAGGTGCGGTGCGCGGCTAAGAAGTTCCGCATCCTTGTGACTGAGCGGCTCGCCCTCGGCGCCGTTGCCGATCACCACCGCCTTGCGCCCGGTGACCGATGCGATCTTCCGGGCGGTTGGGAAGCCGGCGCCGCCCCGCCCGGTCAGCCCGGCCTCCTCGAGCAGGGTCACCAATGTCGTTGCGGCCGAGTCGGGTAACGGGCCGAATCGTTGCTGGTGTGCGGCCAGGCTCGGGCCAGGGGCGGCGAACAGGCGTGCCGTCGTCATGGGCGGCCCGACGTTCGGATGTCGGCGTATTCGGTGTAGTTGGCGCACAGGCGCCACACCAGCGCGCCGCCCACCACGAGCGCGCAGGAGCCGGCGAAGAGCAGGAACCACCGGTGGCCCGTATCGGTTCCGTTGCCCAGCGCATGTGCCATGGCCACGGGCCAAAGGGCATACGTCGCCCAGTGCACGGTCCGGAAGACCCGTAGCCCGATGCGGTGGCGCAGCAGACTGGTGAGAACGACGGCCGCGAGGAGATCGAGGGCGAGCGTGCCCAACCCGAGCCAGAGCGGTCGGTAGGCGCCCAAGAACGGCACCACGAAGTCGACGAGGCGCAGCTGGGCGTAGGGGTCGAAGAACAACAGGGCCATGTGAAGCGCCACCAGGAGCGTGCCCGCGAGCGCGGCGAAGCGATGGACGTCGGCGACGGCGAACCTCGGCAGCACGAGCAGCGGACGCCCCGACCTGGTGGCGATGCCCAGGAACACCGAGACGGTCATGAAGGCGAGCGCGGTGATCCCGGTGCCTCGGCCCAGCGCCCACAGCGCCTGATCCGTCATGGCGTGGCTCCGCCCGTCTCGGTCGGCCATCCGCCAAGTGTGTGGACCCTGCGGTCGGCGTCGACGAGTCGGGCCGGAAAGTCAACCGTACGAATCCAATCCAGCGCAGACCGACCGCGGACGACGGCGGCCGTGGTGACCGTGTTGGCGGCCAGACACGTTCGTGCGGCGACGCTCACCGTGCGCCACACCGGATCTGCCGTCCACCCCGTGCGCGGGTCGAGGATGTGGTGCACCACGTCTGCGCCGCAGCGCCACCGACGGCGAATCGTGCTGGACGTGGCCAGCGCGGCTCCCGAAGGCAGCGCCACCCGACTCGTCGGGTCGTCGGGGGCGTCGTGGACCAGTACCTGCCAACCGCCGTCGGGCGCTGCGCCAGCGGTCGCGATGTCCCCGCCCAGATTGACGAGCACGCCGCTCCCGGTGTCCCGGTGAACCCGTGCGGCACAGCGGTCTGCGGCCATTGCCTTGGCCGTAGCTCCCAGGTCGAGCACGACGCCCGGCGGCACGGTGACGACGCGGTCGTCGAGCCGAATGTCGATCCAGCTCGGCGGGAGAGGCACCCGCGCGGCCATTGAATCGCCGCGGGCGAGGGTTGAATCGAGTAGGCCGATGTCGCGGTCGTATCCGAGCGCGATCATCGCGCCGCCGATGGTGGGGTCGACGTCGCCGTCGGTCTGGCGGGCGGCCGTGAGTGCGGCGGCGAGCAATTCGGCCATCAACGGGCTCACCTCGGTCGGTCGCCCCGCCGCCGCGCAGAGCGCCAGGAGCTCCGAATCGGGCCGAAATCGCGATGCGACGGCCTCGACGGCGTCGAGTTCGGCGTCGACGGCCCGACGGGCGGCGGGCAGCGCAGCGGGTTCGGTGACGACGATCTGCATGCCGGTACTCCAGCGCTGCCACTGCTGCGTCGCCGTCGCCTGGAGCCGCTCGGGAGCGACGGTCATGAGCCGCGCGAGACCGTGATGTGCGGCGAGTAGTTCGGGGCCATCACCGTCGTCGGAGTGCTGCGCTGCCTGGTCGTGGGAAGTCTCGCGGGCCGGGGCGCGGGCGCCTCCTGAGGCACCGGGTCGGGCGCCTGCTCGACCGTCGGTGCCGGCGTGTAGTCGGGTGTGTAGCGGGGCGTGTAGTCCGGTGTGATTTCGGGGACGGCCGGCGGGGCGGGCGCAGGGCTGGCCTGCGGAGGTGGCCCCTCGGTTGTCGTCGTCAACTCGGGGGCCGATGGCGGCGGTTCGATGGGGGTCGGCGTCAACACCTGCGGTGCCGGGTCGACATACTCCGGTACTGCGACCGTGGCATCGGAAGGCGTGGTGGTCTGCGCGGGCTTCACGGTGTCGGCGTACGCGAGGGCCGAGGCGCCACCGACACCGGCGATGCCGACGCCGACCAACGCCCACGAAGCAACTGCCGCGCGGCGGAAACCCTGACGGGGCGTGTCCATGGCTCGAGGTTGACATCGATTTCTTCGCCCCAGCGAAGAAATGGCGTGGCACGCTCGGTGGATGGCCGAGCGACTGCTGATCGTCGAGGACGATCGTGCGCTCAGCGCGATGCTCACCGAGCTGTTCACCGAGGAGGGCTACCTCGTCGACGTCGCGCACGACGCTCAGCAGGGCCTGCACCGCTGCCTCACCGAACGCTACGACGTCGTGATCGTCGATCGCGGGTTGCCGGTGATGGACGGCTCCGAACTGGTTGCCCTGCTTCGATCCCGCGGCATCGCCACCCCGGCGCTCCTGCTCACGGCGCGAGGTTCGCTCGAGGACAAGGTCGAGGGCCTTGACGCGGGAGCGCAGGACTATCTGGTCAAACCGTTCGAAGTACCCGAACTGCTCGCCCGGGTCCGGGCCCTGCTGCGTCGACCCGACGGCCAGTCGACGTTGCGCGCCGGCGGGCTCAGTCTGGACCGGGTGACGCGCACGGTCAGCGGCACCGACGGCGACGACGCAGTCGAACTGTCCGAGCGGGAGGCGGTACTGCTCGCCGTGCTGATGAGTGCCCCTCGGCGGGTCTTCACCCGCGGTCAGCTGCTCGACGCGGTATTCGCAGGTGCCGACTCGCCCGGCGTCATCGACACCTATGTCCATTACCTGCGTCGCAAGCTCGGACGCGGCGTCGTCCATACCGTGCACGGAACCGGTTATCGGCTCGGACACCAGTGACGACCGACAGCGACCTCGCGGTGGTGCGGCGAGCAGGCCGGATTGCCGCGCTCCAGGCGTCGCTGGCGTTGGCAGCGGTGCTGCTCTTGGTCGGCGCAGTGGTGTACGTCGTCGACATCCGTGTGCAGGAGCAGCAGATCAAGTCCCAGCTGACGTCGGTGGCGCAAACCGCCGACGACGCGACGGACCCGCCGCCGGACATGGTCCTGGTCCTGCGCGACGCGGCTGGGCGCGTCGCGGTCAGCGCCGACGGGATCCCGACGGCGGACCTGCTGGCGCGCCCGGCTGGGTTCTCGGATGCGCGGATCGACAACACTCGGTACCGCGCGCTGGTTGTCGACAAACCCGATGGCAGAGTCGTGGCATTGCTCGACCTCGAGCCGTACGAAGCGGGCCGCGACCGTCTGCTGCTATCCCTGGGCATCGCCGAACTGGCCGGAATCCTGGCATCTGTCGCAGTCGTCGCCATGCTCACCAGGCGGTCGATCCGCCCGCTCGCGAACGCTTTGGCACTGCAGCGTCGCTTCGTGGCCGACGCATCGCACGAACTCCGCGCACCGTTGACGGTGTTGCACACCCGTATTCAGATGCTCGGCCGCCGATTCGATGACGGCGATGTCGAACGGGCGAGAGCACAACTCGACGCGCTCGCATCCGATGCGCGGGTGCTCGGTGAGGTGATCGAGGACCTGCTGGCGTCTGCGTCGATGTCGTCGGGCCGCGCACCTCAGGACCGCGTCGACCTGTCGGCCGTCGTTCACGCCGTATCGGGCAGCATGACCGAGCATTGCGCAAACGAGGGCGTGGATCTGGTCGTCGACACGAGCGGCGTCCAATCGGACGGCGACGCAGTGGTACTCGGTTCGGGTTCCGCGCTTCGCCGTGCGATCACCTCGCTCGTCGACAACGCGCTGTCCCACCAGCATCCGGGCGGAAGCATCGTGGTCGCAGTCAGGCGTAACCACGACGACGTCCTCGTCGACGTGCGCGACGACGGGGTGGGGATCGACCCCGTCGAGCTGGGCACCTTGTTCGACCGCTTCTCGCACGGCAACGCCCACACCGCCTCCGGTGACCGTCCACGTCATGGCATCGGTCTCGCGCTCGTACGAGAAATCGCACAAGCGCACGGCGGGCACATCGATGTCACGCAAACACCAGGCGGCGGAGCCACTTTCACGCTCACGGTGCCCGCCGCGACGCTAGCTCGCCGATAAGGATGCAAGCTCGTGCCGCTCGGGTACACGCGGCGTGGATCGATAGGGCCTTTGCGCGCACGAAGAGGACTTTAGGCTCCTCCGTAAGACGGTCGTCGCATCCATCCCGCGGCATCTGCACGTCCGATCACCGGCGGGTCGACTTGGCTCGTCAAAGCCCGCCAGCGTCGGAACTGGCCAGAATCGGCTAGGAACGAGGACCTTTGACACTGTCCCGATGGCCGTCCCACGGGCATCCTCAGACTAGTGGCGGCGGAGGGACACGGCGAAACGAGCAACGCCGCCTCACTTTCGTAAGGAGACGTCATGAGTGTCATGCTCATTGCCCCCGGTGTCGTTGTTCTCATTCTGGTTGCCTTGTCGATTCGAGTGGTGAATCAGTACGAGAAGGGCGTCCATTTTCGGCTCGGTCGCGTCATCGGTGTGCGGGAACCCGGTCTGCGCCTGATCATTCCGGTACTCGACCGGCTGCCCAAGGTTTCACTGCGCATTGTCACGATGCCGATCCAGTCACAGGGGATCATCACCCGTGACAACGTCAGCGTCGACATCTCCGCGGTGGCGTACTACAAGGTCATCGACGCGGTGAAATCCATCGTCGCCATCGAGAACGTGCGGGCGGCGATTGATCAGATCGCCCAGACGACGCTACGCAAGGTCGTCGGCCAGCACACCCTCGACGAGGCCCTCGCCGATACGGAGACCATCAACGCCAACATCCGGCAGATCTTGGACGTGACGACGGTCGAGTGGGGCGTGGAGGTGACGATGGTCGAGTTGAAGGACATCCAGTTGCCCGACAGCATGAAGCGCGCGATGGCCCGCCAGGCTGAAGCCGAACGAGAAAAGCGCGCGAAAATTATTGCCGCCGAGGGTGAATCGCTTGCCGCGGCCGCTTTGGGTGATGCCTCGGACACCATGATGGCCCACCCCCTCGCGCTGCAGCTGCGCAATCTGCAGACCCTGGTCGAGTTGGGGGTGGATAAGAATACGACGGTGGTCTTCCCGGCGCAGTTGATGAGTGCGATCGGCGATGTCGGGGCCTTCTTCGCTCGGGAAACAGCGGCCGCGGCAACCATTCTCGAGCCGCCGATCAACGCACCGCGAACAGCACCGAAACCAGCCGTCACCGTCGCCAACGGAACCGCGGCGCAAAGCGCGATGGCGTGAGGAGTGGACCGTCGACTACCGAGACAAGGCACGTCCCGACAGGCACACCGGCTGCTCGCTGCGCGTGGCCCGTTCGCGTCGCTCTACTTAGCGGACTCACCCGACGCGCAAGACGCCGCCGCTCGACTCGAGGTGACGTGGCAGGACATCCGCAGGGAGTTGGACGAGCAAGTCGCCGATGCCGCGCTCGCCGCGCATTTGGAAGCTCGTCGTTCAACCCCACGTCGGTGCGCGCCACTGCTCTGGTCCACCCGGCCGACAGCATCGACGTGGGCGACGGTGTCCCCGCCCTGCTGCGGTATTCGCCGATGGCGTGCTTGCGGCGATCGCTTCGCACTAACGTTGGGGCATGACGAACCCCACCTTGCGCGCCCTGGCCGAACTGCCGCTCGAGCCGCCGAGTCTCGCTGCCTCGACGCTCGTCATGATCGACTGCCAGAACACCTACACCCGGGGTGTGATGGAACTCGACGGCGTGAGCGCCGCACTCGACGAGGCCGCCGCGCTGCTCGATCGTGCCAGGACCGCGGGCATACCGATCATCCACATCCAGCACTCCGACGGCCCCGGCTCCCTGTATGACATCGACGGTGAAAGCGGCGCCATCGTCTCGCAGGTCGCGCCGCGGGACGGCGAAGTCGTTGTGGTGAAGCAGTATCCGAACTCGTTCGTTCAGACGGACCTCGACGAGCGACTCAAGGCGATGGGCGCCACCAACCTCGTACTCGCCGGGTTCATGACGCACATGTGCGTGAACTCCACCGCGCGCGGTGCCTTCAACCTCGGTTACGCGCCCACGGTGGTGGCCGCCGCCACGGCGACCCGCGCACTGCCCGGGGTGACCGGCGAGCCGGTACCGGCCGAGGTCATGCAGACGGCCAGCCTTGCCGCGATGGCCGATCTGTTCGCCGTCGTGGTGCCCGGCGCATCGGCGATTCCTGCGTAGCCGAGGAGATTTCGTGACCCAGCCCTCTACGAAGGTCACCAGGATCGGCGAGAAGCAGAGTACGTCCCGCGAACGCCTCGACGAACTTCTGGGCAGCACACCGCTGGCCACCATCGCGCTGGTGCGCGACGGGCATCCCGTCGCCTTCCCGACCGGATTCGCCCGGATCGGCGACTACCTGGTGATCCACGGCTCCAGCGGCTCACCGTGGATCCGTGCCTTGGCCGCAGGTGCGGCTGCGGCGGTTTCGGTGACGACGTTGGACGGTGTCGTCGTGGCGCGCAGCGCATTCGAGTCGTCGTTCCGCTATCGCAGCGCCGTCGTCTTCGGTGTCTTCGAGCGCGTGCCGGACACCGAGAAGGCCGTGCTCCTCGAGACGCTGACCGACGTCTTCGTTCCCGGCAGGGTGGCCGAACTCCGCGCGAGCACCCCCAAGGAACTCGCCGCCACGCTGGCGCTCCGAATGCCGATCGGCGCGGACAACTGGTCGTTGAAGATCAGCGCGGGTTGGCCCGAGGATCCCGACGAGGACGTCGCCGGGGACGCGTGGGCGGGGGTGGTGCCGATGACGGTCAGCTATGGTGCCCCACAGCCCGCGCCCGACCTCACGCCGGGCATCCCGGTTCCGGAGTCGGTGCGTGCCTTGGCGGACCCCTTGCGCCACCCGCCGCCGTCAGTCGAGTAGCGGCGTTCGGCGGTAGAGGTCGGTGCGCCGATCGCCGTGAACGTCGTTGTATTCGTTGAACTTCTTCACCCGTGACTGCGTCAGGTCGACGTCGGCCGTGACGTTGCCCGGCTTGCCGTACTCGCCCAAGGCCAGCGGATAGCCGTCGGCGTCGGTGATCACGGTGCCGCCGATCCAGTCCTGGCCGCGCTCCACGCCGACGCGGTCGCACACCGCGATCGGCATCCGGTTCATGCCTGCGCCGGCGAGTGCCCGCACCATCTCGGTCGGCCGCTCGCCCTCCGGTCGCGGCAACAGCGGCCAGTTCACCGGTGCACACAGCAGGTCGGCGCCGGCCAGCGCGACGGCACGCACCCACTCGGGGAATTCCACGTCGTAGCAGACCATCACACCGATGCGGCCGTGGTCGGTGTCCACCACCAGCGGGAGGTCGTCGCTTCGGTCGAACACTGCGTTCTCCGTGTTCCACAGGTGCGTCTTGCGGTAGACGCCGCGCAGCCCGGTCGGGTCGACGATGGCGGCGCTGTTGAAGATGGCATCGCCTGCGGCCTCGGGGAACCCCGCGACGATCACCAGGCCGAACGCCGCGGCGAGGTTGGTCCACTCCGCGATGACCGGTCCGTCGCGAGGCTCGGCGAGCGACGCGAGTTCGGCCCGGTCGGTGAATACGTAACCCGAAGACGCCAGTTCTGGGAGTACGACGACCTGCGCGCCGTCGCGGGCGGCCTGCTCGATGGCGGCTCGGGCGGTGGCCTGGTTGCCCGCGGTATCGCCGATCCGCAGTGGGAGCTGGCAGCAGGTGACGCGGGTGGGCATGAGTAGATGGTGGACCATCCGGCGGGCGGAAGCGTAGCGACTGGGGAATCTGGTGCGGCGGGCGGGAGCGTAGCGACTGGGGAATCTGGTGCGGCGGGCGGGAGCGTAGCGACTGGGGAATCTGGTCCCTCGGCACCAGTGAAGCGATCGGTGTTGGGCGCTCCCATCCCAGGTTCGCACCCCTGCGGTGGCACAATCCGACACATGCGGATGTCGGCCAAGGCGGAGTATGCCGTCCGGGCCATGATCCAGCTGGCCACGGTCGGCGAAGGTGCGTGGGTCAAGACCGACGATCTGGCCAAGGCGCAGGGCATTCCGCCGCAGTTCCTCGTCGACATCCTGTCCGACCTGCGCAGCGATCGGCTGGTGCGCAGCCATCGCGGTCGCGACGGTGGCTACGAGTTGGCGAGGCCTGCGGCCGAGATCAGCGTCGCCGACGTGTTGCGCTGCATCGACGGCCCGCTGGCCAGTGTGCGCGACATCGGCCTCGGCGACCTCCCGTATTCGGGGCCGACGGCCGCGCTCACCGACGTGTGGCGCGCGCTACGCGCCAGCATGCGTGCGGTGCTGGAGGAGACCAGCGTCGCCGACGTCGCCAGCGGTTCGTTGCCCACGCACGTGGCCGATCTTGCGCGGGACTACCTCGACCAGGAGGGCCGGCGCGGGCACGGCTAACGCCCGCGGTGCTGAATACCCAAGTGACGCTGCCGAATCCCTTCGTGGCCGCCTTCCGCAACAGCCGCGGATTGCAGCTGATCGCGACCGATGCCGAGTGGACGCACGGGCGCGGGGCCTCGAGGTCGCCGGTCGCGCCGACGAGCTGGTCTCGGCACCGGGCAACGGGCCGTAGGTGCTGCCGCGGCCGACCGGAGATGGAGTGCCGCCGGCCGGGTGCTCAGCCGCCGGAGCCGTACGGCCTCGTGATGATTTCCAGGTAGTGCCCCGACGGGTCCTGGAAGTACACGCCGCGGCCGCCGTCGTTGTGGTTGATCTCGTCGGGCCGGGTGCGCCGCGGATCCGCCCAATGTTGCAACCCGCGCTCGCGAATGCGGTCGTAGATGGCGTCGAACTCCTCCTCCGACACCAGAAACGCATAGTGCTGGGGGTGGATGTCGTCGTCGGCGCCGACCTGCGCGTAGTCGAGACTCGCCCCGTGGTCGATCGTGACCGCGAGGAAGTGACCGAACTCCTTGGCCTCGGGAAGCCCGAAGAGTTCGGTGAAGAATGTTGCCGACTCTTGGCGATTCCTGGCGGCCACGATGGTGTGGTTGAACGTGATTGCCATGTGAATCGAGTCAACCACCATTGGCGGGACGTGCCCAACATTGCAGGATGAAGCCGTGGCCGACGTCCAGGTGCTTACCGGAGCGCGCGTGATGCTGCGCCGCCCCGTCGTCGAGGACGCCGAAGTGATGTTCGCTGAACTCGCCTCCGACCCTGCGGTGACGCGGTACCTGTCGTGGAGGCCCCACCGCGACGTCGACGAGACGCGCCGCGTCATCACCGAGCAGTTCAACAGGCGGGGCGAAACGGTATGGCTGATCGAGCTGCGGGACACCCACGAATTGGTGGGCACGTGCGGATGGACTCGGCCGCAGCCACATTCGGTCGAGTTCGGATACTGCCTGTGCCGCAAGTGGTGGGGCCGAGGGCTCGCGTCCGAGGTCGCCGGGATGCTGGTCGAGGCGGCATCGCGGGAGCCCGCGGTGTACCGGATCTCGGCGTACTGCCACGTGGACAACGCGGCGTCGGCGGCCGTCCTCCGCCACAGTGGCCTGAACTTCGAAGGTCGGCTTGCGCGGTATGTCATATTTCCCAATGTCGGTCTGGAACCCCAGGACTGCTTGATGTTCGGAAAGAGGGTGCGGTGATGAGCGCTTGCGGGAAGAACAGAGGGACAGATGAGCGTGAGTGACTTCCATCTGCGCGAGTTGACCCGTCCGGTGATCGTCGCACCGATGGCAGGCGGTCCGTCGACTCCGGAACTTGCGGCGGCCGGATCCACCGCCGGCGGGCTCGGCTTCGTGCCCGGCGGCTACCTGACCGCGGAGGTCTTCGCCGATCGCATCACCACGGCCCGTGGCCTGACCACCGGTCCACTCGGGGCGAACCTCTTCGTTCCAGGGCCGAGCGCAGCCATCCCCGCGCAGGTGGAGAACTACGCGAAGGCACTGGCCGACGAGGCCGAGCACTATCACGTCGAGCTGGGTGAGCCGCGATTCGATGACGACGCGTGGGCAGGCAAGGTCGAGGCCGTCATGGACCTGAAGCCCGAGGTCGTCTCGTTCACGTTCGGCCTACCCCAACCCGACGAGGTGGCCCGGATGCGTGGGGCTGGCATCTACACCATCGCGACCGTGACGACGCTCGCCGAGGCGGAGTTGGCCGCTGCGTGCGGCGTCGATGCGCTGGCCGCCCAGGGGCCAGGCGCCGGCGGTCACCGCGGCACCTTCGACCCCGTCGCCGCACCGGCGTCCCAACCGCTCCATCAACTTCTGCACGCGGTGACCGTCGCCACCGATCTGCCGGTGGTGGCCGCAGGCGGATTGATGACCGCCGCTGACGTCGCCGACGTGCTCGCCAAGGGCGCGGTCGCCGCGCAGCTGGGGACGGCGTTCCTGCTCGCCGACGAAGCGGGCAGCAGTCCCGTGCACCGGGCGGCGCTCACCGATGCGCAGTTCACCGAAACGGCCGTCACCAAGGCGTTCTCGGGGCGCTATGCGCGCGGTCTGCACAACCGGTTCATCACCGATCACGAGGACCACGCCCCGTTCGGGTATCCGGAGGTCCACTACCTGACGAGCCCGCTGCGGGCGGCGTCGGTGCGCGCCGGTGATCCGCAGGCCACCAACATCTGGGCCGGCACGGGCTTCCGCGCGGCCAAGGCGGCACCGACCGCCGACATCATCGCCGGACTCGTCTGAGCGCTCAGCGGGGCGACATCGGCGACGGTCGAGCGTCGACGCCGTCACGTTCCCGTCGCCCGAGCGTGCCGTCACCTCGGCGACCGGCGCTTCGGATCGCTGGTCTCCGCTCGGCGGCTCGGCTCGTAGTCCGAAACGCCCTGCGATGAGTTTTCCGAACACCGGTGGTCTGCCCCGTATCCACTTCACCACCAGACAGGAGCTCGTCATGAGCGTCGTTTCACCCACCACCTCCACGGTCGATGCCCCTGCGAAGCGCTCGATCAGCCGCACCATCGGCGTCGTCATCAGCGTGCTCGTCGGCGCGTTCCTGGTCTTCGACGTCGTGGGAAAGCTGATGCTGCCCGAGCCCGTCAGGCAGGGCACCGCAGCGCTCGGCTTCCCCGTGAACCAGGCGCTGATCATGGGCGTCGTGCTCGGTGTCTGCGTCGTGGTTTACGCAATTCCCCGAACCGCCGTGCTCGGTGCCCTCGGCATCACCGCCTATCTCGGCGGAGCGGTCACCGCGAACATGCGCGTCGAGGCACCACTCTTCAGCAACACGCTGTTCGCGGTCTACCTCGGCGTGCTGATGTGGGTCGGGCTGGTGCTGCGCAGGCCCACGTTGCTGAAGGTCGTCGGCCTAACGCGCTGAGTCACTTCGGCGCGATCAGTTCCAGGGCGATGCCGTCGGGATCGCGGAACTCCAGGATGTGCCCGTGACCGATGTCCTTGATCGGTTCGCGGGCACGTCCGAGTTCATCGAGATGCGCTGCCGCCGAATCGAGTTCGGCTCGGGACGCGACTCGCAGGCACAAGTGATCCAGGCCCACCCGGTTCTCGTTGAACGTGTCGGTGGCCACTGGGCGCAGCCCGATCAGGCAGTCGCCGAGGTTGTACACCACGCCCCCGAACAGGAAGCTCAGTTGCTCGCGGGTGGCGTCGTCGGCGTCGGGTGGCACCTCGAGCGCGACCGGCCATCCGAACACCGACTCGTAGAACTGTCGGGATCGTTCTATGTCGGTGACGGTGAGCCGGATGTGTGCCACGGAGTTCGCGGTGATGGCCATGCCGATCATGCTGCCACGTGCGACGATGGGGCCTGCAGACGAGTCACGGGTTCGTCGCCGCCGCAGGGGAGCAGGCATGGGATTGGCGCGCAAGATCTGCGCGATCGCGACGCCGATGTGGCTGGCACTGGCGCTTTCCGCGCCCCCAGCGTCCGCCGACCCCGACGTGACGCTCGCCGAACGGCTCGACGCGGCGATCGCTGCCAAGATCGCCGAAATGGGGGTGCCCGGCGCGATCGTGGGAATCTCGGTGCCGGGTGACGTCGATTACGTCAACGCGGTCGGGGTCGCCGACACCGCCACTGGCGCTCCGATGTCCGTTGCGGATCAGACGCGCGTCGCCAGCGTCACCAAGACCTTCACCGGCACCGCCGTGCTGCAGCTGGTCGACCAGGGCCGACTCAGTCTGCAGGATCCGATCTCGCGGTACGTCGACGGCGTTCCCAACGGCGACGTCATCACGCTCGATCTCTTGGGCAGGATGCGTAGCGGGCTGTTCGACTACTCCAACGACCCGATGTTTCAACGACGGTTGGCGGCGGAGGCCCCCTCGGGCTCAGCCGCGTTCGGCTGGACGCCCCGGCAGCTCGTCGACGTGGCGGCAAGCCACCCGGTGAACTTCCCGCCCGGCAGCAAGTTCGAGTACTGCAACACCAACTTCGTCCTGTTGGGCCTGGCGGTGGAGAAGATCACCGGGCAGCCCCTCGGTGATTACTTGCAGCACAACGTCTTCGACCCGTTGGGGCTGGCTCGGACGAGCTACCCCGACACCGGCGTGATGCCCGAACCGTTCACGCACGGGTACGCGCCCACGCCCGACGGTGCCATCGTCGACGCGACCTTCTGGAACCCGTCCTGGGGCGATGCCGCGGGACGGATCGTGTCGGACTACGCCGACATGACGGCGTGGGCGAGGGCAGTCGGGGAGGGCGCGCTGCTCAGCCCTCACACCCAGGCGCAGCGCCTGCGAATGGACGGGTTGCTCTCCGACGTCGGCTACGGCTTCGCGCTTCTCAACGCCCACGGCTGGATAGGCCACAACGGTGAGATCCCCGGTTACACGACGGTGGTGGTTTACCTGCCGGAGCGTGACGCCACCCTGGTGGTGCTGGCCAACTCCGACGTACCCGGGGAGCATTCGGCGGGGCAACTGGCGACGTTGGTGAGCTCGATCGTGACACCCGATCACGTCTATAGCCTCGCCGGCTGACCAAACTCCAGGATGTGCCCCCGGCCGATCCCGGGATGCCGCGTGCCAGAATCCGGAAGTGCGAATCGGGATGACTCTGCCAGTGATGGAACCCAACCTGGACGCGGCGACGCTCAAGGCGTGGGCGTGCGTGATCGACGGCGGCCCGTTCTCGTCGATGTGCTGGGGGGAGCGGATCGCGTTCGACAACCCGGACTCGCTGACGCTGCTCGGCGCCTTGTCGGCGTGGACTGATCGGGTCCGGTTGGTGACGACGGTGATCGTGCCACAGTTGCACGACCCGGTGATGCTGGCGAAGGCGCTGGCCACCGGTGACATGCTCAGCGGTGGGCGGCTCACAGTCGGCATCGGCGTGGGCGGCCGGCACGAGGACTACAACGCCGTGGGTGCGGACCCTGCCACGCAGACCATGCGGGGCATGGCCGAGCGAGTGGCCATCATGAAGCGGGTGTGGGCCGGCGAGAAGATCACCGAATCGGTGCTGCCGGTGGGCCCGTCGCCGGTGCAGACCGGCGGCCCGCAGTTGCTCGTCGGCACCATCGGTCCGAAGACGGTGCGCAGCGCGGCGGCATGGGCGGAGGGGTTGGCCGGTACGACGCTGGACCTCGACGTCGCCAAGGAGAACGCGCTATTCGACGTCGCGAGGACCGCGTGGGCCGAGGCGGGCAAGCCGAAGCCTTACCTCGCGACGTCGTTCTGGTTCGCCCTCGGCGACGGGGCCGAGGCCCGTGCTCAAGTGCACCGGCATCTGCGGCGTTACATGAACTGGATCCCCGCCGAGTTCGTCGACGCGATGGCGCCGACCACCGGCTGGTCCGGTAGCGACGACGAATTACTGGACATGCTAAGGCGTTTCGAGGACATCGGCACCGACGAGGTGCATCTCATACCGACGAGTGCCAACATCGACCAGTTGCGGCGGGTGGCCGACGTGGTCAAGGAGTTCGCCTAGCCCGGAAGCGCGTCCCACTGTCGCGGCGTGAGCGCACTCCGCAGCTGCCGCAGCACCCGACGCGGGAGCATCAGGTTCTTGTAGGTGAAGTAGGGATGCTTGCTCGAGTACGCGAAGGTGACGGAGTACCGCTCGGCCGTCATCGCCGGGAAGACGCGGTGGAAGACCTGGCCGGTGTCCACGAAGACGCCCGTCATCTTGGGACCCGTGACCTGGTGCCAGTCGTCGTTGCGCACGACCGTCTGCATACGTTCATCGGAGACGACGTCGTGGTGGTGGCGGATGAGCTCGCGGACTCGCTCGGTGTTGGACCGCTCGACGTAGCCGAACGGTGCGGCACCTTCAGTTACGTCGCTGAGGTAGACGATGACCTTGAAGATCCGTCGGTCCTCGTGGTCGAGGTGCCAGCAGCGCACGGCGTCGTGAAGGCGGCTGACTTCGGGGGAGACGACTAGTTCGCGTTTGACCTCCGTGCCGAGGTAGCGCACGGGCAGTCCGATGTGGGCCTCGGCGAGGTCGAGAAAGTGCGGCGCCAGACCCCACGTGAACAGCGCCGGGTCGGCGGTGAGGTCGTCCGGAGTGGCCTTGATGCATGGCACGTCCGTCTGCCTGCGGCCGAGTGCGTCCACGAATCGATCGGCGGACGCTCGTACCGCTGCCGGCATGTCCATGTGACGCACCGCTGCGCCGGTGCGCATCTCCGCGAGCAATTCGCGCTGATCGTCGGACAGGGTGGGGACATTGCGTGCGTGGCGCGCCAGTCGGGCCTTGTAGTGAGCGTCGCTCAACGGTTTGACGACGGGCGATTGCACCAGCGCGCGGCGGTAGAACGCCGAAGTGCGTACGACGGCATTGACGGCATGAGGCAGTCGGTCGCGCAAGGTGCGGCGCTCGGTAGGCTGCCCGGCTGCGAGCTGCGAGCCCTCAGCGGCGTCAGTCGCGAGCAACGGCCGTGTCATGTCCAACCCTTAGCTACGTTAGTTCCTGTGCGCACAAGATACGCTAAAAAGCTTGCCGAAATCAATCTCTTCCGCTGATGCTACTGAAAGCACTTGCTCACGGCACTTGCTGACGGTCAGGACCTTCGCCAGCGAATGAAAAACCTCATCGAACAGGCTAGTTGGCACGATGATCAGGTTCCTACCGTGAAACTGACGACGGCTGGAAGGCCAGTTTCGTCATTAAGCCGAGAGGTCTCCTGGCCCTCGATTCAAACATTTGCTGACGGTACGATTGAGCATCGCCTTTACAGATGCAAGGTGATCTGGCGAAAGAACAGGTCAGCGTGGATGGTGATCGTCTAAGGCCGGCTTGCGGCCCCGTCGGCAAAGAAACGGCAGGCCCGGGGATGACCACGTTCTTGGCTTCTTCGCCGACCGAGGCTTTCGCGCACTCGTCGCATAGTCGGCGGTGCCATTTGGTGAGTCCGCCGCCACGGCAAGTTCGTGACGAGGGCTACACCGCGACTCGCACGGGGCCACGAGTCGAGTCAATTGCTCCCCACGGCGATCAGTGCCGGGGTTTGAGCCTCGAGAAATTGGGCTCCGGACTCGGCGCGGGAATTCGGCGCGAAAGCCAGAAAAGCGACAAACCCCAGAACAGCCACGACAACTTTGATCACGATTGAATCCCCCCCAGGCTCGGACCATGCGGCCAACCCCCGTTGGCCTGCCCTTGAGTCCTTGCTCAGGGTATCGCAGATAACGCTGAGTTGAAAGCCTTCGGTGAAGCCAAGGTTCAGGGTTCGAGATAGGACGCCAAGTTGGCTCACTCGGTTGCAACCGATGCGCAAGCTCACATCGTTAGGGCAGTTTCCCGCCTTTGCAGGTCCTCCGTAATGTGTTGCGGCTCAACCCAAGAGGGGGACGCGGCGTAGGTAGTCGTATCGCAGTGACGGCACTTGGTGATGACCCTATCGCCGTCGTCGATGATGACCACCATGCGGTGCACGCCGATGAGATGTGCCAGATAGACCGCCGCGCCTCGCATGTGCGTCATGATGCGCCGGCCACCTGATCAGTAGCTGATGTGCCCGCATGAGCAGACGTGGTGCGTGATCATCGGCTCGGTCCCATCGCGGACCAGCCCGTAATAGGTGCTCTGGTCGATGCGCTCGTGACGAATCACCTTGTGCCCCAACAGGAATCGGTGCACGCGCCAGCCCATCTCACGATGCTCCCATCACCGGCCGGTGCATGGCCCGGTCTCGGGTGGCGGGCAGAACTGCCCGAACTCGACCGTGCCGCCGTCGAGGCAGGGGATCGGCCCGGCGTGGGCAGGCGCGACGTAGACGAACGGGACGGCCGGGAAGGCCAGCAGGATCGGCCTCATGACGCCATGGCGTCGAACAGCCTCGCCACGTCGGACGGGGACACCTGCTGCGGGCAGGACTGGCGCATCGAGCGCAGCGGGTCGGCGATGCCCTGCAGTTGCTTCCACTCGTCCTGGTGCCCGACGAAGTAGCTCTGGATGGTCGACTCGTTGGCGCTGTTGATGGCGTCCTGTGCGGCCGGGTGAGACGCGAGCCAGGCCGAGGTACCCGAGGACACCGCGCCCACGGCATTCATCAGCCCAGCGGCGTCACAGCCGGGGGAAGCCTGGGCCGAGGGCGCACAGGCCAGCGCGGTGAGCATGGTGGCGACGGACAGAATCCTGATCATGGGCTTCCTTCGGTTGGGTTGGATTCATCATGGCCGATCTGGCCCACGGCCTCCAGCCCTTCTCCGGTCGGTCACCAACTCGGCGATCATCAGACGAGCCTGATCAGCCTCCCGGTCCCGCCGTTCAACCTGTCCGGAGCGCCACTCCAATACAGCGATAAGCAGCGCAAGGAAGCCAGCCAGGAACCCACGCCCAGACCCATTCGGGCACATCCCCCAGCGGGACTATCCACCCCTGGGCGGTCAGCATTCGACCCTGGACCACGGCCACCCCGCCTCCGACGACGGCCAGCAGCGCGAACACGGCCGCGAGCGTCGGGGCGTGCTTCCTCCATTGCTGCACCAGCCGGTTCCACGTCGTCACGGATCTTGTTCTCCACACCGCCGGTGGGGTTGCCGTGATGCTTCTCTGGCGTGTCGGGAAAGCCAGAGGTTCCTTCCTGCGCCCAGGGCGGAACGTAGCGATTGCGACCCCACCTACCCCCTGCAGTTCTTACGGGGTCGGCCTAAGTGGACCGCAATGTCGTCGTCGGCCTGTGCGGGCCAGTCGCCGTGCGGGTGTAGGCCGCCGTCCCCATCGTCCCAGGTGTCGCTTCTGCTGGCAGGGGCGATGATGCAGCAGGCTGGCATTGCCTTGAGGTGGGAGCCGGTGCCGGGTCGGTGGTGCGCTGGCTTTCCGAACGCACAGGACCCACCGGGAAGGTCGTGGCAGCGGATCTAGATCCCAGGTTTCTAGGCGACATCAGCGCGGGGAACGTCGAGGTACGCCGCTGCGACATCACGAAAGATCCCATAGAGCCTTCGTCGTATGACCTCGTGCACAGCCGAGCTGTGTCCGACGCCCGGCATGCTCTCGACGACCCCGCGTTCATCTATCGAAGTGGCTTCTTGGTGTCCGTGTGGGGCTGCAAGGCAACCGTACTGGCCTAACAACCGGGCGACGGCGCATCGACAGGACGACTCGCCCGGGCCTGTAGTCGTGCGATGATCTCGGCGCGCACGGCCGAGCGGCGCGCCTTGCCCGCGTCGTGGCGCATCGGGCTGTCGACGAACTCCACGGTCTGCGGCACCTTGTATCCGGCGACGCGCTCGCGCAGGAACTCCGTCGCCGTCGCCTCGTCGAGGGCTGCGGCTTCTGGGCTTGTGGCGGTCTGCACGAGGGCATACGGCACCTGGCCGAGATCCTCATGGGGCAGCACGCCGACGACGAGTCAGGACAACACATCCGGGTGGGCGGACAGCGCGGACTCGGTCTCCGCCGGGTACACGTTGCGGCCGCCGAAGGTGAACATGTCGACCACGCCGATGCCGCCAAGCCCGTCAGTTTAGGGAGAAGGGCATCACGGCAACGTATGACCGGGATGATCCGCGATACGCCGGACGGTCACGGCTGCGTAGCCCTGTGGCGATTCTACCCAGGCGTCGCACGCGCAGCGTCGCCAGAACGTGCCGCTGTACGGGTCGTCGTACCAGCGGATCATCGTCGGACACTGCGCACCGTGACTGCACACGCCCGCAGTGCACTTACGGCATTCGATCACTCGGGTTCCTTTGTTTTCGTCGACCAGCCGTTGGACGCAGGGCGGCGGTTCACATATGCGGATCGTGGATGAGTTCGTCGTCGTAGCGGAGCCATTCGTCGACCTCATGGGTGACGACATGCATGACGTGATCGCGGATGAACGCCAGCATGACCTTGTCGTGGCACTGAGCCTGTTTTCGGAGCGTTCCGCAATGGGGCGGCTTGGCGAAAACGCTGGTTTACCTGCATTGATTGTGGTGCCCCCGGCAGGATTCGAACCTGCGGCCTTCTGCTCCGGAGGCAGACGCTCTATCCCCTGAGCTACGGGGGCGCATGGAAAGCCATGGCGCCGTTGGGCGTGGACAGCCTAACGCATGGCCACCGGCAGAATCACACCGCGAGTCGCTGCGCGGCCGGGGGAAACTGATTCGGGGGCTGACCACCCCAGACCATAGGATGGTCCCCCGTGACCCCCGCCGATCTGGCCGAGCTGCTCAAGACCACCGCCGCCGCGGTGTTGGCCGAGCACAGCCTCGACGCTGCCGCGCTGCCCGCGACCGTCACCGTCGAGCGCCCCCGCAATCCCGAGCATGGCGACTACGCGACCAACCTGGCCTTGCAACTCGCCAAGAAGGTCGGCGTGAACCCGCGTGACCTGGCGGGATGGCTGGTCACCGCACTCGCCGCCACCGACGGCATCGCGTCGGCCGACGTCGCTGGCCCCGGGTTCGTCAACCTGCGGATCGAGACCTCGGCCCAGGCGGTCGTCGTCAGTGACGTGCTCGGCGCCGGGCCCGGATATGGGGACTCCGCCGAGCTCGCAGGCACCCACATCAACCTCGAATTCGTCTCGGCCAACCCCACCGGCCCGATCCACATCGGCGGAACCCGCTGGGCGGCCGTCGGCGATGCACTGGGTCGGCTGCTGTCCACCCAGGGTGCCGAGGTCGTGCGCGAGTACTACTTCAACGACCACGGCGCCCAGATCGACCGGTTCGCGCGCTCGCTCGTCGCGGCCGCCAAGGGCCAGCCCGCTCCCGAGGACGGCTATGCGGGCGACTACATCGCCGACATCGCGGCCAAAGTGCTCGAGCAGTCGCCCGATGCGCTGGGTCTGCCCGACGACGAGCTGCAGGAGACGTTCCGGGCAACAGGCGTCGACCTGATGTTCACCCACATCAAGGCCTCCTTGCACGACTTCGGCACGGACTTCGACGTGTACACCCACGAGGATTCGATGCACACCAGCGGCCGCGTGCAAGAGGCCATTGCCAAGCTGCGCGAGACGGGAAGCATCTACGAGAAGGACGGCGCGAGACTGGCTGCGCACCACCGAGTTCGGTGACGACAAGGACCGTGTCGTCATCAAGAGCGACGGCAACCCGGCGTACGTGGCCGGCGATCTGGCCTACTACCTCGACAAGCGTCAGCGCGGCTTCGACTTGTGCATCTACATGCTCGGCGCCGATCACCACGGCTACATCGCCCGGCTGAAGGCGGCCGCCGCCGCCCTGGGTGACGATCCGGACACCGTCGAGGTGCTCATCGGGCAGATGGTCAACCTGGTGCGTGACGGCCTGCCCGTGCGGATGAGCAAGCGCGCAGGCACCGTCATCACCCTCGACGACCTGGTCGACGCGATCGGTGTCGATGCGGCCCGATACGTGCTGATCCGCAGTTCCGTGGACACGCCCATCGACATCGACCTGGCGTTGTGGTCGTCGGCGTCCAGCGAGAACCCGGTCTATTACGTGCAATACGCGCATGCCCGACTGTCGGCGCTGGCCCGCAGCGCTACCGAGCTCGGCATCGCCGCCGACACGGCGCATCTCGAATTGCTGGTGCACGACCGCGAAGGCACGCTGATGCGGACACTTGGCGACTTCCCGAAGGTGCTGAAAAGCGCTGCGTCGCTTCGGGAACCGCACCGGGTGTGTCGCTACCTCGAAGACCTCGCAGGCGACTACCACCGGTTCTACGACTCCTGCCGAGTGCTGCCGCAGGGCGACGAGCAACCCGGTGACCTGCACGCGGCCCGACTGGCCCTGTGCGCGGCCACGCGACAGGTCATCGCCAACGGACTCGCGATCCTCGGCGTCAGCGCTCCGGAGCGGATGTGAACGCGCACCCAGCCGGTCCGCGGCACGCGGACGAGATTCACCACGGCGGCGTTCCCGCGCGTCCGCAATCTGCGGGGGAGCTGCTGAAGTTGGCTCCGAACGTGTGGCCGCGCAACGCCGTTCGCGGAGACGACGGTGTCGTCACCATCGCGGGAGTGTCGGTGACCCGGCTCGCCGAGGAGTACGGCACCCCATTGTTCGTCATGGACGAGGACGACTTCCGGTCCCGGTGCCGTGACATCGCGGCGGCCTTCGGCGGGGGCGACTACGTGCGGTACGCCGCGAAGGCATTCCTGTGCAGCGAGGTGGCTCGCTGGATCGATCAGGAGGGGCTGGCGCTCGACGTGTGCAGTGGCGGCGAACTCGCCGTCGCGCTGCACGCCGACTTCCCGTCCGAGCGGATCGCGTTGCACGGCAACAACAAATCCGTCGATGAACTCACCGCGGCCGTCAAGGCCGGGGTCGGGCACGTCGTGCTCGACTCGATGACCGAGATCGAACGACTCGATGCGATCGCCGGAGCCGCAGGCATCGTCCAAGACGTGTTGGTTCGCGTGACGGTCGGCGTCGAGGCCCACACGCACGAGTTCATCTCGACCGCGCACGAAGACCAGAAGTTCGGGCTGTCTCTGGCCGGCGGAGCGGCCATGGACGCGGTGCGCCGGGTGTTCGCCGCCGACCATCTGCGTCTGGTCGGGTTGCACAGTCACATCGGATCGCAGATCTTCGACGTCGCAGGGTTCGAGCTCGCCGCGCACCGCGTGATCGGGTTGCTGCGCGACGTGGTCGCCGAGTTCGGTGTCGAGAAGACCGCGCAGATCTCGATCGTCGACCTCGGCGGTGGGCTCGGTATTTCCTATCTGCCGCAAGATGATCCGCCGCCGATGTACGACCTGGCCGACAAGCTGAGCGCGATAGTGCGCAACGAGTCGGCGGCCGTAGGGCTCCCCGCACCCAAGCTCGTCGTGGAACCGGGTCGGGCGATCGCCGGACCCGGCACCATCACGCTCTACGAGGTCGGCACAGTGAAGGACGTGGCGATCAGCCAGAGCGCCCACCGCCGCTACGTCAGCGTGGACGGTGGCATGAGCGACAACATCCTCGAAATCGATAGCTGGTCTTCACGAAGAACTGCACCCCGGTGGACGTCGACGGATTGCGGATCAAGCCGCGCACGCCCTGGGCATCGATCGCCACGTTGTCGTACCAGTCGGTATAGCCGATGTAGACCGCGGTGCCGGGATGCACCAGGTAGGTCATCAGCAGGTCGGCGGTGAGATGCTTGGTGCGCTCGAGATCGACCAGCAACGGGTTGGACAGCACGCCGTTGTAGTCGAGGATGGCCCGGAACGAGAGCTCGCGATTCACCTGGTAGTTCACCCGCGACCGCACGATGTGATTGTCGAAGATGGTCGCGTGAATCCCGCTGTCCGGCCGGGTCGCGAGGTGACTGTAGATGTAGGTCTCGTCAAACAGCCGGCCAGACGTCGGACGGAACGTGGCCTGGGCCGAGACGTCACGGAAGTCGGCCAGGAACGGCAGTTGTCCGGGGCCGGGATAGAAGTTGGGACGCGCGCCGTTCGCCACGTTGACCGCGAAGTCCATCCAGCTGATACGGCTGGTGAAATAGTCGGCCAGATTCTCGTGCTCGCGGAACTCGATCCCCTGAAACAGCTCCATCGATTCGGTGCGCCTTACGAAGCGCCGGACTGCCGGAATTCGACCTCGAACGGGTACCGGACGGTCCAATCCTGGAGCACGCCGGCACGATCCCAGGTCGCCTGCACGAACGAGTTCGGTCCAATCGACTGGATTGGTCCGGTCTTGGGCCGCCATCGCAGCGCTACGAACTCGGTGGGCTGGCGGATGTCGGTGCGAGGAACGAACCCGAGGCTCGGTCGAAAACCTGCGCCGATGTCCTGGTACGTGACGTTGGCGGACACCTTCCGCCCGCTGCGATTCAGGCTGGCCGAGAACGCGGAATCGCGGCGATCGGCGTCGCCGGCCTGGTCGTCGCTGACGATCGCCTGGCCGTCCACGAAGATCCGCGAGCTGAGCTTGACCCGGCTGTCGACGGACGCGACGCGGTTCGATGCCGGGCCGAAGTCGCGGCTGGTGATCAACGCGCCGAAGCTCGATTCCCCCAGCTCCCGCCGGACCCGCACTACGCCGTTCACGGCTCGATCGCCGTATTGCGGATCGACCGCGTCGAGGGCCCGGCCCGGTGCGCGGTCGTCGATCGCCAGTGCTCCAGCCGCCCAGCCTCCCAACTTGCCGGTCGCCCGGGCACCAATCTGCGGATCCCGGATCCGCCGCGAGAAGAACAGGTTGATCGGGGTCTGAAAGTAGCCGGCGTTCTCGAGGAAGAACGCGGCGCTTCTCGGGGAAAAAGACTTCGAAGCGCTGGTTGATCGTGACCTGCGGCTCGTCGGACTCGACCTGGCTGAAATCCGGGTTGGCGGTCAGGTCGATGGCCACCGAGTCGTGCGCGATGATCTTGGCGTCCACTCCGGCGCGTCCGTCCGCTTTCCGGACGAACGCCGCATCGTTCAGAAAGCGCACCCCGGTGAACGTGCCATAAGGAATGACCTGGATATTGCGGCCGGGGGACACGCCGGTCAAGCCGCTCGCGTCGGCGAATTGCGCCGAGAAGCCGCTCAGGCTGCGAGTGATACCGGGCCAGAACGCGCTCTCGTTGTTGACCGGGATGCCCCGCATCAGCGCGACACCCCACGCGCGCCCGTCACCCGGCCGGGAAGCGGAGGCTCGAACGGATGGCGAACGAGACGACATAGCCGAACCGGCGTGACCCGGCCGCGCGATTGCCGACCCCGTGTCGAAGCTCATGTCGTCGTCTGACCCTCGGTCGTCGATGCCATCCGCCTGGATCCCGAGCGGGTTCGAGAAGAACATGTACGATGCGCTGCCGGTCGTTGAAGGTTCGAGCATCACCGCCGACGAAGTCGTCCGAAAAGACCATCGCGCCGGGCCATCCTGGCCCGCAGCCGCCGAGGGGCTCGAGACGCGGCACACGAGCACGACTAAGACTGACCGCATCGTAGGACAGTAGGCATGCGTCGGCCGTGCTGACCGGGACGAGATCGCCGGGCTCGCGTTGCAGGAACCCGTCGATGCGCAGGCCACGGGGCGGTGTCGACCGCTGCCCGGGGCGGCCCCGTCGTCGGCACCGAGGGTCAGGTAATCGTCGATGTTCGGCGGCTGCGACGCGCGAGGGGATGGCGATCGATGGGCGTGGCGTGGCCTGGCCGAAGGCCGGGGCGGGCGCCGCCGGCTCCTGGGCGGCGGACCGGACTGGCAGGGCGAATGTGATCGCCGTCACCAGCACCAGCGCCGAGGATAAACCTCATCGCGGCATTAGACGACACCGGCAACGCCTAGTCTACGAGCGGGCGAATTCGTCCGTCGCGGGTCGAGCGTGACCACCACCGACTGCGGGACCGCCGAACGGCGGCGCCGGAGACTCACGCAGGGCAGTCCGGACACCTGCGGCTGCCGCGATCACGGCCGTCCCAGGCGCGCGGACGCGCGGTGTCCAATTGCGTCTCACCGCGGCACGATGACCGTCGTTTCACCCACCAATCGGCCGAACGAGATCGGTGAACGTCACCCGGTCGCCGCCCGCCGCCTGCGCGACCTCGAAATACGGGAAGCGGGACCATCCGAGCATCGTCCGAATCGCCGGGACCTGCGCGCCGCCTCGACCGCCGGCTCCGTCCGCTTGGGCCATCGATCGACCGCCTGAAACGTCGCCGGAGTCCGCCACGAAAAGCGCCCGGTTTCGTAGTGGTCGCCGCCGTCGACGATCACGGCGCGCGACAGCGGCGTGAGTGGCAGCGGACCGACCATCAGTGCCGGGGTGGCCTGCCGTGCGCCCATCCACCGTTCCAGCACGACGAGACGCGAGCCACGCGCCGAGACGAACATCACCAGGATGTAGACGGCGGCGGCGACCAGCGCGCGCCGCGCCGCGGTGTGACGCTCCGGCGCCGGCGACCAGTACACGCCCGCGCCCGAGCATCAGCCACAGCCAGATGTCGACGATGAAGAGCGTGTCGCCGTAGAACCAGCGCGAGGAGAACGGCATCAGCAGACGGACGCCGTAGTTGTTCAGATAGTCGAGCAGGACGTGCGACAGGACGCCGATGTAGCCGATCGCCATGAGCATGCCGGCGCGTGCCGGAGGCCCGCGGGTCGCGTGCGCGGTCGCCAGCGGTCGCACGCCATGAGGATCGCGGCCAGCGCGAGCGGCAGCAGCGCCTGCGCGAGCACCCCGTGGGTCCAGCCGCGCCGGAACGACACCGACGGCACGCCGGTGACGAGCACCAGGACGTCGATGTCCGGCAGGTCGCCGCGATCATCAACGCCGGGTCGCCGAAACGGGTGCGGTGCTTGAGCCCCGCCTCCGCCGATTGCCGCACCAGCCAGCGTGTGGCACAGGTTGTCCCCGTCTATTCCAGCGCCTTGTCGATACCGGCCTGGGCCAGCGGCGCCATGATCCGGCGTAGCCGGTCGCCGTGGGATGGGAATCGTCGCCGCTCAGCTCGGCCTCAGCATGCCCTTGTCGTCGATCATCGCCGAGTAGTAGTCGACGTAGACGTCTGTGACTGGCGGCGTAGGCCTTCATCCAGTCGTTGACCGCGGACGCGCGCGAGCGGCCGGGTGGTGGTCTGCGGCGGGGCGTTTGGACTCGCGAGGTGATTCAGCTCCGTCAGGGCGTGATGCTGGTCAGCACCACCTTGATGCCGGCATTCGCCACCAGCTCGCTCATCGACGCGAGATTGCCCTCGATTTCCTCGTCGGTGGTCGGCCCGGTGTTACCCGAGATGCATGAGTCCCGCGAGGATCACCACCGCCTTCGGCTTCAAGTTGATCACGTCCTGCCGGAATCGCAGCAGCATCTGCGGAGTGGTCTGGCCGCTGATGTCTCGCCCGGTGTACTTCTTGCCGGGGAAGAACTCACCGAAGCGGGGTTGCACCCAGGCGTCGGTGATGGAATCGCCCATGAACACCACTTCGGTCGAACCGACGGAATGATTGGCCTCACGGTAGCGGGCAAGGTTGGCCCAGTCGCGCATCCGCGCGTCGTTGGTCGCAACTATACGGACAGCGGTGGCCAGCTCCGGGCAACTGGTAAGGGCCGGAGGCAGCGGTGCGGGAGCCGGCGGGGCTTGGGTCGCGGCGGGCGGTGCCGCCGCCTGTGGGGCGGCCGGGGTCTGCGCGATGCCGACTCCGACGCTCAGCGCAATGGCGGCGAGCAATCCGCCGAGGACGTAACTCTTCTTCATGTGTCTCTCCCGCTGCTGACCGTTGGTTGAACTGTTTACGATGCGCGGCGCTTGATTGTGTCCTGCAGCAGGGACACGGTGGTCGCTTCGCTGGCCGTCGCGCCGGCGGCGGACACGCGGATCGCGTCCTCGCCGACGATCGCGCCGGCGACCCACCCGTCCAGCTGCGGCGCGATGAAGCCCTGGGACCCGACGTCAGGCAGCGCCCGGTATCCGGGGGCGGCGCGCGGCGGCTCGTGATAGCTCGAGGGAACCACGGCGACGATCACGTCGCCGGTGCCGTCGCAGCCAGCCACTGGCACCCAGAGCCAGGGCGGCGTTCTGCCCGGAGGTACCCGGCTCGCCGATGTATTTCGCGATCTCGGCCGCGCTGGTGAAGAGCTCGCACTGCGGGTTGTCGGGTTGCGCGCCTGACGGAATCCGGCGCCGCGACGGTCGCCGTCGTCGGCACCTCGGGAATCGCGGTCTCGGCCTTGGGTCCGCCGCAGGCACCGAGCGCCGCGGCCGACAGGGTGAACGCGAAGAAGAACGCCGCGTGCGGTTGCCGCGGTCGGGTCACGGGTTGACGGTCCTGCCCTCGCACGGCGGCAGCTTCAGCAGGCGAGCAGGCGCGTACAGCTACGCAGGACGATCGGGCGCATCGTTCGTCGGATGCCGGCGCGGACGATGCGCGGACTGCTCGGGTCATGGCGCTCCTGGGATGGCGGCACCGCGCGGGTCAGAGCCCGGCCCGGCGCACACATTACGCTCGAGCCCGAGGTTGGGCAAGGGCGGCTGTGGCGCGATGGCGGAACGGGGCGAAAGGGCCGGCGCGGGCCGCCGCCAACCGGACCGATCAGGCCGTATCGCCCCAACCTGTCAGGCCTGTAACGGTAATTCGCTTGCGTTCTCGGATCGCAGTTCGTGCAGGGCTCGCCTCGATGGCGAGTGCGGGAGGAGACCCCGCACGCGTTCAAGGAGCAGGCAGTTGAGAATGCTCGTTCGGTCGCTCGTCGTGGCGAGTGGGTTGGTCGTCCTGGCCGGCGTGGTTCCGGCCAGCGCGCAGGTGTTCGAGGCGGTCACGTTCACCACCTCGTTCCCATTCTCGGTTGGCCGCAAGACGCTGCCCGCCGGCACCTACACCGTTCGCCCGGCGTACGAGGGTGATGGCGCACTGCTGCAGATTCAAGGGCGCGATCAGTCCGCGATGTTCGTGGGACAGAACGCCGGCACGCCGCGCGTCAATCCTGAACAGGACGCGGTAGTGTTCGATCGCACCGGCGACCACTACGTCCTGTCGGAGATCTGGGACGGCGCGGAGCGCGAAGGCGCGGATCTGATTCCCGCGAAGGGGGCCGCGACCGTCAAGGTCGAGACCCACCGCGCGCAGGGAAGTGAATCGGCCGGGCGCGTCCGAGCGGTCAGCTACAATGGCGTCGGACGCGCCCGTAGCTGCGGCGTGCCGCGTGATGGTCGGTGAGAATGCCGCCGCGGCGACCCGTCAGCGCGATGCCTTCGTCCGAGTCGTTCGTGTGGTCGCGTGTCTTCGGAGGGCGCCCGCCGAGCCGGCCGTTGGCACGCGAGGCGCGCGCCTTCGCGTCGCTGCGCTTCGCGCCCACCAGAGCGGCAACACCAACGACGCTGATTCGCGTCTTCCCTCGATCGGAAACGCGTGCGACGCGGACTCGTGCGTCTGGACGACTGGCCGGGTGCGCGTTCAGGTACTCGGCCAGCACCGCGCGGATGGCGCGCTCGGCCTTCGCGTGCGAATCGGCCGCGGCATACACGGGCAGCCCCGGCACGTAAGCGCTCACGGCGCCGTTCTCTTCGGTTTCGAGGACGATCGGGTAGAGCATTGTCATTCGACACCCGCCTCGCGCAGGATGCGATTGCCGAGCCGCCCGGCATCTTTCTTGGTGTGAACCGCCACCCACACTTCCTTGCCGGTCGTGCGGTGCTTCAGCAGCAAGTGGCTGCCCTTTCCTGACCGGACCTCGACGAACCCCGCGGCCTTCAGCTTGCGGATCACCTCGGCCCAGGTCACCTCCAGATCGTAAACCTACCGCTAGGTTTCGTCAATGCGCACGATAGGACAGGTAGGTGGTGACCGGCGCGTCCACGCGACTTTCTTCTCGTCGACGAGCATGCCGACGAGCGCGGCTGTCATCGCCTTGGTCGTCGAGCCGATGGCGAAGAGCGTGTGCGTATCGACGAGGTCCGGCTTTCCGAGCTCGCGCACGCCGTAGCCGTACCCCAAGGCGCCGCGTCGGCTCCCGCAGATTGAGCTCCGCTGGTGGCGTGGAAGTCCGCGACCGCGCGTCGACTCGTGAGCACGAATCCATAATCGCGCGCGATGGGCCATGAAGTTCGTTTTGCGCTCAGGCGATTGGCCAGAGAACCTGCCTTGACGCTGGCCGCGGTGGTGACGCTCGCCGTGGGGATCGGCGCCTGCACGGCGATGTTCAGCATCGTCGAGGCCGTCCTGCTCAAGTCCATGGATGTGGCGCAGCCCCGGCGACTGGTCGTGATGTGGCCGCAGCTCCGAGACAACGCCGGCGAGTTCTCGTACGATCGGCTACCGCGAACTCGGCCGAGCGTCGACGTCGTTCGACCGCGTCGCCCTCAGCCGGCTCCGCGAACTGGCCCGTTCCCGTCGACATTCTGCTCCCCGATGGCCGACGCACACGCGCGACGCAATGCGCCGTGTCGGACACGTTCTTCGATGCCTTGGCGCGCAGCCGCTCCTCGGACGGACGTTCCAGCCTGGTGACGATCGTCCAGGCGCCCCTGCTGGCGATCGTCGTGAGCGCCGCCTTCTGGCAGGCGAAGCTGGGTGGCGACGCGGCCGTCGTCGGCCGGACGCTCGCGATTGGCGGCGACGCTTGGCGAATCGTCGGCGTCATGCCGCCGGACTTCTTCTACCCCGCCGGCGCCGACTTCTGGACCCGGCGGCAACCTTGCTGGCGACGACGACACCCGACAAATCGCCGGCGGCATGGCCGAGGTGTTCAAGAGCGTAGGGGCCTTTCATCTGCTCGCCCGGCTCAAGCCTGGCGTATCGATAACGCAGGCGCAGGTGGAGATGACGCGCCGCTGGTCGACGCTCTCGGCCGTGGCTGACGCGCGCGTCGCCGTGCGTCCATGGCTCGATCACGTCTTCGGAACAGCCCGACGGGCCTTGTGGCTCCTGATGGGGGCGGTCGGTCTCGTCCTTGTTGGTCGCGGTGGCCAACGTCGCTGGATTGCTCGTCGCTCGCAACGCCCTGCGAGTGCGGAAGCTGGCCACGCGCCGGGCGCTCGGCGCGACAGGTTGGCACCTGGTGCAATACAACCTCGCCGAGGCCGGCGTGCTCGCCGTCGCTGGCGGTGCCACCGGCGTGGTGCTCGCGTCTGCGGGTGTCCGCGCGCTGCTGACGCTCAGTCCGGCGACGGTGCTGCGCTTGTCGGAGGACGGCGTCATCGCCGATTTCGACATCTGCGAGAAGATGCTCCGCTACTTCATCCACAAGGTGCATCAGCACCGGTTCGTGAAGCCGCGGATGGTGATCTGCGTGCCGTCCGGCATCACCGGTGTCGAGCAGCGCGCGGTGCAAGAGGCCGCGGAGTACGCGGGAGCACGCAAGCCCGCCTACATCATCGAAGAGCCGATGGCGGCAGCGATCGGTGCGGGCCTCCCGGTGCAGGAACCGACTGGCAACATGATCGTCGACATCGGCGGCGGCACGACTGAGGTCGCGGTCATCTCGCTCGGCGGCATCGTCGCGAGCCAGTCGGTCCGCGTCGGTGGCGACGAGCTCGACGAAGCGATCATCCAGTACATCAAGAAGGAGTACTCGCTCGCGCTCGGGGAGCGCACGGCCGAGGAAGTCAAGATGGTCCTCGGCTCGGCGTGGCCGATGAAGCAGGAGCTGCAAGCCGAGATCCACGGTCGTGACCTCGTCACCGGGTTGCCGAAGACGATCTCGACGTCGACCGAAGAGATCCGCGACGCGGTGAACGAGCCGGTCACCGCGATCGTCGACGCAGTGAAGGCGACGCTCGACAAGACGCCGCCCGAGCTCGCAGCCGACATCATGGAGCAGGGAATCGTGATCACGGGAGGCGGCGCGCTCCTGCAAGGTCTCGACGCCCGGCTGAACCACGAGACCGGCATGCCGATCATCGTCGCCGACAACCCGCTCCACTCCGTGGCCCTCGGCTCGGGTCAGTCGCTCGAGGAGTTCGAGGCCCTGAAGGGCGTGCTCTTCTCGGCCGCACAGCGCTGAGGCGCGCACGCTGGTGGCACTGTCGCGGCGCACGGGGCGCAGTCGATTCATCCTCCCGGTGCTGATCCTGGTCTCGATCACGGTCATCACGCTCGACTACCGCGGGGTGGGCTTCATCGACTCGGCCCGCAACACCTCGATCGATGCCGTGTCACCCGTGACGAACACGCTGAAGCGGGTGTTCCACCCGGTCACGAACGTCTGGAACGGCGTCTTCAACTACGACCGGGTCAGCAAGGAGAACGAGCGGCTTCGGGCCGAGCTCGACGACACTCGAGGCTCGACTCTCGCAGCCGTCGACGCCGAGCAGCAGCGACAGGAGCTCCTCGCACTGCTCAACCTCGACTACCTGGGCAACGTCCCGACGGTCGCGGCCCGCGTCGTGTCGGGCGCGCCATCCAACTTCGACGCGACGATCGAGATCAACCGCGGGTCGGGGTCGGGCATCAAAGTCGGCATGCCCGTCGTGACCGGCGCGGGCCTTGTCGGGAACGTGGTGCGCGTCACCGGGCAGCGTTCCGTGGTGCGATTGCTCACCGATCCGACCTTCGCCGTGGGCGTGTCGGTGCCGAGCGCGAACGACGAAGGAATCGTGAAGGGCACCGGGCCCGACCGTCCTCTCACGCTCGACCTGATCGACGCGCAGAGCAAGGTGGGCGCGGGAAGCGTCGTGATCACGAGCGGGCTCGAGGGAAGCCTCTACCCGGCGGGCATCCCCGTGGGCACCGTGCGCACGGTCCGCCATCCCGCCGGAGCGCTTCAGCTCGACATCACCGTCGACCCTGCGGCTGATCTCGACCATCTGAGCTTCGTGAAGGTCGTGCTGTGGGAGCCGACCGGCTGATGTTGCGCGCGTTCGTGCGACTCACCCTGGTGATCGTCGTCGTGCTGCTGCTGCAGCTGTCGTTGATCTCTGAGATGCACGTTCTCACCGCGACGGGTGACATCTTGTTGCTCCTCGCGATCTCCGCCGGCATCGCTGCGGGGCCCGAATGGGGCGCGCTCACCGGCTTCATCGCCGGGATCGCGTTCGACCTCGTGCTGCAGACGCCGTTCGGGCTCTCCGCGCTCTCGTATTGCATCGTGGGCTATCTCGTCGGTCGTGTGCAGACGGGGATCTTGCGCGCTGCTTGGTGGGTGCCAATGGTCACTGCGGCGATCGCCAGCGCAGCGGGCGTGGTGCTGTTTGCCGTGCTCGAAGCGTTGCTGGGCGACACGCATGTGTTCGACAGGCGCCTGCTCTCAGTGGTCGCCGTCGTCTCGATCCTGAACGCCCTGCTCGTTCCGCCGATGATTCGGGTGTTTCGCTGGGTGTTCGCTGAGGATGCACTCCATCAGACCCGCGTGTGGCAGTGACTATCCCCGGGATGGCTCGAGGGGCAGACTCTAAGGATGCTGTTGGGCGGAGGAACCCAGCCGCGCGCCAACGCGGCCTGGGCTGGAACCGCATGACGAGCGACTCGCCTCATCTTCGGATGGGGGTGCTCGGCATCGTCGCCATCAGCCTCTTCGCTGCGCTGTTCTCTCGGCTGTGGTTCTTGCAGGTGATGTCGGCGCCGACGTTCGCGGTTGCTGCGCAGACGAACCGCGAGCGCGTCGTCACGATCCCGCCGGTGCGGGGCCGGATCCTCGACGCGCAGGGTCAGGTCCTCGCCGACAACCGCCTGTCGAACGTGGTGACGGTCGATCGCAAGGCGATCGTCAAGACACGTGATCGCGACATCCTCCTGGCGAAGCTCGCGCCGGTCCTCGGCGTGCCCATCGACACGCTGCCACGCGCGTGTGAACGACCAGCGCTACTCGCCGCTCCTCCCGATCCCACTTGCGGAAGATGTGCCCGAGTCGACGGTCGTGCACATCGCAGAGCGCGAGAGCGACTTCCCTGGAGTCCAGGCGAAGGAAGTCGCGCTGCGCGTCTACCCGTACGGCTCGCGCGCTGCACACGTCCTCGGCTACGTGGGCGCGATCAACGACACCGAGTACAAGACGTTGAAGAACGACGGCTACACGCTCGAAGACCAGGTCGGCAAGGACGGCGTCGAGAAGATCTTCGAGAAGGATCTGCGCGGCACGCCCGGTTCGATCACGCTCGAGGTCGACTCCGCGGGCCGGGTGCTGCGCGAGCTCACGCGCACCGACGCGATCCCTGGGCGCGACGTGCAGCTCACCATCGACCTTCGGGTGCAGGCGCTGGCAGAGGACTCGCTCGCGCACTGCATTGCTGAACGCGCGGACGCGTACCCCGAAGGACAACCCCAACCACTTCGCAGCTCCCGGCGGCTCGGTCGTCGTGCTCGACCCGACGACTGGCGCCGTCGTCGCGATGGCGTCGTACCCGACGTTCGACCCCCGCGAGTTCGTCGGAGGGGTCGACCCCAATCGCTATCAGCAGCTGCTCGATCCGACCAACAACTTCCCGCTGACGAACCGGGCCATCGCGGGCCAGTACGCGCCGGGCTCGACATTCAAGATGATCACCGCGGCTGCAGGCCTCGCGGTGGGTGTCATCTCGTCGGGCACCCGGTTCCTCGACGCCGGCCACTACACGGTGCCCGACTGCAAGGGCGAGAAGTGCACGTTCAGCAACGCCGGGGGCGAGCAGAACGGCGTCGTCACGATGCCGACCGCGCTCGCGGCGTCGAGCGACGTCTACTTCTATTCGATCGGAGCCGACCTCTGGCGCTTCCGCGACCAGTACAACCTCGCGATCCAGGACACGGCCACGGCGTACGGCTTCGGGGCCGAGACTGGCGTCCCGCTGCCCGGCGAGCAGGAGGGCCGAGTGCCGACCCCCGAGCAGAAGCAGGCCGCACACGACCAGAACCCCACCGCGTTCCCGTTCGGCCAGTGGTTCACCGGTGACAACGTGAACCTCGCCGTCGGCCAGGGCGAGATGCTGACGACGCCGATGCAGCTCGCGAACGCCTACGCCGCCTTCGCGAACGGCGGGACCGTGTACTCCCCGAACATCGTGAGCCGGATCCTCGACCCGACGACCGGCGAGGGCACCGTGCCCCGGGTCGACCGCGAGATCGGGCCTCGCGTGCTTCGGACCGTGTCGCTGCCGCCGGCCGTGCGCGATCCGATCCTGTCCGGGCTGATCGGAGCGGTGACCTCGGCGAACGGCACCGCGGCGCCCGTCTTCTCCACGTTCCCGCTCTCCCAGTACCCGCTCGCGGGCAAGACCGGCACCGCGCAGACGGCAGGCAAGGAAGCGCAGTTCGACACGTCGCTGTTCGTCGGCTTCGGCCCGGTCGGCTCGCCCGAAGTACGTGGTCGCCGCCGTGCTCGAGCAGTCGGGCTTCGGCGCCCAGGCCGCCGCTCCCGTCGTACGACGGGTGTTCGAGAGCCTCGGTGGGTTCATGCCGCTCCCTGACGTGCCTCCGGCTCCTCCCGTGGGAGTCGCGGCGCCCCTCGTCGTCAACGGCCTCGTCGACGACCCAGCCTCTTCCTCGGCGGTCGACTGATGGCGCTCGCGGACACTCTCAACCGGCGCACCCTCGGGTCGCTCCACGAAGACCCCGCGTCGCCGCGGAAGCACATCGACGTCGGCCTGCTCGTCGTCACCGGGCTCATCAGCGTCATCGGCCTCGCGCTCATCTACAGCGCGGCACCGCCGGCTCACCGACGCGGGTCTCGACCCCTTCTACTACGTGAAGCGTCAAGGCTTCGCACTCCTCGTCGGTTCGATCGCCCTCGTGATCGTCGCGTCGATCGACTACCGAAAGCTCAGGGAGTGGGCCCCCTACCTCTTCGTCGCGAGCAGCGGGGTGCTCCTCCTCGTCGTGTCACCCCTCGGCTCGAGATCGAACGGCAGCCAGGCATGGTTCCAGGTCGGGTCGTTCCAGATGCAACCTTCCGAGTTCGCCAAGATCACGTTGATCGTCGCGCTCGCCGCGTTCGCGGCATCCGGCAACGGTCGCCTCGATCGACGGCGTCTCGGCATCGCCCTCGGCATCGCGCTGGTGCCTGCAGGGCTGATCATGTTGCAGCCCGACCTGGGGAGCGCGCTGGTGCTCGCCGCGATCACGATGGGCACGCTTCTCGTCGCCGGGGCGCGCCTTCGTCACATCGTCGTGCTCACGCTGCTCGGGCTGTTCAGCGTGGCTGCGATCCTGCAGACCGACACGCTGAAGCAGTACCAGCGAGACCGGTTGACCGCGTTCGTCGATCAGGCCGGCGCGCCTGCGTACCAGCAGACCCAGTCCAAGATCGCGTTCGGCGCGGGCGGCGTCACCGGCCAGGGCTACCTCAAGGGCACGCAGACGAACCTCTCGTACGTGCCCGAGCAGCACACCGACTTCATCTTCACCGTCGCCGGTGAGGAGCTGGGCTTCGTCGGCGCCGCGATCATCCTGTTCCTCTACGCGGTGCTCGCCTGGCGAATATGGCGCATCGGCACGTTGTCGCGCGACCTGTTCGGGATGCTCGTCTGTGCCGGCGCGCTGTCGATGCTGGTCTTCCAGCTCTTCGAGAACATCGGGATGACGACGGGCATCATGCCGATCACCGGCATCCCCTTGCCCTTGCTGTCCTACGGCGGGTCCTCGACGATGGCCTTCCTCGTGCTCATCGGCCTCGTCCAGAGCGTGCACATGCACCGTTTCGTCTGAGCCGCCCCGGCTCGCCCGCTGCGCTCGACAATCGGTGCTGTTGCAGCCCGAGCGGCGCACTGCGCCGCTCAAGCGCCCCGCAGGTAGGCTGGCTCCTCGCATGAGCTCACTCTGGCCCAGGCTCGAGCCTCTCCTGGCCAAGGTGCAGAAGCCAGCTCGCTACATCGGAGGCGAAGACGGCGCCCTGGCCCCGGCCCACGACTCGGGCAAGGTCGGGTGGCTCCTCGTCTACCCCGATGCCTACGAGATCGGCCTGCCCAACCAGGGGCTCCAGATCCTGTACGAGATCCTGAACGAGCGCGACGACGCAGTCGCCGAACGGTCGTACGCGCCCTGGCTCGATCTCGAGGCCCTCATGCGCAGCCACCGGCTCCCGCTGTTCTCGGTCGACACGCACCGGCCGGCAAGCGAGTTCGACCTCATCGCCTTCAACCTCTCGGCCGAGCTCGTCTACACGAACGTGTTGAACTGCATCGACCTCGCGGGCGTGCCCGTACGCGCCGGCCGACCGAGGTCCCGAGCATCCGCTCATCGGAGCGGGGGGCCACTGCACGTACAACCCCGAGCCGCTCGCGGACTTCGTCGACTGGTTCGCGATCGGCGACGGCGAAGAGGTCATCTCCGAGATCACCGAGGTCGTGCGCGCGTGGAAGGCGAGCGGTCGCACTGCCGGGTCGCGCGAGCGCGTGCTCCACGACCTCGCGACGATCCCTGGCGTGTACGTGCCGTCGATGTACGACGTCGAGTACGACGACGAGCGCCTCGTGTCGGTGACGCCGCGCTACGCGGACGTGCCCGAGGCCGTCGTCAAGCGCACGATCGCCGACCTCGCGGACTGGCCCTACCCGCGGAACCAGCTCGTGCCGTTGACCGAAGTCGTGCACGACCGACTGAACGTCGAGGTGTTCCGAGGCTGCACCCGCGGGTGCCGCTTCTGCCAGGCGGGGATGATCACGCGGCCGGTACGCGAACGTCCCGAGGCGCAAGTGCGCACGATGGTCGCCGAGGGCTTGCGTCGCACGGGTTACGACGAGGTGAGCCTCACCTCGCTGTCGACAGCGGACTTCAGTGGTGTCGAGCGGGTCGTCGCTGACGTCGTGAACGATCCCGTCAACCGCGGGCAGGTCTCGGTCTCGCTCCCGAGCCTGCGGGTCGACGCGTTCACCGTCGGGATCGTGGCAACCGTCGGATCGGCGCGGCGCACGGGTCTCACGTTCGCCCCCGAGGCGGGCTCGTGGCGTCTGCGGACGGTCATCAACAAGCTCATCACCGAGGACGACCTGTACGGCGCCGTCGAGTCTGCGTACTCGCAGGGCTGGACGCGGATGAAGCTCTACTTCCTCACTGGCCTTCCCACCGAGCAAGACGTCGACACGCTCGGCATCGCCGAGCTCGCGAAGGAGTGCGTCGCGATCGGCAAGCGCTACACGCCTCGTGCCTCGGTCACGGTCTCCGTCGGCGGGTTCGTCCCGAAGCCGCACACACCGTTCCAGTGGTTCGGCCAGAACACCGTCGACGAGCTGCAGCGCAAGGTCTTCATGCTGCGCGACGCGACCCGGTCGGCACGCGGGTGCAGCTGAAGTGGCACGACCCTCGGGCCACGCTCGCCGAAGGCATCGCGAGCCGCGGCGATCGGCGCATCGGTGCAGTCATCGAGCACGTGTGGCGGGCCGGCGGCACCTTCCAGGAGTGGTCCGAGTGCTTCGACGTCACCCGGTGGCACGAGGCCATGGCCGCGCATGGCCTCTCGGTCGACTGGTACGTGCATCGCCACCGCACCGAAGACGAGGTGCTTCCCTGGGCGCACGTCACCGCCGGCCTGCACGCCGACTTCTTGTGGCACGACTGGCAGGCCGCACTCGCAGAGTCGGGCGTCGAGGACTGCCGCTGGACGCCTTGCTACGACTGCGGCGTCTGCACGGGCTACGCGATCGAGCACGTCGTGGCTTCGGCGACGCCTCCGGCCGGGGGGAGCCAGGGCACCGGGCAGGACCGCTCGGTCGGCGGGCACCGGAGTGCACCACTCATCCCCGTGCGGGCGGCATCATGAGCCGCCTGCGTGTCCGTTTCACCAAGCGCGGCAAGATCCGCTTCACGAGCCACCGCGACGTGGCTCGCATGTTCGAGCGCGCCTTCCGGCGCGCGGAGATCCCCCTCGCCTACACCGAGGGGTTCTCGCCCCGGCCCCGCATCAGCTTCGGCCTCGCACTCTCGACGGGCTATGAGTCGCTCGCGGAGTACCTCGACGCCGACCTGGTCGACGACGTGGCCGGAGCATCCGTCGACTTGCCGGGGTTGCCGTTGCGCCTGAGCGCGGCGCTCCCGGTGGGCATCGACGTCGTGGCGGTGGCCCCGATCGATGGGCACGCGCCATCGCTGCAACAAGACGTCACATCGACCACGTGGCGTCTCACCATCGTCGGCGCCGACCGCGATGTGGTCCAGGCTGCCGCGGACGATGCGATGGGTGCCGCCACGATCATGGCGACGCGCACCCGAAAGGGCCAGGAGTCGATCGACGACTTGCGACCGTCGCTGCTGGCGCTCCACCTCGACCCCGAGGTCGAGCCGGGCGATGACGTCACGTTCGTCGCCGAGCTGGCGACCCAACCTCGGGCCTTGCGCCCCGCCGAGCTCGTCGGCGCGGTGTGGCCCACTGTCGATGACGTGCGCGCGTTGCGCACGCACCAATGGATCGAGCGCGACGGCGCGCGATGGGAGCCTCTCCCATCCGACGCACCGGAGACGCGCTTCGTCAGAAGGGAAACCCCCGATGTCCGAACCGATGCCGAGCGACGCCGTCCTGCCGTCGGAGCCGCCCGCTGAGTCGACCTCGACTGGCGGGTCCGAGGTCGCGGGTGAGGCTGGCGACGGCGCGCCGTCGACGGCGGCCCGCAAGAAGCGCCGTCGTGGCAGCCGCGGTGGCCGCAACCGTCAGCGGTCGAACACTGACGCGGCAAACCGAGGTCCTCACGACGACGAGGACGACGACGTGCCCGAGCTCCCGGACCGCCCGATGGAAGGGCAGATCCACGATCCCGAGGTAGCCGAGCGAGTCCTCGTGCCTCGCAAGCCGCAGATCGGCGACACCATGCCTGCGCCGGCGCGGCCTGCAGCAGAGGCGACCGCAGCGCCCGAGACGGCCGCTCGCCGTCGCCGCCGTCGGGGTGGCCGGGGCCGGGGGAGCGGAGCGAAGCCCGGACAGCCCGTCACCGCCGATCTCGGAGACAGCGCGTTCGAGGTCGACGAGGAGACGCTCGCCCGACAGCGAGGCCGCGAGCGCAAGGGACGTCCCATCGGTCGCTACCTCATGTGCGTGCACGTGCGGCCGGGCGCCACGCAGATCGCGGTGCTCGAGGGTCGTTCGCTCATCGAGCACTACGTGTCGAAGCCGGCCGACGACCCGACCCAGATCCACGGGAACATCTACCTCGGCCGTGTGCAGAACGTGCTTCCGGGCATGGAGGCAGCGTTCGTCGACATCGGCACGCCGAAGAACGCCGTGCTCTACCGCGGCGACCTGCAGTACGACCAGGAAGACATCGTCGAGAAGGGCGCGAACGCGCGCATCGAGCAGATCCTGCAAGGCCCGTCAGACGATCGTCTGCCAGGTCACGAAGAACCCGATCGGCGCCAAGGGCGCGCGGCTCACGCAAGAGGTGTCGCTGCCCGGGCGATCCGTCGTCCTCATCCCGAACTCGAGCACCTACGGCATCTCGAAGCGCCTCAACGACGACGAGCGCAAGCGGCTCCGCGGCATCCTCGATCGCGTGAAGCCGGCGCAGCACGGCGTGATCGTGCGCACCGCGGCGGAGGGCATCAGCACCGACGAGATCGAGCGGGACGTCGCCCGGCTCGTCTCACAGTGGGAGCAGATCGAGGCGCTCGCCAAGCGCTCGGCGGCGCCGTCGCTCCTCTACACCGAGCCGAGCATGGCGGTGCGGGTCATCCGTGAGGAGTTCAACCGCGAGTACCGCGGCGTGGCCATCGACGACCCCGTGCTGTTCGAAGCGGTGCGGGACTACGTGGCGAGCATCAGCCCCGCGCTCGCCGACCGGGTGGAGTACTACGACCCCGTCGCCGAAGGCCTCCCGCTGTTCGAGCGCCACCACGTGCACGAGCAGCTGCACAAAGCCCTCGACCGCAAGGTCTGGCTGCCGTCGGGCGGGTCGCTCATCATCGAGCACACCGAGGCGCTCACAGTCATCGACGTGAACACGGGCAAGAACGTCGGCACGTCGAGCCTCGAGGAGACGGTCTTCCGCAACAACCTCGAGGCGGCTGAGGAGATCGCCCGGCAGCTGCGGCTCCGCGACATCGGCGGCATCATCGTCATCGACTTCATCGACATGGAGATCCGTGAGAACCGCCATGCCGTGATCGCCGCCTTCCGCGACGCCCTCGCCCGTGACAAGACCCGCACGCAGGTGTTCGACATCTCCGACCTCGGCCTTGTCGAGATGACCCGCAAGCGCATCGGCGAGGGCCTGCTCGAGTCGTTCGCCGACACGTGCCCCTACTGCGAGGGCCGCGGCGTCCTCGTCGACCACGACCTCATCGAGTAGCGCTGCGGCTCCCCGGCAGGCGAAGGGCCGACTCGCTGGGTTCCGACCAGATCCGGTAGCCTCGAACCCCTATGTATGCAGTGATCGCCACAGGCGGCAAGCAAGAGAAGGTCGCCGAGGGCCAGCGACTCGACGTCGAGCTGCTCGGCATCGACGAGGGCGAGTCGGTCACCTTCACCCCGGTTCTGCTGGTCGACGGCGACCGCGTGCTCGCCACGCCTGACGACCTCAAGGGCGCCTCGGTCGAGGCCCGGGTTGTCGGCTCGGCCAAGGGCCCGAAGATCATCGGCTTCAAGTACAAGAACAAGAGCCGTAGCCGCAAGCGCTGGGGTCACCGCCAGCATTACGCCACCATCGAGATCGTCTCGATCACGGCCTAGGAGCAGACGATGTCGAAGACCAAAGGCGGCGGTTCCACTCGCAACGGGCGCGACTCGAACGCGCAGCGCCTCGGCGTGAAGAAGTTCGACGGCACCGCGGTGACCGCCGGCACGATCCTCGTGCGCCAGCGGGGCACGAAGTTCCATCCGGGTGTGAACGTCGGCATCGGCGGCGACGACACGCTCTTCGCGCTCATCGACGGCACCGTGAAGTTCGGCCAGCGCAAGGGCCGCAAGCTCGTCGACATCAATCCTGTCTGACCCTTCGGGCCTCACGCCTCCCCCGGCGGCAGCGCGACCGGATCCCAGCCCAGCCGCTCGACCGCGAGCCGGAACGCGAATCGGTCGGTCATCCCGCTCACGTAGCGGACGGCGGCCGCGACCGCCTCGGGCGACCCGGGCTCGAGCGGACCGTCGCCGGTCTCGTCGGGATGGTCGACGAACCACGACGTCAGCGACCGCAGCAGCTCGATCACCCGATCCGCTTGCGCTCGGGCCTCGGGCCGAAGGTAGATGCGCTCGTAGTTGAAGGCGCGGAAGGCTTCGAGGGCGTCGGCTTCGGCCCTGCGGAGGCCGACCCGGCCCGTCGTCGGCGATCGTGTCGACCATCGTCGTGATGAACCGATGGAGCTGTGTGCGGCGATCGGGCCCGACGACGTCACGCACCGTGTCGGGAAGATCCGCCGGCGACCACCAGGCCGGCGGCCACCGCGTCTTCGAAGTCGTGGCAGCAGTAGGCGATGCGGTCGGCCCAGGCCACGACCTCGCCCTCGGGCGTCGCCGGCGCCGGCCGGTTCCACGAGTGGTTGCGGATCGCGTCGAGCGTCTCGGCGCAGAGGTTGAGCGGCGCGAGGACGACGTCGGCCCCGTACACGGCGTGGTGGTAGCCGTCCTCGAGGAACGGCGAGAGCGCCTCTTCGGATGCATGGCCGGCCGGGCCGTGCCCGCAGTCGTGGCCGGTGGCGGCCGCCGCGGTGAGGGCCACGTTGAGGCCCGACTGGGCGGGCGATGCTGACCGCGACCTGGGCGACCTCGATCGCGTGGGTGAGCCGAGTGCGGAGGTGGTCGTCGTCGGGAGCGATGAAGACCTGGCACTTCCCTGCGAGCCGCCTGAAGGGCTTCGAGTGATGGATGCGGTCGAGGTCGCGCTCGAAGCAGGTGCGCAAGCGGTCGGGCTCTTCGGGCGTCGCCCGGTTGCCGGCGCCCCGGGCTCGGGTGGCTCCCGGCGCCAACACGACCTCGTCGTCTTCCTCCCGAGCCGCGCGTGGACGAGCGACCTGGCCCGGCTCGCCGACCCACGCGGCCGAGTGAGCGACGTGGATGACACCAGATTCAGGTGGTGCGCGCGTGCAAACTGTCCTCCTGCCTCGGTGTTCAGAGTACCGAGGGGGTGTGACATGCAACGGTGATCGCTGAACGCTTCGAAGGCCGGGAACTCAGGCTTGTTCTTCTGACGCTGAGTGGGTCGTATTACCCATTGCAACCGCGGTGAGTGATCTCCACACTCAGGTCGGAGCAGTTTTCGTGTTGGACGGCGGGCGTCCCGGCTGGGCGTCGGCAAGGCAGCTACGCACCGGTCACCTCATCACTGAGGGGATTGGCGCCGATACCTAGGTGGTGCAGATGTTCGGTTCGCTGACTCCGAGGACGGCACGGGGACCAGCGCCGCGGCGCGCCCGTGGCGACGACGGTGCGGCAATGGTCGAGGCCGCGATCGTCATGCCCCTGCTCATGCTGCTCGTCTTCGGCATCATCGAGTGGGGCCTCGCCTTCCTGACCGCCACCTCCACGAACTCTGCTGCGCGCTCCGGCGCCCGTACCGCTTCCGCGCTCACGCTCAACACGACCTACGCCGACCAGGCGCGCCTCGCCGTCGAGTCGAACCTCTCCGGCGCTCTGCCGTTCGCGACACCACTCGAGATGTGGGTGTACGAGGTGCCCGTACACCAATCCCGTTGGCTCGCCTTTCCCTCCGGGCAGACGAGCTGGATGTGCGGCACCAACTGCATCAAGTACACGTGGAACCCGGTGACCGGGCACTTCGAGAACCCCCAGGGCGCATGGCCTGCCGCGTCGATGGTGGTGTGCGGCGTCCCACCCGACCAGTTCGACTCGGTGGGCATCTACCTCAAGGTGCGCCACAACTTCGTGACCAACTTCTTCGGTGCGAGCAAGGTCATCGCCGAGCACACGATCATGCGGCTCGAGCCCCAGCCGGCTGACTCCTGCGCAGCAGTGGGGTCGTAGCGATGCGCACTGCTCCGGTCACCCGGGCCGAGAAGGCCGACGCCCTCAACGGCGACGACGGCGGCTTCGTCATGGTCTGGATGGCGTTGCTCCTGCTCGTGCTGCTCGCCTTCTGCGGCTTCGGCATCGACGTCGCGAACTGGTGGTACATCGGTCAGAAGGAGCAGCGTGCCGCCGACGCGGCTGCGCTCGCAGGTTCGATCTACATGCCGAACGACGTCGCCACGGCGCGCTCAACCGCGCTGAAGGTCTCCTCGCAGAACGGCTACACGAACGGGGTGAACGCGACGGTCGTCGCGAACCAGGAGCCGCAGCCGAGCCGCATCCGCGTCACCGTCACGTCGACGACCACGAACTTCTTCGCTGGGCTCGTCGGGTACAACAACGAGACGATCTCGCGTGACGCGGTCGCCGACTTCCAGGGCCCCGTGCCCATGGGAAGTCCGAACAGCGAGCTCGGTCAGGACCCGGACGAGTGCGTTCCGGGCACGCCCGGGTCGTGCGCGAACTTCTGGTTGAACACCTCCGGCCCTGCGGGCACCAAGCAGGAAGGCGACCGGTTCGCGACCGGCGTCTGCAACAGCGGGACCGTCGTGGGGTGCAACGGCAGCCTCACGAACCCCGAGTACAAGTCCGACGGCTACACATTCCGCGTCCGTGTGAACTCGGTGCAGGCGGGCCAGCCGTTGGTGATTCAGGTGTATGACCCGGCGTGGATGTACACCGAGGACTTCTGCAACAACGCCAACATGCCGACCGACCTGCAGCAGAACAACATCCCGAACCTGACCGGCGCGCCGTGGAACATCACCAACGTGGTTCCGAGCGGCCCCGGCAACATCACCCGCTACGGCACGAGCGGTGCCGGACAGAGCATCAACAACGGCGGCACCCGCTGGTGCACCGGCGACCAGAACGCCGGAGGCGGCGCGGGCAACATCAACAACACGAGCTACATCATCCGCCAGCCTGACCTCTCGCCGTGGAGTGACACCGACAACGGGATCGAGACTTCGTCGGCGTGCGTGCCGACGTACTTCCGGGGCATCAACCAGCCCATGCAGCTGCTGCTGGACCCGACGAACGCGTCGACCGACGCGACGTACGTGAAGAACTACTTCCACCGATGGGTCACGGTCTGTTCCATCCCCGCGAACCAGGTGCAGGTCGGCGACTACATCTTGCAGGTGAAGACCAACTCCGACACCTCAGGCCTCACCGCTGCAGGCGGCACGTTCCAGACGTGGTCCAGCCCGGCCACTGCGGCAGCCTCGGTGGGCAATAGCAACGCTGGCTACAACCGCTACGCGCTGCGGGCAGGCTGGGGCACGAGCTCGGGTACGACCGGGCAGATGCCGGACGGCACTGGTGTGTCGATCTCGGCGACCCGTGACCTCCCGATCTACGCCAACGCGGGAGCAGACACGACGCCGACCTTCTACCTCGCTCGAGTGACTCCGACCGCGGGTTCGGGCCGCACACTCGCCCTGAACTTCTACGACATCGGCGACGTCGGCAGCGGGTCGGTCACGATGAGCATCCTCGCGCCGACCGACTCGAACTACAGCGGCGGCTTCCCGACGTGCACCTATCACCGCGACAACGCGCTCACCGAGGTCACTGCCGCCGGATGCACGATTCCCGGCATGACCAGCGGCGTGTACAACGGGCGTCTCGTCACGATGACGATCCCGATCCCGAGCAACTACACGTGCACCTTTGCGAGCAATACAGGCTGTTGGATCAAGGTCGGGATGACGTACAACTCGGGTGCGCAGCCGAACGACACGACCACGTGGTCCGCCACGCTCACCGGCGACCCGGTTCGACTCGTCGAATAACGAGAGTCACACCAAAGCGGACCCGCCGCGCGCTGACCCACCCCCTACGCTGACCCGCCATGGCCGGGTTCGTCGACGAGTGCGCGCTGAACGTGCGCGGTGGCGATGGCGGCGCGGGCACCGTGTCGTTCCGGCGTGAGGCGCACGTGCCCCGAGGTGGTCCCGACGGCGGCGACGGCGGCCCGGGTGGCGACGTGTGGCTCGTCGCGGATCACAACGTGGCGTCACTGCTGGCGTTCCGCGACCATCCCCACCGGCGGGCGACCGACGGCACCCACGGCACGGGCAAGGGACGCCACGGCACCGGGGGCAAGGACACGATTGTCGCCGTGCCTCAGGGCACCACCGTGCGAGCGATGGAAGGTGGCGCGCTGCTCGCCGACCTCGTCAACCATGGCGATCGCTGGCTCGCCGCGGCAGGAGGCCGAGGCGGACGGGGCAACGCACGGTTCCTCTCCAACACGAGGCGAGCGCCGTCGTTCGCCGAGCAGGGGGAGCGTGGAGAGCAGCAGCTGGCTGCTGCTCGAGCTGCGGCTCATGGCCGACGTCGCGCTGGTCGGCTTCCCGAACTCGGGCAAGAGCACGTTCATCAGCCGGATCTCGGCTGCCAAGCCCAAGATCGGCGACTACCCGTTCACGACCCTCGAGCCAAACCTCGGTGTCGTGCGCCTCGACGACGACTTCGAGATGGTGGTCGCGGACATCCCCGGCCTCATCGAGGGCGCGAGCGAGGGCCGCGGGCTCGGGCATCGGTTCCTGCGCCACGTCGAGCGGGCGCGAGTGCTCGTCGTGCTCATCGACCTCGCGCCGTCCGAGGGCCGCTCGCCCGCGGAGCAGGAGCGGATCCTGCTCGACGAGCTCGGCCGCTACCAGCCCGACCTGCTCGAGCGGCCCCGCATCGTCGTCGGCTCGCGCGCGGACGTCGCCGAGTCCGGCATCGAGTGGCAGGGCCCGCGGATGAGCGCGATCACCGGCGACGGCTTACGCGAGGTAGTCGGTCAGATGGCGAGCCTCGTGCACGAGGCTCGCGACGCCGAGCCCGTCGCCGAGGGCCTCGTGATCCATCGCCCCGTGCCCGAGGGTGTGCGGGTCGAGCGCGAGGCCGAGGGCGTCTATCGGGTGGTCGGGCGAGCCGCCGAGCGCGCCGTCGCGCTCTCCGACCTCACCAACGCCGAGGCGCTCGCGTACGTCGACCATCGGCTCAAGCGCCTAGGCGTCGGCAAGGCTCTCGCGCGGCGGGCGCCCGCGAAGGCGACACGGTGCTCGTCGGGTCGTTCAGCTTCGACTACGCGCCCGACCAATGAGCACGATTGTCGCCAAGGTCGGCACGTCATCGCTCACCGACGATGTCGGCGTCATCGACACCGCAGCCATCGAGAAGCTCTGCGGGGAGGTGGCGCAGCTGCGCGTCGACGGCCACGACGTCGTCGTCGTGAGCTCAGGCGCGGTGTCCGCGGGCGTCGCCGCGCTCGGGCTGAAGGAGCGTCCGACCGACACCCCGACACTGCAAGCGCTTGCCGCGGCCGGGCAGAGCCGCCTCATGCGCACCTACGACGACATCCTCGCGACGCACGGGTTGGTGCCCGCGCAGGTGCTGCTCGTTCCTCACGACTTCGTCGAGCGCCGGCAGTACCTCCACGCGCGCCAGACGCTCACGCGACTGCTCGAGCTGGGAGCGGTGCCCATCGTCAACGAGAACGACGCCCTCGCCGACGACGAGATCCGGTTCGGCGACAACGATCGTCTCGCGGCCCTCGTTGCCCATCTCGTGAACGCCGACCTGCTTGTCCTCCTCACCGATACGCCGGGCGTGCTCACCGCCGATCCTCGTCTCGACGCGACCGCGTCGCTCATCGAGGAGGTCGTGGGCATTGACCGTGCCTTCGAGGAGCAGATGGGTGGCGCGGGCTCGCAGCGAGGGAGCGGCGGGATGGCATCGAAGGTGGCCGCCGCGCGCATCGCGTCGTGGTCGGGTGTGCGGGCAGTCATCGCCGCGGCAGATCGACCCGGTGTACTTCTCGATGCGGTCGCGGGCGTCGGGGGTGTGGGCACGGTGGTGCACCCGCACGAGCGCCGCCTGCCGGCGCGCAAGCTGTGGATCGCGTTCGCGCTGGCTTCCGCGGGCGTGGTCGAGGTCGACGAGGGAGCACGTCGCGCCCTCGTCGAGGGCAACCGGTCGCTGCTGCCCGCCGGTGTCGTGGGCGTGCAGGGAGACTTCCTCGCCGACGACGCGATCGAAATCGCCGGACCGGGTGGTGTGGTCTTCGCGAAGGGTCTCTCGCGCATCGACGCGCACGACCTGTCTCAGGTCACGGGACGCCGCACCTCGGAGCTCCCCGAGGGATGGCCCCACGAGGTCGTGCATCGCGACGATCTTGTCGTGCTGCCGGGCTAGGCGGCGCCGCTCAGGAGGAGGGTGTGTCGGCGCCGGCCGCGGGAGCGGGCGCCGGGGCTTCGACCGCCGCAGGCTCGTGGGCGGCAGCCAGGCCGAGCTGCGCGCGCATCTCGTCGAGGCGCCCCTGGGCCTCTGAGTTCTGGGTGGCCTGCTCTATCTCGAGCATGCGGCTCTCGACGGACGTCTCGGTGAGCTCGCTCATGCCCTTGGCCTTGGCGTAGCGGGCCTCGATCTTGTCGCGCACCTCGTCGAACGTCGGGACGTCGTCGCCGACCGTCGCCGAGAGCGACGCCATCGCCTTGTTCATCTGCTCTTGCATCTTGGCCTGGTCGAGCTGCGACATCAGCTTCTGACGCTCGCTGAGCTTGCGCTGCAGCGCGGTGGCGTTCTGCTGTACCGCAGCCTTCGCCTGGTCGGCCGCCTGCGCCGACTGGAGGCTGAGGGCCTTGAGGTCGTCGACGTCACGCTCGAGCGCGATGAGCCGGTTCGCGAACGCCTCGGCCGCGGCGTTGTATTCGCTGGCCTTGGCGGCGTCGCCCTTCTTGTCGGCGTCGGCCGCCATGAGCAGCGCCTGTCGCGCGTTGCCGTTGACGCGGCCCATCTCTTCGAGCGAGCGGTTGAGGCGGAGCTCGGTCTGCTTCTGGTTCGCGATCACGTTCGCGGCCTGCTCGCGCAACCGGCGGTGCTGCTCCTGCGCCTCTTGCATCGCCTGCTCGAGCTGTACCTTCGGATCGGCCCGCTCATCGAACCGGCCGCTCAGCTTTGCGGTCCAGTAGGCCCACTGCCGCTTGAGGTACTTGATCATGCGGCGGAGCCTATCGGCCCCTCAAACGGGTGCGGAGGGCGACGACCTCCGGCACGCGGAGCAAAAGCAGCCCTCCGACGTACGCCGCGACGCCGACGACGACGCCGACGAGCGAGCGGGTCAGGGCGCCCGTGCCGTGCTGACCGCCGACGAGCGAGGCCAAGCCCCAGACGAGCGCGCCCATCACGATCGCGACGGCGATCGGGCGCGCGACACCGGCTGCGAGCGAGCGCAGGCCGAGGCCGCCCGTGACGTGTGACAGCCACAACGTCGCGAGCACCGCAGAGATCGTGTAGGCGACCGCGTACGAGGCGGCGAGGCCCGGCGCGCCCCATCGGCCCACGAACACGATGGCGAGAACGATGTTGATCACGTTCTCGACGACGTTGAGGTAGAACGGCCGACGGGTGTCCTTGCGCGCGTAGAAGCCGCTGAGCACGAACAAGTAGATGCTGAAGCCCAGAAGCCCGGCAGCGAACCAGGCGAGCGTGTTCCCGGTGAGGACGGCTTGGCTGCTCGACAGCGCGCCTCGCTCGATGAGCGCGGACACGAGCGGACGCGCGAGCACCGCGTAGCCGATCGCCGCGGGCGCGATGACGAGCGCGATGAGGCGGATGCCGAGCGAGAGCCGGTCCTTGTAGCCCGTCGTGATCGCCCCGCGAAGCGGCTTCCGCGAGCTCGGGCGCGAACGTCGTGATGAGGGTGACCGCGAGCAGGCCGTGGGGGAGCTGGAAGAAGATGAACGCGGCTTGGTACGCGGAGAGCTCTCCCTCTCCTCGCAGCGCGAGGATCGAGACGACCAGCAGCGCGATCTGGTTCGCGATCACGTAGCCGACGGTCCAGCCCGAGAGCCGAGCAACCTCGCTCACCGCGGGGTGGCGCCACAGCAGCCTGGGTCGGATGTGGATGCCGGCATGGCCCACCGCGATCCACACGACCGCGGTCATGGCGATGATGCCACCGGTTGTCGACAGCCCGAGCAAGAGCGTGATCGAGTGGTTGCCGAGCGCGGTGTCGAGGTTGATGTCGCCGTTCACGACGTGGGGGAGCGCGATGAGGGCCGCGATCACGATCAGGTTGTTGAGCACGGGAGCGAACGCGGCCGCGGCGAAGCGGCGCCTCGAGTTCAGGAGCGCGATCCCGAGTGACGTGATGCCGTAGAACACGATCTGGGGGAGGAAGAACCGAGCGAGCGTCGTGGCCTCGCTCCGCACGGCCCCCTGATCCACGGCCGTCACGCGGAGCGTGTACAGGTGGACGATCAGCGGCGCGGCCAGCACCGCGACGACAGTGAGAGCGAGCAGCACGACCACCGCGACGCTCACGACTGCGTCGGTCGCCTCCTCGTCGTTGTGATCGAGGTGGCTCACGAAGACCGGCACGAGGGTCGTCGTGAGGATGCCGCCGAGCAGCAGCTCGTACACGACGTTCGGCATCGTGTTCGCGAGGTTGTAGGTGTCGGTGAGCGACGTCTGGCCGAGGGCGTACGCGAGTGCCGCGACCCGGCCGAACCCGGTGAGCCGCGACAGCCCGGTGCCGGCGGCGACGACGAAGTTCGCCCGCACGAAGCGGCGGTTGGTCGTCGGGGTGCTCATCCTTCGGCCGGGGGGTTGCTCGTCTCCTCGAGCGCCTGTCGCAGCGCCTCCATGTCGGTGACCACGTCGTCGACGTCGGACGAGAGGCCGAGCATCCCCTCATCGCTCGCTTCGACCGAGAGCTCGACCGCGCGGGCAGCCGCCTCGTCGAGACGAGCGTCGAGCAAGCGCAGACGGTCTTGCGCGTCGTTCACGACGGCGTCCATGCGCTCCGCCGACGCGATCTGCGCGCGGAGCGACTCCTCGGTGCGGCTGCGGCTGTCCGAAGAGCGTGACGTGTCCTGCTCGAGCGCGGCGAGCTTCGCCCGCGCGTCTCGCGTGTCGAGCTGCTCGAGCGCTGTCGAGATCTCCTGCGCGCGGTTCGCGACCTGCCAGCTCTCGCTCACGCCGGTCTTCACTCGCTCACCGATCTCCGCGAGGCGGTCGCGGAGCGGGCCCGCCTTCGCGGCGTGCACGGTGCGATCGAACCGCGCCTGGGCCTGGAGGGCGCCACGCACGAAGCCTCGCCACGGCTCGGACAGCGCGAACGGATCGATGTGCTCGCGGCGAGGTGCCCGCGGCACCGCGAATGCGACCCGCGCTCCCCACGCCACCGCACCCACTCCGGCCGCGGCGAGCAGCGGCAGGCCGGCCACGATCGAGACTGCGAGTCCACCGCCCGCGAGCAGGATCGCGCTCGGGGACGTCATGGCCCGCGCGACGGGCGGAGTGAAGAACCGATCGCGAAATCGAAGGGCCACGATCAGAAATTGGACACCACGGCGGCGAACACGTCGTTGATGGCAGTCGGGTTGCTCGAGTCGTACGCGGCGCCGGTCGTCGCATCGGCGAGCCGACGGAGCGTCGAGAGGTCAGCGTCGGCGCCGTAGGCGATCGGGAAGATCCGCACCGGCCTGGTCTGCTGGCCCTCGTTGCCCGCTCTCAGCTCGTCGAGAAGGCCGTCGAGCTGGTCGGCATCGTCATCCGGATCCTCGTCCTCGTTGCGGCCGTCGGTGAGCAGGACGACGGCGTTGATGCGGGCGGGATCGAAGCCGTCGAGCATCGTCGCGTACGACGCGCCCGTGACGTCGTACAGAGGAGTGCCGTTGGTGGGCACGAGGTCGTCGATCGCGCGGGAGAGGTCGGCCCGCTGCTGGCCGATCGGGCCGACGGGCACGAGGTCGAGCGACGTCGCACCGTCGCTGGTGAGGTCGGTCGAGAAGACGCGCAGGCCCACCTCGTCCTTGTCGTTGAACTCACCGAGCGCCGCGATCGCAGCCTGCTTCGCGAGGTCGAGCTTCGTCTCGAACCCGTCCTCGGTCGCGGGATCGCCCATCGACCCCGAGATGTCGATGACGAGCAGCACGCGTGCAGGCTTCCGCTGCTCGTCCCACTGGTCGAGGATGCCGATCGCGACCTTCGGGTCGGGCACCTCGAGCAACGCCTGCGGCTCGTTCGGGTCCGCGCCGTTCGCCGCGGTGATCGGGTCGGCGATCGCGACCGACGGGTTGCCGGGCCGGAAGCCGAACTTCAGCACCTGCGCCTGGTTGTCGGGCTGCGTGACGAAGTCGCGGAACAGCGCGCGCGCCTTGCTTCTGCTCGTCGGTCACCCACGGCGCGTTCAGGATGAAGAGAGGGCTGTCGGAGAACAGCGTCCCTTCCTTCGGGTAGATCGACACGAGCGGGATGCGAGGCGGTCGTGGCACCTCGCCGGGATCGAGGATGCCGTCGGGGTTGCCGGTGTTGTAGTCGATCACCGACTTCTCCTCGACGGCGACCGCGGACGCGTACGTGAGCGCGGTGCCGCGCGCGTCGGCCTTGTACATGTTGTTGAGGAACGTGAGCGTCGTGTCGCCGTAGTGCACCACCGCCGACTCGACCGACTGCGAGAACGCCTGAACGTCAGGACGCGAGAGATCCTCCAACGTGAGGCCGCGAGTCTTCCCCGTCGCCGCGTAGTACTGCGCCATCGTGAAGTTGAGCCCGCTCGTCGAGAAGTTCGGGTTCGTCTTGCCGAGCCGGAACGGTCCCCACTCGGGATGGCCGAACGCTGCCCATCCCTCAGGGTTGTTGGCGAGGGCGATGATGTCGGAGAAGCCGAGCGCCTTCTGTGGGTAGCCGAGCGCTTCGGCCATCGGCTTGGGCATCGCGATGACGAGCGGCGTGAGCATGAACGGCTTCGACGGCTCGGTGATCGGTGCCTGGCCGGCGTCGATCAGCCGCTGGTTCACGACTGCGCCCCAGGCACTCGCCGCGGGCGACCAGATCACCGGTTGCGGGCCGTTCGTGTCGGGCTCCGGCCATCCGGCCGCGAGCAACGCGGCACCGGCGCCCGACGCCTTGCTCCTGGGCCGCACGAACACGCACTTGTCGCCGACCTTCGCCTGGTCCGAGCCGTTGAACTCCTTCGCGAGCTCGGTCATCAGCGTGATCTTCTCGGGCGACGACGCCATGTCGACGACGATGCAATCGCCCGGGTCCACGCTCGAGAGGTCGTCGCCGTTGTCGCCCGATCCCGACGACGACGAGCACGCGGCAAGCGTGATCGCCAAGACGAGCGCGAGGGCGAACACGATCGCGCGCTTCACTGCCGCGTCCTTCCACAGCTGCCGCAGCGCGTCGATCGCGCCGGGGGAGGGGAGCCCCGAGTCGGCGGGCAGCTCGACGTCCGTGGTCACTCCGGAGGCAGGCGGGCGGCCAGGCACGCGCCAAGCGGCGGCCGCGAGCGCGTCGAGACCTGTCTCGCCGCCGACGATGCGAGTGAGCCGCTCCCCACCCGAAGCGCCTGCGACCTGCGCCAATACGACGTCAGCGGTCGCCACAGGGGCAGGGTAGGTGATCGCGATCTTGCCCTTGTCGCGTGACGATTCGAGCCCTGGACCGGCTTCGGCTTCGGTCGTGCCGGTGACATCGACCGCCGATGGGCCGAACGTGAGCATGTCGGCGAACGTCGGGTTCTGAGGCACCGCGGTTGCCATCTGTCGGATCCACCGTTGGAAGTCGTCTTCGTTGAATTGGTCCGACGACAGATCGGTCGTGCCGAAGAAGGAGACCGCGGCCTGGGCGAGCACGAGCGCGCCGATGCCGTCGGTGAGCGGGTCGGCGAACCCTGGCTTCACCGCGCCCCAGCTGTCCTCCCCGCCGATCGTGGACCACTGCTTGCCCGCGACATCCCCGACGCACTTCCACGTCAATGTTCCGTCCTCGCACGACGCGACGATCGCCTCGAGCCGGTCGTTCCACATCGACATCACGAGCGGCGATCGGGCGAGCACCGGAGGGTCGGCTTCGAACAAGTCGGGGAGGCCGTTGCGGGCTCGGGCCTCGTCCACGATCTCGGGCCAGGGCGCCTCGACGAGCCACCCGTCGACGCCGGTCACCGCGTCGGCCGTCTCGAGCCTCGAGGCCGTGACGCCGGCGTCCTCGACGGTCACGTGGACGTCGCTGTCGGCCGCCTGGATCGCCTTGCACGCCTGTTCGAGCTCGCTCGCGCAGGTGAGCGAGACCGGGCCCGAACCTCCGCTGGAGGACCCGCTGCCAGAGCCTGAGTCGTCGTCGATGCGGGCGCGGATCACCACCGCGGCGACGACCATGACGATGGCGACGGCCAGTGCCCCCAGTCGCCGCGCCATCGTTCGAAGGGTATGCGCTGGCTGTGACAGCGCCGTGCCAGATCGGTTGTGGCTTCGGAACGGCGAGTGCCCGCTGGTAGGGTCTGCCGTCCCTTCCGGGGTAGCTCAACCGGCAGAGCAGCGGACTGTTAATCCGCGTGTTGAGAGTTCGAGTCTCTCCCCCGGAGCTCGTCGGGCCTGTAGCTCAGTGGTCAGAGCGGGCGACTCATAATCGCTTGGTCGCTGGTTCGATCCCAGCCGGGCCCACCGCTTCTGACCCGACTATCGCCGTTGGTTCGGGCAGTCAGCCCGGCGGTTCCCGCCTAGCCGGCGGCCTGACTGCGATCCGAACACTGACCTCGCCCGCCAAGCTGCGGTGATGGGTGTGAAACGGCGGGCGAAGTGATGCGGCTGTGGGTGGGGACCACGGGCGCGTCTACAAGGCCGTCGTACCGAGCAGAGAAAGATCCGGGCTAGGCCTCGCCGATCCAGGTGGGTGCGCGCTCCAAGAGGTACTGGCTCACCGCGAGGCAGCGGTCGAGCGTGTCGCAGAGCTGCTCCTCGCCGAGGTAGACGCGATCGAGTCCGACCTCGAGGCGGGCGACCACGTTGATGCTGCGTTCCGGCGCGTCCGTCGCCGACGGGAACGAGTCGATCGCGGACACCTCGAGCGGCAGCTGCGTACCCCCGACGCCCGCGAGCTCGGTGGCGAGCACCAGAAGGTCAGGGGGCGACGGAAGCGGCGGAAGCGACCACGTGAACATCAGCGGGAACGCGAACTCGTCGGGCGGCTTCTCGTCGTCGCTTTGCGCGAGCACGGCATCCTCGAAGGCCAGCAGCGCCCGAGGGTCGACATCGAGCGACGAGGTGGAGGTCGAGCGGTCCGCCGCACGCCTCCTCGGGATGGAGGTCGACCTCCCACGCCTGGCGCAACGAGTAGGTCTCGACGAAGTGGCGCTCGTCGTGGACGTGGAAACCGTGGTCGACGGCGTGATCCTTGAGGTCGGCGACGAAGCCGGCCACGTCGATGACGGCCACGTGCACAGCCTGCCACGTCGCACCGCTACCGTGGCCCGGCCGTGGACGACACCGTGCCTACCGATGCGGGTCTCAACGCGCTGCTCGATGCAACGGCGTCTGCCGTGATCGAAGCGTTGGGCGGTGTGACCGACTGGGGCCTTGCACGAAGTGGCGCCCACGCGGGTCAGCACAACAGCGACATCGTGGCGGACGAAGCCGCGCTCGGCGTGCTCCTTCCCGGCGGCGTGGGCGTGCTCTCCGAAGAGAGCGGTCTGCACGAAGCCGATCGCGACATCGTCGTGGTCGTCGACCCGCTCGACGGATCGACGAACGCGGCGCACGGCATCCCCTGGTACGCGGTGAGCCTGTGTGCGGTCGACGCCAAGGGGGCGCGGGCCGCGCTCGTCATCAACATCGCGACGGGTGAGCGCTTCGAAGCCACGCGGGGCGGGGGAGCGACGCGCAACGGTGAGCCCATCCGCCCGTCGGGTGCGACGCGGCTCGGTACGTCGCTGATCGGCCTCTCGGGATATCCGCCCCGGCGGTTCGGCTGGAAGCAGTACCGGGCGCTCGGGGCGTCGGCGCTCGATCTGTGCTCCGTCGCGTGCGGACGCCTCGACGCGTTCGTCGACTGCAGCCACAACGGCCACAGCCCATGGGACTATCTGGGCGGCATGCTGGTCTGCCTCGAGGCCGGTGCGGTGATGCTCGACGCGTTCGACGGCGCGCTGCGTCGTCCTCGAGCACGACGCGCGGCGCACGCCGATCGCCGCGGCGAGTCAGGTGCTCCTCGGCGAGATCATCGCCGCGCGGCGTTCATTCGCGTGCGCACGCTCATAGGCTCGAAGCCTTGATCGACACCCTCCACGCGCTCCTGCTGCGGATCTATCGCCATCTGCCTCGGCAGCGCTCGCGTCGCGATCGTGCACACGCTGGCTCCCACGTTCACGGTCGGCGCCGTCTGCGTCATCGAACGCCCCGACGGCGCGATCCTGCTCGTTCGGCACGCGTACCGGCGGCGCTGGGGCCTCCCCGGCGGGCTACTGAACCGAGGCGAGGATCCGCGGGTCGCGGCGAAGCGCGAGGCACTCGAAGAGGTCGGCGTCGAGATCGAAACGGTCGGCGAGCCCGCCGTGGTCGTCGACCCCCGACCTCGTCGTGTCGATGTCGATCTTCCGCGCCCGCCTCGCGAACGGGAGCAGCCCCGATGCGATCCGACCGGTCTCGGTCGAGATCGTCGAGGCTCGCTGGTTCCCCGGGGAGGAGCTTCCGGAGCTGCAGCACGAGACAGCCGGCGCGCTGGTTGCGCTGGCCCGGGCGCGGCGGCCGGTCAGCCAGAACGGCGAGCCGGAACGCTGACCGGCTCAGCCCACCCGATCGTCGACTCGGTGATTCGAGCCGTGCACGGATGGCGCAGCTTCGTGAGTGCCTTGGCCTCGATCTGACGGATGCGCTCCCGCGTCAGCTTGTAGCCGTCACCGATGTCGGCGAGCGTGCGGGGCTCGTCACTGCGATCGAGCCCGAACCGCATCGACAACACAGCTCGCTCGCGCGGAGTGAGCCGTGAGAGCACGGCACGGAGCGCGTGCTCGTCGAGCCCGGCCGCGGCTCGATCGAATGACGCCTCGGCCTCAGGGTCCGCGAGGAGGTCGCCCAGCTCGCCGTCGCCGTCCTCGCCCGTAGGTGCCGACAGCGAGAGCAAGTCCGCTGCGTGCACCTGTGTGGCCTCGACGCGGTCAGGGGCGAGGCCCGTGTCGGCGGCGAGCTCCTCGACGGTCGGTTCTCGATCGAGGTCGGCGCGAGCCGCTGACGCTGCTGCGCGAACGGCAACGATCTGGTCGCGGACGTGGGCCGGCACCCGGATCGTGCGGACGTGTCGGCGATCGCTCGGCCGATCGCCTGGCGGATCCACCAGGTCGCATAGGTCGAGAACTTGAAGCCGCGGCGGTGGTCGATTGGGTTGGGGGAGACCCCGAGGTTCTCGAGGCCGAACGCGATCTCGTTCTCGACCCGCGTCATCACGACCTGATCCTCGGGGTCCTGGAACACCGAGGCTACGGTGCCGGCGAGCGCGGCGGGGCCGTGCTGGCGGGTGTCGAGGCCCGCCACCTCGACGCGGCCGCCAAAGCGCCCGCCGTGGAAGTGAGGGACGAGCCCCGCGAGGGCACGGAGCAGCGTCGACTTGCCGCTGCCGGACGGCCCGAGCAGCGCGACGATTTCGCCGGCCTGGAGCTCAAGAGAGACGTCCCGTACGGCCGGCACGCCGCCGGGATAGGCGAACGACAGGCCGCTGACAGTTGCTAGAGCCATAGGGCGGCCACCCCCACCAGCGCAACGGCGGCCGCGAGCGCCAGGTGATCGATCCACGTCCAGGCCGGACGTGGCGCCCGCGTGGCCCCAGGCCGGCCGAACCCGCGCGCCTCCATCGCCTCGGCGAGCGATGTGGCACGCTCGAGTGATCCGGCCACGAGCGGCGAGAGCAGCGTGGCGTACCCCCGCGCGCCGTGCAGCTCGACCCCGCGGCCTCGCACCGATTCCGACAGTCCGACCGCATCTCGCTCGAGACTCGGCACGAGACGCGTGGCAAGCGCGACGGCGAGAGCCGAACGCCGGGCAAAGCCTGCCGCAGAGACGAGCCGGTCGTGGTCGATGAGGAGCGTGTAGACGCTGAACGCAAGCCCTACCACTGCCAGTCGCAACCCGTTGACGACGGCGATCCTGATCTCGTCGGTGGAGAGGTCGAGCGGGCCGATCACCGGGAGCGTCGGACCTTCCCAGAGAAGCGTGCCGCCACCCGACGACCAGGTGAACGGCGAGATCAGGATCACGCTGAGCGCGCTCAGGAGAACGCCCCCGATGTAGAGCCAGCGTCGCTGGACCGGCGCGCGAAGGCAGATCACGAGGAGCACGATCGTCATCGCTGCGAGGGCCCAGACCCCGTCGATCAGGAACGCGGCGACGGCAACGGCTGCGAGCAAGGCGGTGGCGGGGCCGGGGCTCACGGGCTCGAGAACCTTCGTTCGAAGTCACCGGCGAGCAGCTCCTCGATCGAGCCGGCGAACGTGAACTGCACCGCTCCGGTCGGCCCGGCTCCGGGGGTGCGCAGCGTCGCGGTCAGATGCGGAGCTCCGGTCGCGAGCACGAAGAGGTTGGCGTTCGAGTCGACCGGGCGCGCGACGGGAGCGACATCGTCGGCCCTCAAGGCGCGCGCGACCCGGACGGCGCCGTCGCGCAGACCCGGCGCATACCGCACCGCCGTCGGCCGGACCTTGCCGTCGTACCCGTGCAGAAACGGCTCGGGGAACGCGCCTGCGACTACCTCGAGCGACCCTGCGTCGTCGGACCAGTCGCGGTAGTCCCACCAGGCGATGTCGCCGTCGCGGAGGCGGTACGAGGACGCCGACCGATCGCCGATCAGGCCGTTGACGAACCAGAACCAGTCCTGGTGTCGTCGGAGGTTCCCCTCGACGCCTTCGATCGACTGGACGAAGCCACCGCCGTAACGCGTCCTCACCTCCGCCTGCGACCGCAGCGCCCGGAGCAGCGTCTGGCCGGCCGGCACCGTCGCATCGACGAGCACATCGCTCCCGCGGTCTCGCGTCACCCAGAGACGAGCCGTGCCGTCCGACGCGGTCGGCCCCTCCCCGCCGCAGCCTGCGAGGAGGGCAAGCGCGACGAGGAGAGGCGCAGTGACGCGCCAGAGGCTCACTTCACGGCGTTCGACCGCACGGCGCCGACCGCAAACGCCCTGACCGGCCCGACGTGCTTGCCGACGCAGGCTCTCCCGTTTGCGGCGGCCTTGACCCGCCGTCCGTCGACGTGCACCTGGGCGCCGGAGGCGGGCGACGACTTGCCGGCGTCATCGAACGACGAGACCGTGTAGCAGTTCGCGCCGGCGCTCTTCAGCGACAGGGTCGGAGGCCCACCGGTGCTCGAGAACGTCGCGTAGTACCACAGCACCTCGTCACCGTCCTTCAGCGTCACCTGGTCTGCGCCGACAGGCGGCGAGGCGCCGTTGACCTTGAACACCCACCCCGCCGAGCCGGCACCGGGATAGCGGCCGATCTGGCTCACGTAGGGCCCGAACGAGGATTGCGTCACCTGGGCATAGAACTCGCCGAGCACGCTGGCCACGTCGAGCGCGACGAGGGCGTTCGAAGCATCCACCTTGAGGGGCGTCGAACCGAAGATCGACTGGGTCTTGCCTTCGACGCGCACCGTGACGGACGCGCCGAGAGCCGTAGCGGCGAGCGCGAGAACGAGACCGATGACGGCCACGAGAACGATCAGACGTCGTGCCACGAATCCTCCTTCCACGAGGGGTTCGGTATGGAGGAGGCGGCAGGTCTTCTGACTCGGGGCTCCCTCTCCCGCCGCCTTCCCGGCACATCTCGGCCAGTGGCGTCTCGGCGGGCGAGCAACTCCCCTCACAGCGGCGGGACCGTCCCGGATTCGCACCGGATTCCCTCACCGCGCTCCCTTGTGACGGCTGAGCCTATCATCGGACGGTGTCGAAGGCAGGTTTCCGAGCCTGGGTTCCGGTTGCTCTTTGGGCGGCGCTGATCTTCGCGTTCTCATCGGTCCCGAGCCTCTCGTCCGGCCTCGGCACGTGGGATCTCATCCTGCGCAAGCTTGCCCATCTGACGGAGTACGCGATCCTCGGCGCCCTGCTCGCGCGGGCGCTCGCCCGCCCCGAACTGGCGATCGCGATCGGAGCGCTGTATGCGACGAGCGACGAGATCCACCAGCACTTCGTGCGCGGCCGACACGCCGCCTGGTACGACGTCCTCATCGACACGATCGGCGTCTCGGTCGGTGTGCTCGCGTGGAGCAGATCGCGCTGGAGCCGATGAGCGCGGTCCTGATCGACCTGGACGGCGTGATCGGTGACACGCGCCCTCTCTGGGACGACTGGCTCGCGGGAGCGGCGTGCGTGTTGGGGATCGACCCTGCCGAGCTGCCGGCCGACCGCGGCGCTGCCGCGGCATCGCTCGATGCGGCCGGAGCCGGCAACTGGCGCACCCTGCTGGAGCGGTTCGCCGCCGAGCGCACGCCCGTCTACCTGCGGCCGAACGCCGACGTGAGCGCAGCCCTGCGTCGGCTCGCCGCAACCGGTCGTCCGCTCGGCGTCTTCACGGACGCGCCGGTCGAGCTGGCCGAGACCGTCCTTGCCCAACTCGGAGCGGCGCGGCGGATCACGCTGACGGCGGCCGGTACCGGCGCGCTCGAGCGGATTCGGGCCAGTCTCGGCGGGGACGGGGTCGTCGTGACCACGCGCGCCGAGCTGACGACGCTGTAGCGGCTCAGATGGCGGGTCGCTCCAGTGCGTGTAGGTACCGCTCGACGCCGCGTCGCACCGCTCCGCGCGCGTCCGTGCGGATGATCCTGTCCCACCAGGCACCGTAGATCCGGTCGTATTCCCACGGCTCGAGCGCTGCTGCGATCCGCTCGACCTCGCGTGCCGGGAGGGGCAGGAGGTTCGGGTAGCTCCACATGAACGAGACCACCGTGCGATCCGGTACGACCATCACGATGTCGCCCGTCAGCAACACACCCAGCCCGGCGGCGCCGCCGGGCCAGTGGAGGACGGTTCCACCGGCGAAGTGACCTCCGAGCCTGATCAGCGTCGAGCCACCTGCGAGCGACAGCTCGTCACCGTCCCAGTGCTCGACGGCCCCGCACAGCCGCGTCACGTGCTCTCGATCAGCAGCGTGGAGGAGCACCGGTACGTCACCCAGCGCCTCGCTCCAGGCGGACATGCCCGTGTAGTAGTGCGGGTGGGAGATCGCGATCGCCTGCACCGGGCCACGTTGGAGCACGGCCGCAACGGCCTCGTCGCTGACGCCGGGGATCATGTCCCACACGATGTTGCCGGCTGGGCTCTCCACGACGAGGAGCCGCTGGCCGATCCCGAACGACGGCTCGAGGCCGATGCCCAACAGGCCGGGCTCGACGTCGCGCACGTCTGCGGAATGATCCGCCGCGATGCTCGTCGCCGTCGTCCACCGCTGCCCGTCCTCGGGCACCCATTGGCGCTCGTCCTCGCAAATCGGGCATGTCGGCGGCGGCGGCCCATCGGGGAACCAGGCGCCACAGGTCGCGCAGACGGGAATCACTGCGCCAGGCGGTAGAGCGTGCCGTTGCCGGAGACGGCGTAGAGCTCTCCGGCGCTGTCCTCGCCGAAGGAGGTGAGGTTCGCGACCGTGAACGGCTCCGACCTGATCTGGCGGGCGGCCGAACCGACGAGCTTCAGCGACCAGATCGTGCCCGAGCAGTAGTCGCCGTAGAAGTAGCGGCCCGTTGCTGCAGGGACGGCCGACCCGCGGTACACGTACCCGCCGGTGATCGAGCAGCCTCGCTGATGGCTGTACTGCGCCACGGGCTGGACGAGCCGCCCGGGGCCGAGTGCCTTCTGCTCGAAAGAGGCACGTCCTTCGTACACGTCCCAACCGAAGTTGAGGAGCCCGGTCCACGGCCACGCGACGTGGTCGACCTCCTCGATCGCGCCCTGGCCGACATCGCCAATCCAGAGGTCACCGTTGGCGCGGTCGAACGAAAAACGCCATGGGTTCCTGACGCCGACCGCGACCATCACGGGCTTCGTGCCGGGGTGCGCAGGATCGAGCCGCAGGATTTTGCCGAGCAGCGAGCCGGGGTTCTGGGCACGGTTCTCCGGGTCTCCGCCCGAGCCGCCGTCGCCCATTCCGACGTAGAGCAGGCCGTCCTTTCCGTACACCACCATGCCACCGTTGTGGTTCGAGTAGGGCTGGTCGACGAAGAGCAGCTGCTTCGCGCTGCCGGGCAGGGCCTTCGTGCCGTCGGAGCGGTAGCGCACGACCCGGGTGTCACCGTTGCGGTCGGTGTAGTTGACGACGAACTGCCTGGACGTCGCATAGTCGGGAGCGAACGCCATCCCGAGCAGGCCCTGCTCCCCGCCCGCCTGGACGCGGCGCCGCACGTCGAGGAACGGTTGTGAGTCGATCGTGCCCTTGCGCACGGTCCGCACGAGCCCGCCCTGCTCGACGACGTAGAGCGGGCCGGGAACACCCGGAGCAGCAGCGACCTGGATGGGCGACTGCAAGCCGTCGACCACCTTGACGAGCCTGAGCGCGGCGCCCTGTCCGCCCCTCGCGGACGCGCCCGCCGCTGCTGTGAGCACGATGCCGATCGCAACGAGGGCGGCAACCAGGCGGCGCATGCCCGTCACGGTACCCGACGAGGTACACCATCGCGTGCCTCGGGGGTGTACCCTGCGCCCGCTGTGAAGATCTTCGTCATCGGCGCCGGCCAGGTCGGCACGACGGTCGTGGAGGCCCTTCACAGCGAGCACGACGTCACGGTGCTGGACCTCGATCCGGGCCGTTTGACCCCACTCGCCTACCGCTACGACGTCGCCACGGTCGAGGCCAACGGGGCCAGCCGACGTTCGCTCGCGGACGCGGGCGTTCGTGACGCCCACCTCGTGATCGCATGCACCTCGCGGGACGAGGCGAACCTCGTCGCAGCCACCTTCGCGCGCATCGAGGCACCCCGTGCGACGACGGTGATCCGGACCTCGAACGTCGAGTACATCGAGCTCTGGCGCGAGGGGCGGCTCGACGTCGACTTCGTCGTGTCCTCCGAGATCGAGACCGCGCACGCGATCTCCCGCGTGATCGGCCTCCCGGCCGCAGTCCAGACGGACGTCTTCGCGAACGGCCAGGTGCAGATGGTCGAGTACGACGTGACGGAGCTGTCGAATCCGGCCATGCTGGGGCAGCCCCTGCGCGAGAACAGCCTGATCCCGGCTGACTCTCGGCTGGTGGCGATCATCCGTGAGAACTCGATGGTGATCCCGCGCGGTGACGCCGTGATCGCGGCCGGCGACCGGCTCGTGGTGGTCGGCTCGCCGGTGGCCGCGCTCGCCTGGGGCGAGCTGTTGTCCCCCGGCGAAGGGGTCGTGGAGGACGTCGTCGTGTTCGGGGGCGGGCAGGTCGGCGTGGCGATCACCCGGCAGCTGCTCGAACAGCGAATCGGCGTGCGGCTGATCGAGCCGAACCGCGAGCGCGCGCGACGGATCGCCGAGGAACTGCCCGGCGCCAGGGTCTACATGGCCACCGGCCTCGACCCGGACTTCCTCGAGCGTGAGCGGATCGGCAAGGCGCAGGCTGCCGTCTTCGCAATGCGCGAGGACGCCAAGAACCACTACGCCGCCACTCTCGCCCGCGTCCACGGCGTCGAATTCACGATCGCGATCGCCCACGACGCCGTCGCGAGAGCGGTCTACGACAAGTCCGGAATCGACGTCACGGTCAACCCCCGCCAGGTGACGGCCGAGGAGATCGTGCGGTTCGCCCATGACCCTCGTACCCAACAGGTGTCGATGCTCGAAGGCGACCGCTTCGAGGTGCTCGACATCACCACCAGCCCCTCGAGCGAGTATGTCGGCCTGCGCTTCCGTGAGATGCCGATCCGGGGTGCCGTGATCGGCGCGATCGTGCGCGACGGCAATGCCGTGTTCCCGCGCAGCGACGACGTCCTGCTCGCCGGAGACCGCGTGATCGTGTTCACCGAAGCATCCCGCGTCTCGGACGTCGAGAAGGTCTTGTGAAGCCGGACAGCCGCCCGGCTGCCGGGCGCCGCCGCCCGCGGCCGGCGGTCGACCTCCGGGCCGCTTTCGGGCTGTGCGGGACACTCCTGCGCTACCTCAGCCTGTCCTCCCTCTTGCCAACGGCGATCGCCGTTGGGTACGGGGAGCCGTTCTGGCCCTTTCTCGCCGCGGGTGCGATCGCCGCGGGCGTCGGCCTCGCCCTCGAACGGCTCGGGGGCGAGCTGTCCGTCGTCGGCTCACGGGAGGGATATCTCGTCGTCGCGCTGACGTGGCTGCTCGCGGCCGCGTTCGGGGCTCTCCCCTACCTCTTTTCCGGCGACCCCCAGCTCGATCGGCCGGTCGACGCATTCTTCGAGGCGATGTCGGGATTCACGACGACCGGAGCGTCCGTCGTCGTGAACGTCGACACGGTCGACCAGAGCCTGCTCATGTGGCGGCAGTTCACGCAATGGCTCGGAGGGATGGGGATCATCGTGCTCGCGCTCGCCGTGCTGCCGCGGCTTCGGGTCGGCGGCCGCCAGCTGCTCGAGTCCGAATTGCCGGGCCCCGAGGTCGATCAGCTCGCGGACCGGATCCGCTCCACGGCTCGGCGGTTGTGGCTCCTCTACGTGGCTCTCACGGCCCTCATGGCGGCGATCCTGACGCTGGTCGGCCTCTCGGGGGCCGACGAGCGGATGGGGGTCTTCGAGGCCGTGTCGACCGCGTTCGCGACGCTCCCTGCCGGAGGATTCATGCCGGACAACCGATCCATGGCCGATTTTGCGGCTATCTCCCAGTGGATCGTGATCGTGTTCATGGTGATCGCAGGCTTCAATTTCGCGCTCACCTACCTCGCGCTCGCCCGCAGGCGCCCCCGGCGGGCGCTCGCCGACGAAGAGCTTCGCCTCTATCTGGTCTTGCTCGTGGTCGCCTCGATCGTGCTGGTGGCCGAACTCTGGACGGAGAAGCTGGCCACCGGTGAGGCAGCGGTCAGGCACGGCATCTTCCAGGCCGTATCGGTCATGACCACGACCGGGTTCTCGAGCGTCGACTACAGCACCTGGACGACGCTCGCCGTAATGACGATCATCGCGCTGATGTTCGTCGGCGGATCGGCGGGCTCGACGAGCGGCTCGATCAAGGTCGTGCGCCATCTTCTGCTCGGCAAGTCCCTGCGGCGCGAGCTCCGCCAGACCCTGCATCCGGAGGAGGTGATCCCGATCCGCCTCAACGGCACGGCGGTGGACGAGCGCACGCTGCGTGCGGTGACCTCCTTCATCCTCCTCTACCTCGGCCTGTTCATCGTCGGTGCGGCGGTGATCGCCATCGACACCGCAGCACAGGGGCCGTCGCTCTCGCTCTCGGAGGTCGTCGCCGCCTCGGCCTCGATGATCAGCAACGTCGGCCCGGGCCTCGGCCTGGCCGGCCCGACGGGGTCGTTCGAGTCGTTCTCGGACGTCTCCACGATCGTCATGAGCGTGCTGATGTGGCTCGGCCGGCTGGAGGTGATCCCGGTGCTCGTGCTGCTGACCCGGAACTACTGGCGGGCCTGAAGCTCAGCCGACGAGGGCGCGGCGCAGCTTGTCCTCGGCACCTGGCTTGAGAATCGCGATCACCTGGTCGCCGGGACGAATCACGGTCTCGCCGACTGCGATCTCGGCGTTGCCGTTCCGCATCACCGAGACGAGCCGTGCGCCCTCCGGCAACGACAGCCCGCCCACGCGCTTGCCGGCGGCGGGGGAGTCGGCCAGGACCTGCACCTCGACCACCTCGAGCCCTTCACGACGCAACTCCAGCAGCCGCACGAGACCGTGCTCGGGAACCTCGTGCTCCACGAGGCCCAGGAGGCCCGACGTCGCGCAGACGGTGCGGGCGATCCCCAGGAGGTCGAACGTCTCCTGGTTCCGCGGGTCGTTGACGCGCGCGATCACCTTCTCGACGCCGTAGCCCTCGCGGGCGAGCTGCGAGATGACGAGGTTGTCCTCGTCATCTCCGGTGACGGCCAGGACGATGTCCGGCGGACGCGCGATCCCGGCGCGTTCGAGCACGGCGATTTCCGTCGCGTCGCCGAGCATCGCGGAGTGCCCGAACTCGGCTTCGAGATGCGCAAAGCGATCCCGACGTTGCTCGACAAGGGTCACCTCGTGCTGCATCGAGATCAGCGACCGGGCGACGTTCGACCCGACCTTGCCGCCGCCGGCGATGACGACGTACATCAGCCGGTAACGCCCTCGAGCGCCCCGGTCTCGCAGGCGCGAACGGCCTCGGTCAGGTACGAGATCGCCGTCTGGGTCGGGCACACGGTCCGAAGCCCGAGCTTGGCATAGAACGCAGCCCGGGCCGGGTCGAGGACGCGCACGACGACGCACTCGATGCCGTAGCGGCGCTGCAGGATCTGGCCGATCACGATGTTCGAGTTGTCACCGTCCGTGGCGACCACTGCCGCAGTCGCGGTGGTCGCGCCGGCCTGCTCCAGGATGTCTCGATCCATGCCGTGGCCGACGACGAAACCGCCCTTCCAGTTGCCGAGCCGGACAAGGGCCTCCTCGTCCTCGTCGACACAGGTGACGCCCCAGCCCTCCTTGGCGAGCGCCTTTGCGACAGCCGAGCCGACGCGTCCGCACCCGATGATGACGGCGTTCACAACTACAAGCGTAGCGTTAGCGGGATCATTCGAAGGTTCCCTCGGGGAAGGCCACGACGAGGACCTCGCACGGAGCGTTGCGGAGCACATGGTCGACAGTCGGTGAGAAAAACCGTGACTGCCGCCGCCAGCGCGGAGACGATCCGAGCACGATCAGATCCGCACCGTGCGTGCCGGCCTCTTCCACGATTGCATGCCCGATCGAGCGGGCGACGATCGTGTGCGCGACCACCTCAACGCCGTTCTCCTCACCAAGCGCGCGCGCCTCGGCCAGAGAGGCGTCGGCACGTTCGCGTACCTCCGGTGGAAGCTCACCCTCGAGCGGGAAGGCGCGGGGGACGCGCACGACGAAGACCGCCTCGACGGTTGCCCCGCGCTCCTTGGCAAGTGCGACAGCCGTCGCCACCATCTCCTCCCCGATGTCACCGAGCTTCATCGGCACGAGCACCTTGTGGAAGTTGATGCCGGGCGGGAGCGCCGCGACGGGATCGATGTCGTCCAGCACCCCGGCCTCGCGCCGCCGGCGGACGAGAACGAAGACGACGAGCCCGACGAGCAGCCACCCCGGCCCGGCGTAGCGCGCACCTGGGTGCGTGATCAGCGCCAGCACCCAGACGGCGAACGTCAACGGCGCTCCGATGAGGGCGGGCAGCGGCAGCAGCACGCCCCTGATTCGGATCTCCGGCTTTGCCCTGAACGGCCGCTCCAGATCCGGTTCCTTGCGCCTGAGCCGGATTACTGCGAGCTGAGCGGCCGTGAACGCGAAGAGAACGCCGAACGAGTACGCGCTCGCCAGGAACGCCGGGTCGTCGCCGCCCAGGATGCCGGTTCCGATGACGATCGCGATTGCGATCGCCCCGGTCACGATGAGCGCGTCCCGCGAGACCAGGTACCGCCGGTCGAGTCGGCCGAACTCGCGCGGCAGCATCCCGTGCTCGGCCATCGAGCGGCCGAGCCTCGTGCAACCGGTGATCGCCGTCGTCGCTGCGGCGAACAGGATGAGTGCTCCCGAAAGACCGACGACGACGCGGAGCATGTCGACCATCGCCGAGGGAAGATGACCCTCGAACGCGGTCACGATGCCCACGATCGGGGCCTGCAGCCAGTCGTCGGCGAGGCCGGTCGAGCCGTCCTCGGCCGGGAACGCGGTCAGTCCCACGATCGCGATCAGCACCGTCATGATCACAACGAGCCCGATCGACGAGAACAGCGAGCGTGGCAGGACACGGCCCGGCTCGCGGGTCTCCTCTGCGAGGTTGGCGACGGTCTCGAGGCCCGTGTAGGCGAGCATCGCGAGTGGAAGAGCGAACAGGAGGTCGTGCCAGCTCTGCCCGGTTGCGAGGTCGAACCCGTTCGTCAGCACCTCGGGGGAGAAGACAACCCGGGTAGCTAAGTGCGGCCGGGATAACCGCTGAAAGCATCTAAGCGGGAAACCCCCCTCGAAACAAACACTCCCCGAGAGCCGGGATAGACCATCCCGTCGATAGGAGGCGTGTGGAAGCGCGGCAACGCGTGAAGCTAAGCCTTACTAATCGCTCGAGCGGCTTGATCTCTTCTGCGGTTGCCGCAAGGCAAATCGCAACTCTCTCATGAGCGCCGTGCGCAGCAGCAAGCCTGCGCCCAAGACACAAGCAGTCCCGTCACAAAACCTTCTCCAGCGATCCCGACGCAGGCGCTCCGCGCCTGCGTCGCTTTGCGTTTCCGCCCCATTCCCAAACTTTTTCATACCAGCCCGCAACTCGCCCCAGTGATCCCTGTTGGGGGCACGCCATGGGAACGTTGATGATCTTGGAATGGGGAAACGGTGAGCCATGAGCCGTTGGATCATTCATGGAGACACGCCGGTCAAGCAGGGGCGATTGACCGCTCGTCCAGTGACAAAGGGTGACAAGCCCGAGACGCCGCCGAGCATCCAGACGCTGAGTGTCGGCACCACGCGGTTCGGGTTGATCTCCGTTCCTCCCGGCTACAGCCCCAATCGGCCGGCCCCGCTCCTCGTGCTTCTGCATGGCGCGGGTGGCGAGGCGAGGCAGGCCATCGGCTGGCTGCAAACGATCGCCGATGAGACCGGCCTGATCCTGCTGGCGCCGCAATCCGAAGGTCCAACCTGGGACGTGATCATGGGCGGTTACGGCCCCGATGTGCAAAGGATCGACGATGCCCTGTCCGAGGTCTTCCGACGGTTCGCAATCGATCCCGACCGGGTGGCGATCGGCGGGTTTTCGGACGGCGCCTCCTATGCCCTATCGCTGGGCGTGATCAACGGCGCCCTGTTCCGGCGTGTGGTGGCCTTCTCGCCAGGGTTCGTCGCCTCCACCAGCGCCGAGGACCATCCGCGATTCTTCATCTCGCACGGCATCCGGGACAGGATCCTGCCGATCGACGTCTGCAGCCGGCAACTGATGCCGAAACTGAAAGGCGCCGGCTTCGACGTGATCTATCGCGAATTCGACGGCGGCCACACTGTACCGCCCTACATCGCGCGAGAAGCCATAGCATGGCTCCTGGACGACACTCCGTGAGGAGGGGGTGAAAGGCGTTGTTAACGCTGCGGTCACAAAATCAACATTGGAGAGGTTCCATGCCGTCGAAGCGGGTTCTGATCATCACCACCTCCCATTCGCAGATGGGTGACACCGGGAAGAAGACCGGCCTGTGGCTTGAAGAGTTGTCGACGCCCTACTACGCCCTCAAGGATGCCGGCCTAACCGTGATGCTCGCGTCGATCCGAGGCGGCGAGATCCCGTTCGATCCGGCCAGCATTCCGGCCGAAGCGGGAAACTCGACCGGCGAGGAGCCCGCCGAGCAGCAGGAGGTTCCTGCATCCGTCCGTCGTTTCCTCGCGGACGAGGACGCCATGAGGCTTGCCCGGACATCGTCCGCGATCGATGAGCTTGCCGGCGAGGATTACGCCGCCCTGTTCATGCCGGGCGGTCATGGGACGATGTGGGACTACCCCGCCAACATCAAACTTGCCGAGATGATCGTCTCCGCCGCGGAGGAGGGCAAGGTCGTCGCTTCCGTCTGCCACGGTCCAGCCTGCCTGACCGGTGTCACGATGCTGAACGGCCGCCCCTTCGTCGAAGGCCGCCGCGTAACTGGTTTCACCAACACCGAGGAGGAGGCCGTCGGCCTCGCGAAGACCGTGCCTTTCCTGCTGGAGAACCGCCTGAAGGACCTTGGCGCCCAATTCGAGCGGGGCGAGGACTGGCAGCCGTTCGCCGTCCGCGACGGCCGCCTGATCACAGGCCAGAACCCCCAATCCTCAGAACTCGTAGCACGGCACGTCATAGAGTTGCTGAAGGAGGATGAAGACGCCTGACAGCTGTGGATAGCGAGAGCGGCACAGCGCGCCAGCATGTGCCGGTCTCGCTTAAAAAAGCCTGTTGTCGCAGCGATCAGTAATTCCGCTGTCGCTGGGAACCACCGCGCCTACCCTGGCCCAGCAATGTTCCCAGCAGCAGACCGACCCCGAGGGCGACGATCGTGCTCGCCACCGGGTTCTCCCTGACGATCGCCTGGGCGACGTCCATGCCCCGCTGGCCCTGGTTGCGGACCTGATCGACCGTCCGGTTGGCGCTGCCGCTCGTATGCGTACCCGGCGTATCGGCAACATTGCTCCGCAAAGTATCGCCGGATCGCATCGGCGCCCCGCTGATTCGGCGACGCCGGTTTGCGGGTTCACGGGTGACTTCGCCGCCGGGGTCGGAGCCCCGACCTCCTCGGTGCCGCCCGCCAGTATCTTGTCAGTCTGGGACGTATCGGTTTTGCTGGCCGATGTCGGCGTTCCCGTCGAGCCGGTCATGTTCGTCCTCCTCCGCGATATCATGCAAGGCACAACAAGGGGCCGGAAGGGGTGGTTCCGGTAAACCGCCCCCGCCTGTCAACCGCAGACTTACTCCGCGGCTTTGAGCACCTTCTTCTCGGGCAACAGCCGGAACACCGTCCAACCGGCAACTCCCGAGATGATCGACCCACCGAGAATGCCGATCTTCGCCTCGTCTACGAACTGCGGCCGCGGGCTGAACGCCAGCCCGCCGATGAACAGGCTCATCGTGAAGCCGATGCCGCACAGCAGCGCCACACCATAGATTTGTGCCCAACTCGCGCCGCCCGGCTTGGGCGCCCAGCCGAGGCGCACGCTTGCCCAGACCGCCCCGAACACGCCCGCCTGCTTACCGAGAAACAGGCCGGCGGCGATGCTTAGCGGCAGGGGCGTGAGCAGCGAAGCGCCGCCGAATGCGACCCCGGCATTCACGAACCCAAACAGCGGCACGATCGCATAGGCGACCCAGGGATGGAGGCCATGTTCGAGCCGGTGCAGGGGCGATTCCTCGGCGTCCGGCGCGCCGGGAGTTTGGGTGATCGGGATCGCCATCGCGGCGGCGACGCCGGCTATCGTTGCATGCACGCCGGACAGGAGCACGAAATACCAGAGCGCCGCAAAGGCAAAGCCATAGAGCCAGAGCCGCTTCACGCCGAAACGGTTCATTGCGATCATCGCTGCAAGCACCAGCGCTGCCGCTGCGAGCGCTGCCAGGTTCAGCGCTTCAGTATAGGCAGCTGCGATGATTGCGACCGCGCCCATATCGTCGACGATCGCGACCGTCGTCAGAAACAGCTTCAGCGAGCTCGGCGCGCGCTTGCCGAGCAGCGCGAGCACACCGAGCGCGAACGCGATATCGGTGGCCGCCGGGATCGCCCAGCCCCGGAGGGCCTTCGCATCCCAGATTGATCGCGAGATAGACCAGGGCCGGCGACCGCCATGCCCGCCGCAGCTGCGAGGAGCGGCAGACGGCGGACCAGGTCGCGGAGCTGACCGTCCATCACCTCGCGTTTGATCTCCAGCCCCACGAGCAGAAAGAACAGGGCCATCAGCCCGTCGTTGATCCAGTGCTCGATGCTCAGCCCGAGCACATAGGAGTGCAGGGTTTCAAAATAGAAGCCTGATAACGGAGAATTGGCGATGATGAGAGCCAAGGCCGCAGCCCCCATCAAAATGAGCCCACCAGCAGCTTCGCTCTCCAGGAAATCTCGAAGAGCCGACACGGGGCGGAGGACGCCAAGCCTGTTGTTCTTTGTCATCGTTAGCGTTCTCCGTTGCAATGTGGCGCGTCGGGTCCGTCTGTGAACCACATTACAGACTCCCCGGATGCGTTGGTTGATCTTTCATCGCCCGGGTTGATGGCCAACCTGGCGATGGAGGGAAACCCTGATGAAAGCTGGACAAGTATCGAATATCCGCACGCTTGTCTTGGACGAGCTGGATGCCGTTTCCGGAGGCCGCGACATCGAACGCGAAAAGGCGGTCCTTGAGGCCTACAAAGTTATCGAAAGCATCGAGCTTACCATGATGGACGTTGAGCCAGTCCCGCATGTGCCGATGAAGTTGTAGTTCGGCTCAGGCAGCTTTGAGGGTGCTTACCGGCGACAGGCGGGTGCGCAAGGGCGCGCCCGCCCCTGATCCCGTCCCCGAGAACATTATCGGATCGAGAACATTATCGGATATTGTTGGTGAATCATTTAAGGCAAACGTTGATGCCCAGCGGCAGCGGAGCGGATCGTTTATGGACGGACTGGGCAGAAGTATCATATCATCCGTCCTTCTCGCCCCGGCGGCAACGGCGCGTTAAGCTCCGGAGCGAACCGGGCTCGCGTCCGGGATGTGATCGCCGGAGAGCGGAGGGCTGTTGATGGCCGATGTAACGATCGAAGCGACGCCGAACGGGCCTTATCTGGTCACCGGCCCAGTTGAACTGCGCGATGCCGACGGCAATGTTTTGCCCACCAAGAGCAAGGTCTGGCTCTGCCGCTGCGGCGCATCGACAAAGAAGCCGTTCTGCGACGGCACCCACTCCAAAATCGGCTTTCAGGCCGCCGCGAAGGCCGTGCCTGGGTCGGCCGAGGGGGGCTGCTGATCGTCGGTGGCATACCACCGCCGTGCCCAACCTGTGCGTTGAAAGAACGTTGAAAGAAAAACTGTCCGCGCCATGTCCTCGATGCCTTTGAAACGTCGTGATCTCCTGGCCGGCTGCCGGTACTGCGCGGGTGCCGATGCCGGCGGTTGCTCTGGCGCAGCCGATGACCGCGCGCCGGCTTCACCTTCGCAACGAGCACACGGGCGAGACCTTCGACGGCCCTTACCGCGACGCGGACGGCCCGCTTTGATCACGAACTCAAACTTCGAAGGTTGCTCCACGGGCAGGTCGCCGGGCTTCGCACCGTTGAGAATCTTGTCGACATAGGTAGCAGCTCGCCGCGACAAATCAGCAAGATTGGGTCCATAGGACATGAGGCCTCCAGCGTCGACGTACTCCCTGAATGAGAACATCGTTGGCAGCCGGTTCTTTGCCGCCAGATCCACGAGGCGTTTTCGCGCACCTGCGAATACGGGAGTCGACAGCACCGTCAAGGCGCTCGCGCGCGCAGCGGTGATCTCCGCGAAGGCCGTGTCGAACTCGTCCGGACCTCGCGCCTCAATGACCTGAAGGCGCAACCCCAACGCGCGCGCCGCGACTTCTGCACTTTGCAGGATGTCCCTCAGTGAACGCTCGGGAACGGCGCCGGGCTGGGAGAGGACTGCGACTCGGACTGACGGCCGGAAAGGCCAGCTTCAGTTGTTCCAGACCCTTGGCGACGAGCTCCGGAAAGAGGAGAGACAACCCAGTGGCATTGCCACTCGGCCGCGCAAAGCTAGTGACGAGCCCGCTCGCCACTGGATCGCCGACATTGACGAAGACGATGGGAAGCGTAGTGGTCGCCCGCTTGGCTGCCTGAGCGGCGAGCGTGCCTGCGGCGGACAAAATCACCTCCGGGTTGAGCGCAACCAGCTCCGCCGCGAGCATTGGAAGACGTTCTGACTTGCCCTCGGCAGACCGATATTCGATCACGAGGTTGCGGCCCTCGATGTAACCGAGGTCGCGCATCCCCTGACGAAAGGCTTCGAGGTTGTGGGGGGCAGAGGCCAGGTTGACCGGCAGCCAGCCTATTCGAGGGACCCTGGCCGATGGCTGCGCCTCGGCGGCGCGCGGCGCGGCGAGCAGTCCTAGGGCGCCGAGGAAGGCGCGGCGGTCCATACTACTCGATCACCTGGTCCGCCCGCTGGTCGTCCCGGTCGCTTGCTTCGCCGCCTGAATCGCCGGTGTCGTCGCCGCAACGATGAGATCGAGGTTGAGGCTGACGAGGCTCCGGGCGAGGTCGGCGAGACGCTCGGTTCGGTCCTCAGCCCACCGGTACTCGACCGTCAAGTTCTGGCCTTCGATCCAGCCGAGGTCGCGCAGCGCGCGGCGGAACGCGTCGACAAACCCACGGGTTCGCGGGTCGGACAGGGAGCTCGCGGACAAGAACCCGATGTGCGCGACCTTCCCCGTCGGCTGCGCCTCCACGCCGCGCGCCGCGGCGAGCAGCCCGAGGGTGCCGATGAAGGCGCGGCGGTCCAGCATCATGACCTCGCTTCCTGCTCGAGCTTCCGCGCCGAGGAAAGTCGCGGCGATCTTCGCGGCCTTGATGCCCTGCTTCGCGACCCGATAGACGGGTTGCCCGGCCTCGTCACGAACCCTGGTCAGGATGGCGAAGTCGTGAAGGTCAAGCTGGAGGATCACCGGCGAGCGCCCCTCGGCATGTGGAGCCGGTCCACCTTCTCCACCAGCGCCTCGATCTGCTGGCGGAGGCTCAGGAGCCCGTCGCGGACTGCCGTCACCCGGAGGCGCCGGCTCCGCTCCGCTCGGCAGCGGGAGCTGCACGGGCGGTCCGGCCGTCGGGCATCGGCTGTCCGCACACGGGGCATGGCTGGCGGGAGTCTGGACCCCAGCGCCCGTGTAGCCCGCACGTGCGGGGGTAGGGCGCGACTTCGGCGTCGAGGTGGTGATCGATGTGCCCGGTACGCGCCGACGAGCGCTGGCGGCCGGCGGGGTCGTCGAGGCGGACGGTCACTCGTCCCGCTCGGCGTCCCAGGCTCTCCTGCTCGACGAGCCAACCTCCGCCCTCGATCCCCCAATGCACTGCTCGTGGTGAAGACGATTTCCCGGCTTCGCCTGGCCCGCGGCCTCAGCATCGTCGCGGTGACGCATCAGCCCGATCTCGTGCGACGCCTGGGCGGCAGCTTGCTGTACCTGGTGAAGGGACGCGTCGAAGCCTTCGAGCCGATCGATGATGCCAGCATGACGGGGGCCCCGGGACGCGCCGACCGCCGCCGGAGGGGCGTTGATGTTGACCGTTGCTCTGCCCCCTCCCCGCGACAGCCAAGGCGGTCGGCTGGCCGTACTTCGTTGGCTCGCGCTTAGCGGAAATCCCGGCTGAGTAGGATCGCGCGCGCCCACTACGGCGGGGTCGAGCAGGCTACCAGGCGAGGCGGCAAAGGGGCGATCAAGGCCGTGGTCGATCCGCGGCGACAATCAAAGAAGCCGTTCTCGATCCATTCCGTTCAAATCCGATCTGCTGGCGCGAACGCTGGTCCCCACAACATAGTCAGCAAACGGTAAGACGACATTGAAGTTCTTGTTCTGGTACTTGTGATGCAGATAGTGGTGCCGGGCGAGGAACTTGTATGCTGACCAACCGCTGAAGAAGCGATGTTCGGGCTTGTGCATCTCCAAGTGAATCTTGTTCCAGACGAAATGATGCGAGCAGACAACCAGCTCGAAGATGATCGCCCCCTGTAGAGAGAACACGGCGAGCAGCGCGGCAACCGGCAGCGCCTCCAGAAAGCCCTCCCGGATGCTTAACCGCAAATGGCGGTCCTCACCCGGAGCAGCGGGCTCGTCGCTGAAGATCGTGCTGTAGTGCCTGTGATGAAGGATCGCGTGGTGCTCGAATGTCTTCTTGAAGGAGCGCAGGCGCTGACTCAAGATATTCTTCTTGTGCATCAGGTGGCGGTGAACGGAGTGCTCCAGAAAGGACATGACGACGGCGCACACGGCCAACCACGCCAGACATTCGATCGCAAAGGCGACCACGGTCACGATTATAGCCCGGATATTAGCAAGTGCGGCGCCGCCATCACGCGGCAGGCAGCGTAAGCTGGACAAAGCTCGATCAGATGAATACCCCTGATGTCGAGCAATTCCCCTATGGCCCTTTGACTTAACCGCACCCCCGCGTCGGCGTGTCTGGATGCTCGTGATACGGGGTACGACCGGTTGCTACCGCAACTGACCATCCGCATCTGCACCTCCTGGGGCACCTCGCTACGGGTAAAAGACGCGCGGGGGCTCGGCTGACTCCCACCTGCTCAGCATGCCCCGCTCGCGACTGCGGCTGCGTAGGGATTACCGTTGGCTCGCCGGGACTTGAACCCGCGACCTCTGGATTGATAGTCCGGTTCCGCTCGTAACCGCCACCTAAAGCTGCCACCGCCAGCGTTTGAAATCGCGCTGTCCCGCTGCGGAATCGTCGCGCGCTTGGGCCGCCACCGGAGATCAGATCGGGCAGACGAGATGCCCGAGACGCTCGGTGAGCCGGGCGTTCTCGCCGTAGTCCACCGGCACGTCGATCACCGAGGGCCCGGGATGCGCCAGCGCGCGGGAGAGCGCCTCCGGCAGCTCGCGCGCCGATCCCACCCGGTAGCCGCGGGCGCCGAATGACTCGGCCAGCGCGGCGAAATCCGGGTTCGCAAAGGTGACGCCGGTCTCGCGGCCGTGGCGGCTGCGCTGCTTCCACTGGATCAGGTTGTAGGCGCCGTCGCGGAAGATCACGTTGACCACACCGAGGCCGAGCCGGCACGCGGTCTCCAGCTCTTGGACGTTCATGAGGAAGCCGCCGTCGCCGCTCACCGCCACCACGCGCCGCCCTGGATGGAGCAGCTTGGCCGCGATGGCCGCGGGCAGCGCGAAGCCGATGGCCGCGAAGCCGTTGGAGATGAGCACGGTGTTGGGCTCGTAGGCCGGGAAGACGCGGGCCACCCAGAGCTTGTGGGAGCCCACGTCGGACACGAGGATGTCGTGCCGCCCCATCGCCGCGCGCACATCGCGCAGGATGCGCTGCGGCTTGAGCGGGAAGGCGTCGTCGTCCGCGCCGTCCTCGAGCTCGTCGAGGATGACTCGGCGGAGCACGAAGAACGGCCCGGGGTCCTTGACCCCCCGGGCCTCCGCGCCGAGCAACTCGAGCGCCTCGCGCACGTCGGCGACGACCTCGACCGCGGGCTGGTAGTAGCTGTCGACCTCGGCGGGCGTGAAGTCGACGTGGACGATGCGCTTGCTCCGGTCGGGGTTCCAGAGCCGGGGGGCGTACTCCACCGGGTCGTAGCCCACCGAGACGATCAGGTCGGCCTTGTCGAAGCCGCACGCCACGTAGTCGCGCGCCAGCTCCGGCAGCGAGCAGGCAGAGCTCGTCGTCATGGGGCAGGCAGCCCTTGGCCATGAAGGTGTAGACCACCGGGATGCCGTGGCGCCGCGCGAAACCGCGGAGTTCGTCGGACGCGCCGCCGCGGACGACGCCGTTGCCCGCGAAGATCAGCGGAAACCGCGCCTCGTCGATCAGCCGCGCCGCGGCGGCGAGCGCCGCGCGGTCGGGAGACGGCCGGCGTGCGCGCTCGGTCGACAGCGGGGCGCCGTCGGCCGCCTCCTCGGCGACGTCCTCGGGCACCTCGATGCGACACGCACCCGGCTTCTCGGACTCCGCAAGCTTGAAGGCCTTGCGGACGACCTCCGGGATTACCGCCGCGGTCTCCAGGCGCGTGTTCCACTTGGTGAGCGGGCGGAGCGCCTCGACGACGTCCACGTACTGCGCCGACTCCTTGTGGACGCGGTCGCGGCCGGCCTGGCCGGTGATCGCGACGAGCGGCGCGCGGTCGAGGTTCGCATCGGCGATGCCGGTGGCGAGGTTGGTCGCGCCCGGGCCGAGAGTGGCCAGGCAGACTCCGGCCTGGCTGGAGAGCCGGCCCCACGCGTCGGCCATGAACGCCGCGCCCTGCTCGTGGCGCGTGGGCACGAACGCCACGCGGGTGTCGTGCAGCGAGTCGAGGATGTCCATGATCTCCTCGCCCGGTACGCCGAACACGTGGCGGACGCCCTCGCGATCCAGGCAGGCCGCGATGAGATCGGATGCCTTCATGTGCGCCTCCCGCGCTCGCGCCTGTGCGTCGGAGCGAGCGGCGCCTCGTCTCAGCCTAGCCCTCGCGCCCGCGGCTCGCCACGGATCGTGCGGCACTGTCGGAGCGGAGGCCCCTCCGGCGGGT
>CAWBRR010000006.1:0-184892 GCA_963791215.1 uncultured Actinomycetota bacterium | reverse complement strand
ATCACTGCCAGGGTTGTTTCGAAGGCAGCGACTAGATGGACCATGTCAGTGCTCAGGTTTCGAAAGCGATACGCAAAGTGACTCCGACCCGATGCTCGGTGGCGAAAGCTTCGGCAAGTCGGTGAACACATGCTGGGCGAAGATCAGATGGACGAGGTTCTACTCGGCCTACGACCTCAACAAGGCAGTTCGCTGGAAGGATTTACAAACGATCACGGAGGACGAGAGCGGTTGCAGACCACTTCGCGTCACATGCCGCCGCCATCCTGCGAGCCGCACGTCGTACCTATCCGCGATTGGGGCCGGATCAACGGCAGCCTCTGCTCTGGATCTGCGGGCTTCTGCAAGGGCACACACTGCGCGGCCGTCGGATGGCGGCGCGCTGGAGCCGGAGCACGGTTTCGATCATTGAGCGGTCGGCCGCGGGCTCTACGACGCCGCCCATGACGAAGCTGATCCACGGTATCGAGCCCCAGGACGTCATTGTCACACCGGCCCGACTCGCCTACCTCGTTGATTTCGGCGTCGCTGGAGCGCAAGGCGACACCAGCTGACCATAGCAGGCACGCAGTCGAGCTACGTTCGCATACATGGCGCCGACAATTCGACGACCAGCACAGCACGTCTCCTCCGATATCTGTCCTACGACCTGCGTACTGTACGAGGCCGCTGCGAGACTTTCCGTTCCAGGCCGACGGCTGCGGCATTTGATCGCGGCATCCTCTGTACCGCCAGGCCGACAAGGTCAACAAGCAGGTTCCGCCTCTCTTGGCAGCGTCTCGCCCGCGGCATCGCCGAGCATCCGGACGATCGGTGCCGCAGCGCCGGCTGCGTTCGGCCGTGCCACGACGCCGCGCTTCGGCGAGCGCGAGGTTTCCGCACCCGGACGCGATCCCAGATGGCGTCGGTGGATTTCACAGTTGCCGCCGCTCAGCGCCTGCGGCATCGGTCGATGGCCGAACTGGACCTTCGGTTGACGCGGAACTCGCGAGTTGGCCGGCTGCGTACCATCACTGGTGTGTTGTCGTCGATCGGCTCATCGCAGCCTTGGTCGGCGCATGATGTCGTCATTGATCCGGTCGGCGCAGCCCTATGCCTGACTCGCCTGGCTGGTGATCGGCTTCTCCAGCATCTTCGACGTTGACGATGGCCTGCGCGCCTTCGAGCCAGCCGTGGCACCGTTGGCACACCCAGTCGACCGCCTTGATCCGGTCCACCGCCGTCGACGGTGCGTGCTTCAGCAGCTGCAACAATTGCCGCCGATCAACCGCTACCGCGAGGTCGATTCCTTCAGATTCCCACAGCTGCTTCGAGCGGCGGCGTCGAGTCGGTCCTGGTGGACAACGCGTTGACGTTGCAGGAGCACCTGGCCTACGCCAAGCAGTACGGCGCGAAACTGCTCTGGTCCGGGACTGGTCGATCACCTGACGGATCGACTCGTGGGTGACGATCGCACCGATCACCTTTCGACCGCTGACGGTGCCCTGCAGTCGTGCAGAGCCAGGGGCTACGACCGAAGCCAGCTGCTTGGCGAAGCTGATCAGCACGCCGATCCTCAAGGAAGATCTACACGCTGAGCAACTGATCGGCTAAGACGTCGGGTCAGCGACGTACGTCGCGACGCGATCGCGTTCGTTGCGGCGGCTCGCCGCTGCTGTGTGTCGCGTTGACCGTGGCGATCGCGGCGAGGCGACTGGTGGTGCTGACGGGCGCGCCGGTGTCGACGGCTACGACCTGATCGGGTCGCGGGTCCTCCACCTCCGACGGGCCGAGCGGCCTCGCGTGGCGGCCTTCGACTGCAGGGCGGCCCAGGACCCGATGAGCGGGAGATTTGGCGCGCGGCATTGTCGCGGTCGAGGACATCGAGGACTTCTGGTCGGCAGGACGATCTCCGAACGCGTTCGCGGCGGCTTCACTCCGGTATCGAAGGCTGGTTCGGTCGATCCGCAGATCGATCGCATCATTCCGATGAAGAGGCCAGGCGTTCGACTTCAACGCGCTCGATTGCGCTCCCGAAGACCTGATCGCTGGCGATCGCGTGGATTTGATGCGGTCGCCAAGGAGTTCTTCGGCGACATGACCATCAACGGGCCTGATCGCCCCGACGAGTACGGCCATGCCCGCAGGCGCGCAGGGTTGGTCGGTGACAGACCTCCTCGATCCTGGTTCCGCAACAGCAGGCCGACTGTCTGCGCGCGTCTACATGCACTGGGTGGCCGAGGGCACTTCACCGCGATCCAGCATCAACACCAGCCGCGCACTTCGACCAGGTAACGGCCGCGCCATCGCCGGCCGCGACCCGATCTCCACGTATGGACACCTTGTCGCTGGACCCGCCGTCACATCGGCGCCCTGGGACTCGAATCCATCGACGAGTCCGAGATGACAGCTTCGACGTCGGCGCAGAGGGTTGCGCCGCATCGATTCCGCCGAAATCCCGGCGGCGTCAGGCAACCTGCAGCGTCGCTGTTCGATCCGGCGAGTCCGCAGAGCGACATTGCGATCGACGACAGAACATTGTCGACGCTGATGGAGCTGTTGGACAGATCTTCGCTCCGGCGAACCCTCCGACGCTGGCGTCGGTCAACAGCGGCTGCCGTTCAGCCCGCAGCAGCCGATGGTCTACGACCCGGACATGGAGACGATCGCCGTCGCATGCCGACGCTGCGTCGAAGGTCGGCGCACCCGCCGACGAGAGCGACTTCGTGTGCTCCAGGGCGACAACATCCTCGTCGTCGATGGTCGAACGTCGCGCTACGCGTTTGCACTGCAGCATGAACGGGCCTGCGCCAGCTCGGCTGCAGCGGCCATGCGGACCGTCTGCCTGACCGGTGGCACCGCGAGAGATGGCGGATCCGATCGAAGGGCGTCGAGCCACGAGCCTGTGTCGCGCGGCGACCTCGACGAAGCGGTGTCGGGTCTGGCGCGCGAACGGGACGTCGCGACCGACGTCACGGCCGATGCGGATCATCCCGTTCACCAGGAATCCTGGCCTTCGTCCGGCCTTCTCGGCGACGTCGACGATTGCTATCCGGTGGTTCCCTGGAGAACCGCGGGTGAGCGGATCGCAGACCCCGGCGCCGAGCGCTCCGTACGAAACCGTCGAGGTGCCCCTGCGGCCGACATCGAGCCGCAGCACCAGCCGAGCGCGAGGAAGCCCTGGTGGAACAACAACGTGACCCGCGGGTGCCCCGCCGCTGCGGATGCTGCACCACGGCCTGCGCCGAAAGTCGCCGCAGCGACCGGCCCGCCCGATCGACTGGTCGCTCCGACACGAAGCGGCACGCGCAGGCCACCCCAACCGGGTGGAGAGCGGCAGCTCGCGCTGTCGTCGCGTGGCGTCATCGCGAGGCTTCGCGGGCTGCCGTCGACCTAATGGCCGCTGAAGTTCGACGTGTCGAAGCGGAAAAGGTGCTGACGTCTCCAAAGTGGAGGCGGGGCGTTGAGCGGATCTGGTCGACCCGTCGACGGATACGGTGCCACGATGGTTCGGACGTGGGTGCGGCATCGGCAACGACCCGGATCGAGGCGCGACCTTAACCTGCGGGTGATCGTCGAACGGCGAAGCACCAGGTGCTGGTGGTGTTCCGGGACGACAGACGGCCCCTACGAAGCTCGACGAACCTCGACGCGATTCACTGAGGTCAGCCGAAGAGCTGAACGACGCCGTCGTCGCGGCCTGCGGTGTAGCCGCCGTCGACCGCGATCGGCCTGGCCGGTGACCAACGAGGCGTCAGGCGACCGAGAAGGCCGCCATGGCGGCGATCAGTCGGGTCTGCCGAGCCGTTGCGACGCCGTGCTCCAGGGTCGATTCGGCCGAGTCGGCCTCCATCCCCGGCATGCGAAGAACGTGTCCAGCATCGGCGTCGGCGATGAAGCCGGGCAAGTCGCGTTGGCCGAGACCCGCTCGGCGTAGCCAGTGCCGATGTTCTTCGGGCGGCACGACGCCGCCCTTCGAGGCGTTGTAGCCGCTGCCGCCGCTGTGCCTTCGAGGCCTTCGACGCTGGCGAGAGTGACGATCGAGCCCGTTCACCGTCGAGCCGAGCTGCTCGATCATCCTGGCCAGCGCTGCCTCGGCCACCTCGAGGAAGGTCCCGGTCAAGATCACGATGATCGGTCCCACTCCCGCCTTGTCGAGCAGGTCCCGCACGCCGCCGCGGCCACACCCGCGGCGTGGACGACGCGTCGATCCTGTCGGTTGCGGCAGGCGGAGACGCGAGACCGCTGCTTCGTCAGTCACGTCGGCAGGACGAACGTGAACGACTCGCCGAGGTTCCTCGTCGGCGCCGGTCGTGCCGACGACGGCGCCGCCTTCGGCGAGCAGGCGCTGCGCAGTCGCAAGGCCGTGCCGGACGCCGCTCCCGTCACGACGAAGGTCGCGACGCGCTCAGGTCCTCATGGCGATCACCCTGAACGAAGGCAGTTCGCCCAGTCTTGTCAACAACGCTTCGCCGCCGGAGTCCGCCGAGCGGTCAACTCTGGATCAGGGGCGATCGGGTCGACGGTGACGAGCTCGGCTTCAAACCACTGACGGTGAGGGTTGCCACCAGTCCGGATGGAAGCAGTTCTTGATCTGTTCGGCGCGGATTGCCGATGCGTCGATGGGCGCTGTCCAGGTACTCACCGCGGTCGAGATCGACGATGAGACCGCGCAAGATCGGCTTCGGCAGCGGCGGCAGTCAGGGCTCGGGTGAATCCGTCGATGTTGCGAGATCGATCTCCCTGGTCGCGATCAAATGAAGGATCTCGTTGTCGGCGCGCGGTGTTCAAGGCAAGCTGCGTGGGCATCAGGTGATCCTCGCGGAGAAGATGAACGGTGGTTCCGGTGTCGTTTTCGTTGATGGCGACGTCGTGCATACAGACCTTGCATCAGGGCGATGCCCGGCCGCGCTGGATGGTGGGACTGTCTGGTCGGCGGCTTCCACGAGCCGTGTGTCGGTGATGGTCAAGTTCGACTTGGTCGACGAAATGCGGTCGCTTGCAGACTCGATGAAGCCCTGCGGACTGTCACGGTGGCCATGTTCGATGGCGTTGGCGACGGCTTCGCCGGCGGCGACGAGTACGTCCATCACTTGATCTGGTGTTCCAGCTCGCTTGAACCAGTCGCGCAAAGCGGAGCGAGCGGGTGCGAGATGGCTGGCATCTGCGGGGAACGTCAGCTTCAAAGGCGCGGGATGACGGTAGAGCAGAACCACAACATCGTCCTGATAACCGTGACTCGGCGCGAGATCGGGACATGATCTCGTTCGCCAAGTCATCGAGCGGCGCACCGAGGCGCTCCTGAATCAGGGCGGTCGCCTGGAGAAATGCCGTGCTCCAAGCCGATACGTCGAACGCTCTACCAGACCATCGGTGTAGAGCAGCAGGGTCGCACCGGCGGCATCGTCACGCGGGCTTCCGGACGCGGCCAGCCCAGTCGCAACCCGAGAGCGATGGCGTGGGCCGCATCAAGCATGTGGCTACGACCGTCGGCGTACACCATGATGGCTGGCGGATGCCTGCAGAGGAGTACACCAATTCGCCGTTGGAGGGATCGAGCACACAGCACGCTGTCGTCCCTGAGCGCCAGGTAGGCGAGCCGCGAAGCGGTCGAACCCGGCCGAAGTGGCACTGGGCCGAGGCTTTCGAGAAGCAGCGCGCGGCAGGCGCTGCGCACCTGACCCATCACCGTGGCAGCACCGAGCCCATGGCCGACACAATCGCCACGATCAACGCGATGCGACCGTCGTCGAGATCGACGACGTCGTACCAGTCACCGCCCACCTGCAAGGGCCTGCTCGCCGCCTGCGTAGCGCACCACAAATCCTGCGGCTAGTCGAGCAGGTCCAGGATTGCGTGCTGCAGCGCCAGCGCCGTTCCGCGCTGCTGGTCGACCTGGTACAGCCGCTGCAGGCCCTGGCTGGGCGTCCAGCCAGGACGGTAAGCAATGTCTGGTCTTCGAGCGTGAACGACCGCGGTTCAGCCAGGTCTATCCACACGACGAGCACACCTTCTCGGTGTTGCATCGCGATTCCGCGGTTCCGGGCTGCGAGGTGTTGGGGGCGAGCATGTCGCGCATCGCGCATGAGGCTGAGTGTTCGGCGCAATTCGGAGGCAGGTCAACCCACGACGCCGATCCTCGACAGAGCACCACTGTGCGTTGTTCGCCGGCACGATGGCTTGAGAACGTGACGGCCAGCACTTGGCCGGCCCGCCAGAGTCGGCGTAGTTCCTCGGCGGCGGCGTGCAACGCGTCATCGACCGTGTCTGCTCGGCGAGTTCCTGATCGAGCGCGTGGTCGCGGCCGGCGGCCAGCGCTAGAGCGATAGCAGCATGGCGGGCGAAGTCGCTGACGAGCTCAAGGTATGCGTCATCGAAGGCAGGCTGATGTGGACGGCGCGCGACTGCGATGACGCCGAGGACTGATCGTCGGCGATCAGAGGCATGACGATGGCTGAGCGTTCGCCCACATCGGTGAACCCTGCGATCGGAACCGAACGAATAGGTGATCATCGGTAACCGCGCCGCGCTACGCCGCCGGTGGTCGGACCCGTCCATGGGAACCCGGCGACCGATCACCTGCGAGGCGTAGCGGCCCGCCGTCGCGGCCACGATCAACGTTTCGGCTCGGTCGGCCGGCGATTCGAGCTCCTCCGGCACGAGCAGATCGCCTGCTCAGCGTCGGCCAACTCCGACGCCGATTGACGATCAGCTGCAGCGGCACCCGTCTCGGTCGCCGGACAGCAGCGCGGTGGTGATCGTCACGACTGGCCTTGGTCCATTTCGCCGATTCACGTTCGCGTTCAAAGAGTCGAAGCATTGTCGATAGCGGCCGCCGCAGCCGTTGCCAACGCCGCACCTGCACTCTGCTGCGATTCGAGAACACTGGTCGGGCCGGTCGTCGGCGAGGTAGAGATCCGAAGTCCGCCGCCCGCAGGGCGATTGGTATGCCAGCAGAGCCGCATCGGCAGACCTTCGGCATGGAGCCCGACGGTCAGCGGATGAACGGCCATATCGTCGATGCGAAGGCCATCACCGACCGGGAGCTCGCCGAGCTTCTGCGCTGTCCATAGTCGATTCCCACGTGGACGAAGGACGCGAAAGTGTCGTTGGAAGCGGCTATAGCCAACGCTCCGTATCGGGCACCAGTCGAGCTCCCGGGCGGCCTCGACGATCCGATGCAGGGTCACGTCGAGGTCCAGTCGGAACCGATCGGCGACCATAGCCGTACCAGTCGTCGCATCTGGTCGCGAGACGCGACCAACTCGTCGAGCAGGTCGTGCATCCGGCTCACCGAGTCCCCTGGTTCTGCCAGGAGGACATCGAGCTGCCCGCTCGTTGTCCATAGCGACAAGCTGACCGCTGACGGCGCAGGCAAACCTCGATCCTGCAGTTGCTTGACGAGAACGACGCGACGGCGTAGGTCCGCGGCCAAGGATGGTCTGAACCCGCACGCTTGAGCCAAGGTCGAACCGACCCGGGGTTTCCGGTGATCGGGCATTGGAGGTATCGGGAGGCGCAATCCGGCTTGCAGGGAGCATCGTGATCCGGCTTACGGCGACGGCTACCCGAGAGCTGAACTTCCTTTCCTGATCCAGCATTTTGGCCCCATCACCATTGCGCAAGCGGTCCCAAAACGCAGCGATTGGACGGAAATTGGGCCATTGACCTGCGGTGGTTGGTGGTGGTCCCGACTGGGATCGAACGAGTGACCTTCCGCGTGTGAGGCGACGCTCTCCCCGAGCTACGAGACCGGGGAACGTCGAAGGTTAGCACGACGTGCCGCCAAGCCTGGAATTCGCGGTGGCGTGACTGGGTAACTCCGCTGCCGAAACCGTCCCGAACTGGTGGCAGGGGTCCGGCCATGCACCTGCTCAGCCTGTTGCGGAAGGGATTTGTGCGCCTACGCTGCAGTGGACTATCGTCGTCCTTCGCGACGGCGACGATCTCGTTCGTGGCGCGCGGATGTAGCGCAGTTGGTAGCGCATCACCTTGCCAAGGTGAGGGTCGCGGGTTCGATCCCGTCATCCGCTCGAGGGTGCAGTCGCATCAACCCCAGCGGTGGAGTGGCCGAGTGGTGAGGCAACGGCCTGCAAAGCCGTGCACACGGGTTCGATTCCCGTCTCCACCTCCAAGTAAGGCTCAGGCGCGATTAGCTCAGCGGGAGAGCGCTTCCCTGACACGGAAGAGGTCACTGGTTCAATCCCAGTATCGCGCACCAGCATTATCGCAGCTCAGCGGCAGTTCGTGAAAAGAACGGGCCTTGTCGCACGTGCCCAACGGTCCCAGCGTGGTGGCGCCGGTGCATCGCTGCTCGGACGACCATCGGTCGCGACGAAGGAGCGGTACATAGCGGTCGACGACGACGAGATGACGGGCCGACGATGATGTCAGTCGGGAACGGTAGAGCCTGCGCTTCGCGGGGCGAGTCTGCATCCCGGAATCGTCGAGTCGCGTGGCTGGTCGAGCCAGTCGTCCCATTCCGACACGGCTGGGTCAGCGACTGTCGTTGCGGTGTGCGGCGTGCCGTCGATGTCGATCACGAAGTGAGCGACTCCAACGTCGCCGGCAATGTGAAAGGCAACGTCGAACCTTGGTCGTGTCCTACAACTTCCGCGTGGATCGTCGCGTGGCCACAGTTCGAAGTGTTCGCCGCGTTCGCCACGATCAGGTCAGGCCTGAATCGCCCACGACGTGCCCGGCCTCTTGGTGCTGGTCAGAAGCAACACCGCGCTCCTGGCTGGCTCGTCGACCAGATCCGATGCGTCGATCCAGTTCGCGGAAGCTGCAGCACGTCGTAACAGAAGTGGTACAGCGCATCGAGCGCAGTGTCTTTCTGGCTCGCGTCACTCTTGACGAGCGCGTACGAGCGCTTCATCCTGCGGTACTGGTCTTCCCATGTTTCCTCGAGCATCGATTCGACCTTCTCCCTCATCCATGCGTCCTGCCGGCGCCGGCCCGCGCCCGATGACGTCGCCAGCTGCCCGGCTGCGTTGATCGCGAGGGCATCGCCCTGGTGCTCGACGTCGCCGCGACCGGCAGGACGTCACCGGCAGGACGGCAATCTGTACGACGTCGTACGTCGCTGCGCCGGTTCAGCGTCGCGCCCTGGTCCTACGGTCGCGCCCTCGACACACTGCGGCGGTTGCCGATAGCCGGCTGTGACTCGTCGTTATCGTCGGCGCATGACGGCGTTCGTGGAATGGCTCGGGACCATTCCCGCCGGCATCTGGGGTGCGCTCGCCGGCGCGGTGACCGCGCGCCTGCTGACCTGGCTCGCCGAGCGCAGACGCAACCGCGACGCGTATCGGGCACCACAACGGGAGACGATCGGCGCGATCATCGCCGCGGCCAACGACATGAAGGTCAGCCTGTCCGACGCGCTCGAACACATGGGACTCACCGGCCGGCAGACGACCGACGACGCCGCTGTCGCGAGCCTGAACACCTTCCTACGCCGCCTGCTGGCGCTCGATCAGCAGTTCTCGATCGGCCGGCTGACGGTGGTCGACGGACCATGCCGAGACAAGATGCTGACCGCGTACGTCCGGTTCTCCGAGCTGCGGAAGCTCGCCAACGATCCGGCGGTCGCGACGCAAGGCTGGCTTCGGCGAGTTCGTGCGGCAGATGAACGACACGTCCAACGCGCTCGACGTCCTGCTCGCCGAACTGGTCGACCTGGCCGAGCAAAGGTTGTCGCCGGCGCGGCCGCTGCTGTCGCGCCGGCCGAAGGTCACGGTGGCGAGCAACAGAGCGCGATCGCAGCCGAAGGACGGCGCGTAGGCCTTGGCCGGCGGAAGGCGACGAGCCGGCGCAGTTCGACGCCGGACCGCCGCGCGCGAATGCACCGACGCCGGCCGCGGGAGCAGAACCGGACGCCGGAGAAGGCGAGACTCCGAGCGATGGCGCGGCGGCGCTGGCCGACGCTCGGCAGCAGCCGGACCCGGACACGCCGCAGCCCGACGAGCGCGAAGTCGAAGTCGTCGGCGAGCCAGGCGCGCGGGCACGGATCCGAACCGAACTGATCAAGGGCGAGCAGCTGACACAGCAGCACGTCGGCCGGCTGGTGACCGAAGGGCGGGACGGCTACAACATCATGGGACGGATCCTCGATCTGACGCCGGTCATCACGGACGCGGCGGGATCATGGCTCGTCACCGTCCACTGGGCGGCGCTTCCTGGGCAGCAGCCGCGCGTCGACCGCCGGCGGATCCGGTTCAGCGATGACGTCGAGCTGGTCGAAATCATCGACGACGACGCCGCCGAGCCGGAAGCCGAATAGGGGGCAGCGGTCGATGCGTGTACGAACAGCCGTCGCGATCGGCGTCAGCGTCGTCGCGGCGAAGGCGGCGCTGACGTGGTTCGCGCTGCAAGCGTCGGCAGCACTGCCGCAGCGGCCGGCGTTCGTCGGCCATTGGCGGATCCAGCTCGGCACTGTCGGCGAGTGGGTCGCCGGGTTCGCGACCGCGGCCGCGGTCGGGGTGGCGCTGTACATCGCGTGGAAGGACCGCAACGAGCGGATAGCCGAGCGGCGCGACGAGCAGAAGACCCACGCTCGGCTGGTGCAGCTGTCGGCGCACTCGGAGTCCAGCCGGTCAGCCTCCGTGGTGATCGAAGCGCGGAACTTCGGGCCGCTGCCAGTGATCGACGTCGACGTCGTTGACGCTTCGTGGAGTAAGCATCCCGACGCGCGCTGGGTACCTCGCGACAGTCATTGGGTCGGCCGCGGCCGGCCGGCGACCAACACCCACCGAGCCGATCCTGAAGCCGAACCAAGGCCTCGATGACACGTACGACACGCTGGCCTACTTCGTCCTGATGTTCCAGGATCCGACCGACCCGACCGGCCGCTCGGCACGGTCGAGCCGCGAACCGCGAGCTACCCGATACCGAGCTACATACCGCTCGACATGTCGGAAGTCGTTGTGCGAGTGCGGTTTACGACGGCTGATGGTGTTCGCTGGGAAACGCCGACGAACGGTCTCGGATCAGGCGAGCCGACGCGCGTCAGAGCCGGATAACCGCCGGGTCGCGCGATGCCGGCCGATCCGCGGTGGTGGTGTCCTTGGTCCGCCGCGCGTCTCATCTGGGCGAGTGTTCCGCTGCGGCGCGCGGCGCGGTGCGCCTGCATCGCGGGCCCAGTGTCGACCCGTACCGCGCAGCATCCGACATGTAGCCGCGCATCCACAGCTCGCCAGACCAGCGATCGGCCGGCGTAAGGTGGCGGTCGCCGGGCTCGGCGCCGTGAGCCTCGTCAGCGCAGAGGCATCCGCCGCGCTTCGTCACCCGGCGAAGCATACGGGTGCGCGCCAGGGGTCGGACACGCGGTCCCACGCCGAGGACCAGGACCAGGGCCGGCCATCGCTCCCAAGGGCTCAGTCAGCGGCGGCACTTGCTCGACGGGTCGCCGCCGATGCCAGGCGGCCGGTGCTGGCCGCGCACGCCGCGCATCGCCGAGCAGTTACTTCGCGCATGTCCACGAACCGCCGGCGCACTTCCGGCCGATGCCGGTGACCCGTCGCGCACCTTTCTGCGGTGAAACTTCGTCCGCAAGCTGGTTCCGGTGCGCTCGGTATTCGGCCCTGTATCCCCGCGCCCCGTTCGCGGCCGACGCGCGGCACTCGTCGCATCGGCACCGCTTCTGCCGGTATCCGAAGCGGGTTCCGTGCTGCCACTGAGCCGTAGCGCTCTGATGCACGCGCCGCAGCGTCGGCGATCCGGCGGCGCGCTATCGCGATACGTGGGCAGCAGCCGGCCGCACGCGATGCACGGAACGTCAGCACGGCGGGCATTCGGCCCTACTCCAATCCAGGGGGTTTGTTCCGCGGGAAACCAGGGGGCGGTGCCTCAAGCCACGAGGGCGCCGCGGTGCCGGGTGGGGGTCACCCGGCCTAGGTATTGGTCGACTCATGCGCCGCGGGCCGTCGTGCTCGCGGGCGTGGCTGCGTGCTCTGGTCGTGCCGCTGGGGCTCGCGTCCGCGGGGGCCGGCTGTCGAGCCTTGGTCACGTCCTGGTCCTCGTCGTGGTGGTGGGCCTCGCGGCGGCGCTGCGCCTACGTCACACGGCGCGCCAACCGCGAGCTGTTCGTGGCCGGCTACCGGGTGTGAGGCCGGCTGTTCGCGCTGCTTGGCGTGGTCGTGGGCCTCGTCTTGGAGGTCGGCGTTGAAGGTGGCGACGCGCTTCTGGAACTCGCCGAGCGTCGCAAGTCGCAGCGGAATACCGCAGCGAGCAAGGATCCACGCGTCGATGTCGCGGGTACCCTTCGTGTCGAGGGCAAGCTCATACGCGCGGCGAGTTCGGCCTTGCGCGCCTGCGTCAGGGCGAGCGGCCGGTCCCGCTGTATGCGATGCCGGCGACGGCAGCCAGGCACCGCAACCCGTAGCCTGCCGCTGCCCAGGCCTTGACGGCGATCTGTGCCTTGTGAAGGTGGTGCATACCTTCGCCGCCGGCGCGACCACGGCGGCGGCGTCGTTCAGTCCAGGCCTGCCTCCACGGCGGCGACAAGATGCGCCCGAATGCTTGTCGAGCGCGTCAGCCCAACCGGCGACGATCTCGTCGGCCCGATCAGCGAGCGCGGCCGCAGAGCAGCTGCTCGCCGCGGCTGCGTGCGGCGGCGAATGTTCTCCGAGGTCAGCTGGTTATCGAGCGCCAGCCGTTGGACGGTCTTCGTCGGCGTGGTAGTCGCGACCCTCCTGGATGGCGGCGAGACGGCGGCGTGCGAATCCTGCGTCGTGCAGACGGTTTGGTTGGCCGCGTCGGGGAACGCCGCGCCGCGACGTCGAGGAAGCGGCGGCAAGTGCACACCATCGTGGCGGCGGCGTTCGTGATGGGGCCTGGCTGCGGCGTGAGGCGAGATTCTGGAGTTGATGGCGGGGTTCCTTTCGGCTGGACGAAGCGAGCCTGAAGTCGAAGTTTTCGTGTGGGGCGTCGTTGTGTCGGGCGGCGTGTCCGGCCGACGGTGCGCCGGTCGGTGAGGCTGGCTACGGATGGCGTTGGGGTCGTTGGCGAACAGTTCTGGTCCGATCGCGCTGTTCCTCGCTGCGGACCCGCCGGCGCCCTGGGCCTCGTCGTTGATGCTCCCGGCCGTCGTCGTCGGCGGACGAGGGCCGCGGCGAAGCGGCGATCGGCGGCGCCGCGCGGCGTCCGGGTCCTTCCGCGTGTGACAGGTGGTCGCGCAGTTGCTTGAGCCGTCGTCTTCGGTCAAACTCAACGGCCTGGCTGTCTCGGCGATTGATCGCCTTCCTCTCGATGTGTTCGCGAGTGTCGTCGACGAACCAGTAGTCCGCTGATCTTCTGGGGCCGCAAGTCGCGGGGCCAGTCCACGGGGCTGGCCTGAGCGAGACGCCCAGGCGGCGGCCGCTGTCGAGCGGCACGGTGGGTCTTGTTCATGGCAGAGAGTCGCTGACGGCCGGCAAACGGACGTCCAGCGGCCGATGCGGCTATCGTGATGCAGTTTCGAGGTGAAGAGCCATAGGTCCTGGGTACGAATGCTGGAGCTGCGGTGTTCGACGGCGATCAGGACGCATCGAGGTCGCTTCAGCGCGGGCCCAGGATGACGACGGGCTGGCCGCAGAGAACGGCATCGAGCGGGTCACCGGCCAGGGCCCGCTCGCTGATCGCAGGGGGACGGCGGCGGCCGCGGCGGCTAGAAGCTGTAGCTGCTGCTGGTGCTCCGCCGTCGTCCTGGGCTCGAATGTTTCCGCTTGTTGTGATGATCCGGCCGGCGATCACGCCCGCCTGAAAAACGCCGCGACGCCGGCAGGGCGCCGAGCCACGCCCGCAGCGACCAGTGCTGACGCCGAGCGACGACGAGTAGCCGGAATTGTCCGTCGCGCCTGCTTGAGCCGACCCCGACCGGTCCAGTTAACTTGATTTTGCAACCTTGGCGAATCGGCAGAATCAGATTTTTTGGCTGTTACCTGCTGTTCCAGGTACCCACGGGCAAACATGTGTGATCTTGTGTGATCTATTTCAGTTCAGCGAGTATTGTCCTGACTGTGCGCAGGCAGACAACCCAGTCGAGCGGCCTCGAAGCGGTTGTCGAGCGCAATCGTCCGCAGGTACGGCAACGATCGAAATCTAGTACTCAGACCGAACTGTTCCGGGATCTTCAGTCGGGTCAGCAGATCGCGGAGTCCATCGAGCGCACCGGCTGGTGCTGTATCGAGAACGCCGTCACTAAGGACTGGATCGCCGACGCGTTGTCCGAGGCGCAGGGTCACCTGTCGTCAGCCGCATACGAGGTGATCCTCGACGACCTCGAGATGAGCCCCTCATCCACCGGCTACGACCTTGCGAACAACGCAAGGATCCTCGAGATGTTGCACGCCGTGACCGCAGTCGTCGCGCCGGCCCTTGACACCACCAACCACTCCCCTCGGACGTCGATGCGGATCATCGTCGGCGAGGACCCGCTCGGCCGCCCACCACACTTCCACTACGACCGCAGCGTCGTCACGATGGTCATTCCCGTGTGCATGCCTGTTGGCACTCCTGGCAAGTCGGGCGAACTGATCATGGTGCCGAATCGCCGTCCATTCCGCCGCCGGGTGGCGACGAACGTCATCGAGAAGTCGTTCGTCCAGACGGGCTTCTTCCGCCGCTTCTTCGTTCGCAAACTCCCGGCCGAGACCACCATCGTGCCGTTGAGCGTAGGCAATGCCTACCTATTCTCGGGCTACCGTTCGTATCACACGACCCTGCCATGTCCGCAGGACGGCATCCGCATCACCATCGTCATGCATTTCGGGGAAGTGCACGACGGCAGCCGGCTACTCGAAGTGACCAAGTCCACCGGCAGGTCTTGGCGGTTGAGTCGCGATTCGACGGTTGACGTACGTCGGGTCTGAGGGTCGTCAGTCAACTCTGACACCCGGGTCGAATCGACGCGTGGGCTGCGCGTGGAAGCGCTGCTCCACGGTGTAGGCATGGCAGCAGTCAAACACTTCCCCGGCATGGCCGGGCGGAAAGGCACGTTACGAATCGTTCCCCCGTCGGAGTAGGCAAATGCGCAACGCCGACTAAGTCATGACGCGTCGAACTGATCGCGGTGCCGACCAAGAACCCTACTCGGACTCAGCTAACCGTTGCTTGAGCGCGTCGAACTCGTCCTTGATGCCGGTGGGCAGCTTCTCGCCGACGAACTCGAACCACTCCTCGATGAGCGGCAGTTCCTTGCGCCACTCCTCGGCGTTGACGGCCAGGGCCTCGTCGACGTCGGCGGCCTCGACGTCCAGTCCGTCCAGGTCGAGGTCGGCGGCCGTCGGGACGATGCCGATGGCCGTGCGACTTGCCCTCGGCCTGGTGCTCGATGCGCTCGATGGCCCACTTCAGCACGCGGCTGTTCTCGCCGAAGCCCGGCCAGAGGAAGCGGCCGTCGTCGCCGCGACGGAACCAGTTCACGAAGAACACGGCAGGCATCTTGGACTCGTCGGAGTTCTTGCCGAGGTCGATCCAGTGCTGGAAGTAGTCGCCGACGTTGTAGCCGAGGAACGGCAGCATCGCCATCGGGTCGCGGCGGACGGTGCCGACCTTGCCCTCGGCCGCGGCGGTCTGCTCGGAACCCAGTGTGGCGCCGATGAATACGCCGTGCTGCCAGTCGCGGGCCTGCGTGATCAACGGAACGGTGGTCTTGCGACGCCCGCCGAAGAGGATGGCCGAGATCGGCACACCCTGCGGGTCGTCCCACTCCGGCGCCAGCGTCGGGCACTGCGAGATCGGGGTGCAGTAACGCGAATTCGGGTGCGCCGCCTTGGTATCCGTCTCACGCAGGATCCAGTCGTTGCCCTTCCAGTCGATCAGGTGGTCGGGCTCGCCCTCCAGACCCTCCCACCACACGTCGCCGTCGTCGGTCTTCGCGACGTTGGTGAAGACGGTGTTGCCCGCCGCGATGGTCTTCATCGCGTTGGGGTTGGAGTCCCAGTTGGTGCCCGGCGCGACGCCGAAGAAGCCGAACTCGGGGTTGACGGCGTAGAGCCTGCCGTCCTTGCCGAAGCGCATCCAGGCGATGTCGTCACCGACGGTCTCGGCGCGCCACCCCGGAATGGTGGGCTGGAGCATCGCGAGGTTGGTCTTGCCGCAGGCCGACGGGAACGCCGCGGCGATGTAGTACGCCTTGTTCTCCGGCGAGATGAGCTTGAGGATCAGCATGTGCTCGGCGAGCCAGCCCTCGTCGTGGGCCATCGCCGACGCGATGCGCAGCGAGTAGCACTTCTTGCCGAGCAATGCGTTGCCGCCGTAGCCGGAGCCGAAGCTCCAGATCTCGCGGGTCTCCGGGAAGTGGGTGATGTACTTCGTGTCGTTGCACGGCCACGGCACGTCCTTCTGGCCGGGCTCCAGCGGCGCGCCGATCGAGTGCAGCGCCTTGACGAAGAAGCCGTCGTCACCGATCTTGTCGAGCGCCGCCTTGCCCATCCGGGTCATCGTCCGCATCGAGACGACCACGTACTCCGAGTCGGTGAGCTCGACGCCGAGCTTCGGGTCCTCCGCGCCGAGCGGGCCCATGCAGAACGGGACCACCCACATCGTGCGGCCGCGCATCGAACCGCGGTACAGATCCTTCATGATGGTCCGCATCTCGGCGGGATCCATCCAGTTGTTGGTCGGGCCCGCGTCGAGCTCCCGCTCGGAACAGATGTAGGTCCGCGACTCGACACGCGCCACGTCGGACGGATCCGACAGCGCGAGGTACGAATTCGGCTGCTTCTTCGGGTTCAGTTTCTGGAACGTGCCCGCCTCGACGAGGTGCGCGGCCAACCGCTCGTACTCCTCGTCGGAGCCGTCGGCGAACATCACGCGGTCTGGCTGTGTCAGCTCCGCGATCTCGCGAACCCAGGCAAGCAATCCCTCGTGCTTGGTCGGTGCGTTGTCCAAACCCGGAATGGTCGCTGCGGTCATGTGAAACTCCTGCGTGCGGTCGCGGTGATCCTTAAATGAACATTAACGTGGGTGACATACCCGCGGTAAATCGGGAGTATGTCCGATCCCTCACAGGAACGATTCAGAAGCGCAAAATTTAGCGACCTCTTCGGATGTTTCCGAGCTGCGGATTCACTGTGACTCACCAGCCTGTCTCCCTCCGACGCGAGGTCGCACGCTCAGCTTCGCGGCCTTCGCCGCCCGCGCCGAGCGTCAACCTGCGGATTTCGTCGTCGATGGCCCCGAGGTGCGGCGCCAACGCACTTGCCTCGGCGTCGTCGAGGGCTCCCGAGCTCCGCCGTGAAGCCCGCTTCGGCAGTGAGCAGCGCGCCCGCGATCACGTCCTCGGCGTGGGCGCGGAACGCCGCGACGGTCTCGCTCACCCACCTGTCGAGCACCGCCCGACGATGAAGCAGTCCGCGGGTCATCACCAGCCATGCCGTCAAGGCGCATCCTGCGAGCCCGCCCACCGCCACGGCCGCCACGGTAAGGCCCGGTGCGAGGCCGGCCAACAGGCGGCTGACCGCCATCGCGACGCCCAACCCGAAGCCCGCACCCAACGCCACGGTCAGGCGACGCTCGGTACGCGTCGACGCCATGGACGGGCCTGCTAGCTCAGGGGTCACCGACCCCGCCGTCTTGGGCGGCGCGACGCCGAGGGTGGCGGCCAAGTCGTCCAGCCCCGTCTCGATCCGTTCGTCGAGCTCGCCGAGGAAGTCCTCGAATTCGGACACGAGCGCCGCCTCGAGGCGGTCCGCCCCTCCACGAGACACCTCCGCTGCGGCGACCCGGAACTCGGTGCGCAACCCGGCGCAGCGTCGTCGGACGAACTGACCAAGCCGCGCGCGCTCCCGGTGCAGCCCACCGCGCAGCGCCGTCATACGCTCGGTCCGCACCGATCGGCGCTGGCGAACCAGCGCGACACGACGCTCGCGCAACCGCCCGACCCGAGCCGTCCGAGCATGCCGATCACGGGAACTGTTCATGCACAGCCGATTTCGTCGGTCAAGTTCGGGACGGCTCAGTACGTCGCGCAATGCCGCGACGAGTTCGTCCACATTCGGGTCGCCGACGTCCGGGGCGGCCGCGACGCCGACCCACGGCATCGTTCGGTAACGCGACGAGTGCGCACCGAGCGCCAGGCGGTTGGCGGTGAGCACGTCGCGCCACCCGCGGTGCGCGTCGATCTTGGCGACGACTCCGACCACCGCGTCGACTCCGGCCGCCACCATATCCACTGTGGCGCAGTCTGATTCGGTCATCGGCGCGACCGCCGACACCACCGCGACCACTACCGCAGGGGAGTCGCCTGCGCCACCGTCACCCGCTTCGACGATCGACTGCTCCGGCATCCGCTCGCGCAGCGCTGCGACCAGGCTCGTCACCCCGGCACGGCTGGGGCCGACCACCAGCACGACCTGACGTGGCCCCGTCATCGCCCGGACTCCGCCTGATCGAGCAGTCGCAGCGAGCCCCTGGTGATGTCGGCGGCGCAGCGCCGGTGCAGGGCGTTGACGGGTCCACGCGCGTATCTGCTCCAGTGCAGCGCACGCCGCGCGTGCGCGGCGGGTTCGTCGCCGCGGTCGACGGTCATGCCCTCCGCCTCGACGACACCGACCGCGGCCGTCATGACGGCCATCGCGGTGGCATCCGCATCGAGGAACTGCAAGAGTTGTTGGTCGCCGAATCTGGCTTGTAGACAACGCAATTCGGTCATCGCGCCCTGAACGCGCCGATACCCCACCGGTGCGGCGACCCGCCGCAGGCCTGCGACCACGGCGTCGACGTTGCTCAGGTCGTTCAGGCGTGCGACGAGGGCGGCCCGATCCGCCCCATTCGCCAGGGCCAGCACCGCGTGCGCGATGCCGAAGCGATCCAACCGTGCGATCAGCCGGGCTCGCAGCTCGGGTCGCAGCGGGTGCTCGCCGCGGACGAAGGCGTCCACCGATGCGAGGTCCGCGGGCACCTCGACGAGCGTGCGCAGCGCGTCGACCAGCTCGTCGTCGAGGTCACCGACGGTCGCCAGCAGCCCGACCATTGCCACGACCGGCGCCCCCGTTGCCGCACTGGCCTCCACGGCGTACCGCTTCGCCGCCGCCAACGGACCGCCCACGCTCGCCCCGATCACGTCGGCCTTGCCGAGCACGACCAGCGTCGGGCGCGGATCGGACGCCAGCAGCGCCTCATCCTCCGGCTTGAGCGCTTCGGCGATCACCACGACGCGGACGTCGGCCACGGGCTCCGCAGCCACGGACACCCCGCGAGCGCGCAAGGCCGCCTCGACCGTGCTCCGCCCCACGCCGTGACGTCCGACGATCGCAACTGGCAGTGGACGGCGTATCTGCGCGACTAGCGGTGCAAAGTGCGCACAACGTGCTGTCTCAGCGAATCGCGTCAGTTCCGCGGCGAACGACCGGGAGCCGTCCCCCCATTGGCTCGGCGTCATGCTCCGCACCCCCCAAGGACCCCTCCAGACATCGTCGCATCCGTCTGCACCCCCTCGGAGCGGCGGTTTTCGGCCCTTGAACGGCTACCAGCGAAAGGCAACCATTGGGTATCAATCTGCTACCACGATGCGGGTACAGAGAGTCCCATGGGCGACGATGGACTGATGCATGCGCAGCGCGAGGAGGCCACACCCGTGCCCGCGCACCCCTACCCACGCGTCACCAGCTTCCGTGCCCGGCACTCCACCCTGTCCGACGGCCCAGCAGCAGACCTGGGATCGACTGTGGCCCGAACTCGGCATGGAAGCCAGGGACTCCGACGGTCAACCCGCCGGTGAACTGGACACCGAAGCGTGGTTCGGCCGGTCCGCACCGCTGGTGCTGGAGATCGGCTGCGGCGCCGGTATCTCGACCCTGGCGATGGCCATCGACGAGCCCGACCTCGACGTCATCGCCGTCGAGGTCTACCGCCGCGGCCTCGCCCAACTGCTCAGCGCCGTCGACCGGGAGGGGCTGACGAACGTCCGGCTGATCCGCGGCGACGGCGTCGACGTCCTGGAACACCTGTTGACCTCCGGATCGCTGACCGGCGTGCGCGTGTTCTTCCCCGACCCGTGGCCCAAGGCGCGCCACCACAAGCGCCGGCTGCTGCAGCCGTCGACGGTCGCGCTGATCGCCGACCGGCTCAGCCGGGCGGCGTCCTGCACGCCGCCACCGACCACGCCGGGTACGCCGAACAGATCGCCGAGGTCGGCGACGCCGAGCCGCTGCTGCGTCGGGTCGGCCCGCCGATTCCGACGGACGCTGCCGATCTCGGTCCAGCCGACCGGTCACCAAGTTCGAGGCGAAGGCGCACCGCGCCGGCAGCGCCATCACCGAATTCTGTGGACGAAGTCCCAGCTGCGGAAGGGATTCGCCCATGAGCGTCGCCGAGGACATCGCGCAGCTGCGACGCCGTCCCCGAGACAACCGCGACGCAGATCGCCGCTGCCCCAGCGCGTGCTGCTGGTGTGGGACGCGCCGAATCTCGACATGGGCCTCGGCTCGATCCTCGGTGGCCGGCCCACCGCCGCGCACCGCCCCCGCTTCGACGCGCTCGGCCGCTGGCTGCTCGCCCGCACCGCCGAACTCGTCCGGCGTCGCACCGACGAGCAGCCTGCGGTCTCGCTTGAGCCCGAGGCCACCGTCTTCACCAACATCGCGCCGGGAAGCGCCGACGTCGTGCGCCCCTGGGTCGAGGCGCTGCGCAACGTCGGCTTCGCGGTCTTCGCCAAGCCCAAGATCGACGACGACAGCGACGTCGACAGCGACATGCTCGACCACATCGCGCTGCGCCGTCGCGAGGGCCTGGCCAGCGTCTATCGTCGCCTCCGCCGACGGTCAGGCGTTCCGGCTGCCACTCGAGGACATCGCCCGCGACGGCATCGACGTGCACGTTCTCGGATTTCGCGAACATGCCAGTTGGGCGCTAGCGTCGGATACCTTGGAGTTTGTCGACCTGGAGGACATCCCCGGTGTCTTCAGGGAGCCGCTACCGCGAATCGGCCTTGATTCGCTGCCCGAGCAGGGCGCCTGGCTGCAGCCGTTCCGGCCGCTGTCGTCGCTACTGACCTCGCGCGTCTGACAACTGAAGCGATGGCCGCAGGCCGAGAAGAGACTTGAAGAAGATCAGTTAGGAGCTGACGTGTTCGCCTGGTGGGGTCGAACGGTGTACCGATTCCGATACGCAGTGATCGGAGTCATGGTCGCACTGTGCCTTGGTGGCGGCGTGTACGGCATCAGCCTCGGCGAGCACGTCACCCAGAGCGGCTTCTACGACGACGGCAGCCAGTCGGTGCACGCGTCGGTGATCAGCGACGCAGGCCTACGGCCGCGACACGTCCGGCCACATCGTCGCCATCTACACCGCGCCCGACGGCAAGACCGTCGACGATCCGGCCTTCCAGAAGAAGGTCCTCGACAACCTCGCCCAGGTCGAGAAGGACCACCCCGACCAGATTCTGCGTTCGATCGGCTACTTCAAGAGCCCCGAGCTGCTGAAGAACATGGCCGACGCCGACAAGAAGCAAGCCTTCATGTCGGTACAGCTCAAGGGCGACAACGACGACCAGATCCTGAACAACTACAACAAGAACGTCGGCGTCGACGGCAAGACCGTCAAGGAGGCCCTGAACATCGACGGCGTCGAGCGTTCAGCAGGCCGGCCTGCAGCCGCTGGCCAGTGAGCTGACCGGCACCATCGGCGAGGACCAGAAGCGCGCCGAGGTGGCCGCCATCCCGCTGGTCGTGCGTCGTGCTGTTCTTCGTGTTCGGCACCGTGATCGCGGCCGCCCTGCCAGGCGATCATCGGCGGCCTGACCATCGCGGGCGCCCTCGGCGTCATGCGCCTGATCGCCGAGTTCATCCCCGTGCACTTCTTCGCCCAGCCGGTGGTGACCCTGATGGGGCTCGGCATCGCCAGTCGACTACGGCCTGTTCATGGTGAGCCGATTCCGCGAGGAGACTCGCCGAGGGCTACGACACCGAGGCCGCGGTGCGCCGCACGGTGATGACCTCGGGCCGCACCATCATGTTCTCCGCGGTGATCCTGGTGGCGTCCTCGGTACCGCTGCTGTTGTTCCCGCAGGGCTTCCTCAAGTCGATCACCTACGCCATCATCGCCTCGGTCATGCTTGGCGGCGATCCTGTCGATCACCGTGCTGGCCGCCGCCCTGGCCATCCTCGGTCCTCGCGTCGATTCCGTCGGCGTGAAGATGCTGGTGCGGTTCGCCCAGCCCGATCCCATCCCTCCGACCCCGCCAATCCGCGCTCCAACCCGCTGGCGATCGCGTCGATCCCGGCTGGGATTCTGCTTCCGCCGGTGGGCATCGCGTTCGGACACATCGCCCGATCCCGCATCAGGACGACCGGCGAACGCGGCGCAGGGCTGGCCCTGATCGGTTTGGTACTCGGCTACGTCAGCCTGATGTGCGCGCTCGCGTACGGCGTGATCGCCCTGCGCGACGGAGGGCATCGTCGACGGTGCGCTGTTCTGGATCCTGCTCGGCATCGTGATCTTCGTCTCGGTGGTCATCGCCGGACTCGCCATCGCGCGGGCCGTGCCGCTGATCCGCGGCCCGATCGTCTGGTGGCTGAACTGGCTGGCCGAGAAGACGCAGAAGACCAAGACGCGCGCCGAGGTCGAGAAGGGCTTCTGGGGCAAGCTCGTCAACCGCGTCATGAAGCGCCCGGTGCGTTCGCGCGCCGATCGTCATCGTCATGATCATCCTGATCATTCCGCTGGGCCAGCTCGCGCTCGGCGGCATCAGCGAGAAGTACCTGCCGCCCGACAACTCCGTCCGGCGTGGCGCAGGAAGAGTTCGACAAGACCTTCCCCGGCTTCCGCACCGAACCACTGACGCTGGTGATCGAGAGCGACAACGGCGACCCGGTCACCGACCAGCAGATCGCCGAGGTCCGCAACGAGGCGATGCAGATTCCCGGGCTTCATCGAACAGAACAACGATCCGTCCACCATGTGGAAGGAACGCTCCGTATCTCGACGGAGCCTCCAAGGACCCGAACGTGCGGGTGATCCAGAACGGCCTCGTCACGCGTGGCGACGCGGCCAAGAAGATCGACGAGTTGCGCGCGATGCCGCCACCGCGCGGGGTCACCGTCTCGGTCGGCGGCACCCCCGCGCTGGAACAGGACAGCATCCACAGCCTCTTCGCCAAGCTGCCGCTGATGGTCGTGGTGCTGATCATCACCACGACGATCCTGATGTTCCTGGCGTTCGGCTCGCTGGTGCTGCCGATCAAGGCCGCGTTGATGAGTGCGCTCACGCTCGGCTCGACGATGGGCATCCTGACGTGGATGTTCGTCGACGGGCACGGCTCCGGGCTGATGAACTACACGCCGCAGCCGCTGATGGCGCCGATGATCGGCTTGATCATCGCGGTGATCTGGGGTCTGTCGACCGACTACGAGGTGTTCCTGGTCTCCCGCATGGTGGAGGCCAGGGCACGTGGCATGTCCACCGCCGAGGCGATCCGCATCGGCACCGCCACCACGGGCCGCCTGATCACCGGCGCCGCCCTGGTCCTGGCCGTCGTCGCGGGCGCGTTCGTGTTCTCCGACCTGGTGATGATGAAGTACCTGGCCTTCGGCCTGCTGATCGCGCTGCTGCTCGACGCCACGATCGTCCGCATGTTCCTGGTGCCCGCCGATCATGAAGATGCTCGGCGACGACTGCTGGTGGGCGCCGCAGTGGATGAAGCGCATTCAGGAGCGGCTCGGCCTCGGTGACGTCGAGCTGCCCGACGAGCGCAAGCGCCCCACCGTGCGCGAGCCGGAGGAGGCCCTCGTCGGTGCGGGCGCTGCCCGCTGCGCCCGCGACCGCCGCACGATCCCGGGCACCCGGAGAACGCCACCCGCCCGGCGGACCGGCCGGTCCGGGTCCGCCCGCCCGCTCCCCCGCGGGCCCTCCCGCCGTCGACGGCGGGCACCACGCGCATCCCGACCTCGCCCGGCGCGCAGGCCGGCGAAGCCCCACCACCCGTTTCTCGGCGCGCCAAGGACGGCGCCGAGTGCCGGACCACCGGGCGGCCAACGCCTGTCGGCGCCGACCACGCGCACGCCGCGGGTCGACCCAAGGGACCGGCCGACGCCGCCGAGCACCAGGGCGTCCCGCCGGGCCGAGGCGGCGCGGGGATCGGCACCCAACCGCGAGATCGAGTCGTGGCTCGGTGAGCTGCGCGGCGGCAACGGCCGGATCGGCGCCAGCCCTCGGCCGACGCCGACGCGGGCGATGCCCGAGCAGCGGCCAGCGGCCCGTGCAGGCGCAGCCGGTCGACGAGCCGACGACGGCGATCCCGACTCAGCGTCCGCAGGATCCGGAGGCGACCGAGAAGATCGACACCCGCGAGGCCGACGACGAACCCAAGCGGCGCGGCGGCGGCGTCAGCGCTGCGGATCTGCTGCGTCGCGAGGGCCGGCTGTCAGCTCTCGGCGTCTCGAGGTCGTCGGGTTCGCCCTTGATCGCCGGGCCCACCTCGGCCTCGAGGTCGGCCTCCTCGACCTCGGGATCGTCGGCCAGCAGCACGCGCACCGCGCTGTTGAGCACGGCGACGGTCGGCACGGCCAGCAGGGCGCCGACGATGCCCGCGAGCACGCCGCCCGCGGCGATCGCCAGCACCACGGCCAGCGGGTGCACGGACACCGCGCGGCCCATCACCAGCGGCTGCAGCACGTGCGCTTCGAGCTGCTGCACCGCGATGATCAGTCCCGAAGGTGATCAGCGCGAAGACCCAGCCCTTCGCGATCAGCGCGACGATGACGGCCAGCCCACCGGTCGAGCACGGCGCCGACCAGCGGGATGAACGCGCCGAGGAACACCAGCGACGCCAGCGGCAGCGCCAGCGGGATGCCCATGATCGCCAGGCCCGTACCGATGCCGACGGCGTCGACGAGCGCGACCAGGAACGTCGCCCGGACGTAGCCGATCAGCGTGTGGAAGCCCGCCCGTCCGGCGTCGCGGACCCGTTCGCGCACGGTCGGTCGGGAAGATCTTCGTGACGTAAGCGTAGATGTGGCGGCCGCCGTGCAACAGGAAGATCAGGGTGAAGAACATCAGCAGCGCGCCGGTGACGATCTCGGTGATGGTGCCCGCCGTCGGAACAGGGCACCGCTGGTCAGCTTCGCCTGGTTGTTCTGCAGGGCGTCGATCGCGCGCCTCGGTCGCCCCGTTGATCTGCTCGTTGCTGAAGTGTGAGAAGACGCCGGTGGTCAGCGACTCCTTGAGCGCCGTTGATGCTCGGTGACCTGCTCGACCAAGGCAGGTGCGCCCTCGATGAACTGGCTGACGACGAAGGTCAGGATGCCGCCGACGACCACGAACCCCTGATGATCAGGATCGCCACGGCCGCGCCACGCGGGGCAGGCCGCGTCGTCGAGCAAGTCGACGACCGGCATCAGCATCGCGGCGAGCATGGTCGCGAGCGCCACCGGCACCACGATGAATTCGAGGTGCTTGATCACCCACAGCAGCGCGAGCATCGCGGCGAGGATCACCAGCAGCCGCCACGACCAGGCGGCGGTCTTGCGGACGATCGGATGCACCGATGCGTCGGCAACTGAATCGACGGACGAACCCCATGGCATGTCGGTACCGTAACGGCCCGGCGCGCCCGTCCGGGGCACCTTCGTGCGACGTCACGCCGTTACCCTGTAGACGTGTCGCACGACGCGCCGAGGGCAGGAGCGACGCGACCCGGGAAATTGCCGCGGAGGGCAGGAGCGAAGCGACCCGGGAGATTGCCGCGGAGCCGGGGGTCCTCCGCTTGCGGGGGAGCGCGAAGCGACCGGGAGCTGCCGGTCAAGGCCAGTACAGATGCGGCCCGGGCACTCCCTACCAACGGCAACGGGCAAGCCCACCCGGCGGATTCGACGCCGGGCGAGTCATCTCGGCCGAGAAGGCCGCACTCGTGGCAAGTACTGGTGGGTGCGCTGGGTGATCATCGGCGTCGCCGTCGTCGTGCTGGCGGTCGAAGTGGTGCTGGTGTGGGACCAGCTCGCCAAGGCCTGGAGGAGCCTGCTCTCGGCGAACTGGTGGTGGGTGCTCGCCGCCGTCGTTCGCGGCCTGGCGCTCGATGCACAGCTTCGCGCAGATCCAGCGCACCCTGCTGAAGTCGGCCGGCGTCGATGTCAAGCAGTGGCGTTCCGGAGGCGGCGTTCTACGCGGGCAATGCGCTGTCGACCACGATGCCGGGCGGCCCCGTGCTCTCGGCGACGTTCGTGTATCGGCAGCAACGACTTTGGGGCGCTTCCCCGGTGGTGGCGTCGTGGCAGCTCGTCATGTCCGGCGTACTGCAGGTCGTCGGCCTCGCGCTGCTGGGCCTCGCCGGCGCCTTCCTGCTGGGCGCCAGCAAGAACCCGCTGTCGCTGATCTTCACCCTCGGCGGCTTCGTCGCCCTGCTGCTGCTGGCGCAGTCCGTCGCCATCCAACCCGCAACAGATCGACGGCATCGGGGTGCGCGTGCTGTCGTGGTTCAACTCGTTGCGCGGCAAGCCTGCGGACACCGGGCTGGAGAAGTGGCGCGAGATGCTGCAGCAGCTCGAGTCGGTCAGCCTGAGCCGACGCGCACTCGGCGTCGCGTTCAGCTGGTCGTTGTTCAACTGGGTCGCCGACGTCGCCTGCCTGGCCTTCGCCGCGTACGCCGCGGGTGGCAAGCCCGTCGCTGGCCGCGTTGACGGTGGCCTACGCCGCGGCCCGTGCGGTCGGCTCGATTCCGCTGATGCCCGGCGGACTGCTGGTCGTGGAGGCCGTGCTGGTGCCCGGTCTGGTCTCCAGCGGGATGACGTTGGCGTCGGCGATCTCCGCGATGCTGATCTACCGCATGGTGAGCTGGATCTTCATCTCCGCGATCGGATGGGTGGTGTTCTTCTTCATGTTCCGCACGGAGAAGGACGTCGATCCCGACGCCGCACTCCGCGAAGGCGCCGACAGGAGACGAGCCCGCCGACAGTTCAGCCCCGACCCCGACGCCATCACGCACCCGACGCCGACCGACACGACACAGTTCAGTCCCGATCCCGAAGCCAGACGCGAGCCCGAATCCGAGCCATAGGATCGGCGCATGCACCCCAGTCGTCCGCGGCGCTCGTCGCGCTCCTCGGCACGACCGTCCTGGTGGCGGCGTGTTCGTCGCACGACCGAGACCGCGTCGCAGTCCATCGTCCTCCGAGCCGCCGCCCACGCCGTCGATCGACGCCGGCAACGGCCGCCGCGGCCACCCCGCTGCTCGCGGAGGTGTCGCGCGCACCGATTCCCGTGCCCACCACCGACGGACAAGGTGCATCTGGCCTACGAACTGCAGCTCACCAACGCGATCGGGCAGGACGTGACCGTTGACGTCGGTGACCGTCAAGGCCGGCGACGAGACGCTGTCTGACGCTGGCGGGTGACCAGCTGGCGTACTGGACCCGGGCCCTCGGTGGCAACCGGACCCGACCACGAAACTCGGGCCCGGCCCAGAGTGCGGAATCGTCTGGCTGGACGTCGTCATCGACGGCGCGCACCGGTGCCGCAAGAAGCTTTCCCACACCGTCGAAGTGAACCTGACCGAACCCATGCCGCCGCTGCTGCCCGCGACGCATGACGGAGAACGTCGCCCCGGTGACGGTCTCCGACCACAGAGCCCGCCCGTCATCTCCCCGCCGCTGGACGGGCCCGAGCTGGTTGGACGGCAACAGCTGCTGCGACATGACGGCCCACCGGATGGCGATGAACCCGCTCAACGGCAACTCTGGGCCGCAGAACGATTCGCCATCGACTACGTGCAGCTGAGCCCCGACGGCACCATCTACCACGGTGATCGGTCGAAGCCCGAGAGCTACCCGTACTTCGGCGCCGACATCCACGCCGTGGCCGACGGTCCCGTCGTCGCGCGTGCTCGACGGCCTGCCCGAGCAGGTGGCCGGCCAGAGCCCCGACCGGGCTGCCGCTCGACCAGTACGGCGGCAACCACGTCGTGCAGGACATCGGCGATGGCAACTACGCGCTTCTACGCGCACCTGAAGACCGGCTCGGTCAAGGTCAAGCCCGGCGATCGGCTCACCACCGGACAGGTGATCGCCAACCTCGGCAACACCGGCAACACCGACGCCCCGCACCTGCACTTCCACGTGATGAGCACACCGGATCCGCTGATGGTCCAACGGCTTCCGTTCGTATTCAAGTCCTTCAAGCTCGACGGCCGACTGGCCTCGATGGACGGCGCTCGACCACCTGCTCGCGACGGCACCGCGGCGCCGATGCAGCCCGGACGTCGCCGCCCGCGACGAGACGAACGTCAGCCCACTGGTGCTGGACGTGATGACGCTATGCCGCCGGCTAGCGGCACGCGCGTCCGGCCGGTGGTCGCGGCACTCGCTCGCCGACGTGGTGTGCGTGCTGGTGTTCTGCACGATCGGCAGGCGCAGCCACGCCGAGGGCATGACCCTCGCCGGTGTCGCCGAGACGGCGTGGCCGTTCCTGGCCGGTACCGCGGTCGGGTGGGTGGCGGCACGTGGCTGGCGCCGCCCGACCACGCTCGCACCGACCGGGCTGATCGTCTGGCTGTGCACCGTGGTCGTCGGAATGCTGTTGCGCAAGGCCACCTCCGAGGGCACCGCGCTCAGCTTCGTGGTGGTCGCTTCGCTAGTGACCGCCATCCTGCTACTCGGCTGGCGCGGCGGCGCATCGGCCCTGGCTCGGCGCTGACCGGCCACTCCGTCGTCCGAATCCGGTTCGGGCTCAGGCGAACTCGTCACCGTCAGCGTCGCCCGCAACCCGCCGAGCGGCCTGTCGGACAGTTCGATGCTGCCGCCGTGCAGCTGCCGCCTGCTGCGCGACCAGCGCGAGTCCCAAGTCCCGATCCGCCGGCAGCCGCCGTACTTCCCCGGGCGAACCGGCCCAGCACCATCTGGTGCTCGTTCGGCGGGCAGCCCGCGGCCGTTGTCGTCGACGATGATCGTCAGCACGTCGCCGGACCGTGCTCGATCGTGCTCGCCAGACGTGATCCGGTGCGCCGCCAACGATCCGTCGCGCGCCGTGGGGATCGCGTTGCGCACCAGGTTGTCCACGGCCAGCCGCAGCCCGCCGGGCCACCCCCAGATCGAGCCGATGTCGTCGTCGGCCTCCACCACGATCTCGACGGCACCGCCGACGCGCGCGTTCTCCCGCGCCACCCGGTCCAGCATGTCCGTCACGTCGATCAGCTCGCGGTCCTCGATCTGGGCCAGCTGACCCGACGCCAGCTGACCTAGCGCGGTGATGATCGCCTCGACGCGACGCTGCGCACGCAGCAGGTCGCCGACCACCTCGTCGCGTTCCTCGGCGGGCAGGTCGTGGATGCGCAGGGTGTCCAGGTCGGCGCGCATCGCGGTCAGCGGGGTGCGCAGCTCGTGCGCGGCGTTGGCCGCGAAGTCCTGGGCCGCCTGCAGCGAGTTCGTGGTGGCCTGCTGAGCGGCCGCGAGCCGGCTCAGCATGCCCGCCATCGCGTCGGACAACTCCTCGGCCTCCCGGGCCCCCGTCACGGCCTCCATCGTGTCGGTGCCCTTGCCGAGCCGCATGGTCTGCTCGGTCAGCCTGCGCAGCGGCCGGATCGCCGGGCCCGCGAGCAGCCAGCCCAGTCCGGCCGCGATCAGCACCGTCGCCACGCCCACCGCCGTGTACACCGGGATCCGGGCCGGGCTCAGCAGGATGCTGTCGGCGCGGATGCCGACCGACATGAGCACGCCGCCGCCCTGCTGGTCCATCGGGATCGTGCGCACCCGGTACTCGACGTCGTTGACCAGGACGGTCTCCGTGCCGGGCTCCAGCCGCGGCAGCTGAAAGTCCGCGCTGGAACACCACCTGGCCCGACGATCGCGCCCGACCGGTGGTCAGCACGCCGCGGCTCGGATCACTGAGCTGCTCGGGGTACATGCTCGCGTCGACGATCGAGTCCAGCCGCCGATCGAGTTGCTCGGCGTCGTTGCTGGCCAGCACCACCGATGTCAGCACGGTGAACACCGCGACGACTGCCGAGGCCGCCGCGGCCGACGCCAGCGCCACCCGCGTGCGCAGCGAGGCGGACCGGCCGAATCGAGGAAACCGCACCTAGGGATCGTCGCGCAGCACGTAGCCGATGCCGCGCACGGTGTGGATCACCCGCGGATGGCCGTCGCGCTCCAGCTTGCGCCGCAGATAGCTGATGAAGACGTCGGCGACGTTGGTGTCGACGTCGAAGTCGTAGCCCCACACCAGCTCGAGCAGCCGCTGCCGGGACAGCACCACGCCTGCGTTCTCCGCCAGCACCGCCAGCAGATCGAACTCGCGCTTGGTCAGCTCGGCCCGCTCGCCGTCGACGAACACCAGGCGCCGGGCGGTGTCGATGGTCAGCGGACCCGACCGTCATGGTGTCCGACGGCTGATCGGAGTGGCTCGACCGGCGCAGCAGCGCGTGCAGTCGGGCCACCAACTCGCCGAGATCGAACGGCTTGGTCAGGTAGTCGTCGGCGCCGGCCTCCAGCCCGGCGATGCGGTCGTTGACGGTGTCGCGCGCGGACAGCACGCAGATCGGGATGTCGTTGCCCAAGGCGCGCAGCGCGGTGACGACCGCGACGCCGTCGAGTTCGGGCATCTGCACGTCCAGCACCAGCGCGTCGTGCGTCTCGTTGGACAGCAGCCGCAGCGCTTCCTTGCCGCTCGCCGCGACCCGCACGTCGAACCCCGAGTGGCGCAATCCGCGGGCCACCGACGTTCTGACGTCCGGATCGTCGTCGACCATCAGGACCATGCGGCCTGCACCCTCGTGTGCCGAGTCGACGTCCGACCGACTCCCGCTCGTTGCCTGGAGGTGCCCCCTGCCGAACCGGCACGGGGTCTACGGAATTGCGGGCGCCGGAGCAGTTCCGCAGCGATTCTTCAGATCGACCAGCGGCTGGCGGATGCCCGTCAGATCGGCCTTCACGGCCGGGTTGTGCGTTCAGGTAGTCGGCCACCTCGGACCGGACCTCGATCACGCGGCAGCCCTCGAGGCTGGTGAAGAACCAGTTCACGTCCGGGTGGGTGAACAGGTACACCGACGTCGCCGCCGAGACGCCCGATGCGACGCCGCGCCAGATCGCCGGCCGTGCAGTTGGGCGGGTTCAGGGCCGGGTCATCCGCCATGGCGGACGGGATCGCGCCGAACAGCATCGCACCGGCGATCGCACCGGCGCCCAAGGCACCAGCTACCGCACGCCGCCCAGTACGGGTCGAGACCAACATGGTCAAGCTCCTTCATCGAAAGCGGAGAGGCCGTAACCACGGGCGGTTACCGACACCGAAAAGCTAAGCAGAATCTGTGACGACTTTCTTGCCTTGCGGTCAACCAGTTCGCGAGAAACCCTGAATGTCCAGCTCAGGTCGTGAACCTGGCACCGGCGTCGTGCGGTCGTCGCGGCGCTCCGGGCTATCCCGCGGTGAACGGCGAGGGACCGGGCAGCGGGCCCGCTGCCCTGCGGGTGCCCGCCGCGGCGGGACGGCCGGGCCGGCGCGAACGGCGCCGGGACCGGCCGACGGTCTGCGCCGACGGCGAGCGCACCTGGCAAACCCGCCGGCGGTCCGCCGGCAACGCTGGGCGCCGTGCGGGCGCCTGCGACTGGGCCGCCTGCATCAGGCCCATCAGCTGCGGCAGCGTCAGCGGCAGCCTGCACCGGCTGGACAGATTGACGAGCGGCGCTGCAGCTGCTGCATGTCCTTGCCGGCCTGCGGGTTGGCGTCGAAGTAGGTCTTCAGCGCACCCAGCGACTGCGGTCCCGCCTGTTGCTGCGAGATCGTGGTGAGCGCGGCGTTGGTCTCGGGTGCGAGTCGAGGTAACTGCCCGTCGTGGTGGCCACCGAGCCGAGGGTCTTGGCGACCTCGCTCGCCGCGCACGGATCCGTCGCAGCCGTCGCCGACGGCGAAGCGGTGGCCAGCGCAGCGACGGCGACACCGCCGGCTGCAGTTACAGCGAACACCGCCGAGCCCGCGCCGCAGTCGCACGGCTCGATGGTCCGATCATGGTTGCTCCTTACGATTCTCGGATGCCGACGGCGCAAACGGCTCGCGATCGGCGGCGATCCAGTCCCGACCCGGCCAACGTCCGCGCCATCCTGCCATCACCGGCACCGCACGCCCAATCCATCAGCTAATCCCAGGATCGGCGCGGAGGGGTCCCCGGCAGCCGGTCCCTGGCTGCCGACAGCGGGCGGTGACCCCCACCAGTCAGCCCCTACGGGCGGGACCTACCTCGTGCTGCGGTACGCTCTACGCTACGAAACGCCGGGGAGAAGGCCGAGGTTCGTCATCCAGCAGTTCATGATGCGGTTGAGCAGCAACCTGCGCAGATATCGCTGGGCGGTCTTCGCGGCGTGGCTGCTCCTTCTGGTGCCTTCGGTGTACCTGGCGCTGAACCAGTCCGGCCACCTCACCGGCGGCGGTTTCGAGGTCGCCGGCTCGCAGTCGCTGCGCGTCGAGTACGCAGATCGAGGACCACTATCCCGACCAGGGCGCCTCCCCGCTGGCGTTGGTCGCGGCCCCGCGCGCGGACGCGTCGTTCGAGGACATGACCGCCGCGGTGGCGCAACTGGAGCGCATCGCCGAGGAAGTGCCCAGCGTCACCGTCGTGCCCAACCCGCAGCAGCCACCGCCGCAGCCCGACCGGCCCTACGTCGTCACGCTGCAGACGGACTTCGACAGCGGCAGCGTCGACATGGCCAAGCAGCTGCGCAAGAAGATCGGCATCGAACGGCGACCAGCCCGGCCAGACCGACGAACGGCAAGGTCAAGCTCTACGTCATCGGGCAGGGCGCGCTGGGCGCCGCGGCGGGTGAGGCCACCAAGCACGACATCGCCCAGGCCGAGAAGTGGAACCTGCCGATCGTCCTGATCGTGCTGCTGGCGGTCTTCGGATCGCTGGCGGCCGCCGCGCTTGCCGCTGGTGCTCGGCATCTGCACGGTCGTGGTGACGATGGGCGTGGTCTACCTGCTGTCGATGTACACGCAGATGTCGGTGTTCGTCACGTCCACGGTGTCGATGTTCGGCATCGCGCTCGCCGTCGACTACTCGCTGTTCATCCTGATGCGCTTCCGGGAGGAGCTGCGGTCCGGGCCGCGACCCGGCCCAGGCCGCCGACGCGGCGATGGCGACGTCCGGCCTCGCCGTGCTGCTGTCGGGCTTGACGGTGATCGCGTCGATGACCGGCATCTACCTGATCAACACCCCGGTGCTGTCGTCGATGGCCACCGGCGCCATCCTGGCGGTCGCCGTCGCCGTGCTGACCTCCACGACGCTGACCCCGGCCGTGCTGGCCACGTTCGGCAAGGCCGCGGCCAAGCGGTCGTCGTGGCTGCACGTGTCGCGGCGCCCCGACACCACCCAGTCCCGGTTCTGGACCCGCTGGGTCGGCTGGGTGATGCGCAGGCCGTGGCTATCCGCGATCGCCGCGACCGCGCTGCTGCTCACCCTGGCCGCGCCCGCGTTCGCGATGACGCTCGGCAACAGCCTGCAGCGCCAGTTCGAGCCCACCCACGAGATCCGCGGCGGCGTCAACGCCGCCGCCGAGGCGCTGGGCCCCGGTGCGCTGGGCCCGGTGCGGGTGCTGGTGACGTTCCCCGACGGCAACGCCAACGAGCCGCGAGAACGCCGCCGACGCTCGACGGCGGTCCAGCAGAAGATGCACGCAGGGCCCGAACGTGATCAACGTGTCACCGCCGGTGTTCGGCGACGACAACCGCAGCGCGCTGATGTCCGCGGTGCTGTCGGTGGACCCCGAGGACGCGGGCGCACGCGAGACCATCGACTGGATGCGGGCCAACCTGCCCGGTGCCGCGGGTCCGGCCGCCGACGTCGACGTCGGCGGGCCCACCGCGCTGATCAAGGACTTCGACGACCGGGTGTCGGCCACCCAGCCGCTGGTGTTCGTGTTCGTCGCGCTGATCGCCTTCGTGATGCTGCTGATCTCGATCAGGTCGGTGTTCCTTGCGCTCAAGGGCGTGCTGATGACGGTGCTGTCGGTGGCCGCGGCCTACGGCAGCCTGGTCGTGGTCTTCGAGTGGGGCTGGTTCGAATCGCTCGGGCTTCAAGCCGCTCGACGTCGATCGACAGCACGATCCCGCCGCTGGTGCTGGCCATGACGTTCGGCCTGTCGATGGACTACGAGATCTTCCTGCTGACCCGCATCCGGGAGCGGTTCCTGCAGACCAACAACACCCGCGACGCCGTCGCGTACGGCGTGAGCACCAGCGCCCGCACCATCACCAGCGCCGCGCTGATCATGATCGCGGTGTTCATCGGGTTCGCGTTCGCGGGCATGCCGCTGGTCGCCCAACTCGGCGTGGCGTGCGCCGTGGCGATCGCCGTGGACGCCACCGTCGTCCGACTCGTGCTGGTGCCCGCGCTGATGGCGATGTTCGCCCAGTGGAACTGGTGGCTGCCCCGCTGGCTGGACCGCATCCTGCCGTCGGTGGACTTCGAGAAGCCGCTGCCCAAGGTCGACATCGGCGACCTCGTCATCATCCCCGAGGACATCTCCACGTTCGGCCCGTCGGGTGCGGACATCCGCACCGTCGTCAAGCTCGGCCGCGAAGCTGAAGAGCCTCGCCCCGCAGACCATCATCGTGGCCGACCCGCTGGCGTTCAGCGGCTGCGGACCGGCGGGCGCCACGATCGGCGCGCTCGTCAAGGGCGGCGACGAACCGCTGGTCAAGCTCCGTCCGCTGGGCCGCGCCAACAAGGTGAACGGCAGTCCGCGCAACGGGGCGCACGGGCCGAACGGCACCAACGGCACCAACGGCACACGCCGCACCGCCATGAACGGTACGAACGGAACCCACGCGGCCAACGGCTCGAACCGCACGCGCAAGCTGCGCCAGTCGATCCATCCGGTCACCATGTGGCGCGGCCGGCTCACCGTCGCGCTCGACGCCCTGTCCACCGCGGCCGAGACGGATCCGCCGGTCGTGCGGCGGCTGAGCCCGATGGAGACCACCAACGTTCAGCTGCCCACCGGGCGACCGGCTGCAGATCCCCACCGGTGCCGAGACGCTGCGGCTGAAGAGCTATCTGATCATGTGCCGCAACAGTGCCCGCGACTACGCCGAGTTCGCCGATCTGGTCGAGTCCATGGAGACTCAGACGGCAGCGGTGGTACTCGCCGGAATGGACCGGTATTACTGTGGACAACGCTCGAGACAACAGTGGGTGGCCACACAGCTGGTCCGGCGGCTGGCCGACCCGCACCCGTCGGACGAGGACGACGCGTATGACGTCGGGTCCCGGACGCGGACGGCAGAGTGGGCGCGAGTCCGGCAGCGCTGCCTGTCGGTTGCGGTAGCGATGCTGGAGGAGGCGAGGTGACGTTGACGACGGACGCGCACGATGGCGTTCCCGACCGTCCGCAGCCACGGCCCAGACGGCGGCCACGCTTCCGCAGGTCGACAAGCAGGCCGGTCGAGTTCTGGCCGACGTCGTCGATCCGAGCGGCGCTCGACACCGACGACCTGAACACGTCTGGCAGCGCATCGTGACCGCCATCAAGCGCGACCCCTACGGCCGGACCGCCCGTCAGGTCGAGGAAGTGCTGGAGACCGCGCCGCCCGTTCGGCGTCTCGAAGGCGCTGGCCGAGGTGCTCAACCGCACCCGCGACCCACCTCGAGGCCAACGAGTGCGCCGAGGTGGCCCGTCACGTGCGCTGCTGCTCGAACGGTCCGGGCTCGGCCAGCAGGAGTTCGCGTCGCGGATCGGCGTGCCCAACGACCAGTTCACCGAATACCTGACGGCCGAGACAAGCCCGTCGGCCTCGTTGATGATCCGCATGCGTCGGCTGTCCGACCGTTTCGCCAAGATGCGCAGCGAGCGCTCCGACTGACCTTCGCCTCGTGCGCTACGTCCTGATTCCCGGCGCCGGCGGCAGCGCCTGGTACTGGAGCCGCGTCGTTCCGCTCCTGAAGTCCGCGGGCGCGGATGCCGTCGCCGTCGAGTTGCCCGCCGACGACGACTCCGCCGACCTGTTCGCCTACGCCGAGCTCGTCCGCGCGGCGGCCGCCGACGCGACCGCGCCGGTGGTCATGGTCGCTCAGTCGATGGGCGCATTCACCGCACCGCTCGCGGCCGGGCTGGTCCCCACCGCTCGCATCGTGCTCGTCAACCCGATGGTGCCCCGCCCGGGTGAGTCGCCAGGACAGTGGTGGGCGGCGACCGGTCAGAAGCAGGCCATGCTCGCGAACTTTCGTCGAATCGGGTTGGGCGACAAGGAGTTCGATTCGGTCGAGGACTTCTTCCACGACGTTCCCGCCGACATCCGCGAGGAGGCGTTCAGCAAGCCCGAGCCGCCCCAGTCCGATACGCCGTTCGAGCAGCCCTGGCCGCTGGAGGCCTGGCCCGACGTGCCGACCTCGGTGCTGCAGGGGCGCGACGACCGGCTGTTCCCCCTGGACTTCCAGCGGCGCGTGGTGCGCGAGCGGCTGGGCCTCGACGTCGACGCCGTGGCGGGCGGGCACCTGAATTCCCTGAGTCAGCCCGAGGAACTGGCCCGCCGGTTGCTCGCTTGACTAGCGATTCGTGCACGTTCTTCCGCGGTCAGTGGCTGTTGCGAAATGAACGAAATCGATCGTGAGCGACGCGAAGAGTCGGCTCAAGATCGCCTGAGCCTGATCGGACCATCAGATCACCTTCGGCAAATCTGCCGAAAGCTGCCGTTTCTTGAGGGCGTCTTCATTTTGCGACAGCCACTCAGCACGGGTTTCAACACGCAAGTCGCAGTCAGCGCGAGTTGATCGGCGACACGTCGACACGAGCCAGCTCCCACCGTCCTTGGTCAACGTGACCCGCAACGGCAGTGCGACGGTCACCGACTGCTTGCCCGGCGCGTTCTGGGTGCCGCGCATGACCACCGCGACGACTGCGTCGCCCGGACCGATGGCCTCGACGCCCGCCGAAACCGTCGACGCCGACACGGAGAGGTTCTTGCTGGCCAAATCCTTTGCCATGGCGTCGAATTCGCTGCGGTAGCCATCCGCACCCGGCTTCGTCATCATGGGTATCAGCCGGTCGATCGACGCGTTCGGGCTCTGCGGGGTGAACGTGGCCGACGCCTCGGCGACGCTGCTGGCGATGCCGACCACCTCGGCGATGTCGGCGTGCATCGCGCGGTCCGGCACCGTCCACTGCAGGTAGCCGACCACGACGGCAGCCACCAGTGCGACGGCGGCCACCGCGACGACGCCCAACCGCAACCCCGGCCCGTCGTCGTCGGTGCCGACCGTGACGCCGTCGCGGCGGTACAGCACGACGTTGACGATCACGCCCTGCACGATCAGCAGGCACAGCACCGAGCACAGCGACACCCACCACAGCGGCCAGGCCAGCGCGACGCCGATGTAGAGCAGCGCCGCGATCGCGGCCAGCGGGGCCAGCACGTCGAACGCGAGCACGCGCAAGCGGTTCCTCATCGGATGGTCTCCAGCCTGCGAGACCAGCAGTTTGCCGTCGACGTCGGAGATGCCCAGCCGCAGCGTTCCAGTGCACGGTCAGCGGCTGTGCCCCGCTCGCGTTCTGGCTCACCGAGGTGGCGACGACGAGCACCGTGTCGGTGCGCGACGCGACCGTGGACAGCTCCGGTTGCGGGGGCGGCGCGATGCCCGCGTCGCCGGGTGCAGCGTGGTGCAGCGACTCGATCGACACCGACTCGACCTGACCGACGGTCTGCGACTGCAGCTTCTGCACCACCTGGCTGAACGGTTCGCACCGTCGACTCGAAGTCGGCGTTGAGCTGGCCGACGGTGCCGTCGTGCAGCGTCTGCAGGCTCGAGGTCGACGGTGTCCTTGTTCATGTTGATCAGCACGCTGGTCCAGTCGGCGGCCGCCTGCAGCACCGCTGGTCTGGTAGGCGCGTTCGTCGACGTCGTTGCGGTGTCCCGTCCAGATCATGTGCCGCGAGCACGACCGCGACCAGCGCCACCACCCCGAGCACGAGCGAACCGATGCCGAAGCCGGTGAACACTCCTCGGCCGGTCGACGGGCGTTCGTCGGTGGGCTCGTCAGGCATGGCCGTGAGGGTACCTGCCGAGCAAAACCCGGCCACGCGCGCATCTGGAAGGATGGTGGAGTGACGCTAGAAGCCATCAGATCCGGAATCGACCTGACCTACGTCGACTCGGACTGCCCGCCCCCAAGACGATCTGTTCGGCCACGTCAACGGCCGCTGGCTGGCCGACTACGACATGCCCGCCGACCGGGCCACCGACGGCGCGTTCCGGCTGCTCGCCGACCGCGCCGAGGAGCAGGTCCGCGACCTGATCACCGAAGCCGCCGGCGGCAGGAGCGCAGCGACCGGGGGTTCGACAGTGCGACGGCGGCGCCCGCGGGTACCGACGAGCAACGCATCGGCGACCTGTACGCCAGCTTCATGGACACCGACGCCGTCGCGCGGATCGGCGTCGCACCGCTGCTCGACGAGCTCGCGGTGATCGATGCCGCCGGAGACCGCCGACGCGCTGGCCGCCGTGCTCGGCGCGCTGCAGCGCACCGGCATCGGCGGTGGCACCGGCGTGTACGTCGACACCGACTCCAAGAACTCCACCCGCTACCTGCTGCACCTGTCGCAGTCCGGCCTCGGGCTGCCCGACGAGTCGTACTACCGCGACCCGCAGCACGCCGAGATCCTGGCCGCCTACCCCGGCACATCGCGCGGATGCTCGGGCTGGTGTTCGGCGAGGAACCGCAACCGGCGGAGTGGTCGACGACGCGCAGAGCGCATCGTCGCGCTGGAGACCAAGCTCGCCGCCGCGCACTGGGACGTCGTCAAGCGTCGCGATGCCGACCTGACCTACAACCTGCGCACGTTCGCCGACCTGCCCACCGAGGCGCCTGGATTCGACTGGGCCGGCTGGGTCGCCGCGTGGGCACCACCCCGGGCGACGCGGCCGAGGTCGTCGTGCGGCAACCCGACTTCCTGACGGCCTTCGCCGCACTGTGGTCCGCGAGCACGACCTCGAGGACTGGAAGTGGTGGCTGCGTTGGCGTTTGATCAGCGGCCGCGCCTCCCTGCTGACCGACGACCTCGTCGACGAGAACTTCGACTTCTACGGCCGCACCCTCTCGGGCACCGAGGAGATGCGGGATCGCTGGAAGCGCGGCGTCGGGCTCGTCGAGAACCTCATGGGCGACGCGGTCGGCAAGCTCTACGTCGAGCGCCACTTCCCGCCCGACGCGAAGGCGCGGATGGACGAGCTGGTGGCGAACCTGCGCGAGGCCTACCGCGTCAGCATCACCGAGCTCGACTGGATGACGCCGGAGACCCGCACGCGGGCGCTTGGAGAAGCTCGACAAGTTCACCCCGAAGATCGGCTATCCCGCGAAGTGGCGCGACTATTCGACGCTCGTCGTGCGACCGCGACGACCTGTACGGCAACTACTGCCGCGGGTACGCGGTCGAGCTACTGAGCGCGAACTGGCCAAGCTGGGTGGCCCCGTCGACCGCGACGAGTGGTTCATGACGCCGCAGACCGTCAATGCCTACTACAACCCGGGCATGAACGAGATCGTCTTCCCCGCGGCGATCCTGCAGCCACCGTTCTTCGACGCAGACGCCGACGACGCCGCCAACTACGGCGGCATCGGCGCGGTGATCGGCCACGAGATCGGGCACGGCTTCGACGACCAGGGCGCCAAGTACGACGGCGACGGCAATCTCGTCGACTGGTGGACGGACCGCGATCGCACCGAATTCGGTACGCGGACAACGGCGTTGATCGACCAGTACGAGACGTTCATGCCGCGCGAGCTGGACGACGTCGCACCACGTCAACGGCGCGTTCACGGTCGGCGAGAACATCGGCGATCTCGGCGGCCTGTCGATCGCGCTACTGGCCTACGAGCTGTCCCTCGGCGGCAAGCGAGGCGCCGGTGATCGACGGTCTGACCGGCGTGCAGCGCGTGTTCTTCGGCTGGGCGCAGGTGTGGCGCACCAAGTCTCGCGACGCCGAGGCCATCCGGCGGCTGGCCACCGATCCGCACTCGCCGCCGGAGTTCCGGTGCAACGGCGTGATCCGCAACATCGACGCGTACTACGACGCATTCGAGGTCGGCGCCGCTGACGAGCTCTACCTGGATCCCGCGCAGCGGGTGCGCATCTGGAATTGACCCTTGACGCCTCGGGCCCGCCGCACGGTGTGACTGCCATCATGGACGAGTGAGCAAAGTACGCGGCCGGGTGTGGCGGGCCGGAAAGCCGCAGGACGACTTCGAGTTCGCCTCGATCTCGGACTACCTCGTCGAGCCCGACACACTGGTGTGGGCCGACATCTACGACCCCGACCACGCGGCGCTCACGGAGCTCGCGCGGCGAACTCGGCCTCAACGACTGGGCCGTCGAGGACGCGATCGCGGACGCCGAGCGCACCAAGGCCAACGGTCTACAAGACGCACACCTTCTTCACGGTGTACGCCGTCGCACCAGCCGATCCCCCCGACGAGTCGGCGCCGACGCTGTCGGAGCACCGCATCTCGGGCTTCGTGCTGCCGCAAGGCTTGATCACCGTGCGGCTGTCGCCGAAGTTCGACATCGACGAGGTGTCGCGGCGCTTCGACGAGCTCGGCGGCCAGGAATACGGTGTGGGCGCCCTCGTCCACGGCCTGCTCGACGTCGTCGTCGACGGCCACTTCGAGGCCGTGCAGTGTCTCGACGACGCGGTGGAATCGATCGAGGACGACCTGTTCGCCGACAACAACCCGAAGTCCGGGCTGCAGCGCCGCACCTTCCGGCTGCGCAAGGACCTCGTCGAGCTGCGCCGGGTCGTGCTGCCCATGCGTGAGGTCGTCAACGCGATCCAGCACCGCCGCCTCGACGCCAAGACCGCGCCCGAGCTCGATCCGCTCTACGCCGACCTCTACGACCACGTGCTCCGCGCCTCCGAGTGGACCGAGTCGTTGCGCGACATGGTGACACACGGTGTTCGAGACCAACCTGAGCCTGCAGGACGCCCGGCTGAACACCGTGATGAAGAAGCTCACCGGCTGGGCTGCGATCATCGCCGTGCCGACCGCCGTCACCGGGTTCTACGGGCAGAACGTGACAGTACCCCGGCATCCAGACCGTCACCGGTTTCATCGTCAGCACCGCGATCATCGTGCTGCTCGTCGCCCTGCTCTACGTGAGCTTCAAACGACGGGACTGGCTGTAGCGCAACACCTTCGACAACACGAAGGCCCCCGCCGCGATGAGCGGACGGGGGCCTTTGCGTGTCGAATTAGATCTGCCAGTCCTGAGCGCCGTCGGGTTGGCTGTACGTGCCCACCGAGTTCTTGACGACGACGGGATCGCCGCTGCCGAAGTTGTCGTAGAACCACTGGGCGTCGGCCGGGGCTGAGGTTGATGCAGCCGTGGCTGACGTTGCGCTTGCCCTGGTCGCCGACCGACCACGGCGCGCTGTGCACGAAGTTGCCGCTGTTGTCGATCCGCACCGCGTTCTGCACGGTCAGCTTGTACCCCTGCGCCGCGGTGCTGGGCACCCCGTAGGTCGCGGAGTCCATCACGATGCTCGGGAACTTCTCCAGCACGTAGTAGGTGCCGTTGGGGGTGTCGTGACCGGACTTGCCCATCGACATCGGGAAGGTCTTCTCGACCTTGCCGTTGCGGGTGATCGTCATCTGGTGCGTGGCGTTGTCGCCGTCGCGACCAGCGAGTCACCGGTGCGGAAGCTGGACTTGGTACCACCGGCGTCGATGTTGACGATGGTGTTCGCCGGCCAGAAGTCGAGCGGCCGCCACCGCAACTGGGTGTCGCTCGCCCAGTAGAACTTGCCGGGCACCGGCGGGACCGACGAGATGTGTACGGCGTCCTGGGCCAGCGGCCGGTTGGCGATGGGGCGCGCGAAGTTGATGTAGATCGGCCTGGCGACACCCACCATCGACCCGTTGAGCGGGTTGAAGGTCGGCGGTGCGAAGACCGGTTGTCCGATGTAGGGCGTCGGGTTCTGGCCGGCGGGCGTGCCCTCCGGAATCACCGTCGGCGCCCCGACGGGCGCGACGGGCGGCGGCGCCAGCGGATCGACGGGCGGCGGCGCCAGCGGGTCGACGGGCGGCGGCGCCAGCGGGTCGACGGGCGGCGCGCCAGCGGGTCGACGGGCGGCAGGCCAGCGGGTCGACGGGCGGCACAGCCAGCGGGTCGATGGGCGGCGGCGCCAGCGGGTCGATGGGCGGTGGGGCGGGCTGCTCCACCGGTGGTGCGTCGACGACAGCTGGATCGGGATTGACCTCTGGATCGGCCCAGGCAGTCGGGCCACTGATCGCCAGTCCACCGACCAGTCCGGCCGCGACGATCGCGGTGGCCATTCTCCGCAAAATGCGTTGCGGCATGCGTCACCTCCAATTCAAAACTCAATCCAGTGTCGCACAGCGCGACGACCGGCTTTTGCCAGCGAATGGCGACCACACCACCCGACCACCAGGCCGATTTCGGCCTGAACTGCGGTGTTCATCGCTCTCGGCGTGCGGATTGTTACCTAGCGCCCCAGCCGCAGGAAAGGGGCTGGTAACGGATTCGAACGGCACTACGTTGCACCGCGGGTACGAATTCGCTTCAGAAGGGATTGGCGTGGTTGCGATACCCGAAGGCTACGAAGATCTGCTGGAACGCCCGCTTTACGGGCACCTGGCCACCCTGCGTCCGGACGGCACCGTTCAGGTCAACCCGATGTGGTTCGACTGGGACGGCGAGTTGCTGCGGTTCACTCACACCACCAAGCGGCAGAAGTACCGCAATGTCTCAGCACATCCACAGGTGGCAATGTCGATCGTGGACCCCAACAACCCCTACAAGTTCCTCGAGGTGCGCGGCGACGTCGAGGAGATCGTGCCCGACCCCGATGGTGACTTCTACATGCACCTCAACGACCGCTACGACGGCCCGTTCACCCAGCCGCCACCGGACCACCCGGACCGGGTGGTGCTCGTCGTACGGCCGACCGGCTACACCAAGCAGTAGCCCTCAGTCGACGGGGAGTTGCGAGCGCCACACGGTGCCTGCTCCTCGTCGGGCAGTGCCGCGACGAAGCGGAACCCGACGCGACGCAGTACGCGTGCGGAGGGGTTGTCATCGGCCAGCGTGTGCACTCGGGCCAGCCCGCGGGCGCAAGGCTTCCGACGAGGGCGGCGAACTCGGCGGATCTCGTTGCAGTGCCTCGATCAGCTCGAGTGTCGCGGCAACGAGCCGCACCTCGGTCAGGAGCGCACCAGACGGGCGATGGCGGCCGACGCCTCGGCGAGCTTCTTGGCGGCCTCGTCACCGCCTTCGGCGACCGCGTGGGTGACGCAGTGCCCGAGGTGCTCCTCGAGCAGCCCGAGCGCCACCGACTGCAGTGCGCTGTTGACGGCGCTGATCTGCGTGAGCACGTCGATGCAGTACTTGTCGTCCTCGATCATCTTCGCGACGCCGCGCACCTGACCCTCGATGCGCCGCAAGCGCTTGGCGTAGTTGTCCTTGTTGGGTGAATATCCGTGCGGCGCCGTGCTTTCCGGCGATTCATCCGACATCGCTCAGCCTCCCAACATCTGCTTCATCTGGGTGATCTCGGCCTCCTGCGCGGTCACGATGTCCTGCGCGAGCTTCTTCGCGTCGGCGTTGGCGCCGTCGGCGATCTCGGTCTTGGCCATCGCGATGGCTCCTTCGTGGTGGCCGATCATCGACTGCAGCCACAGCTGTGTCGAACTCGGCGCCCTTGAGCGTCTCCAGCTTCGTCATCGTGCCGTCGTCGACCATGCCGGGCATCTGCATGCTGCCCATGTCGTGGCCCTCGTGGCCCGATCCGCTCCCCGGTCGCTGCGCTCCTGCCCGCCGGATCCGGCGGTGCCTCCCCGCCCGTCCACTGGACCAGGAAGACCTTCATGGTCTCGATCTCGGGACCTTGCGCCGCGGAGATCTCGGCGGCCAGCTTGACGACCTCGGGGTTGGTGGAGCGGTCGGGCACCAGCGCCGACATCGTCACGGCCTGCTCGTGGTGCGGGATCATGTCGGTGACGAACGAGACGTCGGCGTCGTTGAAGTCGGCGGGTTTGGTGGCCACCGTCGAGGTGTCGGCCGTCGAGTTCGCCGCGCTTTGCTCGTGGTCGGCGTGACCGTCCGAGGCAGGACTGCTGCAGGCGGCCACGAACAAGACGGCGGCGAGCGCGGCGAGCACCGCGACGATGCGGGCTGGGAAGCACTTCATGCCACCACCGTACCCGATACCCCGTGGGGGTATCGGAAATGATTTTGGTGGGCTAACTGGTCGAGCGCATAATCGACGAATGCCCTCAGGCCACGCCAGACATCAAGCCGCGCAGCCGCGACGTCACCGACGGCCTCGAGAAGACCGCCGCCCGCGGGATGCTCCGGGCCGTAGGCATGGGCGACGACGACTGGGTCAAGTCGCAGATCGGCGTGGCGTCGTCGTGGAACGAGATCACCCCGTGCAACCTGTCGCTGGACCGGCTGGCCAAGGCCGTCAAGGAAGGCGTGCACGCCGCAGGCGGCTTCCCCATGGAGTTCGGCACCATCTCGGTGTCCGACGGCATCTCGATGGGCCACGAGGGCATGCACTTCTCGCTGGTGTCCCGCGAGGTCATCGCCGACAGCGTCGAGACCGTCATGATGGCCGAGCGCCTCGACGGCTCCGTGCTGCTGGCCGGCTGCGACAAGTCGCTGCCGGGCATGCTGATGGCCGCCGCCCGCCTCGACCTGGCCAGCGTGTTCCTCTACGCGGGCTCGATCATGCCCGGCAAGGCCAAGCTGACCGACGGCACCGAGCGCGACGTCACGATCATCGACGCGTTCGAAGCCGTCGGCGCCTGTTCGCGCGGGCTGATGTCCCGCGAGGACGTCGACATCATCGAGCGCGCGATCTGTCCCGGCGAGGGCGCCTGCGGCGGCATGTACACCGCCAACACGATGGCCAGCGCCGCTGAGGCGATCGGCATGTCGCTGCCAGGTAGCGCGGCGCCGCCCGCCAGCGACCGCCGCCGCGACGGCTTCGCCCAGGCCAGCGGTGAGGCCGTCGTCGAACTGCTCAAGCGCGGCATCACCGCCCGCGACATCATGACCAAGGAGGCGTTCGAGAACGCCATCGCCGTGGTGATGGCGTTCGGCGGGTCCACCAACGCCGTGCTGCACCTGCTGGCGATCGCGCACGAGGCCGACGTGAAGCTGACGCTGGACGACTTCATCCGCGTCGGCGCCAAGGTGCCGCACCTGGCCGACGTGAAGCCGTTCGGCAAGCACGTGATGTACGACGTCGACCAGATCGGCGGCGTACCGGTGATCATGAAGGCGCTGCTCGATGCGGGTCTGCTGCACGGCGACTGCCTGACCGTCACCGGCCAGACGATGGCCGAGAACCTCGCCCACATCGCGCCGCCGGACCCCGACGGCAAGGTGCTGCGGGCGCTGACCAACCCCATCCATCCGACGGGCGGCATCACGATCCTGCACGGATCGCTGGCCCCGGAGGGCGCCGTGGTCAAGTCGGCGGGCTTCGACTCCGACGTGTTCGAGGGCACCGCAAGGGTTTTCGACGGTGAGCGCGCCGCCATGGACGCCTTGGAGGACGGCACCATCGTGGCCGGCGACGTCGTCGTCATCCGCTACGAGGGACCCAAGGGCGGCCCCGGCATGCGCGAGATGCTCGCCATCACCGGTGCCATCAAGGGTGCGGGACTCGGCAAGGACGTACTGCTGATGACCGACGGCCGGTTCTCCGGCGGCACCACTGGCCTGTGTGTCGGCCACATCGCGCCCGAAGCGGTCGACGCCGGGCCGATCGCCTTCGTGCGGGACGGTGACCGCATCCGCCTCGACGTCGGCAAGGGCACGCTCGACCTGCTCGTCGACGCCGACGAATTCGACTCTCGCAAAGCAGGTTTCAACCCCCCCGCACCCAAGTACCCGACCGGGGTGCTGGCCAAGTACCGCAAGCTGGTCGGCTCTGCTGCCACCGGCGCGGTCTGCGGCTAGCGCCATGACCCTCGCCTTCCTGCTCACCTCGCTGGTGGTGGTCGCCACGCCAGGCTCCGGGGCGCTCTACACCGTGGCCACGGCACTGGCCCACGGGTCGAAGGCTGGCGTTTTCGCTTCAACGGGGTGCACGCTGGGCATCGTGCCCGCCATGCTGGCGGCGGTCACCGGCCTGGCGGCGATCATGCACAGCAGCGCGATCGCGTTCCAGACCATCAAGTGGGCGGGTGTGGCCTACCTGCTGTACCTGGCCTGGACGACGTGGCGCGACAAGTCCGAATTGGTGGCCAGCGCAACCGATTCCGAACGCCCGGGACCGTGGCGCATCACCTGGACCGGGGTCGCGGTCAACGTGCTGAACCCGAAGCTGACGTTGTTCTACTTCGCGTTCCTGCCGCAGTTCATCGACCCGGCCCGACCTCCGGTCGAGCAGATGCTCTACCTCAGTGCGGTTTTCATGGCGATGACGTTCGTCGTGTTCGCGTGCTACGGCGCGTTCGCCGCGGCGGTGCGCACGCACGTCATCCGACGCCCGCGGGTGGTGACCCGGATGCGGCGTACCTTCGCGGCCACGTACGTGGCACTCGCGGCACGCATGGCGGTCACGGCGCGCTAGAGCTGGATCTGCGGCTAGTTGATTGAAGGTGGTGGTTGCGGTTGGAATGGTTGGTACCACCACCAGTCGGCGCGTTCGCCGGTCGGTCCTCGGTAGGGGGCGACCGCGGGTGGGGGTTGGGTGGGAGGGCGGGCCAGCGATCCTGAACTGAGTGGTGTGCCGGCGGCGTCGGTGACGACGAGGTGATGGGCGGGTCCAGTGATGGTGATGAGGCCCCGATGGTGCAGCCGGTGGTGATACGGGCAGACCAGCACGAGGTTGAACAGTTCGGTGGGGCCGCCGTCTTCCCAGTGGCGGAGGTGGTGGGCGTGCAGCCCGCGGGTGGCGCCGCAGCCGGGGACCACACAGCAGCGGTCGCGGTGTTCGAGGGCGCGACGCAGCCGGCGACCCACGGTGCGGGTGGCCCGACCGCAGCCGACGACCTGGCCGTGGCGTTCGAACCAGACCTCGCAGGTGGCGTCGCAGGTCAGGTAGCGGCGCTCGTCGTCGGTGAGCAGCGGTCCCAGGTGCAGGGCCGCGATGCGTGACTCGAGGTCGAGATGCACGACGACGGTGGTGCGCTGCCCGTGAGGACGGCGGGTAGCTTCGGCGTCCCAGCCGGCCTCGATGAGCCGCATGAACCCGTCCACGGTGTTCGGGAAGGGTGGCGCCTGCTCGCAACCACCGTCGGCGTGGCCGGTGTGGTCGTTTTTCCAGTCGGTGATCAGTGCGTCGCGGTGTGCGTCGAGCGCGGCGTCGAAGGTCGCCGCTTCGTCGTGCGGGAGGGTGATCCGCCAGGTGGTGAACTGTTCGCCGTCGGTCTTGGTGATCGACCGCTGCGGTTCTGGCCGGGGATCGGGTTCGGGGCGTGGTTCGAGTTTGATCGCGGTGCGCAGTTGGCTGACCGTCGCGGATTCGGCGAGCTGCGCGTAGTGCTCGTCGGAGCCGTCGGCGGCGCGTTCGGCGATCACGCCGATCTGATCGAGTGAGTAGCGGCCTGCGCGCAGGCCTTCGGCGCAGCGGGGGAACTCGGCGAGTCGGTGGGCGACGGTGGCGATGGTTTCGGCGTTGCGTGGTGCGGTGCCGGTCTTCCACGCGATCAGCGCGGGGATGGAGCGGGCGCCCGTGATGCCTGCCAGGTTGCCGCGGTCGATCTCGGCGACGATGTCCACGATGCGTCCGTCGATGGCGTTGCGTTGGCCGGTCAGCTCCGACAGCTCCTCGAACAACACCTCAAGACGTTCAGCTGGGGACACCCCAGCGGTCAAAGAGGTTGCGGCCGATGACATGACGTCATCATCGCAGGGGGGTACGACAAATCTAGGCGGCGCGGTCTGCTCCTAGGAAAGCGGAGTCACAGCCGTCGCCATCGCATCGATCCGGCGCAGGGCGACCGCGAGCACCGGGAGATAGGCCGGCACCCAGCCCGGGGCGCTCATCCAGACGCGGCAGCCGGTGCCGTCCGGATCAACGCCGTGCCGGGTCCCCGGCACCCCGGCGACCTGCCACGCCCAGGACACCCCAGGGACGAACTCCGTGATCTCGAACGGCAGGGCCACCCCGACCGGCGTCCACACCCGACCCCTGGTGCCCAGTGTGAGGACGCCGCGGTCGAGTTCGGCGCGTACCACGGACGGTCCCCACTTCGGCCAGGCGTCGAGGTCGACGAGGAGCTTCCACACTGTTTCGGACGGGGCCTGAACGGGCCTGCTCACTGTCCACATCGACGTGGGTTACCCACTCCTGGCGCACCAGCGGCGGCCGACCGTTGCGGCGATCTCACATCGCCGCGTCGGGCGCCGTCTACAAGATATGAGTGTGCAACCGTTCGAGGACGTGGTGGCCGAATACGGCCCGATGGTGCTGCGCGTCTGTCGCGCCGTGCTGGGGCCTGTCGACGCCGACGATGCATGGTCCGAGACGTTCCTCTCCGCGATGCGCGCCTACCCGGACCTCAACCCGGGTGCGAACGTAGAAGCGTGGCTGGTGACCATCGCCCACCGACGGGCGATCGACGTCGCACGCAGGACCGCGCGGGCACCCGTGCCCACGGAGACCCTGCCGGAACCGCATCAACACGCCAGGGCGCCGTCGGCAGGCGATCCGGACCTGTGGGCGGCGCTCGCATCACTGCCGGACAAACAACGCAAGGCCGTCGCCTACCACCATCTCGCCGGGCTGCCGCACGGCGAGATCGCCGAACTGCTCGGCAACTCCCCCGCGGCCGCGCGTAGAGCCGCCGCCGACGGCATCAAGTCGTTGAGAAAGATCTATTCGAAGGGCACGCCATCATGAATCGCACCGAACCACGAGACGTTCTCGACGCGTTGCGCGAGGACGACAGCGCCGCACTGGCGGGACTGCACGTCCGACTCGAAGGCGCCGCCGAGCGCGAGGGACTGCTGGACGTCGCGTACCGAACGCTCGACACCCCGCTCGGGTCACTGCTGCTCGCGGCGACGCCGCTGGGTCTGCTGCGCGTGGCGTACGCCAGCGAGGGCCACGCCGCCGTCCTCGACGCGCTCGCCGAAAGCGTCAGCCCACGGATCCTGCGCGCCCCTGCCCGACTCGACGGCGCGGCGCGGGAGGTCGACGAGTACTTCGCAGGCACCCGCACTAGTTTCGACCTGCCGCTCGACCTGCGGCTGGCGGAGGGCTTCCGCCGCGAGGTGATCGAGCACCTCCGGGACATCGGGTACGGACACCGCGAGAGCTACGCGGCGGTCGCCGCAGCCATCGGGCATCCCCGCGCCGTCCGTGCCGTCGGAACCGCCTGCGCCCGCAATCCGCTGCCGGTGGTCGTTCCGTGTCATCGGGTGGTCCGCGCGGACGGCTCGATCGGTCAGTACGTCGGCGGCGCCGAAGCCAAGCAGACCCTGCTGACATTGGAGGCAGCATGACGGCGATCGTGTCGAAACCGCCTGTGGCGCAACGGATCGAAGCACTCGACTGGCCGACGCTCACCGACGAGCTCGACGAGCTCGGTTGCGCCGGTACCGGCCCGCTCCTCGGGCCCCACGAATGCGCGGAGTTCACCGCGATGTGGGGAGCGGACCAGCGCTTCCGCTCGACCATCGACATGGCCCGGTACCGATTCGGGCAGGGCACCTACCGATACTTCGCCAACCCGCTACCCCCGTCGATCACGGGCATGCGCAGCGCGTTCTATCGTCGGCTGCTGCCGATCGCGCGCGAGTGGGCCGCTCGGCTCGGGGACCCAGCGCCCTGGCCCGACGAGTTCGAGGAGTGGCTGGAGGCCTGCCACGCCGCCGGTCAGACCAAGCCGACTCCAATTCTGTTGCGCTACAACGCCGGCGACTGGAATGCGTTGCATCGGGACCTCTACGGCGACCTCGTCTTCCCGCTCCAGGTCGTCGTCGGCCTCGACCGTCCCGGTGGCGACCACACCGGTGGCGAGTTCCTGCTCGTCGAACAACGCGCCCGAGCCCAGTCACGGGGATCGGTGACGGTGCTCGAACGCGGCCACGCGCTTATCTTCACGACCCGTGACCGCCCGGCTCGGACGAAGCGTGGTTGGTCACGGTCCCCGGTGCGACACGGGGTGAGCCGAGTGCGGTCGGGACAGCGACACACGCTCGGGTTGGTGCTGCACGACGCGGAGTGACCCGGTTAGGACTCGGGACCCACCACTGCCACCGCGAACCCGTCCCAGCCCTTGGTGCCGACGGTCTGGATGGCGGCGGTGTCCAGCCGCGGGTGTTCGCCCATCATGACGAACATGTCGTGCACGGCGCGGGCCTGGCCGTCGTCGGGCGCGGGATCGAGCACCCGCCCCATGCGGGCGATGTTGTCGACCACGATGACGGCGCCCGGCATGGCGAGCGTCGACCGCCCAGTCGCACGTAGGCCGACGTTGTTCTCCTTGTCGGCGTCGATGAAGAAGAAGTCGAACGCGCTCGCCTCGATCGGCAAGTCGGGGCAGGGAGTCCAGCGCGGCACCGACGATGATCTCGACGCGGTCGCCGACGCCTGCCCCGTCGAGGTTGCGGCGCGCCACTCGGCGTGGGCCGGCTCGTACTCCAGCGTGACGACCTGTCCGCCGGATCCGATGCCGCGCGCCAGGGCGATGGTGCTGTAGCCGGCGAGCGTGCCGATCTCCAGCACCCGGGTGGCTCGCGAGACGGTCGCCAGCAGCGACAGCAGCTTCGCGTGCTGGGCGGACACCTCGATCGCGCGGCATACCCGCCTGCGTCGCGGCCGCTCGCGCGGCGGCCAACGCCGCGTCCTCGGTGTGCAGCAGTCGGGTGAACATGGCGTCCAGGGCGGTGGGGTCGGGTTCGCTCACGGTTTCCACGGTAGCCCTGACTCACCGCACCCCTTCCTTGGCGTACACCACCCGCAGCACGTGCCCGACCTCGACGCCCATCACCGCGGGCCAGCTCGCAGAACGTCGCGACGAACTCCGGTCCGTGCGGCGGATCGGACTGCGCCAAGTGGTGTGCGATCTCGTGCAGCACCACCAATTCTCGAAGTGCCCAAGTGGTTTCGCCATCCGGTACTGCGATGATGGCCGCGTCGGGCCGTCGTACTCGTAGTGTGCCGCGGCGCTCGCCTCGCCGACCGCGCACCGTCAGCGCCGTCGGCGCCGGGCCACCGGTCGCGCACGGCGGGATGGGCGAGCACGTCGTCGACGTAACGCTGCACGGCATCCACCGTGGCGAACCTGCGCCTCCGGCGGGAGCGTGACATTGGCTCCGAAGAAGTCGAGCGACCGGTTGCCGTGCTCGTGGCCGCACGGTCGAACAGCGTCCGCACGAACTCCTCCGCGGCGTAGACCTTGGCGCGTTGCGAGTCTCGGGGCACCGCTGCCTAGCGCTCCAGCGCCTTGCCCGCGACCGGCGAGCTCGGTGCTGGGACCCAGTCGCGCGCGCCGCCCCGCCCGATCGCCTGCCCGTCGCGCCGACGACGAATAGCCTGCGGTCGCGCTGGTGGCCCGCCACGTGCCACGCGCCCGGACGCCGGCGCGGTAGAAGCTCTTCAACTCGATGTCCTTGTTGCGCAACGCAATTGCGGTGCCCGGACGGCTCGTCCTGCGCCCGTTCGGCGTCCTGCGCTGGCCTCCTCGCGGGCCTCGCCGAGCCGCTGGCCGACCCGGGCCCCGAACGCCAGCTGGAAGTTGATCCGCGCGGTGATCGTCGGGCGTAGGGCGGTGCGCGCCGGTGGCGACGTAGGCGTCGGACGCCTTCACCATCTGCACGACCAGGCTGGCGTACAGCGCGTGGGTGGCGTCGATGTCCTCGGCGAACCCGTACGCGTAGACGAACGTCGAGTTCGACGCGACGTCGCACTTGACGTCGTTGGCGGCGGCGATCACCACGAACAACTGCACGTAGGTGCGCAGCCCCCTGCGCACCCGCGTCGCCGATGGTGATGGTGCGCTGCACGGGCATCTGCGCCGTGGTGCGCGTCGGCCGCGTGTGCGCGTGCCACCGCGAGGTCGATGGACGTCGTGGTGGCCAGCCGCTGCGCGGCCGCCATGAAGGCCTCGGCTTCGTGCGCGTTGTCGGTGTTCTCGGCCTGGCGCAGCAGGGCCGCGATGCGGGACAGCATCTTGTCGTCAGTCATGAGCAATCCGCTTTGTTTCTCGCTTGGTAGTCATGTCGGGCACGTTAGGGAACCAGTACGACTTTTCCGCGGGCGTGACCGGCCTGCAGGTAGCGGTGCGCCTCGGCCGCCTCGGTCCAACGGAAACACCTTGTCCACCGTCACCTCGACTTGCCCTCGGCCGCCAGCTTGAGCAGCTCGGCCCGGGCCGCGTCGCGGATCGCCTGACCGCCGTCGGCGCCGGTCAGCGCCGCGATGCCGAGCTCTGCGGCCCGGGCGAAACCGGCGATCGTGGCGATCCGGCCGCGGTCGGCGACCAACTCGACCGACGTGTCCAGCGCCTCGTCGGTGCCGACCAGGTCGAGCGCGGCGTCGACGGGGCCGATGGCCCGGACCCGGTCGGCCAGTCCGGCGCCGTAGGCGACCGGTTCCGCGCCGTATCCGCGCAGCTGATCGTGGCGCGCGGGGCTCGCGGTGGCGATCACGCGTGGCGCCGCGCGCGACCGCCAATTGCACCGCCATCAGCCCGACGCCGCCGCTGGCGCCGTGGATCAGCACGGTGTCGCCCGTCCCCACATCGGTGTTCGTCAACAGGTGCCACGCGGTGCCGCCGACCAGCAGCAGTCCCGCCGCGTGCTCGAAGCTCAGCGACCCCGGCTTGTGGCCGACGTCGGAGGCGTCCGCGAGGACCTGCTCGGCGTACCCGCCGTCGATGTCCCGTGACGATCACCTCGTCGCCGACTTCAGTGGCCCGGTGTAGCCCCGAGCGTCCGGGTGCCGGCGCGACGACGACGCCTGCCACCTCCATGCCGATCGGCATGGGCAGCCGGGCCGGGTCGCCGCCCATGTCGCCGCTGTAGAGCTTGTAGTCGATCGGGTTGGCGCCCGCCGCGCGGACGTCGACGAGTACCTGCCCGTCGCCGCGGCTCGGGCAGCTCGATGTCTTGCAGCGCAAGGACTTCCGGGCCGCCGTAGCGCTCGGCGACCACGGTTCTCGTCATGGCCGAAGTCTAGCCGCTACTTGCCGACGAAGCCGTCGAGCGCCGTCACCAGCTGCGGCGACAGCGGATCCTTCTTGGCGTAGTTGGCGACGTTGTCGGTCGGATCGTCGCGCAGCACGTGGTTGACGCCCTTGAGCTCGACGACCGTCAGCGCGGTGTGGCCCAGTGCGTCGACCAGCGGCTGCTCCGCGTCGCAGTAGGCCTGGCCGTCGGAGTCCGAACAGGTGAGCAGCACCGGGGTGCCCGCGGGCACGGTGGCGGCGAGCGCCAGCGGGTCGATCGGCGTCGGCTTCGACGACGGCCTTGACGTTCGCCGGGATTGAGGATGGCGCCCAGCCCCTCGGGCAGCTTCGCGGGTGCGGTGCCCTTGGTGCGGGCCTCGACGACGGCGGCGTTCCACGCGTTGCAGCACCTCGTCGGCCTGTTGTCGCGTCTTGGCGCCGGACTGCACGTCGGCCTCGACGTCGGTGCGCACGCGGCCGGTGATGATGTCGAGGTACCGGCCGGACAGCGGCTGAAACAGGCCGAGCGAGTGGATCTTCGGCGCACCAGGCGCTGGTGTCGACGGCCAGCGCCATGCGCGTGGACGGTGCCCTCCCCCAGCGCGTAGACCGAGATCGCCGACGTCTCGGTGCCCGGCTGCTGCGGCGAGGAAGCGCACCGCGGCCTTGGCGCCCGCGGTGTAGACGGCGCTGCCGACGTCGGCCGGCCGTGCTCATACGGGCCCAGGCCCGTCTTGCCCGTGCCCGACCTTGTCGTAACGCAGGCTGGCGATGCCCTTGCCGGACAGGTACTCCGCCAGTTGGCGCATGTTGCCGACCGGGTCCGGCCACCGCGTTGTCGCCGTTGCGGTCGGTGTTGCCGCTCTCGGAGATCAGCAGCGCCGCCGGCCCGGGTGGGCCGTCCTGCAGGTGCCGGTAGGTGCCGTGGATGGTCAGCCCGTCGGCGTCGAAGGTGACGTCGTCGTCGACCCAGCCGTGCCCCCGGCGGCGGTGCCGACGAGTTGGTCTGCTCTGCCCCCGAGGAACACCCCGCCACGCCAGCAACGCCGTCAACGCGCAGAACAGTTGGCGGCCAACGGCTCTCACAGCCTGACCTCGATCCACGACACCACGTCGTCGAGCACCAGCGGCGCGCTCCGGCTCGTTGAACACTTCGTGGTAGAGCTCGGGATAGACCTTGAGGTTGGCGTCCGATGGAGCCGACGCATTCGACCAGACGCTCGCTTCCGTCGACCGGGATCAGCTTGTCCTGGCCGCCGTGCACCACGAGCAGCGGCGCGGTCAGCGCCGCCGCGCGCTGCGGCATCGTCTCGCCGACGCCGATCAGCGCCTTGGCGATGCCCGGCGGGCAGCTTGCCGTGGTGCACCAGCGGGTCGGCCTCGTACGCGGCGACCACCTTGGGGTCGCGGGAGACCGCGTCGGCGGGCAGTTCCTCGACCGGCAATCCCGGCAGCATGCTGCCGACCACCTTGGCGACGGAGATCATCACCGACGACACCGCGTCCTGGGCGTACACCGCAGGCCCGGACAGCACCATCGCCGCGTAGTCGTCGGGGTGCTCGACGCCGTAGGCGAAGACGACGCCGCCGCCCATGCTGTGGCCGAGCACGACGCGCTTGAGTTCGGGATGCGCGGCGGTGGCGATGCCGACGAGGTGGTGGAAGTCGTCGGTGTACTCGGAGATGTCCTTCAGGTACACCCGCTTGCCGCCGGAACGGCCGTGGCCGCGATGGTCGAGCGCATAGGTGATGCAGACCGGCCTCGCCGAACCGCTGCGGCGACGTGGTCGTAGCGGCGGGCGTGCTCGGCGTAGCCGTGGCAGAGCAGGATCACCACGCCGGTCGGGTCGCGTGTCTCCGGGGTCCACACGTCGTACACGATCGCGGACTGCCGCCGACGCCGTCGAAGCTGCGTTCGCTGCGGGTTGTGGCCATCAGGGGAGACTATCGGGCGACGCTGAACGGGCCTGACGACGACTGGTGTCGCGTGTCACAGGGTCGTGCGGTAGGCTCGGATGACGGTGAGCGTGCTCGCCGAAGACCGCCGAATTCGACTCGAAGACGCCTTCCTCGCCGATGCCCAGCGCTACCGGCGGGAGCTCACTGGCGCACTGCTACCGCATGACGGGGTCGCTGCACGACGCCGAGGACCTGGTGCAGGAGACCTACCTGCGGGCGTGGAAGTCCTACGAGGGTTTCCAGGGCCGCTCGTCGGTGCGGACGTGGCTGTACCGGATCGCCACCAACACGTGCCTGACCGTCGCTCGACGGCCGCAAGCGTCGTCCGCTGCCCACCGGGCTCGGGGCGCCGGCGTCCGACCCCACGGCCGACATCGCCGAGCACCACGAGATCACCTGGCTGGAGCCACTGCCCGACGCGCCGAAGGAGCATCCGTCCGATCCCTCGGTGATCGTCGAGTCCCGCGAGTCGGTCCGGCTGGCGTTCGTCGCGGCACTGCAACATCTGTCGGCACGGCAGCGCGCGGTGCTGGTGCTGCGCGAGGTGCTGCAGTGGAAGGCCGCCGAGGTCGGTGAGGCCATCGGCGCCTCCACCGCCGCGGTCAACAGCCTGCTGCAGCGGGCCCGCGCGCAGCTCGACGAGATGCAGCCGCGCGAGGACGACGAGATCGCCGCCCCCGAGTCACCGGAGGCCCAGGATCATGCTCGCCAAGTACATCGCGGCGTTCGAGACCTACGACATGGACAAGCTCGTCGAGCTGTTCACCGCCGACGCGGTCTTCGAGATGCCGCCGTTCGACGGCTGGTACCAGGGCCCGGAGAACATCGTCACGCTGTCCAAGATGCACTGCCCGGCCGAGGGCGCAGGCGACATGCGCTTCGTGCAGCACCACCGCCAACGGTCAGCCCGCCGCCGCGCTCTACATGCTCAACCGCGAGACCGGCGCGCACGAGGAGTTCCAGCTGCACGTGCTCGAGGTCCGTGCCGGGCGGCGTCTCGCACGTGGTGGCGTTCCACGCCGCGGACGGGCTGTTCGAGAAGTTCGGGCTGCCCCCGACGCTGTAGCAACTTGCGCCGTGCGGTAGCAGCTGCCGCCATGGTGGTGGAATCATGCGGTTCAGCCACCTCGGCGACGGACGGAGGCGTCGGTGCGAAGTATGCGCATGGCCCAGTTCGCGCTGCTGGGCGTCACCGTCGCGCTGCTCGGGGTATCTCGTCGTGCTGGCCCTGCGCCCGGGCGCCACGCCGCCCGCTCCGTTCCAGTGGTTCGGCGCGCCGAGGAACTCGCCGACGGTCGCCATCGTCGTGATCACTGTCGGCCTGCTCTGCACGACGAGCTACCTGATCCGAAGGAACCGGGCCTCGGCCACCGTGCCGGTGGTGATCGTCGTCGGGCTCCTCGGCGGGAGCTTCGTCCTGGGGCTCGCCTCGTACCTGTTCTGCCGGGGCGATGCGGACATCACCTTCTTCACCCCGTTCGAGTGGACGGCGAGCCTGGTGAAGGGCGGTGCCGAGAACAAAACCATCAGCGTCAACGGCGCCGACGTCCCTTGTCCGGCAGGGCCTCCGGCGGCGCTCACCGTCGCTCGACTGATGGTCCTCGGCGCGTTCTCCGTCGGCGTCATCGGCGTCGCCGCCGCGGCGTTCCGACTTCAGGCCGACCGCATCCGGGCCTGGCTCAGCAAGTCCGTGACAGCCGTCGTCGGCGTCGACGAGGCGGGGGTGTCCATGGTCACCGCGATCGCGCGCGAGTCGGCACGGCACGGCGCCCTGGTGCTGCTGACCGCGGTGCCGGACGGTCCCGTCGCGCAGCTCTGCCGCTCCAAGGGGGCCCGGGTGTTGCAGGTGGACTTCGACCATCCGGAGACGATGGGGTCGAAGCGGTTCTGGCGCAAGGTCCACCGGCTGTACCTGCTGTCCCCCGACCCGTCCACGAACCTGCGGCGGCTGAGCACCATCGGCGAGCTGCTCGGCGAGACGGCCGTGGGCCGACGCACCCCGCTGAGCGTCCGCATCGACGACCCCTGGCTGGCCATCGCCTGGCGCGCAGAACAATTCGGAGGTTCCGACACCCGCTGGGCGGGCGATGCCGTGGGCAAGTACGAGGTCACCGCCCGTCGGCTGCTGGACCAGATCACCTCCGTCGGAACCATCACGCAGGTGCTGATCTGCGGGTCCTCTCGAGCTCACCCTCGCGTTGTGTGCGGACATGTCCCGGCGTCGGCTCGAACGCGACTACCACCCCCTCGAAGCCGAGTCCGACCTACCGAAGCTGGTGCTCGTCGACGAGGACGCCAAGCGGTACCTGGACGATCACGAATTCCACGAACGGGCAAGGGGTTTCGGTACCAGCGCGGTAGCCATCGACATCGTGGAGGACGCCGCGTCCGAGACGGTGCTGCGAGCACTCGTCGAAGGGCAAGAGGGCCGTGCCGCGGCCATCTTCGTCGACTCGGTGACCGATCCCACCACCGCGACCCGGCTCGCCGCCCGCTTCCCTGCGCTTCAGGTGTACGCGTGGGACCCTCAGTCGACCGTGGCCGCGGATTCCGTGCCGATCGCAGGCAAGCTGCGGAACTATCGCCTCGGAATCGACCTGCCCGACGGCCAGGCCCACGACAACTGGGAACGCGCGGCGATGCTCATCCACGAGAAGTACGTGGCGGCCACGCCCGAGGCCAAGCGCAACACGCCGGTGACGGTGCCGTGGGCCAATCTGTCGCCCTTCTACCGCGAGTCGAACCGACGGCAGGTGCACAACGCCTTGCGGACGGTCGAACAGGTGGGTGGGCACACGTGGAACACCTGGGGCGATGCGCCGGACGAGCTGACACCGGAGGCGCTCGACGGCCTAGAGCCACTCGACCAGCTCCAGCGGCTGGGCTTCGCGGAAGATGCCATCTACGCGATGGCCCAGGCCGAGTTCGAGGACTGGAGCCGCGACCTTCGCCGCGAGGGATGGACGTACGGGCCGGAGCGCGACTACGTCGGCAAGCATCACGAGAAGCTCGTCGACACGTGGGCGGACACGTTTCGCGACGAAGCGCTGCGCAGGGCGGCGCTTCGGAGCCTGGCCACCACGTTGATCCAGTTGCGCGAACTCGGGTACCGCTCCAAGCCGAAGTGGCGGCCCTACCGCCGGGTCGGCGAGGTCAATGCCCGCCGCCGATACCGTCCGTGGACCTGGACTACCACTTCGGGTGACGTCATGCGTGCCAGCGCCGGGGACTGGGACGTTCGCGACGACGCCGACGCGCGCTGGTCGGTGCGCAACGACGTCTTCCGGACGTCGTACCGCAGAATGCGTGGAAGTCGCTGGGCCGCAGACGGTGTCGTGTTCGCAAGGGCCGCGCAGCCCGGCGAGACCATCGAGACCCTCGAGGGCCCGTCGACGACGGTCGAAGGCGACTGGGTCGTGATGGGCGACAAGGGTGAGCAGTGGTCGACGCCCGACGCCAAGTTCACCAATCGGTATATCGGGCCGGTGTCGTTCCAGGAGCGCTTCGAGCACTGGAAGACGCGAAACGAACGCTGACCATCCCGGGGGCCGGTCCAGCCGATCACTCCCAGATGAGCACGTTCGGAAGCGAGTCGTCCAGCGCACGCAGACAGGTATAGCCGGCGCCTGAAAGTCCGCGGAACAGCCCGGGATTGAACCGCTGCGCGCCTCCGTTCCAGCGGTATGTGCCCGTGGCCTGCGCTGGCAGCGAGCACCGACGCCAACCGTTGCGCCGCAAGATCCGTCAGCTCCGCGCTGCTGAGCGTCGCGCCGGCGGTCCGAAGGAGTTCGACGTTGCCGAGGCTGCCGCAGCACAGGGTGTCCACGTAGGCGGGCCAGCCCCGCGTCGCGCCCTCCAGTGCACGCCGCACGTCGAGTTCCACGTCACCGCGAGCGACGCGACCAAGCCTCACCATGCCGAGCCTGGCCAGGCCGATTCCCACGGCGCCGTGACACCACTGCGACCTCCAGTGCGGCTCAGCGGTCCGCGCGTCCTTCCAGTCAGCGCGCGTCACTTCGAACTCGGTGCGCTCCGCCTCGACGAGTTCCCATGCCACGCAGGTGAACTCGCTACGGTCTGCTGCTGCGCCCAGCGCCGCCAGGGCATGGGCGAAGCCCGCAGCACCGTGCGACATCCCGTTGAGCATCCGCTGGTCGCCCCGTGGATTGCGGACGACCTCCTGCGCCAGCAGATGTTCGCCGCATCGGATGGCGCGGGCCAGCACGTCGTCGCACGGATCGTCGCGATGGAGCCGCAGCAGTCCGAGAATTGCGCCTGCACTGCCGCCGATGACGTCCAACCGGCGGTCTGCGGCGATCAGCTCGTCGTCGATCAGCAGGGCCGCATGGCGTGCATCGGCAAGCAGCGCTTGGTCATCGAGAAAGTCTGCCATGAGCGCGAAGGCGTAGACGATCGACCCCAGCCCCGTCGCACCACCGATGCCGAGCAGGCGGATGGCGTGCGCGGCGTTGCCGCCGGTGAGTTCGCTTCGTAGATGTGCGACCGATGCGCGCGCCAGGTCGGCGGAGGCGTCCGACCCCGTCGTCTTGGCGTGCGCCGCCAGAAAGGTCGCGATACCGGCGGCGCCGTTGTAGAGGTCGTGTCCGACGACGGCCAGCTGTGCGACATCGGAATCGACGAACCAGCGCAACCCCGTCCATGCGGCGCTCGCCCGACGGCGTATCGCGGTGGCGGCCAATTCATCGGCGATCGCGTCGGCTTCAGCGGTGAATCGTCGCGCGGTCGGAGTCCCCACCCCAGGTTGGACGGAAGCGACGACGTCCTCGGCAGCCACCGTCGACAGCGCCGACACCTGCCTGATCAGGCTTTCCTGCCAAGCGATCTCGTCCTCGTCGAGGCGGCGCGACCGCGCGCTCGCACGTTCGAGTCCGGGTTTGGCCGCACTCTCGAACCGGGGCCCGGACCCATCGCTGACCGCCGTGCCATCGGTGGTGGTCAGGAAGCGGGGCACGTTCAACTGCAACAGCGCCGCACGTTCGGCGCGTTGCGCGGCCCACGTGGGGTCGTCGTCCGACTCCCAGTTCGCCAGGCGGGCAAGGAAGTCCGCCTGCGCTGACCAGACGACACCGTCGGACATGGTGGTGTCGTTCTGCAGCCGATTCAGCAGCGTGTCGTAGAACTGGGTGGGACGCAGCACCGTTCGCACGGGCAGGCCGGCGAAGTCGGCCAGCAGTTCCGAGGTGTCGCGGTTCGCCAGGAAGGCGGCGTAATCCCGGAATCCGCAGCAGAATTCGTCGAGGTAGTCGCCCAGCACCGCATGCTGCCCGGACACGTGCGGCAGGTTCGTCGGCGGCTGCTCCGCTTCGTCGACGAGAGCGGGCTGCATCGCGTCCGTGTTGACGTGCTCCCAATACACGCGTTTGGAGGCCGGCCGGTACGCGGCGACCCCGCCGACCGCCACGGGCTCGGCACCTTCTGCGTGCCCGTATCCAGGCAGCAGGCCGACGGCCATCACCGAGTTCGCAATGACCTCCGTCGCGGCGTCGAAGGCCTCCGCCGCGGGTGCGCCGTCGTGACCGAAAGCGAGTGGCTGGAACAGTGTTTCGAGATCGATGGCCACCGGTTGGTCGCCTGCGGCGATGACGTTCTCGTGGTGGAAGTCGCCAGCCGCGAGGCAGTGCAGCAGTGCCAGCAGAGCGCCTGCGCGTCGGAAGTACGTGGCGCATCCCCGTTCGTCTCCGCACCCGGTGTGCTCGATGAACTCGGTCCACCCGTAGCCGTCGCGTGCGACTGCCCCCGGTGCTCTAAGTCGTACCGGGCCCTCGTCGTTGAGCCGTTCGACGAGGACTGCCCAGGCCACGTCGACGCGAAGGTCCCGTGGCTTGTAGATCACTCGCCGCCGATCGTCGAACTCCACGGCGAGCACCGTGCGTCCACCATCGTGCGGGTCGGACAGGCCGCCCTCGACGTGCGCCACTCGAGTCGCCGGCTCGACTTCGGTTAGGCCGCGGAGTTGCTCGGCATCGTCGTGCAGCCTGACGACGAACTCCGCGACGGTGTCCAGCCACTGACGCGTCAGGTCGGCGACCAGCCGCAGCAGGACCGGCTTCTCGGCGAAGAGCGTGCCCAGCCCGCCCGATCGCATGTCAACGACGAAGGCGGAGTACTGCCGTCCGGCGGCGGAGAAGCGGTCGTAGAGGGACGGGGCGAGCAGCCTGCCCAACCGTTGATACAGCAGGTCGCGAAGGTCGGCCCGCGCCGTCGCCGACAACCGGTCGAGTGCGCCTCCGACGGTCCGACACAGTCGGAGCTCGGCCGCTTCCAGCAGCGGGAGGTAGAGGTCGTCGAAGGGGTGGCGCCTCAGGGGTGGGCCAAGCCCACGGTCAGGGTCACGACCCAGCGCGGCCCGCACCCAATCGCAATCCCGGAGCCACGCCGGGCTGGCCTCGGCGGAGAAGCTTCCGGATTCGGCGAAGGTGGCGCGAACGGTGTCCAGCTCGAGGCCGTCGCGCGCCAGCCGTCGGGAGAAGAGTGCCCAGTCCCCGTTGGCACTCGACTTGCACCATGCGGCTAGGCGCGCCTCACTTGCCGCCATGTCGAGCGCGCCGTCGCCGGCAGGTTGGTAGCCACTGGACAGCACTTCATCGATGCCGGCGGCGCGGGCCAGCCGGGTCACCGGAGGGTTGCCGGTCGACCTAGTTACAGCAGCGGGCGTACGCGGATGTCTGGTACGTGTACGACAGTGCCATCTCTTCGGCGATGACTTCCAGCTCCTCGTCGGACACGTCGAGACGTAACAAGTCGTCGGTAGCAGTGATCATGACTTCGTCTCCCTTCACTTGCGCCGAGCTGGCGTCCTTCATCTGGACTTGACGGAAGTGTAGGCACACTGACTCGGCGAGCAGACGCAAAATCCCCTGAATCAGCACGATTCAGGGGATTTTGCGTCTGCTCGCGTAAATCAGAGCCGGTCGAGCACCCGCGACGTCCAGCGCTCGAGCGCTCGCAGATCGGCTGCGCTCATCCCGTCGAACACGACGGCCCGCACCAGTTCGGCGTGCTGAGGCGCCGCGACCCGCAACGCGGCCGCACCCTGCTTCGTCGAGCTCGACGGTCGCCGCCCGGCGATCGTCGTCCGCCCCGACGCGCTCGACCAGTCCGCGCGTCCGCATTCGGGTCAGCTGGTGCGACAACCGGCTCTGCTCCCACCCCAGCCGGTCGCCGAGTTCGGAGATCCGGCAGCCGGGTCGCTCCTCGAGCGCCACCAAAACGGTGTAGTCCGCAAGCGAGAGTTCGTGGTCTTGTTGCAGCTGACGGTTCATCACGGCCTGCAAACGACCCGTCAGCGCGACGTAGTTGTGCCACACCCGCTGTTCGTCCTCGGACAACCACACGGAACATATGACACATCATTTATGTTGTCGTGTCCATTACCAGCCACCTAGGCTGGCGAGGACCTCCAAAGGAGCGAACGGATGACCAGCACACCCATCATCGATATCCGGCGCGCAGTCGATCGCGCGACCACCAAGATCTCTTGGCTGGACTCCAAGCACTCGTTCTCCTTCGGATCGCACTACGACCCGTCCAACACCCACCACGGGCTGCTGCTCGTCAACAACGACGACGTCGTCAAGCCGGGCACCGGATTCGACACCCACCCCCACCGCGACATGGAGATCGTCACCTGGGTGCTGCGCGGGTCGCTGGTGCACCAGGATTCGACTGGTCACTCCGGCGTCATCTATCCGGGCCTGGCCCAACGGATGTCGGCGGGTCGCGGCATCCTGCACTCGGAGAAGAACGACTCCTGGACGCTGACCGGAGACCCCACCCACTCCGAACCGGTTCACTTCGTCCAGATGTGGGTGGCCCCCGACGAGTCCGGCGTCGATCCGGGCTATCAGCAACTCGAGATCGACGACGAGTTGCTCCGCGGAGGGCTGGTGACCATCGCCTCGGGCATGCCCGAGCACGCCGACGCGACGGCGATCACCATCCGCAACCGCTACGCGGCCCTGCGCGGCGCACGGCTGCAAGCCGGTGAGTCCGTCGAGCTTCCCGAGGCGCCCTATCTGCACCTGTTCGTGCCGCGCGGTGCGGTCACGCTCGAAGGCGCGGGTCCGCTGCACGAAGGCGACGCCGTCCGGTTCACCGCATCGGGCGGGCAACGGGTCACCGCGACGGAACCGTCGGAGCTTCTGGTCTGGGAGATGCATGCGGGTCTTGCTGCTGCGTAAGTATTGGTCCGTCGGCCTCATCGGCCTTCTGCTGCTCGCCGGATGCTCGCCGGCGCCCGCGCCGAACTCGTCGGCGTCGTCGAGCCCGGCGGCCACCCAGGGCGGCCTCGTCGAAGTCACCGTGCAGGTCGCCGACGATCTGCAGGCCGCGCCCTTCGACGAGCCGCGAAAGGTGTTGGTGCCCAAAGGCTGGACCCTGTCGGTGTGGGCCCGCGTTCCCCAGCCACGGCTGGAGGTGTGGACGCCCGGTGGGTCACTCCTGGTGTCGGTACCCGCTGCCGGGCAGGTCATCCGGCTGCAACCGACGGGCGCCGGACCGCATGACGAGTTCCTGCTCAGTGGGCTCGACCAGCCGCATGGGCTCGCGTTCGCCGGCTCGACGCTGTACGTGGCGGAGAGCGATCAGCTCGTCGCCTACGACTACTCCGACGGGGTCGTCAGCCGACCCCGCACGATCGCAGCCGGATTGCCCGACGCCAGGAGCTCCGACCTCGGCGGCGCCTACGCGCATGCCTTGAAGAGCGTCGTCGTGGGACCCGATGGCGCCGTGTACTTCTCGATCGGCTCGAGCGGCAACATCTCCGCCGAGGACCGCACCGCGAACCCCCCGCGCGCAACCATCATGCGCATCCCGCCGGGCGGCGGACCCCCGGCGCCCTTCGCCACCGGCGTGCGCAACGGCACCGGACTGGCCGTCGCGCCCGATGGGTCGTTGTGGACGGCCGTCAACAACCGCGACAACGTCCCGGTCCCCAACCAGGGTCCGTCGTACGGCCAGGTCGTTCCTGACTACGTCGGCGAACATCCCCCGGAGTCCATCGCAAAGTTGACGCCCGGCCGCGAATTGGGTTGGCCCTACTGCAATCCCGACGGGGGGCCAGCGAACCTACCATTCATCCGCGACGTCTCGACCAACGCCGACGGAAGCAAGCTCGACTGCGGCGCGCTGCCCCCGATCGAGCAGAGCATGGGTGCGCACTCAGCGCCGCTCGGCATGAGCTTCGTCGACGGCAAGCTCCCGGAGCCCTACGCCCACGGCGCGCTCATCGGTGTGCACGGATCGTGGAACCGCGAACGTCCGCGTGCCCCCGAGGTGTCGTTCTACCCGTGGCAGAACGGCACACTCGGCAACCAGCAGACGCTCATCGCTGGGTTCCAGAACGCCGACGGTTCACGCTGGGGTCGGCCCGTCGCGGCGGTGGTGGGGCCGGACGGCGCGGTGTACGTCACGGATGACAACGCCGACGCGGTCTATCGGCTCGCCCCGCCGGGGCGGTGAGCGTGCGGTGGCCTCGGTGGTGGAGAAGTCCTTCAAGTAGTCGACGACGCGTTGGGGCGGGGCGCGACGGCGAAAATTCGTGACGCGGTTGGCATCCCACGCAGGTGCCCGTTCCGTCGCCGTTCCATTCGCGCAAGTGATTGCACAGTGCGACCGCGCGCAAATTCATTCGCCAGCAACGCAATTCGGTCGTATTCGAATCGTGATGCAGCTGTGACGAAAGTTGACAGTGAGTTAACTGTGATTATTGTTGTCTTCTCGTAGGTGTCTGCTGAAAGGACGCAATGCCACGCTACGTCGCAAAGTTCCGTCGGCTCGTCGCGTCCGCGGCGACGATGGTGCTGTGCGCTGCCCTGGCAACCACGGCGGGCGTGCCAACGGCCCAGGCCGCAGATGGCCGCGAGCTGCTCGCGAACGCCATCGCCAACACCCGCGGCTCGTACCTGGTGTACAACTTCGGCGGCGGCAACCCGGCCCCGATGCTCAACGCAGCAGGCAGCTGGTACGAGCTGAGCAGCGGCGGGCACCTGATGATCATCAAGTCGGCATCGCAACGACTGACTCCGCGCCTGTTGGTCGATTCGCATCGCGGCTATCAGAGCCGGTGCGAACGCGATCCCCGCGCCCGCACCGGCGAAGGACTGCGGCAGGCCTCCGAGACGTTCACGCCGCTACAGGCCTGGCAAGCGCTGGGTAGGCCCGCGATTGCGATCAACGCCAACTTCTTCGACATTCGTGGCCAACAGGGCGGATCCTGGAAGAGCACCGGTTGCAGCTCGCCGCTGGGCGCCTACTTCGACAACACGCACGGCGGAGCCAAGGCCAACGCCATGATCACCGGCACCGTCGCGTACGCGGGCAAGCAGGGCTTGTCAGGTGGCAACGAGATCTGGACCCCGCTGTCGACCATGATCCTGCCGATCGGCGGCGCGCCGTTCGTCGTGAATCCCAGATCGACCGACGACTTCGACGCCGCCTCGCCCGTCATTCAGGGGCTGATGGACAAGGGCACCAGATTCGTCGCCGTCAGTGGGCTCGGCCTGCTGGCGCCCGGCGACACCGGCCAGATGAACGACGGCGGTCCGAGTGCCGCCCGCACGGCGCTCGCCTACTCCCGGGACCGCGACGAGATGTACGTCTTCCAAGGCGGCAGCTACACCCCGGACCAGATCCAGGATCTGTTCCGCGGCTTGGGCAGTGACACCGCGCTCCTGCTCGACGGCGGCGGCTCTTCTGCGATCGTGCTGCGCCGCGACACCGGCGGTATGTGGGCGGGCGCGGGCGTGCCCAAGGGGTCGTGCGACACCTACGAGGTGCTGTGCGACTCCCGCGAGCGCGCGCTACCGAGTTGGCTCGCCTTCAGCTGACTCGTCAGGCCGCGTTGTTCGACGCGGCACCGGATTCGACCGACCCCGGCGTCGACGCCGCGGCCGGGCGCCAAATTTGGCAGTGCTCGATACCCCTGCGAGCTGCGGCGCACTTGGCCTGCGCCATCAAGATCTACGGCTAAATTGCGAGTGCGCTGGAAATCGCCGCGGACGTTGACTTCACGTAGCTGCAGCCGAACAGCGCGACATGAGCCAGCAACGGATACAACTGGTGCAGCCCGATGCGCTCCGGCCATCCGGGCCGCAGCGGTCGTTCGTCGTGATAGCCGGCGAGCACCTCGTCGAGGAATGGGCAGCCGAACAGGGCCAGCATGGCGAGGTCCGTTTCGCGGTGACCGCCGTGCGCGGCCGGATCGATCAGCACCACGCCACGGCGCGTCCACACGAGGTTCCCGCCCCACAGGTCACCGTGGATGCGCGCCGGCCGGTCGGCGTCGTCGAAATCACCCTTGCGGCAGCGCATCATGACGGCGTCGAGGTCACGCCGGAGAGTGCCGTCGAGCCTGGGCCCGACCAGTGCGGCCATCGACGCGAGGCGTTCGTCGGCGTAGAAGGTGCCCCAGCTGGCGTGCCCCGTCAGCGACATCGGCAACGGGTGGCTCATCGGTCCGAAGAACCCCGGCCCGCCCCAGCCGTCCGGGGCCGCCCCGAACGCAGCCGCGCCCGCGTCGTGGGTGCGAGCCAGCCTGCCGCCGAATTCGCGTGCGCTGACCCGGTCGGGTGCCACCCCGTCGAGACGCTGCAGGGTCAGGCTGGTGGCGTCGTGACCGATCACCTCGACACACGGCACCCCAGATTCCGCCGCCGCCAGCCAGCGCAGCCCGGCCGCCTCGCATTCGAAGAAACCGTTGGGGGCAGCGGGGTTTCGCTTGACGAAGGGTGGCACGCAAGTTCGGCTACGGCTGTCGGGAGAACTTGCGCAAGAGGACGTCGCGCACCCGGGTCGGCAGGTTCGTCATGAGGGCCATCTGAAGCTTCGGACCCCAGCCGACGACGTAGCGGGCCCGTGGGCGCCGCGTCGTCAGCGCCTGTTCGACTGCGGCGGACACCTTCTCGGGTGCCACCGCGATCCGCTGCGACATGGGGATGCTCTTCTTGAAGCCGGTGATGTGCCTGGCGTACAACGCCCGATGCTCGGGGGTCAGCGCCTGCTCGGTCTCCTCCACGATGGAGTCCGCCTTGCGCCACAGATCGGTGTCCGTCTGCGCCGGTTCGACCACGACGACGGAGATTCCCCATGGCCGCAACTCCATCCGCATGGCAGCGGCGGCCGCCTCGAGCGCGAACTTCGACGCCGCGTACGCACCGATCAAAGGCATCGACAGCTGGCCGTTGACACTGGAGATGAAGACGACCCGCCCACGCGACGCGCGCAGCCGCGGCAGCACCGCGCGCGTCACGGCGAGCTGGCCGATCACGTTGACCTCCAACTGCGTTCGCCAATCATCACTGTCGAGGCTCTCCATCGGGCCGCTCACGACGATGCCCGCATTGTTCACCACGGCGTCCAACCGGACGGGCAGTGCCGCGTCGAGCCTGCTCGAGCTGAGCGGCATCGGTGACGTCGAGGAATACCGCCGAGATGCGCTGTGGATTGGCTCCGGTGATGGCGTCGGCATCTCGCTGGGTACGCACGCCGGCGATGACGTCCCATCCGCTGTTCGCGAGATGTTCTGCGATCGACCGCCCGATACCTCTGGCCGCACCGGTGACGAGTACTGATGGCATAGGCGCCAGGCTAGTCTTCGGACGCGGGCACCCGTGCGGGACCGAACGCGAAGATGACGGCGCTGACGGCTACGACGACGGCAGCGAGCGCGATGATCGGCGCGACGGTGACGAGCGTCAGGGTCGCGCCGACTACGGCACCGCCGCACATCGTGAGCACCACGGCGTACCGCAGCTTCTCGCGCTGCCCGGTACCGCCCGCCAACCTGCTGTCGAATCCGATGCCCACGATCGTCGACGTCAACACGGTGGTGCTGAGCTCCTGAATGCCGAACTGGCGGGCCGTCGCGTTCTGGCAGCCGAACGTCACGGCGAGGCCGGCGATGAGCACCAGCTTCCCGTTGTCGTGATAGTTCAGCACCCCTGCGCCCGCCAGCGCCGCCAACGTCGCGAGCACCATCACTTCCAAGCCCAGCGCGACGAGCAGCCACCGACGGACGTAGCGATCGAGGTGCCGTGCGAGCCGCCCCCCCAACACCGTTCCGGCGACGAAGGCGACGAACGCCACCACGGCCGCCATCAGGTCCACTCCGGAATGCGGGACGAACCAGAACCCCAGGAAGATGACATTGCCCGTCATGTTCGCCACGAACACGTGGCCGAGCACCAGCACGCTCACCGCGTCGACCAGACCGGTGGCGAACGTCAGCAACAGCAGTCCTACCACCGTCATGCGATGGGAGACAGGCGATTCCACGGCCATGCGCGAGCGGGCGCTACAACCGCGGAGTGAGATCCAGCGACGTGATGTCCTGCATCCGGGTAATCAGCCATCGTCCGTCGCTGCGCTGCAACGTCAACCGGTAGGACAGGTAGCGCAGGGACGGAATGCCCTTGGTGACGGGGCTCGTCGACACCGAGTTGGTGTAGACGAGCGCCGACGCCTCGGTCGCCGTCAGTGACTCCACCGCGGCCCCCTTGACCTCGGTGCTGTTGGTGACCTGGGCCTGCTTGTTCGCCTCGACGATGCCGTCGATGAACTGCCGGTACTGGATGGCGAAGTCGCCGCCGAGGTACCTCGCCGTGCGATCCGCCAGCTTGTCGATGTCGTCGGGCGTGTACGTCCACAGCGACTGGATGGCTTCGGCCGCCGTGGTCGCGACCTCGACCTTGGTGTGTACGGCTGCCCGCTCGGCGAGGTAGGGCTGCACCGCCGCTGCGGCGAACGCGGCGGCCGCAACAACGAGCGCGCCTGCGGCCACCGCGGCGACCTTGAGCCCTCGACCCGCCGGCCGGTGCGGTACCAGGATGGTTTCCGGCTCGTCGGACGCCGGATCGGACTCGTCAGATGCCGGGATGTCCTCGTCGACGGCGTCCGGCGCGGTCACGTCTTCGGGCGGTGCGGCGGCGGCAGGTTCGCCGGCGGCTGGTTCCGTGGCGGCTGGTTCCGTGCTGGCAGGTTCCGGTGGCGGCAGGTTCCGTGGCAGCTGGTTCCGCGCTGTCAGGTTGCGTGGCGGCTGGTTCCGTGCTGGCAGGTTCCGTGGCGGCAGGTTCCGATTGAGCCGATTCCGCGTCCCCCGATGAGGTTCCGGTCAGTTCGACGGCGGTCGACTCGACTTCGAATGGCTCGACCGGAACTGATCCAGCGGCAACGGGTTCGGGCGCCGTGAGTTCGGTCGCACCGGGTTCAACGGCCGCGGCCTTGTTGCGACGCCACGGAAACCGGCTACGGCGGGGCGAGGCGGGTCGGGCCGCGGGCTGCGCGACGTCGGTCTCGGGGACTTTCGGCCCAGCGTCGGCTTCGGCTTCCGTTTCGGGATCCGTCGAGGCATCGGACTTCGGTGCGGCCTGCGCGACTTCGGCCGACGGTGGCTGCGCGTCGGCAACGGCCGGTTCGTCGGTGGCGGCGGCCGGTACACCGTCAGCGACGGGTTCGACCACTGGAGCGGAAGCCGTTGCCGCCGCGGCAGTTTCGACGTCGGCCGCTTCGACGGCGGCAGCCACGGGTTCGGTACCGTCCTCGCCGGACTGCCGCAGCTTGTGGCGCGGTAGCCGGTGGCGACTGCGGGCCGACTTGCCCTGAGGGACCGGCGCGGCGGAGGCGTCGTCGGTCAGATCACCTGAATCAGGTTGCTGATCTTCCACTGCTGTCCCTCCTCGATTGTCGTTACCACCCAACGGTCTCCGCTTTCCATGGTGGACTTGCCATCCGGCGACTTTTGTCGACTCGTGGTGGCCACTAGGATGTCGGCACTGCCGTTCTGGTTCCAACGCTGGACACCCGCCTCCGCCACGGAGCCGGTGGTGGGCTCGAGCCGCGCGATCCGAATGACGATCTCGTTCATCCGATCCTTGAACTGCTTGGCGAAGTCGCCGGTGGCGTGCGCGAGGATTCCGTCCGCATAGTCGTTGGCGTGGAACGGGTCCAACGACGTGTACGTGGTCATGAAGTCACGCACCGAGGTGAGCGCGGCGGTATCGCGTTCCTGGGTCCGATCGTCGCTGATGTGCCGCGCCGTCATGAAGATGCTCGCGGCGATCGTCGCAGCCACCAGGATGGCAACGGCGATGGCTGTGACCGGCAAACCCCACCGCACCCGTTCGATCGTCGGCGCGGTGAAGTAGGCGCGGTCGACCGGGTCGACCTTGCGGCGCGGGCTCATTGAGGCGCGCCTTGAAACAGGGGCTTCTTCAGTACCTTGAGGTCGTTCACTCGCCACTGCCCGGCGACCCTGTCGAACTCGACCCGCACCGTCGCGGTGATGAACTTCAAGTCGTTGGCGTTGGCTCCACGCTGTCCCTGAAGTGCCATCAGCATCGCCGCGTGGTCGGGCTCGATCGACAGGACCGCGCTGCTGACGGCCCAGTACTGGTTGTTTGCGACCCCCGCCTTCTGGACGGACTGCTGCTGCACGATCAGTTTCGGGCGGTACGTGTCGGTCGCGAGCTGCTGGGCCTTGGCGAAGTCGTCCACCAAGCTGTCGGCCTGGTAGCTCAGCATCTGTTCGACGATGCGCGGGCCCCGCTCCGAGATCTCGGCGCGGGCTTGGTCGACCGCCCGCTCGTGCCGGTAGATCACCTGATACCCGAGCCCCGCGCCCCCCGCACACAACAGCGCTGCAGCCACCAACACCCACGCGGCGATGCGACGGGCATTGCGCCTCGGCGGGTCCACGACGTGAACCTCGGTGCGCACCAATATGTCTGCGAACGTGCGGTGTCGCCGGTCCCACAACGGCCACAACCAACCGACGAACGCCGCGGCGGTGTCGAGCAGATGCGCTACCTCGCGTAGCAGCAGGCGGAGGAAGCCCGGCGGCTCACCGCTCGCGCCAAGCACGCGGAGGCCGAACACTGCGCGGCCCAGGCTCCAACCGGTCACGGTCGGCAGCAGCACCCGGTTGACCACCATCGCCATGGCGACGACGGCCAACACGGCGACGTACGTCCACCGGAGCCGACTACCCGGAGCCGTGGTGTAGGCCATCAGGCCGATCGTCGACGAGCACGGCGGCCCCGGGCAGCACGTCCAACGCGAACGCGCCGAGCCGTGCGCCCCACGACGCGTACGGAACCGGGTCCGGCTCCGTGTCCTTCGCGTCCAGGACGTCATCCAGCAAGGCGGTCACGACGTGACCTGATCCAGGTTGGCCACCTTGTACGTGCCGTCAGCCGGGGCCATCGTCACCCGCAGCCGGTAGCCCTGCTCCTGGTTCGGGGCCTGCGAGTTCGTCACCTTCACGCGCAGGGCGACCAGGACGTCGATCGATTCGTCGTCGTTGTGCTTCACGACGGCCGCGCGAATGTCGGACACCTGAACGGCGACATTGGCCACCTGATAGGCGTCGACCAGCATTCCGCTGTACAGGTTCGCCTGTACGGCGAAGGCACCCGTCGCGCATTCGATGATCTTTGTCTGGCTCGCCGTCATCGCGGCGACGTTCGGCGCCTGCGTCGCGGCGACGCATTCCTTGGCGCGGTCCAGGGCGAGCGCGTCGTCCCTTGCGATGGCCGCGTTGCGGTCATTGGCGCGGAGCGCGAGGTAACCGCCCACGCCGAGGCCAGCGGCCACCAGTGCCAGGACGGCGACGATGGCCACCAGCCATCCGCGGCCGAACCGTTCGGGCCGACGAAGCAGCGCAGGGTCGGCGTCCGAGGCCGCGATGTCTGACTCGCTTACCTCGTCCTGCGTCTCTGCGGATACTGCGACCGACGCCTCTGGTTCTCCTGCGTCCGTACCGGTGGGGTTCAGCTGGCTGGTGCCAGCATCTCCTTCCATCCGTTGTCTCCTGGGTTATTCGAGTTGGTGACGGAGTACGTGACGCCGTCGGGTCCCACGACCTCCCCGCTCTGCGGGCTGTAGACGGCGGTCGGACCTGATGCCGGAGTGTAGACACACGGGTTCGGCTGCTGTCCGCTGCATTGAACAGTACCTGTCCCCGGCGCCGTCAAAGGATCGCTGGTCGGCTGCGGTGCAGGCGGCAACTGGTCGGCGGGCAACGGGTTCATACCGTTGTTGATCGTCGGTGCCGGGATGACGTATCCGGGCTTCACCGGCTGGTCGCAGCGTGCACCAGGAGCGGGACAGGTGAGCACCTGGCTCGGGTCTCCGTACCAGGGGTTGGTACCCAACGGCACGTAGGGCTCGTTGCTGCGGCACTCCTTTGGCGTGGCCGCACGTTTGCCGGGCACGTCGACGCACGGGTAGTTGCGGGCACCACGAACGACGTTGCCCTGGTAGTCCTTCGGAATCTTGCAGTAGGTGCCCGACGGCAGTGGCGCAGTCGTGGTGTCGGCGGGCGAGCGCCACTGGGATGCGGGCAGGAATCCGGTGAGGCAGGGCGGCGGTTGGTTGATCGACAACCCGAAGTGCAGCAGCCCCTCGCCTTCGAAGATGGTGCCTGCCTGCGACACGGCGCCACCCTGCGGCAGGATGACGAGAGCCTGCTCGACGCCCGCGTGGTAGCGCTTGAGCATGTCCAGCACGACCTCGAGGTTGGCCAACGTCTGCGGCAGTGAGTCCTTGACGTCGCTGAACACGGTGTTCAGCTGATCGGCGGTCGGCGCCGCCTGCTGCAGGCCGCTGCGCAGCGCCTGATCCTGTTCGGCGGTCTGTCCCGCAATGACGTTGAGGTTCGCCGACCACTGCGAGATGGCGTCCCCCGAGTTCACCTGACTGTCGAGGATGGGCGTCGAGTTGTTGATGATGTCGTTGACCGGGCTGAGGTTGTCCTTGAAGTCGCTTGCAATCGCGGTGGTGGAATCCACCAGACGTTGCAGCGCCGGGCCCAGTCCGCCCACCGCTTCCGACGTCTCGGTCAGCAGCGAGTCGATCTTCTCCCTCGGCAGCGCCTCGAGGCCCCGGTAGGCCGAGTCCAGTGCGGGCCCAACCTCGCTGGGCACCGTGCTGTCGGTGATGGTCTGGCCCGCACTGAGGTACTGACCGGGATTGCCGGTCGACACCAGGTCGAGGTACTGCTCACCGATGGCCGACACCGAGTGCACGTTGGCCGACGCATCGGCGGGGATCTTGAACTTGCTGTCGATGCTCATCTCGGCCCTCGCCCCGTGCTCGGTGGGCGTCACCTCGATGACCTTGCCGATGGTCGTGCCGCGGTACGTCACGTTGGCCGTGGAGTACAGGCCGCCTGAGCGGGGCAGCTCGGCGTACAGCTTGTACTGGCCGATGCCGACGAGGGAGGGCAGCCGCAGGTAGTACCAACCCAGAGCCACCAGCGCGATGAGCGTCAGGATCGCGAACAGGATCAGCTGGATCTTGATGAAGCGCGTCAGCACCGCTCACTCACCCCTCTCTACCAGCGGGCCACCCGGCACGTTGTGCGCGTTGGGGGTGAACCGGACGTCCGGAATCATCGTCTCCGGGTCGCGGCCCCAGGCCTGCTCGAGCGCCCGCAGCATGCCGGATACGCCGGTGCCCGAGAGCAAGCCGTTGTCGATCGCGGACAGCGTCAGGTCGACGTTGAGCGACACGTTGATGTAGTCGCCACGGACCACCTTCGGCACGTTCTCGATGCTGAACGGCGCGGTGAACAACAGCTTGAGCGCGCCGATCAGGTACGGCGACGCCTTGCCCAGTTGCTTGAGCGGACGTTGCAGGTTCTCGAAGTTCTGGTGCAGATCCGGGTTGGCCTGAGACAGCGTCGCGTCGGTGGCCTTGCTGACCCGGCCGAGCGCCGTCACGGCGTCGGCGAAGAGGTCCCTGGTGTCCGCGAAGTGCTTGATCAGCGGCGGGAACTCGGTGAGCACCCGGTCCAGCGTGTCGTTGCGCTGTGCCACGACCGAGAGCAGTCGGTTCGTCGAGTCGATGGCGCGGGTGATGTCCTCGCGCTGCGCGTTGAGCTCCGCGGTGAACGTGTCGAGCCTTCCGAGGAACTCGCGGATCTGGTCGGCACGCCCGTTCAGGACGTTGTTGATCTCGGTCTGGATCGTCACCAGGTTCGGGATGCCGCCGCCGGTGAGGATGGTGCCGATGCTGGCGAGCACCCGCTCCGTCGTCGGGAACGACGACGAGTTCTGCAGCGGGATCGTGTCGCCGTCCTTTAGCAACTGCTTCGACGGATCAGGCGGCGTGTCCAACTGAACATGCTGGGAGCCGAGCAGGCTGGTCTGGCCGATCTTGGCCAGCGTGTTCGACGGCAGCTTGAGATTGGACTGCACGTCCAGGGTCAGCGTGGCCACCCAGTTCTTCAGCTCGATGGCCTTCACGCTGCCGACGAACACGTCGGCGACCCGGACCCGGCTGTTGACGTTGAGCGCCAACGTATCCGGCATCTGCACGTAGATCGTCATCCGATCCCCGCTGCTTTGAGGACCAGCGGGCAACGGCACATTCGCGATGCCCTTCCAGCCGCACGACGTCAGCACCACCGCGAGCATGACCACGGCGCAGGCGCGCTTGGCCAACCCTCCGAGGCCGAGGCTCTTCGGTCTCCTCGCCTGCAAGCGGCTCATCAGTGCCGTCTCTTCTTCGCGCAAGCGGCTCATCAGCTGCCTCCTGCTTCAGCGGGCAGCAGCGGTCCGGCGGGCGCGGGTGCGGCCGGTGCGGGTGCCATGCCTGCAGACATCGCGCCACCCGGATCGCCTGGGATGACGCCCGGCGCGGGGCCCGGCGGCGGACCCGGCTGCGGGTACCACGGCGGCGGCAGCGGGCTGTTCTCGCTGTAGGCGTCCGGCGGTCCGGGCAGCCGACCGTCGTTCACCCCGAACGCCGGCGGCGCGGCCGGCGCCACGATGTCCGGCCCGCCCATGAGCTCGGCCAGCGACTCCGGCGTCAGCATGTTCGCCGTCAGCGGCTGCACGTCGATGCCCTGCATGCCCGGTGCGACCACCCAGCCCGGCTCGTGGTTGCCGTGCGAGAACAGGGTGTCGCGGGAGAAGATGCCCGGCACCGTCGTGTCCTTGTACCCCGGCGGCGGCTGCAGGCGCGGCTCGGAGTACGCGATCTGCTTGGGCAGCGTCATCGCGGTGCTGAACTGGTTCAACCCGAACGGCGGATAGTTGAACTTGGTCGCGTCCAGGATCGGCGCCAGGTACTGCGCGCACAGCTCCGCGGAGTCCTGATAACCCAGTCGGCTGCCCGCCTGAATCGCGCTGCACAGGAACTGCATCGGGTTGGCGTATTGGTTGATGGTCGGCAGACCGACGATGCCGCCCGCGTTCGGCGCCGCGATGTTGACGATGTTGGACGCCAGGTTCGGGAACACGTGCAGAGCGGTCTCGAGGCCGTCGCGCGGCTCGGGCTGCAGGATCGCGGTGGTGACGTCCGCCAGGTTGTTGACGTCCTTGGTCAGCACCGAGGCGTTCTCGTCGAGGAAGCCCCGCGTGGTGCTGAGCAACTGGTCGAGGTCCCGCACCGCGGTGGACACCTCGCGGTCGGTGTTGGTGAACGAGTTGGTGAACTGCGCGAGGTTGTCGTTCAGCGCGACGAACTGCTGGTCGCTCTTGTACAGCGCGTTGACGAACAGCGCCAGGCTCTTGATCACCGAGAAGAAGTCACCACGACCCTGGTTCAGCGTGGTGAGCGCCTCCGAGAGGCTGTTGAGCGTGGTGTTGAGCTGCTTGCCCTTGCCCGCCAGGCCGTTGGAGAACGACTCGATGACGTCGCCGAAGGGGCCCTTCGGCTGCTGCGGCGTGGGGCCGAGATCAGTCAGGATGCGGTTGATCGAGTCGCGCAGTTCGTCGTATTCGACGGGAACCTGGGTGCGGTCGATCGGGATCAGCGCGTTGTCCTGCAGCACCGGCCCACCGGTGTACGGCGGCGCCAGCTGAATGGTGCGCGACGACACCAGGCTCGGGTTGAGCACCGACGCCGTGACATTGGCGGGCACCTTGTACTTCGAGTCGTAGCGGAAGGTGACCTTCATCTTGTCGCCGGCCGGCTCGATCGTGTCGATCTGCCCGACCCTGACGCCCATGATCTGGACCTTGTCACCGGGATACAGCGCCAGCGTCTGCGGGAACTCGGCCACGACGGTGTTGGTGGTCAGCTTCTTGAACAGGTGCCAGCCGACGAACGCGGCGACGAGCGCGACGATCACCACGAGAGTCCCGATGATGACGGAGGCGCGCGTCAGCGCGGGCATCTTGAGGTTGCGGACGTTGAAGATGGTTGACATCGCTTCGGCCCCTATCCCTGTGATCCGGGCGGGAGGAACGGCGGGTTGCCGGGCAGCGGCGGCGCGTCGGCCGGCGGAAGCTGCGGACCGGGTCCCGGCGGCGGGAGCGGACCGACGAGTGCGGGCGGCAACGGCGAAGTGCCGTCGCCCTGAAGCGATCCCGGCGCGATGTACGGATCGGACGGACCCGGCGTCGCCGGCACCGTGCGGGCCCCGGGCGGGCCGGGAGCGAACGGCTGCGGCGCGATGCCGGGCACCATTGGTGAGTACTCCCCGGGGAACGCGGCGCTCGGCACCCCGGGTGCGGGCACGCTCGCGGCCGGATTCGGCGGCAGGCCGACGACATTCGGTCCCTGGCCCTCGTAGTTGGGCCCGTACGGGTTGTTGCCGAACGGACCGACGTCGGTCTGGGCACACGGCAACGGGTTGGCGGAGGTCGGGAAGTTGCCCGGCCCTGGCGTGTACGAGCACGGCGTGCCCGCGAGCACGGCAGGACCGGGATGCTCCGGGCGTGCCCTCCAGCGGCGTCGGCGCGGGCGGCGGAGCGCCGTTGGCCTGCCGCTGGCCGTTGGGGTCGGGGAACCGGAACTCGGGCAGCCCCGCGTTGCCCCAGAACTCCTCGGGGTTGATGCCACGCTTCTTGAACGCGGCGTCGACCCACGGCTGCAGGATCCAGTAGGGCAGCAGGTTGACGAGCATGACCTTGAAGTACGGACCCGAGGCGATGCCCTCGGCCAGGGACGCGGTGAACTTGCTCAACGTGGTCAGCACGTCGATGAGGTCGTACTTGCGCGCCACCAGCACGTCGCTGATGGTGTTGAGCTGCGTCAGCACCTTGTTCAGGTTCGGGTTGTCGTCGATGAAGCCCTTCACCTGCTCCGAGAACTGGCTCGACGCGCTCGAGCAGCATGCTCACCGCGTAGCTGCGCTCGTTCACCGCGGCCAGCAGGGTCTTGGCGTTGACGAGCAGCTGGTTGATCTGCTCGCTGCGGCTACCGAGCACGCCCGCGATCTTGTTGGCGTTGGCCAGCAGCTGCTTGATCTCGCCGTCGCGCTTGCCGATGGTGTCCGAGAATCGGGCCACCCCGTCGAGTGCGGCGGACAGGTGCGGCGAAGTCTGAGCGATGGTCTCCGACAACACGTTCAGCGAACGCTTCACCGTCTCGGTGTCCCACCCGGAGGCGGCCTTCGTGACGTCGAAGAACGCGTCGTAGATCTGGTACGGCGTGGTGGTCTGCCCGAGCGGCAGCACCCCGTTCGGCTTCAGCAGCGTGTCGACCCTTGGGCTCGATCTCCATGTTCTTGCGCCCGAGGATCGTGTCCGTGCGGATGTTGGCCCGGCTGTCGGTGCCGACCTTGTGGCCCGTCAGCGAGTAGCCGATGACGACCTTGTCGCCTTCGATCTCCATGCTGCGGATCTCACCGACGTCGACGCCCGCGACGCGCACCTTGTCACCCGGGTTCAGCCCGCCGGTGTCGGTGAACTGCGCGTAGTAGGTGGGCGTCGCGAAGATCATCGGCACGCTGGCGAAGCTCTGTCCGACGCCGATGACCAGCACCAGGATGAGGATGCCCATCATCCCGTTGCGGATCCGGTTGTCGCCTTCCAGGGTCCTCATTGCGGCGTGCACCTTCCGGAGGGCTGCGACCACACCTTGACGGTGCGGACGGGACCACCCGGCTGCAATCCGTTCAGCTTCAGGGTGACGTCGCACGCGTAGAAGTTGAAGAAGTCACCGTAGATGCCACCTGCGCGGCCGATGATCTTCAAGGCCTGCGGGAAGCCTGGTGAGGAGGTCGTTCAGCTGCATCCTTCTGATCGACCAGCGGCTGCTGGACCATCTCGAGGTCGGTGACGGTGCGCTGCAGCAGTGGCCGGTTGTCACCGAGCAGATCGGCGACCGAGCCCGCCGCGTCGCTGATCTCGGCGACCGACGCCCCGATCGGATCCGCGCGGTTCTTCAGCCCCGTGATCAGCGTCTCGAAGTTCTTCACCGTCTCGTCGAACTGCTGCTGGTGCTTCACCGTCGTGTCGAGCACGGTGTTGAGGTTGCTGAACCACCTCGCCGATCGCCTGGTCGCGGTCGGCGAGTGGCGGACGTCAGCTGGGCCGTCTGGTCCAGGATGTCGCTGATGGTGCCGCCCTGACCCTGGAAGATCGTGACGATCGACTGGGCGATGTTGTTGACCTTGTCGGGATCCAGCGCGCGGAACAGCGGCCGGAATCCGCCGATGAGCGCGTCGAGGTCGAACGCGGGCTCGGTGCGTTCGATCGGAATGGTGCCGCCGGGGGCCAGCTTCTTCTCGTCGTCGCCGCGCTTGAGTTCGAGGTAGCGGTCGCCGATGAGGTTGAGGTACCGGATGGACGCGGTGGTGCCCTGGAACAGCGGCAGCGGACCGGTCGACGTTGAAGTCGACTTGCACTCGGTGCCCGTCGTCGAGCAGCTGGACCTTGTCGACCTTGCCGACCTCCACGCCGGAAGCGCGGACGAACTGGCCGGCGCGCAGCCCACTGGCGTTGCTGAACACCGCCGAGTAGCCGCTGGTGCGGTCGAACCGCATCTGGCCGAACACCACGATGATGATCGCGGTGAACAGCAGCAGCACCAACGACATGGCGCCGAGCTTGATCGCTGTACCGGTGATTCTCATGGGTTGATCGTGTTCTCCCCGATTTGGCGTCCCCAGACGTATTCGATGGCGATGGGCTGACCAAGCTCGAAGTGGTTGTAGGGCGCGATGCTGACGCGCCGGTGTCCATCACCAGGTACGGCGCGGGCCACAGGTCACGGGTGATGGGCTGCCAGCAGCCGGGCCTGCCCTCGGGCCCGCCGTGGGCGTTCACGCGCGGCAGGTTGTCGGGGTACACGTACGGGTTGGACGGCACCGAGCACCTCGGAGTGGGTGCGCAGCGAGTAGCCGTTGCCGCCGAGCGACGAGGCGATCTTCGGCTCGACGTCGTGGTAGTTGCGGATGGTGCAGAACAGCGCCGGGCTGTACTCGTCGAGCAGCGAGCTGGTGGGCAGCAGGTCGGCGGCGCCGCGGACCAGGTACGGGCCGCCTCGCTCGAAGACGTCGCCAGCCGGTGTTGCCGAACCCGACCGAGGCCATCAGGGCCTGGTCGATGTTCGCCCTGCTCGTCGTTGAGCGTGCGCGCGGTGGTCACCGCGTTCTTCAGGCCGTCGAACAGGTTGGGCGCGGCCTTGGCGTAGACGTCGGCGAGGTCGGCCAGCCTCTGGTTGTCCTGGCGCAGTCGTGGCATCTGCGGGTTGAGGTCGGCGAGGATCGAGTTGCCGTTCTCGATCGACTCGCCGAAGCGGTCACCCAATCCGTCGAGTGCCTGCGCGGTGGCGGTCAGCGTCTCGTTCAGCTTGATCGGGTCGACCTGCTGCGTCACCGCCACGAGGGTCTCGAACAGCGTGTTGAACTCGGTGGTCACCGATGACACGTCGATCGCGTTGGCCGGGTTGAGCCGGGCCGCATCGGGCTTGGGCGGTGTCGAGAAGGCGATGTACTTGTTGCCGAACACCGTGCTGGCCTTGATCTCGGCGTTCACGTTGGCCGGGATGAGGTTCACGAACTCGCGGTTGACGTCGAGAGTCACCTTGGCCTTCGGTTCCCCGCCGGACTCGATGGCGTCGATCGCCACGACGCGTCCGATCTCGACGCCGTTATAGGTGACCTTCGAACCCGGATCCATTGCCAGACCCGACCGGCCTGCGATCAGCGTCAGCTTCTCGGGATTTTGGAAGCCGCCGCGGAACTGGGTCCACACCAAGGCCACCACGACCGCGGCGACCAGAAGTAGCACCAGACCCGCCAGCTTGTATGGGGGCGTGCGCGGTTTGTTGACCGGTGATTCGACCTGACCCGACGCAACGACCATCGCGCTACACCGTGAGGTTGAAGTTGGCGTTGGTGCCGTAAAGCGCCAACGAAGCGAACAGAACGACGAGGACGATGGCGATGAGCGAGGCGCGCATCGAACGGCCGACGGCCTCGCCGACACCGACGGGACCGCCGCTGGCGTAGAAGCCGTAGTAGCAGTGGTTCAGCATCACGATGACGGAGATGATGATCGCCTGCACGAAGGACCAGGCCACGTCGTCGGGTCGGAGGAACGTCCGGAAGTAGTGCTCGTAGGTGCCGGTCGACTGGCCGTAGAACAGCGTCGTGGTGATCTGAGCCGACAGGAACGACATGATGATCGCCATCGCGTACAGCGGGATGATGACGACGAAGCCGGCCATGATGCGGGTCGACACCAAATACGAGATCGACTTGATGCCCATGACCTCCAGCGCATCGATCTCCTCGCTGATGCGCATGGCGCCCAGTTCCGCGGTGGCACCCGCTCCCACTGTGGCCGCGAGGGCCTGGCCCGCGACGACGGGCGCGGCGATGCGGACGTTGACCAGTGCGGCGAAGAAGCCGGTGAAGGCCTCGACGCCGATGTTGCCGAGCGAGGCGAAACCCTGGATGGCGATCAGCGAGCCACCGGACAGGGTCACGAAGCCGACGATGGCGACCGTGCCGCCGACGACCGCCATGGCGCCGGTGCCCATGCCGATCTCGGCGATCAGGCGCAGCATCTCCTTGCGGTAGAAGCGCAGTGCGTGACCGATGGAGCCGACCGCGGTGACCACGAACCAGGCGACATGCCCGACGCTGTCGAGGAAGCGGGCAGGCGCTCCGGCGACACGTTCGGCCTGGCCGACGCCTCTGGGAAACCGGGACCGCAGGACGGTAGAAGTCGACATGTCAGCGCCCCGTTCCGAATCGAACGCCGATGGTGGTCATGATGACGTTCACCGCGAACAGAGCGATGACGCAGAGCACCAGCGTCTCGTTGACGGCGGTGCCGACGCCCTTGGCGCCGCCGGAGACGGTGAGGCCGCGGTAGCAGCCGACCAGTCCGGCGATCAGACCGAACGCCAGCGCCTTCACGACGGAGATCACTACCTCGGGCAGGCCGGTGACCAGCGTCAGCGTCGACACGTAGGCGCCGGCCGAGATGTTCTGGACGTAGACGCCGAACACGAATCCGCCGACCAGACCGATGGTGATCACCGCGCCGTTGAGCAGGAAGGCGACGAACGTAGATGCCACCACGCGTGGCACGACCAGTCGGTGGATGGGGTCGATCCCCAGCACCTCGAGCGCGTCGATCTCCTCGCGGATCGTGCGGGCTCCGATGTCGGCGCAGATGGCCGTCGACCCGGCACCGGCGACCACCAGCACGGTGACTAGGGGTCCGAGCTGGGTGACCGCGCCGAGGGCGGCGCCCGCGCCGGAGATGTCGGCGGCGCCGAACTCGGCGAGCAGGATGTTGAGCGTGAAGATGATGAGCACGGTGAGCGGGATGGCTACCGCAATCGTGGGCAGGAACGCCACCCTCATCAGGAACCAGCCCTGGAGGATGAACTCGCGCCACTGGAAGGGCCGACGGAACAGCGCCTTGGCCGTCAGCGTGCACATCTTGACGAAGCCGCCGACGGCCTGCAGACCAGGCCTGATCTGGTCGCGGACGTAGTCGACGAGTCCGCCGGTAGACGCCGTCACCGGGATTGCTCCACTACGAAGCCGCGGTGCCTGCGGCGTAACGGCTGACCCCGTCGCACGCCCCCTCCTAGCCCCCGCTTCGAGTGTGTGATCACCGTCTCCCTACTGGTCGGTAGTAAGCCGGACCACCGGACTGTACCCGATTGATTGGTAGCCGTGCACTGCATCCGCAGGATTGGGAACCCAACCGTTAGCAAACCCGTCTCCCCTGGTCAACCGTGTACTTTGCCTGCAGAAACCGTTGAATCAGAAGAACTTTCGCTAGCGTCAACGGACGCCTCCGCGCCGAAGCGCACTCTCAGCTCCGTCTTCAAAACTTTGCCAGCGGGGTTGCGGGGCAGAGCGTCGACGACCTCGACAGCCTTCGGATGCTTGTATCTAGCGAGGCGTTCGGTGAGGAAATCGTCAAGTTCGGACAGCGCGAGCGTGGCGGGCGCAGTTGCAGTCAAGGCGACGACGGCCACCGGAACCTCACCCCATTTCTGGTGTGCCCGCGCGATTACGGCGACTTCGGCGATGGCGGGGTGGGCCGCCAAGGCGTTCTCGACCTCCGCGCAGTAAATGTTCTCGCCGCCGGAGATGATCATGTCCTTCTTGCGGTCGACGACCCAGACGTAACCCTCGTCGTCCATGCGCACCAGGTCGCCGGAGTGGAACCAGCCACCTTCGAACGCCTCGGCAGTGGCCTTCGGGTTGTTCCAGTAGCCCGCCATCAATGTCGGTGCCCGGTACACAATCTCTCCTACGTCGCCGACGGGCACATCGTTCATTTCCTCGTCGACTACGCGGGCCGCCACGGTTGGGATGACCTTGCCGACCGAACCCAGCTTGCGGAGCGCGTCCTCGCCCAACAGCATGCACGTCACCGGCGACATCTCGGTCTGCCCGAAGGCCGCGAAGATCTGGCTACCCGGGAACGTTTCTGCCATCTGGCGCAGCAAGGTGTCCGATGCGGGCGCGGCCCCCCACGACAGCGCGCGCAAGCTGACGTCGCGCGGATCGGCGCGCTGCGCCGCGCACACCGCCTGCCACTGCGCGGGAACCAGGAAGATGCCCGTCACCCTCTCGGCGGCCAGCACGTCGAGCAATTCGTTGGGATCGAACGCCCCGAGGGGATACAGCACCGTCGGCCGACCGAGCATCAGCCCGCCGATCATGTTCCCGATCCCGGCGATGTGGAACAGCGGCACGCCGATGAAGCCGACGTCGTGGTTGAGGTCGACGCCGATCGTGAACAGGCCGGTCATGCCTTGGCCCGCCATGTTGTGGTGCGTCAACACCGCACCCTTGGGCCTACCGGTCGTGCCCGACGTGTACATGATGAGCGCGGGCGAGTCGTCGGGGATGTCCACCGGCGCCGGCGGCGCACCCTCCTCGGCGATCAGGTCCTCGTAGCCGAGCACGCCGTCCTCGCCCGCTTCACCTGTGACGATCACCGTGGCCAGCCTTGCGTCGAGGCCGCGCACCGCGGTCGCCACCCCGGCGAGCACGGGTTCGGTGACGACGACCTTTGCGTCGCAGTCGCCGACCAGGAAGGCGATCTCGTTGGGCGTCATACGAAAGTTGACGGGCACTCCGATGGCGCCGAGCAGATTGGCGGCCAGGACCGACTCGATGAACTCGGGTCGGTTCAGCATCAGGATCAGCACACGGTCGCCGGACTGAACGCCGCGCCGGCTCAGCGCGCCGGCCAACGCCGTGACCCGGCGGTCGAGTTCACCCCACGTCGTGGTGTGGCCGAGGAAGCGCAGCGCCGTCGCGTCGGGCTGCATGAGCGCGTGCCGGGCGAGCTGATTCGTCCAGTTGTGCCTGCGCGCCAAGTAGGGCTGTTCGACGGGGGAAGGCGACGCGGTCAACGGCTGGACTCCCTGGTGTCACACCGCGCAGGTTGCGCGCACTTGATATTTGATCAAACATGGTTGTTGCCCCGGTCACACTATGGCTTCGGCGGCTCGGGGACAACCTCTCCGGCGGTCTGATGGGGAGGAACGGAAACGCTGTGAACGCGACCCCCGCCACACCCGCGCCAGCGGGGCCGGCAATCAGACGACCGACTGCGCGGCGGCGGCTGGGCCGTCGGGAACAACTGTCCGACGAAGTCGCCGCGCACCTGCGGGTAGCCATCATGTCCGGGAGTCTGCGACCCGGTACGTACATCCGGCTCGACGACACGGCCGCCGAACTGGGCGTCAGCATGATGCCCGTACGCGAGGCGCTGCGCACCCTTCGCGGAGAGGGCATGGTCCAGCTCGAACCACATCGGGGACACGTGGTGTCGCCGTTGACACGGGATGACATCGAGGATCTGTTCTGGCTGCAGATCACGATCGCCGCCGAGCTCGTGCGTACGGCGGCGACGCGGATCACCGACGAGCAGATCGACGAACTCGAACGGCTTGCCGAGACCGTCGCCACGGCCGTCGACCACCACGACGCCGACGAGGTGGCGACGGCCGAGTTCGCCTTCCACCGCGCGCTCAACCGCGCAGCGGGCCGGATGAAGCTGGCCTGGTTCCTGCTGCACGCCACGCGGTACCTGCCACCGCACATCTACGCCAACGACGCCCAATGGGGCATCGACGCGGTGGCCAACCACCGACAGGTGATCACTGCCCTGCGCAGTCGTGACGTCGACGCCGTCGTGCGGTTGACCACCGAGCAGTTCACCGATGGCGCGCGCATGCTGACCGCGCGGCTCGACGAAGTCGGGTTGTGGACCTGACCGGTTGACTCAGCCCGCGTTATTCCCCGCGTCGCTTCGCTCCTGCCCGCCGGACGTCATTTCCCGGGTCGCTTCGCTCCTGCCCGCCGTTGCCATTCCCCGGGTCGCTTCGCTCCTACCCGCCGTTGCCATTCCCCGGGTCGCTTCGCTCCTGCCCGCCGGAAGCGAGCTGCTCGGCGCGGGCCTTCAGGTTGCCTGCGAGGTGATCGAGCGCGTCGTTGACGACCTTCTTCACCATCGGCGCGGGCACGGGCATCGACACTTCGACGTCGAGGTCGACGGTCAGCAGGCTGATCGGTCCCAGCTCCACCACCGCGAAGATCTGCTCCTGCTTCTTGAACAGGTCACCCTGCTGCATCACGGTCTGAATCTGGTGCTCGCCCGGGTAGTAGACGGCCTGGATGTAGGTGCCGTCCATCCCTTGCACGGAGGTGTCGAGGCGCAGCTGGCTCGGTCTGCCGTCGTCGTAGCGGGCCAGGATCCAGCAGCCCTTGATCTCCTCGTTCCACTCGGGGTAGGACTCGAAGTCGGCGACGATGGCCATGATCGATGCAGCGGACGCCGCTACTTCGACGGTCTTGCTCACGATCGGCATCGGGCGACTATATAAGTGCCCGATGAGTGCCCGCCATCGCTCGCCAGGGGGTGGGGCACCACGTCGGGGTTGTCGAGTGACCGAGAGGACGAGGCGATGAGTGCACGGGTTCGGGTGGCAGTGCTCGACGACTACCAGAACGTCGCCCTGACGATGGCGGACTGGGCACCCGTCACCACGCGGGCCGACGTCACCGTCTTCACCGACCACGTCGCAGCGCCCGACCAGCTCGTCGCCCGACTCGAGCCGTTCGACGTCGTCTTCGCGATGCGAGAGCGAACACCGTTGCCACGCAACGTGATCGAACGTCTACCCCGGTTGCGGATGATCGCCTCCACCGGGCCGTTCAATGCGTCGATCGACACGGCGGCCGCGGCCGACAGGGGCATCCACGTCGGAACCACGGGCGGCAGCGTCGCCTCGACCGTGGAGTTGACGTGGGCCCTGATCCTGGGAGCGGCCCGGCACCTGGTCGACGAACGGCGGTCCGTCGCCGAGGGTGGGTGGCAGACGACCGTCGGGCGCGAACTCGACCGCCGCGTGCTCGGCGTACTCGGCCTTGGCCGCATCGGCGCGCGGGTGGCGCGCATCGGCACGGCGTTCGGGATGGACGTGGTGGCCTGGAGCCAGAATCTGACCCCGGACGCCGCCGCGGAGGCCGGCGCCAGGTGGGTGCCGCGCGACGAATTCTTCGGCGCCGCCGACGTGTTGACGGTGCACCTCAAGCTCAGCGAGCGCTCCCGCGGCCTGATCGGGCAGGCCGAGATCGCGGCGATGAAACCGACCGCGCTGCTCGTCAACACCTCGCGCGGGCCGATCATCGACGAGGCCGCACTGATCGAGGCGTTGCGGTCGCGCTCGATTGCGGGCGCCGCACTCGACGTCTTCGACACCGAACCGTTGCCTCCCGGCCATCCGCTGCGCACGCTTCCCAACGTGCTCGCCACGCCGCACATCGGCTATGTCGCCGATCGACCGTATGAGATCTTCTTCCGCGATGGCGTCTCGGCCATCGCCGAATGGCTCGACCGGAATCAGTAGCCACTCAGCAGCGTCCTGACCCGCCCGAGGGTCGCCCTTGAGCCCAAGAGCGGCGGTGCCGCGTTGCAACAGTGGCCTGCCCACGGCATCGACGCTGTGTTCGGTCATCCATCGCGCTCCGAGCCGGGCGTGGGCGGCGGCCTCGTCACCGGTGATGTCCCACCCGTGCAGCACCAGCTCCTCACGCATGTGCTCGGCGAACCACGGCACCTTCATCGTGCGGCCAGTCCAGGCGAGGTCCGTGTCGTCGGGCAGCTGCTCACCGGCCCTGGCCACGTCGCCCAGTTCTGCCATGCGCCGGGTCAGGGTGTCCCACAGGTCGTCGACGTTCATGTCGCGATAGGGCGCCTCCCGCTCCTCGAAGCCGCGGGTCTTCACGGGCTCGCCGGTGAGGTGGCCGGCAAGCACTCGGGCCAGTTCCTCGGCATTCCCCGTCTGGTGGACGACGATGTCGCGCACCGTCCACGCCTCACACCAGGTGCCCGCGTCGGGGCGCCGGTTCTGCACCGCGTCGGCGAACCCCGTCCATTCCGGAAATCGTTCGTGGTCGATCGTCGTTGGCACCGCGACTCCTTCCGAGCCGCGACGCCTAGTTCACGACGGCGGTCTCCAGCAGTTGTCGGATGACGGTTGGGATGGCCACCGGCCTGCGCTCGTCGCGGTCTACGTATACGTGTACCCAGTGCCCTACGGCGGCCACCGGATGCGGGGCTTGCGGTTCGCTGGGAGTCTCGAACAGGGCCAGCCGATAGGTCACGCTGCTGCGGCCGAGCCGGGTCACCCCGAGCCCCACGACGACCGGGTCCGGGAACTGCAGTTCTGCGAAGTAACGACAACCAGATTCGGCGACCACGCCCAGCCACGGTGCGGTCATGGGGTCCACGCCGGTGGTGGTGTTGATCCACGCGTTGATCGCGGTGTCGAACAGTTCGTAGTACACCGCGTTGTTCAGGTGACCGAACATGTCGTTGTCCGTCCACCGGGTCGATACCGGCCAGTGCATCGGAAAGTCTCGGCTCGTGAGGGCCCGCTCGTCAGCGCTCATCGCCGCAGTCTGTCAGGTCGGCCGTGCGCCGAAACCGCATTCCCTGTCGTTGAGCAGCGCGCTCAACGACCCTCTGTACGGTTTCGGCGGAACCCGGGGCAAGCTGGATGCATGAAGATCCGCGGCGCCGTCCTCGACCACATCGGGCTCCCCCGCCGGTACGAGGAATCGCGGCCGCTGACGATCGCCGACCTCGACCTCGACCCGCCGGGTGACACCGAGCTCCTGATCCGCATCGAGGCCGCCGGGCTTTGTCACTCCGACCTGTCCGTCGTCGACGGCAATCGGGTGCGGCCGGTGCCGATGCTGCTCGGGCACGAGGCGGCGGGCATCGTCGAACGGGTGGGCGCCGCGGTCGGGGACCTCGCGGTCGGCCAGCGGGTGGTCCTGACGTTCCTGCCACGCTGCGGCGACTGCGCCGGCTGTGCCACCGACGGGCTGGCGCCGTGTTCGGTGGGCAGCGCCGCCAACGGATCGGGCACGCTGCTCGGTGGAGGGACGCGGCTCGCCCGCGACGGCAAGCCGGTCCTGCATCACCTCGGCGTCTCCGCGTTCGCGACGCACGCTGTCGTCGACCGTCGCTCGGTGGTGCCCGTCGACCCCGACGTGCCGCCGGTGGTCGCGGCCCTGCTCGGCTGCGCGGTGCTCACCGGCGGGGGTGCCGTGCTCAACGCGGGCCGTCCACGGCCCGGCCAGACGGTCGCCGTCGTCGGCCTGGGCGGCGTGGGCATGGCGGCGGTGTTGACGGCGCTCGCACACGACGACGTCCGTGTAGTCGCCGTCGACCAGCTGAGCGACAAGGTGGACCGGGCGGTTGCCCTCGGTGCTCACGAGGGGTACTTGTCCGACGGCGTCGGCGAGCTCAAGGCTGACGTCGTGATCGAAGCGGCCGGGCACCCGGCGGCACTCGAGGCGGCCATCGGGTTGACCGCGCCGGGCGGCCGCACCGTCACCGTCGGGCTGCCCCGCCCCGACGCGCGGATCACGGTGTCGCCGTTGGGTTTCGTCGCCGAAGGCCGCTCGCTGATCGGCAGCTACCTCGGTTCGGCGGTCCCGGCCCGCGACATCCCTCGCTTCGTCGAGCTCTGGCGTTCTGGCCGGCTGCCGGTGGAGGCGCTGGTGTCGTCGACCATCGGCCTCGACGAGATCAACGCGGGCATGGACGAACTCGCCGACGGCAAGGCCGTGCGCCAAGTCATCGAGTTGGGCTAGAACCAGGCGTCGCGCATGTCGAGCGTGGTGCGGTCCAGGCTCTCCAACAGATCGAGTTGCGGTGCAGTCTTGGGCAATTCGTAGCGGAAGAAGTACCGCGCCGCCTGACGCTTGCCGTCGTAGAAGTCCCCGTCCCGCCCCGCGGTGGCGACGAACTGTTCCAGCCACATCCACGCCAGCACGATGTGCCCGAACGCCTCGAGGTAGACGACGCTGTTCGCCATGGCGGCCTCGGCGTCGCCCGAACCGAACATTCCTGCGGTGACGTCGACCAGGCGCCGCCAACTGGCATCGAGCGCCGCGGCCAGTTCCTCGGCGTCACCGCCCGCCGTGGCCGCCCGCTGGATCGCACCCGTGACGTGCTTGCCGAGCTCGGCGATGCTGGCACCTCCGCGCTGAGTTACCTTGCGGCCCAGCAGATCCAAACTCTGGATGCCGTGGGTGCCCTCGTGGATCGGGTTGAGTCTGTTGTCCCGGTAGTGCTGCTCGACGTCGTACTCCCGGGTGTACCCATACCCGCCGTGCACCTGGATCGCCAGGTCGTTGGCCGCCAGACACCACTGCGACGGCCAACTCTTGGCCACCGGCGTAAGGATGTCCAGCAGCAGCGTGGTCTCGTCGCGTTCGTTGTCCGACTCTGCCGTGTGCTGCAGATCGATCAGCCGCGCGCAGTACAACGCCAGCGCCAACCCGCCCTCTACGTACGCCTTCTGCGCCAGCAGCATTCGCTTCACGTCGGCGTGCTCGATGATCGGGATCTGGGGAGCCGCAGGGTCCTTCGCGGTGACGGGGCGGCCCTGGGGACGCTCCCGCGCGTACTGCAGCGACTTCAGATAGCCGGTGTAGCCCAGAGACACCGCGCCCATCCCGACGCCGAGCCGGGCCTCGTTCATCATGTGGAACATGTAGGTCAGCCCGCGGTGTGGCTCGCCAACCAGATGACCCACCGCCCCGGGTTCGCCGCCGGGCGTGAACGTGCCGTCACCGAGGTTGAGCACCGTGTTGGTGATACCCCGTTGCCCCATCTTGTGATTCAGCCCGGCCAGCGCCACGTCGTTGCGCTCACCGACCACTCCGTCGGCGCCCACCAGGAACTTCGGTACGACGAACAACGAAATCCCCTTGGTGCCTGCGGGCCCACCGGGGATCTTGGCCAGCACCAGGTTCACGATGTTGTCCGACATCTCGTGCTCCGCGCCCGAGATCCACATCTTCGAACCGAACAACCGGTGCGTGCCGTCGTCGCGAGGCTCGGCGCGGGTGGTGATGTCGGCCAGCGACGAGCCCGCCTGCGTCTCCGAGAGCGCCATCGTGCCGGTGAAGCGACCGGCCAGCATCGGTTCCACGTAGTGCTCGCGCTGTTCGTCGGTGCCGAACTTGGCCAGCAGGTTGGCGTTGGCGATCGTAAGCATCACGTAGCCCGAGGTGCTGACGTTGGCCGCGGACATCCAGGCGAAGCCGGCCTGCGCCACGCACACCGGCAGTTGGGCACCGCCCAGCGCGTGGTCCATGCTCATGCCGATCAGGTCGGCCTTGGCGAACGCGTCGAGCGCCTCCTTGACTTCGGGGATGACTTTGACCCGGGTGCCGTCGAAGGTGGGCTCGTTGGCGTCGCTGGTCTTGTTGTGCGGGGCGAAGTACCGCGTGGCCAGTTCCTCGCACAAGTCCAGCACGCCGTCGAAGGTCTCCCGCGAATGGTCGGCGAAACGCTCCCGCTTGGTCAGCGCATCGACCCCGAGCCACTCGTACAGCAGGAAGTCGAGATCGCGCCTCGACATCAGCGTCGACTTCATCGGGGCTCCTCCTTGGGGCTTGGCCTACAGGTCGTCGGGGTCGAGCACGAGGGTGTGGTCCTCCATCGCCGCGCGGTCGTCGGCGAGGCCGACGACCTGCGTCGCGTCGAGCTTTGCGGCGTACGGGATGTGGTAGTGCCCGTGGAAGAGCCATCCCGGTGCGGTGGCGCGGCAGATCGTCGCCAGCTTGTCGCGGTGCCGCTGGGCCTCGGCCAGGATTTCCGACGGCCAATCGCCGCGCGCGCCACCCTTGGTGTCGGGGCCGACGCCGGGGATGTCGACGCCGCGCGGACAGTCATGGCTGACGATGACGTCCACGGAGCCGTCGCGCTTCGCGTACTCGACGTCGGCGTCGGTGAGTTCCTCTTGGGGCCACCAACTCTCGCCCTCGACGCGGTAGCGCTTGTCGACGCTCATCGCGCCACCGACGCTCATCCACGTCTTGCCCCACCACTGCCACCGGAAACCGCGTGCGAGGTATCGCAGGCTCGGGTACCGCGTCGGGTCGGCCCACTCGTCGACGCGGGTGTAGTCCTCGTGGTTGCCGTCGAGCCAGAACAAGCGGATGCCCGCCATGGTGAGCATCTTGTCGATGGCCCCGAGGTAGTCCTCGGTCCGGTAGTCGTCCGTCCAGTACCCGAAGTCGCCGAGTTGGAGAATCGTGTCGACGTCGCGGCTGACGGCGTGGCCGATGACCCGCTCGGCCCAGTGTTTGTTGCCGTGCCAGTCGCCTGCGAGCATCAGGAGCGCGGGGTCGGGTTCCATCTCCTAGCCCATACCCCAATCAGCCAGTACTACTTCGATTGCGCGACGTCGATGCCGAGCGGCGCTGCGGCCCGCACCGCGTCGTCACGGATCAGCCCCCGCAGCAAGGCGGTGCTGAACTCGACGGCGATCTCGGGCGCCGTGCGACGGCCTTGCGGACGCAGCCACCGGTACGAGCCCAACGTCATTCCGATGTAGCCGAGCGCAAGCACGTGCGAGTCGCACTCGTAGAACTCGCCGCTGGCGATGCCGCGGTCGATGACGTCGCGGACGTGCTCGTACACCGACGTCTCCGCCTTGCGGATGTAGGCAACCTGCTCCTCGGTGAACCACTCGGTGATGTACGGCGCCTCCTGGAAGTACACCGCCCCGCGCTCGACGTCACCGGCGATGCCCACCAGCAACCGGCGGGTGAAGTGGTAGATCATCTCGCGGGCCGACGCCGTCGGGTCGTCGTGCAGGGCTTCGACGGTGAAGTCCGCGGCGCTCTTGCAGATGTCGAACAGGATCAGCGACTTGCTGGCGTAGTAGTGGTAAACCGTCGCCTTGTTGAGGCCCACCGCGTCGGCCACGTCGTCCATGCGGGTGCCGTGGTAACCACGCGCGGCGAAGAGCTTAGTGGCGACGGCCAGGAGTTCCTCGCGCCTGGTCAGTCCGTTCCCTGAGCCGCTTGCGCGAAGAGCTTCGGGGTCTGTGCTGGACATGGCGACTCACTATATGCAGGCCGGGACCGAGCCCGGGTACCAATCAACTGGTTGGCCAGTTTAGATAAACGTAGTCGTCCGGTGTCGGGGGTATCGCCATGCGGGCTAGACTTTCGTCACACGCTCGTCACCCTGGGAGGTACCGATGGATCCGAATCCGGACTACGACGCCAGCGACGAGATCGAGTACTTCTTCCAGTGGCTTCCCTGGGGACTGCGCGGCGTCTACCCGCCCCCTGCCTACCCGCCGGTCTAGCGCTTCTACCTGGGAATCCTCACCACGCGGTCGTGGTCGGAGTCACCCGGTGGCGGTCCGTACGGAGTCCCATGCATTACGCCCACGATAGGGGTGCCCCCCGCGCGCGGTCGGTTGCGGACTAGGCCGCGGCGGCCTTGACGGCCCTGCCGACCTCGGCGCGCAACCGGGTGTACTCCGGGGAGCGTCGAAGCTCGTCGGGGTCGACGCCGAGGCGCGGCAGGTCGACCGGCAGGTCCAACGCCACCTGACCGGGCCGCCGCGTCAGGACGACGATCCGCGAGCCGAGGAACGCGGCCTCGTCGGCGCTGTGCGTGACGAAGACCGTCGTCCGGCCGGACTCCGCACTCACCTGCCGCACGTCCTCCTGGAGCCGCTCGCGGGTGAGCGCGTCCAGAGCGGCGAACGGCTCGTCGAGCAGGAACAGCGGCGTCTCGGCGGCCAGTGCCCGCGCGATCGCGACGCGCTGCTGCTGCCCGCCGCTGATCTCCCAGATCTTGCGGTCTGCGGTGCCCTCGAGCCCCACCCGCTGCAGAAGTTGGTCCCGCCGCTCCGCGCGCCGTTCCCGCGGCACGTTCGCGTACTTGAGCGCCAGTTCGACGTTTCCGCCCACCGTGCGCCACGGGAACAACCTCGGCTGTTGGAACACCACGCCCGAGGTGACGCCGGGGCTCGGCGCCGCGCTGCCCACCTGCACCTTGCCCTCGCTCGGCTGCTCGAAGCCTGCGATCAGCCGCAGCAGGGTGCTCTTGCCGCATCCCGATGCGCCGACGAGTACCAGGAACGCGCCGGGTTCGACGTCGAGATCGACCGGGCCGAGCGCGGTCACCGCGTCCCTGCCGTTGCCGTACCGATGTTCGACGTTCTGGATCTTCAGGCCGCCGCGGGTCTCGACGTCACTGCTTGAGGGCATCGGGCAGACCCTTGGTGTAGATCGCGTCCTGGAACGTCTTCAGCGGGGCGGCACTGGGGATCTGCTTCTGCTCCGCCAGGAACTGCGACGCACTCTCCAGGTTGGCGGCGATGTTGCCCGGCTTCCCGTCCGAGCCCAGCCATTCCGCCGAGGCCACTTCGGCCGGGGTGAGGTAAACACCCTGCTTCAGTTGTCCCGCAACGTCTTCCGGGGACAATCCGATCTCGGCGGCAATGGCCTTCGCGGCGGCGTCCGGGTCGTCCTTGATGGTGTCGAGCGCCCGGGCCTCCTGCTTACGCCAGGTGTCGACGACCTCCGGATGCGCATCCGAGAACTCGGTACGCACGGCGGCGAGGTCGAGCGTCGGCTTGCCGTCCTTGGCCAGCTGGCGGCTGGTGATCAGGTCCCTGCCCGTCTTGCGCAGGTCGTCGAGCGTCGGCAGCCAGGTGTAGGCGGCGTCGATGTCACCGCGATCCCAGGCCGCCAGAATGGCCTGCGGCTGCAGGTCGACGAGTTGAACGTCGTTGGCCGACAAGCCGTTCTGGGAAAGCGCGGCCAGCAGGCTGTAGTGCGCCGTCGACGCGAACGGCGTACCGACCCGCTTGCCCCTCAGGTCCGCGATGGAGTTGATGTTCGATCCGTTGCGGGCCACCAGCGCCTCGTTGTCGCCAGCGACGTCGAGCACGAAGGCGACCTTGTACGGAATGTTCAACGGCGCGGAGAGGCCGCGGGCGACGGGGCTGGAGCCCAGGGCACCGAAGTCGAGTTCCTTGGCGATGAACGCCGTGTTCACGTCGGCGCCCGAGTCGAACTTGATCCACTTGATGTTGAAGTCGGGCAGCGCCTCTTCGAGCCACTTGCTGTTCTTCACGATGAGGTCGCCACTCGGAAAGGTCTGGTAGCCAATGCGAATGGTCGGCTTCGCAGCGTCCTGCCCGGAATGGTCCACCGCGCAACCGGCCAACGTCATCGCCGCCACACCCACCGCTGCCAGTAGTGCCTTCAGTTTCACAGCTTTCCTCTCCAAGGGACGGCGCGCCGCTCCGCGGCACGCAGTAGACCGTCTATGACCAGACCCGAGAACCCGATGGCGAAGATGCCGACGAGCACGACGGGGGTGTTGTTGTAGTTGCTTGCGTCCTTGACGAGTCCGCCGATGCCGGGGATCCCGTTGAACAACTCGGCGGCGACCACCGACGAGTAGGCCATGCCCACGGCGAGCCGGATCCCGGTGAACGTCTCGGGTAGTGCCGACGGGATGACGACGTCCCGGATCACCTGTGTCCGGGTGGCGCCGAGCGCGCGCGCCGCCTCCTGCAATCCGACCGGGGCGGCGACTACGGCGGCCGTGGTCGCAACGGCGGCGGGCGGGAGCGCGGCCAGCGCGAGCAGGGTGATCTTCGGCGCCTCGTCGATGCCCAGCCAGATCACCAGCAGGAAGAAGTAGGCCAGCGGTGGAAGGGCCCGCAAGAACGTCAGCCACGGCTCCAACACGCTTCGCACCCAGCCGACCGAGCCCATGACCAGCCCGAGCAGCACGCCTAGCGCGACACCGATCACGACACCGACGAACACTCGACGCAGTGTCATGTACAGGTGCTCCCACAACAGGTAGCCGGCGTAGCCGCGGACTCCGTCGTGGGTGGTCGAGACGTCGAGGAACGCCCGCCAGACCGTGGCCGGATAGGGCACGAAGGTCTGGTTCCAGATGCCCGCCGCGGCGGCGGCCTGCCAGACGATCACGAACACGACGACCGACAGCAGCGGCAGGGCCACTCGGGTCAGCCGGCCGCGCCAGTGCCGTGGACGCGCCTCGGCGGCGGGCTTGGCGACGTGCGCCTCGTCCGGGGTGATGTCAACGAATACCGACACTGTTTCCTACGACTTCCTTCTGCTTCGAGCTGACCGGGACGGGTTAGCGACAGCAAGGGTCCGCAGGTGCCGTGGCCACCGGCTATTGGTACAGGGTCGCAGCGGGTGACTGAAGCAATCGAATCACCGCGAATGTAAGGGCGCGGCAGCTAACGGTCAGTGGGTGAGCCGCGTCAGCTGGGGTCACCGTGCCGGCCGAGCGTCTCCACCGGAGTCGCGCCGGGGCGGGTCCACTGCGGCACGGGGCGGCTGGTCGGGCCCCAGGTGGGGTTTCCATCCGCATCCGAGCGCCAGGACCAGCACGAGTGCCCTCCCTCGGGCCAGCCCTCGGGGTTGTCCTCCCACGCCTCGCCGCGGCCGTACGGCGTCATGTCGAGCAGGACCATGGACCCGTTGACCGGCTCGTTGCCACGGCCCGTCGTGGAGTAGGTGAGGAATGCGCGGTCGCCGTCGCGCAGGAAGCTGGTGAGGGAACCCATGCTGTCGCCGACCGGCGCGTCCACGTCGCGCACCGAATACCAGGGTTGGGGATAGCCCATGAACTCGACGTAGGCGGCCACCTCGTCGGGGCGGCCCGTGGTCAGGATCGCGGACGAGACACCGCGCGCGTTGAGGTATACGGCGTCCTTCATGTGCCACGCCGTGGTGGTGCAGCCCTCGCACTGACCCTGGTGCGGCGCGCCGTCGTACCACATGTGCTTGTAGACCACGAGCTCTTTGCGGCCTCCGAACAGGGCCAGGAACGGGACCGGACCGTCGGGTCCGACCACCTCGACCGTCCCGTCGAACTCCACCATCGGTAGCCGGCGGCGAGCCGCGGCGAGGGCGTCGCCCGCGCGAGTGTGGGCCTTCTCGCGGACCAGAAGTTCGTCACGGGCGGTCTGCCAGGTGGCCAGATCCACGACGGGCGGGCGGCCGGGCAGCGCAGTGGTCGGGTCGTTCGGCGTGGTGGTCATCGTGTCCTCCGTGGTCTCGCGCCGGGGCGTCGTACGACGTCCCATGGCGGTCAAGAGAACAGACTCGGAACCCGGCCGGAACTCATCGGGCTACCTCACGACCGGCTCGTGCTCCTCGCCCCCTCGCGTGAGGGCGACGTTCGATTCGGCGTGCCGCCCGACTTCTGACTTGCGCCACTCCTTGAGCCCGGCCCTCACCTCGGCCGGCCACGCGTGGGTCCACGCCGACAGCGAAGCGGTGAGGCCGGAAGCGGCCGCCCTTCCGCGGGATTGGGCAGTGGCCAGCCAGGCCAGCAGGCGCTCGCGATTGGCGGTATGCGATGGAACGTCGGGCACCCAGTCCGCGACGGGATCGGCGCCGATCTTCGGCGCGGTCGGACCGTGCACCTCGCGGTAGAGCTCACCGCACTTTCTGCAATCGACTTCGTAGGCAAGCGAATTGGGACCCAACTCGATGAAGGAGTACTCGGTGACCGCCACACAGTATGGACATCTGGCGAGTCCACGTTCAACCACTACGCCCATGTGGGCAGGCTCCTTCCGTCGGCCGCGCAGAATGCACTCGTCGTCATGGTGCGGCCTACGGAGCCGCTAGCGCATCGGCTGCAGAGCTGTCGATACGCGATCGGTGCTCAATCGCAATGTGGGGCTTGACCACCACCGAGGCCCTCCCCGGTGGAGAGGGCCTCGGCGCCCTGGTGGTCCTAGCGGCGATGGCGGGTGCGTTCGGGCTCGTCGACGACGACGTGGTCGACGTGGTCGGGGCGGTCGGGGCGGTCGGGGTGGTCGGATACGACGTCGCGACCTTCGTCGGCATCGTGCTTGCGCGACTTGACGTCCGGGTCGAGCGAGTCGGCGTGTCTCCGACGCTCGTCGAGCTCTTCCCTGGTGGCGGCTACCGACTCGCTATGCGACGACGCGCGCTCCCGAAGTCGTTGTGCCTCGGCCGCTTTAGCCTCGGCCTCGGCCTCCGCGGCGCGCGCCCGTGCGTCGGTCTCGGCGGCCAGCGCCTGCCGTTTGTCGACCTTGGTGGTCTCTACCTCGATCTCCTCGCGAAGGCTCTGGGCCTCTACGCGACGCTTCTCGTTGCTTCTCTTGCGGGCCACGAGTGCGAGCCCGACGATCACGATGATCGCCGCGATGACGGCAGCAACGATCCAGGCGGTGTCTTGGGTGGTCATCTTCGTTCCTTCAGACGGTGGAAAACCCGGGAGCGCTAATCGACGCACCCGCCAATTAGGGCATTCCCACCGAGCGAAGCGACGAAACTTACAACGCCTTGAGTTCCTCGATGACGGCGCTGACCGACTTCTTCGCGTCGCCGAACAACATGGAGGGCTGGTCGAGGAAGAACAGCGGTTCTCGATGCCCGCCTATCCCGACGAGATCGACCTCCGAGTATGGGAGTAAGCACACCGCTTACCGCCAGAGGGGCGTGCGCGTCGCTCGGCGCGCAAATGGGAGACTCTTTCCGATGATCATCGGGATACCGCGCGAGTCTCACGCAGGCGAGACGCGTGTCGCCGCCACGCCGCAGACCGTCGGACAACTCATCAAACTGGGCTACTCCGTCGTCGTCGAGTCCGGTGCCGGCGATGCCTCCAGCTTCTCCGATGCCGCCTACGTCGAGGCAGGCGCCGAGATCGGCGGTGCGTGGGCCGCCGACGTCGTACTCAAGGTCAACGCCCCCTCCGACGTTGAGATCGCCGCATTGAAGGACAAGGCCACCCTGGTCAGCCTGATCTCGCCTGCGCTGAACCCGGAACTGGTCGAGAAGCTCTCCGCCCGCCCGATCACGGTGCTGGCGATGGACGCCGTCCCGCGGATATCCCGGGCGCAGTCGCTGGACGTGCTGTCGTCGATGGCCAACATCGCCGGGTACCGGGCCGTCGTCGAAGCCGCGCACGCCTTCGGCCGGTTCTTCACCGGGCAGGTGACCGCGGCGGGCAAGGTGCCGCCGGCCAAGGTGCTCGTGGTCGGCGCGGGGGTGGCCGGACTGGCCGCCATCGGCGCGGCAGGCAGCATGGGCGCCATCGTGCGGGCCACCGACCCGCGGCCCGAGGTCGCCGACCAGGTCAAGTCCCTCGGCGGGGAGTACCTGTACGTCGACCCGGAGGCGGCCGAGGTATCGGCCACCGGCTACGCCAAGGAGATGGGCGACGACTACAAGGCCCGCGAGGCGGCGCTGTACGCCGAGCAGGCAAGGACGTCGACATCATCATCACCACCGCGCTGATCCCCGGTCGGCCCGCACCCCGCATCATCACCGCGGAGATGGTCGCCTCGATGAAGCCGGGCAGCGTGATCGTCGACATGGCCGCGGCCAACGGCGGCAACGTCGAGGGCACGGTCAAGGATCAGGCGATCGTCACCGACAACGGCGTGACGATCATCGGCTACACCGATCTGGCCGGGCGGCTGCCCGCTACCGCCTCCCAGCTCTACGGCACCAACCTGGTCAACCTGCTCAAGCTGCTCACCCCGGACAAGGACGGGCAGCTCACCCTGGACTTCGACGACGTGGTGCAGCGGTCGGTGACCGTCGTGCGCGACGGCGAGACCACCTGGCCGCCGCCACCGGTGCAGGTCTCCGCCGCCCCGGCGGCTGCGCCGCGGCCGCACCGGTCGAGCCGAAGCCCGCCAAACAGCCGATGTCGCCGCAGCGCCGGCTGGGCATCACGTTCGTCGCCGCCGCGGTGCTGTTCCTGCTCATCGCGCTGTCCCCGGCCGCGCTGCAGGTGCACCTGACGGTCTTCGCCCTGGCGATCGTGATCGGCTACTACGTGATCGGGCACGTGCACCACGCGCTGCACACCCCGCTGATGTCGGTGACCAACGCGATCTCGGGCATCATCGTCGTCGGCGCGCTGCTGCAGATCGGGCACGGCGACGCCGTCGTCACCGTGCTGGCCACCGTCGCGATCCTGCTCGCCAGCATCAACGTCTTCGGTGGCTTCGCGGTGACGCGCCGCATGCTCGCGATGTTCTCGCGCAGCTGACCGCCCGCCCCTGCCTCTCCCGCTCAAGCCTTCCCGAGACCGGAACGGATTGCATGTTCACCCTAGAGACCACCGCCACCGCGGCCTACGTCGTCGCGGCCCTGCTGTTCATCCTGGCCCTGGCCGGGTTGTCCAAGCACGAGACGTCGCGGTCCGGCAACACCTTCGGCATCGCCGGCATGGCGGTCGCGCTGATCGCCACCATCGCGCTCGCGCTGGCCGCCACATCGAACCGCTCGGGCGTGGGCCTGCTGGTCGGCGCGATGGCGATCGGCGCCGCGATCGGCCTGTGGCGTGCCCGCGTCGTCGAGATGACCGGGATGCCCGAGCTGATCGCGCTGCTGCACTCGTTCGTCGGCCTGGCCGCGGTGCTGGTGGGCTGGAACGGCTACCTGCACGTCGAACACGACCTCGGCCGGATCCGAGGCCGCCCTGCTGGACAGCCAGGGCCTGCTCGGCATCCACTCCGCCGAGGTGTTCATCGGCGTGTTCATCGGCGCCGTCACGTTCACCGGGTCGATCGTGGCCAACCTCAAGCTGTCGGCGCGCATCAAGTCCACGCCGCTGATGCTGCCGGGCAAGAACATCCTCAACGTCGGCGCGCTGGTCGTGTTCGTCGCGCTCACCGTGTGGTTCGTCGATCGACGCCGCAGCTGTGGCTGCTCATCGCCGTCACCGTGCTGGCGCTGCTGCTCGGCTGGCACCTGGTCGCCTCGATCGGCGGCGGCGACATGCCCGTCGTGGTGTCGATGCTCAACAGCTACTCGGGCTGGGCCGCCGCGGCGTCGGGCTTCCTGCTGTCCAACGACCTGCTGATCGTCACCGGCGCGCTCGTCGGCTCCTCCGGTGCCTACCTGTCCTACATCATGTGCAAGGCGATGAACCGGTCGTTCATCTCCGTCATCGCCGGCGGCTTCGGCATCGAGGCCGGCCCGGCCGAGGACAAGGACTACGGCGAGCACCGCGAGATCACCGCCGAGAGTGCCGCCGAACTGCTCACCGGCGCCGAGCTCGGTGATCATCACGCCCGGCTACGGCATGGCCGTGGCCCAGGCCCAGTACGGCGTCGCCGACCTGACCCGCAAGCTGCGCGAGCGCGGCGTCAACGTCCGCTTCGGCATCCACCCCGTCGCCGGCCGGCTGCCCGGCCACATGAACGTGCTGCTCGCCGAGGCCAAGGTGCCCTACGACATCGTGCTCGAGATGGACGAGATCAACGACGACTTCGACGACACCTCGGTCGTCCTGGTCATCGGCGCCAACGACACCGTCAACCCGGCGGCCTCGGAGGACCCGAGCAGCCCCATCGCCGGCATGCCGGTGCTCACGGTGTGGAACGCCGACAACGTCATCGTCTTCAAGCGGTCCATGGCGTCGGGCTACGCGGGCGTGCAGAACCCGCTGTTCTTCCGCGAGAACACCCAGATGCTCTTCGGCGACGCCAAGGACCGGGTGGACGCGATCAACGCCGCGCTGTAAGTCGCCGTGACGGCAGGATCGCGGGTGCCCGCGTGGTCGGTGCCCGCATTCTTCGTCGTCGGTGCCGTGTCGCAGTACGTCGGTGCCGCGCTGGGTGTCTTCCTGTTCGAGACCACCGACCCGGCGGCGGTGGCGTGGCTGCGGTGTGCGGCGGCGGCCGTGGTGCTCGTCGCGTGGCGGCGACCGTGGCGGCTGCGCTGGACGCGACGCGCGGCCGCCGTCGCGGCCGGATTCGGCATCGTCACCGTCGGGATGAACGTCGCCTTCTTCGAATCGATCGCCCGGATACCACTCGGCACCGCGGTGGCGATCGAGTTCCTCGGACCCGTCGCCGTGGCGACGCTTGACTCCCGACGCCTTCGCGACCTGTTCGCCGTGCTGCTGGTCGCGGTGGGAGTGGCGCTGCTCGCAGGAGTGCAGGCGGGCGGCGACCTCTGGGGCGTGGGTTTCGCGCTCGTCGCCGCCGCGCTGTGGGCCGGCTACATCCTGCTGGGCAAGCGCGTCGCCGACGCAGGCGCCGGCATCGACTCGCTGGCGGTCGGGATGGCGGTGGCCGCCGCGCTCTTGGCGCTGCCGCTGCTGACTGGGCAGCTCGTCACCGACTCGTCGGTGTTCGCCGCCCCGCGGACCTGGCTTCTCGGCGCCGGGGTCGGCGTGCTGTCCAGCGTCGTGCCGTACGCGCTGGACCAGGTGGTGCTGAAGCGCGTCGGCCGCGCCCGATTCGCGTTGCTTCTCGCGCTGTTGCCTGCGACCGCGGCGGTCGTCGGGGCCGTGCTGCTGGCACAGCGCCCAACGGCGATCGAAGTCGTCGGAATCGTCCTGGTGATGGTCGCCCTGGTGATGAGCGCGGGTGACGGTCGTCGACCGCTGGATCCGTCCACTCCCCCCTGAGCCGGCATCGCGTCCGACTCACCACCGACGGAGTGGGTTCAGCGGTCGAGTGACGTCGTCACCCGACCGGGCTTCCGGCCACCCCGTACTCAGCCATGGCGAGCGGCGCACCACGCCCGGTTTACAGTGCTGCACATGCCGGTCGACCGTTTGTTGCCCACCGAGGATGCCCACGAACTGATCGCACTGACGCGCGACGTGGCGGACAAGGTGCTCGATCCGATCGTCGACGAACACGAGCGGGCCGAGACGTACCCCGTGGGCGTGTTCGCCCAGCTCGGTGCCGCGGGGCTGCTCAGCCTGCCGCAGCCAGAGGAGTGGGGCGGCGGCGGCCAGCCGTTCGAGGTCTACCTGCAGGTACTCGAGGAGCTGGCGGCCCGCTGGGCCGCGGTGGCCGTGGCGGTCAGCGTGCACAGCCTCTCGTCGCATCCGCTGCTGACGTTCGGCACCGACGAGCAGAAGCGCCGCTGGCTGCCGGGCATGCTCTCGGGTGACCAGATCGGCGCGTACAGCCTGTCGGAACCGCAAGCCGGCTCGGACGCCGCGGCGCTGCGGTGCGCAGCCAAGCCGTCCGACGGCAACTACGTGCTGAACGGCTCCAAGTCGTGGATCACGCACGGCGGCGTTGCGGACTTCTACACGCTGTTCGCGCGCACGGGCGAGGGCTCCGGTTCTGGAGGGCAGGGGCGCAGCGACCAGGGAAGTCGCGGGAGCATCTCCTGCTTCCTGGTGCCGGGCGATCTCGAGGGGCTGAGTTTCGGCAAGCCCGAGGAGAAGATGGGCCTGCACGCCATCCCCACCACGTCGGCGTTCTACGACAACGCGGTGCTCGACGGTGATCGGCTGATCGGGACCGAGGGCCAGGGGCTGCAGATCGCGTTCAGCGCACTGGACTCCGGCCGGCTGGGCATCGCCGCGGTCGCGACCGGCCTGGCGCAGGCCGCACTTGACGAGGCGACGCGGTACGCCAACGAACGAACGACGTTCGGCCGCAAGATCATCGACCACCAGGGGCTCGGGTTCCTGTTGGCGGACATGGCCGCCGCGGTGGTCAGCGCGCGGGCCACCTATCTCGACGCCGCCCGCAGGCGGGACGCCGGGCGGCCCTACTCGTCGCAGGCCAGCGTCGCCAAGCTCATCGCCACCGACGCGGCGATGAAGGTGACCACCGACGCGGTGCAGGTGTTCGGTGGCGCGGGGTACACCCGCGACTACCGCGTGGAGCGGTACATGCGGGAAGCCAAGATCACGCAGATCTTCGAGGGGACGAACCAGATCCAGCGGCTCGTCATCTCACGTGGGTTGACGAGCTAGCCCGCATCACGCCCGATCACAGCCCCGATGGCAATCGGAGCGGCCGGTCGAAGCGACGGACCACCGATCCTCGTCGAGCCGTTCGCCGACCCGTACGTGGGCGGTATCGGCACCCCCTACGTACCATTTCCGCAAGCTCATGACCCCTAGCACCCCCGCCCGCCCCCGCTTCCCCGGCGCAGCGCTCCACTCGCAGCGCTGCCGCCCGTCGGTGCGCCGGGTCGCCCCGGTGATCGACGGCCGTACCGGCCGGGCGCAGACTCATCCACCGAGGGCCGTGTATCGAATACTTGGGGGTCACCACACGGCACGACGGTCAGACGACGGATAGGACCGCATGGTCAACCAACTCGAACACGCAACCGAAGCGCTCCGGAAGGCGCTCGTCCAGGTCGAGCGGCTGAAGACGCAGAACCGCTCCCTGCTGGAGCGGTCCGGCGAGCCGATCGCGGTGGTCGGGATGTCGTGCCGCTATCCCGGGTGGCGTCGACTCCCCGGAGAGCCTGTGGCAGATGGTGGCCGAGCGGCGCGACGTCGTGTCCGAGTTTCCCGCCGACCGCGGCTGGGACGTCGTCGGCCTGTTCGATCCCGACCCCGACGCACCGGGCAAGTCGTATGCCACCTCCGGTGGCTTCGTCGACGGCGTCGGCCGACTTCGACGCCGGCTTCTTCGGGATCGCGCCCAGCGAGGCGCTCGCGATGGACCCGCAGCAGCGGTATGCTGCTCGAGCTGTCGTGGGAGGCGCTCGAGCGCGCCGGCATCGATCCGACCGTCGTTGCGGGGCAGTGCGACCGGCGTGTTCGCCGGCGTCATCGCCGGCGGCTACGGCATGTCCGCCGACGTCATCGAGGGCTACCGGCTGACCGGCATGACCTCGAGCGTCACGTCGGGCCGCGTCGCGTACGTGCTCGGGCCTCGAGGGCCCGGCGGTGTCCGTCGACACCGCGTGTTCGTCGTCGCTGGTGGCGCTGCACATGGCGGTGCAGGCGCTGCGCCTCGGCGAATGCGACCTGGCGCTGGCCGGCGGCGTGACCGTCAACGCCACCCCGACGATCTTCGTCGAGTTCAGCCAGGCATCGCGGGCTGGCGCCCGACGGCCGGTGCAAGCCCTACGCCGGTGCGGCCGACGGCGTCGGCTGGGCCGAGGGCGGCGGCGTGCTGGTGGTCGAGCGGCTGTCCGACGCGCTGCGGCTCGGCCACCAGGTGCTGGCGGTGGTGCGGGGCTCCGCGGTCAACCAGGACGGCGCGTCGAACGGGCTGACGGCGCCCAACGGTCCGTCGCAGCAGCGCGTGGTGCGCGCGGCGCTGGCCAACGCGGGCGTGACCGCCGACGCAGGTCGACGTCGTCGAGGGCCACGGCACCGGCACCCCGCTGGGCGATCCGATCGAGGCGCAGGCGCTGCTGGCCACCTACGGCCAGGACCGGACGCGGCCGCTGTGGCTGGGTTCGGTGAAGTCGAACATGGGCCACACGCAGGCCGCGGCCGGCGTGGCGGGCGTGATCAAGATGATCATGGCGATGCGCCACGAGACGCTGCCCGCGACGCTGCACGTGGACGAGCCCTGCCCGCACGTCGACTGGACCGCGGGCGCGGTGTCGCTGCTGACCGAGAGCGCAGCCGTGGCCGGCCGGCGACGCGCTCCCGTCGGGCCGGGCATCTCGTCGTTCGGGATCAGCGGCACCAACGCGCACGTGATCGTCGAGCAGGCCCCGGCGCCTGCCGCCACGCCCATCGAGAGGTCGCCACGGCGCCGACGGCTGCCGTGGGTGCTGTCCGCCAAGTCGGCCGCAGCGCTGCGCGGGCAGGCGAGCCGACTGTCGACCCATCTGCAGAGCCACCCCGACGCTCGATGCCCGCGACGTCGCGTGGACGCTGGCGGGCCGTGCGACGTTCGAGCACCGCGCCGTCGTGCTCGGCGCCGACCGCGCCCAACTGCGGCAGGGCCTCGCCGAACTGGCCGCCGACGAACCCGGCTCGCGCGGTCATCAGCGGGCACGCGACGCCCGTCGGCAAGACCGTGTTCGTGTTCCCCGGCCAAGGCAGCCAGTGGCTCGGCATGGGCATCGAATTGCTCGACGCCTCACCGGTTTTCGCCGAGCAGACCTGCAGGCCTGCGCCGACGGCGCTCGCCGAGTTCGTCGACTGGTCGCTGATCGACGTGCTGCGCGGCGCAGCCGGGCGCGCCCGGGCTGGACCGCGTCGACGTCGTGCAGCCCGCGCTGTTCGCGGTGATGGTGTCGCTGGCCGAGCTGTGGCGATCGTTCGGCGTGACACCCGACGCGGTCATCGGTCACTCACAGGGCGAGATCGCCGCCGCCTACGTCGCCGGTGCGCTGTCCCTGCGCGACGCCGCCCGCGTGGTCGCCCTGCGCAGCCGCCTGTTGGTCGCGCTGTCCGGGCTCGGCGGGCATGGTGTCGTTGGCGTGCAGCGCCGACCGTGCGCGTGAGCTGCTGCGTCGACGTCGACGACCGGCCGTCGATCGCCGTCGTCAACGGCCGCTCGGCCGTCGTCGTCTCCGGCGACCGCGCCGCACTCGACGAGCTGGTGCGCCAGTGCGAGGCGCTCGAGATCCGCGCCCGGCGGATCGACGTCGACTACGCGTCGCACTCGGTGCAGGTCGAGGCCATCCGCGACGAGCTGCTCGAGGCGCTGGCCGGACTCGAGCCCAGGTCCACGCGCACGACGTTCATCTCCACCGTGACCGGCGAGCCGCTCGACACCGCGACGCTGGACGCCGACTACTGGTACCGCAACATCCGTCAGACCGTGCGAGTTCGACAAGGCCGTCCGGACCGCGTGCGGCAAGGGCTACCGCGCGTTCGTCGAGTGCAGCCCGCACCCCGCGCTCATCGCGGGCATCGAGGACACCGTCAACGACTGCACCGACACCCCCGACGACCCGGTCGTCGTGCCCTCGCTCGGGCCGCGACGACGGCGGCCTCGAGCGCTTCCTGACGTCGGTCGCACAGGCGTACATCGCCGGCATTCCGGTGGCGCTGGCGCTCAGGTGTGCGGACCCGGTGGCACTGCTCGACCTTCCGACGTATGCCTTTGAGCGACGGCGGTTCTGGTTGTCCGGCGGCGGTTCGGGATCCTCCGACGCCACCGGGCTTCGGCCTGGCGGGCGCGGCGCACGCGCTGCTGGGCGCCGTCGTCGACGTCCCGGACACCGGCCATGTCGTGTTGACCGGCCGGCTGCGCCGTCTCGACCCACCCGTGGCTGGCCGATCACGCCGTCGACGGCGTGGTGCTGTTCCCCGGCGCGGGCTTCGTCGACCTGGTGATCCGCGCGGGCGACGAGGTGGGCTGCCCCGACGATCGACGAACTCACGTTGCAGGCGCCGCTGGTCGTGGCGCCGTCCGGGGTGCCCGTCCGGGTGGTGGTCGGCCCCGCCGACGACTCGGGTTCGCGTGCGGTGTCGGTGTTCTCGCTGCCCGGCGAGGACGGCGCCGCGTGGCTGTTGCACGCCGAGGCGGTCGTGGTACCGACGCGGCAGCGACCGATCGGCACCGCGGGCGGAGCGCACCGGGAATCGCGCCGGCACCGAACTGTCGACGTGGCCCCCGCCGGGCGCCGTCGCGGTCGACGTCGAGGATGGCTACGCGAGCGCTGGCCGCGCGGGGCTACGAGTACGGGCCTGCGTTCCAGGCCCTTACGGCCATGTGGCGGCGCGGCGACGAGGTGTTCGCCGAGGTCTCCGTCCCGCAGGACGTGCAGGCGAACGAGTTCGGCGTGCACCCCATTCTGCTCGACGCCTCGCTGCACGCGCTCGCGCTGGCCGCCGCCGATCATCAACTGGCGCTGCCGTTCTCATGGCAGCAGGTGTCGCTGCACGCCGCGGGCGCGACGTCGCTGCGGGCGCCGGTCGACCCCGACCGGTGCCAACTCCGTGTCGATCGAACTGGCCGACGGCCTCGGGCTTGCCGGTGCTGTCGGTGGGTTCGCTGACCACCCGGCCGGTCACCGCCGAGCAGCTCGCCACCGCGACCCGCGGTCCCGGCTGGCGGCGAGCTCTTCGAGGTCGAATGGTCGCCGCTGTCCGCGCCGGAGGTCGCCCCACCGGCGTCCGCCGACGTCGTCGTCTTCGAATCCGAGCCGGTGGCAATCGATTCCGCCGAGCTGGCCGCCCGGGTGCATACCGCCACCCACCGGGCGCTGGCCAGCGGTGCAGTCGTGGTTGGCGGAGCCGTCGGGCGTGCTGGTCGTGCTGACGCGCGGCGCGGTGGCCCTGCCGGGCGAGGACGTCACCGACCTGGCCGGCGCCGCCGTCTGGGGCCTGGTGCGCGTCCGCTCAGACCGAGCACCCCGGTCGCATCGTGCTCGCCGACGTCGCGGGAGACGGTCGACGCCGCGACGCTGCTGGCGCGTCGGCGAGCCGCAGCTCGTCGTCCGTGACGGCGCCTTCCACGCGCCCCGCGTGGTCCGCAGCCGTGGCAGTGGACTCGATTCTGGTGCCACCGGATTCGGGCAAGCCGTGGCGGCTCGGCGTGACCACCGCGGGCACGTTCGACAACCTGGCGCTCGAAGAGGTTCCGAACTCCGACGCAGCCGCTGCCGCCCGGCTCACATCCGCGTCGAGCTGCACGCCGTCGCGGCCAACTTCCGCGACGTGATGATCACGCTCGGCATGTTCACCCACGACGCGCTGATCGGCAGCGAGGCCGCGGGCGTCGTCACCGAGGTCGGCCGCGGACGTCACCGACTTCGCCGTCGGCCAGCGCGTGATGGGACTGTTCCCCGAGGGCACCGGCACGCGTGGTCGCCGCCGACGCCCGGCTGATCGCGCCCATACCCGACGGCTGGACCGACGCCGAGGCGGCCGCGGTGCTGGTGGTGTTCACCACCGCGTTCTACGGCTTGCGTGAACTCGCCGCGGTGCAGCCCGGCCAGTCCATCCTGATCCACGCCGCCACCGGCGGCGTCGGCTTGGCTGCCATCCAGCTGGCCAGGCACTGGGGCCTGGAGGTGTTCACCACCGCCAGCCGGGGCAAGTGGGACACGTTGCGGGCCATGGGCTTCGACGACGACCACATCGGCGACTCGCGCACGCTCGACTTCGAGCAGAAGTTCCTCGACGTCACCGGCGGCCGCGGCTTCGACGTCGTGCTCGACTCGCTGGCCGGTGAGTTCGTCGACGCGTCGCTGCGGCTGCTGCCGCGCGGCGGCGTGTTCCTCGAGATGGGCAAGACCGACATCCGCGACGCCGACACCGTCGCCGCCGCCCACCCAGGCGTGCGCTACCGCGCCTTCGACCTCTTCGAGCCGGGTCGGCCCCGGATGCACGAGTACATCGTCGAACTGTCCGGCATGTTCGACGCGGGCGTCCTCGCGCCGCTGCCGGTCACGACGTGGGACATGCGGCGGGCGCCCGCGGCGCTGCGATACCTGAGCCAGGCCCGCCACATCGGCAAGATCGTGATGACGATGCCCGACGCGTGGGCCACAGGGCACCGTGCTGATCACCGGCGGCACCGGCATGGCCGGCGCGTCGGTGGCCCGCCACGTCGTCGCCCACCACGGCGTGCGGCACCTGCTGCTGGTGTCGCGCCGCGGCCCGACGCCCCCGGCGCGACCGAGCTGGTCGCCGAACTGACCGCAGCGGGCGCGCACGGTCAGGTGGTCGCCGCGCGACGTCGCCGACCGCGACGAGCTGCGTGCCGTGCTCGCCGCCATCGACCGCCGCGCGCCCGCTGTCCGCGGTCGTGCACGCCGCCGGCGTGCTCGACGACGCGGTCATCGGCGTCGCTGACCCCCGAGCGGATGGACGCCGTGCTGCGGGCCAAGGTCGACGCGGCCTGGAACCTGCACGAACTGACCCGCGACGCCGAATGTCGCTGCGTTCGTGCTCTTCTCGTCGATGGCCGGCGTCGTCGGCTCGTCCGGGCAGGGCAACTACTGCGCGGCCAACACGTTCCTCGACGCGCTCGCCGCCCACCGCCGCGCCAACGGCCTGCCCGCGACGTCGCTGGCGTGGGGACTGTGGGAGCAGGCCAGCGACATGACCGGGCACCTCGCCGACGCCGACCTGTCCAGGCTCGGCCGCGACGGCATCCTGGCGATGTCCACCGAGGACGCCATGGCACTGTTCGACACGGCGCTGGTGGTCGGCGAGCCGCTGCTCGCCCCCGCCCGGATCGACCGGGGCGCGCTGCGCGCCAGGTCGGCCCAGGGCGTGCTGCCACCGATGTTCAGCCAGCTGGCCAGCTGCGTCCGACCCGGCGCCGGGTCGACGACTCGCTGGTCGCGGCGAAGTCGAAGTCCGCGCTGGCGCAACGTCTTCACGGGCCGCCCGAGACCGAACAGCAGGCCGTCGTGCTCGACCTGCTGCGCGCCCACATGGCCGACCGTGCTTGGCACCGTCGAGCCGGACGCCATCGCCGCGGACCTGGCGTTCTCCGACCACGGCTTCGACTCGCTGACCGCCGTCGAACTGCGCAACCGGCTCAAGACCGCGACCGGCCTCGCGCTTTCGCCGACGCTCATCTTCGACTACCCGACGCCCGCGGCGTTGGCGGGCTACATCCGCCAGGAGCTCGCGGGCGCACCGCAGGCCGTCAGAAGCCGGAGCGCCGACACGGTCGGCTCGTCGGTCGATCGACGAGCCGATCGCCATCGTCGGCATGTCGTGCCGGTACCCGGGTGGCGTCGACTCGCCGGAAGCGTTGTGGGACATGGTGGCCGAAGGCCGCGACGTGCTCTCCGACTTCCCCGTCCGACCGTGGCTGGGACCTGGCCGGACTGTTCAACGCCGACCCCGACGCGCCCGGCAAGTCCTACGCCCGCACCGGCGGCTTCCTCGACGACGCGGCGGACTTCGACGCCGGCTTCTTCGGGGTGTCGCCCAGCGAGGCGCTGGCGATGGACCCGCAGCAACGGCTCTTCCTCGAATTGTCGCTGGGAGGCGCTGGAACGTGGCGGGTTCGACCCGGCGGCGCCTGCGTGGCAGCGCCACCGGCGTGTTCGCCGGGATCATCGCGCAGGGCTACGGCGTGTCCGCCGACAGACGGGGCCGGCGTCGAGGGGTTCCGGCTGACGGGTCAGGCCGCCAGCGTCGCGTCGGGCCGGGTGTCCTACGTGCTCGGCCTCGAAGGCCCTGCCGTGTCGGTGGACACCGCGTGTTCGTCGTCGCTGGTGGCGCTGCACATGGCGGTGCAGGCGCTGCGCCTCGGCGAGTGCGACCTCGCGCTTGCGGGCGGCGTCACCGTCAACGCCACCCCGGACATCTTCGTGGAGTTCAGCAGGCAGCGCGGGCTTGTCCGCCGACGGGCGCTGCAAGGCGTTCGCCGGCGCGGCCGACGGCACCGGTTTCGCCGACGGCGGCGGCGTGCTGGTGGTCGAACGGCTCTCCGACGCACAGCGACTGGGCCATCCGCGTGCTGGCCGTGGTGCGCGGGTCGGCGATCAACCAGGACGGCGCGTCCAACGGCCTGACCGCCCCGAACGGTCCGTCGCAGCAGCGCGTCGTGCGCGCGGCGCTGGCCAACGCCGGGCTCGTGCCCGCCGACGTCGACGCCGTCGAGGCGCACGGCACCGGCACCACGCTCGGCGACCCGATCGAGGCGCAGGCCCTGCTGGCGACCTACGGCCAGGACCGGACGCCAGCCGCTGTGGCTGGGGTCGATCAAGTCGAACATGGGCCACACCCAGGCCGCGGCCGGCGTGGCAGGCGTGATCAAGATGATCATGGCGATGCGGCACGAGGCAGCTGCCCGGCCACCCTGCACGTCGACGAGCCGACGCCGCACGTGGACTGGTCGATGGGCGCCGTCTCGCTGCTCACCGAGGCGCGCCCGTGGCCCGCCGGCCGGCGCACCCGGCGGGCAGGGCGTGTCGTCGTTCGGGATCAGCGGCACCAACGCGCACGTCATCGTCGAGGAGCCGCCGCCGTCCGAGCCGGCCACGTCGCCCGACGCCGACCACCGACTCCCCGTCGTGCCGTGGCTGATCTCCGCGAAAACGGCTGAGGCACTGTCGGTTCAGGCCCGTCGCATCGCCGACTACGTCAAGGCACATCCCGAGGCTCGACGCCGCTCGACGTCGGCTGGACGCTCGGGCGGCCGCTCGACGTTCGCGCACCGTGCGGTGGTGCTCGGCGCCGACCGCGACGAACTGCTCGCGCGGCCTCGAGGGGCTGGCCGGCGACGAGCCGGGCGTCCGACGTCGATCCGCGGCCGCGCATCCGGCGCGGGCAAGACGGCGTTCGTCTTCCCCGGGCAGGGTTCGCAGGCCCTGGGCATGGGTCGGGAGCTCCATGCCGCGTTCCCGGTGTTCGCCGCGGCACTCGACGCGACGGCGGTCGAACTCGACCGCCACCTGCTCCGTCCGATCCGCGACGTGATGTGGGGCGCGAACGACGCGCTGCTGGACAGCACCGAGTTCGCCCAGCCCGCGCTGTTCGCCGTCGAGGTCGCGCTGTTCCGGCTGCTCGAATCCTGGGGGGTACGACCGGATTACCTGATCGGGCACTCCGATCGGCGAACTGGCCGCCGCCCACGTGGCTGGCGTGCTGTCGCTGGAGAACGCCTCGGCGCTGGTGGTGGCCAGGGGCAGGTTGATGCAGCGGCTGCCCGAGGGCGGCGCGATGGTGGCGATCGCCGCCAGTGAGTCCGTGGTGCGGCCGATGCTGCGGTAGCGGCGTTGCCGCAGAAGTCGACATCGCCGCCGTCAATGGCGCCTGACTCCGTGGTGATCTCCGGGCCCGACGACGCCGTGACGGCCATCGCCGACGGGCTGCGCGAGACAGGGCTGCCGAGTCCACCGGCTCGCGGTGTCGCACGCGTTCCACTCGTCGCTGATGGACCCGATGATGTTGGAGTTCAACACCGTTGCCAGCGGAATGTCCGTCAGCGCGCCCACCATTCCGGTCGTCTCGAACATCACCGGCGACGTCGCGGGACAGGACTTCGGCACGGCCGACTACTGGCTTCGTCACGTCCGTGAGGCGGTGCGCTTCGCCGACGGCGTGCGTTCGCTGTCGGCCGCGGGCGTCACGCGGTTCCTCGAGCTCGGGCCCGCCAGCGGGTTGACCGCGTCGATCGGAGCAGACGCTCGCGCAGCCCGAGCCCGTCACCGAACCCGTTGCGGTGTCGGTGCTTCGCAAGGACCGTTCCGAGCCGACCACCCTGCTGACCGCGCTGGCCGAGTTGTCGGTCTCTGGCGTGCGAGGTGGGCTGGCGCCGCGTGTGCGACGGGCGGCCGACTGCGTCGACCTTCCGACCTACGCCTTCCAACGGCGACGCTTCTGGCTGTCGGGCCGCGCGGGGGCCGCCGACGCGACCGGGCTTGGGCTTGGCGCCACCGAACACGCCCTGCTCGGCGCGGTGGTCGAATCACCCGAATCCGGCGGCGTGGTGCTGACCGGCAGGCTGACCACCTCGACGCAGCCGTGGCTCGCCGATCACGCCGTCGGTGGCGTGGTGCTGTTCCCCGGCGCGGGCTTCGTCGAGCTGGCCATCCGCGCGGGCGACGAGGTCGGCTGCCACGTGGTCGAGGAATTGATGCTGCACGCCCCGCTGGTGCTGCCGCCCGACGGCGTCGCCGTTCAGGTCGTGGTGAGCGGCCCCGATCGAGGCCGGTGCCCGTGTGGTGTCGGTGTTCTCGCGCGCCCGACGGTGACGGGGCGGCGTGGATGCTGCACGCCGAGGGTGAGCTCGGCACCGAGGTGTCTGCTCCCGGTGCCGACCTGTCGGTGTGGCCACCGGTCGGCGCCCGCGAGGTGGACGTCACCGACGCCTACGCCGTGCTGTCCGCGCGCGGCTACGAGTACGGTCCGGCCTTCCAGGGGCTGACGTCGATGTGGCGGCGCGGCGACGAGGTGTTCGCCGAAGTCGAGATGTCACAGGACCTGCAGGCAGGAGGGTTCGGCGTGCACCCGGCGCTACTCGACGGCGCGCTGCACGCCGTGGTGCTCGAGCCGCGAAGGCGACGAGCTGGCCCTGCCGTTCTCCTGGCAGAAGGTGTCGCTGCACGCCTCCGGGGCGTCGGCGGTGCGGGCCAGGATCGCCCCGACCGGTCCGTCGTCGATGTCGATCGACCTGGCCGACGGGCTCGGACTGCCGGTGCTGTCGGTGGCCGCGATGGTGGCCCGTCCGGTGTCCGCACAGCAGTTGGCCGCAGCGGTCGGCGGCGCGTCCGGTGGCGAGCTGTTCGAGGTCGTCTGGTCGCCGGCGCCGACGGCCGCGGCGCAGTCCCCCGACGGCGACGTCCCCGTGCTCGACCTGCGCACGGCGGCAGCGGAATCTCGGTGACGTCTACGCGGCCACGCACCGTTGCCCTCGAGCGGATGCAGACGTGGCTGGCCGAGCCGTCCGGGGTGCTCGGTCGTCGTCACGCGTGGTGCCGTCGCATTGCCGGGTGAGCACCTCGCCGACCTCGCCGGGGCCACCGTGTGGGGCCTGGTCCGCGCGGCGCAGACCGAGCATCCTGGGCGAATCGTCTTGGTGGACAGCGATTCCGGCGACCCGATCGACGTGGCCGCCGCGCTGGCCGCCGGCGAACCGCAGGTCGTGCTGCGCAACGGCGTGGTTCACCTCGCGCGGGTGGTCCCGAGCCGGGCCGCGGAGGCGGTGCTCAGCCCGCCGGCCGACGGCGCACCGTGGCGGCTGGCGGTAAACAAAGCGAGCACGTCGGGAACCTTTGAAGACCTCGTGCTCGAGGAGATCCCGGACGCCGACGCGCCAGCTGCCAGCCCGGCCGCATCCGGGTGTCGATCCGCGCCATCGCGGCCAACTTCCGCGACGTGATGATCACCCTCGGGCTGTACCCCGGCGACGCCGTGATGGGCATCGAGGCGGCGGGCGTCGTCACCGACGTCGGCCCAGGAGTGACGACCGTCGCCGTCGGCGACCGCGTCATGGGGCTGTTCCCCGAAGGCACCGGCACCGTTGCGACCACCGACGCCCGCGTCGTGCCTCCCGGTGCCGGACGACTGGCACTACCCGCAGGCCGCCGGGTTCACCGTCGGCTTCGCGACCGCCTTCTTCGCGCTGCGCCAGTTGGCCGACGCCAGGGCCGGGCAGTCGGTGCTCGATCCACGCCGCGACCGGCGGCGTCGGAATGGCGGCCGTGCAGCTGGCCCGGCACTGGGGCCTGGAAGTGTTCGCCACCGCCAGCCGCGGCAAGTGGGACACGTTGCGCGCCATGGGCTTCGACGACGACCACATCGGCGACTCGCGCACGCTGGACTTCGAGCAGAAGTTCCTCGCCGTCACGGGCGGGCGCGGGGTTGACGTCGTGCTCGACTCGCTGGCCGGTGAGTTCGTCGACGCGTCGTTGCGGCTGCTGCCGCGTGGCGGGGCATTCCTGGAGATGGGCAAGACCGACATCCGCGACGCAGACACCGTCGCGGCCGCCCATCCCGGCGTGCGCTACCGCGCGTTCGACCTCTTCGAGGCGGGCGCGGACGGCGTCGCCGAGATCCTTTCCGGTGTCGCGGCATTGAGCCGCACCGGGGTGCTGAAGCCGCTGCCGGTGAGCACCTGGGACGTGCGGCGGGCACCCGCGGCGCTGCGGCATCTGAGCCAGGCCCGCCACATCGGCAAGGTCGTCATGACGATGCCCGACGCGTGGGCGTCGGGCACCGTGCTGATCACCGGAGGCACCGGCATGGCGGGCGCGGCGGTCGCCCGCCACGTGGTCGCCAGGCACGGCGTGCGGCACCTGCTGCTGGTGTCGCGGCGCGGCCTCGACGCCCCCGGCGCCACCGAGTTGGTGGACGAATTGACCGCTGCGGGAGCCACGGTCAACGTCGTGGCGCCGCCGACGTCGCCGACCGCGACGCACTCGGAAAGGTGCTCGCAGGCGTCGACCATCAGCACGCGCTCTCGGCGGTCTTCCACACCGCGGGAGTGCTCGACGACGCGGTGGTCACGTCGCTGACCCCGGACCGCGTCGACACGGTGATGCGGGCCAAGGTCGACGCGGCGTGGAACCTGCACGAGCTCACGCGCGACCTGGAACTGTCGGCGTTCGTCATGTTCTCGTCGATGGCCGGACTGGTCGGCGGGTCGGGACAGGCCAACTACTCGGCCGCCAACGCATACCTGGATGCGCTGGCGACGATGCGGCGCGACGAGGGCCTGCCCGGCATGTCGCTGGGTTGGGGGCTGTGGGAGCAGGCCAGTGGAATGACGGGTCATCTGCAGACCGCCGACCTGGCGCGGCTCAATCGAGACGGCATCCTCGCGATGCCCGTTGACGACGCGCTGAGACTGTTCGACGAGGCGCTCGTCGTCGACGAACCGTTCCTCGTTCCCGCGCGCATCGACCGGGCCGCGCTGCGGACCAAGTCGGCCGCGGGCACCCTGCCACCGATGTTCAACGACCTGATCTCGGGCCCCGCTCGTCGTCAGGTCGGCGACTCCCTGGCGGCCGCGCAGTCGCGCTCGGCCCTGACCGCCCGGTTGTCCGGACTGCCGACCGAGGATCAGCACGCGGTGCTGCTCGGGCTGGTGCGCTCCCACATGGCGACCGTCCTCGGGCTGCCGACGCCGGAGGCCATCGCCGCGGACCTCGCGTTCTCCGACCATGGCTTCGACTCGCTCACCGCCGTCGAACTGCGCAACCGGCTCAAGGCGGCGACGGGGCTGACGCTGTCGCCCACCTGATCTTCGACTACCCGAACCCCTCCGCGCTCGCCGAGTACTTCCGCACTCAGCTCGGCAACGAGGACGAGGCCGCACCCGCGACCAACAAGGTCGAAGAAGAGCTGCAGCGCGTGGTGGCCTCCATCCCGATCAAGCGGCTCCGACAGGCCGGCGTGCTGGACATGCTGCTCAACTTGGCTGGCGAGTCCGGTGACGCGGCCGACGACCGGGCCGCCGAGCCCGCGGACCGGGCGCAGGACATCGCGGACATGGACCTGCAGGAGCTGCTCGCGGCGTTCAACGACGATGACGACGACTAGGCGCGCGTGAGGGTCGTCCTCGCCGGCGTCGACGGGCCCGTGGGCCAGGGTGTCGCCGCTCGGCTCGTCAGCCTTGGGCACGACGTCATCGGCAGTGGGCACCCAGCGACCCGAAAGTTGGTCCGGCTCAGTCGTCTTCCTCGAATTGGACGTCCGGGACACCGCGACGCTCCGGCACGTGCTGGTCGGTGCCGCGGCGGTCGCCCACTGCGGGGCAGCCGTCGACGAGACCGCGGTGCTGGTGAGCGCCGCCGCCGAAGCGGGCATCACGCGTGTCGTCGTCGCGGCGGAGCCACCACAGGGCGCAACCGCGACGTGGATCCGCTCGGCACTGATGTTGGGCCGCGTCGCCGACGATGCCACCGTGGCGCTGTTCACCGGACCGGTGGTGCTCGACGGCGACGGCTCGGCCGATCGGCCACTGGACGTGGTCCACCCGGACGACGTGCAGCGCGTCTTCGTTCGCGCACTGCTCGATCCCGAGCTGGCGCCGGGCACCGTCGACGTAGTCGCGAACGGCCACACCAGCATTCGTGCCATCGCCGCCGCCGTCGGGCGCCCCGTGCTGCGAGTACCGCGGCGACTGGCCCGCGGCGGTGCGAGCCCGTTGGTCACCGCACCACCGCTCGACCCAAATCGGCTGCCCACTCGGTGGGGCTCACCGTCCTGGACCGCCGACGAGTGCGTTGCGGACTTCGCGCTCGCGTGCCGCGGTCGGATTGCGTTGGGCGGCAGGCTGGCTGCCGTACCCGGCCGGCTCCCGCGCGTCCGGGAGATCCTCGCGTTCGACGCACCCGCGGCCGACGGGGTGGCCCCCGTGCCCGCCGGACCGGACGGGGCGAACGGCGAGTTCGACACGCCCGTCGACCCGCGGTTCCCGGCGTTCATCGCGACCAACCTTTCCGAGGCGCTGCCCGGCCCCTTTTCCCCCTCATCGGCGTCGGTGTCGGTACGCGGCACCCGCGCCGCGGCCACGGTGATCGCCGCGCGGTTGCGTCCGGGCGGGTTGGTGCAACGGGAGATGTCCGTGCGCACCACCGGGGTGTTCGGTCATCGGCTGTACGCAGGCATCACGTCGGGCTACTTCATGGCACTGACGGTGCCACTGGTGAAGCCCGACATGATCCTGTCGGGCTTCTTCGGGCGCACCGCAGAGGGGCTCGAGCTGTTCGGGCCGGAACGGCCCCCCGTCGAGCCGCGCGGCGTGCGCAAGCAGCTACGCGCCGTCGCGACGTTCGCCAACAACCTGCTCGTCCTCTCGGCGGGCTCGCACCGCGACTCGCGCGACTTCGTCGCCGACGTGGCGCGGCTCGAGGCTCAGGCCGCCGACGCCGCCGACATGGACGACGACCGGCTGCGGGCGCTGATGCTGCTGGCCCGCGATCACGTGGTGCACGGCTGGGTGCTGGCGTCGGCGTCGATCCTGGTGTGCACCGCGTACGGGGTGATCCTGCGGCTGCTGTGCGGGCGTGACGTGATGCCCGCGGCGGGTCCCCAGGTGGCCAGTGCGCAGTCGCTTGGGGCGGTGCATCGGCTGGCCGACGCCGCCCGCAGCGATCCCGCGGCCGCGGCGGCGCTCGCCGGGCCCGACCTCGACCTCGACGCGCTGACCGCGCGCGCACCGCAGTTCGTCGCCGCGCTCTACCGCGAGCTCGCGGTGATCGGCCACCGCGGTCCCGGTGAGGTCGAGATGCGCTGCCACGACATACGCCGACGATCCGACGTTGCTGATCCGGATGGTGGCCAAGGCGGCGACGTCGGGCCCCGCGCAGTCAGGCGCGCCACCTCCGATGTGCCGATGTGGGCGTTCCCCGTGGCCGCCGCGGCCGCCGCGCCAGCTGCGTGAACGCGAGGTGCGGCGCGACCGGATGGTGCGCGCCATCTGGGTGCTGCGCACGCTGCTGCGCGAGTACGGGCCGCCGCCTCGTCGACGCGGGCGAGCTCGCCGAGGTCGACGACGTGTTCTACCTGCTCGTCGACGAACTCGACGCCCCGCCACCCGACATGGCGGCCGTGGTGGCCAGGCGCCGTGCCGAGCAGCTGGCGCTCGAGCGGTTCGCCCCGCCCGAGGCGTTCAGTGGGCAGTGGCAACCGCTGCCCTCTGCGGGCGAGGCGCTCGTCGGCGGGGAGTCGCTGCACGGTCTCGGCGTGTGCGGAGGCCGGGTTCGGGGCCGGGTGCGCGTCGTAAGGCCCGAGAACATCGACGACCTTCAGCCGGGCGAGATGCTCGTCGCGAAGGTCACCGACGTCGGCTACACGCCTGCCTTCGCCTACGCCGCGGCGGTGGTGACCGAGTTGGGCGGGCCGATATCCCACGCGGCGATCGTCGCGCGGGAGTTCGGCGTGCCGTGCGTGGTGAACGCGCGGGGCGCGGCGACACGGCTGCCGACGGGCGCCTGGATCGAAGTGGACGGCGCCACGGGTCGGGTGACGGTGCTCGGCGACTGACTGCGCGCGTCGACCACTTTGACGGGTGTCATATCGTGCAGGGCATGGACTTCGCGATGTCGGCCAAGGGGCAGGACTTCCACGATCGACTGTCGGACTTCATGACGGAGTTCGTGTTCCCGGCGGAGGAATCGTACGAGGCGTATCGGCAGGCCGCGGGCCCCGACGATCACACCGTGCCGCCGGTGGTCGAGGACCTGAAGAAGCTGGCGAAGGACCGCGGTCTGTGGAATCTGTTCCTGCCCTCGGAGTCGGGGCTGACGAATCTGGAGTACGCGCCGCTGGCCGAGCTCACCGGCTGGAGCATGGAGCTGGCGCCGGAAGCCACCAACTGTGCCGCGCCCGACACCGGCAACATGGAGACCCTGCACCTGTTCGCCACCGAGGAGCAGAGCAAGCAGTGGCTGGAGCCGTTGCTCAACGGCGAGATTCGTAGCGCGTTCGCGATGACGGAGCCTGCGGTGGCCTCCAGCGATGCGCGCAACATCGAGACGACGATGCTGCGCGACGGCGGCGACTACGTCATCAACGGCCGCAAGTGGTGGATCTCCGGTGCGGCCGACCCGCGCTGCAAGATCCTCATCGTGATGGGGCGCACCAACCCCGACGGACCCAGCCATCAGCAGCAGTCGATGATCCTGGTGCCGATCGACACCCCCGGCGTGACGGTCGAGCGGTCGCTGCCGGTGTTCGGCTGGCAGGACCAGCATGGCCATTGCGAGATCAGCTTCGACAACGTCCGCGTGCCGGTCGCCAACCTGCTCGGCGAGGAGGGCGGCGGCTTCGTGATCGCCCAGGCCCGGCTGGGCCCGGGCCGCATCCACCACTGCATGCGCGCCATCGGGGTGGCCGAGCGGGCCATGGCGTTGATGGTCGACCGGGTGAACAAGCGCATCGCGTTCGGCAAGCCACTGGCCGAGCAGGGCGTGGTACAGCAGCAGGTTGCGTTGTCCCGCAACGAGATCGATCAGGCCCGGCTGTTGTGTCACAAGGCGGCGTGGGTGATCGACGAGCACGGCAACCAGAGCAAGGGCGCCCGCCAGCTGGTGGCGATGATCAAGGCGGTGGCCCCGCAGATGGCGTGCAACGTGATCGACCGCGCGATCCAGGTCCACGGTGCGGCGGGGGTCAGCGACGACACGGTGCTGGCCCGGCTCTACGGCTGGCACCGGGCGATGCGGCTGTTCGACGGGCCCGACGAGGTGCACATGCGCACCATCGCGCGCAGTGAGCTGGGACGCGAGAAGTCGGCTTTCGCGGCAGCGGTGACCCCCTAGTGCGGTCGAATGGCGGAGAACTGGCCGGCGCCTGGAACTTCCGCGACGTCGCGGAGGAGACGGGTATCCGGCCCGGACGATTCTTCCGGTCCAGTGAACTCAGTGGCCTCGACGACGACGGTCGTGCGGCGCTGTCGAGCCTCGGCATCACCGACGTCGCCGACCTTCGGTCCGTGCGCGAGCTGGAGCGCCGCGGCGCGGGCCAGGTGCCCGACGGCGTCGCGATCCACCACTTGCCTTTCCACGAACTGGCGTCCAGCCAGACCGATGCTCCACACGAGAGCGCCTTCGAGAAGATGGTGACCGAGAGGTCCGACGACGACGATGTCGCGGTCGCGGCGGCTCGTTTCATGACCGATGAGTACCTGCGCTTCCCCAGCCTTCCGGGTGCGAAACTTGCGGTACACCAAGTGATCTCGATGCTGGCCGACGAGCGGCCGGTCATTGCGCACTGCTTCGCGGGCAAGGATCGTACCGGCTTCACGGTGGCGCTGGTTCTCGACGCCGTCGGCGTGAGGCGTGCTGCGATCGTGGCCGACTTCCTGCGTAGCAACGACGCGGTGCCACAGCTGCAGGAGCGCATCCTCGATTCGATTCGCAACCGCGCCTCCCAGGAGCCGACCGACGAGATCCTCACGTTCGCGGAGGCCAGGCTCAACGAAGAGGTGCTCGGGGTGCGCGAGGAATACCTCGACGCCGCGTGGCGGACGATCGAGGCCGACTACGGTTCGCCCGCAGGCTATCTCGAGGCCATCGGCGTGACGCCCGATCAAGTCGACCGGCTGCGGTCCAACCTGCTCGGCTGAGCGGGTCATTCGTCGTCGCCGTGGTGCAGCCGCCGTTTCACCGAGAGCAGCTCGAACTCGGGGTAGCCGGCCACCAGCCGCTCGGCGTTGTCGAGCACCTCGACGACGTGCGCCCGGTCGGCGGCCACCACGGCCAGCCCGATGCCTGCCCGGCGGTGCAGGTCCAGCGCATCGGTCTCGGCGGCGGAGACATTGAAGCGCCGCTGCAGTTCGGCCACCAGCGGACGCACCACCGACCGCTTCTGTTTCAGGGAATGGACGTCGCCGAGTAGCAGGTCGAACTCGAGCCAGCCGATCCAGGTCGACATCAGTGCTGGGGCACCTCGATGTCGGAGAACAGCACGCGGACCCCACCGGTCGACAGCCGCGCCATCGCCTCGAAGAACGCACCGGCTTCCGGGGTGGTCACCGCGGCACTTGCCGCGTCGTAGTCGGCGTAGTACAGGTCGATCATCCGGTAGGCCGGAGTCGCAGATCCGTCTTCCTTGGGCCACACCTTCGACGTCTCGAACCGAATGTGACCCGGAATCTTGCGGGCGGCCTCGAGTTGCTCTGCCTCATAAGCTGATTCGAACTCACCGGCGTCGGTCGGGTTGTCGTAGATGACCGTGATCTTCGTTTCGGACATGGGGGCTCCTCTTTCGTCGTTGCCGGGCAGTATTGATGATGGTCCCCTACCGGGCTCGGCGCGCGCCCTCAGCCCAAGCTCGCGCGACTGTTGATCCCGCCGCCGACGGGGTGCGGCTCTGCCGAGTGATAGGTCACGTGATTATCGATACCGGAGAGTTGGCGCTCCAAGTCGGCGATGCGGCGCGCATCGGCCACCTGTTTTTCGAGGTCAGAGCTGCGCTCCCCGGGGTCCTCCGGCGACGTCACAGCGGCATGTTCCCATGGAGTGAGCGCGCGTACGCCCTTCCTACCTGCAAGTTTCCTGTGTGTGGCCACACTGGCGGGATAGCTGCCAACTGGTGCCAGGCGAGCGCCCGCCAGCCTGTCCTCGAATCGCCCGCCTCGCAGCGAAACCGAGCAGTACCCAACCGAGGGCCACCCATCGCACCACCTTCCGATCGCCCTCCGAGATGACCGCCTCGCAGCGACACCGAACAGTCTGAAGCCGATCCATCCACAGGTCCCCTCGTACCGCCCGCCACGACGCAGTTCACGTCATACTCGGGTGCCACCGTGACGGTCATGGACGACTCGAGAGTTTTGCGCGGCACCGAACTGCGCTACGCACTCACCATGTACCTCGCCCAGCACGGCCCTTGCGACATTGCGACTTTGATCGCGGGACTCGGCGATCAGGGATTCGTAATCGGTGGGTATCCGCCGAAGGCCGTCTCTGACGCCCTCCGCTGGGAACGTGGCCACTACCGGGTGATTAAGCGTGGTCGCGGCAAATACGACTATTGGGACATGCCACGGTCAACCGAGTATCGGATTCACAAACGGGTGCTTGCACTCCGAGCGCAAGCCAGCCGAATTCGCTCGAGGCGGACACATCGAACGGTACTCCCGACAGCGCAATGTGAACGACCCACCATCCAACTTCGACCGCACCACCCGAATTCGCTCGAGGCGGCCACATCGAACGACACTCCCGACAGCGCAATGTGAACGACCCACCATCCAACTTCGACCGCACCACCCGATTTCGCTGCGAGGCGGACACATCGGACGACACTCCCGACAGCGATCCGGCGCGCTAGAACGCCAGCACGGCGACCAGCCACACTATCGTCGCCACCAGTGCGCCCGTCAACTCGACCCCCACCGACAGCATCACGCCCTTGATCGCGTGCACCGTCGACGCCCACGCCAGCCGGTTGTCGTGGCGCAGCGCCAGCTCCGCGAGGTAGACGCCGAGCACGAAGCCCAGGACCAACCCGACGACCGGGACGACGAAGAAGCCGATGATCCCGAGCACACCGCCTGCGAGCAGGCTCCACGTTCCGACGTCGGCATTTCGCATCCGTTTCATCGGCCACAGGTACTTGATCAGAAGCGCCGCGCCCAACACGACGGTCACGACGGCGAGCGTCACCCACGCCACCGTGGTGCGTTCGAGCAGCGCCCACACCAGAATCGCCGCGAACACCAGGACAGACCCGGGCAGTAGCGGCACGAGGATGCCGACCAGCCCGACGGCGATCACCAGCCCGACGAGGAGGAGCTCGACCGTGGTCATCACCCGAGCCTATGGGGTCACAGCCTCGAGTTGTCGGGCAAGCTCGACGAAGTCGTCCGCGGTGAAGTCGAATTCGCCGTCCTCGACCCTCGGCGGTCTGCGCCCGGGGCCGCGTTCGAGCGGCCGGGCCACGTAGGCCGTCATCAGTCCGGCGTCGCGCGCGGCCCGTAGATCGCTGGGATGCGCGGCGACCAGCGCGAGCTCACCCGGTGCGACGTCGAGCAGTTCGGCGCAGCCGAGGTACGCCTCCGGATCCGGCTTGTAGTGGCGGAACAACTCGGCGGAGATCACGCAGTCCCACGGAAGTCCCGCGCGCTTGGCCATGTTCGTCAGCAGTGACACGTTGCCGTTCGACAGCGTCGTGATGACGTGCGACCTCTTGAGCAGCGTCAGGCCCTCCACGGAGTCCGGCCACGGGTCGAGCCGGTGCCACGCGCGGTTGAGCGCGTCGAGGTCGGCCTCCGGGATGGCCGCGATACCGGCGCGTTCGAGCAGGTCGTCGAGGATCAGCCGATGCAGCGCGTCGATCTTCAGCCACGGCAGGTCACCGGTGCGCACCCGGTCCATCGCCGCCGGGTATCCCGCCCGCCAGTCGTCGGCGAACTCTGCCCAATCCCGTTCCACGCCATGGGCTTCGCCGAACTCCGTCAGTTCCCGGATGACGCTGCCGCGCCAGTCCACGACGGTGCCGAAGACGTCGAACGCCAGTGCCCGCGGCCGGTTCGTCATCGATGGTTCTTCGCGCAAGCGCTCATCACGGTTCCAACACGACCTTTCCGTGAATCCCACCGTTGGCCAAGCTCTCCAGCGCAGCCCGCCCCTCCGACAGCGGATACCGTACCGGCGGCGGTGGCCTCAGGCCTGCTTCAACCAGCGCGCCGAGTCCGGCTCCGATCTCCGCCCGCGCCTCCGGCATGCGGTTGATGAACTCACCCAGGCCGACGCCCACCACGCTGACGTTGCGCAGCAACAGCCGGTTGACCTTGACCATCGGGATTCCGCCGCCCGACGCGAACCCAAGCACCAGCAGCCGTCCCTCGGTCGCCAGCACCCGGATGGCGTCGTCGAACGCGTCCCCACCGACCGGGTCGACGACGACGTCCACCCCGCGGCCGCCGGTGTGGTCGCGCACGGCCTGCGCCCACCCGTCGGTCAGCGGCAGCACGACGTCGGCACCGAGCGACTCGACGAAGTCCGTTGCACCGCTGCGGTGCACCATCGCGATCACTCTGGCGCCCATCGCCTTTGCGATCTGTACGGCCGCCGTGCCGACGCCGCCCGCGGAGCCGAGCACCAGCACCGTCTCGCCGGGTCGCAGCGCCCCACGACGCTCCAGTGCGAAGTACATCGTGTAGTAGTTGCCGAGCAGGCACACTGCCGCGCCGTCGTCGACGTCGTCGGGTGTAGGCACCACGGCCTCCGGAAGCACCGCCACCCGCTCGGCCCACCCGCCGAGCATGCTCAACGCCGAAACTCGCTGTCCCGCCGCGAAACCGGAGCCTGCCGGGGCGGACCGCACGACGCCGGCGACCTCGGTCCCTGGGACGAACGGCGGATCGAGCTTGAGTTGGTACTCGCCTCGGATCAACAGCAGATCGGGGAAGCAGACGCCGGCCGCACCGACGTCGACGATGACGGCGGCGGCGCGTCCCGCCACTTCGCTGGGATCTTGCGCGTCGGTGTAGACCAGCCCTGCGGGTCCGGAGAGCTCTTGTGCGACAAGGGCCTTCATGTCAGCGACCGCAGCGCTCGAGGCTCTTCGCGCAAGTGCGTCTCATTGCTCTTCGCGGGAGCGCTCATCGCGTCTCATCACTCTTCGCGCGAGCGCTCATCGAATGTTGAAGGCCGCCTGCTTCGCCGCGGACAGATCGGTGATCTCGCCCCACCTGCCTGCGATGTCGTCGACCGAGGGCGGCTCCGAGAACGTGATGCCATCATTCTGGAACAGCGCCGTGCGCTGAACCTTGCCGCCGCCGACGATGAAGATCGAATCGGTGTCGGGCACCTCTTCGGTGCACAGGTACGCCACGACCGGAGCGACGAACTCCGGCGTGAGGTTCTTCAGCACCTCGGCCGGGAGGATGTCCTCGGTCATGCGGGTCGCCGCGATCGGTGCGATCGCGTTCGCCTTGATGTTGTACTTGGCGCCTTCCTGGGCCAGCGTGTTGATCAGCCCGACGAGCCCGAGCTTGGCAGCGCCGTAGTTGGCCTGCCCGAAGTTGCCGAACAGCCCGCTCGTCGACGTCGCGACGACCACGCGCCCGAAGCTCTGCTCGCGGAAGTGCGGCCACGCGGCCCGAATGACGTTGAAGCCGCCGTACAGGTGGACCTTGAGCACCGCGTCCCAGTTCTCGTAGGTCATCTTGTGGAACGTGCCGTCGCGCAGGATGCCCGCGTTGCTCACCACACCGTGGATGGCACCGAACTCGTCGATCGCCGTCTTGATGATGTTCTCGGCGCCCTCGGACTCCGCGACGCTGTCGTAGTTGGCGACGGCGCGGCCGCCGGCCTCCTTGATCTCGGTGACGACCTGATCGGCCATCGCCGAGCCTGCGCCGGTGCCGTCGCGGGCACCACCGAGATCGTTGACGACGACACAGGCCCCTTCGCGGGCCAGGGTCAGCGCGTACTCGCGCCCGAGTCCCCCACCGGCTCCGGTGACGGCGATGACGCGATCCTGCACTCCGGGCATTACGTTCCTCTCTCGATCCTCATTGGCGAGTGGTTGCGGACCGGCGACAAGCCCCGACTAGAAGAGCTTGCGCGCGAGCTTCCACGCCTTCTCTGTATACGGCGGGTAGATCATGGCCGTTAAGTCGGGTCGCGTCGGCTTCGTCAGCACCGACTTGCGATGGCTGAATTCCTCGAAGCCGAACTTGCCGTGGTAGGCACCCAACCCAGATGGTCCCACCCCGCCGAACGGCAGTTTGGTGGTGGCGAACTGGAAGACGAGGTGGTTGATCACCATGCCGCCAGCCGACACCTCGCGGATCACCCGTTCCCGGATGCTCCTGGTCCTGGTGAAAAGGTAGGCCGCCAACGGCTTGGGCCGAGAGTTCACGAAAGTGATTGCCTCGTCCAGGGATTGAACCGTCACGACGGGCAGGATCGGGCCGAAGATCTCCTCGGTCATCAGTGGCTCGTCGAGGTTGGGGTCGACGACCACCGTCGGCTGGATCTCGATGGCGGTGGCATCCGAACCCCCGCCGATGGCCACGGTGCCCTTGGTGGCGGCCAACGCCTTGGTCAGTCGGTCGAAGTGGCGCTGGTTCACGATGCGCTTGCCGCCGGCTGCGTCGAACGAGGCCACGGCTGCACCGATCTTGGCGACGAGTTGGTCGCGGACCGAGGCGTCGACCAGCACATAGTCCGGTGCGATGCAGGTCTGACCGGAGTTGAGCAGCTTGGAGAAGGCGATGCGCTTGGCGGCGACGTCGATGTCGGCGTCGGCGGCGACGATCACGGGGCTCTTGCCACCCAGTTCCAGCGTGACTGGGGTCAGGTGCGACGCAGCGCTCTGATAGACCACGCGGCCGATCTCGGTGCCACCGGTGAAGCAGAGCTTGTCGAAACCCTGCTCGATGAGCTCCTGGCTGACCGCGCCGTCGCCCTCGACCACGGCGATCGCATCGCGGTCCAGGTACTTCGGAACGAGTTCGGCCATCAGCGCCGAGGAGGCCGGCGACACCTCGGACGGCTTCAGCACCACGGCATTGCCCGCAGCGATGGCACCGACGGCGGGCCCCAGCGTCAACGCGAACGGGAAGTTCCAGGCGCCGATCACGAGTACGGTGCCGTACGGCTCGTACTGAATCCATCCGCGGCCCGGAAGCTGCGAGAACTCCAGCAACCGGTGCTTGCGCTTGGTCCACTTGTCAACGTTCTTGGCCGCTTCGCTCGCCTCGGCGGAGACGCTGGCAATGTCGGCCAGCCATGCCTCGAACGGTTTGCGGCCGAGGTCCTCTTCGAGGGCGGCGGCGATGGCGGACTCGTTTTCGGTGACCAGCTTCTCGAGTGCGCGCAGCTGCTGCTTTCGCCATTCGATGTCGCGGGTGCGACCGCTGGCGAAGGTCTTGCGCACCCCGGCGACCACCGCCGGGATGTCCACGTGCTGGGGGGTAGCCGCAGCCGAGCTGGCCGGAGCCACGGATTCGGTGGTCATGGGGAGTCCTTCCTGACCCGAGGAATACCCGATCCTAACCAACCAGGTGGTTGGCGAACAGGACCCGGCAGGGCGGACCGTCAGCGTTGCGCGGTGACGAAACTCGAGAACGCGGCGGGTCCCGTCGACTCCATCGACTCCATCAGCACCCAGCGCCCGAGCCTGCGCATCTCGTCCTGCGACGTCACCGCCGATGCCGTCCACCCGTGCGCGTTCAGCCATTCGGCCACGTCGGCGCGGTCGACGTCGTGGTACATCAGTTCCGCGATGTCGACGGACTCCTCGATGCCGAACTTCTCGCGGATCTGCGTGAAGCGTTCGCGCATCTGCTCACGCCGGTCGTCGGCCTGCACCCCGACGGTCTCGACGGCGATGCGACTGCCCGGTGCGCTCGAGCTCCGAGACCTGCTCGAACAACCGGTCCTGGGCATCGGCAGGCAGGTACATCAACAGCCCCTCGGCCAACCAGGCCGTTGGCGCCGACGCGTCGAATCCCGCTTGGCGCAACGCATTCGGCCAGTCGTTGCGCAGGTCGATCGCTACCTCGCGGCGCAGCGCAGTCGGCTCGACGCCGTGGTCGGCCAAGGTCGCGGCCTTGTACTCGAGCACCTTGGGCTGATCGATCTCGTAGACCGTGGTCCCAGCCGGCCAATCCAGTCGATACGCCCGGGAGTCGAGGCCGGACGCGAGGATCACGATCTGCCGAACTCCGGCCGCGGTGGCGGCGGTGAAGAAGTCGTCGAAGAAGTGCGTCCGCACCGCCTGATAATTGCCCATGTGCCGAAAGACCGAGGCAGCCTCGGCGTCCGCGTCGGCCACCTTGGCGACGAAATCGTCGTCGAGCATCTGATCCCACATGCCTGCTCCAGCACCATCGACCAGGAGCTTCGCGTACGGATCGCGGATCAGCGGATCCGGTCGCTGGGTCTCGGCGGCGCGGGCGGCGGCGACCATGACCGCCGTGGTTCCCACGCTGCTGGCGATGTCCCAGGTGTCGTCGTGGGTGCGTAGTGAGCTCATGTGGGCGCTCCAGTTTCGGGTGGGGCGCACGGCGCGGCGCCACCAATTCGTTCGCAAGCCTACCGAAAGAAACTTAGCCAGGCTATTGAGACCGGCGGTCCGACGTAGCTGCGCCAGGGCGAGCTACTCGGACAGCGTCCAAAGTTTGTTGGCCAGCAGCCGCTCGAGCGCGTCCACGATGCTGGCCAGCTCGTCATGACCACCGACGTATCCGGCGTAGAAACCCAGCCCCCACATCATGGCCAACAACATCTCGACCAGGGTGGGCACGTCGGTGTCAGTGGTTAGCTCGCCACGCGCGATCGCGTCGTTGAGCGCCCAGGTCACGAAGGCGCGGGACGTCTTCAACGAGTTGTGCTCGTCGCGGGTCAACTCGGGATGGCGCTGGGACTCGAGCCCCGACGTGGCCAGAAACGCGGCGGACGAACGGTCGCGCGACTCGGCCTGCATCGCTGCCGAGAAGAACGCGGAGAGCCGCTTCAACAGCGACGTCTCCCCCTGCGCCTTCTCCACGCCTGCGGCAACCACCAGCTCGGTGGTCTTCTCGAACCACGTCCGCATACAGCACACGCTTGCTGGCAAAGTAGTGATTGATCGCGGGTCGCGTCAGATCGGCGCGAACGGCAATCGCCTGGAATGTAGCTGCTTCGTAACCTAGTTCGCTGAAAACTTCGCGCGCTGCCCGCACAATGCGCTCACGGGTTTCTGCAGCCTTCGCTGCAGGTGGACGTCCTGGACCCCGGGTTGCGGTATACGGCACGCTTAAATAGTGCCACATGTCACCTGGCCGGGTCGTATTGAGCGTTTCGGAGCCGTCAATCGGTTTTGCTTAGCAAACAATCGGGTGCGTCAACGCCGTGTGCTGAACCATGCGTCACGTCGTTCCACGGCGCGGCAGTACCGGCACTTCGGACATCCCGTGACGGCTGACACTATGGTTTCCAGCCATGGCGAGCGTCATATCTCAGGAGTCGTACTTCGAGACGGGCCTCGAAGTGCTGTCGGACCTCGGCTACGGCGGGCTCAAACTCGCCGAGGTGTGCAACCGGCTCGGCGTGACCACCGGCTCCTTCTACCACTACTTCTCGAACTGGTCGGCAGTACACGCGAGGCCTGGTCTCGTACTGGGTGCAGGTCAGGACGGTCGGGATCATCGAGCAAGTCTCGGCAGAGTCCGATCCGCGGGTGCGCATCGGCACGCTCATCAGCCAGGCGCTGGCACTGCCGCATGGGGCCGAGGCGGCCATCCGGGTCTGGAGCTCGATCGACCGTGACGTCCACGACGTGCAGGCCGCCGTCGACCAGCAGCGGTTCGAAGTGCTGCGCGAGTCGGCGGCAGAGATTCTCGAGAACGCGGACCAGGCCAGGCTGTTCGCCGCATGGGGGCTCTACGTTCTGGTCGGCTACGAGCAGGCACTGGTGCCCCGCAACGGCAACGACCTCGCCTGGATCGCCGGCCAACTGCTCGAAGCGTTGGACGAGGGTCGATTCGGGACGGCGCCGAAGGCCGACTACCCCGCTGTCACCGAGTGACTCGGTTGGGCGCCCGTGCCCGTACGATCGGCGTTCATGCTGACCCCGGCTGGCGTGTGGGGCCGGGCAGCCGGCCGGATCCGCGAGAAGGACCCCGAGCACGACGCATTGCGACGAGCGATCCGGGCCGCCGTCGTGCTCCCGATCGCCGCGACCGTCGGATTCGCGGTCGGCGGCGGTTCGCAGACGCCGTTGTACGCCATCTTCGGGTCGGTCGCCTTGCTCATCATCGCGGACTTCCCGGGCAACCGTCCGGCGCGGGCACTGGCGTACGCCGGCCTCGGCTTCAACGGCTTCGTGCTCATCACGCTGGGCTCGCTCGTCGCACCCATCCCCTGGCTCGCGGTCACGACGATGTTCGTGCTCGCCGCCGCAGTGACCTTCGCGGGCGTGCTGAGTGAAATCGTGGCGGCCGGCCAGCGGTCGACGTTGCTCGACGTTCGTCCTGCCGGTTTGCACGCCCGTCGGCCCCATTCCCGACCGGCTGCTGGGCTGGACCATCGCCCTGGCCCTGGCCGTGCCCGCTGCGCTGTTCGTGCTTCCGCCGCGGCACCACGACGACCTGCGCAAGCACGCCGCGGAGGTGTGCCGGACGCTGGCCGACCGCCTCGAGGGGAACGCCTCGCACGACGACGTGACGACCGCGATGGGTGCGCTGCGCGCCAACTTCCTTGGCGCCGACTACCGGCCGGTCGGGCTGACGGCGGGCAGCCGCGCTCTGGTGCGGGTCGTCGACGACCTGCAATGGCTGTCCGATCGCGTCGCCGACGACACCGGCGCCCTGCTCTTCGAAATGCGCATCCCCATCGTTCGGGTGCTGCGCGAGAGCGCGCTGGTGTTGAGCACTCCGCGGGGCGCCGACCGGGCCCGCCACCGAATCGAGCTCGAGTCGGCGTTGGCCGAGCAACGCGCGGTGGCGCGAAGTCGCTACCGCGACGACGTCGTCGAGATCCTCGCTGAATCGAGTGACGCCGAAGCCATCGGCACGGGGCGCAGGCTGTTGACGCGTTCGCACGATCTCGGCGTGCGTCGGCGCGACGGGACGCGTCATCGGGCTCGCCGCCGCGGCCGATGCCCGCCCGGTGTGGGCCCGGGTGCTCGGCCGACAACTGCCGGAGTCCGGCGCCGCCGACATGGTGCTGTCGGAGTCGCAGGCCATCGCGTCGCTGCCGTCCGGCTTCGTCGCAACCCGAGCCGTCGTGGTGCGCAACAGCCTGCGCACCGGGCTCGGGCTGGCTGCCGCGGTCGCGATCACCCATGTGTTCCCCGTGCAGCACGGCTTCTGGGTAGTGCTCGGCGCGATGTCGGTGTTGCGCAGCAGCGCCCTCACCACGGGTACCCGGGTGGTGCGTGCCGTCGCGGGCACGGCGATCGGGTTCGTGCTCGGGTGCGCTGTTCATCGAGTTGATGGGTGTCGACCCGCCCGTGATGTGGGTGATGCTGCCGATCGTCGCGTTCGGGTCCGCCTACGTGCCCGAGGTGGCGTCGTTCATCGCCGGGCAGGCGATGTTCACGATGATGGTGCTGATCATCTTCAACCTGATCGTCCCGACGGGGTGGAGTGTCGGGCTGATCCGCGTCGAGGACGTGATCGTCGGCGCGTTGGTCGGTGTCGTGGTGTCCACGCTGCTCTGGCCGCGCGGGGCCAGCGCGCGGGTGGCCCGCACGATCGACGCGGCCTACGCCGCGGGCGGGCAGTACCTCATGGCGGCGGTCCAGCGGGTCACCCGCGGCGCCTACGAGGAGTCCAACGATCGGGTGACCGCGCTCGGCCACGAGGCGATGTCGGCGTCGCGGACGATGGATGACGCCGTACGCCACTACCTTTCGGAGAGCAGCGGCTCGACGGACCTGCGCGCTCCGGTGATCCGTGCGGCCAACCGCGCGATCCGGCTGCGCACCGCCGCCGAACTGATCGCCGACGTCGTGCCGCCGCCGCTGGCCGCGTACCCGCGGGTGCGCAAGGTGCTCGAGGCGCACGCGACGGCGGTGTGCGAGCGCCTCACCGGAGCCGACCCCGCGCACGAACACGGGCCGATCACCGACGACTTCGTGCTGGGGCTACGCGCCGAGTCCGACGGCAGCGCGCTCTCGGTCGCGGCCGCGCTGCCGCTCGTCACCGTGGCGGCGAACCTCGGCGAGCTCGAGTTGCTCTACCCCGAACCCGGCCGGACCGTCGCGCTGCAGACCGCTGACGCAGTCCGGTTAGCGGCCCGCGGTGTGGGGCATCAACGCGTTCGGCGGGATGTTCCCGAACCGACCGGCGTTGAAGTCCTCCAGCGCCTGGACGACCTCTGACTTGGAGTTCATCACGAACGGGCCGTACTGGAAGACGGGTTCACGGATCGGCTGGCCACCGAGGACCAGCACCTCCATCGTCGGCCGGTGCGAATCCTGTTGGGCCGCCGCGCCCACCGTGATGCGGTCGCCGGAGCCGAGCACCGCGAGCTGGCCCTGCCGGATCGGCTGGGCCGACAGGTCCGACGGTGCCGTCGCCGGACAGCACGTAGACCAGCGCGTTGAACTCCGGGTTCCACGGCAGGTTCAGCCGCGCACCGGGTTCGATCGTGGTGTGTGCCAACGTGATCGGCGTGTGGGTGGCGCCCGGCCCACGTTGGCCGTCGACGTCGCCCGCGATGACGCGTACCAACGCTCCACCGTCCTCGGACGACAACAGCTTCACCTCGCCGCCTTCGATGGCCTGGTACTTCGGCGTCGCGAACTTGTCCTTGCGCGGCAGGTTGACCCACAGCTGGATGCCGTGGAAGATGCCGCCGCTCTCGACGAGTTCGGCGGGCGGGGTCTCGATGTGCAGGATGCCCGCGCCCGCCGTCATCCACTGGGTGGCGCCGTCGGTGATCAGGCCGCCGCCTCCGTGCGAGTCCTGGTGCGCGAAGCGGCCGTCGATCATGTACGTGACGGTCTCGAAGCCGCGGTGTGGATGCCAGTCGGTGCCGCGCGGTTCGCCGGGCTGGTACTCGACCTCGCCCATCTGGTCCATGTGGACGAACGGGTCGAGGTCTGCGGCGCGGACGCCCCCGAAGGCGCGCACGACGGGAAAGCCCTCACCCTCGTAGCCGCGCGGGCCGGTGGTGATCGAGCGCACGGGCCGGTCACGGTCGGCCGACGGCCGGGCCGGTGATGCGGGGCAGTGTGAGGGTGTCGGCGGTGATGGCGGGCATCGGTACCTCCTGAGAATCGGAACTACCCGATATAACCGGACCGTGGTCCGATTATTCCCCAGTCCGGGTGGTCCCCCTCCGCGCGAGCAGACGCAAACTCCCCTCAATTGCGCCAATTGAGGGGAGTTTGCGTCTGTTCGCGCGGGAAAGTCAGCCGAGCACGGCGATGGCCGCCGCGCGGGCGTCCGCCGCGGTGGCCGTCGCCACCGCCGCCTCGGCCGCCTCCCGACACTGCGCGAGCGAGACCTGGGCGAGTTTGGCGCCGACCCCGGAGACCGCCGCGGCCGCCGCCGACAGCGACGACACCCCGAGCCCGACCAGCACGCACGCCAACAGCGGATCGGCGGCCGCCTCACCGCACACGCCGACCGGCTTGCCGACGGCGACACCGGCCTTCACCGCCATCGCGACCAGCGCCAGCACCGCGGGCTGCCACGGATCGGTCAACGTCGCGAGTTCGGCCGACATCCGGTCCGCGGCCATCGTGTACTGGGTCAGGTCGTTGGTGCCGATCGACAGGAAGTCGACGTGCTCGAGGATGCGGTCGGCCAGCAGCGCGGCCGCGGGCACCTCGATCATCACGCCGGGGGTCAGCCCATGCGCGCGGGCCTCCGCAGCGAAGTCGTCGGCCTCGGCGGGCGTCGCGATCATCGGTGCCATCACCCACGGTTGGTTGCCGGTGGCCTTCGCGGCCGCGGCGATGCCCTCGAGCTGGCGTGTCAGGATGCCGGGATTGCCCTGTGCGATGCGAATGCCGCGCACGCCGAGCGCGGGGTTGGCCTCGTCGGGATGGCCCGCGAACTTGAGCGGCTTGTCCGACCCCGCGTCCAGCGTCCGCACCACGACCTTGCGGCCGGCGAACGCGGTCGAGCACCTCACCGTAGATCTCGGCCTGCTCGTCGACGCTGGGTTCGGTGTCGCGGTTGAGGAAGCAGAGTTCGGTGCGGAAGAGGCCGACGCCCTCTGCGGGCGTCTCGCTGGCCGAACGCGCCGCGGCGCCGTCCTGGACGTTGGCCAGGATCGCGACCTGGTGCCCGTCGGCGGTGGCGCCTGGACCCGTCCACTGCTTGGCGGCGGCCGCGTCCCGCTGCGCCACCGAGACGGCCTCGGTGGCGGCGGCCGCGTCGGGCGCCACGGTGACGGTTCCGAGCGTCCCGTCGACCATGACCATCGTGCCCGCGGGCACCGCGTCCAGGCCGTCGACGGCCACCACGCACGGGATGCCCAGTTGCCGGGCGATGATCGCCGTGTGGCTGGTGGGGCCGCCAAGCGTGGTGGCCAGCGCGACCACCAACGACGCATCCAGTCCCGCGGTGTCGACGGGCGCGAGATCCTCGGCGCACAGGATCGACGGCACGTCGGGCACTGGCACGCCAGGTTCGGGCAGACCGGTCAACTCGGCGATGACGCGGTCGCGGATGTCCCGCAGGTCGGTGACCCGCTCGGCCATCAGCCCGCCGAGCTGGGTGAACATCGTGACGAACTGCTCGACCGCCCCGACGACGGCGCCAACCGCGGGGCTGCCTTCCTTGATTCGCTTCTCCGCGGCGCCGATCCAGGCCCGGTCCTGGGCCAGCGTCGCCGTCGTGGCCAGCACCTCGGATGCTGCTCCCGAAGCGCTCGCGGCGCGCTCGCGCAGTCGGGTGGCCACCGCGCCCGCGGCGGCGGTGAAGCGCGCCACCTCGGCGGGCCTAACCGATTCGTCCAGGCCGGACGCCTGGGCCTCGGGGTCGACGCGCGGCCGGACACCGGGCCTGATCACCGGCGCGTACTGCACGCCCGCTACAGCGGGTACGCCCTGCAACACGGTGCCCGCTGGCAGGGTGGCCGTCCGGTTCTCAGGGAGTGATGTGGTCGAAGGCGAAGAACTCATGTGAGCCAGATTACTAGAAACCATTGACAAGTCAACACAGTCGGGAGTAAAACAACATATATCAACATTCAACAGCGCGGTTTCCCACATATACGGAGGACGATGTACGCCGAGGAGCGCCAGCAGGCCATCGCGGCCCTGGTGATCAGCAAGGGCCGCGCCTCGGTGGCCGAGCTGGCCGAGGCGTACGACGTCACCACCGAGACCGTGCGACGGGACCTGGCCGCCCTCGACAGGGCCGGCGTCGTCCGACGAGTCCACGGCGGCGCGGTCCCAGCACGGGCCCTTCACCTCGTCGAACCCGAATGTCGGAGAGCGGGAGTCCACTCGCGCCGACTACAAGGACGCCATCGCGGCCGCGGCGACCGAGTTCTTCCCGCTGACGGGCGGCTCGGTTCTGTTGGACGCGGGCACCACCACGGCGCGGATCGCCGCCCTGCTGCCCACCGACCGCCAGCTCAACGTCGTCACCAACTCCGTCCCGATCGCCGCCCGGCTCGCCGCCATCAACTCGATCTCGCTGCAGCTGCTCGGCGGCCGCGTGCGCGGCGTCACGCAGGCCGCCGTCGGCGAGCAGGCGCTGCGGGTGCTCGACACGCTGCGCGTCGACATCGCCTTCATCGGCACCAACGCCATCAGCGTGCGTCACGGACTGTCCACCCCCGACAGCGACGAGGCCGCCGTCAAGCGCGCCATGGTCCAGTGCGCCAACTACGTCGTCGTCGCCGCCGACTCCAGCAAGGTCGGTCGCGAGGACTTCGTCAGCTTCGCGCCGATCTCGAGCGTCGACACCCTCATCACCGACACCGAGATCAGCGCCGACGATCACCGCGCGCTGACCGAAAGCGGCGTCGAAGTCATCTGCGCAGGAGAGCCCACATGATCGTCACCGTCACCCCGAACCCCAGCATCGACCGCACGGTCACGCTGGGCGGGCCGCTCACCCGCGGCGCCGTTCATCGCGTCACGTCCGTCACCAGCGAGCCCGGCGGCAAGGGCGTCAACGTCGCACGGGCGCTGAGCCTGGCCGGACTGGACGCGTTGGCACTGCTGCCCGCCGCGGAGTCCGATCCCATCGTCGCCGCGCTGCACGCCGTCGGCGTCGACTTCCGTTGCGTGCCGGTCACCGGAGCCGTACGCACCAACCTGGCGATCACCGAAACCGACGGCACCACGACCAAACTCAACGAGCCAGGCGCCCACCTCGACGCGGTCGCCCTCAGTGCCTTGACTCAGGCCGTGCGCGATGCCGCTCAACGGGCGTCCTGGGTGGTGCTCTCCGGATCACTGCCGCCCGGCGTGCCCGACGATTGGTACGCCGAGGTCGTCGCCATGCTCTCGACCTTCCCGTGCCGGGTCGCGGTCGACACGTCGGAGCGGCCGCTCGCCGCACTGGCGGCCGCCTTCGGAACCGCAGCACCCGACCTCATCAAGCCGAACGCCGAGGAGCTCGCCAGCCTCGTCGGCGCATCCGCCGAGGACCTCGAGAACGCCGCCGCGGCAGGCGATCCCGAGCCGGTGGTGACGGCGGCCAAACGCCTGCTCGACGACGGCGTCGGTGCAGTGCTCGTCACGCTCGGCGCGGCAGGTGCGGTACTCGTCGACAGCGTTGGCAGCTGGATGGCGACTCCTCCTCCGATCACGCCGCGCAGCACCGTCGGTGCGGGCGACAGCTCGCTCGCCGGCTACCTGCGCGCCGACGTCGCAGGCGCCGAACCGCCTCAGCGACTCCAGATGGCGGTCGCCTACGGCAGTTCGGCGGCGGCACTGCCCGGCTCCGCACTGCCCACACCCGCCCAACTCGAGCTCAACGCCGTCCGCGTCCATGCGCTCGCACCCACGTCCACCCGTCCGTAGCCACCCAGAGGAAAGTAGCGAAATGTCCATCACCACAACCGAGCTCGTCGCCATCGACGTCGACGCAGGCGGCGACAAGGAGGCCGTCATCGGCCTGCTTGCCGACCTCCTCGCCCGCGCCGGGCGGACCTCCGACCGCGACGGACTGGTCGCCGCCGCAATGGCGCGCGAGGGTCAGTCCGCCACCGGACTTCCCGGGGGCATCGCCATCCCACACTGCCGCTCACCGCACGTCGACACCGCATCGATCGGGTTCGCACGGCTGTCGCCCAAGGTCGACTTCGGCGCCCCGGACGGGCCCGCGGACCTCGCCTTCCTGATCGCCGCGCCCGAAGCGGGCGGCTCCGAGCACATGAAGCTGCTGTCGAGCCTGGCCCGGGCGCTGGTACGCAAGGACTTCGTCGAGTCCCTGCGCAACGCCGGTTCCGCCGACGAGGTGGTGGCGCTGGTCGAGGGTGTCGTCAATCCCGCCCCCGCCGCACCCGCAGCCACCGCGGAGGCCCCCGCCGCAGCGCCCCCGGCCGCGGCCGAGCCGGTGAAGACCCGCACGCTCGTCGCGATCACGGCCTGCCCGACCGGCATCGCCCACACCTACATGGCGGCCGACTCGCTCGTCGCCGCCGCCAAGGAAGCCGGCGTCACTCTGCACGTCGAGACCCAGGGGTCGTCGGGCAGCACGCCGCTGTCAGTCGACACGATCGCCGCCGCCGACGCCGTCATCTTCGCCACCGACGTCGGCGTCAAGGACAAGGGTCGCTTCGCAGGCAAGCCCGTCGTGGCGTCCGGCGTCAAGCGCGCCATCAACGAGCCGGCCAAGATGATCAGCGAAGCACTCAGCGCCGCAACTGATCCCAATGCTGCCCGCGTCGAGGGCGACGCTGGCAGCGCAGCTCGGTCATCGGGTACCCCGGCCGCAGGAGGGGTCGGCTGGGGCACCCGCACCCGTCAGATCCTGCTCACCGGTGTCAGTTACATGATCCCGTTCGTGGCCGCAGGCGGCCTCTTGATCGCACTCGGATTCCTGTTCGCCGGCTACGACATCGCCAACACCCCTGCGGGGGACCCACAGCCGCTGACCTTCGGACTGAACTCGCTCGGCAACCACATCGCCCTCACCAACACGCTGACCGACCTGCCCGAGGGCGGCCTGACCCAGTATCTGGGTGCAGTGCTGTTCACGCTGGGGAAGCTGGCATTCATGTTCTTGGTGCCCGCACTCGCCGGTTACATCTCGTTCGCCATCGCCGACCGGCCGGGCATCGCCCCCGGGTTCACCGCGGGCGCGGTCGCCGTCTTCGTCGGTGGCGGCTTCATCGGAGGCATCGTCGGAGGTCTGATCGCCGGGTTCACCGCGTTGTGGATCAGCCGCATCGCCGTACCCCGTTGGCTCAGAGGCCTGATGCCGGTCGTGATCATCCCGCTGGTCGCTTCTCTGGTCGTTGGTCTGCTGATGTTCCTGCTACTTGGCCGTCCGCTGGCCGCCATCACGTCCGGCCTGACGAGCTGGCTGGGCGGCATGACCGGCACCTCGGTGATCCTGCTGGGCATCGTGCTCGGGCTGATGATGTGCTTCGACCTCGGCGGTCCGGTGAACAAGGCGGCCTACGCCTTCGCCACCGCGGGTCTGAACGTCGCCGACCCTTCGTCGCTTCGCATCATGGCCGCGGTGATGGCCGCGGGAATGGTGCCGCCATTGGCGATGGCGCTGGCGACGACCGTCCGGCCCGGCCTGTTCACCGAGCCGGAGCTCGAAAACGGCAGGGCGGCTTGGCTTCTGGGCGCATCGTTCATCTCGGAGGGCGCGATCCCGTTCGCGGCGGTCGACCCGCTGCGGGTCATCCCGTCGATGATGTTCGGCGGGGCCATCACCGGCGCCCTCATCATGGCGTTCGACGTCACCCTGAAGGCGCCCCACGGCGGGATCTTCGTCTTCTTCGCCATCGGCCATCTGTTGTGGTTCATCGTCGCCCTGGTCGTGGGCACCGTCGCGGCGGCCGTCGCGGTGATCGCCGCCAAGCAGTTCATCAAGCCCACCACCACCGCCGAGCCGACCCCGGCCCTGGCAACCGCCTGATCCGTCCACACCACGATCCGTCCACACCAACAAGGAGACACACATGCACACCAAGACCGTCATCGTCGGCTCGTCGATCGGCCTGCACGCCCGCCCCGCCGCCATCATCGCCGAAGCCGTCGTCACCGCCGGGGTGCCCGTCACCCTTTCGGTCGACGGCGGTGAGCCGGTGGACGCCGGATCGGCGCTGATGATCATGACGCTGGGCGCAGGCAACGGCGCCCAGGTGACCGTCGCCTCCGAGGACGAGGCGGCGCTGAACACCGTAGCGACGCTGGTGCAGCAGGATCTCGACGCCTGATTCTTGGCTCGGGCAGGGGCGGCGGGCGGCCTGAACTGGGCCGTCTCCGCCCCCGTCGCTGACCGCCACAGAAAGCGGAACAACCCCCACTCGCGTCACCGTAAGATTGCCCCGTGCAAGAGGTCAGGGGGCTTGACGTTAGGCGATGTGCCGCCCATCGGGCGGCATTTCGTTTGCTGTCGCCAATGCAGCGCAGCGGGCACAGTGCGAACCCCGGACGGGGTGGCGCATGATGCGACGCGTCTGCGTCCTGCTGGCTGCGCTCTTTCTGGCGTTGCTGAGCGCTCCTCCTGCCATCGCGATCGACCCGCCCGCCATCGATCCTGGCGCGCTGCCACCTGACGAAACCGGCCCCGATCAACCGACCGAACAGCGCCGGGTATGCGGTGCACCGACCGTCTTCCCCAACTCGAACTTCGCCGACAAGCCGTGGCCCAACGACTATCTGCAGCTGGCCGAGGCGCAGAAGTTCGCAACCGGCGACGGCATAACTGTCGCGGTCATCGACACCGGCGTGAACGCGTCGCCCCGCGTGTCCGCCGAGCCGGGCGGCGACTTCGTCGACAAGGCTGGCAATGGTTTGTCGGACTGCGACGCACACGGGTCGCTCACCGCGTCGATCATCGCGGGGCGGCCCGCACCCACCGACGGGTTCATCGGCGTCGCCCCGGGTGCCCGGCTCCTGTCCCTGCGCCAGACCTCGGACAACTTCCAGCCCGTCGGTTCGCGCACCGACCCCAATGACCCGAACACCACACAGACCGCAGGCTCACTGCGCAGTCTCGCCCGGGCCATCGTGCACGCCGCCAACTTGGGCGCGCAGGTCATCAACATCAGCGAGGCCGCCTGCTACAAGGTGACCCGGCCCATCAACGAATCCGGACTCGGTGCGGCCATCGAGTACGCCGTCAACATCAAGGGCGTGGTCATCATCGTCGCCGCAGGCAATACGGGACAGGACTGCAGCCAGAACCCGCCGCCGGATGCGTCGGTCCCTGCGGACGCACGCGGGTGGCGGCAGGTCCAGACCATCGTCTCCCCCGCCTGGTATTCGCCACTGGTTCTGACGGTCGGCGGCATCGCGCCGAACGGCCAGCCGAGCACGTTCTCCATGTCTGGTCCGTGGCTCGGTGCGGCCGCCCCCGCGGAGAACGTCATCGCGCTCGGGTATGACGGCAACCCGGTCAACGCCCTGCAGGGGCAGGACGGTCCCATCCCGATCAACGGCACATCGTTCGCCGCGGCGTACGCATCCGGGTTGGCCGCGTTGGTCAGACAGCGCTTCCCCAACCTGACCCCTGCGCAGGTCATCAACCGAATCACCGCCACCGCAAGGCATCCCGGTGGCGGTGTCGACAACTACGTCGGTGCCGGCGTCATCGACCCCGTCGCCGCATTGACGTGGGACGTCGCCCCGGGACCAAAGACCGCGCCGTACAACGTGAAACAGCTCCCTCCGCCGGTCTTCATCGCTCCGCCAGATAGGGGTCCGATCACCATCGTGGTAATCACCGGAGCCAGCCTGGCGCTGGCACTGGGCATCGGGGCACTGGCCCGCCGTGCGTTGAGGCGTCGCCGATGAAGAACTTCCTGGCGCAGTTCGGGTTTCGCGTCACGACCGGACACCTGTTGTGGGCGGCTGCGCTGATACCCGCGGTGGTTGTGCTGTTCATCCAGCTCGACCTCGTGTGGCTCGGCGTCGTCCTGGCGGTGCTCATCGCGGTCGCGGCTGTGTTGACGGTGCGCGGTCGCCGGTTCGCGGGCTGGGTGACGGCGATCTTCTCGTGGCGTCGGCGGCACCGCGTCGGGCCTGACGTCCCATCGACGCCCGCTGTCGGGTCGACCGTCATGCCGGGCGACCACGTGGCGGTGCGCTGGCAAGGCGACTACCTCGTGTCCGTCATCGAGCTCGTCCCGCGGCCGTTCACGCCGACCGTCATCGTCAGTGGTGAGGCATTCACCGACGACGTCGTCGACACCAGACTGGTCGAGCAGCTGCTCGTCGCTCACTCCCCCGATCTGGAGGCCGACGTGGTGTCGGCCGGCTACCGGGTCGGCAAGACGGCGCCGTCCAGCCTCGTCGCCCTGTACGAACAGGTCGTGGGCCCCTATCCCGCGCCGGCCCACCGCCGCACGTGGATCGTGTTGCGGGCCAGGCCGGAGGAGACCCGCAAGGCCGCCATGCGACGCGAGGCGGGGGTCGCAGGCCTGGCCCGGTACCTGGTCGCGACCACGACACGCATCGCAGATCAGTTGGCCAGCAACGGGATCGACGCACGGTGCGGCCGCAGCTTCGACGACTTCGACCGGGCCACAGAGATCAGCTTCGAGCGCGAGACATGGTCCTCGATCAAGGGACGCAGCACGTTCACCGCGGCCTACACTGCCGCTGGTGGGCCCGACGTGTGGTGGTCGGCCCGCGCCGACCACACCATCACCCGGGTCCGGATCCGTCCCGGAATCGCCCCGACCACCACGGTGCTACTCACGACACTCGCGAATCCCTCGACACCGCGGGGCTTTTCGTGTCTGTTCGGGGGCCAGCGGGCCGCCCTGCACGGCCAGAGCCCGCTGACCGACCGGCACTATGAGCTCCCCATCGGTTCCGCCGGCGTGCTGGTCGGCGAGACCGCGGACCGCTACCCGGTGTACATGCCGTTCGACGACGTCGACGTCAGCATCAACCTCGGCGACGCGCGCCTGTTCACCCAGTTCGTGGTGCGCTCCGCCGCCTGCGGGGCCGTCGTCACACTGGGACCGCAGTTCCCCGAGTTCGCAGGGTTCATCAATGCCCGAGTGGGTCAGATCGCCAAGGTCGCGTGGCCCAATTCGACCACCTACCTCGGCCCACACCCAGGCATCGGACGAGTCGTGTTGCGGCACAACTTCATCGACACTCCCCGGCACCGGCAGCTGCCCATCCGGCTGATCAACCCGCGCGAGGAGAGCCGCTATCAGATGGCGTTGGAGCAGGGGCACTGATGCCGGCCATGTCGCGCGAGGTGATGCGCGAAGACGTAGAGGAGGAACGATGGCCGACGGGCAACCCGTAGAGGTCGAGGCCGACGGCCTGGACCGCAAGGCGACCGAAATCGAGCAGGCCGAGCTGCCTGACTATCCGATGGAGGCGAACGCGGCGGACGGCACGCGGACGGTTGCGGGCTGGGCGGCCATCGTGCTCAACTCGAACGCCGCCAACGTGCAGGCCCACCTCACGTCCGGAGAAGCGGAGGGACGGCGACTGGCCGAGTCGTTGCGCGCGGCGGCACAGGCCTACCGCGAGGCCGACCGACTGTCCGCGGCCGCACTCGAGAACGGTCAACCGGGCATCGAACCCGTACCGGTGACGCCCAACCTGTCGCCGCCGGTGCCGGTTTTCCCCGGAGCCAACACCTTTGCGCAGCCGGTGTACACGCACACCAACGTCGAGGACAACGCGCAACGACTCGCAGACTCGGACGGTGGGAGTTCGTTGGAGTCATTCGCCTACAACTGGGAGTCCTACGGTCGGTCGCTACCCCACCAGGCCAGCCTGTTCGAACCCGTCCCCAGTTGGACCGGCGCCGCTGCCGAAGCGGCGGCCGCCAGCATGAAGGCCCACCAGGAGTGGCTGCTCGGCATGCAGTCGAAGTGCACGGATCTGGCGGACCAGGCGCGGCACCTCATCGACGCTCACAAGACCGCCCTCGACGGGCATCCCCGCCTGGAGGATGTGCAGGCGGCACTGGGTCGTGTCGCGTCGACCATCCCAGAGCTCAGGGCGCGGGGGATGAGCGAGTACGCGCAAATGCAGCAGCTCTCCCAGGAGAAGATGACGGCATACGCAGGGTCCGCGCACTTGCCGCCCGTCCAACCCGAGGCGGTTCCGTCTGGCGCGCCGAGCATGCCGCCGGTAGGCGACTCCAGCAGGCAGGGGTCGGGCCCGGGTGCGGGTACGGGATCCGGCGGTGGCGGCGGTGGCGGTGGCACGCCGCAGTCCCCGGGGGTTCCGCCGCCCAATGGTCCGACGGCGCCCACCACACCGCAGTCCGCGCCAGAGCCCGCCAAGTCCCAGGACTCGCCGTCGGGTGGTTCACCGTCGGGTGGCGGCTCACCGTCAGGGGGTAGCGGTTCCGGCGGCGGCCTGCCGAGCGGCGGGGTGCCCGGCGGTGACATGCCGAAGGAGCTGCCCAAGATGCCAGGGGACCCGAGCCTGCGGCCGGCGGCCGCCGATGCGGGCGGAGGAGCGGGCGGCGGCGCAGGCGGAGGTGCCGGCGGTGGCGGCGGCGTCCCCAACTTGCCGTTGCAGCCCGCCGTGGGCGGGGTGGCCGTCGGGCCCGGTCCGAGCGCCGGTGGGACGGCCGGTGCCGGAACCCCCGCAGCCGCAGGGGTCGGTGGAGCGATGGGTGGCATGGGCGGCGGCATGGCACCCATGCACGGCGCACACGGCCAGGGCGGCAAAGAGAAGCGCCGCACGCCCGGTTTGTCCCCCGACGAGGAGATCTACAACGAGGACCGGCCGTGGACTGAGGGCTACATTGGTCAACCGCAGCGCAGAGCCGGCCAGTCCACCAAGGATTCTTCATGAACGATGACATGCACCCCGAGGTCGCGGCGGTGTTGCAGCAGGCCCAACGCCTTCAGTCGTTGATGGATGACCAGCTCGCCAAGATGAATACCGAAACATTCACCGCGACAGACGAATCCGAGACCGTCGAGGTGACGCTGAATGGGCATCACTGGCTGACCGACGTCTTCATCGAGGACGGCGTGCTTCGGCTGGGCGCAGAGGTCGTACAGAGCCGCGTCAACGAGGCGCTGCAGAAGGCGTCCTTCAAGGCCACCGAGTCGATCAACGCGGACCGCGACCGGATCGACGCGGCAGTCGCCGAGATCACCGCTGACACGAACAACGCCTCATGAGCCGATCGTGAGGGTCGAACGGTTGGGACGCCCGACCGCCTCGCCGGCCTCCCCGACACCCTCTAGGCTGCATCGAGACGGAACGAGGTGACGATCGATGGCCATGGCGACCAATCAGCCCTTCCTCGACCCGGCGGCGTACGAGCCCGAACTGGCCGATCCCGTCGCGCTGCGAGCACACCGCAAGCGTCGACTTGCCTTGGCCTACGGGGTTTTCGGCGCGGTCGGCTGGGGCTCGCTCGGCGACGGCCACGTCTCTGCGCGCGATCCGGAGCGCACCGACTGCTTCTGGCTGGGACGCTACGGCGTGCCGTTCAAGTACATGACCACCGACGACCTCGTCCTGGTTCAGCCGGACGGCACGATCGCCGGTGGCGGCCACATCAACATGGCGGCGTACTACATCCACGCGCCCGTGCACGAGGCCCGCCCCGACATCGTCTCGGCAGCGCACTGTCACACCCCGTACGGAACCCCGTTCTCGGCGACCGTGACCAAGCTCCGGCCGATCTCGCAGGAGTCATGCGCGTTCTTCGAGGATCACGAGATCTTCGACGACGAGGAAGTCAGCATCGTCGACACCGACGGTGGCAAGCGCATCGCGGCGGCCATGGGAGACACCCGCGCGGTGGTCCTGCGCAACCACGGGTTGCTGACGGTCGGAGCCACCGTCGACGCGGCCGTTGGCTACTTCCTGCTGATGGAGCGTTGCGCCGAGATTCAGGTGAAAGCCACTGGCGCACAACCGATCGGAGCTGACATGGCCCGTCGCGTTCACGACGAGTTCGACGAAGTCGCCGCATGGCAGGTCTTTCAATGGGCCCAGCGCACCCACGTCCCCGACGTCGGGGTCGTTGGGGACTAACGCGTCACGCGGTGCGGCGCCTGCGTAGGAACGGATCGGTCAACGACGGGGGCTGATAGGCCTGATCGCCCCTGGCGACCGTCACCCCCGGCGGCACTATCTCGTCGATCTTGTCGAGCACGTCGGCGGACAGCGTCACCTCGGCCGCCCCGATTTGAGACTTAAGGTGGTCGAGGGTGCGCGGACCGATGATCGGCGCCGTGACCGCCGGATGCTGCATCACGAAGGCCAGCGCCAGATGGATCAGCGACAGTCCGGCGTCGTCGGCCAGCTGCCCGAGTGCATCGGCCGCGTCGAGCTTGCGCTGATTGCCGGGACTGGACGCGTCGAACCGGCCCGGCATCCGGCTGCGGCGCCGGGACTCGGGGAGCTCCTTGTCCTTTCGGTAGCCCCCGCTGAGCCAGCCGCCGGCCAGCGGGCTCCAGGGCAGCACCCCCATCCCGTACTCCTGGGCCACCGGGAGGACGTCGGCCTCGATTCCTCGGACCAGCAGCGAGTAGGGCGGCTGCTCGGTGACGAACCGGCCGAGTCCGCGCCGCTCGCTGACCCATTGCGACTGGACCATCTGGTGAGCCGGAAACGTGGACGACCCGAAGGCGCGGATCTTGCCCTGCGTCTGCAGGTCCGTGAGTGCGGAGAGGGTTTCCTCGAGCTCGGTGTCTGGATCGGGCCGGTGCACCTGGTAGAGGTCGATCCAGTCGGTGTTCAGCCTGCGCAGGCTCTGCTCCACCTCGCGGACGATCCAGCGCCGGGAGTTGCCGCGCTGGTTGGGGTCGCCCTGCGTGCCGATCGGGGCGTCGGCCGGGACGCCCATCTGGCCATGGAACTTGGTCGCCAACACCACCTCGTCGCGCTTGCCACCTGCCAGCGCCTTGCCGACGATGACCTCCGACTCGCCCTGCGAGTAGACGTCGGCGGTGTCGATGAAGTTGATGCCGGCATCCATGGCGGCATGGATCGTCGCGATCGACGTGTCGTGGTCGGGTTCGCCCCAACTGCCGAACATCATCGCGCCGAGACACAGCGGGCTGACTTGGATTCCGGTACGTCCGAGGCTGCGGTACTCCATGGGAAGCGACCCTACGCCCGCTTGCTGGGCCGACGATCGCGGCAAACGCCCCCGCCCCATTAGCGATCGTCGCGGTAGAGACGTCCAAGAAACGGTCGACGTCGGCCGCGGAATCATACGGCGCCAAGCCAATCCGCACACCGGCTGTGCTCCTGCGGCGCCGAGTGTGCGTACAGGGCGGGATCCGAGGCGAGCTGACGCCCTGGATGCACACTCGATGCTGCAAGGTGGATGGATCACGTCGGCGACGACTGTATTTTGGCTCGAGATGACCGAAACGAGTGGAGGAGTAACCGTGAATCCAGCTCAGTCAGAACGGATGCGTACCGGCAAGGGTTTCATCGCCGCGCTCGACCAGAGCGGCGGGTCGACCCCCAAAGCGCTCCGGCTCTACGGCATCGAAGAAAGTGCGTACTCCTCCGAGCAGGAGATGTTCGATCTCATCCACCAGATGCGGGCCCGGATCATCACGTCGCAGGCGTTCAACGGCGACCGGGTCCTGGCCGCGATCCTGTTCGAGCAGACCATGGATCGCGAGATCGGCGACAAGCCGTCGGCCGCCTTCCTCTGGGAGAACAAGGGCGTGGTGCCGTTCTTGAAGATCGACAAAGGCCTCGAGGACGCCGCCGACGGCGTCCAGTTGATGAAGCCCATCCCTGGCCTCGACGACCTGCTGGACCGAGCGGTGCAACACGGCATCTTCGGCACCAAGGAACGCTCGGTGATCGGCGCTGCGAATCCCGCGGGCATCGCCGCGATCGTCGCGCAACAGTTCGACGTGGCACGGCAGGTGTTGTCGCACGGGCTGATTCCCATCCTGGAGCCCGAGGTCACGATCTCGATACCCGACAAGGCCCAGGCGGAGGACATCCTCAGCGACGTCGTCACCGCGCACCTCGACGACGTGCCCGACGGCGCCCAGGTGTTGCTGAAGTTGTCGCTGCCCACCAAGCCCAACCACTACCGAGCGCTGATCGCGCATCCGAAGGTCATGCGCGTGGTGGCGCTTTCCGGTGGCTACTCGCGCGACGAAGCCGATGCGCTCCTGGCCGAGAACACCGGGCTGATCGCGAGCTTCAGCCGCGCACTCACCGAGGGGCTGTCGGCCCAACAGTCCGACGCGGAGTTCAATGCCGCCCTCGACCACGCGATCCAGTCGATCTATGAGGCTTCGACGTCGCCCTGACCAACATTGCGGGACGGCGGGCTGCTCCGCTGTCAGAGCTCCGGCCGGTGACGCCTTATCTCACGCTCAGTCGCGGGGAACACCCGTCGGCCAGATGATCCGAACCTGCCGTCCACACGATCGGGCGAACTCGACGACGTCGCCGGTCCCCCCTTTGCCCTTCGCAGGCAACCCATCCCATACGGCCACAAGCAACTCGCACCGTTCGACGATGGTCTGTCCCGCCGCCAGATACGCGTCCTCCGACGGCGCCGAATACCCGAGTCTGGTGACGGATTCCGCGACCTCGAGAAGTGAGTGGTATCGCGGTAGCTGTTCGCGCGCAAACGAACTCTCGTAGTCCGCGCACGGCACCACCACCTCGAGACCGAAGCCGTGATCGATCGCGATGGTTGCCAACAACTGGTCGGCTCCCGCGGCAAGACAGCTGATAACGGTGCCCGCCGCGGCGGCATCCAGTACCGAACAGAAGGTCGACGTGATGGTCGGTACGACGTCGTCAGGCAGTACCTGGTGTCCGGTGACGCCGATCCGGCTGGTCAAAGCTGACGATTCTTGGCGAGTTCCCAGTAGTGGGCACCCAAGCTAGTGAGCTTGCACGCCTTGCTCTCGATCGCCGCGTAGTACATGTACTCGGCCCCATCGGGGACGATCAGCCGCGCTCCCGCGCACTTCTGCATCTTCTTGAAGATCGTCTGGTTTTGCTTCCACCGGTTGATCTCCGCTGGGTCCGACGGAACGGGAGAACTGTCTTCGTAACTGGGGTCGAGTGGGTACGACGCCGACGGATCCGGAAACCAGGTGGGCAACTCCCGGAGGAAGCTCCGGTCGACCCAGGGAGCGCATTGGCGAATCGTCTGCAGCTGCTCGACGTTCGCCAGGAACGTTGGGCGCTGATCCCACGCGCCGAAGGACTCCGAGACGTACGAGTAGAGCCCAGCGACGGTCACCTTTCCCAGTACGTCTGCGGCCCCACCCTGCAAACCGGCCTCCAGGAATACCGAGAACTTGCCGCGACCGGAACTCTCCCCCGCAGCTTGGCCTTCTCGGCTGGCGGTCAAGATCGATACGCCGTCTCTTACGAGGGCCAGGTCCTTCGATATGGCGGGGACTGTCCCGGCGCCGCCCGAGAAGCAACAATCGAGCAGGATGACGATTTCGTCGACCGGGGACTGACTGATCAGATCGAGGATCGTCGAGAATGACACCCCCGGGGAAATCGGCGTCCCGTCACTGCTGACCAAGTTCAGCGCATCGGCTTTCGAAGCACCGTGCCCCGCGAAGAACAGGACCGCCATGTCGGCGTCGTCTCGCAGCAGCTGATCGATTGCCGTCGTGAGCTCGTCCCTGGTGACCTCGGGTTGGTCGGGCGAGGTGCCGAGGCTGCGGCAGTCGAAGTTCTTGTCACCGTTCTCATCCGCCTCCAGCAGCGGAACAATCGCATTGGCATCGCCGACGCATCCCGCCAGGGTCGGAAATTCGGCACTGGAATACTCGTCGATGCCCACGACAAGGGCGCGTCTCATGCGGGGAAAGATACCGCGGAAAATGACGGTCGACGCTGAATTCGGAACAAGCAGTGCGGACCTCGAGTGAAACAACGAGAGTTACAAACTCACCGATTGAACGTGCGGCGAAATCAGTACGCCTTCGTTTTCGGAGACGACTGCTTCCTTGCTGCTGTGCGATTACTGTGAGTCAACCGGATGGAGCCAGGTGACTCGGACTGGACCGGCGCTGCGATCGGGGGATGCAGGTGGCGGATGACGCTGCGGTGGACACCGCCCTTCAGGCGCGCCACATCCGCCCGACCGAAGCCCCGACGCCAGGGGACTATTCGGCGGTTCACGACCGCTGGGCCGTCGTCGTCGGCATTTCGAAGTACAGGCGTGAGCCCAAGTGGAATCTCCAATTCGCGGATAAGGACGCACGCGAGTTGGCCAAGCTGATACGGACGCCGTCCGGTGGCGGCTTCGAGGCGGACCACGTCTTGGAACTGATCAACGGCAAGGCCACCACTGCAAACATCGTCAAGGCGCTGCGTAGGTTCCTCCAGAGGCCGGCGCGTGAGGATGTCGTCCTGATCTATTTTGCGTGCCATGGAGTGGAGGATCCCGATAGGCCTCAAAACCTGTACCTGCTCACTCACGATGCCGATCCGAACGACATCGCGGGGAGCGCATTGCCGATGCGGGAGATCGAAGCGTCGCTGCGCGACAACCTGCTCGCCGAACGAGTGATCATCGTCGCCGACACCTGCCACAGCGGCGCCCTCGGTAGCGGTGGCCGAGGCGGGCGCAACATCGACAGCCCGGCCGCGATCCACCGCTACATGAAACAAGTCGGTGAGGCGAAGCCGGGTACCGCGCTACTGACGTCGGCCGAAGCGAGCGAGACGTCATACGAGGACAAGAAGTGGGGCGGTGGACACGGCGTCTTCACGCACTTCCTTCTCGAAGGGATGCGGGGCAACGCGGATCTGGACAAGGACGGCGTCGTAAGCGTCGGAGAGCTCTTCGAGTACGTCCGTGATCAGGTGAAGAGTGCCACGGACGATCGCCAACACCCGGCCATCGGGACCACGCAGTTCGACCGGAAACTCCCGGTATCGGTGCCGGGAGGCGATCTCGCGGCATTGCACATCGAACTTGCTGAGGCGCTCTGCTCGCAGGGGCGGTGGCTCGATGATCGACGGTTCTTCAGATCCGCCCAGCGACACTTGGCGGAGTCAGAGCGAGTCTCTCCACGCCAGGGCCCGGCCAGCACACGGATCGAACGGCTGCGAGGGCTAACGCATGACGCGCTGGACGAGGATCGGCTGGCCGCCAAAGCGTTCGCCAACGCCCTCCGAGGGGACGGTACGGCCGCCGACGCGCTGAACCTCGGTGTCGCCGAAGCCAAACTCGGCAATGGTTCCGCCGCGGCAGCAGCGTTCGCGAGATTCCTTGAAATGGAACCCGATAGCCGAGCCGCCGAACTGGTCCGCGAGTACGCCACCTGGCTCAAGGGCGTCGAGACGAGCGCTCGGCGCGCGCTCTTGATCGGCATCGGCTCGTACCCACGTGACGAGATGAAATTGCCCGGCCCCGTCACGGACGTGGAGCTGCTGCGGGACGTTTTGGTCGACAAGTTTGGGTTTGCTCCGGAGCACGTCCGAACGCTTACCGACAGCGCGGCCACACGTCAGGCAATCGTCGACCAATTCCAGGAGCTGAACGACTGCACCTCGCCCAGCGACTCCGTCGTCGTCCACTTCAGCGGACACAGCGTTCCCGGTGTTTCGCAGGAATACCTACTCGTCTATGACAGTCGTGTCCCGGATCGATGGCCCGACGGCGACATCCGCGACAGCGCTGGCACCGTCCGCGCTGACGAGTTGCACGAATGGATGAACGGGATCCCGGCCAAGCACAAGACGTTGATCCTGGACACCCATCCCAACGACACTTTCTTGACGTTGGCGCGATCCGATTCCCGTTACTCGCTGATGATGGCGTCAAGCACCGGTTTAACCTACGAGAAGCAGTTCGAACGAAACGGATCACAACTATCGGCAGGCATCTTCACCTATCTGCTCGTGGAGCAGTTAGCGGCTGCCAACCCTCATTCAGTGACCTATGCCGACATCGCGTATCCCCTCAGTCGGGCGGTTCAGGCCGAGTTCTCCGAACAGAGTCCATTCTTCGTTGGGATACGGGCGCGGCGCCTGTTCGGTGATGCCGACGAATTTCTCGGCGCGATCCAATTTAGCCGCCGACGCAACTACCGCGACCTCACACCAGCCGATATCGAGCGGCGATATCTGCGCTGCCGAGAGGCGGTTGCGTCGCCGTTTCCACAGCTGCACGCCAGTTTCGGGCGGGCATTTCTCGCTCACGCCGACTACAGCGCGGCACTAGAGTCGCTGCGCACCGCTGCCGAGCAATGCGAGGGACAAAACGTTGCAACGACTCTGGCCCTCGGTGTCGCCCAAGCCTGCACTGAGCACTATCAGGAAGCGCTCGAGAGCTTCCTGGAGTTCCGGCGGAGCCGCCCGCAATCGGTTCACGGCAAGGTGCTCGATGAGCTGGAACGGCACGTGCGGAGTGCTGCGCGTGGCCGCAAGCACGCGCTTCTGGTCGGCATCAGTGAGTACGCCTACATACCGGGGACGCTGCGAGCAACCGATGATGTTGCGGCAGTCAAAGAAGTCCTCTGCACCAAGTACGGATTCGACGACGATGGCGTGACAGTGCTGATCGACGGCGAAGCCACCGATGAAGCAATACGGGAGTCGTTTACGCGATTGGTCAACGCCGCCCGCGAGGACGTGGCCGTCTTTTACTTCGCTGGCAAAGGCTCAACCGGAAACGGCGACGTGCCGACCATCGTGAGCTACGACGGGCGACAAGGGTGGGTCTTCGACATCGAGTTGCGTGAGCTGGCTGCCATGGCCGGAGCGGACACCCGGCTCATCACGATCATCGACGCCGACTGGGCGCCGCCCGACGACGGGGCGCCGAGTCGGTGGATCGAACCTGATGCGCGTTCGCGATCAGCCACACGTGGAGTCGGATTCGTGATCGCTAGTGACCGAAACGATCCGGGCCTACTGATCGGTCAGCTATCGCTGTACGCGGGCTCGATCGGGGGGAACAGCAGTCACGGAGTCGGAGAACTCTCCACTAGGGATACGGTCGGCGACACCGGAGCTCCGTCCGGGGGTCGACCCAAGGGCAAGCTTTCGTTTGCGGTCGTAATGGCCTTGTGGGCCGCCGTCCCAGGCAGAGACACGTGGGTCGAACTCATTCGTGACGCCCGGTCCGCGATGACAGGACTGGCCAGTGGAGCGACGTCTGCCTCGTCGGCCGCTCCGATCGTCGTTGGCATCCCGCTCGATAGTCCGTTATTCAGCAGTCTCGTCGACCCCGCCGTGCTCGTCGCCTTATGGGCTCTCCTGGACCAGCATGAAGTCGACAGACTCATTGAATTGCTGCAGCGCGTCATCGAACGGCAAAACGACCAGTACCCGGAGTGCTATGTCGACCTCGGGATCGCATACGCGGCGAAGGGCCTGTACGCGAAGAGCATCGACGCACTTGAGACCGCGCTCCGCCAAACCGACGGCGATGATCCGGCCGCCTGCTATTGGCTTGGGCGAACACTGTTTGAGAGTCGGGGCGACCTCACTGCTGCGGTGAGCCGATTGCGTGAGGCGACAAAAATGGATCCGGGCAACGCCCGAGCCAAGTACTACCTTGGCCAATCCATCCGGCTGATGGTCGAACAAGACCTGTTGTCTGAAGCAGAACAAGCTTTGAGCAGTTATCTGGAAGCTGGAGCACCGCTGGGGGATCACGATGCCGTCCAAGAGTTCGTCCTGCAACGCATGAGACCGTAGAGATAGTTCGTTTGGCGGCGTACATCCGACTCGATGGAGGGATAGGCCATGACTAACGACCAAACACCCACGGAGACAAGACTTTTCGCCTTGCTCATCGGGATCGACGAATACCTCGCCGCGCGAGATCTCAATGGCTGCGTCAACGACGTCGAGGCCATGCGCATCATGCTTGAGAACCGCTACGGCGTCCCCGCGCAGCGCATTCGCGTGCTCACCAACGCCGAGGCCACCCGGGCCAACATTCTCGATGCCTTCCAAGAGCATTTGATCGACAACCAAGACATCCGGCGGGGCGATCAGATCCTGTTCCACTACAGCGGCCACGGCTCGCAGATGCAGGCCGCGCCGGAAGACTATGAGCCGGAGGGGAAGAACGAGACTCTGGTGCCGCACGACAGCAGGACGGCCGGGGTGTTCGACATCCCCGACAAGACGTTGGCCGGCCTACTCGAACGCCTCGCGGCCGCCAAGGGTGACCAGATCACGGTGATCCTGGACTCCTGCCACTCCGGGTCGGCGACGCGGGGTCCTGGAGATCCATCGGCACCACGCGTGCGTCGCGCACCCGCCGACACCCGCACCCCACCAGCCGACCTCGACGCTGGTTTGCGCAGCAACCGGAGGTCGGCCACCCGGTCCGTTGGCGCAAGCGGATGGATGCCCGGCGAGATGGAGTACGTCCTACTCGCTGGCTGCCGGGACCAAGAGGAGTCGAACGAGCACTACGGCACGATCGCCGACACCTCCGCTGCGTGGCACGGTGCACTCACGTTCTTCACGCTGAAGACCCTGCGGGAGCTGCCCGAAGGTGTCACCTATCGCGAGCTTCACGAGCGCGTCGCGCCACAGGTGAACGCGACGTACCGCGATCAGATGCCGCAATGCGAAGGACGGAGGGATCGGCAGATCTTCAGCGGCGTCCACGTTGAGCGCGACCCCTTCATCACGGTGCTGCGCGTCGCACCGGACGGGACGACCGTCACGTTGGGCGCAGGGCTGGTCCATGGCCTGCGGCCTGGTACGAAGCTGGCGCTCTACCCGCCCGAGGTACGAAAGCGCGCGGAGCTGCCCGCGAAACCCCTTGCCACAGTGCAGGTGCGGTCGGTCGCCGCAACGCGTGCGGAAGCCGACGTGGACGGGCGGCCCACCTCACCCATTCCGCCACTTGCGCGGGCAGTGATCACTGATCAGGCGGACGACGGGCTGCGCACTCCGGTCCGGTTGATGGGTAGCGCCGACCCCAAGGATCAAGACGCGCTGAACGAGGTGCGGCTGGCCATCGGCGACGCCGACGGTCAGCCATCTGCCTACGTTCGGATCGAGGACGATCCCGCGGTTCCGGTCGACCTCGTCGTGAATGCCGAAGGCGGGCGGCTCATGATCGCCACCGACACCGGCAGCCTCTTGGTCGAGCCCGGTTCGATCGCGGACGCCGCGGGCGCCGACGGCGCCGCCCGCGCAATCCGTCTGGCGCTCGAAAGCATCGTCCGGTTCCGCACCGTGCTGAACCTGAGCAACGACACCGACTCCGCACTCGCCGGGAAGGTGCGACTGGGGCTGCGGCGGTACCTCGACGACGCATCAGGAAAGCGCGCAGAAGACCTTCCGCCGGAATCCGTCAGCGAAGGTGGTGAACTGTCGCTCTACTTCGATCCCGACGATCGCAATCGAAACCTGTTCGTAGTCGATGTCTTCAACGAGTCGGACGTCCCCGTCTATCCGCACGTCTTCACCCTCAGCCCCGATTTCAGCATCACCCAGTTGTATCCGAGCACCGGTCAAGAGGAGGCCGTCGGACCGAGCACGGACGGCACCCCGTATCCGATTGGCCTGCAACGCGGCACGCGACGACTGGAGGTGTACCTCCCAGCCGGGTGGGACGCCAGCCGGGACTTCCTCAAGGCCATCGTGACGACTGCACCCACTGATCTGGAGACCATCGCCCAAGACGGGCTGCACGTCCCCACGCCGCCTCGCACGACCCGAGGCCGAGGCTCAAGCTCCCAACTTCAGCAGCTGATCGACACGGTTGCGTTCGGGGCGCGGGGCGCCAGGTTCGTTCGCCCGGACAAGCAGCAAGCAGTCGGCGAAGACTGGGCCGCGGCGACGCTGTCCTTCAACACCATTCGGAAGTACGAGTCGGTTCCGCTCAGGTCGCCCGCCGGCCGGGTTCGAATCAGCGACGAGGTCACGTTGATCAAGCCCGATGGATTCACTGGCGAGATCACCGTCACCACGGTCGGTTCCGCGACGCGTGGCGACCTCGCCGATCCGGGATTGCGGCTACCACCGGGGCTAGCCGACCTCCGCGACGACTTCCAATTGGTGGGGCAGCCGGGTACGCGCGGAATCGGTTCGACCGGTTTCGTATTCGGCTTGGACGTCGACGACACCGCGCGCCAGCTGGTGAGTCCCGACAACCCGTTGCGAGTGGAATTCTCAAACCTGGCCGACGACGTGACGGATCTCTGGCCCGTCATCTTCGACGGCGAGGACTACATACTCGGCGGATATGCAAGTGAGTCGGGCAACGCCGTGGACTTGGTTTCGTTGCCCCGTCCGGTGGCTCCGACCGACGCCACAGGCCGGCCCACCACACGCGGATTGGGCCGCACGCTCCGCCTGTTCATCTTCAAGAAGCTGGGGCGCCACATCCCAGACCTCGGACTTCGTCGGGCCGAGCTAACGAACGGTGAAGTCGTATACCGACCGGTCACCTCCGATGAATTCAGACCCGGTCAGCGGGCCGCTGTGTTCGTCCACGGCTTGATCTCGGACAGTCGCTGGATGATCCAAACGCCTGCCGAATTCCTTCGTCACACAGTGCAATACGACCACCTGCTCACATGGGACTACGAGACGTTCGGAACCGGCGTCGAGGCGAACGGCGCGCAGCTTGCGCTGGCTCTGCAGCAGCAGTGCGGATTCGGCCCGGGTGACGGGATCGGCCTCGACGTATACGCCCACAGCATGGGAACCCTGGTGTCCCGCTGCATGATCGAACTTTCCGGCGGCGCCGGCTTCGTCGACCGGGCCGTGCTGGCGGGACCGCCGAACCGCGGTTCCACACTGGCCACCACCGGCCGCCTGCTGCCGTTCCTGGTCACCGAGTTGGTCAATCGCGTGTCCGGTATCCCGATACTCGGTGCCGTGAGTTGGACGCTGAAGCAGATCTTCGAGCAAGGTGTCGGGCTCGCCGACCTTGCCGTCGACTCGCCCATCGTGACGAGGCTCAACGCTCTGGACAAGCCTTCGAATGTGCCCTATCTCGTTCTTGCAGGCGAGAATCGGTTGGACCCCGCCGAGGCGACCCGGCTCAAACGGCTCGCCGAGAAGGTTCTGGACGCGGGACTGGACACGATCTTCGGTGAGCAGAACGACATTGCGATCGGACTATCGAGCATGCAGGCCTTGCGGGGTGGGGCATACCCACTCCTGACCACCAAGGTCCTCCCCTGCGACCACTTCCACTACTACGCCATCCCGGACGGCCAGGAAGCGATATCGCGCTGGCTCACCGAAACCACCACCGCGGGGACTACTCAGGGCTAGACCTCGACGGTCCTGTAACGGGCCCGACCAGCAATACTTCCGGCCACTGGCGAGGCATTGCGACGTATTGCCGCTCACAGCGAGGCGCACTACGATTCTGTACCTCGGGCCACGCGTTTGCGCGGTGGCCCACACTCGCAAACGGCGGAAGGCACGCGAACGTGAACTCAACCCATCGACGGCGCAACGCCGCATGCCTGCTCATCCTCGCTGCGATGTCGTCGGCAGTGGTGGCCTGCCCGGGCGAGAGCAACGGGCCGTCGACGTCGACCACGAAAACGACGCCTTCGAGTCCGGCGCCGTCGGAAACCGAGAAGAGCATCAATCCAACCGGTGGCAACCTCTTCACCCCGCCGGTCGTGGCCCCGCCACCCGCGGGACCGGCTCCCGGCAATCTGCCAGGCAACAAGCCGAAGAACTAATCGCGGCGGCGCGCCAGACTCTGACGCCGAGTCAGTTCTCGGCGGACTCGATTTCGTCGAGGAAGTCTCGGCACACCCCCGCGACGAGGGCGGGAGCCTCGTCGAGGGCGAGGTGGCCCGCATCGATGACGTGAACGCTGGCCCACGTGTCGCTGACGAGTTGCCTTGGGAGAGAAGAAGTTCTCGCGAAGCGCGAGGCGCAAGCCCACGGGTCCGCCGTAGTCCTGCACGATCAGGGGGTAGCGGTCTAGGCCGTAATGGTCCGGTAGCGGGTCGGTGTCACGTCAGGTCCCGCGACGCGGGATCAGTGGAGCGGGAGGAAACTTCCATTGATCCAGATTCCCCAGCGGTACCCGAGCTGCTCCCAGACCACGGGCGTATCGGGAGACCAGCGCGGCTGGGGAGGCTTCGCCGGCGCGCCTGGCGGTGGCTCGTCGCCGGCCGGGTAACCGGGCGGCACGGCGTTCGCGACTCCGGCGCCCATCACCCCGGCAGTAAGTCCGGCCGCGATGGCAACGGCGGCGAGGAAGGTCTTGATCAACGTCATGGGCGTGCCACTCCAATTCCCGGACTAAATCCGATAAGACCATCTAACCAGCAACGGGCCGGGGTAAACATCCCGCAGGGAGCGCGGGCATCGTCCATAGCGCGGGAACGACGGCGTAGTCATCCGATATCTCCGTTGCGCTGGTTTGTCGACGGGTTGATCGGTCAACTCGGTGGTTCCCCACGGGGAATAGCCCCCGTCGTGACAGGGTTGCCCAAGCGGAATCGACCGACAGGAGTGGGCGTATGAAGATCGGGATCTCCACGTTCGTGACCGACGACGGCATCGATCCGGTATCGCTGGCGCGTGCGATCGAGGAGCGGGGTTTCGACTCCCTCGTGATCGCCGAGCACACCCACATTCCGGCAAGTCGGGAGTCGGCGTACCCGTCGGGTGGGGAATTGCCGTCGATCTACTACCGCACGCTGGACCCGTTCGTCACGCTCGCCGCGGCGGCGGCCGTGACGTCCAAGATCCAGTTGATCACCGGCATCGCGCTGCTCATCCAGCGTGATCCGATCATCACCGCCAAGGAGGCCGCGAGCATCGATCTGATCTCCGGCGGCCGATTCGTATTCGGCGTCGGCGCGGGCTGGAACATCGAGGAACTGCGCCACCACGGCACTGACCCCAAGACGCGGGGTGCGCTGCTCGACGAGCGCATCGAGGCGATCCGGGCGCTGTGGACGACCGAGCCCGCCGAGTACCACGGCAAGTACGTCGACTTCGATCCGTCGTACATCCGACCCAAGCCCGTCCAGAAGCCGCACCCGCCCATCTACATCGGCGGCGACTCCGACGCCACGGTCAAGCGGGTCATCCGGCACGACGCGGGCTGGATCTCCAACCCACTGCCGGTTGAACACCTGAGCAAACGCATCGGTCAGATGCGCGACGGTGCAGGCCACGACGTCCCGCTGGCACAGTTCGGCACCCCTGCGGACCCCGACTACTGGCGCGCAGTCGAGGAGCTGGGCTTCGGACAGGTCGCGCTGTTGCTCCCCACGAAGCCGGTCGACGAGTCGCTGCGGGTGCTCGACGAATACGCCGCGTTGGTGAGCAAGTACCGCCGCTAGGGATCGCTTGAGGCTCAGACCTTTTCGGCGGCGACTCTGGCTCGTTCCCTCATCGAGGCGACCACTCCGCCGTCGTTCAGGATGTCGGTGCCCGTGAGGTAACCGGCCTGCTCACTGGCGCAGAAGACGAACAGCGCTGCCATTTCCTCGGGCTTGCCCCACCGCGGGACCGCGGCGTCGGTCACCATCGCACCCGCCCCGGCCTGCTCCTCCAGCCTGCCCATCTCGGTGTCGACGGAGCCTGGGGAAACCGAGACGATGCGCAGCCCCCGACCGTTGAACCGTTCGCACTGAGACGTGCTGTACCACCGGACGAAGCTCTTGCTCACGGCGTACGCGATGCCGGAGCGCGCCTCCTCGGGAACGATGTCGCACGCCGTCAGCATGTCCTTCATGAAGGCGTCCTGGTCCCGAAGGGCCAGCGGGAACTGCGCAGTCGGAATCAGCTCATCCGGCATCAGGTGGGCCGCCATCGACGCCACGTTGACGATGGCGGAGCCCTCGCCTGCCGCCCCGAAGAAGACCTCGTTGACGTTGAGCGTCCCGATCGCGTTGGTCCGCATGACGTACTCGGCGTCGCCCATGCTGGGACTCACCCCCGCGGTGTGGATCACCGACGCGACCGTCCCGAGTCCGGATGCGGTGTCGAACAGCCGGCCGACCGCCCCTCGGTCGGTCACGTCGCAGTTGACGACCGTCGGCGTGATCCCGACGTCCTTCAGCGCGGCGGCTGCGCCATCGAGCCGGTCCTGCCTGACGTCGGCGAGCACGACCGTTTGGGCTCGCCCGACGATCTTGGCCGTGGCCAGACCCATGCCACCCGCACCGCCTGTGATTACCGTCACCTGACCCATGACTGGACCGTATACGGCGGAGTGCCGCCATTACGCATAGGGGTTCGGCTGTCACGCCCCGGTTGGCCGTCACAGCGTCGGCCGTCGGCTTCAGCCCGACCTGCACAGGCAGTGTCGTCATGGCGACCGTCACCGAGGAACGTCCCCTAGTCGGGACTGGCCGCATACGGTCAAACGGGTGAACTACGACGAGTACCGAGCACACGACGCGACGGGGCTGGCGAAGCTCGTCGCCGACAAGGACGTGACGGCCGCGGAGCTGCTGACGTTGGCTCGGGAACGCGCAGCCGCAGTGAATCCGCGGATCAACGCGATCGTGCGCGACGTCCCCGCCTCGCCCTCGGACGAGCTCGACGGTCCGTTCGCAGGCGGCGATGCTCGACGTCATCGCCGGCGGCGAGGCCAGCGGACCGTTCGTGCCCGGATTGCCCGATTCGTCGTTCGCGTCTTGTGTCGGAACGGATCCCGGCAAGTTGCGCATCGGCGTGCGGGTGCCGTCGGCCATCAACCCGACGCCTGACCCCGAGGCGTACGCCGCCGTCGACACCGCCGTGCGGGTACTGACCGAGCTGGGACACCACGTCGACGAGTTGCCACAGGCGCCGTTCGACGACGCCGCGCTCGCCCGCGAGTTCCTGCTGACGTGGTTCGTGTACACCGCGTGGGAGCTCGCCGACGCGAAGCGGCTGACGGGCGCGAGCGACGAGTCGTTCGAGCGCGACACGCTCATCATGGCGGCACTCGGGCGCGCGACGAGCGGCGTCGACTACCTGGATGCCGTCCAACGACGCCACGCGCACACGCGTCGGCTGACCACGTTCTTCGAGTCGTACGACCTGCTGTTGACGCCCACGCTGGCGACTCCGCCGCCGAAGATCGGAGAGTTCGACCTCCCGGTCGCGCTGGAACGTGCCTCCGACGTACTGATCATGACCCGCACGGCTCGGTTGCTGCGCTACACCAAGATCCTCGACGACATGGTGGACAAGAACCTCGGTTGGGTGCCCTACACGCAGTTGGCGAATCTCACTGGGCGACCGGCGATCTCGCTGCCGCTGCACTGGACCGCCGCCGGCCTGCCGCTCGGCGTCCAGTTCGTGGCGCCGCTCGAGGGGGAGTCGCTGCTCATCCGGCTGGCCGCGCAACTCGAGCAAGCCCTGCCGTGGGCGGACCGGGTGGCACCGAGCTAGGGAACCGCCGGCTCAGATCGGGATGAGATCCGGCCACCAGTCGGGCACGTTCTCGTCGTCGCAAGAGGCAGAGGTGGACGGATAGTCGTCAGGCACGACCTCGGCGAAACGGTGTCCGGGAATATCCGTCCCCATCCCGCCTGCTGACCAACAGAGTGGCTTTCACCGCGACAAGGAGACCGAACACATGTCAGATGCCATCGACTTCAACGCGATGAACCGTCCCGTCATCGCCGAGTTTCGCGAGACGGGAGGCAAGGCCGGCGGCGTGTTCGAGAACAAGCCGCTGGTGCTCGTTCACCACGTGGGCGCCAAGTCGGGCAAGGAGCGAATCGCCCCACTGGTGCCGTACCTCGACGGCGATCGCATCTTCATCTTCGCGAGCAAGGGCGGTGCCGACACCAACCCCGACTGGTACCACAACCTGGTGGCCAACCCGAAGACCGTGGTGGAGTACGGCACCGAGACGTTCCCGGTGACCGCTCGGGTGCTCACCGGCGATGAGCGCGACGAGATCTACGCCAAGCAGGTCGCGGTCGAGCCGCAGTTCGGCGAGTACCAGCGCAAGACCACGCGGCCGATTCCGGTGCTCGAACTGCGACGCACCGCCCGCTGACCGCTCAGTTCGCGAGCCGCTGGCGAAGCGTGGCCGCGCGGAGCGTGAGGTGGTTGCGCTCGGCAACGTTCTGCGCCCGTTCGGCGGCGTCCACGTAAAGGCTTGCCGCGGTGGCGATGTCGCCAGCCCGCTCGTGCAGGTAGGCGGACGACGCGGTGTACCGCGGAAGCGTCGGATCGAGTTCGGCGAGCGCCATGAGCCCCGCCTGCGGTCCGTCCGCCTCACCGACCGCGACGGCGCGATTGAGCCGCACCACCGGGCTGTCGGTGAGCCGGACGAGCTCGTCATACCACTCGACGATCTGCACCCAGTCGGTCTCGTCGGCCGCCTGCGCATCGGCGTGCAGAGCCGCGATCGCCGCCTGCGCCTGGTACTCCCCCAGCCGGTCGCGGGCCAGCGCGGCCTGGAGCACGGCCACGCCCTCGGCGACCATGTCGCGCCGCCACAGCCCGCGGTCCTGCTGGGCCAGCGGCACCAGGCTGCCGTCGGCGCGTGTCCGAGCCGGGCGCCTCGCGTGGTGGAGCAGGAAGAGCGCGAGCAGTCCCGCGACCTCCGGGTCATCAGTGGTTGCGGCCAGTTGCCGGGCCAAGCGGATGGCCTCTGCGACGAGGTCGACTTCGCCGCTGTACCCCTCGTTGAAGATCAGGTAGAGCACGCGAAGCACGGTGCGCAGGTCTCCGGGACTATCCAGCCGGACGTCGCTGACGGTGTGTTTGGCGCGGCTGATCCGTTGCGCCATAGTCGTTTCCGGCACCAGGTAGGCCTGCGCGATCTGGCGGGTGGTGAGGCCGCCGACCGCCCGGAGCGTGAGGGCGACGGCCGACGCCGACGTGAGAATCGGGTGCGCGCACAGGAAGTAGAGCTGCAGCGTGTCATCCGCGGTGGCGGACGGGCCGGGTGCGGGCTCGTCCGCGACCCGGGACTCGCGGCGGTGCCGCGCGATGTCGGATCGGGTGAGATCGACGAACCGGCGCCACGCCGTGGTGATGAGCCAGCCCTTGGGGTCGTCGGGATAGTCGACGGACCACGTCCCCCAATTCTCATGGGCCCGCACCAGCGCTTCCTGGACCGCGTCCTCGGCGGTCGCGAAGTCGGCCCCGCGGTGGACGAGGGCCGCCAGGACGCCGGGGATCAGGTCCCGCAGCCGAGCCTCGTCCACCGCATCGGCGGCCACTACTCGGCAACGGTCGACGGAGAGCCCATGAACGGTCGCACCTCGAGCCACTCGTGGATCGGCTTGCCGCCCGCACCAGGTGCCGCGGACAATTCGCCGGCCAATTCGACGGCGCGCTCGTAGGAGTCGACGTCGATGATCATGTAGCCCGCGATCAGGTCCTTCGTCTCGGCGAACGGGCCGTCGGTCACCGGCGGCTTGCCCGCGCCGTCAGACCGGACCCACTCGCCCTCCGACCTGAGGGCCTGGCTGTCGACGTACTCGCCGCTGTCCTTCAGTCGGTCGGCGAAGTCGTTCATGTACTTGATGTGCGCCTCGATCTCGGCGGGCGTCCACCGATCCATGGGCACGTCGTTCACGGATGCCGGCGCGCCGCGGTAGTGCTTGAGGAACAGGTACTTGGCCATGAGTTTCTCCCTTCAGCTTGGCGACCCTAGTTGATCGCTCACCCCTGGGACGGAGCCGTTGGGACGATCTCGACATCGATCGGCGAACTTTCGCGCTGGCTGTCGCGGCCTCACTCCGAAGCACTACGCCCGGCCATCGTGGTGTAGTCCTCCTGCACCGTTTCGCCGTGCTGATTCGTGATACGACTCCTGATCGTCAGGACGTCCGCCCCGAAGGCCTGCCGGAGCGAGTCGAGTCGGATGTCGCAGCGCAGCGTGTCCCCGGCTTTGATGGGGCGAAGCATCTTGAGTCCCTGTTCGGCCTGGACGATCTTCTCGTCCGCGATGGCTATGTTCGCGTGCTCGAAGAAGGCCAGCTGAGCCTTGAGGCCAAAGATCGAAATGAACGTCAGCGGGGCCAGAATCGCGTCGTGACCGAGCGCCAGCGCGGCGTCCTCGTCGAAGTATGCGGCGTCCTCGTTCTTGACCGCCTTGGCGTACTCGCGGATCTGCTCGCGCCCCACCACGTAGTGGTCGGGATACGCATACGTCATGCCGACGATGTCTGGGGAGAGGGCCACGACTGTCGAACCTATCCGGGAGGCGCTGGCACTGGCCCGGCATTCGCGCCAATCGTGCCGCCAACGGCAGGTCAGCGCATCCGAGAAGTGAATCTTGGCAGCACAACCCTCGTCTTTCCGACAGGCGGCCAAGTGGCACCGACGGCGACCTCGCCCGGTCAATCGAACATTCGCCGGCTGTGACGTCCATCGCCACGGCGTCCGCCTGGGTAGCGACGTGATACTGCAGGTGTCAGCATGGGAGTCGTGTTTGCGAGAAACGGTACGTCTCGGAGCGAGCAGTGGTGACGGGCGTCACATCGCTTGCGCGACGGTTGCGGTGGTACCTGCAGGCAGTTGGGTTCAACCCACTGGTTCGGGTGAGCGATCGAATCGAAGCGCTAGTAGTCCTCGCCGTGGTCGTGAGCGCGTGCTTTGCCGTCCCCGCCGCGGCCCAAGCGGGGACCCTGGTTCTCGACGCGGGTGTGCGCACCGCGCAGGAGCAGGCGCAGAGTCGTCACTCCGTCGAAGCGGTGGCGCTCGAAGGCAGCGCAAGCCTGCTGGCGGACGTCGACAGTCCCGCGTATGTGCGCGCACAGTGGCGCGAGGGAACACGGCTGCGCACCGAACACGTCATCACTCCAGTGGCGGTCGGAGCGGGCCAGCCGCTGACGATTTGGCTCGACGACGCCGACAAGGTGGTCGCTGCTCCGCTGACTACGGATGACGCCAACCTGAGCGCGGTCCTGGCCGGAGGTACCGCCTGGGTGGTCATCGTGGTCTGCAGCGCACTGGTGGCTTCCGGCGCCCGCCGAGCGCTAGACCGCTCGCGCGACCGCGCCTGGGAGCGTGAGCTGAACGTGCTGGCCCACAACGATGACGGCTGGGCCAACCGGCGCACTCAATAGGCTCGCCGTCGGGTTCGCGAGCTGCGGACCGTGGTGCCCAAAGGGACCTGGCCCATATTCGGCTTGCGTAGTGTCGAACCGGTACGGACGACGAAGGATTCACGATCATGAGGGCAACGGTCTCCCCCGAAGCTGAGGACGCGATCACCGATATCGCCCAGCGCCACGGACTCTCCCGCGAGGCGGTGCTGGCCATGCTGTTCGCCGTCCATACGGGCGGCGGCACGATGGCCCAATTCGCCATTCCCGAACTCGGCGGCTCCGGTCAGTGGATGCGGGGCGGCATGACGATGGTCGGCAACATGTTCGACAACGCGCTCAAGGCGCGCGTCGACGCGCTGTGCGGAGAGCTGTCTCAACTGCTTGCCACCACCAAGGTGTTTCCCGCCTCGGCCTCGGCTTCCGGGTTCACCTCGGGCAACTGGTGGCCAGCCGAGCTAGGCGTCCCGAGCTCGTCCGGCGGGCAGAACGACGCACGATACGCAGTGTTCCCGGGCACCCGGCGGCTCGCGATCCAGGTCAACGGAAACACGCGGGTCTTCGACACCGGCGAGCACCGCATCGGTGGCGTGCAACAACATCAAGGCGGCACGTACGGCTCGGTGACCTTCACCAGTCAGCTCGGCACATTCGACGTGTCGAGCCTGCCCGAGCTCGGCAGCCAGCGGGTGGTCGAGACTCCCTCTGCGGCCCCGACCCCGGAGCACCCGGTCGAACCGGCGCCGCACGTCGCGCCTCAGTCGCAGGCACCCGCGCCGGCGTCCGCGGCCGCGCGTCAGGGGATCCGGTGTCCATTGTCGCGGCCATCGAGTCACTGGCCGGGTTGCACGAGCGCGGCATCCTCACCGACGAGGAATTCGCCGCCAAGAAGACCGAACTCCTGGGCCGGCTCTGAGGGTCAGTCGAGCGCCGTGAGCGCAGCCAGGGCGCACGCTTCGTCTTCCGCCGCGCTCGCACCGCTGACGCCCACGCCCCCAACGACGACGCCCTCGATGGCGATGGGGACGCCGCCACCGAAGATGACGAAGCGACCGCCGCCGTTCGCGTGCAAGCCGAAGAGTTCACCGCCAGGGGCGGCAAGGGTCGCGAGTTCAGAGGTGGCGATGCGATTCGCCACGGCGGTGTACGCCTTGTCGACGGCGAGCACGGGTCCTGCGATCTCCGCCCCGTCCATCCTGCCGAATGCGACGAGGTTCCCGCCGGCGTCGACGACGGCCGCGGACACCAGGATCGACCGTTCCTCGGCTTCGGCGTGGGCGGCCGCAATCATTCGTAACGCGGTGGCCAAGTCGACGGTCATGCCCTCATCACGAGGTCAACATAGCCCGCCATGCCGCTCACGGGCGGCCGTCCGAGTGTTCCTTGAACCCACCGTGAAACCCGGTAATGCCGTGTGCGTACACCGGGTGTGCTCTCGGCTACAACTCTGCGACGCGCCCGTTGTCGACCAGCCACGTGCGGTCCAGCCGAACGTTCTGCAGCATCCGGCGGTCATGCGTCACCAGCAACAAGGCGCCGTCATAGGTTTCGAGCGCCTGCTCGAGCTGCTCGATCGCGGCGAGGTCGAGATGGTTCGTCGGCTCGTCGAGCACCAGCACGTTCGTGCCTCGCGCCTGCAGCAACGCAAGGCCGGCGCGGGTTCGCTCACCGGGCGAGAGTTCGTCGACCGCGCGTTCCACGTGGTCGGCGCGCAGCCCGAACTTCGCGAGCAGGGTGCGCACGTCGGCCGTAGACCATGACGGCACGAGCTCCTCGAAGCGATCCACCAGTCGCCCCGGCCCAGCGAAGTCGGCGCGGCCCTGGTCGATCTCGCCGATGGCGACGTTGGCGCCCAGACTCGCGCGGCCCTGATCGGGCCGCTGGTCGCCGAGGAGGAGCCGCAACAACGTCGACTTTCCCGCCCCGTTGGGGCCGGTGATACCGATCCGCTCGCCGGCATCAACTTGAAGCGACACCGGGCCGAGGACGAATCCGCCCTGCCGCACGACGGCGTCGTCGAGCGTCGCAACGACCGAACTCGACCGGGGCGCGGCTCCGATGGTGAACTCGAGTGTCCATTCCTTGCGGGGTTCGCTGACTTCCTCGAGGCGAGCGATCCGGCTCTCCATCTGGCGCACCTTCTGCGCCTGCTTCTCGCTGGACTCAGAGGCCGCTCGGCGCCGAAGTTTGTCGTTGTCGGGAGCCTTGCGTATCGCGTTGCGGACACCTTGGCTGGACCACTCCCGCTGGGTGCGTGCCCGTGCCACCAGATCGGCCTTCTTGTCGGCGAACTCTTCGTACTGTTCGCGCCTGTGTCGGCGACCGACCTCACGCTCTTCCAGATAGCTTTCGTACCCGCCGCCGAACACGGTGGTGGTGTTCTGGGCCAGATCGAGTTCGAGAACGCGGGTCACGCTGCGGGCGAGGAACTCGCGGTCGTGGCTCACCAGTATCACGCCACCCCGAAGATCTCGGACGAAGTCCTCCAGCCGAGCGAGTCCGTCGAGGTCGAGATCATTGGTCGGTTCGTCGAGCAGGACGATGTCGAATCGCGACAGCATCAGTGCCGCCAATCCCACCCGCGCCGCCTGGCCTCCCGACAAAGCGGTCATCAGGGTCGACTCCGGTCGCACCGCATCGGACCTCAGGCCCGGGCCGCTTCGCTCCTGCCCTCCGATGTCGAGCCCCAGGTCGGCCAAGACCGCCGACAACCGTTCGTCGAGATCTGCCGCGCCGGTCGCGAGCCAGTGATCCAGCGCAGCAGAATAGCCGCCGGCCAAATCCGTGTGCGCCGGACCCTGGCCCGAATCTGCGAGCGCCGCGGCCGCTGCTTCCATGACGAGCGTCGCCTCGGTGCACCCCGTGCGGCGCGCGATGTATGCGGCGACGGTTTCCCCTGGTACTCGCTCGTGCTCCTGCGGCAGCCACCCGATGAACGCATCGGCCGGCGCGACGCTCACCGTGCCGTCGAGCGGCTCGAGGTCCCCGGCCAGGATCCGCAGCAGCGTGCTCTTGCCCGCGCCATTGGCGCCTACCACTCCGATCACATCGCCCGGTGCGACGGTCACGTCGAGCCCCTCGAAGAGGGTGCGATGGGCGAATCCGCCGGCCACGTTCTTAGCGACGAGCGTGGCGGTCATGGCTCAATGGTCGCACCACCGCGCCGCGTCACCGGACGGCGACGCCTGCCGGCGGCTGCGGTCTGCGCGTGCGAGCCTTATCGGCTCGCGTTGCGGGCCAGATCGATGACGTACTGGTTGACGAAGGTGCCCGCCGGAGGATCCCCGCGGTTGCACGATCCGTCGGACTCACCGACACGTTTGATCCACAGATAGGCGTCGGCGTGCGCGCCCGCAGTCTCCGCGGTAGGCGAAGCGCCGAGTGCTCGGCCGCTGGGGTTGCACCAGTCGAGCGGGGAGTCGGGCGCTGGTCCGGCGCCGTTGCGCGACGTGTCGATCACGTAGTGCGAACCGTTCGTTAGTCCCGAAATCGCCTCGCCGTAACCGATTTCGTCCTCGGTGGTGAAGAAGTTCGCGGTGTTGAGGCTGAAACCCCGCGCGTGGTCCACGCCGGCCTGGTTGAGCCTTCCGGCCATGTCCTCGGGGCTGTGCCAGCGCAAGTGACCAGCGTCGATGTATACGGCCGTAGCCGGATTGCGGGTCAGCGTGTCGACGGCATAGCGAATCAAGTCGAAGCGTTCTTGGCGCTGGTCAGAAGACAGGCAGTCGGCCATGGCGAGCGCATCGGGTTCGACGATGATGGCCGCCCGCGAAGCGCCCACGTCGGATGCGATGCCGTCGATCCACGCGCGGTAGTCTGCGCCGGTCGCGAAGCCACCCGCAGCGAAGCTGCCGCAGTCGCGGTGCGGGATTCCATACAGTGCCAGAACCGGGATGGCACCGGCAGCCTGCGCGTCACCGGTGTACTTCGCGACCGTCGCTGCGGATGAGCCCGGGACGATCCAGTACGCCTGCGGCGTGTTGGCGATGGTGGTCAACTCGGGACTAGCCGGATCGGCGCTCTGCGCGGCGCGCATGGCCGCGGACGCGGGATTGACGTAGAACGGCGCTCCGGCCAACGGGTTCACCTCGTCGGCCAGCTGCACCGCCGGGGCGGGACTGACCTGCACCGGGTCACTGACAAGACCCATGCCGGCAACGGCCGCAACCGCCAGGAAGGGGACGAACCATCGCGCGACTGCACCAACAGCTGAGGACATCACCTCAGGAAAATTAGTGCTCCAAAGCATTGAACGCCAATCGCCGACGCAGGAGGCGGCCGGTACCCGCGGCCAGGCTCCCTCGGTCGGCCAGTCGCGTCCGGCCACTCTCGTCCAGTTCGAGGCTGAATCACTCGCCCAGCGCACCATCGCCAACCGCTAGGTCTTCGGAGGGGATTCTGGCGGCCGGGTCGAGCGACGACTAGGTGAATCGGTCGGGGTTCGGCGATCGACGTGCTGGCGCATTTCGATTTCGGCGGTGCACTGCCCGGGGCCATTGGGACTCGGCCGCCCTGCCAATGGGCGGAAGGCTCCGACGAGTGGGTGCATTCGACACGCGCCAAGACGTGGGTCTCTCAAGCCGCTGTCAGATCTGGTGTACCGCAGATTTCTGGGTCAAACTCGCAGGCAGAGGAAGGAGCCGCGATGGGACGGTCTGCATACCAACGCATCCGCGCCGCACACCTCGGTGCCGTGCAGGCCGCACTCGACGATCACGTGTGCCGCCTCGACTGGTCGGCAGAGCAGATTCGACAACACCAAGACTGGAGGCTGCGCTCGCTGCTTGCGTATGCCCATGAGCGCTCCGCGTTCTACGCCGAGCGGTTGCGCGGCCTCGACTTCGAGGCAGTGACGGCGGCTGAGCTGGCGTCGATTCCGATGCTTACGAAAGCCGAGGCGCAAGGCCAATGGGATGCGATCGTGACGACACCAGATCTCAATCATCAAGCCGCAGAACGGGTTTTGAATGAACAGACCTGGTTCTCCTACACTCGCCAAGATCAGCAGGTGTTCAGTTCCGGCGGATCCAGCGGTGTGCGCGGGGTGTACGTCTGGGATTGGCAATTCTTCATCACCGCCGCATGCCTTGCGTGGCGCATGCAGGCGGGTGACGAACGGCGCCGCGGATCGGTGCCGAATGCCCGGCTGGCCGCACTCACCGCCGGTGTGCCACCTCATGCCAGCACGCCGCTGTTCGACATCCCTACCATCGCGGGCATGGATACCGTCGTCATTGAAGCCGGAGCCCCGTTCGACGAGGTACTCGCCGCCGTCGAGTCGTACGCTCCCACCCACCTCGTGGGCTACGCCAGCGTCATCGGCCGACTGGCCCGCGCTTCGTTGGCGGGTGACCTCCCAATCCGACCCTCACGGGTCAGCACCAACTCAGAACCGCTGTTGCCTGAGGACCGTGACGCGATCGTCAACGCCTGGCAAGCGCCCTTGCACAATCTCTGGGGCTCAACGGAACTCGGCGTGCAGGCGGTCGGCTGCGGGCATGAGTCGGGACTACACATCTGCGAGGACGAAGTGATCCTGGAACGTGTCGACGGCACCGGCGCACCAGTGGCGCCCGATGAACCAGCGGTACGCACGTTGGCCACCGGTCTGTCGAACCGGACGTTCCCGTTCATCCGGTACGACCTCGGTGACGAGATCACGATGATGACCGACCCGTGTGCATGCGGTAGCGCGTTCGCGCGGGTCGCCGACATCAGCGGCCGTCGTGCCGACGAATTCGTCTACGGGTCACATGCCGTGCCCGCCAGCGCCTTTCGGCACGTACTCGGCACGGATCCACGCATCGTCGAATACCAGGTGTTGCAGACCGAGGGCGGCGTGGACGTCCTGGTAGTCGCGGACGCTGACGTACAAGCGCTCGCCCCGGCGTTGGTCACGGCGATGCAGCGCCACGGCGTCGCTCACCCGTCGATCCGGATACGCGCCGTCGACACCTTGGGCCGGAACCAAGCCAGCGGCAAGCTCAAGCGCTTCGTACCACTCTTGCCTCACTGACCGCCTTCGTTCTTGCTCGCGCGGCGGCCCAGTCTCGCCCGCGGTTCGCGTCTACGTGTAGCGGGGCACGTTACGATCGCGGGGCCATCTCCTACCGACCAATCATCTACTTCGTCAACCGATTCCACTGTCCTCGACCTGTGCGTCTACGAGCGGGCCGCCCATAAGATCAGAGATTCATCTGCTGAGCGACCTCAGCGGGCCGGGTCTGCGCCGGCTTCTTCTCCTCGGCATGCGCAGGTGACTCCTCGCGCGGCGTCGTCTCCGGTCGACCCTGTTCGACGGGCGCCCGCTCCTCGTGCGGTCGCGCCGGCCCCGCGCCGTCCTGCGCGGACTCGGACTTCGACGGTTCCTCTTTGGGATGCGTCGGCGATTCATCGGGCTTGTTGAGCTCGTCCTGGCCCAACGACGCGGACTCGCCGCCGCCCATGCCTCCGGCTAGCTTGCTGACCTGCTGCACGCCCTGCATGATGCCCTGCGGTATGGACGACAACGCGCCCATCGCCTGCATCGGGATCTGCGCTGCCTGTCCGGCCATCTGCATCGGCATGCTCATCAGTTGACCAATCTGATCCATGCCACCAGCACCACCGGCGGCAGCCGGTGACTGCGCGCCCGCGCCTACGGCCCCCGCCTCTGACAATCCCGCGCCCGGCGCACCGCCACCGCCGCCGCCACCACCACCAGGCGTGCCCCCTTGACCGTCGAACTGCCCCTCGTACGCCCTCGCCAGTTGCTCGTCGGTCTGCAGATACTTCGCGGCCGCTTCGACGATGCTGGTCGCCGTCTTCGTTGCCTCGGCCTTGACCTCCGGCAGCCCTGTCTGGATGGGTGCCTCGAGGGACGGCAGAGTGCTCATGATCTTCATCGAGATCGGATCCGCGCCGCCCGCTGTGAAGGGCGCGGGCGCCACCGGGATATCGGTTGCGGCGGAAAGCATGTCGTTGCCATACCGAGACAACGAGACCGGGTCTACGCCAAGAGTTTCAGGTGCCATGTCCGTCGCGCCTCCTGCTCGGCTTCAGAATCGGATGTTCCGAAGGGCGTCGTATACTCCGGCGATCCACAGCAGCAGTGGGATCACCGCCGCGATCGTCGCGCCGTCGACGAGTTCCAGAATTCGCTTTGTGACGGGCGACATCCGACGCACGCCCTCGGTGGCACCCACCATGATCAGCGCGACCACGGCGATCGCCACGAAGCACGTCACGACGAGCCATGCCTGCTCCGGATACCACTTGCACAACCGGATCGCCACGCCCGACGGAATGGCGACGGCTGCGGCCAAAAGGGCAGACGCACACCAACGTTCGGCGTATAGCCGCGAACGGAATCCGCAGACCGCGGTGACCAGCCCGGCGACGATCAGGCTGTGAACGAAGAAGTGCCCCCGCACGACGACGGTGATCGCACCCAACGCCAGCACCACCGCGCCCGCGGTCAGGAAGCCCACCAGCAGCTGCTTGGCCAGGTGGCTGCGCTCGGTCAGCCGCGCCGCGGACTCTGGCACGGAGGCAATGATCGCCTGCCAAGTCGGTGATTCCTCTTCGGTGGCGTCCCGGCTCGAAACCGGGTCCAGCAGTTCATCATTGGTGACGGCCTCGCCGGGCGCCGGAATCGGCGGCAGCGCGATCCGCGCGACTGCGACCGTCAGCTTCGCGGCGTTGGTCACCACGATGAGCCCAAACGCGATGGCGCCAGACGGAACCCATTCCTGCCATCCGTAGCCGTAGGCGATGCTTGCCGCGGTCGCCGCGACGGAGGTCACCGCCAAGAACGATGCGACCTCGGCCCGTTTGCGCGGGCCACCGCGGGTCGCCAGCACCAGCAGCAGCACCACCGCCGCCGCACCCGCCAGTTGCGGCGCACCCAGTCCCCCGACGCCACGCGGCAGTGGAACGGCCAGCGCCGCAGTGCCTGCGAGTAGCGGAACCGCTGCCACCAGCAGGCTTTCGCACATGTCGACGTTGCGGTAGCGACTCTTCGCCAGCATGCTGCCGCCGAGCACGGCGAATCCGAGCACCCCGAGCCCCACCGCCCACAACCAGCTGTGGCCCGTGTCCGACCAGGCGCGCAACGCGAGGCCGGTGGTCACGAAGGCAATGATCGGAATCGCCAACCCAACGAACTTGTTCAGCGCAGTCCGGTCGAACTCGGGCGACTCGTCGAGTACCGCGATGGCGTCGATGACGTCCTCGACCAGCGGGCGGTACCGTTCGGTGCGAGTCACCGACACCAACGTCAGCAACGCCCCGTCGACCACCGCCGCGTCGTCGAGCGACTCGCTCGCCTTCAGCGGAGGGGCGCCGGGACGCGCGAACGCCCACACTCCCTGCGCCTTGAAGTCGAAGCCCGCCAACACATTCGCCGGAGTGTCCTCCAACAGATCGGCGAGCACGGCGACCGTCTCGTCGATGTAGGACTCGATCGGCGCCGCCGCGGGCAGAACCAGGTCTGTCAGACGGCGGCCCGTCAGGATCGTGACCCGGGTCGTCGAAGGCCGGCCGGGCGTGACGCCCGGCGTGCTGGTGGCTGCCGCGGTGGTGGTCAACGCCGTTCGAGCCGGTCGAAGTCGTCGGACAGCGCCGCGGCCAGTTCGGTGATCCGCCTCCTGAACGTGTCGGAGAGCAAATCGAGCTGGATCTCGGTACCCGCGGCGATGTGCTTGTCGTACGGCAGCACGACGACGCGGCCCGGGGCCACGTGGCGCTCGAACTGCTGCACCAGATCCTCGACGTCGATGTTCGGCTTGCTGGGCGTCACGTGATTGATCACCACGCAGGAACGGCCCAGCAGATCCTGATATCCGTTCTGCCGCAACCAGTCCATGGTCACCGCAGCCTGACGCGCACCGTCGATCGATGCGCTGGCCACGATCACCAGGCCGGCGACGGTCGACAGGACGCCGCGCGACGCCGGCTGGAAGAGCCCCGCTCCGCAGTCGGCCAGTACCAGGTTGTAGTACCGCGAGACGACATCGACGGTGCCCTTCCAGTCATCGTCGTTGAACTCACGTCGCGCACCGCTGTACTCCTCCGAGGACAGCACCTCGAGGTTGGAGCCGTTCATGCTCGTGTACGCGCGAATGTCGTTGTAGCGGTTCAGGTCCTTGTCCGACAACAGATCCGCGACGGTCGCGGCGGACTGCCGTCCGGCCCGATCGGCCAGATTGCCGCCATCTGGATCAGCGTCGACGGCCAAGATCCGGTCGCCGCGGATCTTGCTCAGCGTGGAGCCGAGCCCGACGGTGATGGCCGTCTTGCCGACGCCACCCTTCAGCCCGAAAACACCGATCTGGTATGAATCGCGCGCATTGCGCCGGATTCGCGCGTGCAGATCCAACTCGTAGAGCTCGTCGGGCGAAAGCCCGAGGTTGATCCGGGTCAGCATGTAGATGAGGCGCCGCCACCCGCGCTGGGGCGGCATCTTGACCGCGGAGCGCACCCCGACGTGCGAAAGTGCGTCGATGGCACGGTGATTGCCGATGCTGGCGGCCGACGTGGGCACGGGTCCGGACGTCTGATGCTGCATCGCCGTACCCCACACCGCCCGGGTATCGGGTTGCGCTTCGAGGAAGTGCTGCGAAGGTGCGGGCGCCGGGGCCGGGCGAGCCTGCTGTGGGGGCGCCTGCCGCGGCTGCTCGTACCGAGCGCCGGTGGACGTCGGCGCCTGCGGCGACCGCATCATCCCGTTCTGCACGTGTTGCTGACCCATCGCGTGGGTCGGCCGCAGCTGGCTGGTGATCTCGTGTGCACGTGGCGGCGGAGCCGTCGTCGGCGCGGAGGCCGTCTGCGTCGCAGGCGGGGGGACGGGCATCAGCCCTGGCGGCGCATCGCCGCGTCCCGTCGTGACGGGCATCGGTGCGGGACTAACGCTGGCCGCGGAATCGCGGTCGACGGTCACTGTTTCTTCCTCGGGCTGGGCTGCCTCCGAGGAGTGGAAGAGCCGGTCATAGTCGGCCGACATGGAAAACCTCTTTACGTGAGTTCACGCGGGAGCGGAGGTGGGCGAGCCGGGCCACTGGCCGGGCGCGCCCACCTCGGTGCTCGGCCGTGTTAGGCGAACATACCGGTCACGCCGGCTTCGGTCTGCGCCATGGTGGAGCCGGCCTCGCTGATGGTCTGCGCCAGGTTCTGCAGCGCGTTGTTCAGCTCGAGCGACGTGGAATCCCAGCGGGTCTGGACGGCCTGGTAGGCCTCCGAGCCCGAGCCGCCCCAGACTGCGGCCAGCGCGCCAAGCGACGCCTTGCCCTCATCGAGCAGGCCGGCGGTGGTGGCGACGGATCCTTGGATCTCGCTCGATCCGCCCTCGATGCCTGCGAAGTTCCAAAGCTGTTCACTCATGTTCAAAATCTCCGTTCTAGGTCTTTGTCGGTGTGGTCAGAGGTTCATCGCGCCGGAAAGGGCGGACGTCTGGTCTTCGTCCGTCGAGGTGTACTGCGTGCCCGAGGTATGGATGTTCGCCGAAATGTCGTTGAGCTCCTGCACCTGACGGGCAGCGGCTTCGTGGAACCGGACCATGGCGGCCTGGGCAGCGGTGCCCGCCTGGCCGTGCCACTGACCCGCGAGCGAGCCGGCGGTCGACTCGACCTGAGCGATGACGCTCTTGAGCTCTCCGGAGATCCGCTCGAAGTTGGCTGCCTCCTTGGCGAGGACAGCGGCATCGGTATTCATCTGTGCCATCGTTGTTTACCTTTTCTCTTTTCCTGTGTCCTCACCACGGGAAAATGGCGAGTCCTTCCGCCCCCTCGGGCCGGGAAGTCTTTGGTTGTGACGACCTACCAGTCGTCCTCTTCGTCCTCGGCCGTGTCGTACGGGAGCAGGCTGGGTGTCTGCAGGCCCGGTCGAGAACCTCCGTCCTTCTTGTTGTGGCCCATCATTCCGGGGTTTCCAGCCCCCGAGCCGACGGGCGCGAGCCCGACGGTGTTGGGCCCGGCCCCCGCGCCGACCAGCGGCTTGGGGGACGTCTCGGTGTTGCCGATGAGGTTGGCCATCATCGGCGTGCGCGCCATCGTTCCGCCGGCGCCCGGCACCGACGCGGCCCGCACCAGTCCCGCGCCGGAACTCGCCCCGGAACCACCCACCAACGGATGGTTGGACAGTGGATTGGCCCCGATGAGACCGACCTGCGCCTTGTCGGAACCCATGCTGCTGAACATCGAGGTCATCTGCTGAAGCGGAGACATCAACTGCTGCATCGGCTGAGTAACCATCTGGGTGGCCTGCTGGGGAAGCTGGATCAGCGTCGATCCCAGCTGCGACGCCATCTGGGTGGCCATCTGGACACCCTGTTGTGCGCCTTGCTGCATCTGATTTTGCTGGCCACCTTGCTGCGCCGCATTCTGTGCCCGCTGCGCCTGACCCTCGGCCCGCGTCGCGGCCATGTTGCCCTGACTGACCATGTTGCCGGTCATCAGCCCGGTGGACTCGACGGTGGCCTGGGCACCGACGTGGGCGAACGCGGCCTCGCGCATCGCCGACAGCGGCGCCATGGCTGCGGCCTGCCCGATGGCTCCGGCCGCCGTGCTCTCGCCGACCCCGGGGATGACGATGGGCGTCATCGGGAGGATCGGCTCGAACAAGGTGTTGGCAGTGGTCTCCGTCTGGTACGCATCCATCACGCCAGCCGCTTGGTTCCACATGCGGATGAGGTAGTCGGCTTCGTTCAGCCCGATCGGGATGGTGTTGATTCCGAAGAAGTTGGTGCCTTCCAGGATTCCGTGCGTGATGTGGTTTTGCTCGATCTCCACCAGCGGTGGCGTGGTCGCCAGCGCCACCGTGTACGAGTCCGCCTGAGCAACTGCCTGCATCGCGCGCTTCTGCGCCTGCATGGCAGTGGTTCGCAGCCACACCACCATCGGCATCGTGGCCGACACCGCGCGTTCGCTGGCCGAGCCGGACCACGCCGACGTCAAGGCGGCCAGGCTACCGGCCAACTCGTCGGCCTGAGTCTCCAGCAAGATCGCGAATGCCTCCCACCCGGCGGCGGCCTGCAGCATGGGCGCCGCACCGGCGCCAGCCATCAGCCGTCCGGTGTTGAGCTCTGGCGGCATCGCATGCCAGAGCATGGTGGGAATAGCGGGCAATGCAATCATGATTTGCTGGCAGCTAGTTTCGAATGAGGCTGTTTATGTACGTATTACGACAGGTTGCCAGCGTTGGCGTTATCGACGGCGGTGTAGATCCCGGCCACTTCCGTGTAGGCGGCGCCGGCGCGGCTGAGCTCCTCCTGGGCGAACGCGTTGAGTGCCATCGACTCCATGCCCTCGGTCGCGAAAGCCATCGCCGCCTGCGCCGAAATCTCGTCGGCACCGGCCGGCACGAGCGCGGTGACCTCGGCCGATGCGGCCGTACCGCTGGCCAGTCCGCGGGTTGCGTTCGCTACGACCTGGGTACCGATGGCCGCCGCTGCCGGGTTGTGAGACATGGGTTGCATCCGAATTCTCCTCATGTAATTCGAAGGGGTTATCGCGCGCCTGAGTCGTGGGCACAATGACGATGCATCGGCTGCATTTGATCGTCCCCCGATCCGTTTGCTATTTCGTCGCCACTAGCGTTGCTGGACGTCCGCGACAAATATTACCGGCCCGTTGGGGGTGCTGCTTACACTTCTTCTTCGGGTGGGTCCACGTAGGCCGCCTGGATGACTTCCTTGCCGTCCGGTGAGACGAGAAATGCCTGGCCAGGCGGGCGACGCTTCACCTTGATCTCGCTCGACGGGAAGTCCGTCTTCTCGCCGGAGAGGAACATCGTCGGCGACCCTGCCCCGTATGCGGCGCCCACGAACTTGTCCATCGTGGCGCGATGCGCCTGGCTCATCTGGCACGTCACGATGACGTGCAGCCCGATGTCGGCCGCCGCAGGCAGCAACGGCGCCAACGGCGCCATCGGCGGGATCACGCCACTTGCGGCGACGATCATGTGCCAGTCGTCGACCAGCAGCACGACGTCGGGACCCGTCCACCACGACCTCGACCGCAACTGTGCGGTGGTGAGGTCGGGCGGCGGCAGCCGCTTCTGCAGGTTGATGGCCAACGCCTTGATCGCCTCCTCGAGCGACGCGTTGTTGCGGTTGACGCCGCCCGCGTCGAGCACATGACTCTGCGGCACCGCGTCGAGCAGGCCCGACCGGTAGTCGGCCAGCATGAACCGCACCTGCGACGGACTGTTGCGCGCGCAGATGGCCGAGGCGACCGCGTGCGCGATGCGGGTCTTGCCCGACTTCGGTGCGCCGAAGACGAGCAGGTGAGGTGACGTATGCATCGGGCTGTACGCCACCGACAAGTCGGACTCGCGGATGCCCAACGGAACCGTCCACCGGGTGCGGTAGTCGGCCTCGGGCCCCGGTGGGAGCGGGTCGAGCTCGTGGAGGTAGATGCGTTCGGGGAGCACGCGCACCTGGGGTGCCTGGTCGGTGTGCAGCGTGCTGATGTGCTGCACGGCGGCCGATATCGCAGGCACGATGTCGTGGGCGCTGTGCACGCCGTCGAGCCGTGGCACGCCGATCATCAGGTGATGCTTCTCCAGGGAGATCGCGCGACCGGGCCGGTTGGCCGGGATCTCTCGGCGTGATGCGGTCGATCTGCGTCTCGTTGACGTCACCGAGCCGGAATTCGACCTTGGTGCCCAGATAGTCGCGCACGCGCGCCTTGAGCTCCGTCCAACGCGGCGTGGAGATGACGGTGTGCACGCCGAACGCGAGGCCCTGGCCCGCGATGTCCTGCACTATCGGCTCGAGGTCGGGGAACTCCGCCACGAAGGCCGGCCACCCGTCGATCACCAGGAAGACGTCGCCGAACGGGTCGGCGAACGCCGGATGGTTGGGATCGTCCCGCATCTGCCGGTACGCGGCGACCGAGCCCACCCGGTACTGCTTGAACGTCGCCTCTCGTTGCCGCAGGACGGCCTTCAGCTCGGCGACCATGCGGTTGACGCGGTCGGGCTCCGAGCGGGTGGCGACGCCACCGACGTGGGGCAGGTCTTCGAGGTACATCAACCCGCCGCCACCGAGGTCGATGCAGTAGAACTGCACCTGCCGCGGCGTGTGGGACGCGGCGGCCGACAGCAGCATCGTCTGCAGGAACGTCGACTTGCCGGTCTGGGGCGCGCCGCCGATCGCGATGTTGCCGCCCGCGGCGGAGACGTCGATGCCCCACACCTCCTGGCGATGCCTACGCGGCTCGTCCATGATGCCGAGCCCGAAGCGCAGCGGTTGACGGCGGTCGCGCTCAACGAGCTCGTTGACCGGTACGGGATCGGTCAACGGCGGCAACCACATTCGGTAGGCCCGGATCTCACCGGTGGTCAGCTGGTTCGAGCACGACCTCACGCAGGACGCGCTGTTCGGGTTCGACGCTCATGTCTCGACTCCCGCTCGCTCCGGTCCTCGCTCGTCCCTCGCTGCGATCCTCACTCGCCCTCGTCTTCGGGTGCTCATTGAGTCATCGCCTCCGCGATCGGCGCCGCAGTGAACGCGTGTACGCGTAGCCGGCTCTGACCGGCGTGCCGCGGCGCGGGCTCTCCGAGGTCGTCGATGGGCTCCGTCGGCATGTAGTTGGTTCCGGTGTAGACGCTTTGGAACTTCACCGGGTCCTCCATACCCACCCGTAGGAAGCCGACACCGCTTTCCTTGTTCGTGATGTATTGCGCCTCAGGCGTTCCGATCACCGCCTTGGACTCCGCCGAGCTGGTGGTCCGCAACGCGATGCGATAGGTCAGGTTGGGCTCCAGCTTGTCGATGCGCACGCCGCCGGTGTTCAGCGACTGCGTGGCCAGCAGCAGGTGTACCCGAAGCGAGCGGCCGACGCGGCAGATCCGGTCGAACAGCTGGATGAAGTCCGGGTGGTTCTGCAGCAGCTTCGGCGAACTCGTCGACGACGACGAAGAGCGTTGGGAGCGGCGGGAGTTCAGCGCCGCGTTCGCGATGCTTCTCGTACTCCGCGACGCCGGACAGGGCACCCGCGGCACCGACCTGGATGCCCGCCTGGCGCAGGATCGACTGCCGACGGTCCAACTCGCCGGAGAGCACTTCGCCCATGCGGCTGACCAGCTCGGCTTCCTCCTCCATGTTGGTGACGACGGCCGCGGTGTGGGGCAGCTTCTCCATGCCGAGGAACGTCGAACCGCCCTTGAAGTCGGTGAGCAGCAGGTTGACCTGGTCGGGGTGGTGTGTGGCCGCCAGCGAAAGGATCAGCGTGCGAAGGAATTCCGACTTGCCCGAGCCCGTCGTACCGATGAGCATGCCGTGCGGGCCCGCGCCGAACTCGGCGCCCTCCTTGATGTCGAGGTACATGATGTCGCCGGTCTTGAGCTCATGGCCGAACGGCACTTTGAGCCGGTCGCTGTCGGTGTCGGTGAACATGCGCCACCGGCTGGGCGTGACCTCTTCGATGGTCTGCGCCCCGACGATCTGGTGCCACTCGGTGGCGACCTTCTTCTGCACCCGGATGCTCTTGTCGATGATCGTGCCCGTGATCGACCAGCCGGCGAGCTTGCGCGCGATCCGGCCGGCCTGCTCGGGCGTCATGCGGTCGGAGGCGCTGGTGACCAGTCGGAACGACTGGTTCGGCATCCAGTCGTCGGCGGTGCCGTTGGCGTCGACCCTGATGCGGTAGGACGACCCTCGCTGATTGCCCAACGTGATCACCGTGACGCCCGCCCGGCCGTCGACGGGGAAGCCGGCCTTGCCGCCGGTCAGGTCGATCACCACGACGTACGGTCCGCTCGGGACCGAGTCGGCGGTGTGGGGTCCGCGCGCCGTCAGGTCCGACAGGCCGTCGGGACGGGTGAACACCAGTCGGGTCGAACCCGCCGCGTCGGTGTCGGTCTGGTGCTGGACGTGCGGCAACCACTTCAGCCACGACCAGTTCGGGTCTTCGGGATTCTCGGTCAGCACCCGGATCTGCAGCAGGTCCGGCGGATGGAACACCGCCAGATGACAGATCGTCGCGGTGAGCAGGGCCGCGGCACCCTCGTGATCCCCACCGACGGCAATCGTCGGAAAGGTACGCAGCTGAACGAGTTTCGGGCAGTCGTGAATCAAGCCGTGGGTACGCAGGAACTTGGTCAACCACATGTGGCTCACCGGCTCGAGGTGTGGCTGCGGGGCGCCCTGCGGACCCGCGAGCTCGCCGCCGACGTTGGGCTTCAACAGCCGGTCGACGGCCGGTTCGGTGCCGAGCCCGATGCGGGTGGCCGCGTAGAAGTCGGTGCTGGTCTGCCGCGACCACTGCCTGTTGGTCCCGATGATCGACAACAGGTCGTCGGGATGGGGTGCGTGGTAGTTGAAGAACGTCACCTGCGCTGCGGCAGACGACGTGACACGGGTACGCAGGCCAGACAGATAGCGCAGGTACTCCTTGCGGTCGGCGTTGATCTCGGGGACCTTCTTGCCGCCGGGACCGCCACCCGCCATGAAGCCGACGGTGGCCATGATCATCATCAGCGGCATCATCAGCATGTACGGCGACAGCTGCCGGACGCCGGTGAAGATCATGATCGCGATCATCCCGAGCATGCCGCCGCCCATCACCCACGGCAGGATCTTCTGCACGCCCGACGGCGGGATCTCGACACCGAGGTCGTCGGGTGGCGTCACGTTGATCTCACCCGGAGTCAGTCGCGGACCCCGCTTGATGATCGGCGTGAACTTCTTGGTGGTCATCAGCCACCTCCCGCTCGGCACGCGGGTTGCTTGCCGTCAGGGATCTTTCGCGGATTGGGGTCGGCGGGCAACGTGTCGTGTTCGAGCAACGCCGCCTGCTTCGACAGCACCGGGCCGTCGACGAGCAGACCGACCACCTGCCACGGCGCGGTCACCGGGGCGTGCAGCCCCAGGTTCCTGGCGGTCTCCTCGTCGGGCAGCCCGTACCGAACGCCCTGCGGATCGATGTAGTACAGGCTCTCGCCGTAACGGGGATCGGGGGACTGCAGTCGGATGAACTGGCCGCCGTTGATGAAGACCGTTGAGTCGCCGCCGATCTGGTCGATACCGGTGTTCATCGAGGCCGCACCGATCGGCAGGTGACGACCGCTGATCACCGCGGTCCTCGGCGACTGGTCGCCCGGCTCGCGCTGCCACGACCAGCACAGCGTCGGGCGCCTCCTCGCGGAGCAGCACGTCGAGCGGCGTGTCCGGCAGCGGCGAGGTGAACACCTGCTCGACGATCTTCGCGACGACGCTGGACTCCACCGACGGCGGCGAGATCAGCCCGTAGGAGTTGGTGGCGCGCAGCGCGGCAGCCGTGGTGTCGTTGACCTTTGCGACCCCGTCGGGCAACACCACGTACTTCTGGTCTCCTGACTCGGTCACCGTCTGGAACACCGTGCCGATCACCAGATTCGGTGGCAGTCCGAGGGTATTCGGCGCGCCCATGGCGGGGACTGAGGCAATTGCCACGGCCCGGCGTTCGGCAACGCGTTGAACAGGCCCTCCGAGATCGGCGTCGACTTGGCGGTCACCGGAATGCCGACCGCCGAGGTGACGGCCCGGTCGGACAGGTCGATGGCGTGCCTGCCGTTCTCGGTGACCAGCCAGTCCTTGCCCTTGAACGAGACCAGCAGGCCTTGATCGGGCCGCATCGGTCCGACCGACCCGTCGGTGACGAGCGGCAGCACGATCACCGACGTCTCGACGGTGGGCGCGACGCTCTCGGGCTTGGTGACGGTGTCGCACAGCGTCCACGTCGACTCGGCGACGGTCGATACCGGAGTGGCGTAGGGCGCGCCCGGGATGCCGATCGGCTGGCCCTTCGACATCCGGTTCAGCTCGTCGGACTTCACCGCACTGGGCGTCCCCGGATTGCCGAGCACCAGCCGTGCCGAGGTCAGGTTGTACACGGGCCGCAGTTGACCCATACCGGGCATCACCACGTAGAGCTGGTTGGTCGTGCGGTCCACCAGCAGGCTGTCTCCGCCACGCTTGCCCAGCGGCTTGAAATAGGCGAGAAGCGCTGCGCCCAAACAGATCAGCACGGCGACGACGATGCCGACGGCGACCGCACGGCTGTAGAACTGAAGCGGATCGTCGAACATCCGGGTGTCGCGCCGCACGATGGCGTGCTCGACGCGGCGCAGCAGGAAGCGCCAGCCGCTGACCTGGACCTTGGTGGTGAGTCGGAATCCGGCCATCGTCAGTCGCCGATGTTCAGTCGTCCGTGGACGGCGTCGATCGCCGCAGCCATGTCGTCGCCGTTGATCTCGCTGAGTTCCTCGACGCCGAGGTTCTCGAAGTCCATCGACCGCGACAGGCGCATGTCGCGGCGTTGCTCGCCGCCCTCGACCAGCTGGCGCGCGTAGCGGCCGTTGCCCGCGATGTCGAGCGCCGGCTTGCCGTTCGAGCGAACGCTGGATCAGCAGCGTCGCGGCCTCGAGCACCCGCTTGGCGGCCTCTTCGCTGAGCGTCGAATCATTGGCCGTGGCAAGCACCTTCGTGATCTCGACGATCTCGCTCGGGAGGTACGAGTCGAATTCGATCCGGTTGGAGAACCGGGACCGCAGGCCGTCGTTGCTCTCGAGCAGCCGGTCGATGTCGGCGCTGTAGCCGGCGATGATGACGACCAGCCGGTCGCGGTCGTTCTCCATCCGCGCCAGCAGCGTGTCCAACGCCTCGGTGCCGAACGGGTCGGCCCGGCCGTCGCGTTCCTGGACCAGCGTGTAGGCCTCGTCGATGAACAGCACGCCGCCGACGGCGCGGTCGATGGTGCGCGCCGTCTTGACCGACGACTGCCCCTCGTACTCCGCGACGAAGTCCTTGCGCGAGGTCTCGACGAGCTTGGGTTCGGCGATCACGCCGAGGCCGGCCAGGATGTTGGCCACCACACGGGCGATCGTGGTCTTGCCGGTACCCGGGGGTCCGGTGAAGATGATGTGCTTGGACTGCTGTGCGACCTTCATGCCGCGCGCCTCGCGCACCTCGGGCCATTTGCGTTGCGGCGCGGTATCTTTCGATCTGTTCCTTGACCCGGCTCAAGCCGATCTGCCGGTCGAGTTCGGCCTGCGGCGTCGGCGAGCAGCTTCTCCCGACCGGAGTTGTCGGCCACCACGCTCGACGGATCCCACGGATCCGTGCGCGACGCGATCTGCTCCAGTGTCGCCGTGACCAGCCGGTAGCTCGGATCCTTGAGCGCCGCAGCGACCTTCGGCTCCGAGTGGGTGGCCTGCAGCCACTCGAGCAGCGCCACCGCCGACTCCTCGTTGCCCTGGCTGCGTCGGGTCATCGCCAGGTACCACGCGATCGCGACCGCGCACGCCTCACCCGCGGGCGACGAGTTCGACTCGGTCAACCGTCGTTCGGCCTCGGTGAACAGGCCGAGGTTGGCCGCGGCGACCCCGTGCGCGACGCCGGCTGCGGCACCGAGGAACTTGTCCGGCCACGACGTGGCGCCGCGGACCTCGTCGATGACGTCGGTCCACCGTTCGGCGGCGGCGTAGATCGCCGCCTTGACCCAGGACACCAGGTGCTCGGCGCCCGTGGCCGGCACGTCGTCGAGGGCTTCCATCGCGTCGGCGTAGTTGCCTTCGGTGGCTTCGTTGACGGCGAAGCCCAGCGTGATCGCCAGCGGCGAGTTCACCGGATAGGTGATGTCGCCGAACAACCCGCCGATGTGAACGCGCGCGTTGAGCCTGTTCATCGAGAGCTCGGCGGCGCCGGCCAGCTGCCCGAAGTTGGCGCGCGAGTACCAGGCGCGGAACAGCGTCACCCGGTCGGTGTCGCCGCACCGGATGCGTCCGACCCATGCGTCGCAAGCGGTCTCGTCGACGCGGTGATCTCGGTGAACATCTCCAGCGAACGGGTTGGCGAACTCTGCAGCATGCCGACGGCGCTGCCGAAGAGTCCCGCGAGTTGCTCACTCATCGTCACCTGCGTATCGCGTCGGCGAAGACGGCCGCGCGCGCCGCGGTCGCCTGCTCCGGCGACGGGAGGTCGAGGTCGCGCTGGAGGAAGTCGCGTGTCGCGACGTTGTCGTGGCCCTGTTGGCGCATGCCCTCGAGCATGAACGCGTACTGCGCGGCTCGGGCGTCCTGGGTGGCCAGCCGGGCGATGACGACGATCTCCTCGGCGAGCATGGACTCAGTCATCGTGGTCACCTTCGGCGATAGATCGATCTGGTGGACGCGTCCGTCCATGAACGTTGTCACGGTGACGGTTCCGGGCGGATTCGTCACGGTGAACAGCGGGACTTGAAGTTCGTCGCTGGCCGGCGCCGGCACTCCGTCGTCGAAACCGTAGGCGACGTCACCTTCGCCGTCGACGCCCCCTCGCGCCCAACCACGTACCCACCGAGCGCATCGAGGTCCGACGCGTCCGATCGGGCGGGGGGCGAGAAGTCCAGGCGGCCGCGAGATCGTCGTGATCCTCGTCGTAACCGCGCGGCGGAGTGTCGTCCACCAAGGGAATGCCTTTCTCAGTCCGCGTAGGGGGTGTCGGCGTCGGACTGGTCGAACCAGGTGCCCGACGGGAGGAACTCCATCAGCCCGTCGAGCGCGCGCTGCAGGTTCTCGGTGATTCCCGGCAGGAAGCTACCGAACAACTCCCCGTTGACCCGGCGTGGAATAGAAACGATCCGACCCGCGCGGCCATCCAGCACGCCCGCCGCGACGTCCGTCATCGTGTAGGTACCGCCTGGGTGGCGTTCGCTGGCGGTGATCTCCACCCAGCTGTTGGGTTCGGCGATGAGGTCGGCGTACCTGCGTGCCGAAACCGGATCAACGCCGAACTGCGCCAACTGATTTGCCGTGCTCGACTCGGCCAGCTTGCTTGCCACCGCGGTGAGCGGTTCGACGTCGGCCGGGGTGCGCCGCTCCGAGCACGACCGTCACCATGCCCGCCAGTCCCACCTGCGGCGCGACGCGCTGCAGCACCAACATGTCGCCGTCACGCGCGGCGACCACGTGGCGCTCGCCCTTGCGGCACACGCACGAAGCGCACCATCTTGCCGCCGACGTCGCGGCGCCACCATCGACCCTCGAGCGTCCGGTCGGCGCGGCTCAACGTGTCGACCATCGCGGCGACCTCGGGGTGCGGCGCGCCGAACACGTCGAGCACGCCCTGTGCGGTGAGGTCGCGGCCGACCTGTTCCCACACGATGTCCCGCAGGTCGAGCTGGGGGATGTTCGGCCGAATCCCCAGCGCGGTCGGGAACTCCATCAGGTTGAGGCGGTCGGCGATGACGAGCATGCCGTCGATGGTGACCTCGACGGCCACGACGTCGTCGAGGTGGGAGGTGCCTCCTCCGGTTCCGCTCACTCCTCAACCCTTCCTATTTCCAATGCATTTCGATCCCGAGGGCGCCGCCGAGCAGCTGGTCGGTGACCGTGTAATGCTGCGCCGACTCCGCGAGCCGCTGCTGCATCTGCCGCGTCTCGCGCTGCACCTGACCGCCCGCCGTGCGGCGGGCATCCTCTGCCTCCCCGACGGCGGCGGCGGTGGATGACGAGATCGCGCCATGGGTGGCCGCCACCGATGCGCCCGTGCCGTGCACCGCGTCGGTAGCGGATGCGATCACCGCGGCGGCTTCACGTTGCTTGGCCGCTAACTCGCCCAGGTGCGCAACCAGCACGCGCAGCTCCGTAGACATGTCGAAACCCCCTCAGAATCCATCTTCCTATGTCGTAGCGGTGGGCGGCACCACGAGCGAACGATCTTGATCCAAAGTAACCGTCATCGACGTCGCCACCCGCTCCGGATCGACGTTGAATTCCACGTGAACGGGTGTGCGCCCGCCGTCCACCGCGCCGGATGCCGATTCGGCGACAGCGCCTTCCTCGGCATCGGCGATGCCGTTGCCGTTCTCGTCCTTCGCGGGATCCTCGGGGTCCTTCTCGGAATCCTTCTTGGCTTCCTGCTCAGCCCGCTTCTGCTCTTCTTCGCGGGCCTTCTCCTCAGCGCTGTGCTGTTCGAATGCGCGCTGCACGGCGGCCTGGATCAACGGGGCCAGTGCAGACGTCGCACCAGCTGTGCCTGCCGTGGCAGGCGTACCGCTGGTCGCCGACGGCAGCGCACCCATCGGCGCGGGCACGCCACTCGACGCGCCGGTGCTGCCGCCACTCGTCGGCGCCTGCGGCAGCGAGGGCGGTGCCACGCTCGGGATCGGCGGCTGGGGCGTCGGGACGCGCGGCGGGCCGCCGGTAGGCGACCCGCCCCTCCACCGCCGGAAGGCGTACCGCCACCTCCGCCGCCGGCCGGAGCCGAGGACCGGCCGTCGGGCGGCGTCCCGGTCGGGTCGTCTTCCGTGGGATCGCCCGCAGGGGAATGTTCCTCGTCCGGCCGGTCGGTGGGGTCGTCGCCGGGACCTCCAGGCGCTCCG
>CAWBRR010000005.1:0-488622 GCA_963791215.1 uncultured Actinomycetota bacterium | reverse complement strand
AGTAGACTATCATGATGCAACCAAGGGCGTTCGGTGTTCCACCGTGCAATGTGACCTCTTGACCTTGGCACCACCCGCACCCCAGGAGCGGGATGCGGGGCGGCACGAATCGTCCTTCTCAACCGACGCACCGCGTCGACACCAGACCGGGTACTGCAGACCGCCCGTGATCACAGCCGGGTGTCAAAGGCTTGAGTGCTAAGCCTGGAGTGATGCCTTCCCAATCCTCCGGATTGCTCGTAATAGTTTCGAGCGTTCCGTCGGGAAACACGGACTGACGGGTTGACCAAAGAAACGATTCGAAATCCCTAACGGCAGTGGGGGTGGGGGACACCCGGGAACAGGTCTTTGGCCGCGTTGAATTGCTGGCCCGGAGGAATCCGGTCGCCCGAACCCGCGGGAGGAGTGACACCAGTGGCGACAAAATTGCCGAGCTTTTCTGGCATACCCCCTGCGCCCACACCGTTTTTAGTCGAACTCAGGTCGGACTTATCAGTCGAACTTGGGTCGGACGGCGGCTGTGCCCATGCCGCACCGGCCAGTGGAACAGACAGGGCCGCCGCTGCGGCGGCGGTGATGAACAGTTTCGTGAGCATGCGCTTCTCCCTATCGATGGACTGCGAGCCTCGGCGGCTCACGTCACCGATCCTCACGCGTTTTACGAGGGGGCCGCATGCCGTAGTTGACTACTGAGATCAGGCCGCATAAGTAGTGACTACTGCACCTGGCTAACTGCGCGCGGACAAAGTCGAACACGGGCCAGGGCTAGGGGGCGTGATTACGTTGTTCACTTCGCACAGCAAACACAAAAATTGCACCTCACCTGCGCTAGCAGGATCGGGGCTGTGGCGGTGGCGGAGGGATTTGAACGCTATTCAGCTTACCTGTTCAGGCTCGTTAAACTGCTCCTATCAGCAGGAACTCGTCACTAGAGATCACTGCAGTTAACTGTAACCTTGTGTAGATTGTGGCCAATCGGTGGCCACGGCGACCATCACCGGTTCACGCCGGACGCCGCAAGGCGAAAGGCGCCGACCGCCCACGTCTTCGAACGTGATCGCGAGCCTTGCCGGGAGGCGGCGCGCTCAACGCTGACGGGCATCGCGATCACTCCCGCTACCGGCAGTGCCTCGCAGTATCCGGTGAGCCCGTTCTACCCGGACGGACGTACAGAATGGACGTCAGAGGTAATCGGGCAGGTTATCAACGGGCCGGCCAAGCACTTCAGCGAAGGCCCGTAATACTCGGCCTCCGACTATCGGCCATGTGAAAAGGCGGGAGCGCGCGTTCGCGTTGTCTCCCAGACAGCGCGCCAGCGCGGGATCGGACAACTCACGCATTGCGGCCAATAGACCAGCTTCGTCGCCCGGAGTGACCCTCCTCCCGCAGGAACTGTCGACGAACTCAGCTCCGACGGTTGTCGCAATGCTCGGGATCCCGGCGAAAGCGGCCTCCGTGTACACGATCCCGAACGGTTCGTACACAGACGGCACCACCAGGCAGGTTGCTCGTCGTAGCAGACGTTCCACGTGAGCGCGACCGGCCAAATCGCCGAGCGCGAGCCTACCGTGGCCCGTGACGCCCGCCTGGTCGATCCGCGGATGATCGCCGACGATGTCGAGCGTCGCGTCGGGGCGCTCCGACCTGAGTGTCGCGAACGCTCGAACGACCGCGGGACCGTTCTTACGCTCATAATCGCGCCCTATGAATAGAAAACGAGGCGTGGACCAGTCTCGCGAAGAGGCGTCCACCGTATGTGTCGCGCCGCCTCCGACGACGTGCACGCGATTGCTGTCGACCCCGTAGTCGCGGACCACGGAGTCGGCGGCCCAAGCCCCCATCGTCAGGATTCGATCGGATCGCTGATAGAGCCGTTGTTGGCGACGTTCCCAACTCTGCCGCTCCCGTACAGGGTGCGACAACACCCACTGCGTCGCGTACCTCCAGCGCTTGTCGCAGCGTCATATCCAAGAAGAACACAAGCGGAAGTTCGATGTCGACGGCTGTCGAGGAGCCGATCTGGAGGATCGCGTCTAGCTGGCTGGCCTTTCTGACCTGATGCGTGGCCCCGGCGTAGCGAAGACCGGCGCGGGCACGCCACATCGGAAGCCGACGCGCGGCGCGCTCCAGCAGATCAGGCAGCGTGATGAGCGGGACGACTTCCGCCCCATTCGCTTGGAGCCCCTGCGCAAGACCGAGTGGCACACCCGACCAGAGTTCCGGGGTGAGCGCGCTCTCGAGCAGCAGACCAATCCGCAGTGGTCCACGATCGGGCTTCGCCATCGTGCCTCGCTCAGCCGCGGACACGCCGAACCTGTGCCCTGGCCGTCCTGATCGCGTCATCGGTGAGAGTCCCCTCCGGGTCGCTAGAAAACCTCGCGCCGCTCGCGAGGTCAGTATCTTGAATCGCCGCCCACGCGGCTGTCGAAAGTTGCACCCACCAGAGCGGGTTCGACTGGCCTGTAACGCTCGGTGCGGGCAAGAGTGCCTCCCCAGACGAGCAACGCTTCATGGTGGCGTGTTGGCCACGCTCCCCACCACCGGCGAGACCCATCACGGCGCCAGGTTTACGCGAAGGTTACTGGCGTGCCATTCGATGGTTCGACTGATTCCCATTCGCACCGACACCTTTGGACTCCATCCGAGTAGCTCATGTGCTTTGCCGATATCCGGGCGGCGCCGCGTAGGGTCATCCTGTGGAAGGGGACGCAGTTCAATAGCCGACGTCGAACCGACCAATTCGCGAATCAGATCTGCGATCTGACGAACTGACATTTCATCCGGGTTGCCCAAATTGATGGGACCGGGTTCGTCGGAGTCCAGCATCGCCACGATGCCACGTATCAAATCATCGACGTAACAGAGACTGCGCGTCTGACTACCATCGCCATAGAGAGTCAGGGGCGCGCCCGCCAACGCTTGCTGGATGAAATTGGAGATGACGCGCCCATCATCCGCACTCATCCGAGGCCCAAATGTGTTAAAGATACGAACGATACCCGTGTCCACACCCAAGGCGGTCCGGTATGCCGTTGTCAAGGCTTCGGCATACCGTTTGGCCTCGTCGTACACACTTCGTGGACCGATCGGATTGACATTGCCCCAATAGTCTTCGGTCTGCGGGTGTACGAGCGGTTCACCGTAGATCTCGCTTGTCGAGGCCAAGATGAAGCGCGCGGACTTAGTGTGAGCGAACTCCAGCGCACTACGGGTACCCTCCGCGCCCGTTCGCAAGGTGAAAATGGGCTGGGCCAAATACGCCGGCGGCGAAGCGGGACTCGCGAGGTGGACGACGGCGTCGAAGTGGCCATCGATATCGATTGCACTCAGGACGGAAGCCTCGATGTACCTGAAGCCGGCCACCGTCTCGAAGAGTTCGATGTTTTCTCGCCTGCCCGACGACAAGTCATCCAGACAAACCACGGTGTCACCTCGGCCAAGTAAGAATTCGCACAGATGCGAGCCGATGAATCCCGCTCCACCCGTAACCAGGATCCTCACGCGCTGTCCCTCCTACCGCAGATGCGCCTCGTCACGACCGACCGAGGCCGCGGTAGGTCCAGCCCGCCGCCCGCCATTGCCGCGAATCAAGACAATTCCGAGCATCGACGATGTTCTTCGTTTGAGTGACGGCGCCAAGATCGCCCGGTTGGATGTTCTGGAATTCCTTCCATTCGGTCAATACCAAAACGATGTCTGCGCCTCGGCAGGCATCAAGACTTGTCACAGCGTAATCAAGGGTGGGCATTGTCTTGCGGGCGTTGTCCATTGCTTTCGGGTCATAGATGCTCACATTTGCACCTTGCAGTTGTAATTGACCAGCCACGCTGAGCGCGGGCGAATCACGGACGTCGTCAGTGTCAGGCTTAAAAGCTGCACCAAGAATGGCCACGTTGGTCCCGATCAGTGATCCGCAAATCTCTCTTGATATGTCCACAACGCGGCTCCTCTGCCGCATATTGCCATTGTCCACTTCACGGAGGAACGCGAACGCGTCGCCAACGCCCAGCTCTTCGGCGCGAGCGACGAGCGCCCGAATGTCTTTCGGCAGACAGCCGCCACCGAAACCCAAGCCTGCATTGAGATACTGCCGGCCAATGCGCTCGTCGCGGCCGATAGCGTCGGCCAGCATGGCTACATCGGCGCCCGCGGCCTCGCACAGTTCAGCGATCGCGTTGATGAAGCCAACCTTCGTAGCGAGGAACGCATTAGCAGCGACCTTTACTAGCTCGGCAGTTTCCAGGTCTGTGACCAAGAATGGCACGCCCTCCGCCAGAATCAGACTATAAACTTCGCGCAGTAGTTCGATAGCACGGCCTTCCGGCCTGTCGCCGGCACCGACGACGATGCGATCTGGACGCAACGTGCCTTCTACAGCAAATCCCTCACGAAGGAACTCTGGGTTCCAGGCCACCTCTACCGCCTCGCGAGCGGGAGCGGCAGCTTGCACGCGCTCCGCGAGACGGCGTGCAGTGCCAACGGGTACCGTCGATTTTCCGGCTATTACAGTCGGCCGCGCCAGGTGAGGACTTAAGCTGTCGATCGCAGCGTTTACGCACGACACGTCGCCCGCCCGACCACGTGTACTTTGCGGGGTGCCGACTGCAAGAAAGTGAACGTCCCCAAACGCTGCAGCCTCTTCGAACGAGGTGCTGAAACGCAGGCGTCCTGAGGCGACGTGCTCTCTCAAAAGAGCTTCGAGTCCCGGTTCGAAGAACGGAACTTCTCCCGACTGGAGCTTCGCGACCTTTTCCTCGGAGATGTCGATGCCCAACACGCTGTGACCGATCTGCGCCATACACGCTGCATGGGTCGTTCCCAAATACCCCGCACCGATCACAACGACTTGCACCCTGAACCCCCACTTAGCCAACGAGCCTTCAAAAGTGCCTCTGACCCCACCCGTCAACGCCGACGCCTCCCAAGCGTCGCACAGCGTCCTGCAACTGTGGCGCAGTTTGCCATATCCTAAAGCGCCCGGCGCGAATAGCGAACGCGACAGTGCCACATAGAGATGGTGGCTCGGCTCGATCGTTGCTCACCAGCCGGCACTGTCCGCGGAGTTTCCGGACATCTGCCAACATTGCGCGACGCGTGGCGGCGACAGATTCACTCCGATGCGCCCCTGATGCCCGGCGCAGCGGCCAAGTCCCGTTACCACTCCAAAGCCGGGGTGGATAAAGGCCTGCGCACGGTAGCGAACGTGTCGGTCTCGCTGTGGGGACGCAACTTTTCTCGGGAACACGACCGGCGAGTTGGCGAAGGGGTGAACGCCCGGAAGCGCGGACAAGCACCCCGCCAGATGCGGGCGGAGCTGAAGGCTGCGACGGAGGCGGCGAAGCATGGTGACGGTAAGTAGCTACACCACAGCGCAGGGAAGGCGCTACCGCTTCGGTATCGCACGCCGGACCATCGATCGACGCAGAAGCGCGGCTTCAAGACCAAGCGCGAGGCGGAGCTCTACGCCGCAACCGTCGAGGTGACCAAGGCCTGTCAGCGGTCACGTAATTCCCCACCCCTTGGGGCGTGTCCGGCAGGGGTTGGAGTGCTGCTCAGGTTCGCTTCGTTCAGGTGCCCCACCAGGGGGACCTGGAAGGGGCCTTGAGTGGCGAGGAGATCGTGGAACGTGACTGACTTCGTGGAGATGTTTCGGCACTGGAACGCCGGCCGATCGCAGCTGCAGATCAATGAGGCACTGAACATCGACCGCAAGACGATCCGCAAGTATCTGGCCCCGGCGATGGCCGAAGGGCTCGAACCGGTTCCTGAGTCCTTCGACGAGGAACTTTGGCGGGCGCGGATCGGCCGATGGTTTCCCGAGGCCTGGTCGATCCGGCGGCGCGGGCGCTGACCTGGTCGCTGATCGCGACCCATCACCAGTGGATCGACGATCAGCTAAAGGTGCCGGTGACGGTCGCCACGATCGCGCAGCGGTTGCGTGACGACCACGGCGTCGAGGTGTCGGAGTCGACGGTACGGCGTTACATCGCAACGACTTTCACCGAGCAACGCCTCCGGAGTCGGGAAAACCCATGTCGCACAAGCACTCGGACACCAAGTCGCCCGACGCGGCGGCGACATCCGGTTCGTCAAATGCTCCCGCATGCTCGCCGACCTAGCCGGCGGCCACGCTGATCGCACCATCGGGCAACGCATGCGCGAATACACCCGCCCCCTGGTCCTCATCGTCGACGACTTCGCGATGCGCGAGCACACCCCGACCCAAAGCGACGACCTCTATGACCTGGTCTCCGACCGGGCCATCGCCGCCAAACCATTGATCTTGACCAGCAACCGCGCACCCAAGGACTGGTATCCGCTGTTCCCGAACCCGGTCGTCGCCGAATCGCTGCTCGACCGCCTGATCAATACCAGCCACCAAGTCCTAATGGACGGCCCGTCCTACCGATCCCGGAAACGACCCGGCACCAAGGCCACCTGACACCCTTCAGAAGCTTCGCTACTCTCACCACAGCAGCGCCCAAACCTGGGGAATTCCGTGACGGCTACCCCTGGGGAATTACGCGACCGCCGGCAAGCTGACGAGCATCGAGTCGTTTGACCGTGCCAGTTCCAGTCGAGACGTAGGACAGCGCGCTGAGAATTGAGGCAACCGTCTTGGTCCAGTCACCGACCGAACCGCCATCAAAGTACGTCTCCGCAAAGTCCCACATCATCGGCAGATCGTTTCGCCCAAAGGCGGCCTCAGCCTTCGCGTGCGCCGTCGGCCTCATCCGCCACAGGCTCTGGCTAGAACTCGCTCGAGCCAGCTGTCCAACCGCGAGCCCCAGGAGCGCAGTGATAGCGGTGGCCCACTCTTCGTCCCCACCATCATTTCGCACGATTTCGTACACGCCAGCGCCCAGATCGCCGAACGTTTGCAGCATCAGTGTCTGGCGAGGGGTGAACACCTGATCCCAGGAGGTAAACCCGTACAGACCAAGGTTAGTGGTGGCCCTACCCACCAGCGGCGGACCGATAGGACGGTCGCTGGTGTCGATCTGTTCAACGGCTGCAATATCAGAAGCATCGGGGAGTCTGTAGGAGCGCTTGCCTTTCAACTCGAAAGAGATCGCTGTAGGTCCTTAAGCCCAATGCTCCGCGCTTTCCTTGCCCGCGCAGATAGTCGGCGCTGAGTGTCGCGCCGCATGAAACGCACTCAAACACAGCCGTGCCAATCTTGGGCGACTTAGGTGCACTGCCATCCCGCTGAGCCGTTGCGAGGGCCAGAGTGACCTCGCCATGGTCAACGGTGGGAGTAATCCATGCGAGTTCACCTCGCTTCTGATTTACCCACCACGAAGTCGCCAAAATGGTTTCGATCCCACATGCTGGGTTGGGACATAGAGTCGTTCGAGCCCAGAGCCACGCGACGGGACGTTCACCTTGGCGCATCGGAAAGTGCTCTGCAAGTGCCGCTTTGGCAGTTTCCAGTACGAGGGCCTGCGCGATCACCTGGGCGAGGTGCCGAGGATTGGTCCGCTCTTGCGGGCGCTGGCCGGCGGGATCTACTTGCAGATGGTTGCTATATTCTGGCTGGCTGCCTGTGCGTCAGACAACAGGGTGGCCAGCTCGGCATCGGTGTTGGGCGTGCCGACGAGTTGATGCATTGCGAGGTCCTGGAGTTTGTTCGCGAACAAGCGGGCCGCATCCGCCAAGTCAGCTGGGGTTGCCGGGTCCAGGCGGGAAAGTAGATATTGGCCGCCGCCAAGTGTCGCCAATCGGGCGTTGGCGGCCACCGCTACCTTGGCAACGGCATCGGGGCCCAGGTTGATGTTGGTTTGCACCGACACCGCCTTGCGGACCATGTCGAAAGCCGCGCACGCGCGCGCTTTGGCAGCATCGGGTTGCAGGGCGGTGCCGTCGGGTTGCTGGGCGGTGCCGTCGGGTTGCTGTGCGGTGACGGCAGGCGCATCCGGTGTGCGCGTGGACGCCCAGAGGGCACCACCGATGGCGACGGCGATGGCGATCACCGCGAGCGCCAGGGCGGCCGGTGCGACCCAGCCCGGCTGCGCTGGTGGGTTCGGCTGGGAAGTCGTGGGTTCGCTAGCCACCTGCGCATCTGGCTCTTCAACGGTCATGGGGCCATGGTAGCGGCACGTTCGGGCTGCTGAGCCACCGCCCCGCCGCTGTGCGCCAGTGGACAACCACCGCAACAGTTTCTCGTCGAATGGGTCGCCCGGGGTGGCCGATGGTCACCTCCGAGAAGTGAAAATGCATTGCGCTGCAAGGGATTTGATTTTGCGTTGAAGGTCAGCGAGGAACGTGTCGACCGCCCGCCCCCAACCCGGCCCAGTCGGCGCACGGCGGCTGTTGCGGTCAATTGCCGGAAATGCCATGCGCCCGAACGGATATGCGCTGCCGTGGCGCCAGGAATGCCGACCCGGCACAGGTGCCCTGTCGGCGCGGCCTGCCGCGGCGGATCCGGATACGGGTCGAACTCTCGTTGCTGGAAGAGCACATCGCAGGGCCGCAAAACGGCCGCACAAGCGAGAACGGGCGCCGACTGCCATGCAGTCGACGCCCGCACTCACTATCTGACGAGCCCTACCTCAGCTTCGACGCCTAGGGGGCAGTGGAGGTGCCGCCGGTGCCGCCCGTGCCGCCGCTGGGAGCCCCGCCGGCTGTGGTGCCGCCGGCGGTGGTGCCGCTGCCGCCAGGGCCGCCCGTGCCGCCGCCACCGAGGAATCCGCCAACGCCGCCATCGCCGCCGTTACCGCCCTTGGATACGGCTGGCTTGCTGCCCTTGGTGGTCGCGTTGCCGCCAGCGCCGCCGGTGCTGCCGTTACCGAGGAATCCGCCACTGCCGCCCAAGCCACCTTTGCCGCCGGTGAATGTTCCCGTCCCGGATCCGTCTGCCTGATCTGTCCCGACGCCAGCACTGCTGAAGGCCCCGCCGCCGGCACCACCAGTGCCGCCGTCACTAAAGACGCCACTGAAACCACCTTCGCCGCCGGTGCCGCCGGTGCCATTACCGTTCCCGTTGTTCTCCACGACGCCGCTGCCGCCGACTCCGCCGTCGCCGCCGTGGCCGGCGATCAATGTGTTACCGCCGTCACCGCCAGCGCCGCCGGTGGCGCCGGGGGCTACTCCCGTTTGGGTGTAGCCGAAGCCGCCGTCGCCGCCGTTGCCGCTGTCGCCGACGTTCGCGTCTCCGCCGAGGCCACCCTTGCCGCCGGTGGCCGACCCGCTGGGTGAATTTGCGTAGCCGCCGGCGCCGCCCCTGGCGCCGTCGCCGATGATAGTGGCGCCATCGCCACCGCCACCGCCGTTACCGCCCGCGGCGAACGACGTGGGGTCTGGGTCGAAGGAGTTGGCCACGCCACCCTGGGCGCCTTCACCGCCGTTACCGAGGCCGAAGCCGGAGTCGCCACCGAGGCCGCCGTTACCAGCGAAGGCGTTGCCCACGTCGGTGGTTGCGGAGCCGCCGTCGCCGCCGGAGCCGCCGTCGCCCCAGAGAAAACCGCCTTTGCCGCCGATACCGCCGCCTGCGGCCACAGCGTCAACATCCCCACCCTCCAAGGAGGGGTTAATGTCCCAGCCGCCGGCGCCGCCGGGACCGCCGTTGCCGGCGAGCCCGGCGCTACCGCCGTTGCCGCCGGCGGTCGCCGCGCTCATCCGTTTGCCAGTCTCTGGGTTGTAGACGGCATCTAGGCCGGCGCCGCCGTCGCCGCCGCTACCCCAGAAGAAACCGGCGTTGCCGCCGGCGCCGCCGAAGGCGCCGTCGCCGCCGGAGCCGCCCAGAAGCCCGCCGTTGCCACCCTTGCAGAGGGAGACACAATCCGGGTTGAGTTCGAGGGCAGAGAGGCCGTCGCCGACCAGCCAACCACCCGAACCGATGGCGCCAAAAAAGATCGCGTTGGTCCCGGGGGTTGCGAAGGGCGTCACCGCAGCGGCCAGCGTTGTGACCGAGCCTGCATTCCCGATCAGATCACCCAGACCACCGCAACTCGCCGGGTTCAGAACGCAGTCGGTCGGGGCCTGCGGCAGCGCGAACCCGGTGGATGCCAGCTTCACCTGGACAGTGGTCGGTGCCGGCGCGCCCGGAGCAGCGATCAGCAGGGCGCCCGCCCCGACCATCGCTGCGCCGGTTACCCCCGCACTCAAATATTGGCGCACCCGCATCTTGGATGCACGCGACGTGCTTTTGCTTTGTTTGGACACGAGTGACAACCCCTCCTGTAACATGCCTGCCCCCGTTGGCAGGTCTTGCTCAGCGTTTGCTGAGAAACGACGCTATATCAATCTAGATTTTCGCTGGGCGACGCGCAAGCAATTGACAGATGTTCCCAAATAAATTTGCGCTCGGGACAAGGTCCCGTTGCCCAGCGGTCAATTCCTGTGACCCCGGCGAAACTGAACACGGAATTGACAGGCCGCAGTACTACCACCGGCGGCAGCGGACGTCCTCGAGAACATGCTGGTGGTAGGGCAGAACAGCCGCAACGGCCCAGTCTTTGGACCAACTGCGGCAATGGCTCCGTAACTGGCAGCAACCGCTATCGCGCCAATGGCAGTGAGCGAAGAAATTGCGTAATCAATAAAATCCAGGAGAAGCAATGTGTTCTCCGCGACCATCCACGGCACGTGAATTGTTTGCTAATAAGCAGCAGGGCGCTCTTTGTATCCATGGGTGGCCAACCGGACAGCAACCCACTTATTGGAATATTGTGCACGTCGCAACTGTTTCAGCAAAGATCGATAACTCATGGGGTCGGAGCATGGCACACATGTCGGGAGCCTGAGACCATCCTGATAATTTGCTAAGAACCCTGTGTGGGGTTCTTAGCGATCACCAGGGCCCGTCCTTGCCGCCGGATCGTGATCCGGAAAATTCGTACGAGTCGGGGAATCCATAGTCCGCACCGCACAGGGCGTCGGCTTCCGTACCCATCAGGGTGTGGATGAACATGGCCAGCAGCTCGCGTAACACGTCGGGGTGGCAGGTGGTGAGTCGTTCGGCCAGCACCGTGGGCAGGTCGATATCGTGGGCAGTGGTCATCGCGTTGATGCCTTTGCTCGAGTGACTTTGGCGGGTCTCTCGAAGAATCACGTGATGACCTTCAATCACTCGGCTACGACGCGCCGGTACCGCTGATCAGGTCCGACTCGTACACCACTCTGCTGGACGTAACCGAAACGAGTACCCAATTACTCATCCCCAGCGGCGAGAGTCAGCGAACACTTCCTGTGGATGGCGCCGACAACGCGTCACGCACCTCGCGACATGGGTGTTTCTAGGGAGTACATATGTCATCGGACACCGCGCTAGCTGCCGAGCCGCCGACGCCTGCTCAAGTGGCGTCGTTTACCTACGATGCTTTTCTGTCCTACAACCATCAAGATGAGGCGGTCGCCGCCGGAATCCACAAGGGCTTACACCGGATCGGTCGCCGAATGGGCCGATTGAATGCCCTGCGCGTGTTTCGCGATACCACCGAGATGGCCGCCAACACTGACCTGTGGGGCAAAGTCACCGACGCGATGGATCGCTCCCGCTACCTGATCGTGGTGCTGTCCCCACGGGCAGCAGCGTCTGAGTGGGTGAACAAGGAGGTCGCTCACTGGCTCAAGGGGCGGGGGCCGGAGCAGCTGTTGATCGTGGTGGCCGAGGGGCACCTGGACTGGGACGAAGCCACCGGACGGTTTGACCCCGACCGCTCCGACGCCGCGTTGCCGGTGCTAACCGAGCCGAAAGTCCTTCCTACCGAGCCGCTCTATGTTGATGTGAGCGGCGATGCGCCGTGGGATGCGAGACACCGACGTTCCGGGACAAGGTCACTGACCTGGCCGCCCCCATCCACGGAAAATCCAAGTACGAACTCGCCAGCAATGATGTCCGCGAGCAGCGCCGCTTTCGGCGCCTTCGCCGCGGCGCCATCGGCGCACTGATCATCCTCACTGTCATGGCGATTACCGCCGCCGCGTTTGCGACCGTCCAATGGCGATCGGCGATACGCCAGCGGAACCAGGCTATGGCGCTGATCCTGACGTCGCAGGCACAGTCCATGCTTGCCGGTAACGAGGGCGGCGGGGATGTGCGGGCATTGCAGCAGATCCTCGCCGCGCCACGAATCTCAGCCGACGCCGATACCGGTGCCTTGTTCACTGGCGTCGTTGCACGGCGGGACACCGTCAAGATCATTCCGACGGGCAGGTCGGTCATCGGTTTCGCGTTAAGCCCCGACGGGAAGCGGATCGTCACCGGCAGCGACGACGGCACCATCCGTATATGGGACGCGAGCACCGGTGCGCCGGTCACGGAGCCGCTCGCCGGTCACAAGAAAATGGTGGATAGCGTGGCGTACAGTCTCGATGGCAAACGCATTGTCTCCAGTGTGCCGACGACGGGACGGTGCGGATATGGGATGCCGCCACCGGCAAACCGATCGGTCAGCCGCTGACTGGGCACTTGAGCGCAGTGTTCGGTGTGGCGTACAGCCCCGACGGCAAGCGGATGGTCTCCGGGTCCAACGACACCACCGTGCGAATATGGGACGTCGAAACCGGCCAAGCGATTGGGCAACCGCTCACTGGCCACGCCCTGTTGGTCTGCGGTGTGGCGTTCAGCCCGGACGGGCGTCGGATCGTGACCGGCAGTTACGACGGCACCGTGCGGATGTGGGACGCCGATACCGGCGAACCTATCGGTGCGCCGCTCACCGGCCACACCAGCGCGGTGGAGGGGGTGGCATTCACACCCGACGGGAAGCGCGTGGCTTCCGGCAGTGAGGACATGACGCTACGGGTGTGGGAACCCGGCAATGTCGCGCCCATGACTGGCCACACCACCGCAGTGGATAGCGTGGCGTTCAGCCCGGACGGAAAGCGCATTGTCTCAGGCAGTTTCGACAACACCCTGTTGCTCTGGGACGCCGTAACCGGTAAGCCGATCGGTCAGCCGCTGACCGGCAGGGTGCGACCGGACAAGGGCGTGCTACCCGCGGTGCTGACCGCCAAGCAGGAGGGCTGGCCCGCGGTCGTCGTCCCCATCGAGAACCTGGCGGAGGCGCGACACGCCTGCGCGTCGCTGGCGATATCGGCTGGTGTGAACGTCCTGGCTCTTCAGCGGATGCTCGGACACACGTCAGCCAAAGTCACGCTCGACACCTACAGCGACTTGTTCGACACCGACCTGGACGCTGTCGCGCAGTCACTACACGCCCGATACTCACCGGAGAATGTGGGCAAATTGTGGGCACGCAGCGAGTGAAGCAATCGCATCTAAACGCAAAAACCACCCTGACCTGCGTTGACAGGCGGGCGGTTGTGGCGGTGGCGGAGGGATTTGAACCCTCGGACGGGGGTTACCCGTCACACGCTTTCGAGGCGTGCTCCTTAGGCCGCTCGGACACGCCACCGTCGGGCAGCTTACCGGCATCGCGCCGCGCCCCCTAATCGCGTCGACTGTGCGCTGAGGGCGAGAAATCAGCCGGATCGCCGCCCTGGCTGCACACTCGGCGCCCAGCCTGCACCCTCGGCCGGGCCCGTCAACTCAGCGCTGCCGTGCGAAGAACTCCTCCAACGGCCTGGCGCACTCGTCGGCCAGCACCCCGCCCCGCACCTCGGGCCGGTGCGTCAACCGCCGGTCGCGGACCACGTCCCACAGTGACCCGACCGCGCCCGTCTTCGGCTCCCAGGCCCCGAACACCAGCCGGGCCACCCTCGCCATCACCAGCGCGCCCGCGCACATCGTGCACGGTTCGATGGTCACCGCCAGCGTCGCGCCCTCCAGCCGCCAGCCGTCACCGACGACCAACGCGGCGGCGCGAAGCGCCAGGATCTCGGCGTGCGCGGTCGGGTCCCCGAACTGTTCACGGGCGTTCGCGGCGCGGGCCAGCTCGGTGCCGTCGGCCGCGAAGACCACCGCGCCGATGGGAACGTCGCGAGGACCGGCCGCCGCGGCCGCCTCCAGCGCGAGCCGGATAAAGGCCTCGTCGGTGCTCACCGATCGAGTTTGTCGAGCACCGCCGTCAACTCGTCGCCGAAGCCCATCTCCTGCGCGATCCCTGCGAGCTGTTCATCGGCGTAGTCGTCGTTGTCGAGGATGATGCTCAGCACACCCTCGGACAGCCCGACGTCGGACAGCACTCCGAGGTCACCTTCTTCGAACGGTTCCGCGTCCTCGAGATCGTCCAGGCTGATGTCGGCGTCGAGTTTCTCGAGCACCTCTTGGGCGATGTCGTAGTCCAGCGCAGCCGTGGCATCGGACAGGAACAGCCGGGCCCCCGAGGGTGCCGGACGGACGATCACGAAGAATTCGTCGTCGACGTCGAGGAGCCCGAAAACCGCCCCGGCACTGCGCAATTCCCGCAACTCGGTTTCCGCTGCGGTGAGGCTGGTCAGCGCCGCCTTGCGGAGCGGCGAGCAACGCCACTTGCCATCCTCCCGGACGACCGCGACGCCGAAGCCGTCGGGGAGATCCACGGCGGCCTGATTCTGCGCCTGCGCACGCTGTGCTCCCATGAAAGTAACGCTAGCCCCACGCCAGTGCTTTAGCCACAAATCAAGACGCAAGCCCGGCGCGGGCGTGCCGCTGCGATGTGTCAACCTTGGAACGTGCAGACGACCGCGATGAGCGCTTGCGCAAAGAACAGACGACCGCGATGAGCGCTAGCGCGACGAGCAGGCCACCGGTGTGCGTGCTGGGCTTGGGCCTGATCGGCGGGTCCGCGATGCGGGCGTTGCGGGTGGCCGGCCGGGAGGTGTTTGGCTACAACCGGTCGATCGACGGCGTGGAAGCGGCCCGGTTCGACGGATTCGACGCGACCGACAGCATCTCGGACGCGCTGTCCCGCGCCGCAGCCACGAAGGCGCTCATCGTGCTCGCCGTGCCCGTACCCGCGCTGCCGATCATGCTCGACCACGTCCGAGCCGCGGCGCCCGACTGCTCGCTCACCGACGTCGTCAGCGTCAAAGGTGCACTGCTGCAATTGGTTCAGGACTACGGACTGCTGGACCGCTACGTCGGCGGCCACCCCATGGCGGGCACCGCCCGTTCAGGTTGGGCCGCGGGCAATCCGCATCTGTTCGTCGGTGCTCCGTGGGTGATCAGCGTCGACGACCACGTCGACCCCGACGTGTGGGCCGAGGTCATGCACCTCGCACTGGACTGCCGCGCCGTCGTCGTCCCCGCCCGCTCCGACGAGCACGACGCCGCCGCAGCGGCCATCTCCCACCTGCCCCACCTGCTCGCCGAAGCCCTGGCAGCAACGGCGGGCGAGGTCCCACTGGCGTTCGCGCTGGCGGCCGGTTCGTTCCGGGACGGCACGCGGGTCGCGGCGACCGCACCCGATCTGGTGCGCGCGATGTGCGAGGCCAACGCCACCCAGCTGATCTCGGCCCTGGACCAGGCGATCTACCTGCTCGAGCGAGCCCGCAACGGGCTGTCCGCCACCGGTTCGGTGGCCGAGCTCGTCGAGATTGGCCACGCCGCCCGGATGCGCTACGAGAGCTTCAGCAGGCCGGACGTCGTGATGATCACCGTCGGCGCCGACGGTTGGCGCAACGAACTCGCCGCGGCGGGCCGCGCCGGTGGGGTGATCAGATCCGCGTTGCCAGTCCGGGGTAGTCGAGGATGAAGCCGTCGTCGTCGACGGTGATGGTGGTGTTTGCCACCGGGGAGTTCAGCTTGAAGCCGGCGTCACTGTTCGAGTACGTGATGGTCTCGAGCTCCACCGACAGGTCCGGCAGCCGCACGTAGACGACGGGCAGCGAGATCGACCCAGCGGTCTTGTAGACGCCGGTGCGGCGGATCGGCAGCGCATTGAACAGCGGGCTGAACACCACGTCGACGTCCAGCGCACCCTCGAACTCGGAGCGCTTGGTCTGGTTCGAGTGGTCCTGAACCATCCACATGTTCTCTTCGTCGCGGGCGATGGACAGCTGGCGTTCGCGCTCCGCGAGCGTGACCGTCAGCGACAGTCGCTTGGTGGCCCCGCCCTCGTCCGTGACCAGGTCATATGACGCACTGAACGCGGGATGCGACGGGGTAGCTGCGGCAACGATCCGGCCGTACGCCTTGATGCGGTTGCCGGACAGTTGCACCCTCACCGATTCCATCCGCGGCAGGTCATGCGCGCGCCACGTCAGGATCGCGGGCCAGGCCGGGTCGTTCGCGTCGTTGGTAAGCGACTTGGCTGCACTCACCCATCTACCGTAGGCGACGGACCCCTTGCTTCGTAGCCGCCTTGAGAAGAGCCACCAGATCGAGACGCAGAAGCCGACTCGAGGGCAATCTCGTCGCCGAGGAACGGCTGCGGCATCCGCCCGAATCGATCGGCCCCCGGTTCGGACATCCAGACCGCCAGCGCCAGGAGCGTGTCGAGGATCAGCGCGAGCGCGGTCACCATCAGCGCGCCAACCAGGGCGAGGTAGAACTCGCGCACCTTGATGCCGTCGATGAGGTAGCGGCCGAGACCGCCGAGACTGGCGTACGCAGCGACGGTCGCGGTCGCCACGATTTGCAGCGTCGCAGTGCGAAGTCCACCGACGATCAGCGGCATCGCGTTGGGCACCTCGACCCGGAGCAGCACTCGGGCCTCGGTCATGCCCATGGATCTGGCCGCGTCGACGACGTTGCGGTCGACGTTCGCGATGCCTGCGTAGGTGCCCGCCAGCAACGGCGGAATGCCCAGCAGCATCAGCGCCACGGTCGGGGGCACCAGGCCGAGCCCCCACAGCAGCACGCCCAACAGCAGCACGCCGAGCGTCGGCAGCGCACGCAACGCGTTCACCCCGGTGACGACGAGGAACGTCCCCCGGCCGGTGTGCCCGATGATCATGCCGATCGGGATCGCCACCAGTGCCGAGAAGACGACGGCCACCGCGGTGTACTGGAGGTGCTCGAGGATGCGCGCCGTCAGACCGGCCGGACCCGACCAGTTAGCTGCGGTGAATATGTACGACAGCGCCTGTTGGAGGAAGTTCATGCCGCCGCCGCCTTCGTCTCCCCCGTCGCTTCGCGCGCCCTTGCCGCCCGCCAGCTGACCTGGCCCGCCCTGGTCCACGGGGTGATGGCCTTGCCCGCGAACATGATGATGGTGTCGACCACGATCGCCAGCAGGAAGATTGCGATGATGCCTGCGATGATCTGGTCGCTCTTGTCGGACTGGTAGCCGTCGGTGAACCAGGTGCCGAGTCCGCCGATGCCGATCACCGAGCCGACCGACACCATCGAGATGTTCGTGACGGCCACCACGCGCAGGCTGGCCACCAGCACCGGAATCGCCAGTGGCAGTTCTACTTTCAGCATCCGCTTGAGCGGCCGGTAGCCGACGGCCGTCGCGGCGTCGAGCACGGCGGGTGACACGGCGTCGAGCGCCTCGGGCACGGCGCGCACCAGCAGCGCCACCGTGTACAGCGTCAGGGCGACGATGACGTTGGCGGGGGCGAGGATGGTCGTCGGGATGATCAGGGGGAGCACGACGAACAGCGCCAGCGACGGGATGGTGAAGATGATGCTCGCCGTCACCGTCGTCAGCCTGCGCAGCAGCTTGGTCCGGTGCACCACTGCGCCCAGCGGCACGGCGATCACCAACCCAAGCACCAGCGGCAGCAACGACAACCACAGGTGGATGAGCGTCAGCTCCCACGCGTCGTCGAGATGGGTGAGCAGATAGTTCACTAGGTGGTCCCGCGTTTGGTCTTCAACGCGGCGATGACGTCATCGGCCTTGATGCCCCCGATGACCTGCTTGCGCGCGTCGACGGCGACCCCGAGTCCTGCAGGCGATGACAGCGCCGCGTCGAGCGCCAACCTCATCGTCCCGCTCGGCAGGAAGAGTGAACCGCCGGCAATAGTGCTGTCGTACAACGACTTTCCCTGTCGGTGCAGTCCAGCGCCGTTGGCGTCGATCCATCCATACGGCGACCCGTCGGGCTTGGTCACCAGGGCCCACTCGCCCGGACTCAGGTCCAGGGAGCCGATGGCGGCCTCCTCGACGGTCCGAATGTCGTGTAGCGGCAGCCCCGTGCCGGGGGCGAACTGGAGGCCGCGATAGCCGCGGTCGGCGCCGATGAAGCCGGCCACGAAATCGTTGGCCGGGTTGGACAGCAGCCGCCGGGGTTCGTCGTACTGCTCGAGCACACCCCCGCGGCCGAACACGGCCACCTTCTCACCGAGCTTGATGGCCTCGTCGATGTCGTGCGTGACGAACACGATCGTCTTGCGCAGTTCGCTTTGCAACCGCAGAATTTCGATCTGCAACTCGTCGCGGACCACCGGGTCGACGGCGCTGAACGGCTCATCCATCAACAGGATCGGCGGATCGGCGGCCAGCGCGCGGGCCACGCCGACGCGCTGCTGCTGACCGCCCGACAGCTGCGCCGGATACCGGTCGGCCAGCTTCGGGTCCAGTCCGACGCGCTCCAGCACGCCGATCGCGGCCTTCCTTGCGCTGCGCCGGGATTCACCCTTGAGCACAGGCACCGTCGCCACGTTGTCGACGACGCGTAGGTGCGGCATGAGCCCGGCGCTCTGGATGACGTAGCCGATGCCGAGCCGTAGCTTGACCGGGTCGACCTTGGTGACGTCCTTGCCGTCGACGGTCAGCGTGCCCGAGGTGGGCTCGATCATCCGGTTGATCATGCGCATCGAGGTGGTCTTGCCACAGCCCGACGGGCCGACGAACACCGTGAGGGTGCCGTCGGGCACTTCGAGGGTCAGCTCGTCGACCGCGACGGTGCCGTCGGGGTACTTCTTGGTGACCTTGTCGAAGGTGATCACGAGTCCTGCTCTTGCTCTTCGCGCAAGCGCTCATCGTTGTTGTCTGCTCTTCGCGCAAGCGCTCATCGTTGTTGTCTGCTCTTCGCGCAAGCGCTCATCGTTCTAGCGGCTGGTCGAACCCGTTGGCCTTTACCCACTTGGCCGCTGCCTCATCGGGGTCGATGCCGCTGTTGCCCGAGGTCTCGGTGTTCATCTCGATGAGGGCCTCGGTGGTGAGCTTCGCCGAGACGGCGTTGAGCACGGTCTTGAGCTGGTCGGACATCTTCTGCGACGCCACGAGTGGGACGACGTTGGCGGCCAGGAAGTTGTTCTTCGGATCTTCGAGGACGACGAGCTTGTTCTGCGGGATGGCCGGTGAGGTGCTGAAGATGTCGGCGGCCGTGACCGAGCCCTCGACGAGCGCGCGCACCGTGGCCGGACCGCCTCCGTCGCTGATCGCGATGAAGTTGGCGGGTGCGACGTCCAGGCCGTAGTTCGCCTTGAGCCCCGGCAGCCCCTCCTTGCGGTTGAGGAACTCCGACGGCCCGCCGAACTTCACCTCAGGCGAGTGCGCGGCGAGGTCGCCGATGGTCTTGAGGTTCCACTTGGCGGCGGTCTCGGAGGTGACGGCGACGGTGTCCTGGTCGTTGGCGGGCGAAGGGGTGAGGATCGAAAGATCGCCGGGCAGCGCGTTGTACAGCGCCAGCACCACCGCGTCGGGATCGGTGGCCGTGGTGTTCTTGTCGAAGTACTGCAGCAGGTTGCCGGTGTACTCGGGAATCAGGTCTATCGAATGGTCCTTGACTGCGGGCACGTAGGTCTCACGGCTGCCGATCCCGAACTGGCGGTTGACGTCGAAACCGTTGGCCTCCAACGCCTGTGCGTAGATCTCGGCGATGATCTTCGACTCGGGGAAGTCGGCCGACCCCACCTTGATCGACTTCAGATCACCCGAGACCGCCCCGCCGCCGAGCGGATTGGAGCTGCCACACGCCGTGGCGAGGAGAACGATCAGTGCGGCCAGGAGGGCCAGCCCGCGGATGTGCACGGTTCGTCGCGCGCGGTTCATTGATGCGTCCTCTCGACGTCACCTGCCTCCCGAAACCCTAACGGCCGGTGCGGGCTCCTGCCTGCGTTTGCGTTTCCAAAGCCCGCTCAGGGGGCAAGATGGGTCCATGAGCAGCGACCCCTTAGTACCCAAGGACCCCAATCTCGAACCGCTGCCGCCGAAGCCACTCGAGCCACTCGACCCGTCGGTGAACGACCCGGTGCTGGACACCAAGGACACCAAACCCGTCAAGCCCAGGGACGAGGCCGGCCAGTTCACCAGGGCAGGCGCATTGTGGACGGCGTTGATCATCGGCTTCCTGATACTGATCGTGCTGCTGGTCTTCATCATGCAGAACATGGAGTACACCACCGTCCACCTGTTCGCCTGGTCGTGGCAGGCGCCCGTCGGAGTGGCGCTGCTGCTCGGCGCCATCGCGGGCGGCCTGCTGACGTTCCTGGTGGGGACGGCCCGGATTCTGCAGCTGCGGCGGGCAGCGAAGAAGAACCTGAAGGCAGGCTTCTAGCTCTACTGGATGCGTACCAGTTCGTCGACGGAGTCATAGGGCAGTGGACCGTCGACCCACGCCGACACCACGCTCGAATTGAGCGTGATGCTGCCCCGGTGGTTGTCCAGGAACGCCGTGTCGGCGGCGTCGCGCCCCGTGCTGATTCGCACCAGGGTCTGACGCGGCGCAAGGCAGGTCGCGTCGACCACGTACCACTGTCCGTCCACGAACGCCTCGGCGACGGCGTGGAAGTCCATGGGCTGGCAACCCGGCGCGTAGACCGCGACCAGGCGCGCGGGCACGTTCACCGCACGGAGCAGGGCGACCACCAGATGTGCGTAGTCCCTACATACCCCACGTCCGGCGAGCAGTGTGTCCGCGGCCCCGTCGATGGGATCGGACGAACCGGGCACGTAAACCAGTCGGGACCCCACCCACGACGACACCTTCTCCAGCAGGACTGCGGGATCGGTGAAGTCGCCGAACTCGGTGGCAGCGAAGCCGAAGAACTTGTCGGCCTCGGCATAGCGACTCGGCCGGAGGTACGTCGTCAAGTCGATCTCTTCCACGGGTGCGGGATCCGTGTGGCCGACGACGGTCGCGAAGTAATTCACCCAGAGGCTGCCGCCTTCCACGTCCAACTTGTGGATCCGGTTACCGTGCTCACCAACGAGTTCGTCGGCCTTGATCTCGTTGCCGTTCAACGTGAAAGAGAGCTGTTCGGTGACAGCGGCCCCGGGTTGCGGGGCGACGGCAATCTGAAACTCGAGCGTGGTGGGGGCGTCGACCCACACGTCGAGCTGGGCGCCAACCTCGCGCCGCAGACTCACCAACCGGCGACGACATGGGCTCGCCCTTCTGCAGAAGTATGCCCCGCAAGAGTTGCGGGGCCGGAACATCCCGTCTACCCCACCACGCGGCGGCTCAATCCGCGAGGCGTCCGAAGTCACAATCGGGGGGCAGGAGCGCGGCCACCGGGAAAGGTATCGGGCTCAGGACAGTTCGGTGAGCCCCATCCCGATGCACGGACCGACGGCGGCGCCCACCATGTCGCCGTACTCGGTGCCGCCGCCCATGCGGTCGCGGAACTGGATGCCCGCGGCGATGATGGCCATCTTGAAGTAGGCAAGCGCCATGTAGAACTCCCAGTGCGCCAGCGGCTGATCCGCAGCGAGCGAGTACCGGTGCGCCAGCTCGTCGCCGGAAGGCATGAGCGGCGACGCCCACGCCGCGTCCGCATGCACGCGTTCGAAGGTCGGGTGGCGGTACACGCACATCAGGGCGGCGTCGGACAGTGGGTCGCCCAACGTGGACATCTCCCAGTCGAGTACCGCCCGCACCTTGGTGGCGTCGACGGCGTCGAGCATGGTGTTGTCGATGCGGTAGTCGCCGTGCACGATCGCGCTTCGGCTCTGCGCGGGAATGCGCTCTCCGAGCTTGGCGTGCAGCCGCCTCACGTCGTCGTCGCGCGGATCGTCGTCCAGCCTGACCAGGTCCCACTGCGAACCCCAGCGCCGCACCTGGCGCTCTAGGTAGCCGGTGGGCTTGCCGAAGTCGCCGAGCCCGACGGCCTCCGGGTCGACCCGGTGCAGGTCGGCCAGCACCTTGATCAGCGCATCGACGCACGCGTCGATGGTCGACTGGTCGCCGAGCGCCGCGAGTTCGTCGGCGTGCCGGATGACACGACCCGGCACGTACTCGACCATCTGGAACGGCGCGCCGAGCACCGAGTCGTCGTTGCGCATCGTCACCGCGTGCGCGACGGGCACCGGGGTGTCCTCGAGGGCCGCGACCACCTTGTACTCGCGGGCCATGTCGTGGGCCGACGGCGTCAGCCCGTGCAAGGGCGGTCGGCGCAGCACCCACTTCGACACGTCGTCGAACACCAGGAACGTCAGGTTGGATCGGCCACCCGAGATGAGCTCGCCGCGCAGTTCACCGGTGCGCGGGAGGCCGATCGACTTCAGATGCCCGTCGAGTGCACCAAGGTCGAGGCCGTCCAGCGTGGAGGAAGCTGACGTTGGTTCGAGCGGAGTCACGGGACTTGTCTACCACCGGTCCGATGGGCGGTTCGCGCGAGCGCTCACCACCGAAGGTTTCTGGGCAGCAGATCCCATACGTGCTCGGTCCCGTTGATCGACGCGACCCCCAGCGATCCGTCTCGCGACGACAGCAGTCGCGTGACGCCCGCATAGTCGACCTGGACGCACAGCAGTCGCTCGGTCTGCATGATGTCGTGCACCAACGCGTTGATGACGCCGCCGTGGCTGAACAGCGCGACGGTGTCCTCGTGGGCGGCGGACGCGACGATGTCGGCGACGCCTGCCTTGACCCTGGCGATGAAGGCGTCCTCGTCGACCCCGCCGGGCAGATGTCCGTCGATGAGCCGCTGGAGGTCTTCCTGCGACGCCTCTTCGATCGGCGTGTAGTGCGCCAGGTCGCGGTCGTATTCGGCCACCCGGTCGTCCACGTCCACCGTGAGCCCGAGCGCGTCGGCGACCGGCTGAGCGGTCTGGATCGCGCGCCGCTGCGGGCTGCTGACGATCCGCGTGACGGGAAACCGGGCCAGCGCGTCGGGCAGCCGCTTGGCCTGTTCGATGCCGTCCTCGGACAGCGCGGGGTCGGACCCCTCGCCTGGTTCACTGCGCAGCGGCAGCGCATGCCTGATCACCAGCAGTTGCATGTGTGCCACCATATTGCCCGTGCGCGCTTTCGCCTGTCCGGTGTGCAACGGCTTCGTCGCGTTCGAGTCCGCGCAGTGCGCGAATTGCCAGACCGCGCTGGGATTTCACCTGCCCTCCAAGACGATGTTGCCGGTCGTCGACGGATCGGCGGTGGTGGGCAGCGACCCGGGGAGTGAGTGGGTGTGGTGCACGCAGCACGGCACGCTTGGCTGCAACTGGTTGGCGCCCGCCGAGTCCACCTACGAGCGGGGGCGGTGCCTGTCCGACTCGTTGATCCGCCGTGAGCCTGCGGCCGACGACACCCTGGCCCGCGAGAAGCTGGTGCCGACGGCGGAGGCTCTGCGCCGGCTGGTCTACCAGCTCGACGAGCTCGGACTGCCCGTCGACCCCTTCTGGCGGCGCGACGGCGGGCTGGCCTTCGACCTGCTGTCCAGCTACACGACGGGCGAGAAGGTGATCATCGGACACGCAGGCGGTGTCGTCACCATCGACGTGGTCGAGTCGCTCGACCTCTACCGCGAGTCGATGCGGGTCCGCCTCGGCGAGCCGTATCGCACCATGCTCGGCCACTTCCGCCACGAGGTCGGCCACTACTATCAGAACATTCTCGTCGAAACCGGTTCCGGCGCAACGCGTTACCTCGACGAGTGCCGCACCCTGTTCGGCGACGAGCAGGCCAGCTACTCCGACGCCATCGCCAGGCACTACGTCACCGGCGCCCCGGAAGGCTGGGAGGAGAACTTCATCTCGGAGTACGCCACCATGCATCCGTGGGAGGACTTCGCGGAGTGCTTCGCGCACTACCTGCACATCACCGACACCATCGAGACCAGCCGCGAGGCGGGCATGGTGCTGCTGGCTGACCGGGTGCGGTTCACCGCGCCGCGCGACATCGTTCCGCTCGAGTCCTACGCCGACGAACCGATCGAACGGCTGCTGTTCGACTGGCACTGGATGTCGTTGTTGTTCAACCGGGTCAACATCGCGATGGGCAAGAGACCCGTGTACCCGTTCGACATTCCACCGGCGGTGGTGACCAAACTCGGTTTCGTGCACCGGGTGATAAGGGAAACGGCGAGAGCGGCCGGAGGGAACTGACATGGGTTACGCCGACGAGGTCTTCGACCTCACTGACAAGGTGGTGCTGATCACCGGCGGCAGCCGGGGGCTGGGACGGGAGATGGCGTTCGCCGCTGCCCGATGTGGTGCCGACGTCGTCATCGCCAGCCGGAACCTCGACTCGTGCACGGCCACCGCCGAGGAGCTCACCGCCGCGACGGGCCGGGCCGCGCTGCCGTATGCCGTGCACGTGGGGCGGTGGGACCAACTCGACGGACTCGTCGATGCGGCCTACGAGAGGTTCGGCAAGGTCGACGTGCTCGTCAACAACGCAGGGATGTCACCGTTGTACGAGTCGCTGTCGACAGTGACCGAGAAGCTCTTCGACTCGGTGATGAACCTCAACTTCAAGGGTCCGTTCCGGCTGACGAGTCTGGTCGGTGACCGCATGGTGGCCGACGGAGGTGGCTCGATCATCAACGTCAGCACCAGCGGCTCCCGGCGGCCGAGTCCGGCGATGCTGCCGTACGCGGCGTCCAAGGCCGGGCTCAACGCGCTGACCGAGGGGTTCGCCTTGGCGTACGGGCCGACGGTGCGGGTGAACACGCTGATGCCCGGTCCGTTCCTCACCGACATCAGCAAGGCCTGGGACATCGACGCTGCCCAGGCAGGTGCCCAGGGCTTCGCCTTGAAGCGGCTGGGCAATCCGCCCGAAATCATCGGCGCCGCACTGTTTCTGATGTCCGACGCGTCGAGCTTCACCAGCGGTTCGATCATCCGGGTGGACGGCGGCATGCCCTGACATGTTCGATGACGTGGCTTCCGATGAGCTGGCCCTCGTCGGTAGCCATACGCAGCGCCACGCCCGCCACGTGGACAACGTCTATCGACTCTCGCGCGCACCCGGCGAGCTCGTGGGCTTCGGTGGCGGCGGCGACCGGTTCGAGATCGCCGAGGTCCAGTGGTGGCCAACCGGCGGGCTGCCGAAGATGCGTCGCGAGGCCGTGCACGTCGTCGAGCGCTACGCCGACGTGTTGGCACCGGGCGGCGCGGGCGAACGTTGATCGTGGCCGGCCGATCAACCCACGGCCGCTTGACGCTTTACTGTCGGTGTTACGGTAAGCCCATGGCGTATCGGGTGGTGCACTGCGGGACCGGCAACATCGGCGCGATCGCGTTGAAGGCGATCATCGGCCGTCCCGACCTCGAGTTGGTCGGCCACTTCGTAAGCACGCCCGAGAAGGCCGGCGGCGACTCCGGCGAACTCGTCGGGTTGGACGCCGTCGGCATCACCGCCACCAACGACTGGGCCGACCTCTTCGACCTCGGGGCCGACTGCCTGACCTACTTCGGCAACAGCATCGGCCGCGAAGCCGAGGCGATCGCCGACCTCGTCCCGTTCCTGGAACGCGGCACCAACGTCGTGACGTTCTCGGGATTCGCCATCGCCCACCCCGCGACGACGCCTCCCGAACTGCGGGCCCCGATCGAGTCCGCCTGCCGCACGGGTGGGAGCAGCTGCTACTTCACCGGCATCGACCCCGGCTGGGCGACAACGGATCTGGCGATCGCCGCGCTGGCAGTCGCCAATCGCATCGACTGCGTGCGCGTGATGGAACTCGGGTGGTGGGGCGACTACACCGCGGAGTTCGTCTGCCGCGAGTACTTCGGCTTCGGGAAGCCGCCCGGCTTCCAACCACTGTTGGTCACCGGCGGGTTCATCGAGACGATGTGGGCGCCGACGCTGCAGCAGACTCGCCGACGTGCTTGGTGTGGAGATCGAGGAAACCCGAGTGCGCTACGAGACCGACTCCTTGGACCACGACGTCGAGACGGGCTTCGGCACCGTCGCGGCGGGGACCGCGTCGGTCGTGCACTTCGAATACCAAGCCCTGTCGGGGGGCAAGCCGTTCGCAATCGTCGAACACGTGGACTGCGTCGCGCGCGACGTCGGCAAGCAGTGGAAGCAGCCCTATGGACCTACCGACCTCTCGTTCCGCGTCGCGGTCGAGGGCGATCCGAGCTTCGAGGTCGAGTCTGACGTTCCGAAAGGGCGGTGACACGCTGTCGGCGATGCCGGTGCTCAACGCCATTCCCGCCGTATGCCAAGCGAGACCAGGTCTGTTGGGCCCCTTGGATGTTCCGCGGTACTGGAGCCGCAACGTCGCTCCCGCCCAACGTGCCTGAACGAGGGCGCCTACGGCGTGACGATGTCGAAGTTCGGGTCGGGCCGGTCGAGCACGCTCAGTAGCGTCGGCAACGCGGTCTCGTCTCCCGTTACCTCAACCCCAGGCGACGTGGTGTCACCGGCGGCGAACATCAGCAGGCGCGCCTTGGACGCCAGCGTGACGGTCGCCGTCGCCGTCGCCGGGTCGGCTGCCACCTTGCGGTGAATCAGCACGCCGTTGCGCAACGTCACCCGATAGTCCGCCCCGAGGTCGACGAACGTCACGTCGATCACCAGGTCGAGGTCCCACGCGCGCGGTCCGTTCACGTTGATGGCGAAGCTGTCGAACATCTGCTCCGGCGTGAGTCTGTCCGAGGATCGAGGGGGATGCCGTCTGCGTCGGCGTGCCGAAGTTCGCCTCGCGCAATTCGGTGGCGCCGGAAAGGAAGAAGTTCCGCCATACGGCGTTCTCCGCGCCGTAGGCCAACTGCTCGAGTGTGTCGGCGTACAACGCCCTGGCTCCCTCGTGATGCTCGTCGGTGAAGATGGCGTGATCGAGCAGCGTTGCCGCCCAGCGGAAGTCGCCGTCGGCGACGGCTTGGCCTGCGAGCTCGACCACGCGGTCCACTCCGCCGATCGCCTCGACGTACCGCGGTCCGATCGCCTCCGGCGGATGTGCCCACAGCCGACCGGGATTGCCGTCGAACCAACCCATGTAGCGCTGGTACACGGCCTTGACGTTGTGGCTGACCGAGCCGTAGTAGCCGTGGGTGTGCCACGCCTGTTCCAGCGCGGGCGGCATCTGGAACGTCTCGGCGATCTCGATCCCCGTGAAGCCCTGGTTGAGCTGACGCAGCGTCTGGTCGTGTAGGTAGGCGTACATATCCCTTTGCAGCGAAAGGAATTCGACGATGCGCTCGCGGCCCCACGTCGGCCAGTGGTGCGAAGCGAACACCACGTCCGTGCGGTCGGTGAAGGTGTCGATGGCCTCGGTGAGATAGCCCGACCAGCCGTGCGGATCGCGCACCAGTGCGCCGCGCAGCGTGAGTAGGTTGTGCAGGTTGTGAGTGGCGTTCTCGGCCATGCACAATGCGCGGAACTTCGGGAAGTAGAAGTGCATCTCGGCCGGCGCCTCGGTGCCGGGCGCCATCTGGAACTCGATCTCGACGCCGTCGACGGTGTGTGTCTCACCGGTGGTGCTGATGTCGACCGTCGGGACGATGAGCGCCACCTCCCCGGTCGATCCGACCTGGCCGAGTCCGCACCCGACCTGACCCTGCGGTCCGCGCGCGAGCACGGCGCCGTACATGTAGGCGGCGCGCCTCGCCATCGCCGTCCCGGCGTACACGTTCTCCTGCACCGCGTGCTCGGTGAAGTGCTCGGGCGCGATGATCGCGACCTTGCCCGCGTCGACGTCGGCCTGGCTGGTCACGCCGAGCACGCCGCCGAAGTGGTCGACGTGGCTGTGGGTATAGATGACAGCGCTGACGGCACGATTTCCGCGGTGCGCGCGGTACAGCGCCAACGCGGCCGCCGCGGTCTCGGTGGAGATCAGCGGATCGATCACGATGACGCCGATGTCGCCCTCGATGAAGCTGATGTTGGACAGGTCGAGGCCGCGCACCTGGTAGATCCCCTCGACCACCTCGTACAGCCCCTGCTTGGCGCACAGCTGTGACTGTCTCCACAGGCTGGGGTGCACCGTCGGCGGCGCATCTCCGGCAAGGAATCCGTAGGAGTCGTTGTCCCACACCACCCTGCCGTCGGCGGCCTTCACGACGCACGGCTCGAGTGCGCCGATGAATCCGCGGTCGGCGTCGGCGAAGTCACGGGTGTCGGCGAGCGGGAGTTCGGTCAGGTGGTCGGCGTGGGCGGCTTCGATGATCGCAGCTGGCGGCTTCTGTTCCATTTCCCAAGCCTGCCAGCGCGGTTCGCGACTGGGTGCCAAACTGACCGCATGGGCGTGCGCTGCCTGGCTACCTAGCTGCTGCGCGCTCGCTGCTCGTAGCCGCGCCGCTTCTCGACGTCGAGGCCATCGACGAAGATGCGGTCCGCCCTGATCAACCGTCGGACGGCTTCGTTCAGCCGACCCGGCGCGAAGTTGCGCATGAACAGGGTCAGGAGTCCCGCCGACTTCGTCACCATCAGGTGAGGCCGCGGCTTGCGGATCAAACTCACTATCGCGTTGGCGACGTCCTCCGGCTCGGCGTTGCGCAGCCCGCGTGCACTCGACACGCCGTCGACCATGGCGGTGTTCGTCAGCGTGGGCATCACCGACGACAACACGACGCCGGTGCCGCGCAGCTCCAGCCGGACGGTGTCCGTGTAGCCGAGCACGGCATGCTTCGTCGCGCAGTACGTCGCAATGCCTGGCATCGGCGTGATCGAGGCGAGCGAGGCCACGTTGATGACGTGGCCCTTGCGGCGCTCGATCATTCGGGCTGCTGCCAGCTTCGTGCCGAGGATGACACCGAACACGTTGATGGCGATGGTGCGCTGACTGACCTGGTCCGATTCGTCGACGGACCGTCCGGTCGGACAGATGCCCGCGTTGTTGATCAGCACGTCGACCGGTCCGAGCTGACGTTCGACTTCGTCGAGGAAGGCCTCGAACGACTCGCGATCGGTCACGTCCAGCCTGGCGTACACGTCCAGCCCGAGCGCGGTGCCCGCCTCCTTCACGGCCACCTCGTCGACGTCCCCGATCGCCACCCTCGCGCCGAGCCGGTGCAACGCCGTGGCGGTCGCCAAGCCGATGCCCCGTGCCCCGCCGGTGATGGCGACGACCTTCCCGTTGATCACAGCCGCATCGGCCATCTACGCCTCGCCTTCCTCAACGACCAGCCAACCACTTTTCCCCGCGCCGCTTGGACGCTTGCGACAGCCACGCATCCTGGACGAGCTCGGTCAGTTCGTCGAGTCCGACGCGGTGCAGTTCGCTCGCCCGCACCAGCACCGAGCGATGCCCATCGAAGTGGTCGGTGGTGAAGAACGGCAGTTCGGGATCCTGGACCAACGCCAGCTTGTCTGCTTCCGACTCCACCCAGACGACGATGACGTCGGGGAACGGCGCATCGGGGCGGGGGTTGCGGAAGAACACGAACGACTTGCCGCCCACCTGGTAGACGGCGTTGCCCTTGGGCCCGACCACCTGTGTCACGTGAGGCATCCCGGCGGCGATCCGATGGACGTCGTCGACGGTGGCCGGCCGGTCAGACACGGTGCAGTGTCACCTCGGTCAGTACCGCATTCGACACGGTGGCCGTCATGTACGTGCAGTGGGGTTGACGGCGTCGGTCCGTCGGCGAGCCGGGGTTGAGCAGACGCAGCCCGCCTGCCGTCGTGGTGTCCCACGGGATGTGGCTGTGCCCGAACACCAGCACGTCGGTGTCGGGGTAACGGGCTGCCATCCGTGCGTCCCTGCCTGCCGACGCGCCGGTCTCGTGCACCACGGTGAACCGGACGCCGTCCAGGGTCGCGTCGGCCCGCTCGGGCAGCCGACGTCGCAACTCATCGCCGTCGTTGTTGCCCCAGCACGCCAACAGCCGCGCAGCCCTGCCTTCGAGTTCGTCGAGCAGCGGCGGAGTCACCCAGTCGCCTGCGTGCACCACCACGTCCACGCGGGCCACCTGATCCCATACCGCGGCAGGCAGTTCCTTCGCCCGCTTGGGTACGTGGGTATCGGCGATCAGCAGCAACTCCACCCCACCAAACCTATCGGAGACCTGCTTCTGCCGAACTTCTGTCTAGATCGTTTCGAATGTTGCTGATTTCGACGACCAAGACGCGTCGACATCGAGGGCTGCGCAGGGCCACTACTTCTCGCGGCCCGTCCCCGCCGCCAAGTTTCTGGACATATGTCAGGTCGGCTGCAACAGCTCGGCCATCTTCCCGATCACGACCTGAAGGCCCTTGAACGGTCGGATCATCACCTTGAACGACGCGATGCGTTCGTCGTCGTTCCAGGTGATCATGTCGACGCCGTTGACGTACCTGCCGTCGACGGTCGCGGCGAACTCCAGCACGGCGGACCGATCGCCGAACCACTCCCCGACGTAGTGGAAGTCGGTGTCTGTGAACACCTTCGCGGCCGCGTTCAGGTACATCACCGTCTTGGCCTTGCCCTCCTGCGGGGTGAACACCGCGGGAGAACAGAAGACGACGTCGTCGGCGAGGAGTTCGTCGAGTACCGCCGGGTCGTGGCCGCCATCGAGGAACGCGTGCCAACGATCGATCACCGAACGAGTCATCACGCCATGGTCGCAGAGAGTGCCCGCGGGCGGATCCGCACTCCCGATTCGCCGCCCGACGGGACGCCGCTCCATTCAATGACAACGACGGTTGCCCAAATTATCTCTAGTGTTAATAATCGTGTTGGCTGTCGCTCGCAACGGCGAGACGGCCGCCGCACGCCATTCGCCCCAGACTCCGGCGGAACCATCCATCCGTAGGACGGGAGTCGACATTAACGACAGACGGATGCAGCCGCCACCGACGGATACCGAAGGGTATCTTCGCGAGCTACCGGCGCTCGCGCTATTGGACCGACTGCCCACCGCCATGCTGGGAGTCGTGCCGCTCGGCGACGTCGCCTACGCGAACCCGGCATACGCCGAGATGCTCGGCTATGGAGACCGCAGCACGCTCAACTTTCCCTGTGCGAGTTGCTGGCCGGGCACGAAGCTCGCACGCCGATGGACTGTCTCAAGACGTTGCGCACTGCCGCCGCGGTCGTCGGCTGGAATCACGGTCAGAACTACGTGATCCGGACGATGGTGTCGGCGCCGCTCCTGCTGCGCGAGACGGGCACGCTGCTGCTGATCGGCGTCACCGACGTCACCGACTGGTTATGGGAGACCAATCGGTTCGCAGGCCCGAGGCAATCGGCCAGCCATGCGAAAGCGCGGGGAACAGTGGGTCACGACCGCTCGAGGCAGATCGCCCTCGGATGACGGGCGGGATGGAGCGTTGCTCCGTTTGACGCCATCGACAAGCTGTAGGCTGACTGGGTTCACTGCCCCAGACCCCGGCATGCTTTGTCGCTGCAATTCCCAGTTAGCGGGCATCCGTGGTCTCATCCGGTGGTTTCGTCTGCGTCTGTGGCCACGATGAAGCGGGTCACTTCATCGAAGGAAGCTGCAGGGAATGCACATTCTGCGACTTCGTTGCCGATGGCAAGCATGACTACCAACGATGCTCGTGCCGTGTATTCAACCGTGCCACGGGAGTCGTTGTTGCTGGCAGTGAGTGAGTGCGCCCGAAGGGATTCGAACCCCCAACCTTCTGATCCGTAGTCAGATGCTCTATCCGTTGAGCTACGGGCGCTTGGTAGTACTCCTCTTCAATTGTCACAGCTGGCGCTGCCCTGCATGGCGGAGGCGAGAGGATTTGAACCTCCGGTCCGCTTTAAGACGGACAACTCATTAGCAGTGAGTCCCATTCGGCCGCTCTGGCACGCCTCCTGAACGATCCTGAGGGTACCGGACCCATGCCTGACCGCCGAGCGCACAGCGTACACAGCCGCGGTGGCCGAAGGCAAAGCAGTTGTCCAGCCCCACTCAGCCCGGCCCTAGACTGTCCGGGTGACCGCCCGTCTGCGCCCCGAGCTGGCTGATCTGCCCGCTTACACCCCGGGCCGCACGGTTCCGGGGGCCATCAAGATCGCCAGCAACGAGACCGTCGACGGTCCGCTGCCCAGCGTGCGCGCCGCGATCGCCAAGGCCGTAGACGGCATCAACCGCTACCCCGACAACGGCTACGTCGAGCTCAAGGAACGCCTCGCCAAGTACGTGGACTTCGCACCCGAGCACATCTCGGTGGGCTCCGGTTCCGTGAGCCTGTGCCAGCAGCTAATCCAGATCACCAGCACCGTCGGCGACGAGGTGCTCTTCGGCTGGCGCAGTTTCGAGATCTATCCGCTGCAGGTCCGCACCGCGGGCGCCACCCCAGTTCAGGTGCCGCTGACGGACTACACCTTCGACTTGGACGCGATGCTGGCCGCCGTCACCGACCGCACCCGGCTGATCTTCGTCTGCAACCCCAACAACCCGACGAGCACCGTCGTCGACCCGGATGCGTTGGCGCGCTTCGTCGCCGCGGTGCCGCCGCACATTCTGATCGCCATCGACGAGGCGTACGTCGAGTACATCCGTGACGGGCAGGCGCCCGACAGCTTCGGGATGGTCCGCGAACACGCCAATGTCGTTGTGCTGCGCACCTTTTCGAAGGCATACGGACTCGCGGGGCTGCGCGTGGGATACGCCGTCGGCGATCCGGAGCTCATCACCGCGCTCGGCAAGGTCTATGTACCGTTCACCGCGACCAGCATCTCGCAGGCCGCCGCGATCGCCTCCCTGGACGCCGCCGACGAACTGCTCGCCCGCACCGATGCCGTCGTCGCCGAGCGGACCCGCGTGACGACCGCCCTGCGCGACGCGGGATATCTGGTGCCCCCATCGCAGGCGAACTTCGTGTGGCTGCCCCTGCCGGAGCGGGCCCAGGAGTTCGCGGCAGCCTCCGCCAACGACCGGATCATCGTGCGCCCGTACGGTGATGACGGGGTCCGGGTCACCGTGGCGGCCCCGCACGAGAACGACGCCTTCCTCGAGTTCGCCACCCGCTGGATAGGAGCACGATGACCATCTCCCTCGAGACCTTCGCCGAGCTGAAGGCCCGCACCGATCAGCTCCCAGATGCAGCGCTGGACGCGTTCTGGGCGACGCTGGCGCCCGCGTCGATCGACTTCATGATCGGTGAGTGGAAGGGCGGCGAGTTCAACACCGGCCACCGGTCCAACGGTTTCATGAACCGGCTCAACTGGTTCGGCAAGACGTTCGTGTCGGCGACGGAGGCCCAACCGTTGGTCTGCCTCGACGATGCGGGCAAGAAGTTCTCCAACACCGAGGCGATGAACGGCGAGGCGAGCCTCTGGCTGGAGGAGTTCCGCGGGGAAGTCACCGCGACGATGGTCTACGACGGCGCACCCATCCACGACCACTTCAAGGTGATCGACCAGAGGTCCGTCATGGGAATCATGAACGGCAAGAAGGCAGTCGACCTTAGTTCGGGGACGCCGCGGTACCTGTACTTCTACCTCGAACGCGTTTAGCGCGCGCGACCCGTGTAGGCCAGTAGTCGGTCCAGCGCGCTCGCCCCATCGGGCACGTCGAGCGGGTCGTCGAAGCCCACACTGGAACGGCCCTCCGGCGTGATGATGTCGTGCGACAACCCAAGCACGTACTCGCACAACGACTCCGGTGCCTCCAGCCGCTGGCCCGTTGACGCCGCGTAATCCCAAGCGTGGACCAAGAATTCGATGGACAGGACTCCCGCCATCACCGTGGCGGGCGCCTCGTTCGGGCCCAACGACACCATCCCGTCGAGCCCGCGCCCGCGCCAAGCCTCTAGCGCCGGGCGCGCCGCCGTCATCACCTGGTGCTCGACGGGCGCATCGGGGTCACGCTCGGGGAACTCGGCCCCAGCTGCACCGCCGATCGCCGTGATGGAGTTCATCAGGTGGTCGGTCAATCCCGCGACGTCGAATTCGCGGCAGGGTGTCCGTTTGACTTCGTCGCCGGGTTGTAGCTGCACGAGCACGCGTTGCAGCACGGCCAGGCTGGATTCGGCGCTCTCGAGTTGGTCAGATGGCACGTCGTAGGGCATGGCGCCACGGTACGACGCGCGGGACACCTATCGTTGCGCAGATGAGCGCGCACGTTCGTATCGCGGCGGCGGTACTGATCCTGGTCGGCGTGCTCGTCGGCTGCAGCCGCACGACAACGGGCACGGTCGCAATGACCACCGAGCCCGGCGCCTCGAAGACGTCGCGCACGCCGACGTCCACGTCACGTCCGTCCACGCCACGCTCCTCCCCCACCACGTCGCCGCGTACCCCGAACCCGAATGCGCCCGCCGATTCGCTCACGATGACGTGCGAGCAGTACAACGACCTCGACGCGGCCACCCAGCAGGCGGTCATCGACGAGATCGTGAACCAGGAGGGGTCGGTGTTCGGCGGGCAGGGCGCCGACATCGCGAAGACGTTGGCGGACGCAATGTGTCAGCTGCTGCCCACCACCACCGTCAGCGACATCCTGCTGGGCGGCGGCATACCGGGGTAGCGCTAGCCTTCCTGAGCATGGGCGAATACCCGAAGAAACTCGAATCACTCACCGTCGACGTCGACGGTTACGTCGCACGGGTCACGCTGGTCGGTCCCGGCAAGGGCAACGCCATGGGACCCGCCTTCTGGGCGGAGCTGCCCGAGGTGTTCTCCTCCCTCGATGCCGACCCCGACGTCCGCGCGATCGTGCTCACCGGCTCGGGTCGCAACTTCAGCTACGGCCTCGACCTGGCTGCGATGGGTGACACCCTTTCGCCGATGCTGGCCGACGGCGCACTGGCCCGGCCCCGCGCCGAGTTCCACACCCGGCTGCGCACGATGCAGCAGTCGATCACCACGGTCGCGGACTGCCGCACTCCGGTCATCGCCTCGGTGTCCGGGTGGTGCATCGGCGGCGGCGTCGACCTGATCTCCGCGGTCGACATCCGATACGCCAGCGCGGACGCGAAGTTCTCGGTGCGGGAGGTCAAGCTCGCCATCGTTGCCGACGTCGGATCGTTGGCCCGGCTGCCGCTGATCCTGAACGACGGGCACCTCCGCGAATTGGCGCTGACCGGCAAGGACATCGACGCCGCACGGGCCGAGAAGATCGGCCTCGTCAACGACGTCTACCCCGACGCGGAGGCCACGCTGGCCGCCGCTCACGAGACCGCGAGGGAGATCGCCGCCAACCCCCCTCTGGTGGTGCAGGGCGTCAAGGACGTGCTCGACGAGCAGCGCACCGCCGCCGTGTCGGCGAGCCTGCGGTACGTCGCCGCGTGGAACTCGGCGTTCCTGCCTAGCCGGGACCTCACCGAGGGCATCACCGCGATGTTCGCCAAGCGGCCGCCGGAGTTCAAGGGCGAATAAACCTCGAGGGGATCGTCCCCGCCGTAGGTCCGGCCACCGACGAGCAGCGCACCGATCCTGGGAATTAGCTCGTGGACCACGTTGGGCCGGAAATGCGGCGTGAGCCACGACATGTCGCCGCCCGGCCCGGCGATGAACCCGTCGAGCGACATCGCGGCCGAGTACAAGAAGCCAGCCATTGTGGTGTTGACCTCGCACGCGTTCCAAAGTCATCGCCGTGCGATGAATTCGACAGCCAATCGCAAGCAATTCTGAATTCTTCAACCAGAAGTATTGCCGTCTTATTAGCTGCTCGAATTCGCATTTCGAATAATTCTCAGCAATCACCCAGCGGGCCATGAGCCTGCTTTCAGGATGTCCTCGTTATCGCAGCTAGAGCCAGGTATCAGCGCATGTGATCTTGACCAACGGGCGAAATTATTCCCGGCCAAGGGGAGATTGTGTTTGTTTTCACTTCAGGGTGGAATTCTCAGACAACGCGCGGATATTCGTCGATATGACTGATACAACGCATTTCCAACCAACCGATCGGCTCGCCTTACACAGAATCGGCGCTCCCCGCGTCGCGGGCACCGCGGTGGCCTTCACGCCGCACCGCCACACCCAGGACGAGGTCGCACGCGAACTCACCGACGTCGCCCCGCCTGGCTTCGAGCGCTTCGTGCGCACCAGCGGAGTGGACACCCGCAATCTCGCCATCCCGCTGTCGCGCTACCCGAAGCTGTCCGGCTTCACCGAGGCGAACGCCGCCTACGTCGAGGTCGCCACCGACCTCGGAGCGCAGGCGGTGCGTTCGGCGCTCGACGCCGCCCGGATCGAGCCCGACGACGTCGACGTCATCGTGACGGTGTCGAGCACTGGCGTGGCAGTGCCGACGATCGATGCACGGCTGGCGTCGCGCATCGGACTTCGGCCCGACGTCAAGCGCGTTCCGTTGTTCGGGCTCGGCTGCGTGGCGGGCGCGGCGGGCATGGCGCGCGTGCACGACTACCTGCGCGGCTACCCGGGACACGTGGCGGTCCTGCTGTCGGTGGAGTTGTGCTCACTCACGCTGCAGCGCGACGACGACTCGATACCCGCACTCATCGGCGTGTGCCTGTTCGGCGACGGCGCCGCCGCGGTGGTCGCCACCGGCGCCGACCGGGCGCCCGCCTATCCCACCGCGCACGCCGGTCCGACGGTGCTGGCCACCCGAAGCAGGCTGTTTCCGGACACCATCGACGTGATGGGGTGGAACGTCAGCTCCAGCGGCTTTCAACTCGTGATGTCGCGCGACGTGCCCAAGATGGCCGACGAGCATCTGGCCGGCGAGGTCGACGACTTCCTCGCCGACTACGGGTTGACCACCGCGGACATCTCGACGTGGATCTGTCATCCCGGCGGCCCCAAGGTGATCGACGCGATGCAGAACGCGATCGGCCTGCCGGCCGCCGCACTCGCGCACAGCACCGACTCCATGCGCGAGCACGGCAACATCTCGTCTGCGTCGGTGCTCGACGTCCTGGGTCGGACGATCGCCGCGCCGCCTGCCGACGGTGACCTCGCTGTGATGCTGGCGATGGGCCCGGGGTTCAGCTTCGAGCTACTCCTGCTGAGCTGGTAGGGGACCGACCATGTACTACCTGTTCATCCTCGTCGTCGGCGCCGAGCGGTTGGTCGAGCTCGTCGTGTCCCGGCGCAACGCCCAGTGGTCGATTGCCAACGGCGGCAAGGAGTTCGGCCGCGGCACTACCCCGTGATGGTCACCATGCACACGCTGCTACTGGTCAGCTGCATGGTCGAGGTCTGGACTTGGCACCGGCCGTTCCTACCCTGGCTGGGTTGGCCGATGGTGCTCGTCGTCGTGCTCAGCACCGTCGTCCGGTGGTGGTGTGCGGCGACACTGGGCAAGCACTGGAACCCCCGCGTCATCGTCATCCCGGGTGCACCACTGGTGCACCGCGGTCCGTACCGCTGGGTGCACCACCCGAACTACGCGGCGGTCACCGCGGAGGTCGCTGCGCTGCCCCTCGTCCACTCGGCATGGGTGACCGCGATCGTGTTCAGCATCGCCAACGCCCTGGTGCTCAACGTCCGGATCCGCACGGAGAACGCCGCGTTGGGCTACGCCTGACTACGCAGCCGCGCGATGGGAGTTCCAGAGCGCCGAGCGGTGACTCGAGGCGACCACGTCGAAGACGTAAGTGGCCGTTGCCAATTTCGAATCCGCCGTGGGAGGTGGACAAGAGGTGCCATGGGAGGCGGGCAAGAGGTGCCGTGGGCCCGGACGAGAGGCCGGGCGCGAAACCCGTCAAGTGCACGTTGCGCTATAGTATGGATTTAGGTTTCGTTCAATCCATACTTTGTTAGGGCGTGTGAGGTGTCGCATGACGTTGACGGCTCCGAGCAGCCGCTCTACGAGATCAAGGCCAACCTCTTCAAGGCACTCGCGCACCCCGCCCGGATTCGAGTGCTGGAGGTTCTGTCTGCAACGGGTCGCCGCACGCCGGTGAGCGATATCCTTGCGCGCACCGACATCGAGCCCACGCTGCTGTCACAGCACCTGGCGGTGCTCAAGCGCCACTACGTGGTGAAGAGCCACCGCGCCGGCAACGCCGTCTACTACGAGCTCGCGCATCCCAAGGTCTCGGAGTTGTTGGTGATCGCTCGAACATTCCTCATCGACACCCTGGCGGCGCGGCGGGATCAGCTCGAGCTGGCCAGCTCGTTGCCACCACTCGGAACCGCCGAATGATTGACTGGGCGACGGCCTCGGCCAACCGGCTGCTGCCAAATCGCTCCGACTACAGCGGACTGCGAACGTCATGGCGCCGGGACGTAATCGCGGGTGTCACCGTGGGGGTCGTCGCGCTGCCGCTGGCCCTCGCGTTCGGGATCAGCTCGGGCGTCGGTGCCGCCGCCGGACTGGCCACAGCCGTAGTCGCCGGCCTGGTGGCCGCGGTGTTCGGTGGCTCGGCGGTGCAGGTGTCCGGTCCAACCGGCGCGATGGCGGTGATTCTTGCGCCGATCGTCGCCGAGCACGGGGCGGGCAGTATCGCCCTGGTTACGGTACTGGCGGGAGTCATCGTTGCCGTGTGTGGCGTGTCAGGCCTCGGTCGGGCCGTCACCTTCATCCCGTGGCCCGTCATCGAGGGCTTCACCCTGGGGATCGCGGCCATCATCTTCTTGCAGCAGATCCCGGCTGCGGTCGGCGCCTCAGCGCCCGCGGGTGGCCGAACGCTGACCACCGCGTGGCAGGCGCTCATCGACGTCGACCTAGCGACGGTTTGGCAGAGCATGGCCGTCGTGGCGTTGGTCGCGGCGCTGATGATCGGCCTGCCACGTCTGCACCGGGGTCTTCCGGCATCCCTGGCGGCCGTCATCGCCGCCACCGTGCTTGTCGTCGCTGTTCACTTGCCCGTCGCGCAAATAGGAGAGTCTGCCCTCACACCTGGCCGCGCCGCTGCTTCCGCACGCTGATCTGGGTGCGATCCGTCCCCTGCTAGGGGCAGCAGTGGCCATCGCAGCGCTCGCCGCGATCGAGTCGCTACTCTCGGCGCGGGTCGCGGCCACGATGTCGCCCACCGGCCCGTACGACCCCAACCGCGAGCTCGTGGGCCAGGGGCTGGCGTCGGTGGCATCGGCGATGTTCGGCGGGATGCCCGCCACCGGTGCCATAGCGCGGACCGCGGTGAACGTCCGCTCCGGTGCCCGGACCCGGGTGTCGGCGATCGTGCATGCGGTCGTACTCCTGGCCGTGGTCTATCTCGCGACCGGTCCGGTGTCGGCAATACCGTTGGCCGCGCTGGCGGGCGTACTGATGGTGACCTCGTTTCGAATGATCTCGGCATCCACGATCCGCAAGATCATCCGCTCCACTCGTTCCGACGCCTCAATCTTCGTGCTTACCGCGGTGGTGACCATCTGCTTCGACCTGATTGAGGCCGTGGAGATCGGTGTAGTGTGCGCGGCGTTCTTCGCACTGCGCATGGTCGCCCGGCGTAGCAGCGTGACCCGCGAGGAGTCTGCCAGGCCCGTACCGAAGCGGTGACGAGCGGATCGCGCTGCTACGCCTCGACGGGGCCATGTTCTTCGGTGCGGCAGAACGCATCTCGAACACCATCGTCGACGCTGACCACCCGAAGGTGTCCGTCGTCATCATCCGGATGTCACAGCTGGGCATGCTCGATGCCACTGGTGCCCACACACTCGCCGAAATCGCGACTGAGCTTGAGACGCGCGGTATCACGGTGATCATCAAGGGCGTTCAACCCACGCACATGGAGTTGCTCACCAACGTCGGGGTGATCGACTCACTTCGCCACGAGAATCACTTGCTCGACACCCTCGACGACGCGATCGCACACGCTCGACGGCACGTCGTCGACGCACCCCCGTAGGCCACATGGCGGTGGCGGAGGGATTTGAACCCCCGGACGGTGTTAGCCGTCTCTCGCTTTCAAGGCGAGTGCATTAGGCCGCTCTGCCACGCCACCGTCGACAAGCCTAGAGGGTGGCGCGATGAGCGCTCGCGCGAAGATGCCGAATATCTAGACGCGCCCCAACCGGGCGGGCGCGGCGTCGGCCTTGAGCGCGTCGCCGATCCGGTGGCAGCTGACGCTGAGCGCGGCGACCTGTGCACGTGACAGCTTCGCCAGGAAGTGCTCGTGCACCCCCCGCCCGTAGGTCACCATCGCACCCGTCAGCACATCGCGGCCCCGGTCGGTGATGGCGGCCAGCACCCCGCGACCGTCGTCAGGACTCGAGTAGCGGCGCACCAGATTCTGCGTCTCGAGCCGGTGGATTTGCCGAGTCACCCTGCTGGGCAACGACATCAGCTCGTCGGCGAGATCGCCCATGCGCGCCGACCCGCCCGCCGACCTGGCGAGCACGTCGAGCAGGCGCACGTCGTTGAGCGTCAGGTGGTGCTCGTCGACAAGGGACCGATTGAGCGTGGCGTACACCCTCAATGCGGAGTCCAAGAAAGTTTTGCCACGCGCGTTGTTCGGCGATGTCCAAACCGGGCATGGCGCTGGTCGTACGTCCCACGATCTGCTCCCCCATGGCGACATACTAGGACGACACCTCGCGAGTAGTAGCGTTATCGGAATGCGCGCGATCATCGCCGAATCCCCGACTCAGCTGGCTTGGCGGGAAGTCCCGGACGTCGCAGTTCAGCCGGGCGAAATCATGATCAAAGTCACAGCTTCCGGCGTCAACCGCGCCGATCTGCTGCAGGCCTCCGGTAACTACCCCCCTCCGCCCGGCGCCAGCACGATCATGGGCCTCGAAGTCTCGGGGCACGTCGCCGCGGTGGGCGCCGGCGTGGACAACTGGACGGTGGGGCAACCGGTAGTGGCTTTGCTGTCGGGAGGTGGTTACGCCGAGCGCGTCGCCGTGCCCGCCGGACAGGTGATGCCCGTGCCCCAAGGCGTCGATCTCCACCACGCCGCCGGACTCCCCGAGGTGGCGTGCACCGTGTGGTCCAACCTGATCATGACGGCCCACCTGACGGCAGGCCACACGCTGTTGGTCCACGGCGGGGCGAGCGGCATCGGCACTCACGCCATCCAGGTGGCCAACGCGCTCGGCGCGCGGGTGGCCGTCACGGCCGGGTCCGCCGAGAAGCTGGCACTGTGCACGGAACTTGGCGCGCACGTTGCGATCTCCTACCGCGACGAGGACTTCGTCGAGCGAATCCGGGCCGAGACCGACGGCGCGGGGGCCGACGTGATCCTCGACATCATGGGTGCGTCGTACCTCGACCGCAACGTCGACGCGCTGGCCCCCGACGGCCGCCTCGTCATCATCGGTTTCCAGGGCGGAGTGAAGGCCGAATTGAACCTCGGCAAGCTGATGGCAAAGCGCGCGGGCGTCATCTCGACCGCGCTACGTTCGCGTCCCGTGGACGGCCAGGGCGGCAAGAGCGCGGTCGTCGACGAGACGGTCGCAGGCGTCTGGCCGATGCTCACCGACGGTCGGGTGCGCCCGATCATCGGCGCCGAACTGCCCATCGAGCAGGCCGCCGAGGCCCACCGACTGCTGGCGTCCGGCGAGGTGGCGGGGAAGGTTCTGCTGCGCGTCTCGGATTGACGGCGACGGCTCAGCCGAGCGACGCGAGCGCGCGCACCAACTGGTCGAGCTCGGCGACGGTGGAGTAGTGCGAGAGCCCGATGGTGACGGCACCGCCGATGTCGTTGACGCCGATGGCGTCGAGCACCCGCGAGGTGGTGTTGCACACGGCGAGCACTCCGTTGTCGGCAAGGCGCTGGACGACCCGCTCGGCGGGCACTCCGTGCACCGCCAGGCTGACGACGGGGATGCGCACTTCCGGCTGCCCGATGAGCATCACCAACGGCAACGACCGCAGCGCCATCAACAGGTAGTCGAACAGCCGGTCCATGTAGCCGGCTGCGGATTGCATTGAGACGGTGAGTCTTTCGCGCCGCGTACCGGACGCAGACTCATCGAGGTTGGCGAGGTACTCGATGCTGGCCACCAAGCCGGCCAACAAGCCGAACTGATGCGTGCCGACCTCGAGCCGCGCGACACCGACGGCGAGCGGGTCGATCGACGCCGACGTGAACGTGTCGATGACGCTCGGGTCGCGAAACACCAACGCCCCCACCGGCGGTCCACCCCACGCCACCGCATTCAGTGCGACGACGTCGACCTCGAGGTCGTCGATGTCGATCAACCGATACGGCGCGGCACCGGAGTGGTCGAGCACGACCAGGGCACCGTTCTCGTGGGCCAGCTTGGTCACTGGGCGCAGGTCCGTAATGGTGCCGACGGACGACGACGCCGACGTGATCGCGACCAACCGCGTGGGGTTCTCGATCAGCGTCTCCCACTGCCACGCAGGTAGGTCAGCGGTCTCGATGTCGACCTCGGCCCACTTCACCTTGGCGCCGTAGCGACTCGCCGCCCGCAACCACGGGGACACGTTGGCCTCGTCGTCGAGCCGCGTCACGACGACCTCGTGGCCCAGCCCGATGCGCGACGGCGCGGCGTCGGCGAGAGTGGACAGCAGGATCGCGCGGTCGGCACCGAGCACGACGCCGCGGGGATCACCGCCGACGAGATCGGCGACGGCCTGGCGCGCGGCCTTGAGCACGTTCGCGCTGCGCTGCGCGGCGGGGTGCGGACCGATGTCGGTCGTCATCGATCCACGAAATGCGGTCGACACGGTGGTGGCCACCGAATCCGGCAGCAGCATCCCGCGCTGCGCGTCGAAGTGCACCCAGCCGTCGCCCAGCGACGCGTGCAGACCTCGCACCCGGGCGACGTCGTATGCCATGCCAGCCACCTTCGAGCGTCTGTGATTACTGCAAGCCGAATGACTCCGGAGGTGCCCGCCCGCGCGTACGCCGCGGCAGACCTGGTCACCTGGGCAGCCATACTAGTGCAGTGAGCTTGGTGGCCGGCGTGCTTGTCGCACTGTTGTTGCTGGTCATCCCGGGAGCAATCGTCGCGCGGACAGCGCAGCTAACGTGGCCCATTGCCGTCGCCGTCGGACCAGCCCTGACCTACGGGGTCGTCGCGCTCGCAATCCTGCCGATGGGCGCCATGGGCGTCCCGTGGAACGCGTGGACCGCGTTGCTGGCCCTGGTGGTCGTTGTGATCTTCGTTACGGTTGCGCAAGTGGCGACTTCGCGCTTTCGCGAGCGCGTGGCCGAAGCGCGCGCACCGGCCCTCGGACCGGCGTTGGTGGTGGCCGCCGGAGTGCTGGTCGGCGCGCTGCTCATCGGACTTTCAGCAATGCGTGGCATACCGCACTGGCAATCAATCCCGAGCACCTGGGATGCGGTTTGGCACGCCAATGCCATCCGGTTCATCCTCGAGACCGGACAGGCCTCGCCAACCCACATGGGCGACCTTCGCAACGTCGAGACCCACGACGCCCTGTACTACCCGTCCACGTTCCACGCGCTGGCCGCCATCCAGTGCCAACTCACCGGCGCGGCGCCCACGACGGCCTACACGCTGAACTCGCTCGCCGCCGCGGTGTGGCTGTTCCCCGTCAGCGCGGCGGTGCTGACGTGGAACGTGCTGCGCCCCTGGACGGAGCAGTGGCGCACCGCAGGCGCTGCCGCCTGCGCGGCCGCCCTCACCGCATCGTTCACCGCCGTCCCGTACGTCGAGTTCGACACCGCCTCGATGCCCAACATGGCCGCGTACGGCGTGGCCGTGCCCACCATGGCGCTGATCGCCTCGACGCTGCGGCACCGCGACCGCATCCCGCTGGCGGTGATCGCCTTGCTGGGGGTCTTCTCCGTCCACATCACCGGCGGCGTCGTCACCGTCGTGCTCGTCGTGGCGTGGTGGCTCTGCGACGCGCTGTGGCGTCCGGTCCGCGGACGGCTGGCCGACTTCGCCAGCCTGGCATTGGTGGCGGTCCCGACGGTGCTGTTGCTGCTGCCGCAGTTCCTCGGCGTCCTCCAGCAGGCCGAGATCATCGTCGGCCACGAGTTCGTCACCCACGAAGGCAAGAAGAAGGCGCTTTTCGACGCCGTCGTGCAGCACACCCGTCACCTCAACGACTATCCGATTCAGAACATCGTCATCGCGCTGGCCGGGATCGGGTTCGTGATGCTGCTGGTGCGGCGGATCTGGTGGCCCGCCGCGGTGTGGGCGCTGATGGCGATGTCGATCGTGCATTCCTCGGCGCCGTTCGGCGGCCCGATCGGAGTGCTCACGGGAAAGTTCAGCGACCTCTTCTACAGCGACCCACGCCGACTGTCCGCGGTCATCACGCTGCTACTCGCCCCGATGGCGGGCGTCGCACTGTTCACCATGACTCAGTTCGTGCTAGTTCAATGCCGAAAGCTGTTCGAACGCCGAGCCTCTCGGCAGACGTCCGACCGGTGGTGGCACGTCGCCACCGCCGTGATCCTGCTCGTGGTGACGATCGGCACTGCGTGGCATTACTTCCCGCGGCACCGCCACCTCATCGGCGAGAAGTACGACTCCGTGCTCGTCGACGACAGGGACCTGCAGGCCTTCGCCTACCTGGCGAGCCTGCCCGGCGCCCGCGACACCCTCATCGGGAACGCCAACACCGACGGCACCGCATGGATGTACGCCGTGAACGGGCTGCACCCGCTGTGGACGCACTACGACTATCCGCAGCAGCAGGGGCCCGGCTACCACCGCTTCATATTCTGGGCGTACGCAGACGACGCCGACACCGATCCACGCGTCGCCGAGGCCGTGCACGCACTGAACATCCGCTACGTAATCACCAGCGCGCCGGTGGTCCGCGGGTTCGTCATGCCCGACGGGCTAGTGTCGCTAGACAAGTCGAGGTCGTGGAAGCAGCTCTACGACAACGGCGAGGACCGCATCTACGAATGGCAAGGACCGTAGGAGTTCAATAGGCAATGACGAGCAACCCCGGCGACAACGACATCGAAATAATCGGCGGCGACCTTGAAGCCATGGCCGACGAGGAGTCGGCAGGCAAGTCGCTGACCGACCTGGTCGAGCAACCGGCAAAGGTCATGCGGATCGGCACGATGATCAAGCAGCTGCTCGAGGAGGTGCGGGCCGCCCCGTTGGACGACGCCAGCCGCGAGCGGCTGCGCGACATCCACCGCACCAGCATCCGCGAACTGGAGGAGGGGCTGGCCCCCGAACTGCGCGAGGAGCTCGAACGGCTCACGTTGCCGTTCACCGAGGACTCCGTGCCGTCCGACGCCGAGCTGCGCATCGCGCAGGCCCAGCTGGTCGGTTGGCTCGAGGGGCTGTTCCACGGCATCCAGACCGCGCTGTTCGCCCAGCAGATGGCGGCGCGTGCGCAGCTGGAGCAGATGCGCCAGCTGCCTCCCGGCGTCAGCGGCGTGCCCGGCGTGCCCGGCGGTCGCGGGCCGACGCAGCCCGGGACCGGTCAGTACCTGTAGCAGTGGCAATCGAGTCGTCCCACCCATCCATCTCCACCCACAACGCGTGGGTCGAGTTCCCGATCTTCGACGCGAAGTCGCGCTCGCTGAAGAAGGCGTTCCTCGGCAAGGCCGGCGGCACCATCGGACGCAACGAGTCCAACGTCGTCGTCATCGAGGCCTTGCGCGACATCACGATGTCGCTGGAGATGGGCGACCGGGTGGGACTGGTCGGCCACAACGGCGCAGGCAAGTCGACGCTTGTTGCGGCTGCTGTCGGGCATCTACGAACCGACCCGTGGGTCGGCGACCGTGACCGGCCGGGTGGCTCCGGTGTTCGACCTCGGCGTCGGCATGGACCCGGAGATCTCGGGCTTCGAGAACATCCTCATCCGAGGGATGTTCCTCGGCCAGTCCCGCAAGCAGATGGCGGCCAAGGTCGACGAGATCGCGGAGTTCACCGAACTCGGCGACTACCTGTCGATGCCGCTGCGCACGTACTCCACCGGCATGCGGGTGCGGCTGGCGATGGGCGTGGTCACCAGCATCGACCCCGAGATCCTGCTGCTCGACGAGGGCATCGGAGCCGTCGACGCCGAGTTCCTCAAGAAGGCCCGCACCCGGCTGCAGGACCTCGTCGCCCGGTCCGGGATCCTTGTATTCGCCAGTCACTCAAACGAATTCCTCGCCCGGCTGTGCAAGACCGCCATGTGGATCGACCACGGCACCATCAAGATGTCCGGCGGCATCGAGGACGTGGTGCGCGCCTACGAGGGCGAAGACGCCGCCCGCCACGTGCGGGAGGTGCTCGAGGAAGACGGGCGTGCCGATGAGCGCTCGCGCGAAGAGCACGAAACCGATGAGCGCTCGCGCGAAGAGCACGACACCCATGAGCGCACGCGCGAAGAGCACGACACCCATGAGCGCACGCGCGAAGAGCACGAACCCGTGGCTGAGACCGTGTGCGCCGTCGTGGTCACCCACCGGCGGGTGGACGCAACTGGCCACCTCGCTGAAGGCGGTGGCCGGCCAGACCCGTGCGCCGGACCACCTCATCGTCGTCGACAACGACGACGATCCCCGCGTGCGTGAACTCGTTGCCGCACAACCGATTCCGAGCACATACCTCGGGTCCAGGCGCAACCTCGGCGGCGCAGGCGGCTTCGCGCTCGGAATGTTGCAGGCGCTCGCCACTGGTGCGGACTGGGTGTGGCTGGCCGACGACGACGGCAGGCCCGCCGACGAACAGGTGCTCGAGACGTTATTGGGTTGTGCGACAAGGCATTCCCTGGCCGAGGTGTCGCCCATGGTGTGCGATCTCGACGACCCGTCTGTGTTGGCGTTTCCGCTGCGGCGGGGCCTGGCCTGGCGGCGGCGGGTGTCTGAACTCCGCGTCGACGGCTCGGGTGATCTGCTGCCCGGCATCGCGTCGCTGTTCAACGGCGCGCTCTTTGGGGCCGCGACGCTGGAGGCGGTCGGCGTGCCGGACCTGCGGCTGTTCATCAGAGGCGACGAGGTGGAACTGCACCGCCGACTGGTGCGTTCGGGGCTGCCGTTCGGTACCTGTCTGGACGCGGTCTATCTGCACCCGCAGGGCTCAGATGAGTTCAAGCCGATCCTCGGCGGGCGCATGCACACGCAGTACCCCGATGACGCCACCAAGCGCTACTTCACCTACCGCAACCGCGGTTACCTCCAGTCGCAACGCGGTCTGCGCAGGCTCGTCCCGCAGGAGTGGGTGCGGTTCGGCTGGTTCTTCCTGGTGAGCCGACGTGACCCCGCGGGATTCCTCGAGTGGTTCCGATTGCGTCGACTCGGGCGGGACGAGAAATTTGGCAGGAAGGAGTCCCCGTGACCTTCACCGACGCTGCGGCGCAGTCGAAGACGTTCGCAAGGGCGTGGGCTGACCTTGCCGAGGGCTTCAGCAAGCGCGAACTGTGGCTTCATCTGGGTTGGCAGGACATCAAGCAGCGTTATCGGCGTTCGGTGCTCGGCCCGTTCTGGATCACCATCGCGACCGGCACGATGGCCGTTGCCCTTGGGGGCTTGTACTCCAAGCTCTTTCACCTCGAACTGCGCGAGCACCTACCGTACGTCACGCTCGGGCTGATCATCTGGAACCTCATCAACGCGGCGATCCTCGAGGGCGCCGACGTGTTCGTCGCCAATGAGGGCCTCATCAAACAACTTCCGACGCCGCTGTCGGTGCACGTCTACCGGCTGGTGTGGCGGCAGATCATCCTGTTCGGGCACAACATCATCATCTTCGTCATCATCGCGATCATCTTCCCGCAGCCCTGGAAGTGGACCGACCTGACGTTCATTCCCGCGCTCGGGTTGATCGCGCTGAACTGCGTCTGGGTCGCCCTGTGCTTCGGCATCCTGGCCACCCGCTACCGCGACATCAGCCCGCTGTTATTCAGTCTGGTGCAACTGCTCTTCTACATGACGCCGATCATCTGGAACGACCAGACGTTGCGCGACCAGGGCGCAGGCGGATGGGCCAAGATCATCGAGTTCAACCCGCTGCTGCACTACGTCGACATCGTGCGGGCGCCACTGCTCGGCGCCGACCAGGAAGTGCGGCACTGGGTCGTGGTGATCGTGCTGACCATCGTCGGATGGACCGTCACCGCCTTCGCCATGCGGCAGTACCGTGGCCGCGTCGCGTACTGGGTATGACGTAGACCCTGCCGCCTCGCGCCGTTCAGAACACCTTCCCCGTCGCCCTCACCGCACCCGACCCCTCGGCGATTCATCCACAGTCTGGGTTTTATCCACAGCTTGGGCTGCGGACACCACCAGAACGTAGGTTTCCCCCGGCGATTCATTCTCAGTCTGGGTTTCATCCCCAACTTGGGTTCGCGGGCGCAACCAGGACGTGGGTTTTCCCGGGGGTTGTGCACAGTCTGGGTTTCATCCACAGCTCCGGTGGGCGGGCGCCTGGTCGCCTCGAATGGGGTCGGGTGGACGGGCAGAATCGAAACTGTGTTCGACGAGTTGGTGACTGGCGATCAGGTGGCGGGCGCTGATGACGGCGCCCTGATCGACGCGATCACCGGCTGGGCCCGCGCGGAGGCCACCGTGACCGCGCACCGGCTGGCCGCCATCGCCGAACTCACCGGACGGCGCTGCGGCGCCGAACTCGCCGCGTCGCGTGAGCAGTGGGCGTGCGACGGCTGGGACAGCGCGGCCGCCGAGATCGCCGCCGCGCTGACCATCGGGCACCGCGCCGCGGGCACCCAGATGCTCCACGCGCTGCGGCTACGCGACCGACTGCCCCGCGTCGGCGCGCTGCTCGCCGCCGGGTTGATCACCGCCGCCACCGCCGCCACCATGGGGTGGCGCACCCTGCTGGTGGAGGACCCGCAGGTGATGGCCCGCATCGACGCCGACCTGGCGGGCGCCGCGGCCCGGTTCGCGGCGCTGTCGGCGGCCCGACTCGAGACCGCGATCGACACCATCATCGTGTTCCACGACCCGGCCGCGGTGCGCCGCTTCCACAGCGCGGCCCGCGGACGCGACATCACCATCGGGGACCCCGAGGACACCACCGGCACCACCTCGATCTGGGGGCGGCTGCACGCCACCGACGCCGAACTGCTCAAACGCCGGCTCGACGCGCTGGCCCGCTCGGTGTGCCCCGCCGATCCCCGCACCCTGGGCGAACGCCGCTCCGACGCGCTGGGCATCCTGGGCGCCCACGGCGACCGGCTGCCCTGCCGGTGTGAGAAACCGGACTGCCCGGCCGCCGGACCCGACGCCCGCGCCGATCGGATCGTCATCCACGTACTCACCGATCAGCACCCCGACACCCCACCCCCGGACCCCAACCCGAATCCCGGACCCGAGGGCCGACCCGACGGCGACGGCGGGGGTCCCCGTCCCGAGCCTGGCCCCGACCCCGACTCCGACCATCCCGGCCCGATCCCGACCCGGACCGGGTCCAATCCCGACCCCGACACCGCCCGACCCCACCGACAGCGGCACCCCGCCGCCCCCGACCCCGACGTCGACCCCGCTGCTGAATCCGTTGACTCCGCTGCCGTGTCCGAAGCCAACCCTCCGGCCGCGTTCGCCGCCACTCCCGGCCCGCTCGGCCCGCCGGCTGCCCCGCCACCGCGGTGATCGCCGGCGGCCCCGCCGTCCCGGCCGCGCTGCTGAGCGAACTACGCCGCCTCGGCGTCGCCGTGCGCCCGGTGCCCACCACCGAACGACTCGGCGCCGAACCCGGCTACCGGCCCTCCACGGCGCTGCAACGCTTCATCCGCAACCGCGACCTGACCTGCTGCTTCCCCGGCTGCCACCACCCCGCCGAATACTGCGACCTCGACCACACCCTCGCCTACGCCACCAGCAGGCTCACCCACCCCGGCAACCTCAAGTGCCTATGCCGAAAACACCACCTGCTCAAAACCTTCTGGACCGGAACCGGCGGCTGGACCGACCACCAACTCCCCGACGGCACCATCGAATGGACCAGCCCCACCGGCCACCGATACACCGTCCCACCGGGCAGCCGCCTGCCGTTCCCCCACTGGAACACCACCACCCCCACCCCCGAACCGGCGCCGACTGGACCCGCAGTGCCATCACCGCAGCGCGGCCCGAGCATGCCCCTACGCACACGCACCCGACGCCAACAACACCACGACGCCATCACCGCCGAACGCCGCCGCAACCAAGCCCACATCGACGCCCACCCACCACCCTTCTAACGGCGCAATCACACCTACACCGCGCGGGTCCAAGGTAGGGCGCCGGGTGGGGCGTCACAGAGTCGACGCGGGGCCACCGCGTCTGCCATCGCTCGCCGACCGCCACGGGTCGATTGCGAGCGGGGACCGACGACAAGCCGACCGGGCCGCGACCCGCAGGCGCACTCATTGCCTGCGGGTCGGTGCCCGGTCGGTGCAGCTTGGTGACGACGTCGCCGTCCGCGTCGCCGACGTCGCGGTCGCCGACGATCAGCGCCGCGGTGCCGGCAACCGGGTCGCGACGTTGATCCGGTTCCACGCGTTGATGGTGACGGCCAGCGCGATCACCTGGCCGAGTTCCCGCTCGGAGAACACCTCCGCGGCTTGCGCGTACACCTCGTCCGGGACGTGGCCGTGGTGCAGTTCGGTGATGGCCTCGGTGAGCGCCAGCGCCGCGCGTTCCTTCTCGTCGAACAGGTCTCCGGCCTCCCTCCAGGCCGCGACGAGGGCCAGGCGCTGCTCGGTCTCCCCGTGCTTGCGGGCATCGGCGGTGTGCATGTCGAGGCAGAACGCGCAGTGATTGATCTGCGAGGCGCGGATCTTGATCAGCTCGCCGAGCGTCACGTCCACGTCCTTGGCCGCGGCGGTGCTCAGCGTCATCATCGCGTCGTACAACTCCGGCGAGATCTTGTAGATCTTGATGCGGTCGGTTGTGTTCTTGGTTTCCAGTGTTTGAGTCATGCCACCAACGTAGCGATGAAAAGACCGCCGTCATGGTTCAATTCACAGATGGTTTCATGGGCCAATTCTGGAAGCCGTGACCTGCACCTGAACCTGCAGCAGGCCATCCGACCCGGCACCCGCGGCGCCAAGGACATGCTGGTCAGCGCGCTGCGCGACGCGGTCCGGTCAGGGCAACTGGCCACCGGCACGGTATTGCCGCCGTCGCGGCAGCTGGCCACCGACCTCGGATTGGCCCGCAACACCGTGTCCGAGGCGTACGCCGATCTCGTGGCAGAAGGCTGGCTGGCGTCGCGCCAGGGCGCAGGCACCTGGGTGGTGAACACCCGCGACGTCCGGTCCCCGCACCGCCCCCGCGGCACGCCGGTCCAGCCCACCCACAACCTGATGCCCGGCTCCCCCGACGTGTCGGCGTTCCCACGCAACGCGTGGCTGACATCGGCCCGCCGCGCGCTGACGGCGGCACCCAGCGAGGCGCTGCGCAACGGCGACCCCCGCGGCCGCCCCGAACTGCGGAGGGCGCTCGCCGAATATCTAGGCCGCGCAAGGGGTGTGCGCACCTCGCCCGACACCATCGTCATCTGCGCAGGCACCCGCAACGCGGTCGAGTTGCTCGCCCGCACGTTCGCAGGCCGCGGACCAATCGCGGTCGAGGGCTACGGGTTGTTCCTGTTCCGCGACGCGATCGCCGCGATGGGCGTCGAGACCGTCCCCATCGGCTTCGACGAGCACGGCGCCAAGGTCGACGAACTCGACGGCGTCGACGCCGCGGCGGCACTGCTGACCCCCGCCCACTTCTTCCCCCACGGCGTTCCCCTGCACGCCGCGCGGCGCACCGCGGTGATCGACTGGGCCCGCCGCACGGGCCGCTACCTGCTGGAGGACGACTACGACGGCGAGTTCCGCTACGACCGCCAACCCGTCGGCGCAGTACAGGGCCTCGACCCGCAACGGGTGGCCTACCTCGGGTCGGCCAGCAAGAGCCTGTCGCCCGCACTGCGACTCGGCTGGATGGCCCTGCCGGACGACCTCGTCGACCCGGTCATCGCCGCCGCGGGCGGACAACAGTTCTACGTCAACGCCATCGACCAACTGACCATGGCGGACTTCATCGACGCCGGCCAATACGACAAGCACATCCGCCGCATGCGCATCGCCTACCGCAGGCGTCGTGACGAATTGGTAAGGCGCTTAGCAGGATTCGCTGTCGGCATCAGTGGCTTGTCGGCCGGCCTGCACCTGCTGCTTCTGCTACCCGACGGCGCCGAACACGGGGTACTGCGCAGGGCGGGGGAGGCCGGCATCGCGCTGTCCGGGCTCTCGCATCTGCGCCATCCGCTGGCCGGGCCCGACATCCCCGAGGCCGACGGCGTGGTGGTCAACTTCGGCGGACCGGCCGAACACGCGTTCGGCGCCGCAGTAGACGCGCTCTGTGGCGTGCTCGACGCGAGCGGGCTGGCAATTCCGCAACCGCCTCGGCCGGTTTGACCCGCGACCTCGGACGCTTCTGCGATACTTGATGGCAGCACCTCGTCTGGACGGGCCGCGTCGTGCCCATGATCGAGGCGAACGATGACGATGACTATGACGCATGCTGCGCTCAAGACTGGCGTAGTCAGATGACTTCGCCGTCGAGCCGGTTCATGTCCGCCCTCGCCAAGTACCCCGACGGATCGCTCGGGCCACGCCAACTGTGCCTGTGCTGCGTGGAGGTGTTGCCCGTGGATCGCGCCGCCGTCACCATCAGCGTGACTGCGACGGCGTGGGAACCGTTGAGCGCCACCGACGACACCGCCGCCCGAATCGAGGCGCAGCAGTCGATCACCGGAGAAGGCCCGGCCGTGGACGCCATGGCACGAGGTGGTCCCGTCCTGGTCGACGACCTCGCCGCAGAGTTCGACCGGTGGCCCGGTCTCAGAGCAGCGCTTGGCCGCGACGCCCGCGGCGCGATGTTCGCGTTCCCGCTCCAGATCGGGGCCATCGCCGTCGGCGTCCTCGACCTCTACCGCGTCAAGCCGATTCCGTTGCAGCCCAACGACATGACGGCCATGCTGGCCGTCGCGGACATCGTCACCATGGTGCTGCTCTCCCGCACGCCCCCCATTGAGGGCGTCGCAAGCGCGTCAGACGTGTGGTGGACCCCTTCCCCGACGTCACGCGAAGTCCACCAGGCGACCGGAATGGTGGTGGCCCAACTGGCGATCCCACCCAACGTTGCCTACCTCCGATTGCGGGCCTACGCATTCACACACGATCAACCGCTGACAGAGGTGGCCCGCGAAGTGATCGAGCGAAAGTTGCGCTTCGAATCCGACGACGAGCGTTGACCGGGAGGGACGACAAGGATGACGATGGATGATGAGGAGGAGTCGTGATGGCCGGTCGTGAAGGCCCATTGGTGCAGGCGTTCGTTTCGTTGGCGGACACCCTGGTTGACGACTACGACGTGGTCGAGTTCGCCCAGGAGTTGGTCGAGGACTGCGTCGCCCTGCTCCCCGCCGACTCCGCCGGTCTGCTGCTGGACGACCTGCGCGGCGGCCTTCAGGTGCTGGCCGCCACCAGTGAACAGACCAGGCTGCTCGATCTGCTTCAGATCCAGTCCGACGCCGGGCCGTGCCTACAGGCCTACCGCACCGGCCATCAGGTTCACGTCGACGATCTGAGCGCCGACACCGACAGGTGGCCCGAGTTCGCCGCCCGCGCGGGCGCCCAGGGGGTCCGGGCCGTCTTCGCGATTCCGCTGCGGTTGCGCAACGAGCGCATCGGCGCGCTGAACCTGTTCCGCAACCAGCCGGTCAAGATGGCCGAGTCCGACCTGCTGGTGGCCCAGGCGCTTGCCGACGTCGCCACCATCGGGATCCTTCACCAACGGGTGCTGACCCGCGGCGCCCTGGTCAACAGTCAACTGCAGACCGCGTTGAACAGCAGGATCGTCATCGAGCAGGCCAAGGGCGTGCTGGCCGAGCGCCAAGGGTTCGACATGGACCAGTCCTTCGTTCAGCTGCGCACCATGGCGCGTAACAGCAACCGCCACCTGAGCGACGTGGCCCGGCAGGTCATCGAAAGTTCGAGCGAAACTCAGCAGAACTACGGTGACGCGCGACCGCCTGACGGAAGCGGGCGGCGGAGCTAAGCTCATACGGTTGCTCCAGAAAATGGCGACGGCTCAGTTATCGCCGTGCGCAAGGGGGTCTTCGTGGAGGAGCGACGGCGGTCGTTGGAGTCCTGCCATCTGTCCGAATATCTGCGCAGCCTTCCGGCGCTGCTGCTCCTCGACCGGCTTCCGACCGCCATGCTCGGCATCGGCCTGGTCGGCGACATCGCCTACGCGAACCCAGCCTGCGCGGACATGCTCGGTTACGTCGACCCAGACACCGTCACCCGACTGCCCCTGCCCGAACTGCTTGTCGGACACGCCGATCGCTCGCCAACCGACTGCGTCGCCACACTGCAGAACGCCGAGTCCATCGTCAGTTGGCATCACTCGCATGGTCACGTGATCCGGACGACGGTGTCCGCGCCACTTCTCATGCGGAGTTCCGACCCCCTCGTCCTCGTCAGCGTCACCGACGTGACTGACTGGGTCTGGGCCGGCGGATGGGCCTAGCGCAACCCTTCAAGCTGGCACACTGAAACGCCATGCCCAAGAAGCGGATCGCGTCCGAACCCACCGAGGACTACCCAGACCTTTCTGGCTGGCAGGCCACGGGACCGTCGCTCGCAGTGGCCTCCTCGGGCGCCTTCGGTGGGCTCGGGACGCTGGTCGGCGCAATCATTCTCGCGCCCGTCATCCACGCTCTGGTCCGGCTGCGGTCCGTTGCTCCAGACGCAGCGACCATCGCAGAGCCGGTAGCCGCCACCCTTGGTGGACGCGCAGGCACGTTCACCGCGACGCTGCAGACGATCGGCTACGCCGTCCTGGCCGTGGTCGGGGCACAGACGTTCGGCCTGCAGATGGCCGCGCCAGTCATCGACGAGCCCGCCACTGTCGCCGAAACCTGGACGTGGCCGGTGTATTCGGTGGCCGCGCTCGTGTTGATCACACTGTTGGCGTACGCGCTGCCGGGCCGCGTCGTCGCCGGGCTCGCCGCCGTACTGGCTGCCGTCGGGCTGTTGATCACCTTCTACAACGCGCTCGCCATCATTGCGAGCGTGCTGTCTGGCACCCCACCCGTCGACGTCGGCGGCGAGCCCCTGCCGACCGGGTTCGCCACCGCAAGCGCGCTGGCGGTGCTGGCGGTCGGCCTGGTCGGGTTCGACGTCATCACGACGCGCGCCGGTGAGGTCCGTTGGTTGGGCCGGCCCATGGGCATCGCCATCGGCGCGGTGACGCTGGTGGCGCTGCTGGTCTGGTTGGCCGACCACCTCGGCGGCACTGGCGCGCTGCGGCTCAGTCCCCGACAGTTCGGCTACATCGTGTACTCGATGTACCCCGAGGCCGGCGTCATCTCGATGGCGGTCGCCACCGTGTGCCTGGGGTTCGCCGCCGTGCTCGGGTTGATGTGGGCGATCGTGCGGCTCGTCCAGGGAGTAGACGACCGCATCAGTTCCGAAGCGGCACTGGCGATTCTTCTCGGGCTGATGGCAGTGCTGATCGTGGCGCGCTGCCGCGACTGGGTGGGCATCCACGGCGCGACCAACTACGTCGGGGAGCTCTTGCTCCTCCTCGTGTATGCGGTAGTGGTGGAGGCCAGTGCGCGCATCCCCGGAGGGCAGGAGCGAAGCGACTCGGGAATTGCCGCGGGTGAGAGCACCGTCATCTGGTGGTCGCGGATTCTGGTGCCGAGCGCGCTGGCCGCGGTGGCGCTGCTTCCTGTGGTGAATTCGCGATTCGCGGTCTCCGCAGTGTGGCCGCTGGCGATAGTCGCGGTGATCGCGGCGATCGCGGCCGCGGTGAGCGTGATGGGCCGTCGGGAGGCAGCTGACTAAGCTGCCCTGGTGGCCGAGCCCCCGATGTCGCCCAACCTGAGTCTGACCACGCAGGTCTGGCGGTTCATCGTCACCGGCGGACTGTCGGCCGTCGTCGACTACGGGCTGTACGTCGGGCTGCACGCGCTGGGTCTGCAACGTGACCTGGCGAAGGTGCTCAGCTTCATCGCGGGCACGACGACGGCCTACCTGATCAACCGCAGGTGGACATTCCAGGCGCCGCCCAGTACCGCGCGCTTCATCGCCGTCTGTGCTGCTGTACGCGCTGACGTTCGTGGTCCAGGTCGGCATCAACCACGTGCTGTACACCGTGTGGGCCGACAAGTCATGGGGCGTACCGGCCGCGTTCGTCATCGCCCAGGGCACCGCGACCGTGATCAACTTCGTGGTCCAGCGTGCGGTGATCTTCCGGTTCAAGTGACCGTGGCGACCCGGGGATGGTTCGACTGGGCAGGAGCGTGGCGACCCGGGGATGGTTCGAGCTTCAAGTGACCGTCCGGACCCAGGCGGTACCCTCGTCACGATGTCAACCGTGACCACCAAGCGCCTGATGGGCTGGGCGCGCACCGCACCGACCGTCGCGACGGTGCTGTCCACCCCCGACCCCGGCGAGATCGTCGACGCCGTCGCCAAGGTCGGTTCGCGCGGCGTGATCGCGCGAGGGCTGGGCCGTTCGTATGGCGACAACGCGCAGAACGGCGGCGGCCTCGTCATCGACATGTCGGCGCTGAACCGGATCCACTCGATGGACCGCGACACCCACGTCGTCGACGTCGACGCGGGGGTGAACCTCGACCAGCTCATGCGCGCCGCGCTGCCGTTCGGCCTGTGGGTGCCCGTGCTGCCGGGCACCCGGCAGGTCACGGTCGGTGGGGCCATCGCCTGCGACATCCACGGCAAGAACCACCACAGCGCCGGTAGCTTCGGCAACCACGTGCTGTCCATGGAACTGCTCACCGCCTCCGGCGAGGTGCGCACGCTGACGCCCGAAGGCCAGGAGTCCGAACTCTTCTGGGCCACCGTCGGCGGCAACGGACTCACGGGCATCATCCTTCGCGCCACCATTGCGATGACCCCCACGGAAACCGCGTACTTCATCGCCGACGGCGACGTCACCGCCGGCCTCGACGAGACCATCGCATTCCACAGCGACGGAACCGAATCCAACTACACCTACTCGTCCGGCTGGTTCGACGCGATGAGCGCGCCCCCGAAGCTCGGCCGCGCCGTCATCTCCCGCGGCTCACTCGCGAAGCTCGACCAACTGCCCGAGAAGCTGGCCAAGGAACCGCTCAAATTCGATGCGCCACAGTTCTTCACGGCACCCGACGTCTTCCCCAACGGCCTTGCCAACAAGTTCACCTTCGGACCGATGACCGCATTGTGGTACCGGATGGGCAAGACGTACCGCGGCAAGGTTCAGAATCTGACGCAGTTCTATCACCCGCTCGACATGGTCGGCGAGTGGAACCGGGCCTACGGATCGGACGGCTTCGGGCAGTACCAGTTCGTGGTGCCCGTCGAAGCGGTCGATGAGTTCAAGAAGATCCTGATCGACATCCAGGCGAGCGGTCACGTGTCGTTCCTCAACGTGTTCAAGCTCTTCGGCCCAGGCAACCAGGCACCGCTCAGCTTCCCGATTCCCGGCTGGAACGTGTGCGTCGACTTCCCCATCCGACCGGGGCTTGGCGAGTTGCTCAACGGGCTCGACAAGCGGGTGCTCGAATTCGGTGGCCGGCTCTACACCGCCAAGGACAACCGCACCACCGCCGAGATGTTCCACGCCATGTACCCACGCATCGACGAGTGGATCGCGGTGCGCCGCAAGGTCGATCCCGACCGCGTCTTCGCATCGGACATGGCCCGACGTTTGGAGTTGCTCTAAATGGGGTGTGCACGTGGTTTTTGATGCCGTGGGAAATCCACAGACCATCCTGCTCCTCGGCGGCACGTCCGAGATCGGGCTGGCCATCTGCGAGCGCTACCTGCGCGACGCGAAGGCCCGCGTCGTGCTGGCCGACCTGCCGGACCACCCGCGCAAGGGCGACGCCATCGCCGCCATGACGTCAGCAGGCGCGAGCTCCGTCGAGTGGGTCGACTTCGACGGCGTCAAGAGCGACACCCACCCGGAGGTCATCGAGCAGGCCTTCGCCGGTGGTGACGTGGACGTCGCGATCGTGGCGTTCGGTCTGCTCGGTGACGCCGAGGAGCTTTGGCAGAATCAGCGCAAGGCCGTGCAGATCGCCCAGATCAACTACACCGCAGCAGTTTCGGTGGGCGTGCTGCTCGGCGAGAAGATGCGTGCCCAGGGCTCCGGCCGGATCATCGCCATGAGCTCGGCCGCGGGTGAGCGGGTGCGACGGTCGAACTTCGTCTACGGCTCCACCAAGGCCGGACTGGACGGGTTCTACCTCGGCCTCGGAGAGGCGTTGCGCGAGTACGGTGTTCGCGTGCTCGTCATCCGGCCCGGTCAGGTGCGCACGTCGACGACGATCGCGCACTGGAAGGCGACGGGCGCCAAGGAGGCCCCGTTCACCGTCGACAAGGAGTACGTCGCCGAGCTGGCCTTCACCGCGTCGACAAGGGGCAAGGAACTGGTGTGGGCGCCGGGCGCCTTCCGGTACGTGATGATGGTGCTGCGCCACGTGCCGCGTCCGATCTTCCGCAAACTGCCGATCTGACGCGCCCGGTGGGCAGGAGCGAAGCGACCCGGGAAAGTGATCCGGTGGGCAGGAGCGAAGCGACCCGGGAAAGTGGTCCGGTGGGCAGGAGCGAAGCGACCCGGGAAAGTGATCCGGTGGGCAGGAGCGAAGCGACCCGGGAAAGCGATCCGGTGGGCAGGTTGCGTCAGCCGCTGACGGTCTTCGGCCAGATGTTGGCCGCCGTCGTCGTGGCGGTGATCGTCTCGGTCGTCGCACTGGTGGCGATCGCGCGGGTGGAATGGCCCGCGTTCAACTCGTCGAACCAGCTCTACGCGCTCACCACGGTGGGCCAATTCTTTTGCCTCGCCGCACTTCTCGCGTCCGGACTGCTGTGGCGCCTGGGCCGCCGGTGGTTGGCCCGTTCGATCGCGGTGGTGTTCCTTTCGGCGTTCTCGGTGGTCACTCTGGCGATGCCGTTGGGCGCGACGAAGCTGTACCTCTTCGGCGTTTCCGTCGACCAGCAGTTCCGCACCGAGTACCTCACCCGGCTGGCCGACACCGCCGCGCCGCACGACATGACGTACCTGGGATTGCCGCCCTTCTATCCGCCCGGCTGGTTCTGGATCGGCGGTCGCATCGCCGCGCTGACCGGGACGCCCGCGTGGGAGATCTTCAAGCCGTGGTCGATCGTCTCGATCACGGCGGCCGTCGCCGTCGCGCTCGTGCTGTGGGCGGCGATGATCCGCTTCGAGCTCGCGCTCGTCGTGACGACGGCGACCACGGCCGTCATGCTGGCCTACTCGCCGGCCGAGCCCTACGCCGCCATCATCACCGTGCTGTTGCCTCCGGTGTTCGTGCTGGCGTGGTCGGGGCTGAGAGGCGCGACCAGAAGCGGCGGGTGGGCCGCCGTCGCGGGCGTCGGGATCTTCCTCGGGGGGACCGCGCTGTTCTACACACTGCTGTTCGGGTACGCCGGCTTCACCCTGGCGTTGATGGCGCTGCTGGCGGCGGCGACGCACAGGAGTTGGGCGCCACTCCTTCGCCTGTTGGTCATCGGGGTGATCGCGGGGGCGATCGCGCTGCTCGGCTGGGGGCCGTATCTGGTGGCCGCCACCAAGGGCTCACCCGCCGATGCGGGCACCGCCCAGCACTACCTGCCCATCGACGGGGCGCAGTTGACGTTCCCGATGCTGAGCTTCACGCTGCTGGGCGCGCTGTGCATGGTCGGGACGCTGTGGCTGGTGGTCTACGCCCGCACGTCGACCCGCGCCGGCGCCCTGGCCGTGGCGGTGGTGTCGATCTATGCGTGGTCGCTGCTGTCGATGGTCACCACGCTGGTGGGCACGACGCTGCTGTCGTTCCGGTTGCAGGCGACGCTGACGGTGCTGCTGAGCGCCGCGGGAGCGTTCGGGTTCGTCGAGGTCACCCGCGCGCTCGCCACCCGCTTCTCCACACAGTCGCGGCGCATCGTGGCCGCCGCCGCCGCCATCGGCGCCATCGGGGCGATGACCTTCAGCCAGGACATCCCCGACGTGCTCCGCCCCGACATCACGGTCGCCTACACCGACACCGACGGCTACGGGCAGCGGGCCGACCGGCGTCCCCCCGGCGCCGAGCGCTACTACTCCGAGCTCGATGCGAAGATCCGCGAAGCCACCGGCCGACCGCGCAACGAGACCGTGGTGATGACGGCCGACTACAGCTTCCTCGCCTACTACCCGTACTACGGCTTTCAAGGTCTGACCTCGCATTACGCCAACCCGCTCGCGCAGTTCAAGGAGCGCTCGAAGGCCATCGAGGGCTGGGCCACGCTGACCAAACCCGACCAGTTCATCGCCGCGCTGGACGCGCTGCCGTGGGCGCCGCCGACGGTCTTCGTGATGCGCCACGGCGCCAACGACACCTACACCCTGCGACTGGCGTCGGACGTCTACCCCAACCAACCGAACGTCCGTCGCTACCAGGTGACGCTCGATTCGGCGCTCTTCGACGACCCGCGTTGGACCGTTTCGGACGTCGGCCCGTTCGTGCTGGCGATAAGGACTACTAACATCTAGCCCCGTGACCGACGCCGGAGCCAATCACCGGACCGTGCGTCTCGTCGCCATCGTCGCAGGGCTGCTGGGCGCCGTGCTCGCGGTGGCCACCCCGCTGCTTCCCGTCACGCAGACCACCGCCCAGCTGAACTGGCCGCAGAACGGCGTGCTGCAGAGCGTCGACGCACCCCTCATCGGCTACGTTCCGACCGAGCTCAACGTCTCGATCCCCTGCCGTGCGGCCGCAGGGCTGACCGGTCCGCAGACCGTGCTGCTGTCGACGGTGCCCAAGCAGGCCCCGAAGGCCATCGACCGCGGACTGCTCATCGAGCGCGTCGGCAACGACCTGCTCGTCATCGTGCGCAACACCCCGGTGGTCAGCGCGCCACTGGATCAGGTGCTCAGCCCGGCGTGCCAGCGGCTGACGTTCACCGCACACGCCGAGCGGGTCACCGGCGAGTTCGTCGGGCTCAGCGCGGACCCCGACCCCGACGGCACGGCCAACTCGGACGAGCCGCGCCGCGGCGAACGCAGCGGCTACGACTTCCGGCCGCAGATCGTCGGCGTCTTCACCGACCTGTCCGGCCCCGCGCCGCCCGGCTTGGAACTCTCGGCCACCATCGACTCGCGCTACAGCACCTCGCCAACGCTGCTGAAGACGATCGTGATGATCGCAGGCGTCGCGCTGACACTGCTGGCGCTGGGCGCGCTGCACCTGCTCGACACCGCAGACGGCATGCGGCACCGGCGCTTCCTGCCCCCGCGCTGGTGGTCGTTGTCGCCACTGGACGGCGTGGTCGCCGCCGCTCTGGTGTGGTGGCACTTCGTCGGCGCCAACACCTCCGACGACGGCTACATCCTCACGATGGCCAGGGTGTCCGAGCACGCCGGCTACATGGCCAACTACTACCGCTGGTTCGGCACGCCCGAAGCCCCGTTCGGCTGGTACTACGACCTGCTCGCGCTCTGGGCGCAGGTCAGCACCGCCAGCGTGTGGGTGCGGCTGCCGACCCTGCTGATGGGGTTGGCCTGCTGGTGGGTGATCAGCCGCGAGGTGATTCCGCGCCTCGGTCACGCGGTGAAGGTCAACCGCATGGCGGCGTGGACCGCGGCGGGCATGTTCCTGGCGTTCTGGCTGCCGCTGAACAACGGGCTGCGCCCCGAACCGATCATCGCGCTTGGCATCCTGCTCACCTGGTGCTCGGTCGAGCGCGGTGTGGCGACCAGCCGGCTGCTCCCGGTGGCGATCGCGCTCATCATCGGAGCGCTGACGCTGTTCTCCGGGCCGACGGGCATCGCCGCCGTTGGCGCGCTGCTGGTTGCGATCGGCCCGCTGAAGACCATTGTCGCCGCACATGTTTCGCGCTTCGGCTATCTGGCGCTGCTGGCCCCGATCCTGGCGGCGGGCACCGTGACGATCATCCTCATCTTCCGCGACCAGACCCTTGCCAGCGAGATCCAGGCCAGCACGTTCAAGGCGACGGTCGGCCCCAGCCTGGCCTGGTTCGACGAGCACATCCGCTACGAGCGGCTCTTCATGGCCAGCCCCGACGGCTCCATCGCGCGCCGCTTCGCGGTGCTGACACTGCTGCTGGCGCTCGCGGTGTCGGTGGCGATGACGTTGCGCAAGGGCCGAATTCCCGGCACCGCCGCGGGCCCGAGCCGCCGCATCGTCGGGATCACCATCATCTCGTTCCTGGCCATGATGTTCACTCCAACCAAGTGGACGCACCACTTCGGCGTGTTCGCGGGCCTCGCCGGATCGCTCGGTGCACTGGCCGCCGTCGCGGTCACGGCCGCGGCGATGCGCTCCCGGCGCAACCGCACCATCTTCGCGGCCACGGTGCTCTTCATGGTGGCGCTGTCGTTCGCCAGCGTGAACGGCTGGTGGTACGTGTCCAACTTCGGCGTCCCGTGGTCGAATGCGTTCCCCGAGTGGCACTTCGGCTTCACCACGGTCCTGCTGGGACTCTCCGTGCTGGCGCTGCTGCTTGCAGCGTGGCTGCACTTCACCGGGCGCGGCGACAGTCCACCCAGCAATCCCCGGCGCTGGAGCCGAATAGCCCAGGCGCCGTTGGCGATAGCCGTGTGGGCGCTCGTCGTCTTCGAGGTCGCGTCACTGACCATCGCGATGGTCGGCCAGTACCCGGGGTGGACCGTCGGCCGGTCGAACCTCGAGGCGCTCACCGGAAAGACGTGCGGCCTGGCCGGAGACGTCATGGTCGAAGAGGATTCCAACGCAGGCCTGCTTGCCCCTGCGGGCAACGTCCCGGTCGGCGACGCGCTGGGCTCCGTCACCGCACAGGGCTTCAACCCCAACGGAATTCCCGCCGACGTGTCCGCCGACCCGGTCATGGAACCCCAGGGCACCGGCAACTTCGCCGACACCGACGGTTCCGTGGTGACCGGGAGCGAGCCCGGTACCGAGGGCGGCACGACTGCGGCAGCGGGGGTGAACGGCTCCCGCGCGCGGCTGCCGTACGGCCTCGACCCGCGCCGCGTTCCGGTGATGGGCAGCTGGCGGGCCGGTGCGCAGCAGCCCGCCGTGCTGCGGTCGACCTGGTACCGGTTGCCAGAGAGAAGCGAGGCCGGCCCGCTGCTCGTCGTCGCCGCGGCCGGACGTTTCGACCCGGGCGAGGTCGTCGTCCAGTGGGCCACCGACGCGCAGGCCGCCAAGGGCCAGCCCGGCGGCGGCATCGGGTTCGCCGACGTCGGCGCCGCACCCGCGTGGCGCAACCTGCGCGCCCCGCTCGCCGCCATCCCGAGCGAAGCCACCGTCGTCCGGATCGTCGCCAGCGACGACGACCTATCCCCGCAGCACTGGATCGCCGTCACCCCGCCGCGCATCCCCGTGCTGCGCACGCTGCAGGACGTCGTCGGGTCGACCGACCCCGTGCTCCTCGACTGGCTGGTCGGCCTGGCGTTCCCATGCCAGCGTCCGTTCGGCCACCAGAACGGCGTCACCGAGGTGCCCAAGTGGCGGATCCTGCCCGACCGCTTCGGCGCGGAGGCCAACTCGCCGGTGATGGACTACCTGGGCGGCGGACCGCTCGGCATCACCGAACTCCTGCTGCGCGCGTCCCCGGTGCCGACCTACCTCAAGGACGACTGGTTCCGCGACTGGGGCGCGTTGCAGCGCCTGACGCCCTGGTACCCGAACGCGCAGCCCGCGCGGCTCGACCTCGGCACCGCCACCCGCAGCGGACTGTGGAGCCCCGCACCGCTGCGACCCAGTTAGGCACCGCCTGCGAGTGGCGACGCAAGGGTCACATCTCCGTCGCATACCCTTGTGCCTCGTGCCCGCCCGGACCAGTCGACTGATCGCGATCATCGCGGGCGTCGTCGGACTGCTGCTCTGCGGCTTGACGCCGCTGCTGCCGGTCAACCAGACCACCGCGACCATCCTGTGGCCGCAAGGCACCGGATCCGACGGACTCGTCACCGACGTGACCGCGCCGCTGGTGTCCGGCGCCCCGCTCGCCCTCGACGCGTCGATCCCCTGTCAGGCGGTGGCGCACGCTGCCCGCGGCGGGCGGCCTCGTCTTCTCCACCATTCCGCCCGCGGGCATCGACGCCAGCCGCAACGGGCTGTTCGTGCGCGCCACCGCCGACAGCGTCGTCGTCGCGTTCCGTGACTCGGTCGCCACCGTCGCGCCACGGCGGGCCGTCGACTCCGGCGCGTGCAGCACGCTGCACCTCTGGGCCAACGCGGGCGGCGTCGGCGCCGACTTCGTCGGCATCCCCGGCGCCACCGGCACGCTGCCGATCGAGAAGAAGCCTCAGGTCGTAGGCGTGTTCACCGAGCTCAAGGTGGGACCCGGGCCCGGACTCGGCGCCCGCGTCGACGTCGACACCCGCTTCATCACGTCCCCGACCGCTGCTCAAGACGGCGCTGATGACGCTCGGCGTGCTCGCGACGCTGGCGTCGATCGTCGCGCTCGCCGTGCTGGACGCGCGCGCCGGACGCCGGGTGCACGGGGCGTGGCGGCGGTTCTGGCGCGTCGGGCTGACGACGTGGCTGGCCGACGGCGTCGTCATCGGCACCCTGCTGCTCTGGCACGTCATCGGGGCCATCTCGTCGGACGACGGCTACAACCTCACGATCGCGCGGGTGTCCGGCGACGCGGGCTACGTCGCCAACTACTACCGCTACTTCGGCGCCACCGAGGCGCCGTTCGACTGGTACCAGAGCGTGCTCGCCCACCTGGCCGCCGTCAGCACCGCAGGCGTGTGGATGCGGCTGCCCGCGACGCTGGCGGCCATCGCCACCTGGCTGCTGCTGAGCCGGTGGGTGATCCCGCGGCTCGGCCGCCGGCTCGCGATCAACCGGGTCGCGGTGTGGACCGGTGGCGCGGTGTTCCTCGCCGCCTGGCTGCCGTTCAACAACGGTCTGCGACCCGAGCCGATCATCGCGTTCGGCGTGCTTGGCTGACCTGGGTGCTGGTGGAGTACGCGATCGGCGCCCGCCGGCTGTGGCCGGCCGCGGCCGCGATCGTCGTCGCGATGTTCAGCGTCACGCTGGCCCCGCAGGGCCTGATCGCGCTGGCCCCGCTGCTGGTCGGCGCCCGGGCGGTCGCCAGGATCGTCCGCCGCCAGCGGGACGTCTACGGCTGGCTCGCCCCACTCGCCGCGCTCGCCGCCTCGGCGTCGCTGGTCTTCGTGATCGTCTTCCGCGACCAGACGCTGGCGACCGTCGCCGAGTCCGCCCGCATCAAGTACGTCGTCGGCCCGACCATCTCCTGGTACCAGGACTTCCTGCGGTACTACTTCCTCACCGTCGAGGACAGCGTCGACGGTTCGCTGACCCGGCGCTTCTCGGTGCTGGTGCTGCTGCTGTGCATGTTCGGCATGCTCGCGGTCCTGCTGCGCCGCGGCGGCCTGCCCGGCATGGCCACCGGACCGGTGTGGCGGCTGCTCGGCACCACCGCCGTCGGCCTGCTGCTGCTGACGTTCACCCCGACGAAGTGGGCCGTCCAATTCGGCGCCTTCGCCGGCCTGGCAGGCGCGCTCGGTGCGGTCACCGCGTTCACGTTCTCCCGCGTCGGCCTGCACAGCCGACGCAACCTCGCGCTGTACGTCACCGCGCTGCTGTTCGTGCTGGCGTGGGCGACGTCGGGCATCAACGGCTGGTTCTACGTCGGCAACTACGGCGTGCCGTGGTTCGACAAGCAGCCGGTCATCGCCGGGCATCCCGTCACCACGATGTTCCTGGCGCTGGCCATCATCACCGGCGCTGCTCGCCGGCTGGCTGCACTTCCGGATGGACTACACCGGCCACACCGAGGTCGCGAACACCCGGCGCAACCGCGTGCTGGCGTCCACCCCGCTGCTCGTCGTCGCCACCATCATGGTGGTGCTCGAGGTCGCGCTCGATGGCCAAGGGCGCGGCCGTCCGCTACCCCGCGTACACCACCGCGAAGGCCAACGTCGGTGCCATCGTCTCCGGGCTAGTCCGACGAGCTGCGCGATGGCCGACGACGTGCTCGTCGAACCGGACACCAACGCCGGTCTGCTGCAACCGGTTCCGGGTCAGCAGTTCGGTCCCGACGGTCCGCTCGGCGGAACCGACCCCGTCGGCTTCACCCCCAACGGCGTCAGCGACTCCCTCGAGCCGCCCGAGCCCGTGACGGCCAACCCCGGCACCGTCGAACTCCGACGGCTCGCCCAACAAGCCGAACGCCGGCGTCGGCTTCTCGGCGGGCACCGGCGGCGGCTACGGACCCGTCGGCGTCAACGGCTCGCGCGTGTTCCTGCCGTTCGGCCTCGACCCCGCGCGCACGCCGGTGATGGGCAGCTACGAGCGAGAACACCGCGCCGCCAAGGCCACCTCGGCCTGGTACGCGCTGCCACCGCGCACCCCGGACCGGCCGATCGTCACCGTCGCCGCCGCAGGCGCCATCTGGTCCTACGACGAAGAGGGCGACTTCAACTACGGCCAGTCCCTGAAGCTGCAGTGGGGCGTGCAGCGGCCCGACGGCACGCTTCCACGCGCTGGCCGAGGTGCAGCCCATCGACCCGCGTCACGCCGCAGCGGGCCTGGCGCAACCTGCGCTTCCCGCTGGCGTGGGCGCCGCCGGAGGCCAACGTCGCCCGCATCGTCGCCGACGACCCGAACCTCTCCGACGACCAGTGGTTCGCGTTCACGCCGCCGCGGGTCCCCGTCCTGCAGACCGCGCAACAGTTCCTCGGGTCCGCGACACCGGTGCTGATGGACATCGCCACCGCCGCGAACTTCCCGTGCCAGCGCCCGTTCTCCGAACACCTCGGCGTCGCCGAACTGCCGGAGTACCGAATCCTGCCCAACTACAAGCAGGTGGTCGTGTCGTCCAACCAATGGCAGTCCGCCGACGACGGCGGCCCGTTCCTGTTCATCCAGGCCCTGCTGCGCACGTCGACCATGCCGACCTACCTGCGCGACGACTGGTACCGCGACTGGGGCTCGATCGAACGCTACGACCGGGTGGTGCCTGCCGCGGACGCGCCGAAGGCCGTCGTCGAGCAGGGCACCGAGACGGTCTTCGGCTGGACGCGTCGCGGTCCGATCAGGGCGCTTCCGGTGGGGACGCCGTCATGAGGAACGACGTGAAGACCGCGCGCTGGGTGGCGATGATCGCCGGCCTCATCGGCTTCCGTGCTGTCGGTGCTGACGCCGCTGCTGCCGGTGGTGCAGACGACCGCGACGCTGAACTGGCCGCAGCACGGTCAGCTGAACAACGTCACCGCGCCGCTGATCACGCTGACCCCGGTCGACGTGTCGGTCACCGTGCCGTGCGACGTCGTCGGCATCGATGCCGCCGTCCGGCGGGGTGATCCTCGGCACCGCGCCGCCGACGGCAAGCAGGCCGCGCTCAACGCGCTGTTCGTCAACGTCACCAGGACCCGCGTCGACATCACCGACCGCAACGTGGTGGTAGGCAGCGTGCCGCGCGCAAAGGTGGTCGGCAGTCCCGGCGCGCCGGGCTGTTCGCGCATCGAGATCACGTCCGACGAAGTCGGGCACGTTCGCGACGTTCGTCGGGCTTGACCGGGCAGGACGGCGACCGGGGAATGACGCGGGGACACGCAAGGACCTGCGCAGCGGGTTCGCCGACCCGAATCTGCGGCCCAACGTCGTCGGCGTGTTCACCGGCCTCACCGGCCCTGCGCCGCAAGGACTCTCGCTATCGGCCACGATCGACACCCGGTTCAGCACCTCCCCGACCGCACTCAAGCTCACCGCGATGGTGCTGGCCATCATCGCCACCGTCATCGCGCTCATCGCGCTCTGGCGGCTCGACCAACTCGACGGCAGGCGCATGCAACGGGTCATCCCGTCGCGGTGGCGCACGTTCACCACCGTCGACGCCGTCGTGGTCGGCTCGTTCCTCGCCTGGCACGTCATCGGCGCCAACTCCGTCGACGACGGCTACATCCTGCAGATGGCCCGCGTCGCCGACCGGGCCGGCTACATGTCGAACTACTTCCGTTGGTTCGGCAGCCCCGAGGACCCGTTCGGATGGTTCTACAACCTGCTGGCGCTCATGACGCACGTCAGCGACGCCAGCATCTGGATGCGCCTGCCCGACCTGGTGTGTGCGCTGGTGTGCTGGCTGCTGCTGTCCCGCGAGGTGCTGCCCCGACTCGGGCCCGCCGTGGTGTCCAGCCGGGCGGCGATGTGGGCGGCCGGCCTGGTGCTGCTGGCCGCGTGGATGCCGTTCAACAACGGGCTGCGCCCCGAGGGGCAGATCGCGACCGGCGCGCTGATCACCTACGTGCTGATCGAACGGGCCATCATCTCCGGCAGGCTCACCCCCGCCGCGCTGGCCATCACCACCGCCGCGTTCACGCTCGGCATCCAGCCGACCGGCCTGATCGCCGTCGCCGCCCTGCTGGCCGGCGGCCGCCCGCTGCTGCGCATCCTGGTGCGGCGCCACCGCGTGGTCGGCACGTGGCCGTTGGTGCTGCCGCTGCTCGCCGCGGGCACGATCATCCTGACGGTGGTGTTCGCCGACCAGACGTTGGCAACGGTGTTGGAGGCCACCAAGATTCGCACGGCCATCGGTCCGAGCCAGCAGTGGTGGACCGAGAACCTGCGCTACTACTACCTGATCCTGCCGACCGTCGACGGGTCGCTGTCGCGGCGGTTCGGATTCTTCATCACCGCGCTGAGCCTCTTCGCGTCGCTGTTCATCATGTTGCGCCGCAAGCGAGTTCCCGGCGTCGCCCGCGGTCCGGTGTGGCGTCTGATGGGCATCATCTTCGGCACCATGTTCTTCCTCATGTTCACGCCGACCAAGTGGGTGCACCACTTCGGGCTGTTCGCCGCCGTCGGTGCGGCGATGGCCGCGGTGGCAACGGTGCTGGTGTCGCCGGTGGTGCTGCGGTCGGCGCGCAACCGCATGGCGTTCACCGCCGGGGTGCTGTTCGTACTCGCGCTGTGCTTCTCCACCACCAACGGCTGGTGGTACGTGTCGAGCTTCGGGGTGCCGTTCAACAACGCCATGCCCAAGATCGGCGGCGTCACGATCAGCACGATCCTCTTCGCGCTCTTCGCGATTGCCGCGGTGTGGGCGTTCTGGCTGCACTTCGCAAGAGGTCGGCAGGAGAGTCGACTGGCGCGTCTGGTCACGGCGGCGCCCATCCCGGTCGCCGCTGCGTTGATGGTCGTCGTCTTCATCGGATCGATGGCCATCGGCGTGGTCCGTCAGTGGGGCACCTACTCCAACGCGGCCTCGAACCTTCATGCGTTCGCGGGAGGCTGCGGCCTCGCCGACGACGTCCTCGTCGAACCCGACACCAACGCAGGCTTCCTCACACCGGCACCGGGTGATTACGGCCCGCTGGGCCCGCTGGGCGGCGTCGGTCCCGTCGGCTTCACCGCGAACGGCATGCCCGACCGCATCACCGCCGAGTCGCGGCGCGAGCCGCTGCCTAAGTCGGGCACCGACTACGACTGGTCCCGCCCTGCGAAGCTCACCTCGCCAGGCGTGAACGGCTCGACCGTGCCGCTGCCCTATGGCCTCGACCCGAAGCGGGTGCCGATGGCGGGCACCTACGTCACCGGCCCCGCGCAGCAGCAGAGCAAGCTGACGTCCGCGTGGTACCAGCTGCCTGCGCCGGACGCCGCGCATCCGTTGGTCGTGATCACCGCGGCGGGCAGCATCACCGGCGACAGCATCTTCAACGGGCGCACCGAGGGTCAGACCGTCGAACTCGAGTACGGCAGGCCGGGACCCGACGGCGGCTTCGTGCCCGCGGGCCGCGTCGTCCCGTACGACCTCGGGCCCATCCCGTCGTGGCGCAATCTGCGGTTCGACCGCGGCCAGATTCCCCCCGACGCCACCGCGGTTCGCATCGTCGCCGAAGATCTGTCGCTGACGCCCGGCGACTGGATCGCCGTCACCCCGCCGCGGGTGCCCGAACTGCGCACCGTGCAGCAGTACGTCGGCTCCGCCCAACCCGTGCTCATGGACTGGGCGGTCGGCCTGGCGTTCCCGTGCCAGCACCCGATGCTGCACACCAACGGCGTCACCGAGGTCCCCAAGTTCCGCATCACGCCGGACTACAACGCCAAGCGGCTCGACACCGACACGTGGGAGGACGGTCAGAACGGCGGCCTGCTCGGCATCACCGACCTGCTGTTGCGGCAGAACGTGATGGCGGCCTACCTCAATCACGACTGGGGTCGCGACTGGGGTTCGCTGCGACGGTTCGACACCATCGTCGACGCGCAACCCGCCACGCTCGACCTCGGCACCGCGACGCGCAGCGGGCTGTGGTCACCGGGCAGCATCCGCTACAAGCCCTAGCGAACGGTTACGGTCATCCCATGAGCAACCGCGTCCGACTGGGCAACGCCGTGCTCACCCGGGTCGTGGAAACCAGGATCGAGCTGGGGACGTCGCTGTTCGGCGACACGCCGCCCGAGGCCTGGGCCGAGAATGCGGAGCTGCTCGAGCCGTCCTTCTGGAACCGCGACGCAGAGCTCTGGAGTATTGCGATGCAGACGTGGGTGGTGCAGGTCGACGGGCTCACCGTGGTGGTGGACACCGGCGTCGGCAACGACCGCGAGCGGCCGCAGATGCCACCGCTCGACCACCTGTCCACGGACTTCCTGACCGCCTTCGGTGAGGCCGGCTTCGACCCCGGCGCCGTCGACGTGGTGGTCAACACCCACCTGCACACCGACCACGTCGGCTGGAACACCACGTCGGTGGCCGGCTCCTGGGTGCCGACGTTCCCCAACGCCCGCTACGTCATGCCCGAGCCCGACTACCGATTCTTCAGCCCCGACGGGGCCGGCTGGAGCGACGCTGCGGCAATCGTGTTCGCGGACAGCGTTTTTCCGGTGTCCGACCAGATGGAGCTCTGGAGCGACGACCTCCAACTGAGCGAGTCGCTACGGCTGCGGCCGGCGCCGGGCCACAGCCCGGGCTCCTCCGTGTTGTGGCTGGACGCGGGCAAGCCCGCCGTGTTCGTCGGCGATCTGACCCACTGCCCCATCCAGCTTCCGCGGCCCCACGCGTCGTGCGCCTTCGACGTCGACGCGGACGCCGCGGCGTTCACCCGCAAGCGGATCTTCACCGAGGCGGCCCGCGCCCGCGCGGCGGTGATCCCGGCGCACTACCCCGGCCACGGCGGCGCGACGATCGTGGCCCGCGGGGACCGCTTCGAGGTCGACGACTGGCTGGACCTGGACCCGATCTAGGTTCGCGACGTCGGTGCAGCCGTCGTTGGTGAGCTGCTCGGTGCCGCGTAGCAGCCGCTGCCCACGGTCATGTTGGTTCCGGTCAGGTTGCTGGTGTCGTCGATGCGACGGGCAATGCCTAAGTCCGCCAACGGGATTCGCTCATCCTCAGTTCCCGCTCAATGCGGCGTCCCGAGATACGGGAACTCCTCCAGCGTGTCGGTGTGCGGGCTCAACCCGGTCGGCGGGCATTCACCCTTGGTGAGGAACGCGAGCCGGTAGTTGATGACGTCGTCGGTGAACACCCTGCCGTTCGGGTACCTCGCGGGTTTGGACGGATCGTAGGTGAGCACGTCCGGCAGGGTGCCCTCCTCGTCGATGGCCGCGATGGCTTCCTCCCGCGAGTAGCCGCCGGTGTGGCCCATCAGGTGGATGAACATGCCGATCCACCGCTCCCGATCGTGAACCGGTAGCGAAGCGTTGTACTCCTCCTTGGTGTCGTCGGTGTTGAAGAAGCTGCTCACCGACGGGTGACCGGCCCGGTCGACGTGGAGCAGCTCACCGTCGCGATGCAGGCTGCAGCGGCCCCAGATCCGGATGTCGGGGTCGGCCCCGAGCGCGCTCGTCGGCAGCTCGATCACCATCGAACAGACATTGGCCTCACTGTTCGAATCCACGCCCTTCCAAGGGGATTCGGCACCGAGGTGTGGTGCCGTGAAGTTGCGGCCACCGGAGGTGTCGAACAGCTCCTTGATGCCGTCGAAGTCGAAGAAGAACGCGTCGCTGCGGGCACCCGCGAAGAACGTGAAGATGCCCGCCGTGGCGATGTTCGGGGTCTTGCCGAAGGACACCTCGACGGCCTCGAAGATCTTCGACCCGACGGCTTCCGGCTCCTCGGCCTCGTCGTCACGGGCCAGGTACACGTCGACCGTCTGGCGTCCGTTCGCCGGCTCGGAGAACACGAAGCTGAACGCGATGTCATCGCGCAGATCGCCGTCGTTGTCGACGGCGAGCCGGTAGATCGCGTCGGGGTGAAGGAAGTCGGCCTGCGGGTTCGCGTTGAGGATCAGCACCGTGCGGGTGGGATCGGCAGGCGATTGGAACGCGTAGAGGTCGCACAGATCGAGCCGCTGGTCGCCGAGCGGTGGCCCGAGACTCAGCCCGGTGAAGTGATTCGACATGCGCCAAGTAAATCGCAGCGGCCAGGTCACCGTTCGATGAATCGCGTTCTGCTGACGACGCCGGCCGGCAGGCGCCCCGAAGTATTACTGCGGGTGCACTAGTTCGCGGAACGCCAAATGTATTGAGCGTCATCGCCAGCGCATCGTATTGGCCCACCAGCGTGACGAATTCGATCAACTCGCGGCGGTTCAGATGGCCGGCGAGCTGCCGCCAACACGCATCCGTCATCGTGCGGGTATCGATGAGTCCGTCGACTGCGGCCAACAGCGCCTGGGTGTGCGCGGGTGGCCGTCAGCCGCCGGCCACGCCAACACCTTGGCCTGCCAGTCGGCGTCGACGCCTTGTCGGAGGGCGATCCTGCGGTGGTGCTGCCCCTCGTACTCGCAGCCGCCCAGGTGCGCCATCCGCAGAATGACCAGCTCGGTATCGGATCTGGGCAGCCGTCCGCGACTCAACAGGATGCCGCTGAACGACGCCCACGACCAGAACAGCCGCTTGTGCCGAGCCAGCATGGTGAACAGGTGGAATTCGGGAACGCCCGACAGCCGGGCGGCCGGCTTGCAGAACAACCAGCCGAACACGCCGGGTGCCCGAGCCGGACTACCGGACGCCTCGGATCGGTCCCGTTCACCGCTGGTGGTTCCCGCCCCGGCATTGTCGCCATCGTTCGTCTACCACCCATCGATCTCGTGTGCCCATCCCAGGAACCACGGCCGCCGAAGGAGTCGCGGCGGGCACGGCCCCCGGATCGGCCGCGGCCGCGGTCCGGGTCGTAACGTCGCGGCCATGACCGACAAGCCGCTATCCGATCCTGCTGTCGGTGCGGTGTCGCGACCGATCCCGACCGCCGCCGAGGCGTTCGCCCGGCTGGATATGTCGTTGCACGACGCGATGATGACCCAGCGAGCGGTTCGCCGCGTGCTGCCCGACCCGGTCGACGACGCGATCGTGCTGAAGTGCATCGAGCTGGCCCTGCGCGCACCGACCGGCTCGAACGGTCAGAACTGGGAATTCGTCGTCGTCAAGGATCGCCGCATCAAGGAGAAGCTGGCCAAGCGCTACCGGAAGGCCTGGGCGGTAGCGCTGGCGACGCAATACCGTCGGTGGACGACCGGCCGCGCCTTCGGCCGCCGGCTCTCCGACGACGATGAGCCGACGACGAGGTTCCTGCGCGCCGTGCAATGGCAGGTCGACCACTTCGCCGAGATCCCGGTGCTCGTCGTGCCCTGCCTTGGCGGCGGTGCCCGTGCGGGGCAAGTGCCCTACCTGCCCTCGCCGCACGTGCTCGCATCGGGCGTCGCCGGATCGATCTACCCCAGCGTGCAGAACCTGCTGCTAGCAGCACGGGCGATGGGGTTGGGCGCCAGTCTGGTCACGATGCCGCTTTGGAGTGTGACCTCGGCCCGCCGGATCCTCGGCCTTCCGACGTCGGTCACGCCCTTCTGTGTCGTTCCACTCGGCTGGCCACGGGGCCGCTACGGACCGACGACGCGCAGACCGGTCGAGGAGGTCGTCCACCTCGACGGGTACGGAACCCGCGCCTGGCTCGATCACTGATCGAGCGGGTCTGTGGCGGTCGAGCCTGCGCGGGGACGGCGCTAACAGTGGTTTTGACGTGGGCGTCAGCTGATATGTAGGCACTGTTCGTCAACGGTTCCACCCGTGTGCGGAAAGATGAAGAGCCGCGGTTCCACTAGATCGGCGTCAAGCCGTGCTTGCGCTGCACCCGCGAGATCTGCTTGTCCGCAAGCAATTTCATGGACTTCCGCAACAACAACCGCGTCTCGTGTGGCTCGATGACCGCATCGATGAACCCACGCTCGGCGGCGATCCACGGGGTCGCCATGTTGAGGTTGTACCCCTCGATGAACTCGGCGCGGATCTTCTGCACCTCCGGCGCGGTGGGATCCGGGAAGCGTTTCACCAGCAGCTGGGCCGCACCCTCGGCTCCGATCACCGCGATGCGCGCGGTCGGCCACGCGAAGTTCAGATCGGCCGACAACTGCTTGGAACCCATCACGGCGTAGGCGCCGCCGTAAGACTTGCGGATGGTGATCGTCACCTTCGGCACGTCGGCCTCGACCACGGCGTTGAGGAATCGGCCGCCGCGCTTGATGATTCCGCCCTTCTCCTCCTCCACGCCGGGCATGAAGCCGGGGGTGTCGACCACGAAAACCAGTGGGAGATTGTAGGAGTCGCAGAACCGGATGAACCGCGCCGCCTTGTCGGACGCCCCGTTGTCGATGGCACCCGACAGGTACATCGGCTGGTTGGCGATCACCCCGACCGGGCGCCCGTCGATGCGCGCGAACGCGGTGATGATCGCCGGGCCCTGCTGTTGCGCCACGTCGAAGACGTCCCCGTCGTCGAAGATGCGCAGCAGGATCTCGTGCATGTCGTAGGCCGTGTTGTCGCTGTCCGGGACGATCGCGTCGAGCTCGAGATCGTGCGGCGTCACCTCGGGTTCCAACCCGGGGTTGACGATCGGGGCGTCGTCGAAGGTGTTGGCGGGCAGGAAGCTCAGGTAGTCGCGCACGTAGGCGAACGCGGCCGCCTCGTCCTCGACCACCTGATGGATGTTGCCGTAGCGGGCCTGCGCGTCGGCGCCGCCGAGCTCGTCGAGCGACACGTCCTCACCGGTGACGTCCTTGATCACGTCCGGGCCGGTGACGAACATGTACCCCTGGTCGCGAACCGCCACCACCAGGTCGGTCTGGATCGGCGAATACACCGCTCCCCCAGCACATTTGCCGAGGATGATGGACACCTCGGGCACCAGGCCGCGCAGCAGCTCGTGACGGCGGCCCAGCTCGGCGTACCACGCCAGCGACGTGACCGCGTCCTGGATCCGGGCCCCCGCCGAGTCGTTGATGCCGATGATCGGGCAGCCCACCATCGCCACCCACTCCATCAACCGGGCGACCTTGCGTCCGAACATCTCGCCGACCGAGCCCTGGAACACCGTCTGGTCGTGGCTGAACACCCCGACCGGTCTGCCGTTGATGGTGCCGTGGCCCGTCACCACGCCGTCGCCGAACAGTGCCTCGGGATCGCCTGGCGTCTTGGCGAGTGCGCCGATCTCCAGGAAGCTGCCCGGGTCGACCAACGCGTGGATGCGGGCCCGGGCACTGGGAATGCCCTTCTTCTCCCGCTTGGCGACGGCCTTCGCGCCACCCGGCTCCTTGGCCAACTCCAGCTTCTCGCGGAGCTCGGCCAACTTCTCGGCCGTGGTGTGGGGCTTGCTGACGGGGGCCGGAGCAACGGGGCTGGCTTCGGTCACTTCTGCTCGCTCTCGATCCTGTTGATCGCCTCGCTCATGTGCGCGCCGACCTTCGCAATGTACGGCTCGTCGATGGCCTGGATGTGCTCGCCCCCGATGGGCACCACCTCGAGATTCGACGCGAACTCGCCCCAGCCGCCGTCCGGCTTGCGGGTGGCGTACGCGGGCTCGAAGGTGATCGCGTCGTCGTGATAGCGGTCGGCCATGTAGAGCACCACGTGGCCGTCGTAGGGCTGGATGTCGACGGTGTCCAGGGCGCGGTTGTCGAGGTACGACGTGCGCTGGTGCTCGATGATGCCGCCCGGGATCTGCACGCCGGCCTGGCTGACCGCGTCGAGGACGAACTGCACCTGCCCGGCGTCGTCGAGTTCCTCGAGCTGCTCGTACGGGATCTCCGGGATCTGCACGTTGAACGTCTTCTGGGCGAACGCCGCGTAGCGATCCCAGCGCTTGCGGGTCTCCTCCTTGGTGTGCAGGATCGGCTCACCGGGCCGGACGCAGTCGATCAGGCCCACGAACGGCACGTCGGCGCCGGCCTGCCGCAGTCCGATGGCGCAGGCGTACGCCAACGCCCCACCCAACGACCAGCCCGCGAGAATGAACGGCTTGCCCCCGTTGATTTCGAGCAGCTTCGGCACGTACACGGCCGCGCGCTCCTCGATGGAGCCCTCGACCCGTTCCAGCCCGATCATCGGCGTGCCCGCGGGCAGCCGCTTGAGCAGCGGTTCGTAGACGACGGTCGATCCGCCTGCCGCGTGGAAGACGTACACCGGAACCTGGTCGTCGTGCTCGGCCTTGCGGATGGTCCGCACGAAGCCGTCGAGCTCACCGGCCTCGAGGAAGTCGCGCACCGTGGTGGCGAGCTCCTCGACGGTCTTGGCCTTCTTGACGTCGTCCGCGGTGATGACGCCCTCGGCACGCTCCGAGAGCCGGGCCGCCATCTTCTCCGCCGAAGCGTCGTCCAGGCCGGGCAGCGAGTTGAAGATGCCGCCGGGCGACTTGCCCGTGACGATCGCCCACGTCGCGAACGCGACCCGTTCGGCGGCGTCGCGCGGCGGGACGTCGGCCTTGAGCGCCTCGGCGACGGCCTGCTGGTTGAGCACCGCGGCGGCGGCACCTGCCGCACTCTGCTTGGGCGCCGCCGGTCCCGAGGGATCGGTGGGCGGCGGCGGGACGGCCGGGCCCGAGGGATCCGTTGGGGGAGGCGGGATCTCGAGCTCGGTGGGCAGCGCGGGCGCGCCGGCGGTTTCGCCGGCCTGCTCCGTCCCCAGCGGATGTCCGGCCTCGGCCAGCTTGGCCTCGAGTTCGGCGACGGTGGTCGCGCCCCCCATCAGTTCGGCCTGGGCCGCGGCGATCTCCTCGGCGGTCTGTGTCTTCTGCGCCTCGGCGAGTTCGGTGACCTGGTCGCGGTGGTCGATCGCGTACTGGATCAGCTTCTCGACGGCGTAGAGGTTCGCGTCGCGGACCGCGGTCAGCTGGATCGGCGGCAGCTCGAAGTCGTACTCGACCCGGTTCTTGATGCGCACTGCCATCAACGAGTCCAGCCCCAGCTCGATCAGCGGCACCTCCCACGGCAGGTCCTCGGGCTCGTAACCCATGGCGCCACCGACGATGGCGCCGAGGCGCGCACCGATGGTCTCACCACTGTCGGGCGACCACTTCGCAAAGCCCGCACCGAGATTCGCGCCCTGGGTAAGGTTGTCTTGAAGGATCGCTGCATCGTCGGGTTCCACCGGCGCGAGCTGCGCGGCGGCCGAGTCGATGGCGATTGCGGTGGCGTCCACCGCCGCACCCGCGCCGACCGCCATGGGCAGGGCGCTGGCCGCGCCACCCTTGCTGACGATCGCGTCGTACACCAAGGTGAACGACTCCCCGATGCGCGCATGCACCTGCACCGTCGCGCCGCCGGGGTGCCGGGCCAACGTCGTCACCAGCCGCGCGTCGTCCGCGGGCACCGCGCGCTGCTCGAACGCCGTCAGCACGGCGCCCGGAAGCACCGCCGCCGCAGCGGCTTTCACCACTTTCGCGAGGTCGGTGGCACCGCGCGGGACGTACTCCCAGACGTGCTTGCCATCGGGAGTCGCGACGTGGTTGCCAGGCAGCACCGCTGAGCTGTCGCCCGTGAAGTGGGCGTCGAGCCAGTGTGGCTTGCGCTTGAAGCGGGTGAGCGGGATGTTCGCGTAGTCGGTCGTCGGATCGTGCAGCCCGGCTGCCCGCCGAGGAAACAAAGTGCGGAAGTCCAGGTCGTGGCCGTGCACGAAGAGCTGCGCCATGGCCGTCGTCATCGAGTCGACTTCGTCCTGCTTGCGCGCCAACGTCGCGATGAGCTGCGCATCATGGAGTCCAGCGCTGGCCGTCGTCAATCCAACCTGCATGAGCGCCACCGGATTCGGTGCCAACTCCAGGAACGTGGTGTGGCCGCTGTCGACGGCGTTGCGGATGCCGTGCGTGAAGTACACGCTGTGCCGCAGGCCCTTCTTCCAGTAGTCGACGTCGTGGATTGGCTCGCCGCCCGGGCGGATGAAGCTGCCCTCGTGCACGGTCGAGAAGTAGGGCGTCTGCAACGGCAGCGCCTCGATGCCCTGGAGTTCGGCCGCGAGTTCACCGAGCAGCGGGTCCATCTGCTGGGTGTGGCTTGCGCCCTTCGTCTGGAACTTCCTGGCGAACTTGCCCTCCGACTCGGCCCTCGCGATGATCGCGTCGACCTGCTCCGGCGGACCGCCGATGACGGTCTGGGTCGGTGCGGCGTACACGCATACCTCGAGGTCGGGGTAGTCGGAGAACACCGTCTTGATCTCATCGGCGGAGTACTCGACGAGGGCCATCAGGCGGATGTACTCGCCGAACAGCATGGCCTCGCCCTCGCCCATGAGGTGGCTGCGCGAGCAAATGGTGCGGGTGGCGTCGGTCAGCGACAACCCGCCCGAGAAGTACGCCGCGGCGGCCTCGCCGAGCGACTGTCCAACCAGCGCACCGGGTTTCGCACCATGCGCCTTGAGCAGCTCGCCCAGCGCGACCTGGATCGCGAAGATGACGACCTGCGTGGTCTCGATGCCGTAGTCCTGCGAGTCGTCGAGGATCAGCTCGACGATCGAGTACCCGAGCTCGTCCTGGACCAGCGCGTCGACCTTGTTGATCCACTCGGCGAAGGTCTCGTTGCGCAGGTACAGGCTCTTGCCCATCTTGCGGTGCTGCGCGCCGAATCCGGCGAGCACCCACACCGGGCCGTTGGTCACCGGACCGTCGGACGCCAACACCAGCGGGCTCTGCTTGGCGTCGGCCAGCGCGCGCAGGCCCTTGATGGCCTCGTCGTGGTCGTGTGCCAGCACCACCGCGCGAGAGCGGCCGTGGTTGCGCCTGCTCAGCGAGCGACCGATCGCCTCGAGTGACGACGCCCGGCCCTCCGGGCTGTCGATCCAGTCGGCGAGCTCGGCGGCCGTCGCCCGCTTGCGCGATGTCAGGAAGGCCGAAACCGCAAGGGGCACGATGGGAGTCGGGACTTCTTCGGCCTCGAGCTCCTCGCGGGCCACCTCCAGCAGCCGCAGGGCCTCGTCGGTCAGTCCCGGCAGCTCGGGCTCGTCGTCAGCGGCGGCGGCAGGCACGTCCAAGCCGTCGTCGTCATCGTCATCGTCGTGACTGGATTCTCTTCGCGCAAGCGGCTCATCGACGATGAACTCGCCGTACTCGTCCATCCGGACTCCCCCGACGTACACCGCGTTCGCGGCGTCCGTCGACGACTTCCCGTCGGCTACTTCGGTTTTCGATGCGGGCTCGACCAGATCGCTTGGCAGCACCTCGCGGACAACGAGGTGGGCGTTCGCCCCGCCGAAGCCGAAGCCAGAGACGCCTGCGATCTTGTGCCCGCTGTAGCGCGGCCAGTCGGTGACGGTGTCGGCAACCTTGAGGTGTTCCTTGTCGAAGTCGATGTACGGGTTGGGGCCCGTGTAGTTGATCGACGGCGGCACCTTGTCGTGCAGGATCGAGAGCACGACCTTGGCCATGCTCGCCGCGCCTGCCGCCGACTCTAGGTGCCCCACATTGGATTTCACCGCACCGAGCAGGGCGGGCTTGTCGGCGGCGCGGCCGCGGCCGATCACCCGGCCGAGTCCGTCTGCCTCGATCGGGTCGCCGAGGATGGTGCCGGTGCCATGCGCCTCGACGTAGTCGACGGTGCGCGGGTCGATGCCTGCATCCTTGTACGCCTTGCGCAGCACCGCTTCCTGCGCGTCGGGGTTCGGCGCAAGCAGCCCGTTGGACCGGCCGTCGTGGTTCACGGCACTGCCCGCGATGACCGCGAGGATCTCGTCGCCGTCGCGCCGGGCGTCTGCGACGCGCTTGAGCACCAGCATGCCGCCACCCTCGGAGCGCGCGTAGCCGTCGGCGTCCTGCGAGAACGACTTGATCCGGCCGTCGGGTGCGAGCACGCCGCCGACCTCGTCGAACCCGACGGTGACCATCGGGGTGACCAGTGCGTTGACGCCACCGGCGATCACCACGTCGGCGTCGCCTGCGCGCAGCGCCTTCACACCCTCGTGCATCGCGACCAGAGACGACGAGCACGCGGTGTCGATGGCCATCGACGGCCCACGGAAGTCGAAGAAGTAGGACACCCGGTTGGCGATGATCGAGCTGGCCGTTCCGGTGATCGCATACGGGTGCGCCACCGCCGGATCGGACACCGAGAGGAAGCTGTAGTCGTTGGTGGAGCTGCCGACGTACACGCCGACGTTGCCGCCGCGCAGGCTCGACGCGGGAATCCTGGCGTGCTCCAAGGCTTCCCAGGTCAGTTCAAGCGCCATCCGCTGTTGCGGATCGATGTTGTCGGCCTCCATCTTGGCCAGCGCGAAGAACTCGGCGTCGAAGCCCTTGATGTCGGACAGGTAGCCGCCGCGGGTGCGGGCCTTGGCCACCCGCTCCGCGATGCGCGGCTCGTCGAGGAACTCCGACCAACGCCCCTCGGGCAGGTCGGTGATGGCGTCGCGGCCCTCGAACAGCGCCTGCCACATCTCGTCCGGCGTGTTGATGTCGCCGGGGAAGCGGGTGCCGATGCCCACGATGGCTATGTTCAGCCGACCCTCTTCGGACTCATCAACCCTACGTGACCAGTCCTCGCCCTCGACGAACACCTCCTCGGGTTCGCCTTCGACGATCACCGTCGCCAGCGACTCGATCGTGGGGTGCCGGAACGCGACCGTGGCCGTCAGCGTGACGCCGGTGAGGTCCTCGATGTCGCTGGCCATCGCCACCGCATCCCGCGACGAAAGGCCGAGCTCGACCATGGGCACCGACTCGCCGACCGAGTCGGGCGACTGGCCCGTCGCGTTGCCGATCCACTTGCGCAGCCACTCGCGCATCTCGGGCACGCTCAGGTCGGTGCGCGGCTGGCGCTGTCCGGCGTCTGGCTGCGCCGAAGCATCCTGAGGATCAACCGGATCGATTTGCGAATTGTCTTCGGCGTCAGTCATTTTGAACTACTCGCTTTCGCCGCTGTGCGGCTCGGGTCGTGGTCAGTCCGTCTGATCGGGGAAGTCGTTGGCGACCTTCCCGCTGCGCAGGCTGCCGTCGAGATAGGCGCTACGGCACGCGCGGCGGCCGATCTTGCCGCTGGACGTCCGCGGGATCGCCCCGGCAGGCGTGAGCAACACGTCGCGCACCGTCACACCGTGTCGCACGGCGATCGCGGCCCGGATGTCGTCGACCACCGGAGCCAGGTCCATCTTGTGGGCGCCAGGCGCACGCTCGGCGACGATGACCAGCTGCTCGCTGGAGTCGTCCGCGTCGCGCTTCAGACCCGCGTGCGCGTTGTCGAACACCTCGTCGGGCAGCTGGTTGGCGGGCACCGAGAACGCGGCGACGAACCCGGTCCGCAACGCCTTGCTGGCCTCCTGCGCCGAGTACTCCAGGTCCTGCGGGTAATGGTTGCGGCCGTCGATGATGACCAGGTCCTTCACGCGGCCGGTGATGTAGAGGTCGCCGTCGTGGAAGGCGCCGTAGTCGCCGGTGCGCACCCAGGTCGCATCGTCCGTCGCGCGTTCGGCGTGCGTCGGATCGGTGCGCGACTTGAGGATGTTCTGGAAGGTCGCGTGCGTCTCCTCCGGCTTGCCCCAGTATCCGGTGCCCATGTTCTGGCCACTGATCCAGATCTCGCCGATCTGCCCGTCCGGCAGCTCGCTGGCCGATTCGGCGTCGACGATGACGGCCCACTCGGCGATGCCGACCTTGCCCGCCGACGCCTGCGCGACCGCAGTCGGGGCGTCGTCGGGCACCTCCACGAAGCGGTGCTTGTTCAGTTCGTCACGGTCCACGGAGATGATCCTGGGCGGCTCGCCTGCAGGGGTCGTCGACACGAACAGCGTCGCCTCGGCCAGCCCGTAGGACGGCTTGATCGCCTTCTCCTGGAATCCGAAGGGGGCGAAGGCCTCGTTGAACCGGCGCACCGTAGCGGCCGAGATGGGCTCACTGCCGTTCAGCACCGCCTTGACGTTGGACAGGTCCAACGGTTCCTCGCCGTCCTTGGGCACGCCGCGGGCGGCGGCGTGGTCGAACGCGAAGTTGGGCGCCACCGAGATGACGCCACCCGTGTCGCCGGGCTTGCGTGCCATCTCGCGGATCCAGCGTCCTGGCCTGCGAACGAACGCCGCGGGCGTCATGAACGTCACGTAGTGGCCGATCATCGGGGCTACCAGCGCGGTGACCAGGCCCATGTCGTGGAAGAACGGCAACCAGCTCACCCCGCGGTCACCCTCCTCGCCGTCGAGTGCCTCGATGACCTGGACCACGTTTGTGACCAGGTTGAGGCTGGTGATCTGTACGCCCGTCGGGATGCGCGTCGAACCCGAGGTGTACTGGAGGTACGCGATGGTTTCGGTGCTGATGTCGACGTGTTCCCAGGTGGCGCCGACGTCGTCTGGCACGGCGTCGACCGCGATGACGCGGGGGCGCTCCTTGGGGGGGCGGCTGCGGAAGAACTTCCGCACCCCCTCAGCGGAGTCGGTGGTGGTCAGAATCGCGGTCGGCTGGCAGTCATCGAGCACCGCGTGCAGGCGGCCGACGTGCCCGGGCTCCGCCGGGTCGAACAACGGCACGGCGATGCGGCCGGAATAGAGGGTGCCGAAGAAGGCGACCATGTACTCCAGGTTCTGCGGGCAGAGGATGGCGACCCGATCGTTCGGCTGGGTCACCTGCTGCAGCCGGGCCGCGACGGCGCGGTTTCGGATGCTGAACTGGGCCCAGTTCAGATCACGCGCCACACCGTCGCGCTCGGTCGAGAAGTCGAGGAAGCGGTAGGCGAGCTTGTCGCCGCGCACCTTCGCCCACTTCTCGACGTGCCGGACCACGCTTCCGTTGTCGGGAAACCGAAGTAGACCGTCCTTCAGGAACGGGTTGTGGAATCCCATGTCACTCTCCTGTCACTGCCCGCGTTCTCGAGCGTCGCGCACGTTGCCATCCGTCCGAATGCCAAACCCCGAGAATCGTACCGGGGAGTCACCGCTCCCTACGGGATCACTGGTCAGACCCGCCGAGGGTGTCTGATCAGGCGCTTCTGGCCAGCGCCGGACAAAGCTCTTACATTTCTCTTAATGTTAGGCGCTGGTCGCGTCGCTGGCCAAATCAGCCCTCGGGTCGTGACTCAACCGTGTTTCGGATGTGGCGCGTTCTCGATCAGATTCCTCGCCCAGCCCAGTGTCCACTGGGTGGACGTCTGGCCGTCGAGCACCCAGAAGTCGGGGGTGTTGTACAGGGCGTGCACCGGCTGGCCCGCTGCCCCGATCAACGTCTCCAGCGTCTGCGGCAGGTTCATGATCGAGAACGCCGAGTCGGGCGCCGCACAGATCAGGTCACCCGATCCGCAGATCTGGTTGGTGCGGTCGTTGAGCGCCCCGAACCCGCCGTCGCGCGGGCCCGTCATCGTCAGCCCGAGCCCGTCCAGCATCGGCACCTCGTGCAGGGTGATCTCGGCGCCGTGCCCGCCCGGGTTCGGCCCGATCTCCTGGCCGACGCCCTCCTGACGACGGCCGTCGGCGATCAGCGTGACACCGAGCACCAGGTCCTGGTCGATGGGGCCGCGCCCGTTGCCGATGTCGCTGGCGATGTCGCCGGCGATGACGGCCCCCTGGGAGAACCCGACGATCACGAAGCTGGTCAGCGGGCAGCGGGCGTTGATGTCGGTGATGGCCTTGACCGTGCCGTCCATACCCTCCTTGCGGCTGTCGTTGTACGACATCTGCTTGTCGGCCGAGAACGGATTGTGGAACTGCGCCGTGTACGGAACGGTGTACTCCGCCAACCGGTCGGGCCCGAAGGCCTCGCGAATCGGGTTCGTGACGTTCAGCAGCAGCGCGATGGGGAACTGCACCGGATTCAGTGGGTCGAGCTGCGGCGACGACTCCCAGGTGCCTGGCACCGAGATCATCTGAACGTCGGGGCAGCTGGCGTCCTGGTACTCGGGGCGCGGCTTGGCTCCCGGCAGCGCGCCCGGCGGTGCCGTGCTGGCGCCGGGCGGCGTCGCCGAGGGCGGCGACTCGGGTAGGCGAAGCCAGAACACCAGGGCGAGCACCACGACGGCGACGAGCACCGTCACGGCTGCGGCTGCCGCCACCCCGAGGATCCGATGCCGCTTGCGTCGGCCAGTGTTGGTCATGTTCTCCTGCTAGCAGAGCTTGTCGGTTGCGATGCGAATGTAGTCCGCCGTCACGGAGTTGACCTCACCCGCCGGTGGCGACGTCGAGCTCACCGCAGAGTCGCGCACGTCGCCGCGGACCATCGGCAACACGAAGTCCCACACTGCCTGATCCGTCTGGTTGGCCGCACGCGCCTGGCACACGTAGGAACCGATGCTCAGCGCGACGATCTCGCTCGACGGCCGGACGCCTGCCGCGTTCAGCCCATCGAGATAGGCCTGCTGCTCGGGCGTCACGACCATCGCGGATTCACTCACCGGTGGTTGCGAGATGGACTGCAGTCCCGCGCCGACCGACGCCGAATCCGACGTCGGCAACCCCATGCCCGCAATCACGTCGTCGCTCGTGCTGCACCCCGACGCGACGAACGCGGCACCCGCCACCAACGAAAGAGATCCGATAGCCAGCGCGGCCATCCGCCATCCCTTTATTCGCACGCCCTCCAACGTACCGGCAGTTCGGACGGGGCCCCTCGAACCGTTTGCTGGTCCGGACTATTTGATGGCCGCAGACAGGTCACCGGACAGCGCCGCGAGCTGCGGGCCCCAGGTGCCCCAGTCGTGCTGACCGCCCGTCGGGAAGTCGAAGTGAGCGTTGTGCCCGCCCAGCCCGCGGTAGTGCGAGTAGAACGCCTTGTTACTGCCCGCGGCCTGATCGCAGTACCCGATCATCGCGGCGGGGTCACTACACGTGAACGTCGACGGACTGAACACCCACAGCCGGGTGTTGTTGTCGGCCAACAGCTGTGCGTGTACGTCGGGGTCGTGCCACTTCCACCGACCCAGCTGCGCGGCCCCCCACATCGCCTGGGTGTTCACCCCACCGAACTGCGCAAGGCCCGCGGTGATGGCGCCGTTCAACTGGGTGGCCGACGGAGTCAGGAAGCCCGACAGCGAACCGGCGTAGCGGTAGCGATCGGGATGGAACGCCGCCAGCGAAAGCGCCGCGGTACCACCCTGGGCGACGCCGACGACGCCGTGCCCGCCCGGAGCCAGCCCCTTGTTGGCGGCCAACCAGTTCGGCAGCTCATCGGCCAGGAAGGTCTCCCACTGCTTGCTGCCGTCGGCCTCCCAGTTGGTGTACATGCTCCAGGCGCCGCCCGCAGGCGCGGCCACGGAAATGCCCTTGCCCGCCAACGTGTTCAACGCGCCCGCCCCGACCCAGTTGCTCACGTCGGGGCCCGCGTTGAAGGCATCGAGCAGGACGACCGCGTGTGGGCCGCCGCCCTGGAACGCCACGGGGATGTCCCGGCCCATCGCAGCCGACGGCACCATCAGCATCTCGACGCCGTCGGCCTTGGCGACGTGCGGAGTGGCCACAAACAAGCCCGAGGCCAACGCGATCGCGACCATCGTGCGGAACCAGCCTGATGCGCGGCTCCGCCGCGAGTGCACCGAGAGCAGTCTCATGCCCACCTCACCCGTCCTTGTTCGTCTACTTGTTCGGCTCTGCCATCCGGCCGTCAGTGAATCACATACCGCCGGAGGGTTCGCCGGAAACGACTGACGGCGGCGAACCCCGTTGGGATCGCCGCCGCCATGTCGTCGTTTGCGCTACGCAGTGGGCGCTGTCTTCACCTACGCGGTGGGCGCTGTCTTCACCTACGCGGTGGGTGTGGCGCCCAGCACCCGCTGGATGTCCGGCTTCATCTGCTGAAGCTGCGCGCCCCAGTAGCCCCAGCTGTGCGTGCCGTTCTGCGGGAAGTTGAACACACCGTTCTTCCCACCTGCCGCAATGTAGTTCTGCTGGAACGTCTTGTTGGTGCGCAACGTGAAGCCCTCGAGGAACTTCGCGTTGAACAGGTTGAACCCGTTGGTGCCCTGGTCGAGGTCCGACGGCGTGCCGTCACCGCAGTACACCCACATGCGGGTCCCGTTGTTGACCAGCGACTGGATGTTGACCATCGGGTCGTTGCGCTTCCACGCCGGATCGCTGGACTCGCCCCACATGTCCTTGGACTTGAAGCCGCCCGCGTCACCCATCGACGTGTTGACGAGCATCGGCCACCAGCCCTCGGAGAGGTTCAGGAAGCCCGACAGCGACCCCGCGTACGGGAACTGCTCGGGGTGGTAGATGGCCAGCGTCAGCGCGGCCGAACCGGCCATCGACAGACCCACGGCGGCACTACCCGTCGGCTTCACCTGCTTCTCGGCCGCGAGGTAGGCAGGCAGCTCCTGGGTCAGGAACGTCTCCCACTTGTACGTGGTGCAACCAGCCTTGCCACATGCCGGGGAGTACCAGTCGCTGTAGAAGCTGGACTGGCCGCCGACCGGCATCATCACCGAGAGGCCCGAGTTGTAGTACCACTCGAACGCCGGGGTGTTGATGTCCCAGCCGTTGAAGTCATCCTGCGCACGGAGCCCGTCGAGCAGGTACACGGCGGGCGAGTTCGGCCCACCGCTCTGGAACTGAATCTTGATGTCGTGGCCCATGCCCGCGGACGGCACCATCAGGTACTCGACCGGCAAACCTGGACGCGAGAATGCGCTCGCCGTCGCGGAGCCCCCAACGACGCCGACGAGTCCTGGCAGAGCGGCGGCCGTCACGGCTGCGACGGCGAACCGACGCGCCCAAACGCCCCGCATCTTCCCAAACAAACCCATAGAGCTACCTATCCCATCTTGTCGTTAGTCGCTTGCGGACCTGTCCCTCGGACCCGGCCGCGTGCGTCTGTAGTCAACCACACGTCGGTGTGGTTCCTCTCTCCTGCAGTAGTCCGACCTGATCACATGCCGGTCGCTTTTTACCTGTTGAGCGTGGCGATCAGGTCGGGTTTGAGGGCTTGGAGCTGCGCTGCCCAATAAGCCCATGAATGGTTCCCCTCGGAGGGGAACACGAAGGTGGCATTGCTGCCGCCGGCCTTGGCGTACTTCTCCTGGAATCGCTTGTTGCTGCCGATCGCCAGGGATTCCAAGCTGTTCGCGTTGAACGACTGCCCGGGGTCGACGCTCTCGTCGAGCGGACCGCCGCCGGGTGCGCAGTAGATCCACAGTCGGGTGCCGTTGGCCACGATCTTGCTCACCTGCTGGACCGGGTCGTTGCGCTTCCATGCCTCGTCCCACGGCGGGCCCCACATGTTGTCGACGTTGTACCCGCCGGCGTCGAGCATGGCGACGCGGATGGCCTGCTTCATGAACAGCGTCGACGGGTTGAGGAACCCCGACAGCGAAGCCGCGAAGCTGAATTGGGCGGGGTGGTAGGCGGACAGGATCAGCCCGGCGCCCCCCGCCATCGACAGCCCGACGATGCCGTTGCCCGTCATCGAGACCTGCTTGTTGGTGGCCAGCCACCTGGGCAGCTCGCTGGTGAGGAAGGTCTCCCATTTATAGGTGTAGGTCTGGTTGTTGCGGTTCGACGGCGAGTACCAGTCGGTGTAGAAGCTCGACTCACCGCCGACGGGCATCACCACGGCGACGCCCGAGTCGTTGAACCACTCGAACGCAGGGGTGTTGATGTCCCAGCCGTTGAAGTCGTCCTGTGCGCGCAGCCCGTCGAGCAGGTAAAGCGCCTTCGTCGGTGCCGCGGGCGGGCCGGGAAGCCGGCCGGCAGGCACCGGAGTCGGCGTCGGCGGCGGACCCTCCGGCACGGGCGCTGGAGGCGGCGCGACCACGGGGGGATGGCCGGGCTGGTACTGGACCCGGACGTCGCGGCCCATCGAAGCCGAGTAGACGTTGAGGTACTCGACGGGAAGGCCGGGGCGCGAGAAGGCGCCCGCCTGCGGCGAGAGCCCAGCGGCGTCACCGAGCACGGTCAGCGTCAGCACTACGGCGAACGCCACGGAGGCACGGCGGACCCAACGGTTTCCGGCGCAGGCATGCGATGTCATGCGCATTTGCTGGGGTATCCATCCATTTCGTCTGTCCGGCACCGCTCGGGCAGCGGTTCCGTGGCACAACCCATGGCAAGCGAGATTCGCTCGATCTGGTTATCGCGTGAACGTGGTCAAAGTGTTACTCAAGACCCCAACCCAAGCAGAGCACCCGGCTCGCGAACAAATCCTCGTGGCGTTCGTCACGGACCCGTCGCGGGCAGCCCGGTGTACGGCGCCGCCTTCAGCGGGGGCGGTTCGATCCCACAGCGCGCCAGCTCGTAGAGCGGCACGCGGTCGATGCGGTACTTGGTGTACTCCGCCGCGTGCACGAGGTTGGAGAGGAATCGGCGCGGACCCAGCTGCCCGCGGACCGACGCCAGCATGGCGTCCGTCGCGGGGCACTCCAGCGCCACCTTGGCTTGGGTTATCCAGTCCTGGTCGATATAGGTCGGGAGGTACGGCGGTTCCTTCAGGAACGGCCCCTCGGCCACCGCCCAGTCCGGGTACAGGTTCTTGTCGTGTCCGATGCGGCCGTCCTCGACGCGGGCGGTGTGCATGGCGAGCGGGTTCGCCAGCCCGATCGGATCGATGACGCGCACGTCGAGCCCGACGTTCATGCCGACCATGCCGAGGTTGGTGAAGAACACGGTGTGGGGGCCGCGGTAGTCCTTCGGCGCGTCCGGCGGCGGAGGTTCTGCGGGCACGACGTCCCACATGTCGTAGTTGCCCGACGGCAGCAACAGCGCGCCGTCGGGAGTGTTGTCGAGTGCGACGAGGACCGCCCGCATGCGCGGGTAGTCGAGATAGTCGGCGGCGGTGAGCGGATGGGCGTGCCCGGTGGCCTGCGCGTAGAACCGGCGCTCGTCGACGATTCCGGAGTGGGTGACGCGGGTGGCGTCGGCGCCCAGCCCCGGTGAGTTCGCCGCCCACAGCGCCCAGCCGGCCACGGCTAGCCAGATCACGCCGGTCGCTCCGGCCAGCAGGAAACCTGGACCGCGCGTGGCCCTTGCGTTCTGCGGCAACACGATCGGAATGACCGCCACCGGCATCAGCGCGCAGAACACCGGTGTCAGCAGCACGCGGCCGTGCATGAAGTCGCCGCCCTGCCGAATCCAGTAGACCGCCTGCAGCAAGCCACCAACGACGAAGAACACCACGATGGCGTTGGGGCTCTGGACGATGCGGGCCCACCGGCCCTGGTTGCGGGCGGGCCGGGGGCGCGTGCCCCACAACAGTCCGCGTACGGCCAGCAGCAACAGCGCGAGCCCAATCAGCAGTACCAGTGGCACCCACAGCAGATAGGGCCGGTTGAAGTTGGCCAGGTAGACGAAGCCCTGCCCCCACTTCGACCCGGATGCGTCCTTGGCCACCGCGGTTCCGGGCACCAGCAGGCCGTAGTAGCCCATCCGAAAGATCTGATACGCCACCGGAAGAAGGCCGCCCGCCACCACGATCAGCAGCCTGCGCCTCCAGCCACTGGCGGCCACCAGCATCAACACCAGGGCCAGCCCACCGATCAGGGCGAGCTCCGGGCGAACGAGCACGCTCAGCCCGGCGACGAATGCCAGTGCGACGTCGAACCACCGGCTGGTCGCATCGTGCGCGCTCGCGCCGCGCGGCGGGTTCACCCGCGGCGCCTGCGACCAGCACACCATCATCCACCACAGCAGGCCCAGATAGGCGAGCACCAAACCGTTTTCGAGGCCCGAGGACGCGAAGTCGCGGGCGGGCGGAAGCGCGGCGTAGACCAGGACGCCCGCAGGTAGCAGCACCGCCCGGCGATGCCGAAGGCTTGGTGCGTAGAGCCGCCCGGTGCCCAGCATCGCGAACACCACGCCCGCGACGCTCAGCGTCAGCGCCAACACCAACACGACGTACTCCAGCCGCAACGGACCACCCACCCAGCCGCCGAGGGTGACCAGGTACGTCCACACCGTCGACGTGTTGGCCTCGACGCGCTCACCCTGGTTGAACACTGGACCGTTGCCCGCCAACAGGTTTCGCACGGTACGCAGCACGATGAGGCCGTCGTCGGCCATCCACCGTCGCTGCCATGCGCCCCACCCGAACAGCGCCGCGACCACCAGCACGCTCACCCAGAGGCTGACCCGAACGGTCACGTCATAGGGAAATGCGGCCCAGCGCGCCGGAGGGCAGGAGCGCAGCGACCCGGGACGTGGCCCCGGAGGGCCGGAGCGCAGCGACCCGGGAGGCGACACCCCGCCGCCTGCCGGCATCCGCACCGTGCGGTCAGCTGAGGAGGACTGCGGCACCAAGGGTTCCGATCAGGGCGACGGCGAGCAGCTGCAGCACCCGGTCACGCATGGCGATCTCGTCCGGCTCGCCTGCCATTCCGCCGTCGACGTCCACGGCGTAGCGCAGGATCGCGATGGTGAACGGGATCATCGAGATCGCGAACCAGGAGCCGTCGGAGAGCCGGTCGCGTTCGAACGCCCACAGGCCGTAGCAGACCACCACGGCGGTGGCCGAAAGCGTCCACACGAAGCGGAGATACGTACTGGTGTAGCTCTCCAGTGACTTGCGGATCTTGGCCCCCGTACGCTCGGAGAGCTGCAGCTCCGCGTAGCGCTTGCCCGCCACCATGAACAGCGAGCCGAACGCCATCACCAGCAGGAACCACTGCGACAACACGATGCCCGTGGCGGCACCGCCCGCGATGGCCCGGATGAGGTACGCCGACGACACGATGCAGATGTCGAGCACGGCCTGGTGCTTGAGCCCGAAGCAGTAGGCCAGCTGCATGGCGATGTATACCGCGATCACGATCGCCAGATCCCTTGCGGTGAACCAGGACAGGATGAGCGATGCCGCCGCCAGTACGACCGCTAGTGAGTACGCCATCCACTCGGGCACCACGCCTGCGGCGATCGGCCGGAAGCGCTTCGTGGGATGCTGCCGGTCGGCCTCGACGTCACGGGCGTCGTTCACCAGGTAGATCGACGACGCCGCCAGGCTGAACGCGACGAACGCGACGCCGACGTTGATGAACACCTCGCGGACGTCGTAGGTGACGTTGCCGCCGAGGGCGAACAGCGGCGCGGCGAGCACCAGGAGGTTCTTCACCCACTGCCGCGGCCGGAGGGCCTTAACGATGCCGGTGGCCAGATTCTTCGGCGGACTGCCCACCGGCGCCGTTGCCTCGCTCATGCGTCTTCTCCTTCGGCCCGATCCGCCACTGCACCGACGACCGTGGCGACCACCGTGCCGACCGCCACCCCGGTAAGCACGTCGCTCGGGTAGTGCACGCCGAGTACCAAGCGCGACAACGCCATCGGCGGCACCAGGACCACCGGCAGCGGCAACCCGGTCGCCCGGCCCAACAGAATCGCCGCCGCCGTTGTCGACGTGGCGTGCGCCGACGGGAAGCTCAGCCGACTCGGCGTGCCGACGTTCACGGCGATCGAGGGATGGTCGGGGCGTTCGCGTTTCACGATCCGCTTGATCACCACGGCGGCGGCGTGCGCCAGGAACGCCCCTGCCCCGGCCACGAGCCACGCCCGCCTGTGTCGTGGTTGCAGCAGCGCGCCGAGCAGCGAGACGGCGACCCATCCGGCACTGTGTTCGCCGAAGTGGGACAGGGCCCGCGCGCCCTTCAACACTCCCGGACGGCCCGCGAGCGTCGACTGCACGGCGACGAGCACCGCGTCCTCACCGTGCGGCGCATCGACGGTGAGGTTCATCTGTTCGCTTCTGCAGCGGGCAGCAGTACCGATTCCCACTTCTGCTTGCTCGACAGCACCGGCAGCGCCTCGCGGTACACCCGGCGCATGCGGTTGAACTTGCGCGCGAGCAATACCTGGCGCTTGAGCGACTCCCGCAGCAGTTCGAACATCTTCGCGCGGTCACGCTGGCGGTAGACGACGCCGCGACCATCGGCGGTGGTCACCGTGACACCGTCCACCCGGGACAAGGAGAACCAACGCGCGTCCTGTGTGGCGACGTTGATCTGCGGGCGGCGGTGGTGCTCGGGGTCGTGCTGCTTCAGTTGGTGGAGGACGCCACGCACCAGGCGCACCGCGATCGCCAGCGGGCCGGTGGGGATCCGCACCTTCTTGCGCCACCGCTTGTCGGACGGCGTCGGCAGCGCGGTCGCACTCGGCAGCACCACGGCGTCGGGGTATTCCTCGCGCATCTTGCGTACGTCCGGCAGCGCAGACTCCAGGATCGAGAAGATGTGCTCGGGCCCGGCCAGGAAGTCGTCCATCGCCTTGTTCTGGATGGCGACCGTCGAATACTCAAGGCACAGAAGATGTTTGCACGTGGCCTTGAAGTGGCTCGCGATCAGTCCACGGACATTGCCGTCCCAGTGCATGGCGGCGACGACCAGGCGGTTGCGCAGGTGGAAGTACGCCTGCCAGTCGATCGCATCGTCCTTGTCGCTCCACGCCATGTGCCAGATCGCAGCGCCAGGGAGCGTGACGGTGGGGTAGCCGTGTTCGCCGGCGCGTAGGCCGTAGTCCGCGTCGTCCCATTTGATGAAGAGCGGCAGCGGCTGGCCGAGTTCCTCGGCGACCCGCCGCGGGATCATGCACATCCACCAGCCGTTGTAGTCGACGTCGATGCGGCGGTGCAGCAGCCTGCTGCGTTCGTATTCTTCGTCGTTCAGTGGGTACTTGGCGAAGTTGTGGTCGTACTCCGTGTTGACGGCGTTGGTCCACATGAAATTCGCCGAGTCGACCATCTCGCCCATGACGTGCAGGTGCGACGGCTCCTGCAGGTTGAGCATCTGGCCTCCGACCAGCGTGGGCGTCTTGGCGAACCGGTTCAGCGCCAGCGCCCGAAGGATCGAGTCCGGCTCGACGCGGATGTCGTCGTCCATGAACAGGATCTGCTCGCAGTCGGTGTTCTTCAGCGCCTCGTACATGACCCGGCTGTAGCCACCCGAGCCGCCGAGGTTGGGCTGGTCGTGAACCGTCAGTCTGCCGCCCAGCGCCGCCGCGGCCGCCGCGAAACCAGGATGATCCATGGCCTTCTTGGTGCCCTGGTCCGTCACGATGACCGCACTGATCACCTTGTCCACCAACGGATCCGATGTCAACGCCGACAATGCGTTGACACAGTCCGTCGGCCGGTTGAACGTCGGGATGCCGACCGCGACGTTGGCCCGGCCAGGTGCGGCCGTCGGCGCGTACCAGCCCGCGCTGCGCACGGTGACCTTGCTGTCGGTGGTGATGTCGAACCAGATCCACCCGCCGTCCTCGAACGGATCGAGGCCGATCTCGAACTCAGTGACGGCCGGGGTGTCTGCGTCCGCGCTGAAGGCTTCCGCGCCGCCGACCGTGATCCGCGCCCCGGTGGCCTTGGACCGGTACACGTCGATGCGCGCGCTGCCGGTGAGTTCGACGCGCAGCACCACGGATTCGAGCACAGACCACCGCCGCCAGTAGCTCGCCGGGAACGCGTTGAAGTAGGTCGCGAAGGACACCTCCGACTCCGCGCCGATCTCGAGCGTGGTTCGCGTCGGCGCATGTGCGCGCCGCGAATTGGTGGTGGATTCCTCGATGTAGAGCTTTCGTACGTCCAGCGGCTCGCCGGGACGCGGCAGGATCACCCGCGACAGTAGGCTCACCGCCTTGGACTGGGCGCCATCGAGCGCGCCCGACGGAATGTCGCTCATGTACCGCTGCTTTCGTCGTCTTGATGGAGCGCAACGCCATCGTGCAGATGGGGCGCCAGGACGTTCTCGTACATGCTCAACGCACTCGCTATCGCCATGTGCATGTCCAGGTACTGGTAGGTGCCGAGCCGACCGCCGAACAACACCTTCGACGTTGCCGTCTCGGCCCGCGCCCTGGCCCGGTACGCGGCGAGCACCGCGCGGTCCGACTCGGTGTTGATCGGATAGTAGGGCTCGTCGTCGTCATCGGCGAACCGCGAGAACTCCCGCATGATCACCGTCTTGTCCGTCGGGTAGTCCCGCTCGGGGTGGAAGTGTCGGAACTCGTGGATGCGGGTGTACGGCACCTCGAGGTCGTTGTAGTTCATGACGGGTGTGCCCTGGAAGTCGCCGATAGGGAGCACCTCGAGCTCGAAGTCCAAGGTGCGCCAGCCGAGTCTGCCCTCGGCGTAGTCGAAGTAGCGGTCCAGCGGTCCGGTGTACACCACCGGGGCGTCCGGGTTGGCAGCCCGAAGCTCGTCGCGGACGTCGAACCAGTCGGTGTCCAGCCGAACCTCGATGCGCTCGTCGGCGGCCATGTTCTCCAGCCAGGCGGTGTAGCCGTCGACGGGCAGGCCCTCGTAGGTGTCGTTGAAGTAGCGGTTGTCGAACGTGTACCGCACCGGAAGCCGGGCGATGTTGGCCGCCGGCAGTTCCTTGGGATCGGTCTGCCACTGCTTTGCGGTGTAGCCCTTGACGAACGCCTCGTACAGCGGCCGCCCGATCAGCGAGATCGCCTTTTCCTCCAGGTTCTGCGCGTCGGCCGTGTCGATCTCGGCGGCCTGATCGGCGATCAGCGCGCGGGCCTCGTCGGGGGTGAAGTAGCGGCCGAAGAACTGCGACACCAGGCCCAGCCCCATCGGGAACTGGTAGGCCTGACCCTTGTACAGCGCGAACACGCGGTGTTGATAGCCGGTGAACTCGGTGAACTGGCGCACGTAGTCCCACACCCTCTTGTTCGAGGTGTGGAAGAGGTGGGCGCCGTAGCGGTGTACCTCGATGCCGGTCGTCGGCTCTGGCTCGGAGTAGGCGTTGCCCCCGATGTGCGGGCGCCGGTCGACCACCAGGACGCGCTTGTTCAGCTGCGTGGCGATCCGCTCGGCGATCGTCAGGCCGAAAAATCCGGAGCCGACGACGAAGAGGTCGTATCGTCCGGGCGAGTGCGCAGCGACCCGGGGCGAAGGAGCTGTCATCGGCAGCAAGGGTATCCGACCGGGGGGCCGCGACCCCGGATGCGTCGCCGCGCGCGGGGCGGGTGGCGGGAAGAAGCGGGGCGGGTGGCGGGAAGGAGCGGGGCGGGGTGGCGGGAAGGAGCGGGGCGGGGTGGCGGGAAGGAATGCGCGTACGGCTCGCAGGTCGCAATTCGCTCACGATTCCGCATCGTCACTCCAGACTCACTCACCACATCCGTACCATCGACCACGTCGGTATTGACGGACCAGATGGTCACCGCCGGCAGACCGAAGCACGAGACCTAACACACGTAGTCACATATTTGAGGAGACTTCCGTGCCGAACCGACGTCGACACAGGCTCTCGACAGCCATGAGCGCAGTCGCCGCCCTGGCCGTCGCAAGTCCAGTAGCCGTAGCCACTCTTTCCGGCCCATCCGCGACGGACCAAGCCGCGCCACAGCAGCGTGAGTTCGTGCAAGCCACACTCATCACCGACCTGCCCAACGAACTGCTCGGCGCCCTGTCCCAAGGCCTCTCCCAGTTCGGCATCAACCTGCCGCCGATGCCGACCGGGCTCCTGACGGGCTCGGGTGCGCCTGCCGCGACGACGCTCACGTCACCCCTGACCAGTGGGCTGACCAGTCCCGGGCTCACCTCGCCGAGCCTCACCTCGCCTGGCCTGACCACGCCTGGCCTGACCACGCCGGGCTTGACCACGCCGGGCTTGACCACGCCGGGACTCACCACGCCGGGTCTGACGACACCCGGGCTGACGACTCCTGGCCTGACGGCGCCAAGCGCCACGACGCCGGGACTCACGACGCCAGGCTTGACGGTGCCGGGGGCCACGGCCACCGCGCCCGCACTGGGCGACACCTCCCTGACGAACCCGGCACTCACCAGCCCTGGGCTGACCAATCCCGCCCTGACCACCCCGGGATTGACGAATCCTGCCCTCACCAGCCCCAGCGGGGCGGTTCCGGGGTTGACCACCCCCGCAACCGGGCTGACCGGACTCGGTGGCGCCGGCGAAGTGCCGATCGCCGATCCCATCGGGCTCGACCCGTTGGCGGGTTCCTACCCGATCCTCGGCGGCGACCCGTCGCTCGGGCTCGGGGCGCCTGCTGCTGCCAGCAGCGGCAGCGGAGGCTTGCTCGGTGACCTGAGCAGCGCGGCGCAGACGCTCGGCGCGGGCCAGGCGATCGACCTCCTCAAGGGCATGGTGATGCCCGCGATCACCGGGGCGATCCAGTCGGCTGCGGCCCCCGCCGCCGCAGCCGCAGCCGCCGCCGCACCCGCCGCGGCCGCTCCCGCGTAAGGGCGCGACCGCTCGACCAGCTCCTGTTGCGAGACGGCACCGCAGAAGCCATCCGATGTGCTCTGCGGTGCCGTTGCAGGAGCCCCTCGATCGGTCGTCACATTTGCCGGACGTTTTCCCGTGTCGAACCATGGGTAACACCTGACACATACGTAACATCAGTCCGTGCCGTCCCGTCGCCCTGCGCCGATACTGTTCTCCGCTTTCGCGGCGACGGTCGTGCTGTTGCCGTGGGCGATCTACGGAATGCCCGACGAGCGCGCCGACTCCCCACCCATGGCCACCACCCCGATGATCGTCGAACAACCACTCACCGGTGTCGGCGGTGGCGAGACGATCCGCGACGTCCACCAGGACACTCCCTTTTCGATGGTGGCGCTCACCGCCGACGACCTGACCGGCACCCAGACCCGCGTGCGCGCCCGCAAGCCCGACGGGTCATGGGGTCCGTGGTACGAGGCCGAAGCGCTCGAGGGCGTCGGCGATGCATCGGCCAAGCCGCGCGGCACCGATCCGGTCTTCGTCGGCAAGACCACCGACGTCCAGATCTCGGTGCGCAGGCCCGAAGGGGCGCAGGCGTCCTTGCCGCTACCTTCGACCGGTCCGACCAAGCCGGGACTCGGCTACGTGCCCGCCAATGCCGAAGCGCCACTGGGCCCGAACTTCAACGCCGTGCTGATCAGCCCGCCGGAGGCGCCGTCGGACGTCGCGTTCAATCCACCCGAGGCCGTCTCGGCCCCGGGGCAGCCCCCCGTCATCATCGGCAGGCCGCAGTGGGGCGCCGACGAAGCAATGACGTGTGGAAGCACGGTGTACGACAACGGTGTTCGAGCCGCCGTCGTCCATCACACGGCGGGCAGCAACGACTACGCACCGGAGGACTCAGCCGGGATCATCAGGTCGATCTACGAGTACCACACCCGAACGCTGGGCTGGTGCGACATCGCCTACAATGCGCTCGTCGACAAGTACGGACAGGTCTTCGAGGGGCGCGCAGGCGGCGTCGACCGGCCCGTCCAAGGTGCGCACACCGGCGGTTTCAACGAGAACACCTGGGGCGTCGCAATGATCGGCGACTTCGAAACCGTACCGCCGACCCCCGTCCAACTGCGCACCACCGGCCGCCTGCTGGGGTGGCGGCTCGGCCTCGACCACGTCGACCCGCTCGGCAACGTCGCCCTGACCTCAGCGGGAGGCAGCTTCACCCATTTCGCCAGGGGTGTCACCCCCGTGCTGCCGACGATCTTCACCCACCGCGACGTCGGCAACACCGAATGTCCGGGTGACGCCGCATACGCGCAGATGGGACTGCTGCGCGACATCGCGGCGAGCTTCAACACCCCGTTCCAACCCAGGACGCTGGCCGACTCCCTGCGCGGAGGTGCGATCTTCGGAAAATGGGCGGCCATGGGCGCCGAGGCCAGCCCGCTGGGCACGCCCACCTCGCCTGAGGCGTCCGGCGAAGCGGACGCGCGCTACGCCACGTTCGCCAACGGCGCGATGTACTGGTCACCGGAGAGTGGCGCCGAACCGGTGACAGGTGCCATCTACGAAGCCTGGGGCAAGCTGGGCTTCGAGCGTGGCGCGCTGGGACTGCCCACCAGCGCTGAGATCCAGGAACCGCAGTGGATCGTCCAGAACTTCCAGCACGGCACGTTGAACTTCGACAGGGAGAAGGGCACCGTCACCCGCGTCATCGACGGTGTCCCGCTCGAGCTACCGCCGTCGCTGTCGGGCGGGCGACCCGTTCAACTCGAGCGCTTCACGCCGATCACCAAGGACTGACCCCCGGGGCCCCTTGGCTCCCACTCGCCGTCAAAGCCACCAGCGTTCCAGCACGCGGGCCAGCCCGTCGTCGGTGTTGGGCGTCGTGACCTCGTCCGCGGCCTCCATCACTTCGGGATCGGCGTTGCCCATCGCCACGCCGAGCCCCGCCCACCGGATCATCGGGACGTCGTTGGGCATGTCGCCGAAGGCCACCACGTCCTCTGCGGCGATGCCGAGCGGCCGGGCCACCTCTTCGACACCGGTCGCCTTGCTGATGCCCAGCGGCATCACCTCGATGAGCCCGTTGTTGGTGGAGTAGGTGATGTCTCCTTGGAGGCCAACGTGTTTGGCCAACACCGCCGCCATGTCACCGCTGCGGGCGCCTGGCTTGCGGATCAGCAGCTTGATGGCCGGGGCGCTCAACAGGTCGGCGAGCGACACCTCGGTGTTGTCGGGATTGAGCCATGCGTGTTCGTAACCCGGTGAGCTGACGAACTGCGGCGTCGCCGCGTCGTGCGCCGTTCGGCCCACCCGCTCGACGGCGAGCCCGGCACCGGGGATCAGTCGCGTCGCCATTTCGGCCAGCTCGGCGAGCACCTCGGACGACAGCGTCCGCGCGGCCACGATCCGGTCGGTCGCCGAGTCGTAGAGCACTGCGCCGTTGGCGCACACCGCCATTGGTGCGATGCCGAGCGCGTCGGCGACCTGCGGCACCCAGCGCGGCGGCCGGCCCGTCGCCAGCACGAACTGCGCACCGGCAGCCACTGCGGCGTGCACGACCGCCCGCGTCCGCGGCGTGACGTTCTCGTCGTCGTCGAGCAAGGTGCCGTCGACGTCGCTGGCGATGAGCAATGGCAGCACTAGCCCGGCTCCGCCCGCTTGCGCGCCCGCTCGGCGAGTTCCGCCTCGTCGAGCTCCCTGGCCTCCTCCATGGTGGGCGCCCCACCGCCCAGCCGGCGCGGCACCCAGTACGCCCCCTCGGGATGCGGGTATTCGGCCTGCACACGCAGCAGCAGCTCGTTCATCGCGTCCCGAAGCTCGACCATGGCCGGCTCGACGTGCTCCACGGGCACGAACGGCGGTCCGACGGCGACCGTGATGGGAATCTTGTTGCGCCCCACATTCTTCGGATGGTCCTTGGTCCAGATGCGTTGCGCGCCCCACACGATCAGCGGGACGATCGCCACCCGGGCTTCCTGCGCCATGCGGACGGCGCCCGACTTGAAGTCCTTCAACTCGAAGCTGCGGCTGATGGTCGCCTCCGGGTAGACGCCGACCAGTTCGCCTTCGCGGAGCCGGTCGACCGCCGTCGCGTAGGCGTCCGCGCCTGCGCGACGGTCCACGGGAATGGTCTTGGAGTGCTTGATCAGGAATTTGACGACCGCCACGTCCTGCATCTCGGCCTTGATCATGAACCGCAGCCGCCGTCCGCGGTGCATCGCGGCCAGCGCCGCGGGAAGGAAGTCGAGGTAGCTGGTGTGGTTGATCGCCACCACGGCCGGACCGGAGGCGGGGATGTGTTCCAGCCCCTGGTAGGTGATCCCGGTGCCGGTGGCCCTGACAGCCGTACGTCCCGCAATCTCCAGCGAGCGGAAGACCGGTTCCATATCGAATTACCCCGGCGGCTCGCCCGAATCAGCGCCCGACTCCAGACGCTGGGCTCGACGCGCGGCCTTCTCGGCCGCCTCGTCGAGGTCCATCTGGTTGGCCTCGGCCAGTGACGGCGCACCGCCGCCCAACCGTTTGGGCACCCAGTACTCGCCAGGAGGATGCGGGCCGTACGCGTCCTGGACCCGCTCCAGCAGATGCTGCATCCGTGAGTGCAGCAGCGACGTCAGCTCGGCCGGAGGCAGCGTCGGGTAGATCGGTTCGCCCACCGCCACCGAGATCGGCACCTTGGGCCGCCACATCGTCTTGGGATGTCCCTTCGTCCAGATGCGCTGGGCACCCCAGACGATGTGCGGGACGATCGGCACGTCCGCGGCGATCGCCATGCGCGCCGCCCCGGACTTGAACTCCTTGATCTCGAAGCTCCTGCTGATCGTCGCCTCGGGATAGACGCCGACCAGTTCGCCCTCCTTGAGCCGCTGGCAGGCCTCCTCGAACGAGGCGGCCCCGCTGCCGCGGTCGACGGGGATGTGGCGCAGGCTGCGCATGATCGGACCCGTCAGCTTGTTGTCGAAGACTTCCTTCTTGGCCATGAAGCGCACCTTGCGGCCGCGGCCCTGCTTGAAGGCGGGCAGTCCGGCGAACGTGAAGTCGAAGTAGCTGGTGTGGTTGATGGCGACCACCGCGCCGCCGGTCACGGGCAGATTCTCGACGCCGGTCACGGTGAACTTCAGCCCCTGCAACCGCCAGACCAGGCGGGCGGCCCGAATGACTGTCCCGTATACCGGTTCCACGTGGGCCAGCCTAGTCCCGCGACGTTGCCCAGAGGCCACCCGTATCGCCGTCGAATGCCGCGCGTGCTGGTACCGCTGCCGGACCGCGACTTCGACGTCACCGAGGTCGCCGACGAGGTGGCGGCGGCGCTGGCCCGACCCGAGGACTACCTGCGCGGCCCGCGCACGCTGCGCCGCGGCACCGTCACCGACGACGGGCCCGCGTTCGTGGTTCAAGACGGCGACTAGGTGTCGGCCCGCTGGCCGGGCGACGCATACCTGTTCGCGAACCGCTTCCTCGCACTACTGGCGTGACCTTCCCCACCTCCCCCGCCGAGGTGCCCGACGCTGTTCGAGGCGTATGGAGTGGTGGCCGAACCCGAGCACATCGCCTACCACCGAGCGCGCTGGGAGGAGTAGTGGTCTCGGGCCGGATAGACTCTCGAGGAACCATCCGGACGTCAGAAAGGGCATTTGTGCAGGTCACCAGCGTCGGCCATGCCGGATTCCGGATCGACACCAAGGCCGGAAGCATCCTGTGCGACCCGTGGGTCAACCCGGCCTACTTCGCGTCGTGGTTCCCGTTCCCCGACAACAGCACGCTGGACTGGGACGCGCTCGGCGACTGCGACTACCTGTACGTCAGCCACCTGCACAACGACCACTTCGACCCGGCGAACCTCCGCGCTCACGTCAACAAGGACGCCGTCGTGCTGCTGCCGGACTATCCGGTGCCGGACCTGCGGCGCGAGCTCGAGGCGCTTGGCTTCCACCGCTTCTTCGAGACGACCGACTCGGTCAAGCACCGCGTGAGCGGCCCCAAGGGCGATCTGGACGTGATGATCATCGCGTTGCGCGCCCCGGCCGACGGGCCCATCGGCGATTCCGGCCTGGTGGTGTCCGACGGCGAGACCGTCGCGTTCAACATGAACGACGCGCGGCCCGTCGACCTCGACGTGCTCGCCGCGCAGTTCGGCCACGTCGACGTGCACATGCTGCAGTACTCGGGCGCGATCTGGTACCCGATGGTCTACGACATGCCCGCCCGGGCCAAGGAGGCGTTCGGCACCCAGAAGCGTCAGCGCCAGATGGACCGCTGCCGCCAGTACATCGCGCAGGTCGGCGCGACCTGGGTGATTCCGTCCGCCGGCCCGCCGTGCTTCCTCGATGCGGAGCTACGCGACCTCAACGACGACCACGGCGACCCCGCCAACATCTTCCCCGACCAGGTGGTCTTCCTCGACCAGATGCGCAGCCACGGCCACGACCGCGGGCTGCTGATGATCCCCGGATCGACGGCGAACTTCACTGGGGCGCAACTCGATTCGCTGACCCACCCGGTGTCCGACGAGGATGCAGAGGCGATCTTCACCACCGGCAAGGCCGCCTACATCGAGGCCTACGCCCAGCGCATGGCGCCGGTGCTGGCCGCCGACAAGGCCGGCTGGGCACCCGCCGACGGCGAGCCGCTGCTGGACCCGCTGAGGGCCCGGTTCGAACCGATCATGATCCAAAGCGACCAGATCTGCGACGGCATCGGCTACCCCGTCGAACTGCGCATCGGCGGCGAGACCGTCGTGCTGGACTTCCCGAAACGTGCGGTGCGCGAACCCATTCCGCATGAGAAGTTCCGCTACGGCTTCGAAATCGCGCCCGAGTTGGTGCGCACCGTACTGCGCGACGACGAGCCCGACTGGGTGAACACCATCTTCCTGTCGACCCGGTTCAAGGCCTGGCGGGTCGGCGGCTACAACGAGTACCTCTACACGTTCTTCAAGTGCCTGACCGACGAGCGGATCGCCTACGCCGACGGCTGGTTCGCCGAGACTCATGACGACTCGGCGTCGATCCAGTTGGACGGCTGGGAGATTCAGCGCCGCTGCCCGCATCTGAAGGCGGACCTGTCGAAGTTCGGCGTGGTGGAGGGTGCGACGCTGACGTGCAACCTGCACGGCTGGCAGTGGAACCTGGAGAGCGGCAAGTGCCTGACGTCCAAGGGCCACCCGTTGCGGAGTGCGAAGTCGTGACCACACCGCAGTCCTACGACGACGGCCTGGTCCAGCTCGACCGCCAGGCCCTGACGTTGCGGCGCTACCACTTTCCGTCGGGAACGTCGAAGATCATTCCGCTGCAATCGATCCGGGGATACAAGGCCGAGTCACTGGGCCTGCTGGTGAACCGGTTCCGGATCTGGGGCTCCTCGGATCTGCGCCGTTGGCTGCCGATGGACGTCTGGCGCCCCATCAAGTCGACGCTGGTGACGCTCGACGTACCGGGCACGCGTCTGAGTCCGGCGTTCACGCCGCTGCGGGCCAAGGAGTTCCTCGCCCTGCTCGACGACCTGCTGGACCAGTAGCGCTACTTCTCCCGCAGCACCGTCGCCTCCAACAGCCGCTGCACCTGACGCATCGTGGCCTTGCTCGCCGCGGCCGCCGCGCGCTGCCCCGCACCCGGCGGCGCAGCCTCGCGGACGCGGACCGGATCGCCGACGCGCACCAGCCCGGCCGTCGCCACGTCGGCGTACACGCCGAGGAAGCGGTCGGTGGCTTCGTGGAGCCGCCGAGTCAAACCGCGGTCGAGTTCCACCCCGGGCTGCGGTCGCGTCGGCACCACACATCTGATGGTGGGGTTGGTGACCCGAACGACGACCGCGCCGAGCGTGACGTCGCCACCGACCCAGGCGGCCTCCGGAAACTGCGCACCGGGTAGCTCGACGGAGACCAGCACGTTGGGCCGGAACCGCCGCACGTCGTACGGGGTTCCGTCTGCAGCCAGCGATGCCAGGCTTGTCGTGCTGAGCAGGTGGACCGGGCTCAGGTCCACGAAAGTGCCTGGCGGCGTGGAGAATCGGGCGAGGGTGAGCACCTGCTTGGCGGTGAACACCGACGTATCCGGCAGCGCCTCCGAACTGGACAGCCCGAAGCCGCGGCGCACCTCACCCACAGACAAGGTCGCCTTGAACTGTCGCACGGAAAGCCGGTGCAGGCTGGTGTCGTCGCTCGGCGGGAGCGCCGTCAGGCGCACGTCGCGTCCGACCAGCTCCGACAGCGCGCCGTCGAGGGCGGGATCGGCGCTGGAGTGCTCGGTGCCGTCCGGGAACGTGACGATCACCTCTGGCGCGTTGCCCGGCCCGGCATCCGGTCCTGGTTCGACCGCGTAGCGGGCCGAACATCCCAGCACCGCGGGCAGCGTGCGGGCGGTGACCGTGATGTCGTGCTCGAGATCCCTTACCGCCCATAGTCGGTCGGCGTGGACACCGCGCTTGTCGATGCGCACTTCGTCGACCTGGGCGCCGCCCATCGACTTCACCGGGAAGCGCCAGAGCTGCGCCACCGAAGCGGTCATGGGCCCTCCTAGCGGGCGGACACCGTTTGTCGCAGTTCGGAGTTCGCGTCGCTGGCCGTGTCGTACACCCGCACGATCGCCTGGTCGCCGGCCTGCAGGAACGTCGACTCACCGACTTCGGTGTACCGCGTCGCACCGATGCCGATCAGCACGTGCTCGGGGTGCCCCGACGCGACCATGAGCGCGCCGACGTCCTCGAGCGGCGTCTCGGGCGAGCCCTTCTGGTTGGCCAGTCGTTCGGTGATCCAGTCGAGCAGCACCTCGCCGTAGTACGAGTAGCCGAGCAGTGGGCTGTCCACGCCGTAGCCGTGCTCCTGACCGTCGGCGGTATGCAGATTGCACACCAGTCGCAGCGTGGCCGTCGGGCCGTCCGGCGTCAGGTCGGAGATGTCGAAGAACTGTGCCGCAACGCCTTTCGACGCCGGACCCCAGTTCTTCTTGTGGCTGATCTTCGGCGCGCCCGGCCGCCGGATCGAGCAGTCGTTGAACGCGCCGAGCGCGAACGGCTGCAACGAGGACGACGGTGTCGCCCTGCCAGCGCACCTCACAGGCCAGCCCGACCTCGGGCTCGATCTGCAGGTTCAGCGGGGTGTCGCTCTCCGGCAGCTTGATCGCGTCGTGCGACAGCGGGAACTCACCGAGGAAGCTGTCGTAACCCGGTGCGTACCACGGGAAGATGCCCTTGGGTGCCGTGCCCTCGGAGGCGACGTTCGCGAAGTCGGCGGCCTCGCCTGCCTGTTCGAGGTGACCGGCGAAGTTTCCGGCGACGCCGAATCCGAACCACGTCCGCAGTTCCTCGTATTCGAGTCGATCATGTTCATGATTCCCTCGCAAGCTCGCTCATGGTCATGATTCGCTCGCAGGCTCGCTCATGGTCATTGATTCGCTCCAGGCTCGCTCATGGTTCCAGCACCGACCTTCCGACGTAGGGCACCAGCGCATCGGGCACCCGGACGCTGCCGTCGGGCTGCTGGTGATTCTCCAGGATGGCGACCAGCCAGCGCGTAGTGGCCAGCGTGCCGTTGAGCGTCGCCGCGATCTGCGGCTTGCCGTTCTCGTCGCGGTAGCGGGTGGCGAGCCGGCGCGCCTGGAACGTCGTGCAGTTCGACGTCGACGTCAGCTCGCGGTAGGTGCCCTGAGTCGGAACCCACGCCTCGCAGTCGAACTTGCGGGCCGCCGACGAACCCAGATCGCCGGCGGCGATGTCGATCACGCGGTACGGCACGTCGATCAGGGCGAGCATCTCGCGCTCCCAGCCGAGCAGGCGCTGGTGCTCGGCCTCGGCGTCCTCGGGCTTGCAGTAGACGAAGCCCTCGACCTTGTCGAACTGGTGCACGCGGATGATGCCGCGGGTGTCCTTGCCGTAGCTGCCCGCCTCGCGGCGGAAGCACGACGACCATCCGGCGTAGCGCTTCGGCCCGTCGGAGAGGTCGAGGATCTCGTCGGAGTGGTACCCGGCGAGCGGCACCTCCGAGGTGCCGACCAGGTACATGTCGTCGGCCTCGAGCCGGTAGACCTCGTCGGCGTGGGCGCCGAGGAAGCCGGTGCCAGTCATCACCTCCGGCCGGACCAGCACCGGCGGGATCATCAGCGTGAAGCCGTTCTCCGTCGCCAGCTTCACGGCCAGCTGCATGACGCCCAGTTGCAGCAGGGCGCCGAAGCCGGTCAGGAAGTAGAAGCGCGAGCCCGACACCTTGGCGCCGCGCTCCATGTCGATGAGCCCGAGCGACTCGCCGAGTTCGAGGTGGTCCTTCGGGTTGTCGAGCTTCGCGGGCTCGCCGACGGTCTCGAGCACGACGAAGTCGTCCTCGCCGCCAGCCGGGACGCCGTCGATGATGACGTTGCCGATCGCCATGTGCGCCGCGGTGAACGCCTGCTCGGCGGTGGTCTGCTCCGCCTCGGCGGCCTTGACCTGCTCGGCAAGCTCCTTGGCATGCGCCAGCAGGGCGGGCCGCTCGTCGGCTCGATCCTTGCCGGCCGCCCCGACGCGCTTGCTCGCCGCCTTCTGCTCGGCGCGCAGATTATCGGCGGCCGAGATGGCGGAACGGCGCGCGGCGTCGGCGTCGAGCAGCGCGTCGACGAGCCCGGGGTGCTCACCCCGGGCGCGTTGCGACGCGCGCACCCGGTCGGGGTCTTCGCGCAGCAGCTTGAGGTCGATCACGACCGTAACCCTACTTTTGGGCGTGGGTCCCGCCGCTCTCAGGTCACGGGCGCCGCGGAAAGGCCGGTGTGTTCCGGCAGTGGTGGCGACGACGGCCAGTAGTCGTCGTCGAGGGCGGGTCTACGAGGGCGCTGCCGCACACAGTCCTCGGCGCGCCGCAGCACAACCCCATAACTTTACAACTGCAACACTTGTCACATCGCTTGGCGCGCCTGTCACAATGGACCCGATGTTGGACGCACCCTCGGCCACCGAAACGGGCCTCGACGCGGCGGAAGCCCCGCCCAAGCGGGCCCCGTGGTGGCAGAGCCTACAGGCCACGTCCACCCGTCGTGGCCTGCTGCTGACTGCGCTCGGAGGCCTCCTCATCGCCGGGCTCATCACCGCACTCCCCCGGCAGCGTGGACGTCGCAGGCCCGCTCGCCGCGACGTCGGCGCTGGGGCCGCGCGGCAACGACACGTTCGACCACGCCAAGAGCGGCGACTGCCTGAACTGGACCGAGAAGACGCCGGACGCGGCCGAGATCGTCCCGTGTTCGGACGAGCACCGCTTCGAAATCGCCGAAACCATCGACATGCGCACGTTCCCCGGCAGCGAGTACGGGCCCGACGCGGCACCGCCGACCACGGCCCGGATCCAGCAGATCACCCAGGAGCAGTGCCAGGCTGCCGCACGCAGTTACCTCGGCGCGAAGTTCGATCCGGACAGCCGGTTCGCCGTCAGCCTGCTGTGGTCGGGTGAGCGCGAATGGCGGGACGCCGGCGAGCGCCGCATGATGTGCGGACTGCAGCTGCCCGGCCCCAACAACCAGCAGCTGTCGCACAAGGGCAAGGTCGCCGACGTCGACCAGTCGAAGGTCTGGTCGGCGGGCACGTGCGTCGGCATCGATGCGGCCACCAACCAGCCGTCCGACATCCCCGTCGACTGCGCGACCCCGCACGCCACCGAGATCACCGGTTCGGTCAACCTGGCCGAGAAGTTCCCTGGCGACTTCCCGGCGGACGCCGATCAGGACGCGTACGTCAAGGACGCCTGCGCCAAGATGACCGACGCCTACCTCGCGCCGATTCAGTTGCGCAGCACCACGCTCACGCTGATGTACAGCACCATCTCGCTGCCGAGCTGGACGGCGGGCAGCCACCAGGTGTCGTGCAGCATCGGCGCCACGTTGGGCAACGGCGGTTGGTCGACGCTGATCAACAGCGCCAAGGCCAACCTGCTGATCAACGGCCAGCCGGTCGTGCCTCCGCCGGACATCCCCGAGGGACGGCTGAACCTGCCGCCCATCCCGATGCCGTCGGTCAACACGTCGTCGCAGTACGACCCGTCGTCGCAGATCGATCTCAGCCAGCAGAGCACCTCCGCGCAGGGCACCGGCCAGGGCACCGGCCAGCAGACGCAGCACCTGCCCAACCAGCAGACGTCCACGCAGCAGACGCAGACTCCTTCGACGTCGGCGACGGCGCCCCGCACCGGCCAACACGTTCCTCAACGGGCCGCCGCCCCCGGCGGGGCCCCCGCTCGACGGGCCACCGCCACCCGAGGGCGCCCCGCCTCCGCCTGGGGACGCCGTCCCGCCCCCTGCCGCTCCGCCGGTCGGCGCTGCCCCGCCCGGTGCGCCCGCACCTGGTCCGGCCCCGGGCCCGGTCGACCCGATCCTGGCACCGGTCGTCCCGCCCCCGCCGGGCGCGTAGCCACCGTGGCCGTTCGGATGAGCCCGCAACGGTTCGATGAATTGGTCTCCGACGCGCTGGACGCGATTCCGCCGAAGTTGACGGCGGCGCTGCAGAACGTGGTCGTGCTGGTCGAGACCCACCATCCCGAGGAGCCCGACATCCTCGGGCTCTACGAGGGCACCGCGCTGACCGAGCGGGATTCGTCGTATGCCGGGTCGCTGCCCGACACGATCACCATCTACCGCGATGCCCTGCTCGACATGTGTGAGACCGAGGACGAAGTGGTCGAGGAGGTCGTGGTGACGGTCGTCCACGAGATCGCACACCACTTCGGGATCGACGACGACCGGCTGCACGAACTCGGTTGGGGCTGACTGCGCGCGGCAACTCGGATTCGCTTGCGGGTAGTGCTATGAACGGGCCATGACCAACCAGTGTCACGAGTGCCGGGACGGTCTCGAACACTGCCACGGCACCGTCATCCATCACGCCCGGTTCGGCTCGGAGTGCACCGAACCCGCTTGTGAGCGGCCCGAGCTCGCGCACGCATACCGGCTCGACTGCGAGGCCATCGGCTGCCGCTGCGCGGTGATCACCGCCGTCGCGATCTGACGACGCGTCAGCCCATCGGGTCGGCGCCGTGCAGGGCGTCCTCGACGGCGTGCACCTGCGGCTCCGGCGCGAACGGTGGCACCAGCGCCGCCCATTGAACGCAGCTCCACCGGGCGTCGGTGATGGGGCTCAACACCACGCTCTCGGTGTTGGCGAGATGGTGCTCGAGGGCGAAGCTTCCGTCGACGCCGCCGAGGATGGCCCCGACGAGCCGGATGGCCGCCCCGTGGCTGACGACCACGACGTCACCCTTCCAGGCTTCGTCGTCGAGATAGCGCAGCCGCAGCTGCGTCACCACCGGGAGGTAGCGCTCCAGCACGTCGTTCCCGGTCTCCCCGCCTGGCAGCGGCACGTCGAGCTCGCCCTGCTGCCACCGCTGGTAGATGGCGTTGAACTGCTCGACGGCCTCGTCGTCGTTGCGGTTCTCCAGGTCGCCCACCTGGACCTCGTGGATGCCTTCGAGCGTGAGGGTCGGCAGGCCGAGCTCGGCGCCGATCCCGGCGGCCGTCTCGGTGGCCCGTAGCGCCACGGAGTGGGCGATCATCCCGACGGGGTGGGCCCAGTCGCGCGCAAAGGTGCGGGCCTGCTGCTGGCCGAGCTCGGTGAGTGCGGCGCCGGGCGGCCGGGTGTCCAGCCTGCGGTCGACGTTTCCGTGCGACTGACCGTGGCGAACCAGGACGAGCCTGCCCGTCATCGAGCCCCCTCCCGGAGCCGCGCCAACCAGGCCGACGCCTCGTCGATGGTCGGCGGTACGGCCCCCGCAGGGGTGTCCGTCGGCCAGGAACCCAGATATCTCACGTCTGCACAACGTCGGTGCAACGCCACGAGTGCCTCGGCCACGGGAGCGTCGTCGACGTGGCCGACACAATCGAGGAAGAACACGTAGGTGCCCAATTCCTTACGCGTGGGCCGCGATTCGATCCTGGTCAAGTCGATGTCGCGGATGGCGAACTCGGTCATCGCCGCCACCAGGGCACCTGGGACGTTGTCGAGCCGCAGTACCACCGACGTCCGGTCGGCACCGGTGCGTGGCGGGGGCGGGCCTGGCGGACCGGCGAGCACGAAGCGGGTTCTGGCATTGGGCTCGTCGACCACACCGGTGGCCAGGGTGTTCAGCCCGTACAACTCGGCGGCCAGCGCGGTGCTGACCCCGGCATCGGCGCGGCCGTGCAGCACGTCCTCGGCCGTGGCCGCGTTCGAGATGGCCGGAACGATGGCGGCGTTCGGCAGGTGCGTGCCGAGCCAACGCTGGACCTGGGCGGCCGCGACCGGGAAGGCGGCGACGGTGCGCACGTCGGCGGCGGTCTTGTCCGCGGCGACGACGATGCTGAACGCCACGTCCAGCGTCAGCTCGCCGAACACCTGCAGCGCGGGCCCGAAGGCGAGGCTGTCGAGCGTCGGCAGCACCGAGCCCTCGATCGAGTTCTCGATGGGCACGCACGCGTAGTCCGCCTGGCCGGCGCGCACGGCGTCCAGCGCGGCAGGAGTACTGGAGGTGTCGAGCTCGTCGGCCGGTCCACCCAGCATTCCGCGGGCGGACATCTCGATCAGTGCTGCTTGCGAGAAGGTTCCGCGCGGACCGAGGTAGGCGACGCGTGGCACGACTCAACCCTATCGGCTCGTCGCTCCGCGCTCCGGAGAAGTCGATGCGGTAAGCCTTGCGCGCTTCAGTGAGGCTAGCCTAAGTTAGGCTTACCTAATTAACTAGAAGGGCTATCAGATGACCACGCTGGCACCGACCACGGCCGAGCGAATCCGCAGCGCATGTGCGCGCGGTGGCGGCGCGATGCTCGCCGTCGAGGGGCTCGAACCGTCCGCCACCCCGGTGCACCACCTGCTCGCCGACGGGTCCTTCGCCATCACCGCGCCCGCCGACGGACTCCTGAACGGCATGGTCGTCGCGGCGGGCGCACGCGGCGTTCAGTCCGTGCTCGAACTCACCGACTACGCGCCCCTTCCGCTGCGCGAACCGGTCCGGTCGCTGGTGTGGATCCGCGGCACGCTGCACCACGTACCGAGCTCGGACGTCTCGGGCCTGCTCGACCTGATCGCTGCCGAAAGACCCAATCCCGCACTGCTGCAAGTGAACACGGGCGAGGCGCAGGCCGCCCGCGGCGACACCCCCTACGCGCTGATGCGGCTGGAGCTCGAGTCGGTCGTCGTCGCCGACTCGACGGGAGCCGAAGCCGTGTGTGTCAGCGTGCTGCTCGACGCGCGCCCCGATCCGTTCTGTGCGCTCGAGTCCTGCTGGCTGCAGCACCTCGAGTCCGCGCACCGCGAAGTGGTCGACCGGCTCGCCAGCAGGCTGCCCTCGCCGCTGCGCCGCGGCCGCGTGCGTCCGCTGGGACTCGACCGCTACGGCGTCCAGCTGCGCGTCGAGAACGAGGACGGGGATCACGACGTGCGCCTGCCGTTCACCACTCCCGTCGACGACGTGACCGGGCTCAGCCAGGCCATTCGGGTGCTCATGGGATGCCCGTTCCTCAACGGGCTGCGGGCGCGTCGCATTTAGCGGGACCGCTACCGTTGCTGCGGTGACCGCAGCGCCCGACGAGCCCGCGCCCGCCCGGCGGCGGGTATTGCGCACGGAAGTCATCGTCGTCCTCGCGGTGACGTTCGGGCTGAGCGCCTACACCGCGGTGGTCAACCTCGCCGAGGCGGTGATCCTCGGACTGTCTGGCCAACGCGTCGCGCTGAATCGGCGCCTGTCGCCGATCGACCTGATCGACCTACTGCTCAACCTCACGTTCGTGTTCCAACTGCTCGCCTGGGGCGCCCTGGCGCTGTACCTGTTGTGGCGCAGCGGCATCGGGCCTTCGCGCATCGGACTGGGGCGCTTCCGCTGGCGGCCCGACCTGCTGGGTGGACTCGGACTCGCCGCGCTGATCGGGCTACCGGGGCTGGGGCTGTACCTGGCGGGCCGGGCCCTCGGCATCGGTGTCGAAGTCGTGCCGTCCGCGCTCACCGACACCTGGTGGCGGATCCCCGTACTGCTCTGCGTCGCCTTCGCCAACGGCTGGGCCGAGGAGATCGTCGTCGTCGGGTTCCTGCTGACCCGGTTGCGGCAGCTCGACGTCAGCGACGGGAAGGCCCTGCTGCTGTCCAGCCTGCTTCGCGGGGCGTACCACCTGTACCAGGGCTTCGGCGCCGGCTTGGGGAACGTCGCCATGGGGCTGGTGTTCGGCTACGCATGGCGGAGGACTGGTCGGCTGTGGCCGTTGATCATCGCGCACGGCCTGATCGACTCCGTGGCGTTCGTTGGTTACGCACTGCTTGCCGACCACTTCGGCTGGGTCGGGCCACCGGCACGATGAGCCCTCGCGCGAGGCGCAGAACCTAGCGTTCTTGCACGTACATTCAATCTGTGAACCACGACCGGCCGCCCGTCCCCGGGCCCGATCCGCGCCGGCTCAGGCCGCCGTCGGAACCGTCGCAGGTGATCCGCAGGGACCCGCAGTACCGGCCAGCTCCGCCACCTCCTCGGCGACCTCCTCCGCCGCCACCCCAGCAGCGGCAGGCGCCACCGCGCCGTCAGCCGCCGGCTCCCGCCAAACGCCCACCCGCTGTGCCGACACCGGCCCGCCCGCCCGACCCGCCGAAGGCTCGCAAGCCACGCCGCAAGCGGCGGTGGGGGCGCCTCGTGCTCGCGCTCCTGCTGTTGTTCGTGCTGGCAGTCGTCTGCACCGGCGTCTGGACCGACAGGTCGTTGCAGCGCATCCCCGCGCTGGCCGACTACGCCGACCGACCGGCGGTGGGTCGCGGGACGACGTGGCTGCTCGTCGGCTCCGACAGCAGGCAGGGGCTCACGCCGGAACAGCAGGCCGAGTTCGCCACCGGCGGCGACATCGGCAACGGCCGAACCGACACGATCCTGCTCGTGCACGTGCCCGCCTTCGGGTCCGACACCCCCACGACGATGGTGTCCATTCCGCGCGACTCCTACGTACCAATCCCGGGATACGGCGAGGACAAGATCAACGCGGCGTTCTCGCTCGGGGGCGCCGCGCTGCTGGCCCAGACGGTCGAGCAGGCGACGGGGATGCGGATCGACCACTACGCCGAGATCGGGTTCGACGGGTTCGCCGTGATGGTCGACGCGGTCGGCGGGGTCACCATGTGCCCGAAGGAACCCGTCAGCGACCCGCTGGCCGGCATCGAGTTGCCCGCCGGCTGCCAGAAGCTGGACGGTCGGTCCGCCCTTGGGTTCGTGCGCAGCCGCGCGACGCCGCGCGCCGACTTGGACCGGATGGTCAACCAGCAGGAGTTCATGTCGGCGTTGATGCATCGAGCGTCGAGTCCCGCTGTGCTGCTCAACCCGCTGCGGTGGTACCCGATGACCCACGCCGCCGCGGGGGCCGTGACGGTCGACCTGAACGCGCACGTGTGGGACCTGGCCCGACTGGCGTGGGCGTTGCATGGCACCGTCACCACCACGACCGTGCCGATCGGCGAGTTCACCGGTAGTGACTCCGGGTCCGTGGTCGTGTGGAACAGCGACGAGGCGAGCCGGCTGTTCGAGGCCCTGGCCGCCGACAACGCCGTGCCCGCAGACGTGCTCCAGAGCGGTCCCGGCTAGCAAGGCTTGCCTGATCGCCTGGAAACCTCTAGCCGTCCGGCTGATCCCGCCCCGCGCCGGTCAACCCGTTCTGCAGCCAGCCCTTCGTCCGACCGGGGTGATTGGTGGCCACCCACGCCACCCCGACGTCGCGGCAGTAGCGCACGTCCTCGTAGTGATCGACGGTCCAGCAGTACAGCGCCCGGCCATGCGCCGCCGCCCTGTCGACCAGCTCCGGATAGTCGCGCAGCGTGGCGATGGACGGACCGACAGCGGTGGCCCCGACCGTGGTCGCCGCACTGCCGCCGAGGAAGCGGGACGTCTCGCCGAGCAACACCGTCGGCAACATGGGGGCCGCCCTGCGGATCCGCCACACCGCGGCGGCCGAGAACGACATCACGACGGCGCGGGACATGTCGGCCGACGCAGGCGACGCGATGCCATACCGGTGCAGCAGCGCCAGCACCTTGCTCTCAACAAGCGCGCCGTACCGCACGGGGTGCTTGGTCTCGATGAAGATCTTCACCGGCCGCTTGCAGTCGAGCACCAGCGTGATCAGCCGATCCAGCGTGAGCAGTCCGGTGTCGCCGAGGCTGCCGTCCGCGCGCCAGCTGGAATGCCAAGCGCCGTAGTCGAACTCACGCAGCTGGGCGAGGGTCAACTCACTGACCAGTCCGGTGCCGTTCGAGGTGCGGTCGACCTTGCGGTCGTGGACGCAGACCAGGTGGCCGTCCCGGGTGAGCCTGACGTCGCATTCGACACCGTCGGCGCCTTCGGACAACGCGAGCTCGTATGCGGCCACGGTGTGCTCGGGTCGCTCTGCCGAGGCCCCGCGATGCGCCACCACGTACGGGTGGCCGAGCGCTTCGCCACCCGAGTCCATGAGGCTATGCTGCCGGGTCTCGCCGTTCGGACTCAACCTGAACCGCCGAATCCCCTTCGTCGGATTTGGCGGCCTCGGCTTTTGAAGCGTGCAGCGGCGCCGCCGGCGGGACGGAGTTCGCGTCGCCTGCGATCACCCAGCGCTTGATCGGCTTGTCGACGGGGCTGCTGGTGAAGCCGTGGAAGACCTTGTTGAGCAACAGCAGCGCGGTCAGTCCGATCAGGTAGCCGATCGCGGTGGTCACGGTGTTGTCGGCGACGCGCTGCGCGTCATGCGCGTAGAAGGGCAGCGCGGTGACCGCCGCGAAGGCCGAGACGATGAAGCTGACCACCCACACGCACCACCAGATCACGATCGGCTTGCGTAGCTCGCGGACCCGCGCCTCGATGGTGGCCAACTCGATCACGAAGACCGGCGCCACGAACAGGTTCACGATGGGGATCAGGCAGCCGGCGTACAGCTCCAGCTTCGACCGGGTCTCGGGTCGTTCGATCCATGCGAACGCGGCGGCGCGGCGGGCCACCAGCCAGTTGGTCAGCACCACCGCGGTGGCGATCATCGAGAAGAAGGCCAGCACGCTGAGCACGACGGCGCCCCATGTAGCGGCGCCTGCCACGATCGGGTGGAGCAGCACGGTGCGGTTGATCAGCAGCAGGGCATACCGGACGACGTGGGCGAGCGCCGCGAGGGCGAACGCAATCATCGTCACCAGCAGAATTGCGCGAACCATGCGCACCGACGGACCCGACGTCGGGACCGCCTCCTGCGGCTGCTCGACGTACTCGTAGTGGTCCTGCAGGCCCCACCGCGGAATGGTCGCGTAGCGCGGCGTGGGGCCGAGCGACCTGGGGCCACGTCGCGGCGGCGGCCCGGAACCGGGCCGGACGGCGATCCATCGGTAGCCCGCGGGCAGCTTCGGGGCGGGGCGCTGACTCTGCGGCATGGCGCTCTGTTGTGGCGCCCAGCGCTGATCGAGGGGCGCAGCGGCGGCGGGCGCGGTGACGGACGGCGCCAGCAGGGTGCCGTTGCATCGAGGGCACCAGACGCGTTGGCGGTCGCGGACGTTCCACCGCGTCCCACATCGCGAACAGACCTGGATCACGCGACCAGCCTACGGTTACTCAGACGGTGCCGACGCTGCCGTCGTCCGTGACCACCGCTCGACCCGCACCCGCCCAGGCGAGCATCCCTCCGCTGACGTTGATCGGCTCGTATCCGTTGCGGGCGAGGTACTGCGAAACCCGCATCGATCGGCCACCTGCGTGGCACACGACGAACAGCTTGGCCTCGGCGTCGAGCTCGCCCATCCGGGCAGGCACGTCGCCCATGGGGATGTGTCGTGCCCCGGCGGCGTGGCCGCGCAACCACTCGTCGTCTTCGCGCACGTCGAGCAGGATCACCGACTCGTCGAAGGTCAGAGGTACATCGGCGACGTCGGTTTCGGCTACTTCGCCCTCGCTGGCGCTCATGGGAACCATGCTGACACGCGCGGCGGGCCCGCGCATCCAGCTCCGTCGGCGTCGGCCAGCAATGTTTGAGCTATCCACAGTTTCCACAGGTTCATCCACAGGCCCGTACGTAGCCAAACTTGCCCTGGCCCGGGCAATCTCCACCGAACCCCGGGCCGGCTGTGGATGAATAGGGGGCACGCCTGGCCGATTGCTCAACAGGCCGAGTCGCGGTGAGCGAAAAGGGTTGGCGGACTAACGAAATCGGCGGTACGACGGCGACCCGCCACGCCGATTTTCCCACCGGTGCGCAACGGGCTATGATCGGCGTCACTACCAGCGGTTGTGACAGAACTCACGGGGGATGATGTTGATAATGCAGGTCAGGAGGGGTTGATGGCATCGCATCCGATCGGACCGGGTTCTGCCGTGCCGGCTTCTGAATGGCAGGCGTCCCCGCACGTGTACACCAGCGGTCAGTTGATGGCCTGTATGCGGGCCGGCGTCATCGCCCTCGTCCTGCTGGGAATCCTGGCGCTCATCGTCTGGGTCTGAGCCCAGGAAGCCAAGAAAAACGGGCCTGCTCGATCATCGAGCAGGCCCGCCTTCGTGTCGTAGGCCCTACGCGGGCGGGTACACGCCCATGTCCTTGGCCTTGTCGGTCTGCCAGAAGATGTCGGCGATCTCGTCGATCGTCTTGAGCAGCTTCTCGGCGACGGCCACGTCGAGTGACTTCTTGACGTCACCTGCGCCGTGCACACCGTCCCAGAAGAGCTGGTGCAGGTTGGGGAACTGCTCGAAGTGGTCCTTGGTGAAGAAGTCGGCCCACAGCACCGTCAGGTGATGCTTGACCTCCTCGGCGCGCTGCTCCTTGATGAGGATCGCGCGGGTCTTGAAGTGGTCGTCGTCGGAGTCGTGGTACTTCTTCAGCGTCTTCAGGCAAGACAGCGCCTCGATCTTGGCCTGGGCGGGGTCGTAGACGCCGCAGTACAGGTCGCAGTGGGCGTGGGCAGAGGTGGCATTGGGGAAGAGTCGATCAAGCATGTCCTTAACCTACCCTTTGACCGTGGGCGTGAACCATCCTTCGCGACGCTGGCCGCTGCGGGTGTTCAAAGTCGTCGACGAGTCGATGCGCCCGACCCTGAACCCGGGCGACACCCTTCTCGCGCTGCGAGGCGGACAGCCCCGGCGAGGCCAGTTGCGGGTGTTCCGCGACCCGATTCGGTCCTCACGCTGGCTCGTCAAGCGCGTCGACGACGTCTATCGCGGCGAGCACGGCGTGATCTTCGAAGCCCGCTCGGACAACCCGCGCGCCGTCGGCGCCGTCGACTCCCACGAATTCGGCCCGATATCGGCGGCGGGCTCGTATCGGGTGGTGTGGAAGGAACGGGCTGCGGGCCACCGGTCCGTCTGACGCGTGTCCCACTTGCCGCCCGGGCTGACCTGCCCCATTCTGGACTGATCGACCCATGGACGTGTCGGGACCCTCGGGATGTTGGAGGCGAGATGGACACAGGATCAGGTGGAGCCGTCGAAGTGGCTCCGTTCGGTTCGGCTGGCGCGTTGAAGGGCTTCGTGGTGTCGGGCCGATGGCCGGACTCGACCAAGGAATGGGCGCAGCTTCTGATGGTCGCGGTCCGGGTGGCCTCGCTGCCTGGCTTGCTCTCCACCACAACGATTTTCGGGGTCAGGGAAGAACTGCCCGACGAACCCCAGCCCGGCACGGTCGGCCTGGTGCTCGCAGAGGGCACGGTCGTCGGCGAATCGGCCATTCCCCCGGGCTACTTCGCGGCGCGCCAACCACCGGCGCTGTTGATGCTTCATCCGCCGTCGGAAACCATGCCCTCACTGCCGGAATGCGCGGGCGCGGCCTCGGGTTGCGTGCTGCTACCCGGGCTTCCCCACCTCGGGCTGGATCATCGGGCGGCATGGGTGGAGGCCGAGTCGGACGGCACGATCACGTCGATGGTCAGCCGCGTCGGCGTCGATCCGATCAGCCACCCCGACACCGCCATCCTCGCCATGCTGCTTGCGGCATAAGGGTGGTTTTCGAACAAACTCGTGCCCCGACCCGACGATTGCAAAGCTCGGCTGCGTGATGCTCGTCAGCGCGCGGTGCCCGGGCCTGGTGTTCGACCCCCTGCGATTTTTCGGCGACACGCCCGGGGTCCACCGCGGATCGTCGGGGAGTCCACCGAACGCCCGTCGCGCGGGTTGAGTCGCGTTGATCGGGAGCCGCCGCGTGCGCGAGCCACTGCACAGCTGCTGGGATTATCGCCAAGATCCACCCCTGGCGACGCCGGCTACTGTCGCTCGACGGATTGACCTCGATGGAGGGTCGCGTTCGCTAATGCGCGACGTGCACGGACCGTAGCCCGCAGCTACGTAGCTGGCAGCTACCGGACAATCTGAGCAAATGACGATATGAGCGGTCGCAGGAACCTGGCGCATTGCCGGAAGAGAACGATGAGCCGGCGGTGACCAAACGCGCAGGCAGCAGCGGTTGGGCAAAACTACCTGCACGTTAGTATTTGCCCCCTCGCCACACCCCGGCGCGCGGCCCGGGTAAGGAATATCTGCTGCTAGATGACGTGGAGAGGTAGGCAGCCGAGGTATGAGTTCGACTTTTCAGTGGTTTGCACTTGGCCTTCCGCACATCTCTCGCTACGATGATCAGCAAATAGGGCGAAAGCGACGCCCGCTCGTAACGCTAAGTGGAGGAATATACGATGAGCATGACTTTCGCCGCGAGGCTGAACCGACTGTTCGACACCGTCTACCCGCCAGGACGCGGTCCTCACACGTCAGCTGAAGTGATCGCCGCGCTGAAGTCGGAAGGCGTCACCATGTCGGCTCCGTACCTCTCTCAACTGCGCTCAGGCAATCGGACGAATCCGTCCGTGGCCACCATGGCCGCGCTCGCCAACTTCTTCCGCATCAAGGCCGCTTACTTCACCGATGACGAGTACTACGAGAAGCTCGACAAGGAGCTGACGTGGCTGGCCAACATGCGCGACGAGGGCATCCGGCGTATTGCGGCGCGCACTGTCGGACTGTCCCCCGAGGCCCAGCAGGACCTCGTCCAGAAGGCCGACGAACTGCGGCGCCAAGAGCACCTCGACGATTAGCCCGTAGCGCTGGGCGTCAATATGCCCGGCGAATTCTCATGCGGGTGTGCGTCAAGCCACCGCAACGTCGGCGGTTTTTTCCAGCGCTTGGTACTGCGTAGCGATGGCCAGAATCCACTCGCGATCTGAGTAGGACGCCGGCTGGCGCAGCCAATTCGGGCCGGGGAACTTCACGTTTGCCAAGTCTCGATCCGCCCCGCGGCCTGCATGTATCCACGCTGCGATGCGGCGCGCCTGTTCATTCGGCGAAGTCGTCGGCAGCTCTGGATCCGGCACCCCGGCCGCCCGCTCGGCGTCGTCGCCCAGGGCTCGCGTGGCCTCTAGATACAGCGCGTCGGAGATCAACGACATCTGCTCGGCGACGCGGAAGAGCAGCGGCCCCCGCGGGCGGACGCCGATGCCCACGTTCGGGTGCCGCTGGTGCAGCTCGTCGAGCAGGGGACGGATGAGCCGCATCTCCTTGCGCGCGCCGAACCAGTCCTCGATGCTGGGCAGCAGTGACCCGCTGGCCACCACGAGCATCGCGCACCCCAACAGCGTCGCCGCCGAGCCGACCCCGATGGACTGCGTGCTACCGGCGGCCCGCAGCAGGAAGAACGCGCTGGCGAGCACGATGAGCACGATCCCGATGGTGAAGACGAACAACGCCCGGCCGCGCCGGGTGCGGTTGGAGTGACGGACTCCCGCCCACGCGACCAGGCTCAGTGCGAACAGCACGTAGAGCAGCGGCGGCAACCAAGACAGCGGCGTTCCGCCAGGGCCGAGGTTGCGCCGCAGATACTCCTCGGGCGACATCTCGGACTGTTGTGGGCTGGTGAAGAACGCGGCCAACGTGATGAGCGCGATGACCGCCGCCACGCCGTACTGCGCCATCGCGATCTTCCGCGTGGTCGTCGGCGTCCGACTGGACGACACCGACGTGATCATCACGCAACTTCCCGCCGCGCAGGTGATGAGTGCCACCAGGCTCAACACCGCCGACACGTTGGGCCACCGCAGCAGCGCGTCCAACAGCAGCGTGAGGGGTTGCCAGTTGAGCGCAGCCACCGTTCCGAGACCGCCGAGCGCCAGGATCATGGCAGCGCTGACCAGGGATTGCTTGTTCACCAGTGCCCAGCCGATGCGCAGGCCGGTAGCCAGCCCGAGGAGGCCGGCGATCACCCAGATGATCAACCAAACGCCTCTCCGAGCCGCACTTGGACGATCGAGGAACGATCAGACGGCAATCGACCGAGCCGGTAGATCAGCAGTGCCGCGAAGTCCTCGGCCTCCTGCTCGGCGTCCTCGCCACTGGGGCCCATGCATCCGGTGCGTTGATTGAGCATGTACCCGATGAGATCGAAACTTGCGAACTCCATGGAGTCGCGGGCGGCCTCTACCACCGAGATCCCCTCATGGCCGAGCACCAGATGCCCGAGTTCGTGCGCGAGCGTGCGATCGGCCGCAGGCAGCCCCTCCTGGAGCAGGAAGACGTCGCGGTCCACGTACTGGCGCCACTGACCGCACACGCCGGCGGGTAGTTCCGACATCTTGAGCTCGATGGGTCTGCCGCGATCTTCGGCGACGGCACCCACCAAGCCGGTGAGCGACACCTCGCCGTTGCGCGGAGCAAGATCGAGCACAGCGTTGACGGCGCGCGTCACGCGGCGACTTGCAGACATTCACACCCCTCTCGACGAACTCAACTATGCCTCTCCACACCCCCCAAGCGGACGGTTCCGGTCAACCCATGAAGCGTTCCGGTCCGCTCGCCCTAACGATGCGCCCCACTCGCGCCTGGCGGTAACCGAGAAGTCCGCCTGCGCAGGTAAGCACGAGGATTCCCGTGAGGCCCGGCACGGCCGCAGCGGCCACCTGACCGAGGCCCGCCGCACGCAAGTAGTCGACATACCCCGACCGATAGGACGGTGAAGCGGCAGCCTGCCCACCAGCGTAGAACGCGGGCAGGCTCGACGGTTTCTGTTGCGCCGGAGGGGATGTCGCGGTCTTACCGCCGGACTTGCCCGTGATCGGCAGCGGCACCGTGACGTTGGGGCGCGGTACCGGTCCCGGACCACCCGCTCCGCCGCCACCGCCACCGGCGGGCGCGCCTGGCGCGCCGAGGGACGGCACGACGACGACTGGCAATGAGATCGGCACGAACGGAAGCTCGGAAGCGGCGGTGGCCAACCCGTTGACCGCGCCGATGATCGGCTCGAAGGGATCCCCGGGAAGCTCCGACGACAGCGGGAACGGCAGCTGCATCAGCGGGAGCGCGCTGGGTCCGGTTGGCAGCTGCATCGGCGGGAGCGCGCTGGGTCCGGTTGGCAGCTGCATCGGCGGGAGCGCGCTGGGTCCGGTTGGCAGCTGCATCGGCGGGAGCGCGCTGGGTCCGGTTGGCAGCTCCACGGCGCCACCACCGGCGTTGGAACCGCCGCTGGGGGTGGGCTGGGTCCCGGGATCGGGAATCGGCCACCAGTAGGGGAACGGCCACCCCGGGAGCTGCGGCTCTTCTTCGCCGTCCTTCGGATCGGTGAGGTTCTTCGCATCGTCCGCGAGCTTCGCCGTGTCGTCGGCGAAGGCCGCCACCGTCGGTTCGCCAGCGGGAGCAGTCGTGGGACCGGTCGTCGGCTGGGTGGTCATCCCCGTGGGAGACATTCCCGTCGCGTTCTTCTCGTCCGCCTCAGCAGCCTCCGAGCCGCTGCCGAACTGGGGCCCACCGGTGCCGTCAGATTGTTCGCCAGAGTCGGCTGGCGTTGTTTGCGAGGGCGCCCCGGATTCGGGTTTCAAATGTTTGCTGGTGGGCTCCGGAGCGGGGCTGGTCTTCGTTTCGCCGACGATGAGCCCGTTGCGCCCGTCTCCGAACTGCGCGATGGGCTTCTTGGCGGACCCGGACGCACCTCCCGGGGTGGTCGCCTGGATCTTCGTGGCTTCGGTGGGGGGTTCCGACGGTTGACCCGTGGCTGTGGCGGGTGCGCCGTTCGAGGGGGCGTCCGCGCTATCCCCCCCGGCGCCCTGGTCTGGTGCGGCAAATGCGAGCGACACACAGGGACCGCCTACGAACAGGCTGGATGCCAATACTGCGGTGGCCGCGGCGATCTTCGTTCGAGAAGCCACGACGTCACCACCCCTCGTGCACCATTCGTTGGCGAATTCCGGAACCCGTCAATTGTCGCACAGCCCGTGCGGCGTGTTTGCTGTGTGACTGGATGACCGGTTTCCAGCGGGGGCGGAACCACCGCCCGAGCGAAGCGGCGATAGTGTGAGCCGTACCAGCGCAGCCAACGTCGCAGCATCGCGGCGAGACGACCGGGAGGCAGTCGGGATGGGCCTGTTCAAGAAGCGTAAGAGCAGGGCGACTCGGCGTGCGGAGGCTCGAGCCATCAAGGCCAAGGCCAAGATGGAGGCCAAGCTCGGGGCGCGCAACGAGACGCGACGCATCAAGGCCGAGGACCGGCGCGAGACCCGCGCCATCAAGGCGCGCCTCAAAGCGCAGCGCGACAGCGACAAGGCCGCGCTCAAGGTTGCTGAGGCTAACCTGAAGGCCGCCCAAGAGGGAAAGCTGCTGTCCCCTACGCGTATTCGCCGGGCGCTCACCGTATCCCGAATCCTGGCGCCGATCGTGATGCCGCTCATCTATCGCGCCGCCATCGCTGCGCGCGGCTTCCTCGACGAACGTCGGGCCGAGCGACTCGGCGTCTCATTGAGCCAACTTGGGCAGTTCTCCGGAGCCGGCGGCGCCCTTTCCGCTCGCGTCGCGGGCGCCGAGCGGTCGCTGCGCCAGGTCGCGGAGCTCAAGCCCAAGGACGCCGAGACCAAGCAGTTCGTGGCGGCCATGACCGGCAGGTTGTCCGATCTGTCGGCGGCAGTGACGGCGGCGGAGCACATGCCCGTACCCGCCCGCAAGGCCAAGCACGCCGCGATCGCCGAGCAGCTCGACGGCGTCGACGCCGACCTCATGGCACGGCTCGGTGTCGTCTGACGGCTTCGTGACGTCCAAACCCATCACCGCCGCGGCCCGCTGGCGCGGGGCGGCGACCGGGGCGCTCACCGTCACGCTGTCGGTGCTCGCCCACACCGCGGCGGGCGGAGCGCTGCCGACGGGTTCCGGAGCCGCCCTGCTTGCCGTCGTGGCTGCCACGCTCGGCGCGTTGGCGGCGACGATGGCCGGGGGGGAGACGACGCGCGGGTTGCTCGCGCTCTTGGCATCGGGCCAGGTGTTCGGTCACCTGTTGCTCGCAGTGGCCGGTAACCACCACGCGGCGACTTCGGGTTCACCCCCGCTGGTCATGGTCGCGGCCCACGTCGCCGCGGTGTTCGTCGGCGCGGCGCTGATCGCTGCCGCGGGACGGCTCGGCGATGCGCTGTCGCGGGCCGCCCACGCCGCGACGACACCAGGGTGCGCACCGGTTCGCGTCGGGCCGGCAGGTGCCATGCGCAGCGCCGATCAACCGCTTCGGTCCGCGCTGGAGCTCGCAGCGTCGGTGTCACATCGGGGTCCTCCGGTCGCCTTCACGCGCTGACCCAATTCCCCAACCCGACCCGAAAAGACAACCAACGACATGAGTTCCACCCATCGGGCACCCTCGCGCGCCCTCACCACGGCAGGCACTGCGGCGGCCGCCATCACGGCGGCACTGGCGTTCGGTGCGCCCCCTGCGTGGGCGCACGTTCACGTGGACGCCGACGACGCTGCACCCGGCAGCTACGCCGTACTCACCTTCCGGGTACCGAACGAATCCGAAACAGGGGCGCTCACAACGCAACTCAACGTCACGCTACCCAGCGTCGCATCGGCCAGCACCGAGGTGGTGCCCGGTTGGACGGCGACGTTGGACAGAGACACCGCATCCGGGACCGTCCGTTCGGTCACCTGGACGGCAGCGCCCGCGGCAGGCATCCCACCGGATCAGTTCGCACTGTTCCGCCTCTCCGTCAAGCTGCCCGACCAGGAGTCGATGACGCTCCCGGCCACCCAGACGTACTCCGACGGCACGGTCGTGAAGTGGGATAAGGCTCCGCTGCCCGACGGCGCCGAGCCCGAGCATCCGGCGCCGCAGTTGACTCTGGCGGCGGGCGCCGGCCAGCCCCGGCACGACATGGCGCCTGCCGCGCCGTCCGTCACGACGCCGCCTTCGGCGGCGGCCGGGCCGGCAGCGTCGTCGGACGACACCGCCCGATGGCTCGGGGGCGCCGCGCTCGTCGTAGCCGCGCTCGGCGTGGTCGTCGCCCTGGCGACGGGCAGACGAACGTGAGACGGCTGACGGTCACGTCCGTGGTGGTCGCGATGCTCGGGTTGTGTGCGCTTCTCGGGGCGGGCCCCGCGGCGGCGCATGCCACCCGCGTCGCGGCCGACCCGGCCCCGGGAACCGCCCTCGAGCAGGGGCCGCCACGGGTCAGCGCGACGTTCAACGAGCAGCTTCAGACGACGTTCGCCTCGATGACCGTGGTGGGCCCTGACGGGAATCTGTGGTCGGCCGATCCCGCCAAGGTGGCGGGCGCCGTGGTCTCGGTTGACCTGCGCCCGCTTGGCCCGGTCGGCACGTACACGGTGAACTACCGCGTGACCTCGGCCGACGGGCACGTGGTCAGCGGGTCGTGGTCGTTTCGGTTGACCGTCGCAGGCTCGGGCACCCCGGGGCCGCCCGTCGCGGCGGGCAATGCGGACGACGGCGCCCTTCCGGTGTGGCCGTTCGTGGCCGTGGCGGTGGTGATCGTCGGGGCAGGCGGCTGGTGGGCGGCGCGGCGGCGCACGTGACGCCATGGCGGACGGCGGCGGCGGGTGGGGCCGTCGTCGCTGCCTCCACGGTTGTCGCCTGGGCGCTGGCCCATCCACAGAATTCGTTGGGCGGCAACGCCGTTCGAGCAGTCGCGGACATCGCCGCGGTAGTCACGCTTGGGCTGGCACTGGTGCCGAGGTTCGACGAGCCGCGCTACCGTGCCGAGCTGGCCGCGAAGGCCGCGGGCCCGCTCGTCGCGAGTTCCGCGGTGTGGGCGCTTGCCGAACTGGTACGGGTCGTCGTCGAAGCAGCGCAGGCCGCAGGCGTTTCGGTGATCCGGCTGGACGTGCGCACGGCGCTCGAGTTCGCGGTGAGTACCGCCGCAGGCCGGTCCGGGCTGACCTGCCTGGCCGCGGCAGCGGCGGTGTTCGCCACCGTCGTGGCGCTGCCGCGTTCGGCGGCTTCCGCGGTGGCGGCGACGGGGCTCGCCGCGTTGGGGCTGACGGCCCGCAGCCTGGTCGGTCACCTGTCGGCGAGCATCGTCGGCGGGTTCGCGGTCGCGGTGCACGTGCTCGCCGCGGCGGTGTGGTGCGGAACGCTGGCCGCTCTGGTGCTGACCGTCGAGCGTCGCGGGCAATGGGCCAGAGTGCTTCCGCGGTTCTCGTCGGTGTCGCTGCGCTGCGTCGTGGTGCTGCTGGTGGGCGGCGTCGCGGGTGCGGTTGTGACGCTGCCCGATCCGGCCGCGTTGTACGCGACCGGGTACGGGCGGGTGCTGGCGGCGAAGGTCGTCGTCACCGTCGCGCTCACCGCGCTCGCCTGGCGGAATCGGGCGCGCTGGCTGCCCGCGGCCCGCGCACATCGCGCCACCGCGGACGTGTCGCACCTTCGGTCGCGGATCGAACTCGCGATCATGGCCGTCGCGCTGACGCTCGCCGCCGCACTGGCGGTCACGGGCTAGCGACGAGAGCGAACTGGCATGATGGGCAGAACTGCAGGCTTGGAACCGTTGGACGACAAACTGCAAAGGAGCAACCCCATGGCCGACGAGCAGGAACTTCCGGACTCGACGCCCGACGCCTCCTCGGGTGACGAACCGGCCCCGCAGCCACCTGCCAAGAAGGCGCCCGCCAAGGCAGCGAAGAAGGCTCCCACCAAGAAGACCGCCGCGACGGGGGCTCCGGTCAAGAAGGCCCCGGCCAAGAAGGCCACTCCGGTAAAGAAGGCGCCCGCCAAGAAGGCCCCGCCTCCGCCTCCTAGCGCCCCGGTCGAGTCCGCGCCGACGTTGGCGCAGACCAACGGAGAAGGTCCGACCTCTTCGTCGGCCGCCAAGGAGGCTGCGGCGCACGCGAAGGCAACGGTCGCCACCAGCGCCCCGGTACTCGTTCCGCAGCCAGGGCCGCCGCGGTCCAACCTGCCGATGGTCGCCGCCATCGTCGCGGCGCGTGCTCGCGATCCTGGTGGTGTTGCTCGCGCGCCGCGGGTCCGACGACGACTGACCTCGCAGGGCAAGTTCGTGCTCGGGGCCGTGGCTAGCATCGAGAAGTGACCATCGAACCACGTGCCACGGCCGACCTCGTCGACGACATCTACCCCGACGTCCGGAGTTGCGATCTGCAGTTGCAGAACTACGGCGCGACGACGATGTTCGCGGGCCCCATCACCACGGTCCGCTGCTTCGAGGACAACGCGCTGCTGAAGTCGGTGTTGTCGGAACCGGGCGACGGCGGCGTGCTGGTCGTCGACGGAGGCGGGTCGCTGCACACCGCGCTCGTCGGCGACATCATCGCCGGGTTGGCGAAGGACAACGGCTGGGCCGGGCTGGTGGTGCACGGCGCGGTGCGCGACGCGTCGACGTTGCGCACGATCGACATCGGGATCAAGGCGCTTGGCACCAATCCGCGCAAGGGCACCAAGACCGGCGAAGGTGACCGCGACGTCGCGGTCACCTTCGGCGGTGTGACGTTCAATCCTGGCGAGATCGCCTACTGCGACGACGACGGGATCGTGGTGGTCGCCACTCCCCCGCGAGCAGACGCAAACTCCCCTCATTTGCGTTGAATGAGGGGAGTTTGCGTCTGTTCGCGGGTTAAACCTTCACCGGCACACGGTGTTTGGTGAAGTGCAGGGACTCCTCGTCGACCTTGCCCTGGCGGATCAGCCGGAGGTCGAAGAAGTAGTTCTGCTTGAGCCGCCACGGGGCCGTCGAGCCGGACTTCGGCAGCAGGTGCATCGAACGGGTGAAGTAGCCCGGGGTGAAGTCCATGAACGGCCGTTCGTCGACGGACGCGCCGGGATGCTCGGGCACCACGGTGTCGAAACCGTTGGCGTCCATGTAGTTCAGCACCCGGCAGACGAACTCGGACACCAGGTCGGCCTTCAGCGTCCACGACGCGTTCGTGTAGCCGAACGTGATGGCGAAGTTCGGGATGCCGGAGAACATCAGGCCCTTGTACGTCATCAACGAGGTCAGGTCGATCGCTTCACCGTTGAGCGTCGGAACCAGACCGCCGAGCAGCTGCATGTTGAGACCCGTCGCCGTGATGATGATGTCGGCGTCGAGCTCGTCACCGGAGTCCAGCTTGATACCGGTCTTGGTGAACCGTCTCGATCGTGTCGGTGACGACGTCGGCGGTGCCCTTGGCGGATCGTCTTGAACAGATCGCCGTTCGGCGCCACGCACACGCCGCTGGTCCCACGGCTTGTAGCGCGGGCTGAAGTGCGTGTCGTAGTCGAAGCCCTCGGGCAGCCGGCGCTCGGCCATGGTCGCGCAGCGTCTTCTTGAAGTAGTTCGGGAAGCGTCGGGCGATCTGGTACTGCGCCGGTGCTGAAGATGATGGCCTTCCACCGGTTGACCACGTGGGCGGCCTTCGTCGGGCAGGTACTTGTTGACCTGCGATCGCGATCGGATCCACGTCGGGCAGCGAGCCGATGTAGGTCGGCGAGCGCTGCAGCATGGTGACGTGGCCGGCGCCGTTGTCGATCAGCGCGGGGATCAGCGTCACGGCGGTGGCGCCGCAACCGATCACGACGATCTTCTTGCCCGGTAGTCGAGGTCCTCGGGCCAGTGCTGCGGGTGGACGATGGTGCCCTCGAAGTCCTCGGAGCCGGCGAACGTGGGCGAGTAGCCCTCGTCGTAGTTGTAGTAACCGCTGCAGGCGAACAGGAACGAGCAGGTGAGCTTCTCTTCGGCGCCGTCGCGGTCGACGGTGACGGTCCAGACGGTTGTCCGACGTCGGACCAGTCGGCGGCGACGACGCGGTGGTTGAAGCGGATGTGCTTGTCGATGCCGTTCTCGGCGGCCGCGTCCTTGATGTACTGCAGGATCGACGGGCCGTCGGCGATGGCGTGGCCGACGTCCCACGGCTTGAACCGGAAGCCGAGCGTGAACATGTCCGAGTCCGAGCGAATACCCGGGTACTTGAACAGATCCCAGGTGCCGCCCATGTTCTCGCGGCGTTCGAGGATCGCGTAGGTCTTCGTCGGGCAACGGTCCTGCAGGTGCCAGGCGGCGCTGACGCCGGAGATGCCGGCGCCAATGATCAGCACGTCGAGGTGTTCGGTCATGGACGACACGCTATCAACACCGTGTTGAATTGGTCAACAGTGTGTCGAAAAACTCAACACCGAGTAAGGTACTCGCCGTGAGCACCCCAGAATCCAGCCCGCTCCGGCACGTGGTCGTCGTCGCTACGCGGCCGTCCGGCGATGACCGGCAGGCCGCCATTCTCGCCACCGCCGTCCGCCTGCTGGAGAAGAAGAAGTTCGCCGACATCTCCGTCGACGACCTGGCCAAGGGCGCCGGCCTGTCCCGCCCGACGTTCTACTTCTACTTCCCGTCCAAGGAAGCCGTCCTCATGTCGCTGCTGGATCCGTTGATTCAGCTTGCCAACACCGGCTTCGACGGTGCCATCGACAACCTGCACCACCGACCCGCGACGCGCCTTCCGCGTCGGCATCACCACGTTCTTCGAACCTTCGCGGCCGATCCCGTCATGGCGCGAGCCGGTACCGACGTCTTGGCAACGAGCGCCGAGGTCCGCGAGCCGCTGGGAAGCCATCATGGGCAAGTCGATTCACCACACGGCCGCGTTGATCACCGCCGAGCGCGACCGTGGGGTCGCACCCGACACCCTCCCGGCACTCGATCTCGCCACGTCGCTGAACCTGATGAACGAACGCATGATGATGGCGACCATCTCCGGTGAGGAAGGCGCGGTACCGAGCGGACCGCATCGTCGACACCCTGATCCACGTCTGGCTGACCAGCATCTACGGCGACATCGGCTGACGCGCGTCACACCCGAATGCGAACATGTGTTCGTGTCCGGGAACGAGGCGACTACATCTTCTGGTCGGGCTCGTACCTCGGCCTCCATCCTGCACGCTGACCTCGACTCGTTCTACGCGTCCGTCGAGCAACGCGACGATGCGACGCTGCGCGGGCGGCCGGTGATCGTCGGCGGCGGGGTGGTGCTCGCCGCCAGCTACGAGGCGAAGGCCTACGGCGTGCGGACTGCGATGGGTGGGCGCCAGGCCCGGCAGCTGTGTCCGCACGCCATCGTCGTGCCACCGCGCATGTCGGCGTACTCGCAGGCCAGCGCCGCGGTGTTCGAGGTGTTCCGCGACACCACTCCCCTGGTCGAGCCGCTCTCAGTCGACGAGGCCTTCCTCGACGTGGGCGGGCTGCGCCGGGTGTCTGGCACGCCGGTGCAGATCGCGGCGCAGCTGCGGGAGCGCGTCCGCGTCGACGTCGGGCTGCCCATCACGGTCGGCATCGCCCGCACCAAGTTCCTGGCGAAGGTCGCCAGCCAGGAGGCCAAGCCCGACGGACTGCTGCTGGTACCGCCAGACCGCGAATTGGCCTTCCTGCACCCGCTTCCCGTGCGCCGCCTGTGGGGCGTCGGCGCCAAGACCGCCGAGAAGCTGCACGCCCACGGCATTCACACGGTGGCCGACGTCGCGGAGCTCAGCGAGCGAACGCTCGGGTCGACTGGTCGGCGGGGGCATGGGCCGTCAACTGTTCGCGCTGTCGCACAACATCGACCGCCGCCGTGTCGTCACCGGCGTACGCCGACGGTCGGTGGGCGCGCAACGCGCCATCGGTCGCGCGGGAAACACCATGTCGCACAACGAGCTCGATGCCATCGTCGTCAACCTCGTCGACCGCATCACCCGCCGCATGCGCAAGGCCGGGCGCACCGGGCGCACCGTGGTGCTGCGACTCCGGTTCGACGACTTCAGCCGCGCGACGCGGTCGCACACGATGCCGCGAGCCACCGCCTCCACCGATGCCATCCTCGCCACCGCCCGCGCCCTGGTGGCCGTCGCCGCCCCGCTGATCGCCGAAAGAGGCCTGACGTTGGTGGGTTTCGCGGTGTCCAACATCGACCGGGACGGCGCCGCGCAGCTCGAGCTTCCGTTCCCGCCACAGCACGACTTCACGGCCCTCGACAGCGCCGTCGACGAAGTGCGCCAACGCTTCGGCAACGCCGCCGTCATGCGCGGCGTGCTGCTCGGCCGTGATCCCGGCCTCGAGATGCCGATGCTGCCGGACTGAGCGTTCAGGGTCGCGAGGCGGTCCACGCGAGCAGCTTGTCGGCGGACCACGTGTTGATGATCCGATCGACGGGCACCTCGTTGTCGAGGGCGCGTTGCGCGCCGTAGCCGAGGAAGTCGAGCTGCCCGGGCGCGTGCGCGTCGGTGTCGATGGAGAAGTCGCAGCCGAGCTCGAGCGCCAGCTTGAGCAGCCGGGTCGGAGGGTCGCGCCGCTCGGGCCGGGAGTTGATCTCGACGGCGGTGCCGTGGTCGCGGCAGGCGGTGAACACCTTCTCGGCGTCGAACTTCGACTCCGGCCGGATGCCCCGGTTTCCTTCGACCAGACGACCCGTGCAGTGCCCGAGTACGTCGGCCTGCCCCTCGGAAACCGCTCGCACCATGCGTCGCGTCATCGCGGCAGGCTCCATCTTGAGCTTCGAGTGCACGCTGGCCACCACGACGTCGAGCCGTTCGAGCAGCTCCGGCTCCTGGTCGAGCGTGCCGTCGTCGAGGATGTCCACCTCGATGCCGGTCAGAATCCGCATCGGTGCGAACTGCTCGCGCAACTCTTCGATGACGTCGAGCTGTTGACGCAGCCGCTCCGGCGACAGCCCGTTGGCCACCGTGAGCCGCGGCGAATGGTCGGTCAGTGCGCAGTACTCGTGACCCAACGACTGCGCGGCGGCCATCATCTCCGCGATGGGCGCCGATCCGTCCGACCAGTTCGAGTGCAGGTGCAGGTCACCCTTGAGCGCCGCACGGACCTCGCCGCCACCGAGATCCCTTGCGGCCGAGCGTAATTCGACCAAGGTGTCGGGTTCGCGACCTGCCCAGGCCTGGGCGATGACCTTCGCGGTCTTCGGGCCGACACCCGGCAGCGTCTGCCAGCTGTTGGCCCGGCCGTGCTGCTCCCGCTGCGCCTCGTCGAGCCGCTCCACGACGTCGGCGGCATTGCGGTATGCCATCACCCGACGGGAGTCCTCACGGGCGCGGTCCTTGTAGAACGCGATGTCGCGCAGGGCCTTTACCGGGTCCATGGGTCCAGTGTGCAACATGGCGGTTCCGGAGCGTATTCACAGGAAGCAATTCCCATGCGACAGGAATTAATCGGACCCGGCGACTAGTTTTGGGTCGTGTGAGATTCGCCTTCAAGACCTCCCCGCAGAACACCACCTGGGCCGAGATGCTGCCGATCTGGCAGACCGCCGACGACATCGACGTCTTCGAGTCCGGCTGGACGTTCGACCACTTCTATCCGATCTTCTCCGACTCCACCGGGCCGTGCCTGGAGGGGTGGGTCACGCTGACGGCGCTGGCGCAGGCCACCACGCGGCTGCGCGTCGGCGTGCTGGTGACCGGCATCCACTATCGACACCCGGCCATACTGGCCAACATGGCGGCCGCGCTGGACGTCATCTCCAACGGCAGGCTCGAGCTCGGCATCGGCGCAGGCTGGAACGAGGAGGAGTCCGGCGCCTACGGCATCGAGCTCGGCACCATCAAGGAGCGGTTCGACCGCTTCGAGGAGGCCTGCGAGGTGCTGACCGGCCTGCTGACCAACGAGACCACGACCTTCGACGGCAAGTACTACCAACTCAAGGACGCCCGCAACGAGCCGAAGGGCCCGCAGCAGCCGCACCCGCCGATCTGCATCGGTGGCAGTGGTGAGAAGCGCACCCTGCCCCTCACCGCGAAGTACGCCGACCACTGGAACTTCGTCGGCGGCACGCCGGCGGAGTTCGCGCAGAAGCGCGACGTGCTTCACGCCCGGTGCGCGGACATCGGGCGCGACCCCAAGGAGATCACCCTCTCGGCGCACGTGCGGCTCGGCGAGGACCGCGACTACGCGAAGGTCGTCGACGAGGCGGGCGCGCTCGGCAAGGAGGGCCTTGACCTGGCGATCATCTACCTCCCGCCGCCGTATGACCCGGCCGTGCTGGAGCCGCTGGCCGAGGCCATCCGGGACTCGGGGCTCACCTCGTCGTAGCGTCGGCCGGGCCGAAACTGGTGTCAGGACGGCCCCAAAACCGTCGGTAGGCTTCCCGTTTGAAGGGGGCCACACGTGGGTTTGTTCAGCGTCGTCACGGACGTCTTCGACGTCGTGAGGAGCGGCGCGTCGGCCGCGGCCGACGTCGTGACCGGCGGGGTGAGCCTGGTCGAGGGCAAGCCCGACGTCGCGCTGGCCAAGCTGGTCAGGTTCACGGCCGACTCCAGCGACTTCCTTCGCACGACGGCCAAGCTCGGCGCCGACCTCGCGCCATGGACCAAGAACTTCGTCGACAACCCGTTCGTCAAGACCGCGAAGTCGCCAATCCTGGCGGCTGCGCAGGGCGTCATCACCGGGATGCGCTTGACCACGGGATTCGGCACGCCCGAGACCGGCGAGGCATTGGGCGAGTCCACCAAGCTGTTCGACGAGGCCCTCAACGTCTTCATCGACGCCCAGCCCAGGGCCGACAGCTGGGACGGGGCCGCCGCCGAGGAGTACGGGCGCCGCGACCACGATCAGAAGGACCGCGCGTCCCTGCTGTACGCGGGTGACGACGCCATGTGGGGCGCGTTGATCGCAGAGGCCGCACAGGTCGGGGCGACGCGCGACACCCTCGACGACTGGTCGCGGTACCTCTGGGACTTCGGCCTTGCGACGTTCGCCATCGGGCTGCTCGGCCCGTATGGCAGGGCCGCCCAGTTGGCGTTGGATGCCGGGGCCGCGGCCACGGCGCTCGGTGCCACCGGAAAGAGCATGTGGAACCTGGTCAACGATGCCTCCGACAACGCCGCCAAGGTTCGCGAAGCATCCGACTACTACCGCCAGGCCGACCACGAGGTCGTGAAGGGCCTCGCCTGTGACCCGTTCGGCCCCGAGCGCAGCAAGCTCCCCACCCGGATCAACCCGCCGATCCCCAACCAGGTGCCGGCCCCGGGTCCCCACGACGAACCGCAGTGGCCACCCGCCACCCCGTACGGCGAGTCCGCCATGTCGGTTCCGAACGCGCCAATCCCGAGTTCACCGACTCCTGGCCCGTCCGCACCCAGCGCTCCGGCCGCCGTGGCGCAAGCGCCAATGCAATTCGCGCCCGCCCCGGTCACTGCGAGCGTTCCGGCACCCGGGGTTGCACCGCCGACCACCCCGGCCCCGGCTCCCGCGGTTCCCAGTGCCAGCGTCGGTCCCGTGTCCAGTGTCGGCCCCGTGTCTCGCGCCTGCGACGAGTTCAGCCCCGGCGTCGGCGACCGGTACCCCGTCGCCGGGTGTCGGCTCCACGCCGACGGCGTCACCGACCCGTGGGGCTCAACCCGCCAGGACGGGTGAGCGCGCGCCCGTCACACCCCACGCACCCGACTCGACGGAGCAGACCGTGCGCGAGCCCGCGCCCACGCGATGACCGCGAGCCACGTCCTCCCCAACGACCAGCACCGAGGAGCCACGGATGTCCGACTACGACTTGAAGGTGCTCACCGACCACCTCCACGAGTTGGCCGGAATGCAGCAGGCCGCCGCCGGGCGCATCCGAATGGCCGAAGAGAAGGTCAACGGGCTGTCCGGTGACGTGCTCGTGACGCACGGCGTCGTGTGTTGGGCCACGCAGTCGGCAGTCTCCGAAGCGGAGGGGCTTCGGCACACGGCCTCCGTCAACACGTACCAGGGGTCCATTGACCTCAAGGACCGGTTGAACTGGGCGGCCGAGAACTACCACGACGCCGACTGGGTGTCCGGCAAGGACATCGGGGCCTGCGGCCTTTGAGTCAGGTTCGGAAAGCCATGTCCCACAACCGATCACCCCACTCCCGGGACGCCGGCGACGACGGGCTGGCAGACGCGTTCGCCGGGTACGGACCTGCTGGCGAGCCGGACGACGACGAGCCGAAGCTTCTCGTCTTCCGGGTCGCGAACCCGGCAGCGTCGGTATCCGTCACCACGCACATCGACGGTCGCATCGCGCACGTCGACTTGTCGACTGCGGTGACCAGGATGACCGAACGCCACCTCGCCGACGAGATCCAGGTGCTCGCGAACCTCGCGCGGGATCAGGCGCGCGCAGGTCAGCATGCCTTGCTCAACGAGTTCATGACGGGAATGGGCCACGATCCCGTCCTGAGCCGAGGGTTCCTCGGGCGGAACCTCGACCTGCCGACGCCGGAGCACGCCAACGAGGCCAAGGCCCGGGTGTTCGCAACGCGGTACGTGGACGGCGACGAGGGTTGGAGCTGAGCGTCAGGTCCACCACCGCAGTGCGCGCGTCGGTCTCGTCACGGAGCACAGCGGGACACCGGTACCGGTCACCACCTCGACCTCAGCACGATCGGGCTGCCGAAGGGAAGGATCGGCATCGTGGTCGCCACGACCACAATGCCCTGCACGCTGCAGATGCCGTCCCGGCACCAAACGGGCGCACGCCGCCGTCAAGCGGCGGTAACTGACAGCAAGGTAGATAAAAGGGCTAAGCAAACTTTTGGCGTAAACCTGCACGACACCGGCGGACGACCGCCGGAACGCCGGTCAGATGCCGTAGCGCATCAATTCGTCGGCGGTGATCAGACGTTCCTGCTTGGCCGGAAACTCGCGGCACTTGACCGGGTGGCGGAACAGTGACCAGGCAATTCGGGTCATCCGTGACCGGGATAGCGGATTGACGTACATCATGCTTACTCCTGCGTTCGGCGTTGGTAGCACCGTGGGGCCACACTAGCGCACGAACCCCGTTGAATCATTAGACACCTGTGATCTGGCTAACAGAAGTAGGCACGCCGAAAAAACGTCGGATGTTTCTGGTGTGGTTGAAGTGGCTAATGTGACTCGCGGTCGGTGGCAAGGTGAACGACTCGGGGCGCAGATCCTGCACCGATGACCCGCCGGGGAGCGGTCGCGAACGGGAAGGTGGCGACGCCGAGGCGTACGGATGAACCTTGGGCTCCGCCGGGTGCCGCGACTCAGTCGCTGTCGTCTGCTCTTCGCGCAAGCGCTCATCGCGACCCTCTGCTCTTCGCGCAAGCGCTCATCGCTGCGGCGCGGCGGTGGGCTTGATCGGCGCAGGCAGCGCCGTCTGCCCCATCAGGTAGCGGTCCACGCCTGCAGCCGCCGCGCGTGCCCTCGGCGATCGCCCACACGATCAGCGACTGCCCGCGGCCCATGTCGCCTGCCACGAAGACACCGGGCACCGACGTCTGGAAGTCCTCGTCCCTGGCCACGTTGCCGCGATCGGTCAGTTCGACGCTGCAGGTCGGTGAGCAGTCCCGGCTTCTCCGGACCGACGAAGCCCATCGCGAGCAGCACCAGGTCGGCGTCGAGCTCGAAGTCGCTGCCCTCGACCTTCTCGAACTTGCCGTCCTTCATCTCGACCTCGTGCACCTTGAGGGCGGTGACGTGCCCATCGGCGCCGACGAACTCCTCGGTGTTGACCGAGAACACCCGCTCGCCGCCCTCCTCGTGCGCGGAGGACACCCGGTACATCAGCGGGTAGGTCGGCCACGGCGTCGAGTCGGCCCGGTCTCGGGTGGCCGCGGCATGATCTCGAACTGGTGCACGCTGGCCGCGCCCTGGCGGTGCGCGGTGCCGAGGCAGTCGGCGCCGGTGTCGCCGCCGCCGATGATGACGACCTTCTTGTCCTTGGCCGTGATCGGCGGCTGGCCGTGCTCGTCGAGCACCTCGTCGCCCTGCTGGACGCGGTTGGCCCACGGCAGGTACTCCATGGCCTGGTGGATGCCGTCGAGCTCGCGCCCGGGGATCGGCAGGTCGCGGGCTTCCGTCGCGCCGCCGGCCAGCACCACGGCGTCGTACTCGGACCGCAGCTGTGCGGCGGTGATGTCGACGCCGACGTTCACGCCCGGCGCGGAACGACGGTGCCCTCGGCCTCCATCTGCTCCAGCCGGCGGTCGATGTGGCGCTTCTCCATCTTGAACTCGGGGATGCCGTAGCGCAGCAGCCCGCCGATGCGGTCGGCCCGCTCGAACACCGTCACCTCGTGACCGGCCCGGGTGAGCTGCTGCGCGGCGGCCAGGCCCGCGGGTCCCGATCCGACGACCGCGACCTTCTTGCCGGTCAGCCTGTCCGGCGGCAGCGGGACCACCCAGCCCTCGTCGAAGGCGTTGTCGATGATCTCGACCTCGACCTGCTTGATGGTCACCGGATCCTGGTTGATGCCGAGCACGCACGAGGCCTCGCACGGCGCCGGGCACAACCGTCCGGTGAACTCCGGGAAGTTGTTGGTGGCGTGCAGCCGCTCGATCGAATCGCGCCAGCGGTCGCTGGTAGACCAGGTCGTTCCACTCCGGGATGAGGTTGCCCAGCGGGCACCCGTTGTGGCAGAACGGGATTCCGCAGTCCATGCAGCGGGCGGCCTGATCCTTCAGCACGTCGTGGGAGAAGTCCTCGTAGACCTCTTTCCAGTCGCGCAGGCGCAGCGGGACCGGCCGGCGTTGCGGGGTCTCGCGATGAGTGATCTTGAGAAATCCGCGCGGGTCAGCCACTTGCGGCCGCCATGATCGCGGTCGTCGACGTCCTCGCCGGTTGCGTTCGGCCTCGGCGATCGCCGCCAGCACCCGCTTGTAGTCGCGCGGCATCACCTTCACGAAGTGCTTCAGTTCGACCTCCCAGTCCGCGAGAATCCGTTGGGCCACGAGCCGAATCGGTGGCGTCGACGTGCGCGACGAGCATGTCGCGCAGCCATTCGACGTCATCGTCGTCGAGCGCCTCCAGTTCGACCATCTCGGCGTTGAGGTTGTCGGGCAGCACGCCGCTGCGGGTCGTACACGTAGGCGATGCCGCCCGACATGCCCGCGGCGAAGTTGCGGCCGGTCGGGCCCGAGGATGACGACCTTGCCGCCGGTCATGTACTCGCAGCCGTGGTCGCCGACGCCCTCGACCACCGCGTGGGCGCCCGAGTTGCGCACGGCGAACCGCTCGCCGACGACGCCGCGCAGGAAGGCCTGGCCGCTGGTGGCGCCGAACAGGATCACGTTGCCGCCGATGATGTTGTCCTCGGCGACGTAGTCCTCGGGGGCGTCTTCCGACGGCCGCACCACCAGCCGGCCACCCGACAGACCCTTGCCGACGTAGTCGTTGGCGTCGCCGTACACCCGCAGCGTGATGCCCTTGGGCACGAACGCGCCGAAGCTGTTGCCCGCCGAGCCGTCGAACGTGATGTCGATGGTGCCGTCCGGAAGGCCCTGCCCGCCATGGACCTTGGTCACCTCGTGGCCGAGCATGGTGCCGACGGTGCGGTTGACGTTGGCGATCGTGGTGCTGAAACGCACCGTTGCGCCCGTGTCCAGGGCCTCGCGGCATTGGGCGATCAGCTGCTGGTCGAGCGCCTTGTCCAGGCCGTGGTCCTGGCGCGAACTGCAGTACAGGTCCTGGTTCATGAACGCCGACTCGGGCTCGTACAGCACCGGGCTGAGGTCCAGCTTGTGGGCCTTCCAGTGCTCGGCGGCCTGCGTGGTGTCCAGCGTGCCGACCTGCCCGACCATCTCGTTGACGGTGCGGAAGCCCAACTGCGCCATCAGTTCCCGGACTTCCTCGGCGATGAACAGGAAGAAGTTCTCGACGAACTCCGGCTTGGCGTTGAACCGCTCGCGCAGCACCGGGTTCTGCGTGGCGACGCCGACGGGGCAGGTGTCGAGGTGGCAGACGCGCATCATGATGCAGCCGGCCACCACCAGCGGCGCGGTGGCGAAGCCGAACTCCTCGGCGCCGAGCAGCGCGGCGACGACGACGTCGCGGCCGGTCTTGAGCTGACCGTCGACCTGGACGACGATGCGGTCCCGAAGTCCGTTGAGCAGCAACGTCTGCTGCGTCTCGGCCAGGCCGAGCTCCCACGGTGCGCCCGCATGCTTCTGCGACGTCAGCGGGGTGGCCCCGGTGCCGCCGTCGTGGCCGGAGATCAGCACGACGTCGGCGTGCGCCTTGGAGACGCCCGCGGCGACCGTGCCGACGCCGTTCTCGCTGACCAGCTTCACGTGCACGCGCGCCGACGGGTTGGCGTTCTTCAGGTCGTGGATCAGCTGTGCGAGATCCTCGATCGAGTAGATGTCGTGGTGCGGCGGCGGCGAGATCAGGCCGACACCCGGCGTCGAGTGCCGCACCTCGGCCACCCACGGATACACCTTGTGGCCCGGAAGCTGGCCGCCCTCACCGGGTTTGGCGCCTTGGGCCATCTTGATCTGGATGTCGGTGCAGTTGGTCAGGTAGTGGACTGGTGACGCCGAACCGGCCCGAGGCCACCTGCTTGATGGCGCTGCGGCGCCAGTCGCCGTTCTCGTCCGGTCGAAGCGGTGCACGCTCTCGCCGCCCTCACCCGAATTCGACCGGCCGCCAAGGCGATTCATCGCGATCGCGAGCGTCTCGTGGGCCTCGGCGGAGATCGAGCCGTAGCTCATCGCGCCGGTGGAGAACCGCTTGACGATCTCCGTGACGGACTCGACCTCGTCCAGCGGCACCGGCGGCACGGGACGTCGTCGCGGAACTTCAGCAGCCCGCGCAGCGAGGCGAACCGCTCGCTCTGGTCGTCGACCAGCTTGGTGTACTCCTTGAAGATCGAGTACTGCCCGGTGCGGGTGGCGTGCTGCAGCTTGAACACGGTGTCCGGGTTGAACAGGTGGTACTCGCCCTCGCGGCGCCACTGGTACTCGCCACCGACCTCGAGCTCGCGGTGCGCGCGCTCGTCGGGGCGGTCGAGGTAGGCCAGCGCGTGCCGGGCGGCGACGTCGTCGGCGATGTCGTCGAGGTCGATGCCGCCGACCGGGCAGTGCAGGCCGGTGAAGTACTCGTCGAGCACCTGCTGGCTGATGCCGATCGCCTGGAACAGCTGGGCGCCGGTGTAGGACGCCAGCGTCGAGATGCCCATCTTGGACATCACCTTCAGCACGCCCTTGCCCGCGGCCTTGACGTAGTTGGCCTTGGCCTTGTCGCTGCTGATGTCGGTGATCACACCGCGGTCGACCATGTCCTCGATGGACTCGAACGCCATGTACGGGTTGACGGCCGCGGCGCCGAAGCCGACGAGCGCGGCCATGTGGTGCACCTCGCGGGCATCGCCGGCCTCGACGACGAGGCCGACCTGGGTGCGGGTGCGGTCGCGCACCAGGTGGTGGTGCACGGCCGACACGCTCAGCAGCGACGGGATCGGCGCGAGCTGCTCGTTGGACTCGCGGTCGGACAGCACGATGATGCGGGCGCCGTCGCGGATCGCCGCCGAGACCTTGCGCGCGCACGTCGTCGAGCGCCTCCTTGAGGCCCTGCCCGCCCCGGGCCACCGGGTACAGGCAGCGGATGACCGCGGCGCGCAGCCCGTGCTTGTGGCCCCGGATCTCGTGGTCGGGGTCGACGCAGATCAGCTTCGACAGTTCGGCGTTGCGCAGGATCGGGTTCGGCAAGACGATCTGCCGACACGACTCGGCGTCCGGGTTCAGCAGGTCGCCCTCGGGGCCGACCGTGCCCTGCAGGCTGGTCACCACCTCTTCGCGGATGGCGTCCAGCGGCGGGTTGGTGACCTGGGCGAACAGCTGCTGGAAGTAGTCGTAGAGCATCCGCGGCCGGGCCGACAGCACCGCGACCGGGGTGTCGGTGCCCATCGAGCCGAGCGCCTCGGCGCCGGTGCGCGCCATCGGCGCCACCAGCAGGTTGAGCTCCTCGTAGGTGAAGCCGAAGGCCTGCTGGCGCAGCACGACCCGGTGGTGCGGCATCCGCACGTAGTCGCCGGGCGGCAGGTCGTCGAGGTGGAACAGTCCGGCGTCGAGCCACTCCTGGTACGGCTGCTCGGCGGCGAGCTCGGCCTTGATCTCCTCGTCGGAGACGATGCGGCCCTGCGCGGTGTCGACGAGGAACATGCGGCCGGGCTGCAGGCGCATCTTCTTGACGACCGTGGACGGGTCGAGGTTCAGCACGCCGGCCTCCGACGCCATCACCACGAGGCCGTCCTTGGTCACCCAGATGCGCGACGGGCGCAGGCCGTTGCGGTCGAGCACCGCACCGATGACGGTGCCGTCGGTGAAGCACACCGACGCCGGGCCGTCCCACGGCTCCATCAGCGACGAGTGGTACTCGTAGAACGCCCGGCGCGCGGGGTCCATCGACTCGTGCCGCTCCCACGCCTCCGGGATCATCATCAGCACGGCGTGCGGCAGGCTGCGGCCGCCGAGGTGCAGCAGTTCGAGCACCTCGTCGAAGCGCGCGGTGTCCGAGGCGCCGGGGGTGCAGATCGGGACGATCTTGTCGAGTCGTCGCTCCGACCGAAGACGTCGGTGTTGATCAGCGCCTCGCGCGCCCGCATCCAGTTCTCGTTGCCGGTGACGGTGTTGATCTCGCCGTTGTGGGCGATCCGCCGGAACGGGTGCGCCAGCGGCCACGACGGGAACGTGTTGGTGGAGAAGCGCGAGTGCACGATGCCGAGCGCGCTGGTCAGCCGCTCGTCCTGCAGGTCCAGGTAGAACGCCTTGCAGCTGCGGCGTGGTCAGCATGCCCTTGTAGACGAACGTCTGACCGGAAAGGCTTGGGAAGTAGACGGTCTCGCGGCCGGGGCCGTCCTGGCCGGGGCCCTTGGTGCCGAGCTCGTGCTCGGCGCGCTTGCGCACCACGTAGGCGCGGCGCTCCAGGTCCATGCCGGACGCGCCGGGCGCTCGCCCCGCCGATGAACACCTGGCGGAACGTCGGCATCGCATCGCGGGCCAGCGCGCCGAGCGACGAATCGTCGGTCGGCACGTCGCGCCAGCCGAGCACCGTCAGCCCCTCGGCCTCGGCGATCTTCGCCGACGGACTCGCACGCCGCGGCGGCGTCCTGGGACGACTGCGGCAGGAAGGCGATGCCGGTGGCGTAGCTGCCCTCTGGCGGGGAGCTCGAAGTCGACGACCGCGCGGAGGAACTCATCGGGCACCTGCAGCAGGATGCCTGCACCGTCGCCGGTGTTCGGCTCGGCGCCCTGGGCACCGCGGTGCTCCAGGTTCAGCAGCGCGGTGATGGCCTTGTCGACGATGTCGCGGCTGCGACGTCCGTGCATGTCCGCGACCATCGCGACACCGCACGAGTCGTGCTCGTACGCGGGGTTGTACAGCCCTTGTATGCTGGGGCGTCATTCCCACCTACCCTTTTCCACCACGCCGTCAACGTCCACGGAAGCCTGTGCATGGCAGCCGTCCCGAGACGGGGTATGCCAGCCCTGGGCGAAGGGGTGCCTGCGTGCAGCACTGAACGACGGGCTTTGTCCCATTCGCCTCGAAATTGAAACGATATGACAAACACCGCCTGACATGCCAACTTAGTCATCCCTAACTAGGCTGGCACGACGGTGCGCGACCGGGTGGTCGAGGTCGCTCCCAATTACCATCGATTGCCTTGTGCACGAAGACTTTTCGGTGTGCTGCGCGTCCCCCTTGGGATCACCGGTGGTGATGGGCGCATTGGACGGTCCCCGGGATCGATTTGCTGATATACGTGATAATGACCATCACGCTGCGCCAATCTGTGCGTAACAATTTGCTCAAAGCCTGACCGGTTTCTTAGACAACGCTCCGCCGAGGGCTTCGACACTCGCGTCGGGGCTCAGGTCGAGCCGGCGCAGCAGTTGGGCGTTGAGCGCCACGACGACCGTCGACAGCGACATCAGCAGCGCACCCACCGACATCGGCATCACGAAGCCGATCGGCGCCAGCACCCCTGCCGCCAGCGGCACGGCGATCAGGTTGTAACCGGCTGCCCACCAAAGGTTCTGCTGCATCTTGCGGTAGGACGCCCGGGACAGCAGGATCGTCGACAGCACCGACCTCGGGTCCGAGCTGGCCAGGATGACGCCTGCCGACGCGATCGCGACGTCGGTGCCTGCTCCGATCGCGATGCCCACGTCGGCGCGGGCGAGGGCGGGCGCGTCGTTGACACCGTCCCCGACCATCGCCACCACCAGGCCCTCGGCTTGGAGTTCGGCGACCTTGGTCTCCTTCTCATCGGGCCGTACGCCTGCGAAGACGCGGTCGATGCCGACCTGCCCCGCGACCGAGGCGGCCACCGGTTCGGCGTCGCCGGTGATCATGACGACCTCGATGCCGAGGCCGTGCAGGGCCGCCACGGTCTGCCGGGATTCGTCGCGGACCTCGTCTGCCAGGGCCACTGCGCCGGCGACGACGCCGTCGACCAGCACGTGAAGCACGGTGGAGCCCTCGGCGTGCCAGCGCTGCGATTCCGGAAGTTCCACCGCGCCGACCTCGGCGAGCAACCGCGGCCCGCCGACGCGCACGGTCCGGCCCCCGACGGTGGCCGTCACCCCGACGGCGGGCGCCGAGGTGAAGTCCACCCCCGCGGGCGCCACGACGCCGCGGTGGCGGGCGGCCGCGACGATGGCGCGGGCCAGCGGGTGTTCGGAGTCGGACTCGGCGGCGGCGGCGAGCGCGAGCACGTCCGCCTCGGTCCAGCCGTGGGCTGTGGCTATCGCGATCACCGCAGGCTCACCCTTGGTCAGGGTGCCGGTCTTGTCGAACAGCACGGCGCTCACCGAGCGCATGGTCTCGAGTGCCATCCGATCCTTGACGAGGACGCCTGCGCGGGCCGCCCGTTCGGTGGCGATCGACACCACCAACGGGATCGCCAGGCCCAGCGCGTGCGGGCAGGCGATGACCAGCACGGTGATGGTCCGGACCACGGCCTCCTGAGGCAACCCAACGAGGCCCCAGACGACGGCGGTCACGATCGCGGAGCCGAGCGCGAACCAGAACAGCCAGCCTGCGGCCCGATCGGCCAGCCGTTGGGCCCGCGACGACGAGTTCTGCGCCTCGGCGACCAGGCGCTGGATGCCGGCCAGCGCGGTGTCGCCGCCGACCGCGGTCACCTCGATCCTGATCCCGGAGTCGGTGGCCACCGTTCCCGCGACCACGGGGTCGCCGACGGCGCGTGGCACCGTTCGGGACTCGCCGGTCACCATCGACTCGTCGATCTCGGCGGCGCCCTGCACGACGCGGCCGTCGGCGGGCACACTGCCGCCGGGTCGGACGATGACGACGTCACCGACGTGGAGGTCGGCGGGGACGACGGTGGTGACCCGCTCCCCATCGGGTCCGTGCTCGACGCGCTCGGCGGTGTCGGGCAGCAGCGCGGCCAGCGAGTCCAGTGCCGACGACGTCTGCGCGAGCGACCGCATCTCGATCCAGTGGCCGAGCAGCATGATGACGATGAGCAGCGCGAGCTCCCACCAGAAGTCGAGTTCGTGGTGCAGCACACCGAGCGACGCGCCCCACGACGAAACGAACGCGACGGTGATCGCCAGCCCGATGAGCAACATCATTCCCGGTGCGCGGGAACGGATTTCGCTGACTGCGCCGGTGAGGAACGGGCGACCGCCCCACGCGTACATGACGGTGCCCAGCACAGGCGAGACCCAGTCGAGCCAGGGCGACGTCCGGAAGCCGGTAGCCGAGGATCATGGCGAACATGCCCGACAGCGCCACCGTCGGGATGGCGAGCACCAGCATGATCCAGAAGAGCCTGCGGAACTGGGCGACGTGGTCGCGCGTGCCCGGAATGCCCGGAGTGGTCGGCGTGGGTCGAATGATCGGCGTGGTCGACGTGTGCCTGCGTCATGCCGTCACTATACCCCCTGGGGGTATATGTGGACGGCGTCGTGATGGCTGGCCATCATCGCCCGGCTGACCGCATACCGCTGTTAGCATCCCGCCATGCCCCCACAGCCCCGAACGCGTGGCGGCGTGGGCGCCTTCGTCCGCAATTCGGGCTACCTCCGGAAGTGGCTGATCCTTGGCGTAGCCATCGGTGTCATCGCCGGACTCGGGGCCGTGGTGTTCTACCTCCTCCTGCACTACGCGGGTGAATTCCTCCTGGGTTATCTCGGCGGCTACCACCCTCCGACGGCTGCCGCGGAAGGCGGGAGCCGCGGCTCGACCGGGTTCGATCGGGCGTGGGCCATCCCCTTGGTCACGTTCGGCGGTGCGCTGGTGTCGGCGCTGATCGTTGCGAAGTTCGCACCGGAGGCCGAGGGGCACGGCACCGACAGTGCCATCGAGGCGGTCCACACCGACCCGCGGTCGATCCGGGCGCGGGCCGTGCTGGTGAAGATGGTGTCCAGTGCGTTGACCATCGGCTCCGGCGGGTCGGCGGGCCGCGAAGGACCGACGGCGCAGATCTCGGCCGGCTTCGGCTCGCTGCTCGCGAGGCGGCTCGACCTCTCTGACGTGGACGGCCGCGTCGCCGTGTCGCTGGGCATCGGATCGGGCATCGGCGCCATCTTCGGCGCGCCCCTTGGCGGCGCGGTGCTGGCCGCCTCGATCATCTATCGGGAGGACTTCGACTACCGCTCGCTCGTCCCGGGTTTCATCACCTCGGGAACGGCATACGCCATCTACGGCGCGTTCCTTGGCTACGACCCACTGTTCGGCTTCGTCGCACCCGATTACGACTTCGTGCCAACACAACTGGTGTGGTTCCTGGTGATCGGCATCGTCGCCGTAGCGGTCGGATACCTCTACGCCCTGGTGTTCTACGGCACCATCGCGCTGACCCGCCGGTTGCCCGGCGGCAAGGTCATCAAACCGGCCATCGGTGGGTTGCTCGTCGGCCTGTTGGCGCTGCTGATTCCCCAGGTCCTGTCCAGCGGCTACGGCTGGGTGCAGCTTGCATCGGCGAAGGACACGCTGATGACGATCCCGCTATGGATCGTGCTCATCCTTCCCTTCGCCAAGATCCTTGCGACGTCGCTGTCGATCGGCACCGGCGGGTCCGGCGGCATCTTCGGACCGGGCATGGTGATCGGCGGCTTCGTGGGAGCCGCGATCTGGCGGCTGGCCGAGCTCGCCGGTCTGCCTGGCATCCCGGACGGCCCTGGCGTTTTCGTGATCGTTGCGATGATGGCCTGCTTCGGCAGCGTGGCCCACGCGCCGTTGGCCGTGATGATCATGGTGGCCGAGATGACCGGATCCTTCTCGGTGCTGCCGGGCGCGATGATCACCGTCGGCATCGCCTACCTGATCATCACCCGTTCCGACGTGTCGATCTACAAGTCACAGCGCCTCAATCGCGAGAGCGCGGAGGCCGAGCGACGCGGCGACCCGAAGATCACCCACGACGAGTTCGAGTAGGCGCCGATGGCCGAGTCAGCACCCCAGTTCAGTGGCTTCCCCGAGGCCGCCCTCGACTTCTACGACGACCTGGAGATGGACAACACCAAGGCGTTCTGGGAGGCGCACAAGGCGGTCTACACCGACAGCGTGAAGGGGCCGATGACAGCGCTGACGATGGCGCTGGAGCCAGAATTCGGAGCGGCCAAGGTCTTTCGCCCATTCCGTGACGTCCGGTTCGCCAAGGACAAGACGCCGTACAAGACGCATCAGGGTGCCTTCGTGGGCGCCGGTCCCGCCTGCGGTTGGTACGTCGAGCTCGCCGCCCGCGGCGTCCGCACCGGAGCGGGGTTCTACGACGCCAGCGCCGCCGACCTCGCCCGGATCAGGGCGTCGATCGATGACGACGCGAAAGGCAAGCAGCTGCAACGGATCCTGACCAAACTGGAACGGGCCGGTTTCGAGGTGGGCGGAGACCGGCTCAAGACCTCACCGCGCGGGTACGACGCCGACCACCCGCGCATCGAACTCCTGCGGCACCGTTCCCTGACGGTCATGAAGGACTATGGATTCGAGCCTGTCATCCACACCTCCGCCCTGCTCGACGCGGTGCGTACGGACTGGAAGTCCGCCCGGCCGTTGGTCGATTGGCTGACCGCGCGGCTCGGCTACTAACCAGCTCGGCCGAGCGCCGGTAACACCCCGGTAGCGGTCGGTCACCGTATCGACAAGATTTGGCCACGACCGGGTCCAAAAGATCCTGACCGTGCGACGCTCGGCGCAAGGCCACTTCATGAACGAGGTGCCGAGAGAGGTCTCCATCATGTCCGAACCAACGATGTTCCATCGGTTGGCAGCCGAGTTCATCGGAACGCTATGGCTCGTGCTCGGAGGGTGCGGCAGCGCGGTCTTCGCCGCCAAGTTCATGTCCGGAGGCACCTCCGTGGGAATCGGATTCCTCGGTGTCTCATTCGCATTCGGCTTGACCGTGCTGACGGGCGTCTACGCGTTCGGCACGATCTCCGGCGGCCACTTCAACCCTGCCGTCACGCTCGGTGCCGCGCTCGCCCGACGCGTCGAATGGAAGGTGGTGCCCGCCTACTGGGTCACTCAGGTCATCGGGGGTCTGGTCGGCGGCTTGATCATCTACGTCATCGCCAAGGGCAAGGAGGGTTGGACGGCCACGGGAAACATGGCGGCCAATGGCTACGGGACCCACTCCCCCGGCGGCTACTCGATGGTGGCGGTGCTCGTCGCGGAGGTCGTCCTCACGGGCCTGTTCATGCTCGTCATCCTTGGGTCAACCGACGATCGTGCGCCAAAGGGCTTCGCGGGCTTGGCAATCGGCCTGACGCTGACGCTCATCCACCTGATCTCGATCCCGATCTCGAATACGTCCGTCAACCCCGCACGCTCGACCGCCGTGGCGTTCTTCAACGGCGACGGCGCTCCCGCCCAGCTGTGGTTGTTCTGGCTGGCTCCGCTCGTCGGCGCAGCGATCGCCGGGGTGGCGTACCCGTTCCTGCTCGGCCATCACGAAGAGTTGGCCGACCGGCCAGTGCGCGACGATTCCCTGGAAGGAGCCACCTAGCTCGTCGCCCGGCCGGAATCGGGCCCGCACCCCCCACGAGGGGTGCGGGCCCGCCCTTCACCTGCGCTACCCGGCTGGTTTCTTCTTCTTGGCCTTGCGTGCGGCGGACTTCTCCGTCGTGGCACCCGCGGTGGACAACTCGCCGCCTGCACTCTCCAGGTGGGCACGTACGAACCACTGGAACTTCTCCAGTTCGCCTGCGTGACCGATCACCATGTCTTGCGAGACCGGGTCGAGGTCTTCCAGACGATGGATGGCCTTGCGGGTGTCCTCGTTGACTCCGGTGTAGACCAGATCGAGGGCGGCCAGGTGCGACAGCACGGTGTCACGGCCCACCGAGTAGTCGTCCCAGGTGCGGTCCTTGATGATCGCGCCCGGGGTGCCCTGCGGTGAGACACCAAGTGCCGCAATGCGTTCGGCTACCTCGTCGGCGTAGCCACGCACCAACTCGACCTGCGGGTCGATCATTTCGTGGACGCCGATGAAGTTAGGCCCGACGACGTTCCAGTGCACGTGCTTGAGCGTCAGGTGCAGATCGTTGTACGTGCTGAGCTGCTTCTGAAGCAATTCGGCGACCTCGCGGCCATCCTTTTCCGACATTCCGGGAATAGTGAATCCTGGCATCGTTGTGCCTCCTTTGGCTTGGTCACAAGGAGACCTACCCGCAGCGGACGGCCACTAATCACGCGAGGGTCGAGAGCTCCGCGCTCGAGTGCGAACACCAGCTCGTACCGGCCGGGCTGGGGACGCTCCCGGCGCCTCGTTGCGGCCAACCGTCGCCGACGTCGGCGTCGTAGCAACATGCGGCTTACAGGGCACGCAGGTTCGGAATCGCCTGCCGGGCCCCGAAGCGGGGATTGCGGGCCAGCCCGCTGACTTCGAGCAGTCGCACCGCGCGTTGCCGGTGGGGACGCAGCGGCTCGAGCAGTTCGATCATCTCGGGATCGTCGATGCGGTGGCCGAGCAGTGTGCAACCGACCATGTTGGCGAGGTGGTAGTCGCCGACCGAGATGGCGTCGGGATCACCCCAGGCGCGCTGGGCGACCTCGGCAGCCGTCCACTCGCCGATCCCCGGCAGCGACGTCAGTGCCGCGCGGGCCCGCTCGCGCGGGCGAGCCGTCAGCCGCTCCACCGAGTCGGCGCGCTGCGCACACCCGACCAATGTGCGGGCGCGGCCGGGGTCGACGTTGGCCAGGTGGAACTCCCAGGAGGGGATGCGTCGCCAGACCTCTGCAGTCGGGGGCACCCGCATGCGCTCCGGCGCAGGACCGGGAGCGGGGGCGCCGTACTTGGTGACCAACAGTCGCCACGCCCGGAAGGCATCCTTGCCCGAGACCCGCTGCTCGAGCACGGCGGGGATGAGCGCCTCCATTACGCGATCGGTGCGTCCGAGCCGCAGATGAGGCGCCCTGCGAGAAGCGGCGAGGATGGTCGGTTCGGTGGGCGCGAAGCCGGCCCGATCGTCCTCGGCCCCGAGCCAGGCGGGCAGCTTTTCGACGAATTCGGTTGCGCCGCTTCCCCATGCCTCGCACTCGACGACGTTGGACGCGGACTTGCCGATCCGGGCCGTCACGGGGCCGCTCGCCATCGACGTGGTCTTCCAGATGACACCGTCCACCACTTGGTAGCAGGGGTCGCCGGGCCCGCGTCGCAGCGGCGACAGTGTCATGGCAGCACTCGCGGGCCCGTCGAACACCACGTTGGCCGAACTGCTCACGGCCTCAGGCTAGGCGCACTCGCTACCCGACGACGACGTCAGCCTTGTCGGGGTAGAACGCGACGTGTCCGGCGATGCCCGCCACGGCCGGGTAGGGCTGTTCGTAGGTCCAGATGACGTCGTCGATGGTGTCACCGGCAGCGGTGACGTCGTAGTAGCTCGCGTCGCCCTTGTACGGGCAGTAGGTGGTGGTGTCGCTGCGGCTCAAGGCAGCGGCGGCCACGTCGGCGAGCGGGATGTACTGCACCGCCGGATAGGTGGATTCCTGGAGCGTCAGCGCAGCGTCGGTCTCGGCGACGACCTCTCCGTTGACGCGGACGGTGACATGTCGGTCGGTGGGCTCGACGGTGATGGGGTGCGCGGCAGATGGCTCTCGGATCTCGCGGTCGGTCATACAGGGGCCAACGACGCGGGGTGCCCAAGGATTCCTGGCTCCGTAGCGGCGGCCGAAGCGCCCCGGAAAGCCATCCGGGCTGGCTACGATTCGCCGCATGAGCCAACCTGGACCCGCGTCCGTCGAGGCGTCGGTGACCATCGCCGCCGACCCGGCCGCAGTGTACGCACTGATCACCGACCTGCCGACGCTGGCCGGGCTGGCCGAGGAGGCCGACGCGATGGAGTGGCACAAGGGCGACTGCGTCGAGTGCGGCGCGGTGTTCAAGGGCCACAACAGCAACCGCGGAAAGAAGTGGACCACCACCTGCACCGTCACGGACGCCGAACGGGGCAGAGTCTTCGCGTTCGACGTGAAGAGCCTGACCGTCCCGGTGGCACACTGGCGCTACGACATCGAGGCGGCCGACGGCGGGTGCACGGTCACCGAGCGCACGTGGGACCTGCGTCCGGGGTGGTTCCGCAAGGTCGCGGGCTTGGCGACAGGGGTGCACGACCGCAAGACCGCGAACACCGAGCACATCAGGCGCACGCTCGCACGGCTGAAGGCCAAGGCCGAGGCCGCTTCGCCGGTCTGACCGTTACGGTCCTGTGCCGCCGTCGGCTCGTCGGGGTGACGCGTCGGCTGCTCAGGGCCGCCCGGTGATCCGGTCGGCGATCTTGGCGATGGGCGACGTCGTCGCTCGCCCGCCTGCCTCGTGCCGGTCGGCCAGCTTGTAGGCGACGTAGAGTCCGCGGACGCCGAGCCAGCGCAGCGGCTCGGGTTCCCACTGGCGCGACCGGTGCCCGACCCACGGGAGCTCGGTGAGCGGCGTGTGCCGATCGAGCACGAGGTCGGTCAGTGTGCGGGCCGCGAGGTTGGTCGCGGTGACGCCGTGCCCGACGTAACCGCCCGCTTCGCCGAGGCCCGTCGCGCGGTCGAGGCTGACCGTCGCCTCCCAGTCGCGGGGCACGGCGAGCACGCCGCACCATCCGTGGGCGATCGGTACGTCGCGCACCTGGGGCAGCACGTCGTGCAGCACTGCGGCGAGGTGGCGGATCGTCTTGGCTGGCACCCGGCCGTCGAGGTCGGTGCGCGACGCGTAGCGGTAGGGGACGCTGCGGCCACCGATGGCGATGCGGTCGTCGACGGTGCGCTGGGCGTAGAAGAACCCGTGGGCGGTGTCGCCGACGGTCTCGCGGCCGGCCCATCCGATGTCACTCCACAGGGCTTCCGGGACGGGATCGGTGGCGATCATCGAGCTGTTCATCGGAAGCCAGCGCCGACGAAGGCCCGGCAGGCCGGGCGTGAACCCTTCGGTGGCGCGCAGCACGATCGGGGCGGTGACGGTCCCCATCGGGGTGATGGCGCGGCCGGGCTCGATGCGGTCGACCGGGGTGCGCTCGTAGATCGGCACGCCGCGGCGCTCGACGACGTCGGCCAGTCCGCGGGCCAGACGTGCGGGCTGGATGCGCGCGCAGTGTGGGGTGTAGTACGCGGACTCCACGTCGGCGAACCGAATGCGTTGCGCCGCTTCGGCTGTCGTTAGGCCGACGACGCCTTCGTTGCCCCAGTCACGTTCCTCGGCGAGGGCGGCGGCCAGCCGGCCCGTCTGGGCCGGGTTGCGCGCGAGCTCAAGGGTTCCACCCTTGACGATGCCCGCGTCGATGCCTTCCCGTTCGGCCACTTGGACGACTTCGTCGACGGCCTCGTTGAGGGCGCGCTGCCAGGCCACGACGCGGTCCCGCCCGTATTGCTTGGCCATTGCGTGACGGTCGCCGGGGACCAGTCCCGACAGCCAGCCGCCGTTGCGGCCGGAGGCACCGAAGCCGGCGAACCGGGCTTCGAGCACGACGATGCGCAGCGTCGGGTCGGCGCGTTTGAGGTAGTAGGCCGTCCACAGTCCGGTGTACCCGGCGCCCACGATGCACACGTCGGCGTCGCGGTGGCCAGGCAGCGACGGGCGGGGTGACGGGTATCTGTCCAACCAGTGCGAGACGAAACCGTTGATCAGGTTGGGCGATGTGGGCACCGTCCGATTCTGGCACCACTGCCCTGATGCGCCGCGCGTCCGCGTGCTTCGATGCACCCCGCGCCCGCGGGCCGTGGTGGTCTAATCGGCACATGACGAGCCTTGACCGCCGCGGCAGCGTGTTCGTGCTGACTCTCGGTGAGGACGAGAACCGGTTTCATCCCGATCGGCTGACGGCCATCAACGCGGCGCTCGACGAGGTCGACGCCGTCGACGGCCCGAAGGCGGTGGTCACCACTGGCGTCGGGAAGTTCTACTCGAACGGCCTTGACCTCGACTTCATGGCCGCCAATCCCGAGGCGGCCGAAGCGAACCTGCGTGACGTCCACGCGTTGTTCGCCCGGGTGTTGACGTTTCCCGCGCCGATCGTCGCCGCGCTGCAGGGTCACGCATTCGCGGCGGGCGCGATGCTGGCGCTGGCGCACGACCTGGCCGTGATGCGCTCGGACCGCGGATACTTCTGCCTGCCCGAGGTCGATCTCGGCATTCCGTTCACGCCCGGCATGAGCGCGCTGATCCGCGCACGACTGCCGATCGCGACGGCGCACGAGGCGATGACGACCGGCTACCGCTACGGCGGCGAGGAAGCGCACGACGCCGGGCTTGTTGCAGGCGTCGGCCTGGAGGACGAGCTGCTGGACATTGCGGTGGCCCGCGCCGAGGAACGTGCCGCGAAGGCCGGGCCGACGATGGGCGCCATCAAGGCACGGTTGTACGGCGAGGTGGTGGAGGCGCTCGCCGCGAGTTAGCGAGTAGGCGCTCCAGGTGTAGCGCGTGGAATCCGGGTAGCGCGGCACTCGCGTTCTGGCTGCCGAAGCCGTAGATGATTACCTCGCGCTCAAACGGGAGGAGTCAACGATGTCGGACCAGTCGTTCCCCTACGACGCCTTCCTGTCTTACGACCACGATGACCGGCCGGTCGCCTATGGAATTCAGCGCGGCCTGCACCACATCGGGCGGCGCATCGGGCAGCTCCGCGCACTGAGGGTGTTTCGCGACTCCACCGATCTGACCGCCAGTGCCGACCTGTGGGGCAAGGTCACCCAGGCCATGGACGGGTCCCGCTACCTGATCGCCGTGCTCTCACCCCATGCGGCGCAATCGCACTGGGTCGACAAGGAGGTCACCTACTGGCTCGAACACCGCGGCCCGGACCACATGATGTTGGTCGTCGCCGGCGGGCACCTGGTCTGGGACGACGCCGCGGGCAGGTTCGACCCGGGCCAATCGGACGCGGCCCTACCGGTGTTGACCGAGTCCAACGTCCTTCCCGCCCAGCCCTTCTACGTCGACGTCAGCGGCGATGCGCCATGGGATCCCTCGGGGGCCCTGTTCCGGGAGAAGGTCACCGACCTGGCCGCCCCCATTCACGGCAAGCCCAAAAGCGCACTGGCGAGCGAGGATCTGCGCGAACAACGCCGCTTCCGGCGCCTGCGCCGCGCCGCGGTCGCCGCCCTGGTGATGCTCACCGTGATCGCCGTCGTCGGAGCAGTTGTCGCCGTCAACCAGCGCGGTCAGGCCATCAAGCAGCGCAACGAAGCGGTGGCGCTCGCCTTGGCTGCGGCGTCGCGAGACGCTGCACACACCAACCCGGCGCTCGCGCTGGCCCTGGCCGCCGAGAGCGCTCAGGCCACTCCGCAGCCGACGTGGCAGGCGACCAGCGCGCTGGTGTCGGCTCGACTGGCCATGAACGCGGCCCCTGCCCAGCTGGTTCGAGAACCATTGGTGGGCCACACCGGCGACGTGACTTCGGTGGCGTTCAGTCCGGATGGTCATGCGTTGGCCTCCGCCGGTGAAGACGGCACCGTTCGGCTGTGGGACCCGGCCACTCACGAACAGCTCGGTGAGCTCACCGATGCCCGACGCCCGAACGCGTTGGCCTACAGCCCCGATGGCCGGACGCTGGCCGTCGGGGGAGACAGCGTCGGGCTGTGGGATACGCAGCGTCACCGGTGGATCAGCGAGCCGCCAACCGATCGCTACGACAACGTGACTTCACTCGCGTTCAGCCCGGACGGCCGGTTGTTGGCGGCCGCATCCCGGGACCGAGCCATTCTGTTGTTCGACGCGGCCACCGGCCAACCCACCGGAGCGAAACTCGAGGGCCATACCGATGGCGTGCTGTCGGTGGCGTTCAGTCCGGACGGTCACACGTTGGCCTCGAGCAGTGCCGACCACACGGTGCGGCTGTGGGATCCGGCGACCCGCCAACCGGTCGGCGAGCCGCTGCGTGGCCACGACGGAATCGTCAACGCAGTGGCGTTCAGCCCTGATGGTCGTCGACTGGCCACGGCGGGTTGGGATGGCCGCCTGCGGCTTTGGGATGCCGCCTCGGGCCGGCCGGTGGGTGACCCGATAGCGGGCGACGACGCAGGCGGAGTATCGAGTGTGGCGTTCAGCCATGACGGTCGCCTGCTGGCGTCGGCCGGCTTCGACGGCACCGTGCGGCTCTGGGATCCCGGCACCGGCCGGCCGATCGGTGCACCCCTGGCCGGGCACACCACATACGTCCACTCGGTGGCGTTCAGCCCCGACGATCACCTCTTGGCCTCGGCGGGCGCCGACGGCACCGTGCGGTTGTGGGAGCCATCCAGGACTGCACCGGTCAGCCAGTCGCTGAGCGGCCACGGCGCCATGGTGACCGCAGTGGCATTCGACGGCAGCGGCGACCGGCTGGCATCGGCCAGCGCCGATGACACGGTCCGCCTGTGGGACCCCAAGAGCGGCAAGCAGATCGGCGAACCGTTGACCGGCCACGGGGGCATCGTCCGATCGGTGGCGTTCAGCCCCGACGGCCGCATGCTCGCCTCGTCGGGTGACGACAAGACGATCCGGCTATGGGACCCAGCGACGGGCAGGCACATCGGCAGCCCGCTGATCGGTCAGCCCGTCGGCCTGGTGCAGCCCGGGGAGGTGTACGAGGTCGCGTTCAGCCCCGACGGCCGCATGCTGGCGGCGGTGGACCAGGACTTCGTCCGGCTTTGGGATCCGGCGTCGGGCCAGCTGATCGGGAAGCCGCTCACAGGCGACACCGGCTCCGTATTCGCGGTCGCGTTCAGCCCGGACGGCCGCCTGCTGGCCTCGGGCGCGGCCGGAGGGGCTGTGCGGCTGTGGGATCCGGCCATCGGCCAACCGATCGACAGACCGTTCACCGGCCACAGCGGCACCGTGTTCGCGGTCGCGTTCAGCCCGGATGGTCACCTGCTGGCCTCCGGCGGAGACGACGGGACCGTGCGCCTCTGGGACCCTGCGACTGGAGCGCCCGTCGGGCAACCGCTGGTGGGTCACGTCGGGGCGGTGACCTCGGTGGCGTTCAGTCCAGATGGTCACCTGCTCGCCTCGGCGGGGGCCGACAAGACGATCCGGTTGTGGGACCCCGTGCTGCACAGGCAGATCGGTGATCCGCTCGGTGGCGCCGACCGGGTCAACTCGGTGGCGTTCAGTCCGGACGGCGACCTGCTGGCCTCGGCCCTCGGTCAGTTCGGCCCGGCTGGCGTGGAGAACGCCGTGCGATTGTGGCAACCCATCTGGGAGGTCGCCGGTACCTGCCAGCTCGCGGCCCCATACGTATCGACGGCGCAAGTCGAGTTCTACCTGCCGCCGGGCCGCGCGCCGGTGTGCGACTACCCGACCTGACTGCGGTGCCCCGCCTTCGGCGGGGCCTCGGGTTGCCGTTGACGTGAGCGTCGCTGCCCCGACACGACTCGAACCACCACCTGTGGATGAAGTCGCAACTGTGGACGCTCACGCCCGCTACGGAAACCACGGTCCGTTCTGTCGTGCCCCGCGCTCACGCTTGCGGCCATGAACGACAGAGAGGTAGCCATCCCATGTGCTGGCAATGCGACCACCCCGACAGGACCCTCGGCGACTACCTGGAGGTCTTGCGATCGACGATCCGTGAGCACGGCTGGGTGGTGCAGTACGTCGAGGACGACCGCATGCCCTACGCGTACACCATCGGCATGCACCAACGCGGCTTGCCCGAATTCCTCACCACCGGGCTCCCGCCGAAGCGAGCGCTATGGCTGCTCAACACGTTCGCGAAGCGGGCGCTCGCCGGTCGCCCACCGATTCCGGGTAACCAGGTCCGGCTGCCCGCAGGCACTCGCGTGGAGCTCGTCCGGATCGACCATCCTGAGGCGCACATGGACATGGCCATCGGCATAGCCGGACCCGACATCAGCGCCATGCAGTTGGTCTGGGCGGACGACCGCAGCCGGTGGCCGTGGTCCGCCGACTTCGCCGACGGCAGGCAACGTCAAGCAGTACTCGGCGTGCGCGGACCCTAGCTCCCGTCCGCGGCCTCCAGCTCCGCGTGCGCGGCCTCCAGCTCGGCGTGCGCGGCCGCTAGGCCGGCGGGCCGAATGCGTAGCGGTGGTACTGCGCCATGTAGCGCAGCGCCGGGACCACCGACATGACCTTCGCCATGACGCGATAGCCGATGGAGATCTCCTTGAAGGAGGCCGCGTCGAACGGCGAGACCCAGGAAAGGAGGCGCACCCCGGGCACCGCGTCGAGCACCTCGTCGGGACCGTCGATGCCCCAATGCAGCGTTGCTCCTGCCCGGCGCACCACGGTGTTCGTCCATTGCGACTTGATCCCCAGCCGGTTGAACGCGTCGAACTGGAGCTCGCCCGACGGCGCATGGTCGACGACGCGACGCAGCAGCGCGACGCCGTCGTCGCGGGTCAGGTACATGGTCAGGCCCTCACCGACCATGAGCATCGGACGGTCGCGCGGAATGTCGGCGAACCAGGCCGGGTCGGTGACGGATGCCGAGATCACGTGAGAGTTGTGGCGCGTCGGATAGAGCTGCGTGCGGAGCGCGATGACGTCGGGGTAGTCGATGTCGTACCAGTCGACATCAGGCCCGGGATCAAGTCGGAAGAACCGGCCGTCCAATCCACACCCGAGGTGGAGTACGACGGCGCTGGGATTCACTGCGAGGAACTGCCGCGTCCAGCTGTCGAAGTGGGCACTGCGGGTGGTCACGCTCGGCGAGTTCGCCTCGGTGATCGCGGTCTTGGACCAGTCGTAGTCGATGCGATCGGCGATCTGCTTGGCCAGTCGGTCGCCGAGGATCGGCTTCGCGAGACCTGCATCGAGGGCCTTCGCGTAGAACGTGGCCAGCATCGTCTGCGGCGCACCTGACAGGTCGACGTGAAGCTTGTCGGTCATGGGTCCCACCCTAGGACGCCCGAGGTCACACGCCGCAGCCCTGAACGACTGGCGGCGCGCCGTTCAGCCCGCGCGCTTGCTCTTGCGCTTGGCTTCCCGAAGCCCGACCCAGAATTTGGCTGCCTCGCGAATGGATTCCTCGACCGGCCTTGGCTGCCAACCGAGTTCGCGCTTGGCCTTGCTGCAGTCCACCGGAGCTTCGGCGCGCATCAACCGCAAGGAGCCCAACGACAATTGCTCATCGGTGCCCTTGACCCGGGCCTTGAAACTGCCGAGTGCCGCCATCGTCCAGGACATGGCCAGCGGCACGGACTTCTCTGGTGCGGGCACGCCCGCGGCGTCCGCGGCGATGCGCACCACGTCGGCGTTGCTGATCATCCGCTCGGAGATCAGGTATCGCTCGCCCGCCTTGCCGTGCTCGGCCGCGAGGATCATGGCCTTCGCTGCATCGTCGACACCGACGGCCTCGAGTTCGATGCCCTTCATGACGAACGGCAGCTTTCCAAACGCCGCGCCGGCGATGATCGCGCCGTGCGGGGTGCGACCCCAGTCGCCTGCGCCGTAGGTCGTCGACACGCACATCGCGACGGCGGGCAACCCATGGTCGCGCACGTACTGCATGACCAGATTCTCGGCCTGCACTCGGGAGCGCACGTACGGGGTGAGCGGTGTCAGGTCGACGATGACGTCGCCCTCGGTGGCGGTGTGGCCCCGCCGCCGGCCCACGGTGACGTAGCTGCTGGTGAAGATGAAGCGTTGCAGTCCAGCATCTTTCGCGATCTCGAGCACGTTGCGGGTGCCTTCGACGTTGGTGTGGAACAACGGCGCGGGATCCTTGAGCCAACCTCGGGTGTCGACGACGCAGTAGTAGACGTCGTCGCAGCCGGCCATCGCCTCCCGCAGCACGTCATCGTTCCAGATGTCACCAACGAACCGGGTCACGTCCAGGTCGTCGATGCCGATCGTGTTGGCCCCGTCGCGGACCATGACGCGGACGTCGTGGCCGTTGTCGACGAGTTGGCGGGTGACGTGCGAGCCGAGGTAGCCGTTGGCCCCGATGACGAGCTTCGGCGCGCTCACTTGCCGCCGCCCATCTGGCTGCCCATCTGCTTCATCCACTGCTCCGCCTCGGCGGGCAACGTGCCGAGTTCGCGGGCCTTCTTACACCACTTCATCGTGGCGGAGACGAAGCGCAGCGGGTTGTAGACGTCCTCCTGACGGCACCACAGCCCGTCGCCCGCGTAGGTGACGATCGAGATGTTGGTCGCGCTGATGATGGTGCCGTCGCCGGGGTCGCGCATCGGATTGTCGAGCTCGCACAGCACGCGGTTGGTGGTCTCGTCGTAGACCTTCCACAACGACGGGAACGACGTCATGTAGCTCCCCGGGAAGGTCTCCATCGTCTGCCAGATCCACGGGCGGACCTGTTCGCGGCCGCGCATCGTCCCGGCCGCGTGCTCGACGTAGAGCACGTCGTCCGTGTACTGGTCAACCCATGGATCCCAATTGCGCGTCTGGGCGGCGGCGTCGACCGTCTGCTCGAACGTCGCGAATGCGGCGGCCAGTTCGTCGCGGGTGAAGGTGGTGCCGGTCACACCCAGAACTAGAACACGTTCTACCGGCCTTTGTCGAGCGGGTCGGTGGCGCCATCGCCGCAGCGCCCACGTGTCGCGCTGCAGCGACCCGGGGCGATGAGCAGCTCCTCAGCCGAACGGGCCCGGACCTGGGCTACCCGTCGTAGGCTGCACGGAATGAGGGCCGGGCGCGCTGGCGTAGCACTGCTGTTGACCGTGGTCGGATTGTCGAGCAGCGGAATCGCGCACGCCGACGACACGGTGGGCCTGGTGGACATCGGAGGCGGCCGCAGCCTCTACCTCGACTGTCAGGGCGAAGGCGCCCCGACGGTGTTCGTCATCCCCGGGAAGGGCAGCTACGCCGAGGCGTGGAACGCTGCGGTCCCACCCGACGACCCGATCCGGTCGTCACCGTACGACCTGATCGAAGAGGCGAAGATCGCCGCGAGCCCGGTCTCGACGCAGCCGCTGGTGGCGAAGACGACCCGGGTCTGCACCTACGACCGGCCCAACACCCGCCCGGACGGAACTGACCGATCGACTCCGGTCGCGCAGCCGCACACCCTGCAGTCCGACGTCGACGACGTGGTGAATCTGATTGCCGCAGCCGCCCTTCCGACGCCGATGGTGTTCGTCGCACACTCCTACGGCGGGCTGGTGCTCGACCTGCTCGCGCGGCAACACCCGGAATTGGTGAGCGGGCTGGTCTTCTCCGAACCCACCTCGGAGTTCCTCTGGGGCCTCGGCAGGCCCGACCAGAACGCGGCCTTCAACACCGACGGCCAGACTGTCGCGCCAGGAGAGGAGGCGATCCTCGCCGAGGATGCCTTCGCGACCATCGCCGCCGCTCCGCCGCTACCGCGCGTGCCCGCGATCGTGCTCAGCGGTGACAAGTTCGTGCAGCCGTCGGCGCTCAAGCCGGACAACTACACCCAGGCCCAGATCCACCAGGCGAACGACATGTTGGCGGCCGCGCTGGGTACGACGAACGTCATCATTCCGGGCAGCGGGCACAACCAGATGCTGTACCAACCGCGAGCCATTGCTGACCAAATCGTGACGGTCGTCGACGAGGTGCGTGGCGAGCGGTAACGGAGGAACTTCTGAAGGGCACTTCAGGTTATAGAAGTGCCAACTCTAGGAGGACCAGTGGCAAGGGACTACAACAAGAATCCGGACGCCGTGGGCGCCCTGTCACCCGAGCAGTACCACGTGACGCAGCAGAACGGCACCGAGCGTGCGTTCACCGGCGAGTATTGGGACAACCACGAACCGGGCATCTACGTCGACGTGGTGTCTGGCGAGCCGTTGTTCGCCTCGGTCGACAAGTTCGACAGCGGCAGCGGCTGGCCGAGCTTCACCAAGCCGATCGACACGGAGCACGTGGTCGAGAAGCGCGACTTCAGTCATCTGATGCTGCGCACGGAGGTCCGGTCGACGCACGGCGACAGTCACCTCGGCCACCTGTTCAAGGACGGGCCGCGCGCCGAGGGCGGGTTGCGCTACTGCATCAACTCCGCTTCGCTGAAGTTCATCCACCTCGACGACCTCGAGGCGCAGGGCTACGGAGAGTACAAGCGGCTGTTCGGCGGCCAAGAGCCGAGCGACCGGGGACAGACGAAGGAGGATGCACAGGCATGAGCGACCATCAGAAGGCGATCCTGGCGGGTGGCTGCTTCTGGGGCATGCAGGACCTGATCCGCAGGCAGCCGGGCGTAGTCTCGACGCGCGTCGGCTACACCGGCGGGCAGAACGCAAACGCCACCTACCGCAATCACCCCGGGCACGCGGAGGCGATCGAGATCGTCTACGACCCAACGCAAACCGACTTCCGGAACCTGCTGGAGTTCTTCTTCCAGATCCACGATCCGACCACCAAGGATCGCCAGGGCAACGACCGCGGAAGCAGCTACCGGTCGGCCATCTTCTACACCGACGACGAGCAGCATCGCGTCGCGCTGGACACCATCGCCGACGTGGACGCCTCGGGGCTGTGGCCGGGCAAGGTGGTCACCGAGGTGACGCCGGCCAGTGACTTCTGGCAGGCCGAACCCGAGCACCAGGACTACCTGCAGAAGTACCCCAACGGGTACACGTGCCACTTCCCGCGTCCGGGCTGGAAACTACCCAAGCGGGAATCGGCGGCCTCCAGCTAAGTAGCGCTGAGCGGGGTGGAGCGGCGACGCATCACCACGCGACCGCCGGCCTTCGGCGTGTACGCCACGCCGCGGGAGTGCACCTTCTCGTCGGGTGCGGTGGTGGGCTCGATGATGAAGTGGCGCAACACCGTTCGCAGCACGACGTCCATCTCGACGTTGGCGAAGGCGGCGCCGACGCAACGGCGCGTCCCGCCCCCGAACGGGATGAACGCAAAGGTCGGGGGCCGCTCACCGATGTAGCGCTGCGGGTCGAACCGTGCGGGGTCGGGGAACTCCTCGGCGCGTCTGTGCATCATGGCGATGTCCACTCGGATCTGGTGCCCCTTCGGGATCACCCAGTCCCCGAGTTGGAAGGTCGGCACGTAAACGTGCCGTGCAGTGCCGTCGATGACCGTCCTGGTGCGCTGGGTCTCGAGGATGACGGCCTGGCGGTACTGGCTGTCGTCGGTCGCCGCCTCGGCCACCAGCTTGGCAAGCACCTCTGGGTGCCTGGTGACCCGCTCGAAGACCCACGCCAGGGTGGACGCCGTGGTTTCGTGGCCCGCGGCGAGCAGCGTGAGCATCTCGTCGGCGATCTCGCGACTCGACATCGACGAGCCGTCCTCGTACGTGCTGCGCAACAGAAGTGCGAGCACGTCGTCGCGCCGTTCGAAGTCGGGATCAGCCTTCACTTCGGCTATCAATCGGTCGAGGATGCCGTCGTACTGGCGTCGATACTCGTTGAGCCGACCCCACGGAGTGCGTCGGCCGTAGGTTCGCGACGGTGCGGGCAGCATGGCCAAGCGGGAGCCGAGCGTCACCCATGGCGGGATGATGCGACGGAGCTCGTCCAGCTTCTCGCCCTCCGCGCCGAACACGGTGCGCAGGATGACGTTCAGCGTGATCCTGCTCATCGGTTCGAGTGTCTCGAACGGCACATCGTCAGACCAGTCGGCCGCTTCCCGCAGCGTCTCGGTCTCGAACGTCTGCTCGTAGTTCTTGATGCTCTTGCCGTGGAACGGGGGCGTCAGGATCTTGCGGCGGCGCCGGTGGTCGTCACCGTCGAGTGCGAACACCGAGCCCGGTCCGAAGATCCGCTCCAGACTCGGCCTGATGTTGCCGACGTCGGTGGTGTTCGCCATGAACAACTGCTTTGCCAAAGCGGGGTCGGCAACGTTGATGACGTGTCCGAACACGGGCAGGTTGAGTGCGAAGACGTTGCCGTAGCGACGCGCGAACGCATCGAGCATTCTTCGTCGAGCCACCGCGAAGCCCAACCCCTGCAAGAGTCTGGGGACGCGCGGACTTGGCGGTGTCTTCAATGCGCGGACAGCGGGAGGGGCTGCTGCTTCGGCGGTGGTTGCTTCGGTCATCGCAGGCTCCAACCCTCAAGTGGTACTACGGTGTACCGCAGGTTAGTACGGTACGGTACCGGGTAGTACCGCACATGCGCAAGGGTGAGGAGGTGAGTTCGTGTCCACTGCGCTCGACACACCGCAGACGGCTTCCGGGGCCGACGCCTTCCGCGGCCGACTACTCGAGGGACTCGCCAAGTCGATCACCGAACGCGGATACCGCGACACCACCGTCGCCGACGTCGTCCGGCACGCCAAGACCAGCAAGCGCACCTTCTACGACCACTTCGCCAGCAAGGAAGAATGCTTCATCGAACTGTTGCAGAGCAACAACGAGGAGATGATCGCGAGCATCCTCGCCGCCGTCGACCTCGAGGCGGCCCCCTACGGACAGGTCGACGCCGCCCTGGCCGCCTACATCGACCACATCGCGGCCCGGCCCGCGATCACGCTGAGCTGGATTCGCGAGGCGCCCGCCTTGGGCGAGGCCGCCCGCGCACTTCATCGACTGGCGATGGACCACCTGACCGACATGTTGGTCGACATCAGTGTCAGCCCAGGATTCCAGCGCGCGGGGCTGCAACCGGTTTCGCGCGAGTTGGCGCTCATCCTGCTCGGCGGACTGCGAGAACTCACGGCGTCCTACGTCGAGGACGGCCATGACGTTCGCGGCATCGCCGACGCCTCCGCTGCGGCCACCCGCGCACTGCTCGGGCTGACCTAGTCGTTCCTAGCCGAGCATCAGGCGCGCCGACTTCTCCAGGCGTTGCGCGATGTCCGCGTACGAGGCGTAACCCATTCCCGCCCGCACCAGCGCACCCGAGTAGAGCATCTCCAACGACTCGACGACATCGGAATCGGTGTCGGGGCCCAGCGCAGCAGCCAGCCGGTCGTGGATGTCGCGACCGATGCGTTGACGCAACGCGTCGACGTCCGGGTCGCGGCCCAGTAGCGCGTTCGTCACGGCACCCGCGAACTCGGGTTCCTCGGCCATCAGCAAAGTGATGTGCCGCAGCACGTCGATCACCCGGGTGGCGCGGTCATTGGACTCGTGCCCGACGGGTGGCGCCGACGCGAGCCGCCGCCAGAACACCTCGGCGACGAGGTGCTCCTTCGACGAGAAGTACGTGTAGGCGGTGGCCGCACCGACCCCGGCCTCGGCGGCCACGCGGCGCACGGTGAGGCCCGCGAAACCCTCGCGGTTAAGAAGCTCGACCGCGGCCCTTCCGAGGCGATCGACAGTGTCGGCCTGCTTGGCGGTCAGACGGCGCCGAGTCGACTCCAAGGTCGGATCGGACACGTGTCTGGACGCTACTACAACACCCTCCTACCGGCAACGGTAAGTTAGCCCGCATGAGCGCATGCGACACCGCACTTCCACCGTCCGCCGCCCGCCTGTTCGCCCTGGCCGAGCAAATCATCGGGTTCATGCCGGCCGACGAGGGACGCGCCCTCTACGAGGCGGCCGTCCGCTACCTCGGCGACGGCACCGGTGTCGAGATCGGCACCTACTGCGGCAAGTCGACGGTGCTGTTGGGCGCGGCGGCCCAGCAGACCGGCGGGGTCCTCTACACCATCGACCACCACCACGGATCCGAGGAACACCAACCGGGTTGGGAGTATCACGACACCTCCATGGTGGACCCCGTCACCGGCTTGTTCGACACGCTTCCGACGCTGCGGCACACCCTCGACGCGGCGGGGGTGGACGACAACGTCGTCGCCGTGGTCGGCAAGTCGCACGTCGTGGCCAGGTCGTGGCGAACTCCGTTGCAGTTCTTGTTCATCGACGGCGGCCACACCGAGGAAGCCGCGCAACGGGACTTCAGCGGCTGGGCCAAGTGGGTGGCGGTCGGCGGCGCGCTCGTCATTCACGACGTCTTCCCCAACCCCGACGAGGGTGGTCAGGCGCCGTATCACATCTACTTGCGGGCACTGGACTCCGGCGAGTTCAAGGAGGTGTCCGCGACGGGCACACTACGGGTCTTGGAGCGCACCGCGCCGCCGCAGTAATCGCCGAGCGTGCCACCAGTGCGAGAAATCAGCCAATCATCTTTACTGGCTTCACGTTCGGCGGTTCGAAGCAGCCCCGTAGGCACGCACCGGTGCGGGCGGGCTTAGAAGCGACGGGCGCAGGCGCAGTCAAAGTCGCCTTCGAGGCCGCGCGGCAGGTCGGCCGCACGGAAGATGCCGCTGCCCGCGGTCGTCCTCGACAGCGCGTCCGCAGCGAGGATCATCGCGGCCCCCGTCCAGGTGGTGCGCTCGACCGGCCACCGCTTGCCATCGGCGAAAACCAGTCCGGTCCAATAGGATCCGTCGTCCTCGCGGAGATGATGCATCGCGGCGAACTGCTCGTGGGCGCGGACCGAGTCCCCCATGGCATCGAGCGCCATGACCAGTTCGCACGTCTCGGCGCCGGTCACCCACGGCCGGTGGTCGATGCACCGGATGCCAAGTCCCGGTACGACGAACTCGTCCCAGCGAGCCTCGATGCGCGCCGTGGCCGCCTCGCCGCGCACCGCTCCGCCGAGCACCGGGTAGTACCACTCCATCGAGTGGGTGTCCTTGGTGAGGAAGCATTCGGGGTGCTCGGCGATCGCATGGCCGAGTTGGCCGACCGCGACCTCCCACTCGGGCTGCGGCTCGTCGACGTAGTTCGCCAACGCGAGCGCGCATCGGACGGCGTGATAGATGCTGGAGCAGCCCGTGAGCAGCGCTTCCTGGATGATCCCTTCAGGGCTTCTGGCCCAGGAGATCTCGCCGTCGCTGAGCTGCATCGTCAACACGAAGTCGATGGCCCTGCTGACCACCGGCCACATGGTCTCGGCGAAGCCGCGGTCGGAGGTGATGAGCACGTGGTGCCACACACCCGTGGCGATGTAGGCGCAGAAGTTGCTGTCGCTGTTGGCATCCTCGATCACGCCGTTGCGGAACTGGATCGGCCAAGAGCCATCGGCCCGCTGGGTGGAGCGGCACCACTCGTACGCGGCCCTGGCCTGTTCCCACAACCCGGCGACCGTCAGCGCCATCGCGTTCTCAACGTGGTCCCACGGGTCCGTGTGCCCGCCGACGAACCACGGCAACGCACCGGACGACTCCTGGGTGGCGGCAATGGACTCCGCGGTCTGGCGGCACTGTGCGGGCGTCAGCACGCCCGGCACGCCGGGTAGCTCAGCTGAGAGCACTGCTCACCACCGGTGGGCGTGCGGAAGGCCGCGGTTTTTGAAAGTACAGCGCGACGCTCTTGCCGACGAGCGGGTTCATCACCGCTTCGGCGCTACGGGTCAGCCACGGCTGCGACATCATGTCCCACACCAACAGCTTGTGGTACGCGGTCACCGCGGGATGGTTCGGCTTATCCACGCCCACAGCACATTTCAGCCACCAGAACGGCGAGTGCAGCGCATGGGCGTGATGGCTGTGGTCGAACGTCAGACCCCGCGCGACTACCTTGTCGCGCAGCTCGTCGGCGTGGTAGATCCGGATGTGACCGCCCTCGTTGGCGTGGTACTCGTCGGACAGCATCCAGCAGATCTTCTCGGGCAGCCAGCGCGGAACCGTGACCGCCAGCTGGCCGCCGGGCTTAAGCACCCGGACGAGCTCGTCGATGGCGCGGTCGTCCTGCGGCACGTGCTCGAGGATCTCCGAGGCGATCACGCAGTCGAACGAATCGTCGTCGTACGGCAGGTCGAGCGCGTCGCCCTTGACCGCCTCCGCCTTGGCGGACGCCGGTGCCTCGCCCTGGTCCTGCATGGCCTGCAGAATGGCGTCGACGTCGTTCAACTCGGCGGCGTCCTGGTCGAACGCCACGACGTCGGCACCGCGTCGGAACGCCTCGAAGGAATGCCTGCCCGCGCCGCATCCGACGTCGATGACGGAGCTACCCGCCCCCAAGCCCAGCCGGTCGAAGTCGACGGTCAGCATGTGGTGGTCCTGTTCTGAACTCGCTCGCAGGCCCGCTCATACACCGAAACGGTTTGCGCGGCCACGGATTCCCAACTGAAGACGTCCACCGCGCGGCGTCGGCCCGCAGCCCCGAGCCTGCGCAGCTCGAGCGGCGAATCGAGCAGTTCGCCGAGCACCTGCGTCAGCTCGTCGACGTCGCCGGGGTGAACGAGCCGCGCGCACTCGCCGTCGACGCCGACCACCTCGGGCAACGCCCCTGCGCGGCTGGCGACGATCGGCGTGCCGCTGGCCATCGCCTCCACGGCGGGCAACGAGAAGCCCTCGTACAGCGAGGGAATGCACGCCACCTCAGCCGAAGAAAGCAGCTCGGCGAGTTCGATGTCGGACAGTCCGCTGGAGCTGTGCACGATGTCGGAGATGCCCAGTTCGGCGATCAACTTCTCGGTGGGCCCGTTCGGCTCCAGCTTCGACACCAGTTGCAGTTCGAGGTCGCGTTCGACGCGCAGTCTGGCGACGGCGTGCAGCAGGTGGCTGACGCCCTTCAAAGGAACGTCGGCGCTGGCGATCGCGACGATGCGGTTGCGCACCCGGTGTTCGGACGGCTTGAACAGTTCGGTGTCGACGCCGAGCGGCACGACGTGCAGCTGGTCGGGTGAAACCCCGAAGTCCTCGGCGATGTCGGTGGCCGACGTGGACGACACCGTCAGCAGTTCGGGGAGCTTGCGGGCCACCTGCTTCTGCATCTCGGCGAACCCATACCACCTGCGCACCAACGGCTTTCGCCACCACTTGGCCGCGGCGACGTCCAGCACGCGGTCCCGCGTGATCGGGTGGTGCACGGTGGCGACCACCGGGAGGCCAAGCTCGGCGACGTCGAGCAGCCCGGTCCCGAGGCTCTGGTTGTCGTGGACGACGTCGAACTCGTCGCGGCGATCGGCGAGGATGCGGGCCATGCGCAGGCAGAAGGTCTTCGGCTCCGGGAAGGCCGCGGTCCAGGTGGCGAGCAGCTCGAGCACGTCGATGCGGTCGTGCAGCTCACTGGGGCGCGGGATGCGGAACGGATCGGGTTCGCGGTAGAGGTCCAGACTTGGCACCTCGGTGAGCCGCACCCTCGGATCCAGCCCTCCGGGGTAGGGCGGTCCGGAGAACACCTCGACGTCGTGACCAAGCTCGACGAGACCACGGCTCAGATGGCGAACGTAGACGCCCTGCCCACCACAATGCGTCTTGCTCCGATACGACAACAGGGCAATGCGCATGGTCAGTTCACCGCAGCCAGAGTGGGGACCCTGTTACCAGAGTCAAAAATAGGGGCTCTGGACATGTGTCCAGACTATAGTTTGACGCACTATCCTCCGCAACGCGGCCATCCCGACCACCCCCCGAACAGTGCGCCGACCAGCGGAAATCAGGAGGGTGGGAACCCGCCGGTGGCCACCGGGCCCCACCGCGTCGGCGTCACCCTGATCAGGCACTTGCCCTGGTCAACCATGGCCTGCCGGTACTCCGCCCAGTCGGGATGCTCGCCCGCGATCGCCCGGTAGTAGTCGACCAACGGCTCCACCGCGGCGGGCAGCGCGATGACCTCCGCGTCCCCGTCGACCTGGACGTAGGGGCCGTTGAACTCGTCGGACAGCACCGTCACGCTGGCCCGCGGGTCGCGCCGCACGTTGGCCGACTTGGCGCGCTTCGGGTAGGTGGCGATCACCAGCCGCCCGGCGTCGTCGACGCCGCCGGTGACCGGGGAACTCTGCAGCGCACCGTCCGCGCGGAACGTCGTCAGCACCATGCGGTGACGCGGTCGGACGAAGTCCAGGAGCTCGGCGAGGCCGACGACGTCTGCGGTGGCGAGCTTGCGAGCCATGACGCCAGCCTATCGACGCTGCAACGTCCACGCCGGTATCCAGTGCGTCACCGACTTCCGCTGGGAGCCGTACGCGATCTCGTACGTCACCCAGCCCCACCAGAAGCCCTGCTCGCACATGCCCCAACAGGCTCAGCCTGCCCTCGACGACGGAGTGCATCTGCAGACCCGCGGGGTGGTAGCCACCGGCCCGGTGGGGTTCGCGCGGAAACACCGCCGCGAGGTCGATCAGCACGGCGACCGGCGGATCGACGCGGCGGAACGCCTGCGACGTCGGCTGGCCGGTGTGGCCGATCGACTGAAAGGCGCCCATCAATCGATCATATGTTCGAATCGTGTCATGAGGAACCGCCCGTTCTGGTCTTCGCGCAAGCGCTCATCCGCGGCGTTCTGGTCTTCGCGCAAGCGCTCATCCGCGCCGTTCTACGCTGGATCGTGTATCTGCCGCCGAAGTTCGCACCGTCCGCGGACGACACCGCTGCCGCATTGGCCCGGGCCGGTTTCGCACAGCTGGTCACGCGCGCCCCATCGGGTCTGATCGTCACGCCGCTACCGCTGTTGTACGACCGCGACCGTCATGCGCTGGTGGGGCACGTGGCCCGTGCCAACCCGCACTGGCACGCCGACGGCCACGAGTCCGTCGCCATCTTCACCGGCGCGCAGGGCTACGTCTCGCCGAACCTTTACGCCACGAAGGCCGAGACCGGCAAGGTGGTGCCGACGTGGAACTACGAGGTGCTCAACGCATATGGGCCACTCACCGTCCACGACGACCCGGACTGGGTGCGCGAGCTCGTCACGCGGTTGACCGACCGACACGAGGCCGACCGGGACCCGTCGTGGCACGTGACAGACGCTCCCGATACCTACATCCGAGCCCAACTCAACGCGATCGTCGGCGTCGAAGTCGTCATCGAGCGGGTCGAGGCCAAGGCGAAGATGTCGCAGAACCAGCCCGCGCGAAACCGTGCAGGCGTCGTCGCGGGGTTGGCGGCGGGTTCGCCGCCGGATCAGGCAGTGGCGGAGCGGGTCGCGGCGCTGGACCCGGACCGCGGCAGCACCAAGGCGAACGGACGCGGATAGCCGACGGACTCACTGCGACGGGGAACCTACGGGTCTGCTGTCCCGGCACGCCGGAAACCAGCAGCTTCTCCATCAGTGTGCGCCGACGGTGCGCGAAGCCGATATCGGGCAGTCACCACACGCCGGGCACGAGGCGGTAGCGAACCTTCTCGGTGTACTCGAGGTATCCGTCCAACTCTTCGGTGAGCATGTTCTCCTCGTCGCGGATACGCAAGGCGAGCACCATCGAGCCAGGGACCACCAGGACGAGTCCGCAGTAGGAACCGAGCGCAAGCGGAATGCCGACCATCATGATCACATTGGCGGTGTACATGGGGTGCCGCACCAGCCCGTACAGACCGGTGGAAGCGAGGCTCTGTCCTGCCTCCACTCGGACGGTTGCGGCAGCGTAATTGTTCTGTATGACCACCAGCATCGGTGCCATGAGCCCGGCCGCCACCGCAACGTTGCCAACCAGGGAGATCGCCGTTGGTACATGGGTCCAACCAAAGCGGTGGTCGAGGGCACTGACCACCAACATCGTCATCAGTGACAGCCACAACCCGCCCATGACGGCCTTTTGCACCATCCGCGTCTCGGCTGCCGGCCCCCCACGCATACGCCGTTGCAGCGCAGCGGGATAGGCGCGAAGCAAGTAAATGTTCGACGTCCATACCGAAACGACGAACACCGCCAGGAGAAGCCATGCCTGCCAGTAATCGACCGTGCCCGCTACAACGAAAATGATCACGCCGAACACCACGGGTTCAGCGAGGCCGGATATCAAGAGTGTGAGAGCGGCCTTCACCGATCCTCCTTAACGTTCAAACCAAGAAGCTCGCGCCCAACCCGGTCAGAAGCCATTGCAGGTGTTGAAAGCCTGCTCGATAGTTCCAAGGTAGGGCTGAAACATTGGCGAGGCCGCCACAAATACGGCTATTTCCCGCCGCTTATCTGGCCCCGCCGATATGAACTGGGTCAAACCGCTCCGCAGTACCGGCGAGGAATTGAACACCCTGTCGGCTTCCGGATTCTGCGCGTTGAGTGCCGACATGAATTGCGGGTAACTGCACGTCGTGTCGATGGCCGGGCCCAGATCAGGGGCTGCGGACGCGACCCCGAGCCCCCCGACCCCCACGCCCAACGACACTGCCGAAACCCCAACCGCGGCAACCAGTCTGGGCAACCATAGTTTGATCATGTAGAGCCTTCCTTCCTTCAAGTACTTCACGGTGACAACTTCTTCGCCCGAGCCGTCACGGGCCGTCCAGATGATGGCTCAAGCTTCTTACGGTGGGCGCGTCGAACAGGGTGGCCAGCGCGAGGTGGGTGTCGAAGGCCGCGTTGATCGCGGCGACCGCCCGCATCGCCAAGAGTGAGTCCCCGCCCAAGTCGAAGAACGACTCCTCAACGCCGACGTCGTCGAGCTTGAGCACCTGGGCGAAGACGTCGGCCACGATCTGTTCGACTGGGGTGGCCGGGCCACGATTACCGCTGCCGCCGTCGTGGTTCTTGGATTCAGGTGTGGTCATCGGCTGCTTGCTCCACCCGTTGAGTTGGGCGAGCTCACCACAATCCGACAGTTGCGTGGCCAACAACGGCTGTTCTGGATCGGTGGTCATGGCCACCAACACCCGCTTGAACCGTTCAATCAGCGCTTCGATGCCGGCCTCGTCAAAGACGTCGGTGCGATATTGGACCCGCAGGTCCAGTTCGTTGCCCGGTACGGCCTGGACTGTGAGTGGGTAATGGTAGTGGTCCCGGTTGGTGAGCCCGGTGATCGCCAACCCGTCGGCACCCGACAAGGTGGCGTCGCTCGGGTAGTTCTCGTAGACGAACACGGTGTCGAACAGTTGGTCCTGTCCGGTGAGGCGGTGAATCTCGTTGAGTCCCAAGTGCTCGTGCTCGAGTGTCTGATTGCGAACGTCTTGCAGTTGGTCGAGCAGATCGGCGGCGGTGGTCGTGGCGGTGATACTGGCTCGCACCGGCACCGTGTTGATGAACAGGCCCACCATCGACTCCGCACCGACCACCTCGGTCGGCCGCCCAGAGACGACGGAGCCGAAGACGACGTCGTGCTCGCCCGTCAGCGACATCAGCAGCTGCGCCCAGGCGCCCTGGAGCACGGTGCTGACCGTGGTCTGACGGGAGCGGGCCAGCTCGCCCACGGCCCTGGTGGTTTCCTCCGAGACCCGAACCGCGGCAACGCGTCGGCTCACCGCCGGCACCAGCCGGTCTGGCGGGCCGACCAAGGTGGGGGTGTCAAAGCCGGCCAGAACCTCACCCCAGGCGGCGCGGGCGGCATCGAGATCACGCTTGGCCAGCCAACTGATGAACCGGCGGTAGGGCGCAGGCGCCGGCAGTCGGTGGCCGTAATAGCCGGCAAAGATTTCTCCGAGCAGAATCGGTAGCGACCAGCCGTCGAGCAGGATGTGATGATTGGTCAGCACAAAACGGTGCTCGTCGGCCGCGGTGCGGATCAGTACCGCCCGGAACGGCGGTCGATCATTCAGGTCACAGACTGCGGCGCGCTCGGCGGCGCACAGGCACGCGATCTGCTCATCGACATCGACACCGCCACCGGTCAAATCCTCATAACGCCAGGGAGTTTCGGGATCCACCGGGATGACCTGCACCGGCTCGTCGAACTCGCCGGAGAATCTGGCCGCCAAGTTGGGATGACGGGTCAGCATCGACTGCACCGCCGTGCGCAACCGATGCTGATCAAGCCGACCGCTCAACGTCACATCCAGCTGCACCGCATACACATCATCGCCGCAGCCGTGCGCGATGCCGGCGTGGAACATCAAACCCTGCTGTAGCGGGGTCAACGGCAAGATATCGGCGACCTGGTCGTCGCGGCACAGTTCGTCGATCTGCTGCTGCGTCAACCGGGCAGGCGCGATGTCTGAAGGTGTCAGTCCGCCGCCACCGCCTCGCACGTGGGCGCAGATACCGGTCAGGGCGTCGAACCAGAGGCTGGCTGAGCCGATTGACTTGGGGGTGGTCCAACGCTGAAAGCGCCCATGTCCAGCCGGCGCGCAGGCGTGGGCCGTCGGCGCTGTCGATGGTGCCGGCGTTGAGTTCGACGGTGTGCATCAACGGCATGGGGATCGCCGCGGCGGCGCCGGCGACCGACCCGTCGGGGCAGATCTCCCAGTAATCACCGGATACCTGCGCGCCTGCTGCGCCCATCCGGCCCAGATAGTTGAATCCGATCGGCGAGTCAGACCCTTCGAGGTCCACGTCATCGTTGAGATAGCGCAGCACTCCGTAGGACAGGCCGTCGGGGAGAGCTCGAAGCTGCTCCTTGGCGTCCTTGACCACCGCGCCCAGCCTCGCGTCGCCAGCGACCACCTGCGCCCAGTCCAACCCACCGACTTCCAGCGCCACCGGGTACTTGGTGGTGAACCAGCCCACGGTGCGCGACAAGTCGACATCGTCGGCCAGTTCCTCCTGACGCCCGTGCCCCTCGGCGTCGATCACGATCGGTGCAGTGTCGGTGTCAAGCCCACCCAGGAACTCAGCCAGCGCCAAGGCGTATGCGATCAACAAGACGTCGTTGATCCCGCCGTGGAACGCCGCCGGCACCTCTCTGAGCAGCATCCGGGTCGTCTCGGGATCCAAGTCCACCGACAAACTGCCGGCGTTGGCGTAGGTATCGACCACCGGTTGTACCGCCGGCAACGGCACCGCCACCGCAGCGATCTCACGCCAGGTCTGGGCCTGCGCCTCGACTTCGGGATCGTGCGCGTGCTCGGCCAGCAGCGACGCCCATCGGGCGAATGAGGTGCCCGGTGCCGGCAACGCCACCTGCTGGCCGGTGCGGTGCTGAGTCCAGGCGAGGTTGAGGTCTTCCAGAAGGATCCGCCACGACACCCCGTCGACGGCCAGGTGATGCGCGATCACCAACAGCTGACCGGTGGGAGCCACCCAGAGCGCGCTCACCATCTGCCCGGCGGCCGGGTTCAACCGCGACCGGGCCGCGACGATAACGTCCTCGGAGAGCACGTCGACGGTGTGCAGACAGTGCGCAGCGTCCACGGCGCCGGCCTCGGGCACGGTCAGCGACCAACCCCCGGCGCCGTCGTCGTCGACCCGCAGCCGCAGCATGGCATGCCGGTCCAGCACCGCCTGCAACACCACCACCACGTCGGCCTCGCTGGTGCCAACAGGTGCTTGGATCAGCACCGTCTGGTTGAACTGATCCGTCGGGCCGGCCACATCATGGAGCCAACCGATGATCGGGGTGGCTATCACCGGGCCGACACCGTCGTCGATCAGGTCGGCAGCCGCGTCGGCCACCGTGGCGGTTTGGGCCAGTCGGGCCACGGTCTGTTCGACGAAGACGTCGCGGGGCCGGAACAACACCCCGGCCGCGCGGGCGCGGGCGACCACCTGCATCGACAAGATGCTGTCGCCGCCGAGTTCGAAGAACGACTCCTCCACCCCGACCCGGTCGAGCCCCAACACCTGGGCATAGATATCGGCCAGGATCTCCTCCACCGCATCGCCGGGCGCCCGGTAGGAGTCGAGGGCCTGGTACTCCGGTGCCGGCAGCGCACGTTTGTCCAGTTTGCCGTTGACCGTCAACGGCATCGCCTCGATCACCACCACCGCCGCGGGCACCATGTAGTCCGGCAGCCGCTGTGCCAGTACCGCGCGCACCTCGACCGGATCGACGCTCGCCGGTGACGTAGCCCACCAGCCGCTTGTCCCCGGGGCGGTCCTCCCGGGCGATCACCTCGGCCTGCGCCACCCCGTCCACGGCGGCCAACGCGGCCGCCACCTCACCCAGTTCGATGCGATACCCGCGGATCTTGACCTGCTCATCAGCACGCCCCAGATACCGCAACTGCCCATCAGCGCCCCAGGCCATCACATCCCCGGTGCGATACATCCGCTCACCGGGCGCCCCGAACGGACACGCCACGAACCGCGACGCACTCAACGGCGCCCGACCCACATACCCATAGGCCAACCCCGCGCCGGCCACGTACAACTCCCCGACCACCCCCGGAGCCACCGGCTGCAACCACCCATCGAGCACGAAGAACCCCAGATGAGCCAACGGCACCCCGATCGGGCTGACCGCGCCGTCGACATCAGCGGCCGTGATCTCCCTAAACGAGGCATGCACCGTGGTCTCGGTGATGCCATACATGTTGATCAGCCGCGGCGCGCCCGGATGCGCGGCCAACCACGGCCCCAGCCGCTGCGGCTCCAGGGCCTCCCCGCCGAACACCACCGCCTCCAGCTTCAACTGCCGGCCCAGCTCGGGCTGCAACCCATCAGCGGCCTGCAACGCATAAAACGCCGACGGGGTCTGACTCAACACGGTGACTTCCTCGGCGACCAACAAGCGCGTGGAAATCCTCCGCCGAGCGCACCACCGCATCGGCCACCACCACCACCTGGCCCCCATAGAGCAGCGGACCCCAGATCTCCCACACCGAATAGTCGAACGCCAACGAATGACACTGCGTCCACACCTGCCCCGCCAGACCCATCTCGGCATCCAGCGTCTCCAACAACCGCGTCACGTTGCGGTGCGGGATCGCCACCCCCTTCGGGGTGCCCGTGGTGCCCGAGGTGTAAATGATGTAGGCGATCTGCTCGGGCGCCGGCACCGGCAACGCCGTGACCGGCTGGCCCGCCACGCAGGATCGGCGACGTCGATGACCGACAGGTGCTGCCCATCAAGGCGTGGCGCCAACTCCGCGGTCGTGATCACCGCCACCGGGGCGGCATCGCCCAGCACGAAATCCCTGCCGCGCCGCGGGCACCGACGGATCGACCGGCACATAAGCCGCCCCCGTCTTGACCACCGCCAAGATCGCCACCACCGCCTGCGCAGTACGCGGCAACAACACCGCGACCCGCTGACCACAACCCACCCCACGCTCGATCAGCAAATGCGCCAACCGGTTCGACGCCTCATCGAGCTCGCGATAGGTCAGTGAGCGGCCCTCGAAACTCAGCGCCACCGCCCCCGGGACCCGCGCCACCTGCCCGGCGAACACCCCCGGAATCGACACCGGTGCCGACGCAGGCTCACCCAACACCGCCCGATTACCCCACCCCTCCAACCGGGCCAGCTCGGACTCATCCAACACATCCACCGACGACAACCGTCGGCCCGGATCGGCCACCATCGCCACCAACACCCGCTCCAGCCGCTCGATCATCACCTCGATGCTGGCCGCGTCGAACACGTCGGTGCGGAATTCGACCTCCCCGCCGATTCCGGCGGGCGTTCCCTCCGCGCTCCAACGCTCGCCCAAGCCGAACGAGAGGTCCGTACGGGCGGTCGACGTGTCCAGCGGTATCTGAGTGACCTGCACGTCGCCCAAGGTCAACCCGGCGGAATCGCTGGTGTCGTCCTGCCAGTTGCGCCAGGACAGCATCACCTGGACCAACGGGTGATGGGTCAGTGATCGAGTCGGATTGAGCCGATCGACGACGACTTCGAACGGCACATCCTGATTCTCGTAGGCAGCCAGGCTGCGCGAGCGCACCTGAGCCAGCAGCTCGGCAACAGTGGGATCACCGCCGACATCGACCCGCAATACCAAGGTGTTGACGAAGAAGCCCACCAGGTCGTCGAGGGCGGGATCACGCCGCCCCGCAATCGGAAAGCCCACCGCCACATCGGAACTCGCGCTGAGCTTACCCAGCAGCAGCGCCAGCGCGGCTTGCATCACCATGAAGTTGGTGACGTTGTGCTCGCGGCCCACCCGGTCAATCGCCTGTTGCAGCTCGACCGGCCAGTCGAACGACACGCGCGCGCCGCGGTAATCCGCTACCGGCGGATAGGGTCGGTCGGTGGGCAGTTGCAGATGCTCGGGCATGCCGGCCAGGGCGTCCTCCCAATAGGCCAGCTGCGCGGCGATGGCACTCTGGCTATCGCCAAGGTCGCCGAACTGTGCACGTTGCCACAGCGTGTAGTCGACATACTGCACCGGCAATCCGGCCCAGCAATGGGCCTGCCCCGTGCACCGGCTGGTGTACGCCACGCCGAGATCGCGGACCAGCGGCGCGATCGACAGGCCGTCGGCGGCGATGTGGTGCACCACGGCGACCAGCACGTGCTCGTCGTCGGCGACGCGGAAAAGCCTGGCCCGCAACGGGATATCGGTGGCGAGATCGAATGGGCCCCGCGCCATGTCGTGATACGCATCGTCGAGCCGGCGCTCCGACCAGTCGGTGGCATCGACGACGTCCCAACCGAAATCGGCGTCACCCGCCTGCATCACCAGCTGCCGCGGTATCCCCTCGGGCGCGGCGAACAAGGTGCGCAGGCTCTCGTGACGTCCGACGACATCGGCCAGCGCCGCCCCCAACGCATCGACGTCCAGCAGCCCGGACAGCCCCAGCGCCACCGCGATGTTGTAGGTCGCTGACGGGCCCTGAAGCTGCTCGATGAACCACAACCGGCTCTGGGCGAACGACAACGGGACCACCGCCGGCCGCTCCACGGTCACCAACGGCTCCAGCCGTCCCTCACCCCCACCGATGCAGGGCGCAAACTGGGCGACCGTGGGCGCTTCGAACAACGTCCGCACCGAAACGTCGGCATCCAGGGCGGCATTCACGGCGGCGATCAATCGCATCGCCGACAGCGAATCCCCGCCCAGATCGAAGAACGACTCATCCAGCCCGACCCGCTCAAGACCGAGCACCTCGGCGTAGATGCCTGCCAGGATCTCCTCGGTCGGCGTGGTCGGAGCCCGGTACTCGCCGGCGGTGTACTCCGGCGCCGGCAGGGCCCGTATGTCGAGTTTTCCGTTGACCGTCAACGGCAGCTTCGCCAACGCCACCACCGCGGCCGGAACCATGTACGCCGGCAACCGCTCGGCCAGCGCAACGCGCGCCTTGGCTGGGTCCGCTGTTCCGGTGACATATCCCACCAGGCGCTTGTCGCCGGGGCAATCCTCGCGAGCGATCACCACTGCCTGCTCCACGCCGTCCAACTCGGCGAGGGCGGCCCGGACTTCGTCGGGCTCGATGCGGTATCCGCGGATCTTGACCTGCTCGTCGGCGCGCCCGAGATACTGCAGTTGTCGGTCGGAACGCCATCGCACCATGTCCCCGGTTCGATACATCCGCGCGCCCGGCGCTGCGCCGCCTGCGAACGGGCACGCCACGAACCGGGATGCGGTCAAACCGGCCCGGCCGACATATCCGACGCCCACGCCGCGGCCCGCCACATACAGCTCACCAACCACTCCGACCGGCACCGGCCGCAATTGCTCGTCGAGGACGAACACCGCCACAGTCGACGGCGGCGCACCGATCGGCGCGGAGCCCGAGCCCACCGCCAGAGGGGCACTCATCGACGCGTACACGGTGGCCTCGGTGGGGCCGTAAGCGTTGATCACCACCCGCCCGGACGCCCACTGATCCACCACCTCGGCCGTACAAGCCTCGCCGCCGAGCAGCAATGCCGTCGACTCCAGACCCTGCGGTGAAAGCGCCGCGACCGCCGACGGGGTTTGGGTGAGCACGTTGACTCGCTCGCTGACCAGCAAGGCGTGGAAGTCGTCCGGTGAGCCGACCACGGACTCGGGCACCACAACCAGCCGTGCCCCACCCAGCAGCGCGGCCCAGATCTCCCACACGGAGAAGTCGAATGCATACGAATGACACTGAGTCCACACCTGTTCCATCGGCAGGTCTGCCGGCGTTGATTCCGCCAGATGAGCCAGGTTGGCGTGGGTGACGGCCACTCCCTTGGGGGTGCCGGTGGTGCCCGAGGTGTAGATGAGATAGGCGATGTTGTCGGCTGCCGGTGCGGGTAGTGCGGTGCTGGGCTGGGCGTCGACGGCGGGGTCGTTCAGGTCGACGACGGCCATATCGCGCCCGTCCAGCCGCGGCCGGAGGTCCGCCGTGGTGATCACGGCGATCGGCGCGGCATCGGTCAGCATGAACTCCATCCGCGCCGCCGGCAGCGTCGGGTCGATCGCCAGGTAAGTCGCCCCGGTCTTCAGCACCGCCAGCATGGCGACGACGGCCTGGGCCGAGCGCTCCAACAGCAAAGCGGCACACGAACCCGTTCCGACACCATGACCAGAGAGCAAGTGCGCGAACCGGTTAGCGGCTTCATCGAGTTGGCGGTAGGTCATCGACTGGTCACCGAAGGTCAGCGCCACCGCCTCCGGAGCGGAGGCGACCTGCGCGGCGAACAACTCCGGCACCGATACGGCGACCGGCACGGGATGGGTCAGCAATGCGCGGTTGCCCATCTCGTCCAGCCGGACGTGCTCGGCCTCGTCGAGCACATCCAGCGACGACAGCCGCCGCGCCGGGTCGGCGGTCATCGCCACCAGCACCCGGCGCAACCGTTCCATCAGCGCCTCGATGCTGGCCTCGTCGAACACGTCGGTGCGGAACTCGGCCATCACCTCGATCCCCGTGGGCTCACCGGCCCGGGTCCAGCGTTCGCTCATTGAGAATGCCAGGTCCACCCGGGAGGTGTGAGTATCGACCGGAAGCTGGCTGACCTGCAGATCCCCCAGGGCCAGGGCAATCTCATCACTGGCTTCCCCGGGCAGGTTGCGCCAGGACAACATCACCTGCACCAACGGATGATGGGTCAGCGATCGGGTCGGATTCAGCCGCTCGACGACGACTTCGAACGGCACATCCTGATTCTCGTAGGCAGCCAGGCTGCGCGAGCGCACCTGAGCCAGCAGCTCGGCAACAGTGGGATCACCGCCGACATCGACCCGCAACACCAAGGTGTTGACGAAGAAGCCCACCAGGTCGTCGAGCGCGGGGTCGCGCCGCCCACCAATCGGAAAGCCCACCGCCACATCGGAACTCGCACTGAGCTTACCCAGCAGCACAGCCAAGGCGGCCTGAACCACCATGAAACTGGTCGCGTTGTGCTCGCGAGCTATTTGAGTGATCCGTTGCTGCAGCTCGACGGGCCAGTCCATTGCGACGCTGGCACCGCGCTGATCAGCCTGCGGCGGATAGGGCCGGTCGGTCGGCAACTGCAGCCGATCGGGCATTCCCGCCAACGCATCCTGCCAGTACGCCAGCTGCGCAGCGATCAGACTGTTCCCGTCGTCGAGATCTCCGAACTGCGAACGCTGCCACAGCGTGTAATCGACGTATTGCACCGGCAATTCAGCCCAAACGGGGTCCAGTCCCGCGCAGCGGCAGGCATAGGCCACGCCCAGGTCATTCACCATCGGGCCCATCGACAAGCCGTCGGCGGCGATGTGGTGCGCCACAGAAACCACCACGTGCTCGTTCTCGCTGACGCGGAAAAGCCTTGCCTGCAAGGGAATTTCGGCTGCCAGGTCAAACGGGTGACGCGCCACGGCGCCGATGGCCTCGTCCAGCTCCGTTGCCGACCAGCCGGTGGCATCGACGACGTCCCAACCAAAGTCCGCCTCCTCGGCGGGCACCACCAACTGCCGAGGTATCCCCTTGGGCGCCGCGAACATCGTGCGCAGGCTCTCGTGACGGCCCACCACGTCGGCCAGCGCCGCACCCAGCGCCTCGGCATTCAGGTGTCCCTGCATCCGCAATCCCACCGCCATGTTGTAAGTCGGTGAGGGCCCTTGCAACTGGTCGAGGAACCACAGTCGGTTCTGGGAGAAGGACAGCGGGATCACCGGGGGCCGCTCCATGGCCACCAACGGCTTCAGCCGATCGTCATCCCCGCCGATGCGGGCCGCCAACTGGGCGACCGAAGGCGCCTCGAACAACGTACGCACTGATAGGCCGGCGTTCAGGCCGGTATTGACTGCCGCGACCAAGCGCATCGCCGACAGCGAATCTCCACCGAGGTCGAAGAACGAGTCGTCCAGCCCGACCCGCTCGACACCTACCATGCGGGCGTAGATGCCGGCCAAGATCTCCTCGACAGCGGTAACAGGAGCGCGGTAACTCTCGGTGTCGTGAAACTCCGGCGCCGGCAGCGCACGCCTGTCGAGTTTCCCGTTGACGGTCAACGGCAATGCGTCGATCACCATGATCGCCGACGGAACCATGTAGTCGGGCAGCCGCTCGGCCAGCGCGGCGCGCACCGTGGCCGGATCTAGGGAAGCAGCACCGGTGACATAGCCCACCAGGCGCTTGTCGCCGGGGCGGTCCTCGCGGGCGATCACCACCGCCTGCTCGACCCCGTCCAGCCCGGCCAACGCCGTCGCGAACTTCACCCAACTCGATGCGGATAGCCACGGATCTTGACCTGCTCATCGGCACGCCCCACATACCGCAGCTGCCCGTCGGCGCCCCACCACACCAAATCCCCTGTGCGATACATGCGTTGGCCCGGCACCCCGAACGGGCACGCCACGAACCGCGACGACGACAACCCCGGCCGTCGCCAATACCCCAGGCCCGCTTGTGCCCCCGCCACGTACAACTCACCGACCACCCCGGTCGGCACCGGCCGCAACCACTGGTCGAGCACGAAGAACGCAAGATCTGGCAGCGGGGCGCCGACCGGGCTGACATCCCTGTCAGCGTCGCCGGCGACGATCTCCCGGAACGAGGCATGCACCGTCGTCTCGGTGGTGCCGTACAAATTGAGTAGGCGCGGCGAGCCCGTATGATGCTCCAGCCAGGTCCGAAGACGCTGTGGCTCAAGGGCTTCCCCAGCGAATATCACCGCGTGAAGCTTCAGCTGTCGGCCGAGCTCGGGCTGCAGCGCATCGGCGGTCTGTAATGCGTAAAACGCCGACGGAGTCTGGCTCAGGACGGTGACCTGCTCCTTCGCCAACAGCGCATGGAATTCTTCCGGCGCACGGGCCACCGACTCGGAGACCACCACCAAGCGGCCGCCGTACAACAGCGCGCCCCACATCTCGCACACCGAGACGTCGAAGGCCAGCGAATGCCACTGCGACCAAACCTGGCCGGCCAGTTCGTAATTGGCGTCCATCGCCTCCAGCAGCCGGGTCACGTTCTGGTGGGTGATGGCCACGCCCTTGGGCACGCCGGTGGTGCCCGAGGTGTAGATCAGGTAAGCGACGTCATCGGGGGCCGGCTCGGGCAGTCCGGTGCTCGGTTGGGTGTCAATGGCGGGGTCGTCGACGTCGATGACTCGCAGGTCCTGGCCTGCCAGCCGGTCGGCCAACCCCGCGGTGGTGATCGCGGCCATCGGCGCGGCATCGCCAAGGACGAGTTGCATGCGCGCCGCCGGCGCCGTCGGGTCGATCGGCACATACGCCGCACCGGTCTTGAGCACCGCCAGGATCGACACGATCGCCTCAGCCGACCGCGGCAACAGCAGCGCCACCCGCTGCCCCGGACCAATCCCCTGGCCGGCCAGCAGATGCGCGAACCGGTTGGTTGCCTCGTCAAGCTCGCGGTAGGTCCACGAACGCTCACACCAGGTCAGCGCCACCGCCTCCGGGACACGCGCCACCTGCGTGGCGAACGATCGCCGGGATCGACGTCGGTGCGGACGCGGGCTGGCCCAACAGTTCCTGGTTGCTCCACTCGTCGAGGCGCGCACGCTCACGCGCGATCGAGCACATCGATTGACGACAGCGGCCGGGACGGCTCGGTGGTCATGGCGACCAACACCCGGTTGAACCGTTCGATCAGTGTCTGGATGCCCGACGCGTCGAACACATCAGTATCGAATTCGACCCGAAGACCCAGCTCACGGCCCGGCAGCGCCTGGATCGCAAGCGGGTAATGGTTGTACTCGTGGTGAGCGAACTCGGCGACGGCCAACCCGTCATCACCCGACAACTTCGCGGCGTCGATCGGATAATTCTCGTAGACGAAGAAGGTGTCGAACAGCCGCTCCTGGCCGGTGACACGATGGATCTCGCTCAGCGCCAAATGGTGGTGGTCAAGTGTCTGGTTGTGGGCGCTTTGCAGCTGATCGAGCAACTCGACGGTGGTGGTGGCCGCCGTGATGCTCGCCCGCACCGGCACCGTGTTGATCAACAGACCCACCATCGAGTCCGCGCCCAACACCTCGTCCGGGCGCCCCGAGACCGTCGTGCCGAACGCGACATCACGCTGGCCGGTCAACGACATCAACACCCGCGCGAAGACACCCTGCAACACGGTGCTGACCGTGGTCTGACACGAGCGCGCCAGCTCACCAAGGGCGTTCGTGGTGTCCTCGGCCACCACGAACGAGGCGACATCTCGCCGGCCCTGCCCGACCTTGCCCGACGACCCGACCAACGTCGGGGTGTCAAACCCGGCCCACACCTGAGCCCACGCCGTCCGGGCGGCATCGAGATCACGACCGGCCAGCCAGCTGATGAACCGGCGATACGGCGCGGCCGGAGGCAACCGCTGCCCGTAATAACTGGCAAATACCTCCCCCAACAGGATCGACAACGACCAACCGTCGAGCACGATGTGATGATTGGTCAACACCAGCCGGTGCTGATCAGCCCCGGTGCGGATCAACGCCGCCCGGAACGGCGGTTGACTGGCCAGGTCACACACCGCCGCACGCTCAACAGCGCACACCTGCGCGATCTGCTCCTCAACATCACCACTGCCGCCATCGAGCTCCACGTACTGCCACGGCGCCACCGGATCCGTCACGAGGATCTGCACCGGCTCGTCGAATTTGCTGGAGAACCGGGCCGCCACATTGGGATGCCGAGCCACCACCGCCTGCACCGCCGTGCGCAGCCGGTCCCGATCCAGCCGACCACTCAACGTGACATCCAGCTGCACCGCATACACATCGTCGCCACCCTGCGCGGTGCTGGCGTGAAACAACAACCCCTGCTGCAGAGGAGTCAGCGGCAGAACATCAGCTATCCGCGTACCGCCGCTTGACTTCGTCGATCTGCTCTTGGCTAAGACCGGCGACACCGCGGGGCGCTCGCTAGTCTCCAACGGTTCCGGCCGCGCTTCTTCCCCGCCGATGCGGGCCGCCAACTGGGAGACCGACGGCGCCTCGAACAAAGTGCGCACTGAAAGGCCGGCATTGAGGCCGTTATTGACCATGGCGACCAGTCGCATCGCCGACAGCGAATCTCCACCGAGGTCGAAGAACGAGTCATCCACCCCGACCCGCTTCACAGCCAGCACTTTGGCGTAGATGCCGGCCAGGATCTCCTCGGTGAGCGTGGCCGGGGCACGGTAACGGCCGGTGTCCTGATACTCCGGCGCCGGCAGGGCCCGTTTGTCGAGTTTGCCGTTGACCGTCAACGGCAACGCGTCGATCATCACGATCGCCGACGGAACCATGTAGTCGGGTAGCCGCTGTGCCAGCGCGGCGCGGACGCTGGCCTGGTCCAGGGAAGCAGAGGCACCGGTGATGTAGCCCACCAGGCGCTTGTCGCCGGGGCGGTCCTCGCGGGCGATCACCACCGCCTGCTTCACCCCGTCCAGCCCGGCCAACACACCGCGCACTTCACCCAACTCGATCCGATATCCGCGGATCTTGACCTGCTCATCGGCGCGGCCTATGTAGTCAAGTTGTCCATCGGCGTCCCAACGCACCAGATCCCCGGTGCGATACATGCGTTCGCCCGGTGCCCCGAACGGGCACGCCACGAACCGCGACCCCGTCAGCCCCGCCCGGTTCAGATATCCGACGCCCACGCCAAGCCCGGCCACATACAACTCTCCGACCGCGCCTGCGGGCACCGGCCGCAACCACCCATCCAGCACAAACAATGCCGCCGCCGATACGGGCGCCCCGATCGGCACCACCCCCGACCCCGCTGCCAGCGGCGCACTCAAGGCCACATCAACCGTCGTCTCGGTGGGACCGTAGGCGTTGATCATGACCCGCCCGGGGGCCCACTGATCCATCAACTCGGTCGGGCAGGCTTCAGCGCCGATGATCAACGCCACGGATTCCAAAACCTCAGGCGAGAGCATCCCCACCTCAGACGGGGTTGTACTGAACACAGTGACTCGCTCAGCGACCAGTAACGCCTGGAGGTCTTCCGGCGCCCGCGCGACCGACTCGGGCACCACTACCAGCCGCCCGCCACCCAACAGCGCGCCGAAGATTTCTTGGACCGAGACATCGAAGCCATACGACTGACACTGCGACCACACCCGCGCCGACGGCAGGGGCGCTTCGTGCAGTGCGTCCATCAGTTGGGCCACGTTGTGGTGGGTGATGGCCACGCCCTTGGGCACGCCGGTGGTGCCCGAGGTGTAGATCAGGTAAGCGATGTCATCGGGAGCCGGCTCGGGCAATCCGGTGCTCGGTTGGGTGTCAATGGCGGGGTCGTCGACGTCGATGACTCGCAGGTCCTGGCCTGCCAGCCGGTCGGCCAACCCCGCGGTGGTGATCGCGGCGATCGGCGCGGCATCGCCAAGCACGAACTGCATGCGCGCCGCCGGCACCGCCGGGTCGATCGGCACATAGGCCGCACCGGTCTTGAGCACCGCCAGGATCGACACGATCGCCTCAGCCGACCGCGGCAACAGCAGCGCCACCCGCTGACCCGGGCCGATCCCCTGGCCGGCCAACAGGTGCGCCAACCGGTTGGCCGCCTCATCGAGCTCGCGATAGGTCAATGAGCGGCCCTCGAAGGTCAGTGCCACCGCCTCCGGGACACGCGCCACCTGCGCGGCGAACAACCCAGGAATCGACAGCGACACCGGCGCAGGGTGGGCCAACACCGCCCGATTACCCCACCCATCCAGCCGGGCGAGCTCATCTGCATCCAGCAGGTCCATCGACGACAACGACCCGGTGGGATCGGTGGTCATGGCGACCAACACCCGGTTGAATCGTTCGATCAGTGTCTCGATGCCGGACGCGTCGAACACATCAGTGTCGAATTCGACGCGAAGACCCAGTTCGCTGCCCGGCAGCGCCTGGATCGCAAGCGGGTAATGGTTGTATTCGCGGTGAGCGAACTCGGTGACGGCCAACCCGTCACTACCCGACAACTTCGCGGCGTCGATCGGATAGTTCTCGTAGACGAAAAAGGTGTCGAACAGCTGCTCCTGGCCGGTGACACGATGGATCTCGCTCAGCGCCAAATGCTGGTGCTCAAGTGTCTGGTTGTGGGCGTTTTGCAGCTGATCGAGCAACTCGACGGTGGTGGTGGCCGCCGTGATGCTCGCCCGCACCGGCACCGTGTTGATCAACAGACCCACCATCGAGTCCGCGCCGAACACCTCGTCCGGCCGCCCCGAGACCGTCGTGCCGAACGCGACATCACGCTGGCCGGTCAACGACATCAACACCTGCGCGAAGACACCCTGCAGCACCGTGCTGACCGTGGTGTGACACGAACGCGCCAGCTCACCAAGGGCGTTGCGTGGTTTCCTCGGCCACCACGAACGAAGCGACGCCTCGTCGGCCCTGCCCGACCTTGCCCGACGGCCCGACCAACGTCGGGGTGTCAAAACCGGCCAACACCTGAGCCCACGCCGTCCGGGCCGCATCGAGATCACGACCGGCCAGCCAGCTGACGAACCTGCGATACGGCACCGCCGCGGGCAGCCGCTGCCCGTAATAACTGGCAAATACCTCCCCCAACAGGATCGGCAATGACCAACCATCGAGCACGATGTGATGATTGGTCAGCACCAACCGGTGCTGATCAGCCGCGGTGCGGATCAGCGCCGCCCGAAACGCCGGCTGGGCGGCCAGGTCGCACACCGCGGCGCGCTCAGCAGCGCACACCTGCGCGATCTGCTCCTCGACATCACGACGCCGCCATCGAGCTCGACGTACTGCCACGGCACCACCGGATCCGCCGCGATGATCTGCACCGGCTCGTCGAACTGTTGGGAGAAGCGGGCCGCCACGTGTGGGATGCCGAGTCACCACCGTCTGCACCGCCGTCGCGCAGCCGGTCCCGATCGAGCCGACCGCTCAACGTGACATCCAGCTGCACCGCATACACATCGTCGCCGCCGCCCTGCGCGGTGCTGGCGTGAAACAGCAACCCCTGCTGCAGGGGGGTCAGCGGCAGAACGTCAGCTATCCGCATATTGCCGCTGAAGGTCGTCGATCTGCTGCTGGCTGAGACCAACAGCGATATCCGATGGCGTCAACCCACCCCCACCACCTCGCACATGCGCGCAGATACCGGCTAGGGCGTCGAACCACAACTGGCTCAACCGGCTGACCTGCGCGTGATTCAGTGCCGAGGGCGCCCACGTCCACGTCGGCGCCCAAGCACGGGCCAGCGTCGGTGTCCACCGTGCCGGCGTTGAGCTCCAGGGTGTGCATCAGCGGTATGGGCGGCCTCACGCCAGGGCTGATGTTCGCCAAGCCGTCCCAGGCAGATCTGCCACGCGTCACCGGATGTTTCGGCCGTCGTCGCACCTTGGCGGCCCAGATAGTTGAACCCGATCGGCGGATCAGCTCCCTCCAAGTCGACCTCGCTGTTCAGGTAGCGCAGGATCCCGTAGTTGAGACCGTCGGGGAGAGCTCGAAGCTGCTCTTTGGCGTCCTTGATCACCGCGCCCAGCCTCGCGTCGCCGGCGACCACCTGCGCCCAGCTCAGTCCGCCCACTTCCAGCGCCACCGGGTACTTGGAGGTGAACCACCCCACCGTGCGCGACAAGTCAACATCGGCGGCCAGCTCCTCGTCACGCCCGTGACCCTCGACATCGATGCAGATCGGCGCGCCGCCAGTGCCCGACGAATTCCGCTAACGCCAAGCCGAACGCGATCAACAAGATGTCGTGCACCCCGGCATGAAACGCCGCCGGCACCTCACCGAGCAGCATCCGGGTGGTCTCGATATCCAGATCGACCGCCAAGTTCCCGGCGGTTCGCATAGGTGTCCACCTCCGGGCAACACCGCCGGCAATGCGGCAGGCGTCGCCGCGATCTGCCGCCACGCGTCGGCCTGCTCCACGACATCGGGGTCGTGCGCATGCTCGGCCAGCAGCGACGCCCACCGGGCAAACGATGTCCCCGGTGCCGGCAACACCACCTGCTGGCCGGCGCGGTGCTGAGCCCAGGCGAGGTTGAGGTCCTCCAGAAGGATTCGCCACGACACCCCGTCGACGGCCAAATGGTGCACGATCGCCACCAACCGACCCGTGGAGGCCACCCACAGCGCGCTCAGCATCACCCCGGCGGCCGGGTTCAACCGCGATCCGGCGTACACCACAGCCTCGTCCGACAGCACGTCGACGGTGTGCAGGCGGGAGCGGGCATCCACCGACCCGGCCTCGGGCACCGTCAGCGACCAGCCCCCGGCACCGTCGTCGTCGACCCGCAGCCGCAGCATGGCATGCCGATCCAGCAAAGTCTGCAACATCACCAGCACATCGGCCTCGGTGGTCCCCGAGGGCGCCTGCACCACCACCGTCTGGTTGAAGTGGTCTACCGGGCTGCCAGCGGCTTCCTGACTCTGCAGCCAGCGGATGATCGGGGTGGCTATCACCGGGCCGACACCGTCGTCGATCAAGTCGGCAGCCGTGTCGGCCACCGTGGCCACCTGGGCCAGCCGGGCCACGGTCTGCTCGACGAAGACATCGCGCGGCCGGCACAGCACCCCGGCCGCGCGCGCGCGGGCCACCACCTGCATCGACAAGATGCTGTCCCCGCCCAGCTCGAAGAACGACTCATCGACCCCGACCCGCTCCAGCCCCAACACCTGGGCATAGATGCCGGCCAGGATCTCCTCCACCGCATCGGCCGGGCGCCCGGTACGAGTCGACGGCCTGATACTCCGGTGCCGGCAGGGCCCGCTTGTCGAGTTTGCCGTTGACCGTCAACGGCATCGCATCGATCACCACCACCGCCGCCGGCACCATGTACTCCGGCAGCCGCTCGTGCCAGCACCGCGCGCACCTCGACCGGATCCGACGGTCCCGGTGACATACCCCACCAGCCGCTTGTCCCCGGGGCGGTCCTCGCGGGCGATCACCTCTGCCTGCTGAACCCCATCGACGGCGCTCAACGCGGCCTGCACCTCACCGAGCTCGATGCGATACCCGCGGATCTTGACCTGCTCATCAGCACGCCCCGAGATACCGCAGCTGTCCATCAGCGCCCCAGGCCGATCACATCCCCGGTGCGATACATCCGCTCCCCCGGCGCCCCGAACGGACACGCCACAAACCGCGATGCGCTCAACCCCGCCCGGCCGACGTATCCGTAGGCCACGCCTGCACCGGCGACATACAACTCCCCCGCCACACCCGCGGAGCACCGGCCGCAACGAGTCATCGAGCACGAAGAAACCGAGATGGGCCAACGGCACCCCGATCGGGCTGACCGCGCTGTCGACGTCACCGGCGAGGATCTCCCGGAACGACGCATGCACCGTCGTCTCGGTGATGCCGTACATATTGATCAGCCGCGGCAAGCCTGCGGATGCGCTGCCATCCACGTCGCGAGACGCTGCGGCTCCAGCGCTTCCCCGCCGAACACCACGGCCTCGAGCTTGAGCTGCCGGCCCAGCTCGGGCTGCAGCGCATCAGCGGCTTGCAGCGCATAGAACGCCGACGGGGTCTGGCTCAGACACCGTGACCTCTTCGGCGACCAGCAAGGCGTGGAACTCTTCCGGCGAGCGCACCACCGCGTCGGGCACCACCACCACCCGGCCACCATGCAGCAGCGCACCCCAGATCTCCCACACCGAGAAGTCGAACGCCAGGGAATGACACTGCGACCACACCTGCCCCGCCAGATCCATGTCGGCATCGAGCGTCTCCAGCAGACGGGTCACATTGCGATGCGGGATCGCCACCCCCTTCGGGGTACCGGTAGTGCCCGAGGTGTAGATGATGTAGGCGATCTCATCAGCGGCCGGCGCCGGCAATGCCGTAACCGGCCGGCCGTCAACAGCGGGGTCATCGATATCGACGACCAACAGGTCACGCCCAGTCAGGCGATCGGCCAACTCCGCGGTCGTGATCGCCGCGACCGGCGCGGCATCGTCCAGCACGAACTCCATCCGCGCCGCCGGCACCGCCGGGTCGATCGGCACGTAGGCGGCCCCGGCTTTCACGACCGCCAGAATCGCCACGACAGCCTCGGCCGAACGCGGCAACAACAACGCCACCCGCTGGCCCGGACCCACACCCTCGCCGGTCAACAGATGCGCCAACCGGTTCGACGCCTCATCCACCTCGCGATACGTCTGAGACACGCCCTCAAACGTCACGGCCACCGCATCCGGTGTGCGCGCCACCTGCGCAGCAAACAACTCCGGAATCGACTCCGCGACCGGCGCGGCCCGAGTCAACACCGCGCGGTTGCCGATCTCATCCAAGCGAGCGTGCTCAACCTCATCCAGCACATCCACCGACGACAACCGTCGAGCCGGATCGGCGGTCATCGCCACCAACACCCGCACCAACCGTCTCGCTAAATCGGAGACGTCGAAATTCGAAAATGGCCCCCCGGCGCCCGACGTGCTGAGAAAAAGCTCGTCACCGGCGCCAGAGAAGATCAACCCAAAGGCACCCACCTGGCCAGGATTGGTGAATGACGCCGACGCCGCTACACCAGCGAAGTCCATCGTCATTTTCGACGGCATGAAATTAACGCTCACCCGATCGGCGGGCTGCCCTGGGCCGCGATGGTGGGCTTTGCGTTCAAGGGCGTGCACAGGAAACCGCTGATGCTGCAGCGCTTCCCGTATTCGCGTGTCAACATGCTCACAAAAGTCGGCGACCGTAGAATCCGGCGAAACCCTCAACACCAGTGGCAACGCCCCGGAAACCATCCCGGGAAGCGTCTTCGACTCTGGACGCACTCGCCTGCTGACCGGGAAGTCGAGCACCACCTCTGTGCCCTCGGTGCACCACCCACGCACCAAAAGTGCGCACGCCGCGGTGATGACCGACGATCGAGGCACGTTCCACTCTCGGGATAACTCTTCAACTCGTCGAAGGACCACGGGGTCCAATCGAACCGGCGCAGAAGGCCGATCCGGATCACCCTCGCGCTACAGCCCCGGGCAACCGATAATTCGGTTCGTTTTCCGGTGGAAGGTTCCTAGTCCAATAGGCCTGATCTTCTTGATAATCCGTGGACGCTTCGTATTCTGACTCGCAGCGAACCAAGTCCTGCAACGAGCCGAAGAAGGCAGGAGGAATGGGTGCGCCAGAAACAATTGCCGCGTAGACAGTTGCAATCCGATTGGCAATAAGCGTAATTCCGGTATCCGTCTATGATTATGTGGTGGAAGCACGCGAACAGGTAGAATTCATCGAGCCATGTCTGAATTAATGCAAATTTGAACAGCGGGCCAGCCGACGGCATTGGCGTGCGTTGGATCGATAATGCTATCCCGCGGGCTTCCTGCACCGGATGGCGCGAGTCGCTCACGTCAAAGAAGGCCACCTCGACATCCGGGTAATCGATCGCCCTTTGGAAAACCTGGCCATCCACCTCGAAGATGGCGGCCCTGGCCGGTTCGGCCTCCCGCAACACGTGACGGATCGCCTGCTCAAGCAAGTCGCGCTCTACCGTGCCGTCGAATCGCACAAGCACGCCCAGCTGCCACTCCGTACCGGAGTGACCCGTTTCCTGCGCAAGCCAAACGTCCAGCTGTGTGCGCGTCAACGGAAATGCCGCGGTCATCAAGGTCCATCGGACTCTCCGACCCAGAGGCGTTACTTATCACCAGCCCGGCTCTCTGCCAGCCTCTCGCGCAGACTCTTCGGCCGTATATCGGGCCAGTTCTGTTCGATGTAGTCCAGACACGCAGCGCGGTCCGATTCGCCGTAGACCACCCGCCATCCTGCTGGGACGTCGGAGAAGGTCGGCCACAGACTATGTTGCTCCTCGTCGTTGACCAGGACGAAGAAGCTGCCGTTGTCGTCGTCGAACGGGTTGGTGCTCAACAGTTTCTCCACACAGTTAATTGACGTCGGTGTAACCGGTTGGCACCTTACTTGCTGTATGTGACCCGTGTCATGCTGTGTGACCCCCATCACACTTCAGATGTACATGTCCGCTACCACACACCGGTTCGCTTTACAATCCTTAAGCGCTTTGTTACGTGACGACCGCGTAAATTTGCCCCGCTTTTCTGTCGCCGATCAGCCCGCCTCGCCGCACGCGGGCCAAATTTTCCAGCTAGTCGGCGGTGGCCGCAGCGCCCTTGGCGGGTTCGATTATTCGGGCGGCGAACTCGCACGCCCGGGCGACGTAATACGGGGCGAGGATGGTACGCCGACCCGAAACCACCATCACGCTCACCAACCCCGGAAACTGTCGAAGCCGAGGCCTAACGATCCGATGTCACCGCTGTACGCAATTGAGATCTCAGTATTCTGTACTCCAACAGGCCCGCCCGTAGCTGCTCGTAGATGGCGGACCCGGGTAGCGCAAGAAAGTTGGCAACACGACCATTTCCGTCACCATAAACCTGCTCCCAGTTACTGCTCGCTTGATCGCGCGAGGCCAATACGTTAGCGGTGATATCGCGGTCGCTTTCAGTGACAAAGCCCAGCGCTTTTAAACGCATCCTTACGTAGTCCCAATCCTCAGAGCTCAAAAAATCTGTATGCAAAAACCATGCGTCGGCGCGGCAAATCCTGCGAACTTCATTCAGGAATTTTGGTAGATTTCCATACGAATGTGACGACTCCACATTAATGACGGCATCGCAGGATTCATCGGCCAGGGGTAGATTCAACGCATCGCCGACTTTGAAGTCTATCGCGTGCTTAGCATGCGCTCTACTGCAGAAGGCGATCGCTTCTGACGACATGTCAATGCCAATCACTTGACCGCTGAATTTCTCCGCGACAAGTGCAGAGTTTCCTCCGCGGCCACACCCTATCTCGACAATTGTGCGGTCATTGAGATCAACTGGTCCGACAACCTCGAGCACACGAGCCGGGCCGAGTTAGCATTGAAGGTGCCCTCGCGAATGTCGAACGCGGACTCATTATTGGAATCCGTCGGAAGGTATCCATAATTCAGGAAAAACGATGAATCGGCCACTCCGACTTCTTCTAAGCGGCGGCTAAGTTTGTTATAAAAACTGCGCCATCCACCGGCGGTCGTAGACAGTAGATCGTCAGCCAGGTGTGCCGACATTGCCACTTGTGAATTCTCCGATTCAGCCGGCACCGAAAGTTCGCTATGTTGATCCATTTATCTCGCCTCAACCAACTCTGCTTTGCGCCATGATCCGTCGCATGGCGTCTGTGTTGTGGTCATCGTTTGATTCGGGATCTGCCCGGTCTGACATGCTGCCCAACCGCGTTGCGCGCCCACCTGTTTCCTTTGATCGATTAGTTGGGCTCGGACGCACCGACGGCTTCCGCGTCATCCGACTCGGGCACCTGCCCGGCTAGGTACTCGGCGAGCGACCCGATCGTCGGATAGTCGAATACTGCGGTAGCGCTGATCGTGAACGCGCCACCGAACTGGGGGATCAACCGGTTGCTGAATTCGACCGCCATCAGTGAATCCGTGCCCAGCTCCAGGAACCGGCTGGATGCGGCCGGCGGTTGCGCGAGCCTCAGGAAATTCTGTACCTCGTACCGCAGATATTCGGTGAGGAAACTTCCGCGCTCCTCCTCGGGTACGTCGTGCAGTTGCCGGAGCAACTCGCTGTCGCCGCGCGTCGCCGCGACCGCACTCGGCAGCACGTGGTCGAGAATGAACGGGCGAGAGCCGCCCAGCCCCTTCGCGGCACGCTGCCAATTGGCTTTGAGGACGGTTACCTGCCCCGTTCCATGGGCGACGATCTCGTTGAGCGCGTTGAGGGCCGCCGTGGGTTCCAGCGGAATCAGACCTTGCGCACTGAGATTGGCGCGCGCGGCGTGCGAAGTGGCCATGCCGCCCTGCGCCCAGGGACCCCAGTTGACGCTGGTCGCGGGCAGGCCTTGCGCGCTGCGCTCCGCAACGAGCCCGTCGAGCAGCGCGTTCGCGGTCACATAGTTGGCCTGACCGGGCGAACCGAGCACACTGGCGGCCGACGAGTACACGACGAAGAAGTCGAGTTCGTCGTTCTTCGTCAACCGATCCAGGTGGCGGGCGCCAAACGCCTTGGGCGCCAACGCCGTCCGGAAACGCTCCACGCTCTGCTGTGTCAGCAGCGCGTCGTCGAGCACGCCCGCCCCGTGTACCACCCCCGCGAGCGGGGGCAACTCCGCCCGGATCCGGTCCAGCAGCTCCGCAACCTGGGACTCGTCGCCGACGTCCGCCGCGAAGGTGTGGATCCGACACCGGTAGCGCTCCGTGATGTCGGCGATCGCCCGTTGTGCGTCGGCATCGGGCATACGCCGGCTGGTCAACACGATGTCACCGGCCCCGAGTTGGGCCAGATGGGCCGCCGTGTACAGACCGAGTGCACCGAGGCCGCCGGTGATCAGATAGCTCCGATCGCCGCGCGGCTGCAGCGGTTTCGGCATCTGCAGCACGATCTTGCCGATATGCCGCGCCTGCTGCATGCGGCGGAACGCGGTCTTGGCCTCCGTCAGCGGGTAGACCTCGACAGCGAGCGGCGCCAGCTCGCCGCTGCCCATGCCATCCGCCAACTCGGCCAGCAAGTTCCCCACCCGCTCGGGTTCTTGCTCGATGGTCGCGTCCAGCGCAACGATCTCGTAATCGATATCGGGACGGACCGCCGCCATCTGCTCCGGAGTCCAGATGTCCCGCTTGGCGATTTCGGCGAACCGGCCGCCCTGTGCGGTCGCCCGCACGGTCGCTTCGATGAACCCCTCATTGGTCAGGCTGTTGAGCACTACATCCACACCCGAGCCGCCGGTATCCATCAAGATCTGATCCGCGAAGTCCGTGGTGCGCGAATCGTAGACGTATTCCACACCCATCTCGCGCAGCGTCGCACGCTTGTAGGTGCTGGCGGTGGCGAAGACGGTCGCACCGGCCTGCTGGGCCAACTGGATCGCGGCCAGACCGACGCCACCGCTGGCGGCGTGTATGAGCACACGATCACCGGGCCCAACCTTCGCCCAGTCGAACGCAAGCCTGGTCGTAAGTGCCCCAGCAGGTATGGTCGCCGCTCCTACAGCGCTCACCCCGTTCGGCAACGGCGACAGGAACTGGGCCGGAATATTGACCCGGGAAGCGAACCCTCCCTGCATGAAGCCGAAGACGCGCTGGCCCGACCTCGAATCCGGTAACGCCGGCACCCACCTCGGTGACGATGCCGGCAAGGTCACCACCGATCCGTCCCGGGATCGCCCGGATACAGGCCGAGCACATTCAGCACATCGCGGAAGTTGAGACCTGCGGCCTCTACCCGGATCTGCACCTGTCCCGCGGGCGGCGGCGGCACGTCAATCTCGACGAGACGAAGGTTGTCGATGGCGCCGCGTTCGGTCGGCTCCAGGACGTAATCAGCTCCGCGGGGCACCGCGAGAGGGCCGCCGCGCGCCCATGGCAGCAGCCGCGGCACCAAGTACTTTCCTTGTCGCAGCGCGAGTTCGGGTTCGTCGACAGATGCGCCGAGTAGACCTGGCAGCGAGTGCACGGCGTCATCGAGTGTGTCGTAGTCGACCAGCCTGCAACGCAGAGCCGGTTGCTCGGTGATGATGGTTCGTCCGAGCCCCCATAGCGCCGATTGCGCGGGGTCGACCGGCTCGCCGGATTCGGTCGCCACGGCCCTGTTCGGTGATGATCCACAGTCCGCCCGTGAGTTTCACGTCCTGCTGCGCCTGCAGCGTCCGCACGATCGTGAGCAACTGGTCGATCTCGATCTCCAGCCGCGCGGCGAATTCGGTGGTCGACTCCTCGGCACCGGGTTGCCCGATGCTGCGCCAGACGATGCCGGAGATCGGGGCACCGCGCTCGGCAGCCTGTGCGAACGGCCGCTTCCAGGACTCTGGATCCGAAAGTGAAGTTCGATCCAACGAGATGGAACCCGGCAGCCCGGCCGACAGCTCGTCAAACCCGGCAATCAGCCAGGTACCGTCACCCTTCCCGGCAGCATTGCTCTCCGCCGGCAGCGGCGTCTCCTGCCAACCGAGGGTGTACAGGTTCCGGGTGGCATCGCCACCGAGCCCGCGCAACAACGCCTCTCGGGGCGCGCGCTTTACCGCGAAATCGCGGATTTCGCCCAGCTGGCGACCATCCCGATCCACGAAATCGAGGTCGAAGACCTGCGTTTCGCTGTCGGCACTTCCGGTTTGCCACCGCGCGCGGCAATAGAACCGTTTTGGCATCTTCTCCCGCAGTACCACCCGCCCATACCGCAGCGGCAAGAAGAGATCGGCCATGGGACCACCCTCCTCGGTCGCCGCCAGAACCGCCGGGAAGGCCGGGAAGGCGACTCCGGTGCACAGGTCAAGCAGCACCGGATGGATCGGCTCACTACCGAGCTGTTCGGCGAGTTCCTCGCCGATGGCGACATCGCCGATTGCCTCACCGTCGCCCGTCCACAGCGATTTAAGCGAGGTGGACCAGGTGGGACCCCACGTCAGCTCCATGTCGGTGAAGGTGTCGAACAGCTGCTGCGGACGCGTTCGGCTCAACCGCTCGCATGCGGCGTCGATGGGTTCCGCTGACTCCGGTGCGTCGTCGATACTGGTGACGATCCGGCCATCGGCGTTCAACGACCACTCAGCGTCGCGCTCACCGTACGGGCGGCTGTGTACCTGGAAGGTAGAACCGACGCCGTCCTCGAGCGGATGCAGAGTCAGCTGCACCTCGCGAGAAGCCTTCTCGGGCAGGATGATCGGCTCGTAGAAGAAGACCTCACGCACCTGCGCCGGTGCCCCAGCCGCGGCAAGGGCCATCGCCGCGTACGTCGCGCCCGGAACGACAACGGTGCCGTAGATGACGTGATGCGACAGCCACGGCTGCGATTTGACGGACCACCGGCCGGTGTAGACAGTGTCGCCAGAAGCGAGATCCTTTACGCTACCCAGGATTCCGGATTCGACAGCACCCTGACCATCGACGCCGCGGAGGTCGGCGTTCTTGGGCCAGATACGACGACGCCGGAACGGATAGGTGGGCAGTTCGACCCTGCGGCGTGGCTGATGGTGCAACGCAGCGAAGTCGGGTCGATGCCCAGCGACATAGACCGCGGCCAGTGCTTCTGCCATCTGACGCCGATCATCGGTGCCCTTGCGCAGGCAAGCGACAGCGCGCGGAGCGGCCGAGGATTCCGGCCAAGCCTGCACCGCAGCACCGGTCAGAATCGGTTGCGGGCCGATCTCCATCAACACCGAGCAGCCCAGCGCAGCCACCGTTTGCACGCTTTCGGCGAACTGCACCGGTTGCCGAGAATGCCGCCGCCAATATTGGGCGTCCAGCGGGGTTTCCGCGGTGAGGACCGTGCCGGTGCGGTTGCAAATCAGCGGCAGGGTCGGTACGGCGTATTCGAACCCTTTTGCGTACGACTCGAATTCGTCGAGTGCCGGCTCCAGCAGCTCCGAATGGAACGCGTGACTGGTGTCCAGCCAAGTGCAGCGGATTTCCTCACCGCTCAACCTGGCGACAATCTGTTCCAGATCCGCGGCCGGACCCGACAACACCGTATTGGGGCCGTTGTAGGCGGCGACCGAGATCTGCGGGAATTCGTCGGCGACGCGCTCCACTTGCTCGGCGGCGGCGAATACCGCCACCATCCGGCCACCCTCGGGCAAATTACCGAACAGCCGGCCGCGTTCGACCATCAATCGTGCGCCGTCCTCCAGGCTGAACACGCCGGCCACACACGCCGCTGCGTACTGGCCCACGCTGTGCCCAAGCACCACGTCGGGCTCGATGCCCCACGACTGCCACAACCGGGCCAGTCCCATCTCGACTGCGAACAAAGCCGGTTGAGCAAAAGAGGTGTGCCCCAACGATTTACCGGCTGTACCGTCGGTGTCGCCGTCGGCTTCGAACAGCACCTCCAGCAACGGACGCGGCAGCATACCGTCGACCGCCTCCGCGCAACGTGTCAACGTCTCTGCGAAAACCGGCTCGGTGTCGAACAATTCGCGCGCCATTCCCGGATACTGGCTGCCCTGCCCGGTGAACAACCACGCCGTCTTCGGCGCGTCACCGCACTCGCCACGCACCGCTCCCGACGCCAGCCGGTTCTCGGCCAATCCGGCCAGCAGCTCGCGCGCACCCTGAACCGAATCCACGACGAGCGCGGCCCGGTGCTCGAAATGCGAACGCCCCGCGCCGGCGGTGAAGCTCACATCAGCGATATCGACGTCTGGGTGCGCGTCCAACCAGGCTGCATAGCGCTGCGCCAACGCCGCCAGCGCCTCCGGTGACCGTCGCCGACAGCGGCAACACGCTGATTGGTTCAGCTCCGGTGGCCGGCTCCGCTGCCGCGGTGGCGTCGGTGACGACGTCGCCGGTCGAGACATTCGTCTGCGACCGCGGAATTCGATGGCGCCTCCTCGATGAGGACGTGTGCGTTCGTGCCGGAGAACCCGAAGGAACTTGTTCCGGCGCGGCGCGGCCTACCGTTGGCCTGCCACGGAATCGCCTTGTCCACCACCCGCACCGGCAGGGAGTCCCACGGAATATTCGGCGACGGGTTCTCAAAGTGCAGGTTCTGCGGCAGAACTTCGTGCTGCAAGGACAACACGACCTTGATCAGACCGGCGATCCCCGCTGCTGATTCGAGGTGGCCGATGTTGGTCTTCACCGATCCGATCAGCAGCGGCCGGTTCGCGTCACGGCCGACACCGTAGGCGGCCGCGGCGGCCTGGACCTCGATCGGGTCACCCAGCGAGGTGCCCGTGCCGTGGGCCTCAAGATAGTCGACATCCCCGCCGACGAGACCGGCGCGAGCCAGCGTTGCGGCGATAAGCCGTTGCTGTGCACCGCCGTTGGGCACCGTCAAACCACTGGAAGCGCCGTCCTGATTGACCGCGCTGCCCCGGATGACCGCGCAAATCGGATCGCCGTCGCGCTCCGCGTCGCTCAGCCTCTTGAGCACCAGCATCCCGCAGCCTTCACTGCGCGCGTAGCCGTTCGCGGCGGCGTCGAAGGTCTTGCATCGGCCGTCGGCGGAAAGCATTCTGGCGCGCGAGGTGGCAATCGATGGATGCCGGGCTCACCAAGACGTTCACCCCACCGGCCAGCGCCATGTCGCAGTCACCGGAGTGCAAAGCCTGGCAGGCCTGATGGACGGCCACCAGCGACGCGCTGCACGCGGTATCCACCGCCATCGCCGGTCCTTCCAGCCCGAGCGCGAACGCCACCCGGCCCGCGATGACGTTGAGCGCATTGCCGGTGATGAAATGGGCTTCGATGGTCTCGACCGAGTTGGCGGACAGCAGCTGCGAATACTCGTTGGCAGCCACCCCCACGAACACGCCGGTTCGGCTGCCGCGCAACGACGCAGGCGAATACCCGGCGCGTTCCAGGCCCTCCCACGCGATCTCCAGCATCAACCGCTGCTGCGGATCCATCCACACGGCCTCGCGCGGGGAAATACCGAAGAACTCCGGATCGAATCCGTCGATTCTGTCGAGGTATCCGCCGTAGCGGGTGTAGATCTTGCCCGGCGCCTCGGGATCCGGGTCGTAATACTCGTCGATGTCGAAGCGGTCGTCCGGGATCTCCCGGATCGCATCGACACCGCCGGACAGCAACGTCCCAGTACGCATCGGGATCGGGTGCGCCCGGAAAGCGGCAGGCCACCGCGACGATCGCGATCGGCTCATCCGTGCGCGTCGGCACTACCGCAGCCGGCTGGACCGGCACCGGCGCGCTGGACGCCGGTGCGTCGAAGCTGAGGACGTCGCCGAGCAAGAAATCCGCCACGTCGACCAGGCGTGGATAGTCCATCGCGAGGGTCGACGGCAACTCCTTGCCCACGGCACTGCCCGACCCGGCGCCGAAGTTCCACGGCCATCAGCGAATCCATGCCGACGTCGAAGAACCCGGCCTCGTCGCGGATCTCGGCCGCATCAATGCGGGTCACCTCTGCGACGACGTCGCGCAGATAGTCCACGACGAGTTTCTTTCGCTGTTGTGCCGGAGCGACGGTGAGCCGCTCGACCAACTGGGTGCTTCCAGTCCCTGACGCTGTCGGTGCCGACTCGGGTACCTCACGCTGCAACTGCGTGAAGAATGATCGCTTGCCCGCCACCTGGTAAAGCGGCAGGAAGCTGGCCCAGTCGATCCGGGCCACAACCCCGTGTGATGCGCCCTTACCTGAAGACGCCATGAGTTCGGCTACCCCCGCCAATGCATCGGCAGGCGACAATGGCCGGACCCCCCGCTTATCCAGTTCAGCGCGAGCGGCCTCGTCGGCCATGCCCGCTCCCAACCACGGACCGAAGTTGACGCTGATCCCGGGAACACCATGCTCACGCTGCCGCCAGGCCAACCCGTCGAGGAAGGCGTTGGCCGCGCTGTAAGCGGTCTGGCCGCCGGCACCCCACACCCCGGCAATCGAGGAGGTGCTGAGGAAGAAGTCCAGCTTCAGATCCGCGGTAGCTTCGCTCAAATTCCAAGCACCCCAGACCTTCCCGGCGAACACTCGGTCGACTTCGGCGTCGTCCAAGGTTTGCAGCGGGGTCGTGCTGATCTCGCCTGCGGCGTGCACGACGCCGGCCAGCGGGGGCAGTTCAGCCCGCACAGTCGCCAAGACGCGAGCTACGTCGTGCGGGTTGGCGACATCGGCCGCGATGGCCCGGACTTCGCAGCCGCTCTGTTCGCGTATCGCATCGATGCGCTGTTGCGCGGCATCGCTGGGCGCGCGCCGGCTGGTCAGCACCAGATGCCGGGCGCCGTGCGCAGCCAGGTATCCGGCGACTTCCAGTCCGATCGCACCGAGTCCGCCGGTCACCAGATATGTCGCGTCATCACGAAGTTCCAGCGGTGTTGCGCTCGGCTGCCCTGCGCGTCGAGTCAGCCGGGGAACGTAGACCGCTTGGTCTCGAAGCGCGATCTGGTCTTCACCGGTCGGTGCTGCCACCAGCTGGTCGATCAGCCGGGACCAGTCGTCGGCACCGCCTTGCGACAAATCTGCCAGTCCGCCCCACAGTCGTGGATGTTCCAGCGAGGCGGCGCGACCGAACCCCCACAGGGCAGGACTGCGCCGGTGACACCGCGTCCGCACCGGTGACGCGCTGTGCGCCACGGGTTATCAGCCAGATGGGTGCGCGGAGTTCAGCTGCGGCCGCGGCACAGAAGAGTCGCCGTGTCCCGCTCAGGACTTGGTGTTGCATCCGCAACAGCGATTGCGTCGACGGTGCGGTGTCCGATTCGAGGGCGCAGAGATGGAGGATGCGGGTCGTTGGTTCGTCCGCTACCGCGGCGCGCAACGCGGCTGCGAGCCGCTCTTCGTCTGCGTCGGACAACGGCAACCCGAGGATCCGGTGCCGGTGCCCACGTGCGGTCAGCGCGTCGACCAATGGCTGAACTGCGACGGCATCATCGCAAATGAGTAGCCAGGCGGAACCTTCGCCGCCTTCCGCGCGTGCGGCCACAGCAGCGGATTTCTCCCAGCGAATCTCGTAGCGGGAGTCGGCGATGGACTGAGCATTTCGCTGTTGGTTGTGTTGTGCGGCAAGCTGTTTCAGCATATCGACGGCCTGCTGATTGCCGCTCGCACCGTCGAGCAGCGCGGCGAGTTCCTCGATCCGGCCGTCCTCGAGAAGCCGGACGGTCTCGGTGCGCGCGGCTTGAGTCTCGTCAACGGTCTGGGTGGGCCGGACCCGCTGCTCACGGAACCAGTACTGGCGATGCTGGAACGGATAGGTGGGCAGGTCGAGCTTGCGCGCCGGTCCTACGAGAGCACCGAAGTCAGGCCGGTGGCCGGCGATGTAAGCGTTGGCAAGGGCTTCGGTTATCTGGCGGTGGTCGGCGATGTTTCGGCGCAGCGACGCGATTGCCCGTGGCGCGGTTGCCGGGTCAGGCCATGCGCGCATGGCAGCGGCGGTGAGCACCGGCTGCGGGCCGATTTCCAGCAGCATCGTGCAATGGAGATCGGCCAGTGTGCGCACACTCTTGGCGAACTCGACCGGCTGCCGCGCATGGCGGCGCCAGTAGGCGCCGTCCAGTTTCGCACTTCTGCCCAGGGCCGCGCCGGTACGGTTGCACACCAATGTCTTTCGTGGCGGACCGAACTCGAACCGGTTCGCATACGACTCGAATTCGTCGAGGACCGGATCCAGCAGCGCCGAGTGGAACGCATGGCTGGTGTCCAGCCAGTCGCAGCGCACACCGTCGGCCTCCAGCCTGGCCACCGCTGCCTCTAGATCCTGCGCGGGCCCAGACAGCACGGTGTTGGCGCCGTTGTAGGCGGCCACCGACAGACTCGGAAACTCGTCGGTCAGGCTTTCCACCCGCTCGGCGGCGGCGAAGACCGCGGCCATCCGACCGCCGGCGGGCAAACTGCCGAACAGGCGGCCGCGCTCGGCCATCAGCAGCATTCCGTCCTCGAGGCTGAACACGCCCGCGACGCAGGCCGCCGTGTACTGGCCGACGCTGTGGCCGATCACCACGTCGGGTTCGAAGCCCCACGACTGCCAGAGTCGGGCCAGGCCCATCTCCACCGCGAACAAGGCGGGCTGGGCATAGCTGGTCTGCCGCAAGGTGTCCTGGGCATCCGGGCCATCCACGTCGAAAATGACGTCCAGCAAAGGCTTTTCGAGCACGTCGGCGACCACCGCCGCGCACCGGGTCATGGTCTCGGCGAACACCGGCTCGGTGTCGAACAGCTCCCGGGCCATGCCGGCGTACTGGCTGCCTTGACCGGTAAACAACCACGCTGTCCTCGGCTTGTCAGCGCATTCACCCCGCAGCAAACCCGGTGCCGGGCGATCTTCGGCCAGCGCACGGAGTACCTCACGCGCGGACTCCGTCGAATTCACCACCAATGCGGCCCGGTGCTCGAAGTGCGATCGCCCGACCCCGGCGGTAAAGCACACATCGGCCAACGAGGCTTCTGGGTGGGCGGCCAGCCAGCTGTCGTATCGCTGCGCGAGCTGCACCAAGGCAGCCGGGCTGCGTGCCGACAGCGGCAACACGGCTGAAGCGCCGGTCGTCGGACGGCGCCTCCGGTGCCGCAGTAACCTGGCCTACCTCATCAGGTGCTTCCTCGAGGATGACGTGCGCGTTGGTCCCGGAGAACCCGAACGAACTGACCCCGGCAATACGGGGCCGTCCGTCGCGTGCCCAGGGGAGGGCCTCGTCCACCACCCGCACCGCAAGCCGGTCCCAGGGAATGTGCGGCGACGGGTTCTGGAAGTGTAGGTGCTTCGGCAATACCTCGTGCTCGAGCGACAGGATGACCTTGATCAGACCCGCGATCCCGGCGGCCGCCTCCAGATGCCCGATATTCGTCTTCACCGACCCGATCAGCAGCGGCCGGTCGGCGTCGCGCCCGTCGCCGAGTGCCGCACCGGCGGCTTGGACTTCGATCGGATCGCCCAGCGATGTCCCGGTCCCGTGCGCCTCCAGGTATCCGACATCGCCGGCGGCGACACCGGCGCGCTCCAGCGCCTCGGCGATGACGCGTTGCTGGGCGACGCCGTTCGGCACCGTCAAACCACCCGATGCGCCGTCCTGATTGACCGCGCTGCCCCGGATCACGGCCCGAATCCGGTCACCGTCGCGGATCGCGTCCTCGAGGCGTTTCACGACAATCGACACCGCAGCCCTCGCCGCGCACATAGCCGTCCGCCGACGCGTCGAAGGTCTTGCACCGGCCGTCCGGAGCCAGCATCTGCGCCGTGGGAAAAGGTCATCACGCTCTTCGGGCTGAGCAGGACGTTCACCCCGCCGGCCAGCGCGACGTCACATTCCCCGAAGCGCAGCGCCTGGCACGCCTGGTGGATTGCCACCAACGACGAGCTGCACGCGGTATCGACCGTGACCGCCGGGCCCTGCAGCCCCAGCCCATAACTGATCCGGCCCGCGCCTGCGGCAGCCGATGTGCCGATCGCCAGATACGCCTCGATCTCGGCGTAACTGAACTCTTCCGATATCAACTGCCAGGTAGTCATGGGTCCCCAGACCCACGAACACGCCGGTCTTGGTGTTCGCCAATGCCGACGGCGCGGTCCCGGAATGCTCCACCGCCCGCCACGCCGTCTCCAGCAACAGCCGATGCTGCGGGTCGATCAACATGGTCTCCCGCTTCGACAGCCCGAAGAACGGCGCGTCGAACCCCGTTGCGTCATCGATGAAGCCTGCGCGGCGGGCGACGATCTTCCCGGGCGCGTCGGGATCGGGGTCGAAGAATTCCTCGACATCCCACCGGTCCGCGGGCACCTCCGATACCGCATCCCGACCTTCTCGCAGCACATCCCAGAACTCGTCCGCGTCGGCAGCGCCCGGAACGCGCACCGCGTAGCCGACTACCGCAAAACTCTCGACCGGCGGTAGAGCCGGTTTCTGGAGGTCGGTCATTTCCAGTCACTCCTAATCTCGATGTTCTTGAGCGTCATCGCGAGGGCCCGATCCATCAGATCTGCGACGGTTGTCACGGGGCTGTCCTCTCTGCATTGGGTTTTCAATCGGCCTTTGGCTCCGAGGCCGGGTAGCCGGGACCCAAGTAGGTCTGGCGTTGAATTTGGTAAGTGGGCAGGTCGAGCGACCGATACGGGCTAAGGCGGCGGTACCGCTAGCTCGCCCGTCAGCGGGAGCGCGTTGTCATCGAGCTCCATCGAATCCCCGGACCCAAACGCTCTAGTTATCGGACGCTCCGCCCACTACCAGCCTCTCGCGCAAGGTCTTCGGCCGGATGTCAGGCCAGTTCTGTTCGATGTAGTCAACACACGCCGCGCGGTCCGCTTCGCCGTACACCACCTGCCAGCCGGCCGGCACGTCGGCGAAGGTCGGCCACAGGCTGTGTTGCTCTTCGCCGTTGACCAACACGAAGAAGCTGCCGTTGTCGTCGTCAAATGGGTTGATGCTCAGCCGACTCTCCAATTAATTGACGCGGATGCAAGTTTTAGAACCATACTTCCCGGTGTGAGCCCTGTCACGAAGTTGGGTGTGACCTCTGTCACGAATGGGGGTGGTATCCTGTCGCACTCGAGAGGGTCGCGGCCGATCAGCCGACGCGGCGAAGGCGGGCGAGATTTTCCAAACGATCGGCCGCGGCTGCAGCGCTTTGAGTGGGTTCGGTGATCCGGGTGGCGAGCTCGCGGGCCCGGGCGACGTATTCCGGGGCGAGGATGGTTCGCAGGTCTGCCACCAACGACTCCTCAGTAGCGGTCGAAAAGCGTCGGGCGGTGCCGACCTTCAGCCGTTTGACCGCGGCGCCATAGATCGCGTGAACGAGATCCCAGAAGAGGATCAGCTGAGGGACTCCTGCGCCGCATGCCAATGGGCGTGGTGCTCGAGCCGCCGTGGTGCACGACCGCGCGGCAGGCCGGAAAGACCGTCGCGTAATTCATCAGGCCCACCACTTTGACGCGCTCGGAATGCGGAGCATTGCTGAAGTCGGTTCCGGCGGCGCCAACCAGCGCCCGCTCGCCCAACCGCGCGCAGGCCGCGTCGATCATGGCGATCGTATCGGCCGGCGATTCGACCGGAATGCTGCCGAACCCGAAGAAAATCGGCGGTGTTCCCGCGGCGATCCACGACGCGACCTCGTCATCGGTCATCCGTCGCCAACTCCAGCGTCAGCGTGCCGACAAACGGCCGTTGGCGGTTGCCCATCTGCGCCCATTCGGCGGCCAGCCCTGGAAAGCACGCCTCGTCATACGCCTGGATTTCCAGCGATCCCCGTTCGGTGATCCGCCGCGGCGCAGACCGTGTCGCCTTCGGTAGGCCCAACGCGCGGCGTTGCTCGTCCTCGACCTTCTTCGTCCCACGCCAAGACAACCACCAGAACGCCCGCCACTGCCGAGCGACTCAACGGCGCCGGCAGGAAATGGCAGCACTTGGCCATTGGGCCGCAGCGGGAAGTAATGCAATGTGGCCAACGGAATGTCGTAATGCTCGGCGACGTTGGCCGCGGCGTCCTCGAAATTGATCCCGGTGAAAATCAGGTCGGCCCCATCCGCGAGCGACATCAGCGTCGCGCTCATCTCCTGCCAACCCCGGAGAAGGGGCCCGGCGATTTCGCGCCGTGACTTGATCATCTCCGTGATTCTCCAGGGGGTGCGGAAGAAGCACGTCCAGAAGTCGCGGTGCGCGTCCAGAATCGACTGCGAGTTCGGTCCGAAAGCCACCGCCGCTGGTCCAGCCGCCTCGGTGAATCCGACCAGGTCCGGCGGAACCGCCATGCACACGTCGTGCCCGCGGCGCACCAGTTCACGACCGACAGCCGCGCTGGGCTCGATGTCGCCGCGACTTCCCCAGGTTGCCAGCACGAACTTCATCGCGGATGTTTGACCTTTCGCTTCCCGTGGATGTTCTGCGGTCGCCAAGACCGCATTTCGCCGAGCTACCGCTACTTGGGGGGAGCTGCGGCGCTGGTGGCGAGAAATTCGGTGAGATACCGGGGTGGCTTCAGATTTAGCAGACGCTTGCGGTCGGCCTTGAGATCTGCGTAAGTAAGCGCCTCGACCTGCTCCGCCGAGTAGGGCAGTGTCGATTCCGGAATGCCCTTTCGGACGAATCCGACGCCCTGGTCGCACTTGAGCACGCCAACCATCAGGTCGGGACGGGTGCTGCGCAGCTGGACGATCGCTTTCCAGACGTCGCCGTTCCAGATGCCGATCTTCAACGGCCCTGACTGCTGCGCCATGAATTCGTCCCACGAGTCCGCGCGGCGGCCGGCCAGCTCGAACGGCGGGTTGCAGTCGTGCAGGAAGATCACGCCGTCGTCTTTCAAATAGCGCACGGTGTTCTCGACGTCGCGCACCACCTGCTCGTAGGTGTGCAGCCCGTCGATCAGCGCAACGTCGACCGGGTGCTGCTCGAGTAGAGCCGTCTCGTTCTCGAAGAAGGCGTCGCTGGTGGTCTCGAAATACTGAGTGACGCGTCCCTTGGCGTTGGCGAGTTCACGGGTGCGCTCGGTAAGCCGGAACGCCGGGTCGACGGCGATCTTCACGTCGGCGCTGATCCGCTGGAAGGCCTGTCCCCGCGAAACGCCGATCTCCAGGTACACGGGATTCGACCGCATCGCGAGCGCCTGTTGCACGGCCCTGATCCGGTTCACACCCGGCATGGCGTCTGCCAACATCACCAGACCGTTGTTGATATTCACGCGACGATCCTTACCACATCGGGGTCCAGCGACACGAGGGTTTCGTGACGTCGACGTCAATTTAGGTAAGGATGATCTGCTATGCCACGTTCCTTCGAGGGCTTGACTGACTCGCCCGCCAGTGTTGAACGACTTCATGCGGCTTTCGGTCGCGAGGACTACTGGCTGGACCGCCTGGCGACCAGCGACGCCGCCGCCACGACGCTGGATTCGCTGATCGTCGACGCTGACGGCACGGTGGCAGTAAGCCTCACCCAGCATCTGGGGCGCCAGCTATTGCCCGGGCCGGTTGTCAAGCTCGTTCCGGGCGACGTGAAATTGGTGCACACCGAGACATGGACACCCGACGGTGACGGGAGCGTGAGCGGGCGAATCGACGTCACCGTTGCCGGAGGCTTGGGGTCATGCCGTGCGAAGACCTGGCTGGCGCCGGCCGCGAAGGGGTCGCAACTGCGCTTCACCGGCAGGGTGGAGGTCAAAATCCCGCTGGTCGGTGGCAATCTCGAAAAATCCCTCGGAGCCAACTTGGCTGAGAACATCCCTGCGGTGGTGCGTTTCACAACGACGTGGGTCGCCGAAAATGCATGAATTCGGCCCGGCGCACTCAGCTTCACGTAACGACGTCGCTGTCGGCGCCTGACCCGCCTCGTGCGACGGCTGCGCAGCGCTGCCATCCCCGACCTGTCTCGAAACCACTCTTGCGGGTGCGCCCGAGTGTAAGAATGCCTCGACTTAATTGACGCATCCGTTTATTAAGCAGGTAGGTGACCTTGGCCCACGCCGACAGCCTTAGCGCTACCGAAGAACAGCAGAGTCGGCGCTCAGAACAGAAGTACTTTCGCCCGGACATCGAGGGCTTGCGCGCGGTCGCCGTGATGGCCGTCGTCCTGTTCCACGCCGCCGTACCCGGCATCGGTGGCGGCTACGTCGGTGTCGACGTGTTCTTCGTCATCTCCGGGTTCCTGATCACCGGACTGCTGTGGCGCGAGGTGAGCAGCACCGGCACCGTGCGGCTGCGCAGCTTCTACGGAGCCCGCGCCCGCCGGCTGCTGCCGGCCTCGGCCGCGGTCGGCGTCATCACCATGATCGCCTCGGTGCTTCTGTTGCCGCCGTTGCGGGTCCCGACCGTCCTGTACGACGGCATCGCCAGCGCGCTGTACGTCAGCAACTACTGGTTCGTCATCGACAACATCGACTACTTCTCCGACGCCCTGATGCCGTCGCCGTTCCTGCACTACTGGTCGTTGGGGGTCGAGGAGCAGTTCTATCTGGTCTGGGCGCCGTTGATCCTCGGCACAGCGTGGCTCATCCGGCGGTTCCGACGGAACAAGGCGCGAGCCATCTCGTCGTCGCGACGCCCCTATCTGGTGGTCCTTGGGCTGGTCGCCGTCATATCCTTCGCACTGTCGCTGGTGATCACCCCCGTCGTACCCGCCGCCGCGTTCTTTTCGCTGCCTACCCGGGCTTGGCAGTTGGCCGTCGGTGGACTGGTGGCGCTGACCGCTATCCACTGGCAACGCCTGGCACCGCGAATGGCCGCGATCGTCGGCTGGGCCGGGCTCGGCCTGATCGTGCTGGCCTGCATTTGGTTCACCGCGGCCACGCCCTTTCCCGGTACCGCCGCACTGCTACCCACCGTCGGCGCGGTGCTGGTGATCGGCGCCGGCTGTGCCACACCTTCGCAGGGCTGCGGGCAGTTCCTGAGCACGTCGCCGATGCGTGCGATCGGCCGCATCTCCTACTCCTGGTATTTATGGCACTGGCCGGTGTTGGTGCTCGCACCAGCATTACTGGGTCACCCGCTGGGACTGGCCGAACGGATCATCGCGGCCCTGCTGGCCGCCGGGCTGGCGTGGCTGACCCTGCGCTATCTCGAAAACCCGCTGCGCTTCGCCCCGAAGATCCGCAACTCGCCGTGGCGCAGCCTAGGGCTAGGTGCCCTCGCCACCGCGATTGCGGTCTTTGTCGGCCTCGGGCTCCTGAAGGTCGTGCCCACCCCGGTCGGGCACGGCGCGCCGGCAACCCCAGTGGCCTTCACCGCCACGCCAGCCTTAGCCGCAGGTTCGGATATCGGCGCCTACGACGCAGCGGTGCAACAAGCCTTCACTGAGGTGCAAGCCGCGGTTGCGGCATCCATCGGCCCCAAACCCGTCCCGTCAAACCTGACCCCGCCACTTGACAACCTGACCGGCGAGCAAAGGAACTTTACCTACAACGGCTGCCTGCGCACGCCCTACGAAAGCGGACAGCCCGAGTGCGCGATGGGTGATACCGCCTCGACAACTACGGTGGCCCTGATCGGCGACTCGCATGCCGCGATGTGGACTCCGGCCTTTCTGCAGGTCGCCGCCCAACGACACTGGCGGCTGGAGATGATGGCCAAGGAAGCCTGCCCCATCATGGACGTACAGGTCGGCGGCACCTTCCGCCGCCTGATCGAAGATCTTCAGCACTGCGAGGAATGGCGCGCCGAGATCATGTCCCGGCTGAAAGCGCAACACCCGCGACTAGTCGTGGTGAGCGTATGGCGGGGATACGGTATCGACGAAACGACGACCGGCTTCAAGGGATACAACCCCGCGTGGATCGACAGCGTGACTCGGCTAGTGCAGCAGCTACGCGACATCGGCACGCAGGTGCTGGTGCTGGGTCCGATCCCAAGTCCGCATGCAAATGTGCCGATCTGCCTGTCCGGCCACCTTGATGACGCGTCGGCCTGCACGCCGGCACGGTCGACCGCGGTGAACCAATCCGGGATCGCCGCCGAAGCCGCCGCCACCAAATCGGGCGGCGGTCAGTACGCCGACCTCAGCGACCTGTTCTGCACCGCACGCTGCCCGGTAATCGTCGGCAACACGTTGGTCTACATGGACGTAAGCCACCTGACACTCCAATTCTCCCGACAGTTGGCACCGGCCATCGGCGCGCTGGTCGACCGCGAGCTCGCCCACGGCTGATCGGAATTGTCGGATATCTCGAGGGCACCTCTTAGGGATGCGCCTGAGCGCAAGGAATTGGGAAACCGACGCCAATTAACGCATGCGTCGATTATGTTGACCCGGACCGCAACACGTGCGGTTCACTAGTTTCTTCCACAGGGGAACCGGAGGTTCGGTTGTCGTCAACATCCGTGCTCATCACTGGCGGGGCAGGATTCATTGGGTCCGCACTGGCGAGCCGTCTGGTCGAGGCGGGCTACGACGTCGCCGTGATGGACATCCTGCACCCGCAAGTGCACGGCGAACACGCAACGCTCGACCTGCCGCCATCCGTGCGGTTCTTCACCGGCGATGTCACCCACGCGCCCGACTTGGATGCCGTTCTTCGGTTGTTTCGTCCATCCCAGATCGTCCATTTGGCGGCGGAGACGGGTACTGCGCAGTCGCTCTCCGAGGCGACGCGTCATGGCTCGGTCAACGTGGTGGGAACGACTCAACTTCTCGACGCCCTGAGCCGATCAACACACGTGCCCGATCAGCTCGTCCTGGCTTCGTCGCGAGCCGTATACGGCGAGGGCGCTTGGCAATCCGGGTCGCAGATCTTCTACCCGAAGCCTCGCAGCCATGCTCAACTGCTGGCCGGCAGCTGGGATCCGCAGGGACCAACGGGCGATGCTGCGGTGCCGCTTGCAAGCTGCGCGGGCCGAACAGAGCCGCGGCCCACCAACATTTACGCCGCCACCAAACTCGCCCAAGAGCACATCCTGGCTGCCTGGGCGGCCGCTCATGACACCAATCTCAGCGTGCTGCGGCTGCAGAATGTCTACGGACCGGGCCAGTCGCTGACAAATTCGTACACCGGAATAGTCGCCCTTTTCGCACGGCTGGCACGCGAGCAGCACGCGTTGGAAGTCTACGAAGACGGGCGGATCGTGCGCGATTTCGTCTATATCGACGACGTCGTTCAGGCGCTGTTCGCCGCGATCGAGGACCCCGCGACGCAGCCGCGCTGCCTGGACGTCGGGTCGGGAATCCCGACCACGATCCATGAGCTTGCCCAAATGATCTCCACTGTGTGCGGCGCCCCCGAACCGGTCGTCGTAGCGAAGTTCCGCGACGGTGACGTACGGGCCGCAAGGTGCGATGTCGAGCCGACGATGACGGAACTCGACTGGCGTCCCAAGTGGTCGCTCGAGGACGGTCTGCGCGCTCTTCTTGACTGGATCGGCGAGCAGCCATGATCTTCATTTTCTCGGTCGCGACGAAGACGTCGCTACCTCACGCGGAGCAAACTTACTTACGCTATGGTCAATATTCGTGATCGAGCTTGACGGCGTAGCGAAGACATTCGACGGCACCATTCTCGCGCTGCAGGACGTGAGCTTTTCCGTTGCCACGGGGTCGATCTGCGCTCTGCTCGGGCACAACGGCGCAGGGAAGACGACCACCATCAATATCCTGTCCACGCTGATGCGGCCTACCTATGGCAAGGCAATTGTGGCCGGGCATGACGTCGTCCGAGAATCCTCCGAGGTACGCGCAAGCATCGGGATGACCGGGCAGCACGCCGCGCTGGACTGGCAGCTGACGGGGCGGGAGAACTTGGTGATGTTCGGCCGACTGCGCGGAATGCGCCGCAAAGATGCACGTGCGCGAGCCGACGCGTTGATCGACCAGTTTGATTTGGCGTATGCCGCCGACCGGAGCGTGATTACGTATTCGGGTGGCATGCGGCGACGCATCGACATCGCCGCCGCGCTGGTGGTTCCGCCGAAGGTGCTCTTTCTCGACGAGCCGACAACCGGGTTGGACCCGCGCAGCCGCCGCACCGTGTGGGATCTGGTGTCGTCGTTGGCGGCCGAGGGCGTGACGGTCTTGCTCACCACTCAGTATCTCGAGGAAGCCGACGTGCTGAGCGATTCGATCGTCGTCATCGATCACGGTCGGGTGATCGCGAGCGGCACAGCCGAAGACCTCAAGAGTCGGGTGGGATTCAGCTACTGCACGGTCAGCCCGGTGGATCCCGCCGACCTGCCCAAGATCCTGGCCGTCCTGGCCGATCTCGACGACGCCGAAGCCGATGAAGACGCCAACACCGTGTCGGTGTTGGCCGTCAGCGGCGTCGCAACGCTCAGTGAGGTATTTCGACGGGTCGACCAGCTCGACATCGAGCTAGCCGATATTTCGCTGCGCAAGCCGTCCTTGGACGAGGTGTTCCTACACCTCACGGGCAGTGTCACCGCGTGACCGCTGTTGCCGTTCTGACCGAACGCATCGTTCGGGACACGCTGCGCGACGATTTGCCGTTCGCGGTTCTGGCGCCCGCCGGTAACTTTGTCATCTTCAACCTCGCACTGCGCAATGTGATCGACACGGGTGGGATCAGCTACTCCCAGTACGTCCTCCCGGTCATCATCGTCCAGGTGACGCTGCTCGGTGCGCTGACAACCGTCGACCGGGCTACCCGAGACCAGCAGTCCGAGCTCGGGGTTCGGCTACGCACATTGCCCATCTCCACGGTGGCACCGCTGGCAGCGCGCATGCTCTACTGCCTCTTCCGCGGCGGCATCGCCCTGCTCGCCACGATCGCCATCGGGTACGCATTCGGGTTCCGAATGATCGGCGGGCTCGGTTACCTGGCAGCTTTCATCGTGCTTGTCCTGACACTGACGCTGGCACTTTCGCTCGCTGCGGATGCGGCCGGGGTGTGGGTCGCTGGGACTTCGATCGCCAGGGAAGGCGGGTCAAGTCAGGTCCTCCTGGTCCCCCAATTGCTGCTCGTCATGTTGTCCACGGGGATGGCGCCGGTCGAATCGTTTCCCAACTGGTTGCACGGGTTCGTGCGCTATCAGCCGGTTTCACAAGTGACCGAAACACTGCGCGGGCTCGCCTCGGGCCACGTCGAGATCGGCAACCTCGCGACCACCTTGGCATGGTGTGTTGGGTTGCTGGTGGTATTCGGGGCGCTCGCGGTGCGGATGCAGAGGCGGACGCAATGAGCACGAGCCCACCACTGCGCAGTTCGCTGGTCAACGAAAGTCTGGTATTCGCGGGCCAGCTACTTACCCACTGGCGCCGTGCTCCGGTGGTGCCGATCCAATCTCTGCTGTTCCCAACGTTTCTGCTGATTACCTACTATCTGCTGGTCGGTAAGTCGATCATGAAAATCACCGGCACCGACAGTCTCTACGGTTTGGTGCCGACGTGTGCCATCGCCGGTGCGTTCTCCGGGGCGCTTGCGGCCGGCCTCACCCTTTGCCTCGAGCGCGACCGCGGCCTGCTCAGCCAATTGTGGGCGTTGCCGGTGCACCGCGCCAGCGCCCTGACCGGCAGGCTCCTCGCCGAGGCCGCGCGGACGGTGCTGAGCACTGCAGTGATCACCGCGGTCGGCGTGGGACTCGGATTTCGCTTCCACGGCAGTTGGCTCGCCCTGCTCCTGTTCCTGCTGGTGCCGGTACTGGTGGTTCTCGTCTTTGCGATGGCAGTGATAGCAATCGCAGTGCGCGCCAAGGACGGCACCACGCTCATCTGGTTGGGGTTGCCGGCCATCACCGCGGTGTTCGCCAGTTCTGGCTCTCCGCCCGTTGAATCGTTGCCCTCGTGGATGTGGCCGCTCCTCCAGCTTCAGCCGATGCAGCCGATCGTTGATTCCATGCGGAAGCTTGCTCAAGGCAGCCTTCCGCTGGAGTCACTGCTGCAAACCCTGATCTGGACCGTTGTGATGACCGCAATAGTCGGGCCGCTGGCTGTCCGCGGTTACCGTGCCGCCGCCGAAGCCGGGGGCGCTCGGGGTTGACCCAATGGCAGCAATGATCAACTGCCCACAGCTAACGAAACGTCCGGTTCCCAAAATGCCCTTGCTGATTCTCGCGAATGTAAGAAATTCCTCGACTTAACCGAATGTGTTCTCTTACCAGGTAGGTGATCTTGCTCCAGGCCGACAGCGTTAGCGCTCCCGACGAACAGCAGAGTCAACCCCCAGCACAGTCGCGATTCCGCCCGGACATCGAGGGCTTGCGCGCGGTGGCGGTGCTCGCCGTCGTCCTGTTTCACGCCGACGTCCCGGGTATCGGCGGCGGATACGTTGGCGTCGACGTGTTCTTCGTCATCTCCGGCTTTTTGATCACCGGCCTGCTCTGGCGCGAGGTCAGCTCCACCGGCACCGTGCGGCTGCGCAGTTTCTACGGCGCGCGGGCCCGCCGACTGCTGCCGGCATCGGCAGCGGTCGGCATCATCACCATGATCGCCTCGGTACTTCTGCTACCGCCGCTGCAGGCCACGAACGCGCTGGGAGATGGCGTCACCAGTGCGCTCTATGTGGGCAACTACTGGTTCATCATCCGCGGGGGAGATTACTTCGGCGGTCACCTGGCGGCGTCACCGTTCATGCATTACTGGTCATTGGGTGTGGAGGAACAGTTCTACCTGGTGTGGGCGCCCCTGCTCCTGATCACGGCCTGGCTGATCCGACGCACGCGCAAACGCACCAGAGTCGAAGCCGTCTCCTCGCAACGCCCGTATCTGGCGGTCCTGGCGCTGGTCGCGGTCCGTCTCCTTCGCACTGTCGCTGGTGTTCACCTACGTAATGCCCCCTGCGGCGTTTTTTTCGCTGCCCACCCGCGCGTGGCAGCTCGCTCTCGGCGGGTTAGTGGCCCTGACCGCGACCCAGTGGCGCCGCTTACCCCCCCGCGCCGCCGCGGTCACCGGATGGACCGGACTCGCCCTGACCCTGCTGGCCTGCGTCTGGTTCACCGCCACCACCCCCTACCCCGGAGTGGCGGCACTACTGCCCACCCTGGGCGCGGTGCTGGTGATCGGCGCGGGCTGCGCCACACCCGCCCACGGCTGCGGCCGCCTTTTGGGGCTAGCGCCGATGCGCGCCATCGGCCGCATCTCCTACTCCTGGTACCTCTGGCACTGGCCCGTGCTGGTGCTTGCACCGGCATTGCTGGGTCACCCACTTGGGTTGCCCGCCCGCCTCGCCGCCGCCCTACTCTCCGCCGGACTTGCCGTCCTCACCCTGCGCTATCTCGAAAACCCGCTACGTTTCGCCCCGAAGATCCGCAACTCCCCGTGGCGCAGCCTCGGCCTCGGCGCGATCGCCACCGCGGTCGCGGTCGCCGTCGGAATGGCCCTCACACTCGTCGTGCCCACTCCCATCGGGCACGCGGACCAGCCAAAACGCCCACCATCTCCGCCACACCACTACCCGCCGACGCCGACCTGGCCGCCTACAACGCCGCCGTCCAACAGGTATTTGCGCAAGCACAGGCCGCCGTCGCCGCCTCCGCCAACCTCGAACGCCGTCCCCGCCAACCTCAACCCCCCGCTCACCGACGTCCCAGCCCAATTGACGGCCTTGTCGGCCAACGGTTGTATGCGCCTGCCCTATCAAGGCGGACAACCCGAGTGCGCGGTGCGGCGATACCACCTCGCCCACGACGGTAGCCATCGTCGGCGACTCCCATGCCGCGATGTGGTTCCCGGCGTTCCAAGAAGCCGCCGCCCAGCGGCGCTGGCGACTCGAAACCATGGCCAAGTCGGCCTGCCCGCTCATGGACTCGCCAGCCGTCGACCAACCCACTGAACCGCCTGGCTCGAACGTATCGACAAGTGTGACGAGTGGCGCCGCGAGATCCTTGTCCGACTGCAAACCGAGCACCCGAAGCTGATCGTGGTCAGCATGTGGCGCGGCTACGGCGCCAGCGGCGGTGGGTTCGAAGGGCAGTCCGGTTTCCACTCGTTACGACCCGCAATGGTTCGACAGCCTGACCCGGCTCGTGCGACAACTGCGAAGCACCGGCGCTCAAGTGCTGGTCCTCGGGCCGGTCCCGGATCCGCGCAACGACGTGCCGATCTGCCTGTCCGGCCACCTCGACGACATCGCGGGATGCACACCATCGCGGTCCGCCGCAGTCAACGAACTTGGCATCAACGGCGAGACCGCCGCCACGGAGGCCGGCGGTGGGCAGTACGCCGATCTCACCGACCTGTTCTGCACCACCGACCGCTGCCCCGTCATCGTCGGCAACACCCTCGTCTACCCCGACTGGACACACATCACCGCCGAATACTCCCGGGCGCTGGCACCCGTCATGGCAGCACTAACCGAACGCGCCCTAGTCCACTCCTAGCCCAACTTCTCGACGCTCTGAGCCGCCGCGCACATGTTCCCGAACAGCTCGTCCTGGCGTCGAGAGCCGCTACGGCGGGGTGCCTGGCAGTCCGGCGAACACATCGTTTATCCGCAGCACGGTGGGCGCGTACGTCACCGTCGCGGAATTTCGCCACGGCGACCAGTTGGCCGCCTCATGGGTGGCGGTCGGGACACCCGAGCCGATGTCGAGGCAACGTGTTTTGTCCGCAGGTCTCCCTACCGCAGCGAACAGGCTCGACTGGAGGCGGTCTTCGCCGACGACGGCCCCGTCTCGCCGAACAGGTGGCAAGCACCGACGCCCCGCCGTCGAAAATGCTCAGCCGCGGCATCGCAAGCTGGCAAATACTTCTATATGATCTGCCGCAGCCGCGGCGCTTTCACCGGATGTTTTCATCTGGGTGGCGACAGCGCTGGCTCGGTCGAGATATTGCGGGGCCAGGATCTGCCGTAGGTCTGAGATCAGCGATTCGCTGTTAAGGCCCGAAAAGCGCCGGGCGGTACCCACCTTCAGTCGTGTGATTACAGCGCCCCGCATCCGCCGATCGGGCGCCGACCAGAGGACGAGGTGCGGGATGCCGGCGCGAAGAGCCGCCGCCATCGTGCCTGCCCCGCCGTGGTGAACGACCGCGCGGCACGCCGGAAAGATCGTCGCGTAGTTCATCGTTTCGACCACCTTGACGTGTTCGGCATGGAAATCGGTGCTGAATCCGCTTGAGCCCGCGCAGACCAACGCCCGCTCACCCAACTGCGCGCACGCCTCGCTGATCATCGCGATCGTATCGGCCGGAGACTTCAACGACATGCTGCCAAAGGCGAAACAGATCGGCGGTGTGCCCGCGGCAATCCACGACGCGACCTCCTCATCGGCATCCGTGGGCAACTCCAGCGTCAGCGTCCCGACAAAGGGCCGTTGATCCTTCCAACTCGCCCATTCGGTTGCCAGGCCAGGAAAGCACACTTCGTCATAGGCCTGGATTTCCAGCGACCCGCGCTCGGTGATCCGTCGCGTGGCGGCACGCGTGTCCTTCGGTAGCCCTAATTCACGGCGCTGCTTTTTCTCGGCGATTGCCGGCCACGCGCGAAGTCAGCCACCAGAAGGCGCTCATTGTCGCCCGACTGAATAGTGCCGGTAAGAACCACAGAAACTGGCCGTTGGGGCGCAGCGGGATGTAATGCAGCGTGGCCATGGGAATGTCGTAGTACTCCGCGACATTGTCGGCGAGCATCCTCGAAAACTTGGCCGGTGAAACAGCAAGTCCGCCCCGTCGGTCAAGGACATCAGCACATTGCCGAGTTCCGACCGGCATTGGTCTGCGAATTCCCAGTCTTCGCGGTATTAGCCTGCGCAGAGCCGCTTATCTGCCAGGCGCGGTGCGTGGATTCCCCATAAAGGTTCGCGCCTGAATTCTTTGCCTGCGCCGTCTGCGAATCCGGCCCGTACGCGACCGTCGTAAACCCGGCCGATTCAGCGAAGCCAACCAGGTCAGGCGGGACTGCCACCTCGCACCTCATGGCCTCGGCGCATCAGCTCGCATCCGACAGCCAGGGATGGCTCGACATCGCCTCGAGTTCCATACGCTGCCAACACAATTTTCACGTCGTCGTCTCCATCTTATGCAGCACTGTTCGAGGTGCCGAGGACGGTCCGTGCTCCGTCGACGGCGCGTCGGATCCCTGCCGCCGATGCATCGGCCGACGCACGTCCCCTTCGTTCCGATACGAGTCTTGAGAGATGTCGCTGGCTTCTCGACGACGAACCAGCTGAACGCGGCCAGTGGCACGGTGACGATGGTTGCGACCATCGCGAATACAACCGGATTCAAAACTGCGAGCCCACAGATAACCAGCAATTGCTGCATCGGGCCACGCATAGACATATACGCCGTAGGACAGATCCGTCCGTAGCCGTAAGCGCTTGTTGTGGATGAGTGCGCCTGAGACGATGACGGCGTAGGCCAGTGGAATTGCGGCAAGCACCCGGTAATTGGGCAAGAGGCTCGCCGCCAGAACGACGACCCCGCTCAGCGCGACCAGTGACCATCGAGCCGGTATCACGTTTCGGATCTGGTAGATGAACGCACCAGCCAAAAACATGACAGCGAAGCGCGCGACGATCGCCTGCACGAAAAGCACAGCAGTGTCCGGGTCCATACTTTGCTGCATCTCCGCCAGATCCGCGAAGACACTCCATGCCGGCAGTCGGGCCGACCACAATAACGTCAGCGCCAACAACGCAGGAATGAACCACCTACGACGCAACAACGTGACGACGCCGAAAACCGCGACAGCGATGTAGCACAACACTTCCCAGATAAGAGTCCAGAGTGAACCGTTCCACACTCCCGGTACCGGAATACCACTCGGCGTACCACCGATGCCTTGCTCGGTCAGCATCACTGCGCTGTTTCCGAGAACGTACTCAAACGGCGCGCGCGACAGTAGCAATCTTCCGGCTGATCCGCCCTGGACTGCCACGCCGATCGGAGCGATGACAAACGCTGTGACCATCAGGCAGAACCACAAACCGGGCAGGATGCGCAGACCTCGAGCGACGAAGTAGTCACGGAGCCGTGGGTGCCTGAACCAACTCCACGTGATGAGGAACCCTGAGATCGCGAAGAACCCGTCGACCCATACGTCTCTGAGAAGCTGGTGAGCCGGCGCGAACGACAGGTGGCGACCCGTGAGTAGCCAGGAGTGATACAGGATCACGCCCTGTGGCCATCGCCAAACGGCACGCGTTGAGTGCGTTGCTTCGGGGATCGAATTCGCGCCCGAGGCTCTTACCGCCTGATCTCCACGCTCAAGCCAGCGAGCTGCAATCTCATTGGCGCCAGCGACTTCAGGATTACTGTCGGCAGCGGCTTTAGGGTCAGCGGTCATCCGAGCGATCCCTAGGCACTTCCGGCGGGATCGTCCGTGGGGTTGCGCGGTACACAACTCCCGTTTCCTTGAGTCCGGTGATCTCCTTCGAGGTACCAGGGATTGGCCCGTGCCCACTCGATGGTGCGGCGGATCCCTTCCTCGACGTCGACTTGCAGGCGCCAGCCCAGCTCCCGCTGCGCCTTGGTCGAGTCGGGGATGCGACGGGGAATGTCTTCGTACCGAGCCCCGTACTCCGCTGCGGTGTCAACAACGTTCGGCGGTCGACACGTTGTCGACATTCGCGATCTTGATCGCCAGATCGACAGCCTCGCGCATCGTCGTCTCGGTCATGCTGCCGATATTGAACGCCTCCCCGATCGCCGCGTTGCTCTCGGCGGCGAGCAAGCGTGCCCGCGACGGCGTCGTCGACATAGGTGAAGCACCGTGTCTGGTCGCCCGTGTCGTACAGCAGCGGCTGGCGGCCGTTGAGGATCCGGTGAACGGTCTGCGAGATCACGAAGATCGGATTCTGCCGTGGCCCATACACATTGAAGTAGCGGACCACCGTCACCGGCAGTCCGTGGGCGGCGTGCATCGCGAAGACCAGATGCTCGGCCATGCCCTTGCTGGTGCTGTAGCTCCACCGCGCGGTCTTCGTCGAACCGAGTACGCGATCGTCGTCCTCGGCCCACGGCGGGTTCGGGTTCTTGCCGAACACCTCGGATGTGCTGGCGAACACCACGCGTGATTCCGTTGCGGTGGCTCAGTTCCAGGACGTTGCGCGTGCCGATCACGTTGACATCGAGGACCTGCAGTGGATCGTCCATGTAGTTCTTGACACCGACGACCGCGGCCAGATGAAAGACCGTGTCGACATCGGGAGTCAGGGCCTTCTCGAGCGCAGCCAGATCAGTGACATCGCCCTGCACGAACCGGAAGTTGGGATGCCGGTCGAAGTCGATACTGGTGTCACGGGTGTTCTTGGCGAAGTCGAACACCGTGACGGTGTCGCCACGGTCCAGCAACGCGGACACCAAGTGCGATCCGATGAAGCCGTAGCCGCCCGTCACGACGACATTGGACATAGTTGCTCTTTCGTTTCACGTGTCGGGTTGACGAATGCCTATCAGCCGTCTATCGGCCGATCCCCTTGTAGACGAAGCCGGCCGCGCGCACGGCCGCCGGATCGAAGCTATTGCGTCCGTCGAGGAACACACACCCGGCTGCCGTCAGGTCCGCCAGCCGGATCAGCGGTATCTGGTGGAACTCTCGGTGCCCCGCGAGGACCACCAAGGCATCGGCATCCTTGACCGCAGACTCGATGTCGGGGGTCAGCGGGATCTTCGTCACCGTGTGGGCCTCCTCGTCCGGCACCCACGGATCATGAACCGAAAGCTGGCAGCCGGACTCCTCGAGCAAGGCGACGACGTACTTGGTGGGCGTGAGCCGGCAGTCGCCGGTGTTGTTCTTGAACGCGATGCCCAGCACCGCGATCTTGCTGGTCTCGATCGCCTTGCCCTGATCGGCGAGGAGCTGCGTGAGCAGCCCGTAGGTGTAGGCGGGCATCGTGTCGTTGACGGTCCTCGACGTCCGCGGGATTGCCAGCTCCAACCCCAAGGACTCGCCCAGGTGGTTGACGAACCACGGATCCTTCGTCAGGCAGTAGCCGCCGACGCCCATACTCGGCCTCAAGATGTTGACGTTGCGGCTGCCCTTCGGCATCGTGTTCGCCGCCTCGATGACTTGAAGTGCGTCCATGCCGAGCCGGTCGCACACCTTGGCCAGCTCGTTCGCAAGCGCGACGTTGAGGTCGACCCAGACGTTGTCCGCAAGCTTGACCATCTCGGCGGTCCGAGGGTCGTCGACGACAACGGAGTCCACTCCAAGGCCGTGTCGCCACAGTGTGGCGCAGGCGCGAGCGCTGCGCTCATCGACGGCACCGACCACGACGGGGATCGACGTCAGCTCGTGGATGGCTTGACCTTCGGCGAGCCGCTCGGGGCAGAACGCCAACCCGAAGTCGACGCCGGCCCGCAGCCCCGAGGCCTCTTCGAGGATCGGCCGAACGAGAGTTTCAGTGGTGTCGGGCGGCACCGTGCTCTTGAGGATGACGAGGTGGCCCGGGCGCAGGTGCTCGCCCACGGCCCGGGCCGCTGCCTTGATGTCGTCGACGATCGGCTCGTAGTCCGGACCAAGCGGCGTACCGACGGTCACGATGATGAAGTCGTTATCCGCGATGACGCTCGAAATCCGTCGTGGCGCGAAGTCGGCCGACTCGCACGCTGTTGGCGACGAGCTCGCCGAGCCCTGGCTCAGGCACAGTGGTCCTGCCCAGAGTTGATCTCGTCGACGACGCTTCTGTCTGCACGTCGATACCCGTCACGGGCCAGCCGCGGTCAGCCAGCACGGCGCCGATCACCGTGCCGATGTAGCCGAAGCCCACCACTGCGATCCCCGACCGCATGCCACGGACCAAGAGGTCGATCTCAGCGTCGCTGCGTCCGAACGCGCCTCTAGCCATGCAGTTCCTCGCCTTTCAGTCCCCGTACGCGTTCTACTGAGCCCCGGGGCCCGTCCCTGGCGACTGCGGCAGTCTAACTAACGCTCGCGTCAAAAACCTGAGTTTAGAAGTCTTTGGCCAAGCGCGTCGATGCGATCCCGGTCAAGGGCGATCCGAGGACAAGAGGCCGTCGGTCATACAACAGACTTGCAGGCGGGCGAACTCTTCCACACGGTCAGCGGCGGCCGCGACGCTGTCGGCGGGTTTGGTGATCCGCGGGGCGATCTCGCGAGCCCGTGCCGTGTATTGCGGCGCCAGAATCCGGCGCAGGTCCGTGACTAGCGTTTTCTCAGTGGTGGTCGAGAACCGCCGCCCGGCGCCCACCTTCAGTCGTTTCAGCTGAGCCGCAAAAAACGGCTGATCGGGCAACGTCCAGAGAATCAACTGAGGGATTCCCGCCCGCAGAGCAGCGGCGACGGTGCCGGAGCCGCCGTGGTGTACGACCGCGCGGCAGGTTGGGAAAATCGTCGCGTAATTCACCTGGCCTACCACCTTGACGTGCTCGAAATGCGGGACGTTGCTGAAATCAGTGCCGCCGGCGCCAACTATTGCCCGCTCGCCCAACCGCGTGCAGGCCGCGGCGATCATCGCGATGGTGTCGGCCGGAGATCCGATCGGTACGCTGCCAAACCCGAAGAAAATCGGCGGCGTTCCCTCGGCGATCCACGACGCCACCTCATCATCGGCATCGGTCGGCGACTCCATCGCCAACGCGCCGACGAACGGCCGCTGGCCATTCCACTTCGCCCATTCGGCGGCCAGGCCCGGAAAGCACAGCCGGTCATAGGCCTGGATTTCCAGTGAGCCCCGGTCGGCGATCCGCCGCGGCGCGGGGCGTGTGGCCTTGGACAGGCCTAGTTCGCGGCGCTGCGCGTCCTCACCCTTACGCGTCCCGCGCCATGCCGACCATTCGTTCACGTGTCATCGCCATGCGGCTCAGCGGCGACGGCAGGAACGGCAGGAGCTGGCCGTGGACCCGGTACGGGAAGTAATGCAGGGTGACCAACGGAATGTCGTAGGACTCCGCGACGTTGGCAGCGGGCTGCTCGAAAATCAGACCGGTGAGTAGCAGGTCGGCCCCGTCCGCCACCGACGCCAGCGTCGTGGTCATGTCCGCCCAACACTCGGCAGCGAACTGCTCAGTTTCGCGCGCCATCCTGTTGAGCTCTTTGAGCTTCCAGGGGGCGCGGGAGTATAGCGTGAAGTATTCGCGCTGTAGGTCCAATATGGCCTGCGAATCCAGCCCGTAGGCGACCGCCGGGAGTCCGGCCGCCTCGGCGAAGCCGACCAGGTTGGGCGGGACGACCATGCGTACGTCGTGCCCTCGGCGCAGCAACTCACGCCCGACAACGACGGCGGGTTCGATATCGCCGCGACCTCCGTAGCTTGTCAGCACAAGTTTCATCGCAGGATTCTGGCCTTTCAGTCCGTCCTGCGCGCGCAACGTCAGGAGCACCGGTCATTATTACCGGTTTTTTGACGGTCGCGTAAGCGTTCGGCCATTGGCGTCGGCTCATCATTGCTACGATCCCGAACCGCCCAGACCAGGCCGAACTTGGGCCATCACGCTGAGGAGCTCGATTTGGCTGACGGCGAACTGACGCACGCGACGCGGAGCGCGTCGAGTGGGACGTGATCGTCGTGGGCACCGGCATGGGCGGCGGAATGCTCGGCTACTCGCTGGCCCGCTCCGGCCGCAAGGTGCTGTTCGTCGAGAAGGGCCGCTCCACCTTGCCAGGCGTGCCCGGGACGATTCGCTCGGCGATGCCGGAACTGGCCGAGCCGCTGGCGGCCCGCTCCGCAGCGACCTACTACGACGCCTTGGCCCGTGGCGGACGCTCGACCGACGAGGTCGAAGACATCAGCGGACGCTTCTCCAAGCGGTTCGTGCCGTTCATCGGCAGCGGAACCGGCGGATCCTCGGCCTTGTACGGCATGGTCTGCGAGCGGTTCTTCGCCCGCGATTTCACGCCCCGGCAAAACTTCGCCGACCCCGGCGATTCCACCGTGCCGGAGGCGTGGCCGGTCACCTACGACCAGATGCGGCCCTGGTACGCGGAAGCCGAAAAGCTGCTGGGGGTCCGCGGCCAGCCCGATCCGCTGCGGCCCGAGGCGGCCGACGCCAATCTGCCTGCGGCACCACCGTTTTCAGCCGACAACCAGCCGGTGGTCGACTATCTTGACAGGGCGCGGGTTGCATCCCTATCACCTGCCGATGGCCTGTGACTACACCGACGGATGTGCCACGTGTCAGACCTATCTCTGCGCGCGGTCGTGCAAGAACGACGCCGCCCGCAATTGCGTGCTGCCCGCCGTCACAGACCACGGTGCCCAGTTGCTGGCGGAATGTCGGGTAGTGCGCCTGGACGCGGACCGCACGCAGGTCCAGCAGGTGATCTGCGAGCACCCGTCCGGCCGCGTGGCCCTGAAGGCCAAGGTGGTGGTGCTGGCCGCCGGTGCGCTGGCCACCCCGGTGCTGCTGCTCAATTCCCGATCGGGCGATTGGCCACGCGGACTGGCCAACGGCTCAGACATGGTGGGCCGCAACCTGATGCGTCACCTGCTCGACCCGATCGAGATCTGGCCGCAACCCGACTCCAAGATCACGGCCGCCAACAAGGAGATCGGGCTCAACGATTTCTATTTCTATCGAGGGCCAGAAATACGGGACCGTGCAGTCGTTCGGCGCGATACCGCCCATGGAGTGGCTGACCAACCGCCCCGGCCCGCAAGGGAAGGCGCTACGCCTGATGAGCCCGGCGGTGCGCCGGATTTACGAGAGGTTCTTCACCGGCGGACTGATCCTGGCGGCGATGATGGAGGACCTTCCCTATCTGGACAACCGCGTCCTGCTGAGTGATCGGCCCGGCGCCGACGGCCGCCAGCGGATGCGAATTCAGTACCGGTTGCACGCCAGCGAGATCGAACGCCATGCGGCATTTTTGCGGCTGTTCAAAGACGTGCTGGAGCCATTTCGCAAACGCGCTCTGGGGAGCGGCAAAGACAACTCGAACGTGGGCCACGTCTGCGGTACGTGCCGCTTCGGTACCGATCCCACAACCAGCGTGCTGGATCCGCAAAACCGCGCGCACGAAGTGGACAACCTCTACGTCGTGGACACCTCGTTCTTCCCGTCCAGCGCCGGGTTGAACCCGAGTTTGACCGTCGCGGCCAACGCCCTGCGGGTGGCCGAGCACATGAAGCCAGGCCCACTTCGCCACCTGACCCATCTAGTAGGCCCTAGTCTGTCCGGAAACTTGGAGGTGAAACGTTGGGCGTAGTCGAAAGCGGGACAGTGGATCGGACGAACCAGACAGTGGATCGGACGAATATTCATCGCCTATGGAGAGCCGTCCTCGTTGTCATTGCACTCGGTATCGCTACCGCATGCTATTTCGCGCCCGTCCTCCTCATCGCGCTTGGCATACTGTTGCTCGCGTTATTATGTGCACGCTTGGTTTATCGTGATCGCGGCCGCTACATTCCCAACTTATATGCGCGGGACATCAGGGTCTACGACGACGAATACCAAGCGTTTATCACACGGTCACTTCCGGAACTGCGCCGCTGCAGGATTCCGGGCCATCCCTTGTTGTGGGAAGCATCGCGGCTGCCGAAACCATCGTCCGAGGATTCTGACGATCTACTCCTTGATCTCGGTGTATGGATCGGGTGGTCGACAAGACTGACATCTGACGCATCGAACCGCATGGTCTACGGCTTCGACACCTTCGAGGGACTGGTTGAAGATTGGCAAATCGAAGATCAATTTCTCATCAAACAGGGGACTTTTTCACTGTCGGATCCGCTCGCACGACGCTTTATCCAGGACACCGGTGTGAGCTTGCACGATGGCGTGCCTGCCGCGCTCGGCCGCAAGGTGCAGTACGTCAAGGGGAGCACCTACGAGACGTTAGCCCCATTCTTGGCTGAACGACCAGCGGCCCCGATCAGGCTTTTCCACATGGATTTGGATACCTACGAGAGTTGCCTGCACGGACTGGAAACCTGCAAGGACCACTTCATCGAGGGATCGATCCTCGTCTTCGATGAGTACCTGGTCACCAATGGCGAAATGCGCGCATTCTTCGAATTCCAGAGCCGCTACGAGCTGGAATGGCGTTACCGCGCTTGGGGTCTCGAGATCGGCGAGATGAATGCCGAGATGGTTACTGCACCTTGGAAGCGACCGGTAGGATGCCGAACCCGAAGAAGATCGGCGGTGTTCCCCCGGCGATCCACGATGCGACCTCCTCATCGGAATCCGTCGGTGACTCCAGCGTCAGCGCGCCGACAAAGGGTCGTTGGCCAACCCACGCAGATCTAGCCTTTCAGGCTCATGCGCGTGCGCAAGGTCAGGAACGTCGGCCAGTATTGCGTGTTTTTCGACGGCCGAGTAAGCCTTTGGCTACCTGCTTCGAGAGATTCATCGCACGTTCCACCGGCACGAATCGCCACCCGACCCGATCAACCGAGGTGGCCGGTCAGCTCGGCTCGCGGATCGGAAGGCCTGCGGCGCGATAGACCGCGTCGATGACGCTCATGTTCTCGACCGCGTCCTGCGGCGACGTCCGCACCGGCTCTCCGCGCAGCACCGCGCCGGCGAACGCATCCAGCTGGAAGGAGTAGGTGGGGCGGCGCGAGAAGCGCTCGGACCTCTTTCCATTAGCCGACCGGACCGAGAGCCGCGGGAAGAGGTGGGGTGCCGCCGGACTGATGACCCGCAATTCGCCATCGTCGCCAACCACCTTGGCAGTTGCTCGAAACATCTTCGACGACCACAGCGCGCACTGCAGCCGACCGGTGTGGCCGCTTGCGTACCGCAACTCAGCCGTCATGGCTCGGTCCACCTGGGGCTTCTGCAGTTTCGCCTGTGCCGAAACAACTTCCGGGGTCGAACCGCCGAAGGTGCGGGCCATGTTCGCCACATAGCTTCCGGCATCCATCATCGCGCCACCGGCAAAGTCGTAGTTGTAGCAGTTGGCCTTGAACGTCGGCAGCAACACACACAAGGTGACATCCACTCGCTGCAGTGTGCCCAGCTCCCCCGACGCAATGATCTGCTCTACCCGCCGAGTCAACGGATGATGGCGGAATTGGATCGCCTCCATCACCACGCGGTCTGACTTGGCGGCCAGGTCGGCGATTTCGCGAGCCTCGGCGGCATTGGCCGTGAACGGCTTCTCAACCAACACGTGCTTGCCGGCGGCAAGCGCAGCCTTTGTCCACTTGCCGTGCATGCTGGTCGGCACCAAGACGTAGATGGCATCCAGGTCTGGATCGTCGATCAGCGCCTCGTAGCTGCCGTGGGCCTTGGCGATGCCGTACTTGGCGGCAAACTCTTCGGCACTGGGCAGATCACGCGCTCCCACCGCGGCCACCACGACATCGCGGTTTCCCCGAGCCGGGTTGATCATCGTCGTCGGCGCAAAGCTTGAAGCACCCAAGATGCCGATGCGTACCGGGCTCCCGCTGTCTGGCATGGGTCTCTCTCCTCTGTCAAGCCGCGCCAGTCGGCAAGGCTAGTCCGGTTGTTGCGATTGGTTCGTAGGTGACCGACGGCGGTACGCAGTCGTATGAACAGGCACCAGGTTCAGGTCCGACCACTGCAACAAGGAGCAATCGCACGCCGCCACTGACGCGATACTAGGAGACGTTGTACCCAAAATGGGCAGTAATTGACATTACCGTCAGCGACTCCCGCCGAGAAACCAGCTACTCCAATGGACTCGACGGGCTCCCTGTCGGTATCCGCCGTTGCTGGCTCGTGCGCTGCCGGACGAAGGATTCGCGCTCAACTCGGCTCGCGGACTGGAAGGCCCGCGGCGCGATAGATCGCATCGATGACGGTCATATTCTCGACCGCATCCTTCGGCGTCGTGCGCACTGGCTCCCCGCGCAGCACCGCTGCGGCGAACGCATCCAGCTGATACGCGTAGGTAGCGCGGCGCGGGAATCGCTCCACCCGCTTGCGGCCGTCCGATCGCACTGAGAACCGATGAAACAGCTGAGGTAGTACCGGATTGAGCATACGCAGCTCGCCAGCGTCGCCAATCACCCTGACGCTTATCCGCAACAGATCGGTCGACCACATCGAACAGCGGAGCCGTCCGGTGTGCCCGCCCGGAAATCGCAACTCGGCCGTCATCGCCCGGTCCACCTGAGGATCGCGCAACTTCGCTTGTGCCGAAACAACTTCCGGCGTCGAACCGCCGAACGTCCGCAACATGTGGACCGCATAGCATCCGGCGTCCATCGTCGCACCGCCGGCGAGGGAGTAGTTGTAGCGAATGTCCGAGAACTTGGGCAGCGGAAAGCAGAAAGCGACGTCCACCCGCTGCAGGGTGCCCAGCTCCCCGGAAGCAATGATCTCCTCGGCCCGCAAAGCAAACGGGTGATAGCGGTAATGAAACGCCTCCATTACCACCCGGTCCGACTTCGCCGCCAGGTCAGCGACCTCGCGGGCCTCGGCGGCATTGGCCGTGAACGGCTTCTCACACAACACGTGCTTACCCGCCGCAAGCGCAGCCCGAGTCCACCTGCCGTGCAGCCCATTTGGCAGCGGGTTGTACACGGCGTCGACGTCTGGATCGGCAATCAGCGCCTCGTAACTATCGTGCACGCGGGTGATGCCGTGTTTGGCGGCAAAAGCCTCAGCACGCGAGACATCGCGCGCTGCCACCGCGGCGACCACAACCTCAACGTCGTCCTTCGCCGGATTGATCAGCGCCGCAGGCGCAATTTGGGCTGCCCCCAGGACGCCGATCCGCACCTGGCCCGCCACTAGTTTTCGAACTCGAGCAGGGTCAGCGTCGCAATCGTCGGCCAGTCGTAGTCCAGCCAATCGACCAGACGAATCCTCATCGGCTCATCGACGACCGTGTCGGCACGGCGCGCTTCGCTCGCACGGCACCACAACGTCACCAGCGCCGTATCAGTTACTGGCAGAACGTCCGTCATCGGGCAAGCGCTCCTCGAATGATCAACTAGATCTCAGCCACTCCCCGCATTGCAGGCTTCGTTTTACGTCCGATATCCGAGTCGAGTTTCTTCAACTCGCCGTGTCCGGGCACTCGGCTGGCCGTCATGAAGAGTACGCCAACCAAAGATCGCGCAGCACGATAACGAGCAAGGTTGTCGCATAAGCTCTGGGCCGTGCCACGTCTGGCGCTACGTGCCGCTTCGGTGCCGATCCCGCTACCAGCCGTGCTCGACCCGCAGAATCGGACACACGAAGTGGACAACCTTGCGGGGTGGACGCCTCGTTTTCCCGTCCAGCACCGGCCTCAACCCGAGCCTGACGTCGCAGCGAATGCCTTACGGGTCGCCGAGCACATCAACGCGCCACATTTCGCCGCCTGACCCGATCTAGCGCCTGCGCCTATCGGCGTATTCGTCACGAGCGCAGATAGCATCGCCGACGTGGATTTGTTCGTGCGGGAATCCGGTCCGGTCGACGCGCCCGCCGTCGTCTTCCTTCACGGCGGGCTTATGAGCGGCTGGACCTGGGAGCCTGTGCTCGAACGAATGCAGCAATACCGCTGTCTGGTCCCGGATCTGCCCCAGCACGGCAAGAGTTTTGAGCAGGGACCATTCGAGATGGGCCGAGCCGCCGTTGCGGTGGCAGAGCTCATCCGCGCCCGAGTCGAGACCGGTCGGGCACACCTGGTTGGCTATTCGCTCGGGGCCCAGGTGGGCGTACAACTGCTGGCAACCGAGCCGCAAATCGTCGATCGGGCGGTGCTGTGCGGAACCTTCGTCAACACGATGCCGGGTGTACAGCTCGTGCGGCGCCTGACGTGGCTGGTCGCCCGGAACCCATGGTTCCGGTGGGTAGTAATCAACCGCCCCTGGGATGCACGCCACGCGGCCAAGATCTGTGGTTACCGCGAGGACGTACGCCTCAATGCGGGCGCGCAGCTCGCCCACATCGCGGTGGCGTCCGCGGGGTTCACTCTTCCCGAGGGACTCGACAAATCGGAGGCGCCAACAATGTTCGTGACCGGCAGCGAGGAGTTGCGGTTCATACGCCGCTGTGCTGCAGCGCTCGCGCAGTCAATGCCCAACGGAGTCGACAGAGTTGCAATCGGCATGGGCCATGAGTGGCCCATGCACAATCCGGAACTCTTCTCCCGCACCGTCGAAGGCTGGCTCTCCCGCACGGCCTTGCCACACAAGATCGGACTGCCGACCTCCGGCTGGCGGTTGTTTGCCGGAAGTCAAACCGCGCCAACAGATTAGCGTTTAGACCGGCTCGCGAACCGGAATGCCGGCCGCACGATAGATCGCATCGATGACGGTCATATTGTCAACCGCATCCTTCGGCGTCGTCTTCACCGGTTCGCCGCGCAACACCGCCGCGAAAGCGCCGAGCTGATATGCGTAGGTGGGGCGCGACGGAAAGCGCTTCGGCGCAATGCGGGCCGCCCCCAGAATGCCGATCCGTACCGGGCTACGGCCGTCATGCATATGCGTGAAGCGTCGGCGAAGATCGCCAAGGCTTCACTATTTGCGCCACAGCACGCCCGTTCCGTCGATGTCGACGATCTCCGCGGATATCCCATGTTTCGCGCGGTAGTCAGTGACAGCCTGCTCGCACGCCTTCACTGCGAGGTAGTCATCAACGATGCAGAAACCCCCGGGTGACAGTCGCGGATACAGCGCGTCCAGGGCTTGAATCGTGGATTCATAAAGGTCGCCATCGAGCCTCAACACCGAGATGCGTTCGATCGGGGCGTCGTGCAGCGTGTCTTTGAACCAGCCTGGGAGGAAACGGACTTGGTCATCCAGCAGCCCATAGCGCTCGAAATTCGCCCTGACGTCCGCTTCCGACACCCCCAAGATGCCGGCAACCAACTCTGCCCTAATCCCTTTATCCGCCTTGTAATTCGCGGTGTCAGAGCGCGGGACGCCCTGGAAGGAGTCACACAGCCACACGCTGCGCGTCGGATCCCCATAGGCCGCCAAGACCGCCCGCATCAAAATGCACGCGCCGCCGCGCCACACTCCGGTTTCGACGAGATCGCCAGGGATATCGTCGGCCAGTACCGTCTCCACGCAGTGCTGCAGACTCGTGAGCCTCTTCATGCCGATCATCGTCTCGGCCTCAGCAGGCCAATCCAGGCCCGCTTCGCGCATGTGTTGATCACGCACGCCCGCACCTCTGAGCTTGGGCGCGACAGCATTGACAGTCTTGAGAAGGAGACGTCGCCGCAACGGCCAATCCGAGGGCATCCGCTCGTGCATCCCGAATCTGGTCAGGTTGCGTCGGAGCAGGTCAAGGTACAGAGCGCGGACGTCGTAGTCGGTGATGGTCAAAAGGGCCCTATCTCGCATGCCAGCATTTCGGCGCTGAGTCTAAACTTACATCGGCGTCAATTTTCGACGTTTTCCAGGATTGGATCGCCGGAGTGCTCGGTTCGAACTCGAGCGCGCGAGTCCGGTTCACACCCACGACCACGACTTGCCCCTGCTCAGCCGACACGCTTGCGAGAGGCGACATCTTCCATGAGGTCGGCAGCGGTCGTGACGCTTTCGGCGGGTTTGGTCATCCGAGTCGCGATCTGACGGGCGCGGGCGACGTATTGCGGTGCGAGAATCGGTGCGCAAATCGGCAACCAGCGTCTTTTCAGTAACGGCCGAAAAGCGCCGCGAGGTGCCCACCTTCAGCCTTTTGACAGCAGCTCCCCAAATCACCTGGACATCTGCCATCCAGAGGATCAACGTAGGAACTCCGGCGCGCAGGCCAGCCGCTGTGGTGCCCGCGCCGCCATGGTGCACGACCGCCCGGCAGGACGGAAAGACCGTCGCGTAATTCACCGCACCCACCACCTTGACGTGGTCGAACTGCGGGACGTCACTGAAGTCGGTCCACCCGGCACACACCAACGCCCGCTCGCCCACCTGGGCGCAGGCCCCCGCAATCATGGTGATCATGTCGGCGGGCGACTCCACCGGGATGCTGCCGAACCCGAAACAAATCGGCGGCGTCCCCGCTGCAATCCAGGACATGACATCCTCATCAGCTTCCGTGGCCAACTCCAGCGTCAGCGTGCCGACAAAGGGCCGTTGGCCATCCCATTCCGCCCACTCGGTCGCGAGCCCTGGGAAGCACACCTCGTCATAGGCCTGGATTTCCAACAATTCACGTTCGGCGATCCGACCCGGCACGGGGCCCGTCGCTGGAGGTAGGCCCAGTTCACGCCGCTGCGCGCCAACCACCTTCTTCACCCCACGCCAGATCAGCCACTCGTACACCTTCATCGCCGAGCGGATCAGCGGCGCAGGCAGATTCGGCACGAGCCGGCCGTTGACCCGCATCGGGAACCACAGCACCGTGGCAAACGCAATATCGCAGTATTCCGAGACGTCGAAAGCGAGCTCCTCGTAACTGACGCCAGTGACCAGCAGATCTGCCCCACCCGCGACCGATGTGAGTGTCCTGCTCATCTCCTCCCAAGCCCGAATACCGGGCTCCCGGGATTCACGGAGATACCTCTGCACATCCCGGACCCTCCAGAAGTTGCGGAACAAATAGCCCCAGAAGTCGCGCGTATCCTCCAGCCACGCCTGCGTATCGGGTCCGTACGCAACCGCCGTAAGGCCAACCGACTCGACCGAGCCGATCAGGTCGGGCGGGACGGCCATGTGCACATCGTGACCGCGGTGCATCAACTCGCGGCCGACAGCGATGCCGGGCTCGACGTCCCCACGAGTTCCGTAGAAAGCAAGCACAAATTTCATCGAATGGTCCCGGCCCTTCAGTCCCCGTGTGCGCTCTTCAAAATGAAGCGCTGGCCTCGAACTCCCTGGCTCAGCCGCCCGGCAGCGTAACCCAGACCGACCCATCCACCTGAGCGATTGGCTACAAAGGGCGACTCGGCCCGGCCCGACTACGCCCACGTCCCCCTGCGCCGGTGAGCCAGCGCCAGGGTCTCGAGGCCCAGCTTCACAACGAACGGCGGCAATAGCCGGTCGAGGTTGCGGTAGCGACGGGAATCTTCGAACGCCTGCCGGAACCCGCGTTCACTCGCCCCATAAGCCTCGAAAACGCGATCCAGCTCAGACTCATCCCAAGACTCGTCCCGCGCGGCCGCCGCCAGCGTTTCGTAGACCGTAGCAAATCCAGTCGGTGCCGAAGGGTTCTGTTACCGGGCCGCGGGTTTGATGGTGCCGGAGATCCGGAGTGAGAAACTCATCGACTTCCCCCTCGTCCTTGACGTCGAGATCGATCGCGAGCGCCGTGGAAATCCGTTTCACTTCCCTGCGCCAGTCCGCGAGAAGGTTGCTGTATTCGACGAACACCCGTGGCACGCCACGGGTGTCCCTTTCGGCCAGCAGACTGTATTTCAGCCACCAGGCACAGGTGAGCTCCGGCGAGGCTTCGACGTAATTCTGCTGGTCAGCACGCTTTGCAAGCGATCCGATGATCTCCTCCGGATGGCGCACCGCGATCACGGCCGCGACGTCGAATCCGGCCTGACGTGCCGCCTCAAACCACATGCCGGACACCGTCGTCGTCTTCGGCTCCTTGATGACCACGAGCGGAGCGGCCGGCAATTTGCCGAGGTAGTCCCTGATCTTGGCGATCCAGGCGGCGTTCTGTTCGACGCCGAACGCGCCGTCCGTGTGCGTGTCCAGTGCCATGTCGTACCCGGAGCTACCGTGGTGGTGCAGGATTGCTTGGTTGAGGTGGATGACTGCGCGCGGTTCAAAAAAGCCGCGCGGATTTTCCGAGGTGGCGCCCAGCAGACCGGGCGGAAGCGCACCACCGCACAGGGAGAGCACCCGCGCCAGCGCCGACGTCCCGGACCGGCCGTTGCCCAACACAAAAAGAGCCACCGGGCGGCTCCGCGCCGCCGACTGTGGGGCCTGTTGCGCTACTCTGCGAGCTGGAAGTTCTAACGCCGGGATTCTCGGCGCTCGGCCGACTTCTGATCACAGCCGCAGAATAGGGTTCCTGCGAGTGCTTCGAGTGTGGTTTCGCCCGGCGATCTCCACCGAAATCTGGGCTGCCTACCCCGCCCGATCGGAACAGCGAGTCGGTTATTCTGACGCGCGTGTCAAATAGTTCGTCCCGGCAACGCCGGCGCCGTAGCGGGAGCCACGCGCGAACCCTGTGCCATCGGAGGCTCATCAGTGACAATTAAGGACCGTTCTGCACGCGCATCCACCGGTGATGTGCGGCCGGACAATCGGCTCGCGTTGATGGACCAAGCGTTCTATGCGGGGCATCGCGCCACCGGCCAGAAAGAAGTCATGCAGGTTGCGTGGCTCTATGACCACGCCATCGACCTCGATGGGCTGAGGCGATTTCACCAAAGCATGAGTCACTCGTTGTGGGGACGGCTCATCGAACGCTCGCCTCTGCCGTTCGCCCGGTATCGATGGGTCGCAGACTTGCGGCCGGCGGCCGTCGATATCGCTGAAAGTGCCCGTCCACGCGGTGAACTCGGAGATTGGTTCGACGAACGCGCACAACTGCCTGTCGACCCGGAACAGGGGCCCGCCTGGCATATCGGCGTGCTCCCTCTCACGGACGGCTCAACCGCGATCACCATGGTGATATCCCACTACGTGCTCGACGGCCTCGGCAGCGTCGTCGAAGTAGCCAAGGCGGTGATGGGCTTCACGCAAGATCATGGCTACCCTCCGCCACGATCACGCACTCGATTGCGCGCATTGGTTCAGGATGTCGGCCAGACAGCCCGGGACGTGCCTGAGGTCGCCCGGGCGCTTGTCGCCGCGGCTAAAGAGGCCCGGCGCCGCCAGAACGATGTTGCCCGAAAAGCACCGAGGCCGACAGGCCTGCGAGGCGAAGGGGACGGCCACGTCGTCGTGCCCGGTATTTGGATCCTGATCGACATGGAGGATTGGGATGCCCGTGCGCAGGCTCTTGGCGGAGCGAGTAACACGCTGGCGACCGGGCTGGCCGCGAAACTCGGAGAGCACTTGGGGCGCCGGCATCGCGATGATGGCGACGTCAAGATGCAAGTCATCGTGAGCGACCGCACCACCGAGGACGACACGCGTGCTGTCGCGGTGTCTTTTGCCCGCGCGAGCATCGACCCGACGCATGTGACGAAGGATCTAGGTGACGCCCGACGCGCAATCAAAGAGGCGCTGAAGACTCTGCGGGACACCCCAGATGAGTCATCGCCGCTTCTTCCGCTGGCCCCCTTCACACCACGACGGACATGGAAACAACTGATCGATTGGGCACTGAACGACCCTGACCATCCGGCGATCATTTCCAATTTCGGCGACGTCGGCTCGGCGGTGACCTGTCCGGACGGCACCCAGAGCCAGGCCGCATGGGCGCGAGGAACGAACCAGCACATCACTCGACAGTCGGCTTGAGCGATCGGGCGGCCAGTTGCAGGTGCTGTTTGGCCGACTGCCGACGGTCGGCAAGATTTCCATGAGCATCCAGGCCTACCACCCAGGCGCCGTGACCACGAAGACCGCTTTGCGGGAGCTCGTTGTGCGCACGCTGGCCGAGTTCGGCCTGACTGGCGAGATCGAATAACGAATCGGAGGCTAATCGTCCGGAACGACGCCGGTGACGACGGGCGCCCCCCGGTGTAGGCGCGCCCACCCTTCGAATGACCCGGCTGATCAGCAACTTTACTGATCCGGTCGCCGCGCATCCGCCTACGATTCAGAAGCGACGGGGGACCTCCGCATGCACACCCAGCGAGGTGCGTTACCATCCGTCGTTACGGAAGCGTCAATATGGCAGACCACCGACATGGTTAGGTGTGCTCAAGATCGATCGCGGTCTTCGAGACGTTGGTCGTACGAGATAACCGCCGTTCGCTGGCATGGCCCCTGGTGGCCGTAAAACCGTCGGAAGGGGAAAGGAATGGGTGCGGTGGTTGACGGCAGCACACACGACGTTGAGCAGCAGGCCCGATCCGATGTCGCCGCGGAGGACAGCCACGACGCCGGCCAACGCCCTCGCCGCCGACATTTCTTGCGGCGACGTACACGTCAACCTTCGCCTCCACCCGGAGTACAAGCTGGGTCTCGACAGCGTCGTCGAACTCCGTTCTCCGCGATATTCAGGGTTCTGCGGCGGTTATGGATTCCGCTGGTCGTCGTGGCCGTGCTCATCGCTGGCGGATTTACGGTGTCGCGCCTGCACAGCATCTTCGGCACTGTGAACACTTTGTCGTATGGCGACACCAAAACCGACGACGACCAACCCATCAACCCCAAGCACTTGAGGTACGAAGTTTTCGGGCCGCCAGGGACTGTGGCCCAAATCAGCTATTTCGACGAGGATGGCAACCCGAAATATGTTAAGGAAGTACCCGTGCCGTGGTCGTTGGAATTCCCGATCACCGCGGCGGCGGGTGTTGGCAGTATCGCGGCGCAGGGGGATAGCGACAGCCTCGGCTGCCGCATATTGGTGGACAATGTGGTCAAATCCGAGACCATCAAGCAGCATGCCGTGAGTACCTTTACCAGCTGCATGCTGAAGGCCGCATGAGCAACCATCAGCTGCACAACAGTCGGCCATCGGTGGCGCGGACGATCCGTCGTTTCTCGGTGCTCATCATTTTGGCGTGGTTGGCGATCATAGCTGTCTTGACCATCTTCGTCCCGACGCTTGAGCAGGTCGAACAAAGCCATTCAGTGATCACTGAATCCCACAGATGCGCCGTCCTTCCAAGCCGCAGAGCGCATGGGTGAGGCCTTCAAGACACCTGATTCCGGTGGCGCGGTGATGATTGTCCTGGAGGGTCAGCAACCCCTCGGCGAGGATGCTCACCGATACTACGATCATTTGATTCGTGAGTTGCGTGACGATCAGAAGCATGTGCAGCACATTCAAGATTTCTGGGGTGACGAACTCACGAGGGGAGCTGCGCAAAGCAGCGACGGTAAAGCCGCATATGTCCAAGTGAATCTCGTTGGCAACCCGGGCCTGGCCTCGGTCAACGAATCGGTGGCAGCCATTCGAAATATCGTCGAACGTACACCAGCGCCGCCGGGGGTCGCGGCGTACGTCACCGGCCCTTCGGCGGTCGCCGCGGACATAGGCCAAAGCGGCAATAGGACGGTAATCCTGATCACGGCGGTAAGCATCGCGGTGATTCTTGTCATGCTGCTTCTCGTCTACCGTTCGGTCGTTACCGTTTTTCTTTTGTTGCTGGTGGTCGGGATACAATTGCAGGCCGCGCGAGGAATTGTCGCATTCCTTGGCCTTCACGAATTTGTTGGTCTGACAACTTTCGGCATAAATCTGCTGGTAGCGCTGTGCATCGCGGCTGGAACGGACTACGGGATATTTTTCTTCGGTCGGTACCAAGAGGCACGTCAGGCCGGCGAGGATAGGGAAACGGCCTACTACACCACCTATCGCGGGGTCGCCAAGGTGGTGTTGGCCTCCGGTTTGACGATCGCCGGAGCCCTTTATTGTCTGAGCTTCGCTCGCTTACGGTTCTTCAGTGCCTTGGCACTGCCTTGCGCTGTGGGCATACTGGTCGCGATTGCAGTCGCGCTCACGCTCTTTCCGGCGATCATTGCTCTCGGAAGCCGATTCGGTCTACTCGATCCCAAGCGCAACCTCAAGGTCCGCGGGTGGCGGCGGATAGGCACGGCGATCGTGCGGTGGCCCGCGCCCGTTCTCACCGCGACGGTGGCAATCACGCTTGTCGGATTATTGGTGCTGCCGAGTTTCAAACCCAGCTACAACGATCAGCAGTATCTCCCGAAAGATATTCCAGCCAATCAGGGAATGGCGGCTGCAGCACGACATTTTCCTCAATCGGTAATGATGGCCCCCGAGATGTTGATGGTCGAGACCGATCGCGATCTGCGCAATCCGACCGACTTTCCTGGTATCTGAATAAACTGGCCAAAGCCGTCCTCGCTGTTCCGGGCGTTTCCAAGGTGCAGGCCGTAACTCGGCCCGAGGGAACCCAGCTCGCACACACGACGATCCCTTACATGCTCAGCGCGCAACAGCGGGTCAGCAACAATATATGGCTTTCCAGAAGACGCAAATGGACCAAATGCTCGAGCAGGCCAATATGATCGACGAAATGGTCAAAATCATGCAGAATATGTATGACCTGATGAAACAGATGGTCGCAACGATGCATGACATGGCGGTCCAAACGCATGAAGTGCAGGAAATCACGGAAGAGTTGCGGGATAGCATTGCGAATTTCGACGACTTCTTGAGACCGATCCGCAATTATCTCTACTGGGAGCCGCACTGCTACGACATTCCCCTTTGCTGGTCGATAAGAAGCGTATTCGACACGATCGACGGTGTTGATGTGGTCACCGATAAACTGGGCCGTTCTGGTAGTAAACCTCGATAAGATCGACGTACTCATGCCGCAAATGGTCGCCCAATTCCCGCAAATGATCGCGATCATGCAGAGCATGCGGACCATGATGCTCACTATGCACAGCACGATGTCCGGGGTCTTCGGCCAGATGGACGAAAGTAACGTCAATCCGACTGCCATGGGCAAGACGTTCGACGCCGCTCAGAACGACGATTCATTTTATATTCCTGCGGACCTTTTCAATAACGCGGACTTCAAACGCGTTATCGACATATTCATATCGCCGGACGGCAAGGCCGTCCGTATGCTCGTTACGCAAAAGGGCGATCCCGCCTCGTCGGAGGGTATCGGTCGGGTAGATGCGATCAAAAATGCGGCTGAGGAGGCGCTCAAGGGAACTCCTCTGGAAGGCTCGAAGATTTACCTCACCGGCACCGCGGCAATGACGAAAGACATCGTCGTGGGGTCGCGATTCGATCTGATGATCGCGGTTGTCGCCGCCATCTGCCTTATTTTCATCGTCATGCTGATCATGACGAGAAGTTTCGTTGCCGCGCTGGTTATCGTCGGTACGGTTTTGGTATCGCTGGGCGCAGCATTCGGAGTGTCTGTGTTCGTCTGGCAGTACATCCTCGGCATACCGATTCACTGGGCAGTGCTCGTGATGGCGGTGATTGTCCTGTTGGCGGTCGGATCTGATTACAATTTGCTGCTCGTAGCGCGGATAAAAGAGGAATTGAGTGCCGGCATCAACACCGCGATCATTCGCGCGATGGGTGGCACTGGCAAGGTAGTGACGACCGCAGGGCTGATATTCGCCGCCACGATGGGGTCCATGGCGATCAGCGACCTGCTCAGCATCGGTCAAATCGGCACGACGATCGGTTTGGGTCTGCTGTTCGACACGTTGGTCGTGCGCGCGTTCATGACGCCGTCGATCGCCGCACTGCTGGGACGGTGGTTCTGGTGGCCGCAACGAGTGCGCCAGCGCCCTGCAAGTTCGTTACTCAGGGCCAGCGGACCCCGCCCGCTGGTACGCGCCTTATTGCAAAGCCCGCCGCAGGAAGGGGCGGACTTCACGGCCCGTGCCAGCAACGGTGGAGACGCATCATGGCACAGGGCGATAACGACAACGTCGGCTGCCGCTGCCTGGTGACGGCCTCATGAGCGCCGGGCGTCCGTCGAATCCCCTTCATGGCACGGGTGATCCGCAAGCTCTCGCTGCTCGTCATCCTGGCGTGGGTGGCGCTGACCCTGATCGTGACTTTTGCAGTCCCATCGCTGGAGCAGGTCGGCCGAGAGCAGTCCGTGCCGATGAGCCCAAGAGACGCGCCGGCGGTTGAGGCGATGGCTCGCATGGGCAAGGTCTTCAAAGAATCCGATTCGGACAGTATGGCAATGATCGTGCTGGAGGGGCGGCAACCGCTCGGCGACGATGCTCGTCCGTACTACGACGGATTGATTCGTGAGTTCAGGAACGACCCGCAGCACATTCAGCATGTGCAGGATTTGTGGGGGGATCGGCTCACGGCGGCGGGCGCGCAAAGCCCCGATGGCCGGGCCGTCTATGTGCAATTGAATCTGGTCGGCGACCAGGGTACGACCTTGTCGCACGAATCCGTCGCGGCGGTTCGGGATATTGTCAATCGGACGCCGCCGCCTCCCGGTGTCGAGGTCTATGTCACCGGCCCGGCATCGCTCATCGGGGATATGCAGCACAGTGGAGAAACATCCATTCTGAAGTTGACCCTGATAGGTGCCGTGATCATCTTCGCGGTACTGCTTATCGTCTACCGTTCGTTCGCCACAGTGATTCTGCTGTTGGTCACGGTGGGGATCGAAGTATTTGCAGCTCGCGGAATTGTTGCGTTTATCGGCCATCACCATCTAGTTCTGCTCTCGACTTTTTCCATCAATATGCTGATAGCCCTCGCGATGGCTGCCGGGACCGATTACGGAATATTTTTCTTCGGTCGATATCAAGAAGCGCGTCAGGCTGGCGAGGACCGGGAAACTGCCTACTACCTCACCTACCGCGGGGTGGCTCCCGTCGTGCTGGGTTCCGGTTTGACGATCGCGGGCGCATTGCTGTGTCTGAGCTTCACCCGGATGTCCATCTTCCAGACAATCGGCGTGCCGTGCGCCGTGGGCATGGTCGTCGCGGTCGCAGTCGCGCTCACGCTGGTTCCGGCAGTTCTGACCGCCGGAAGTAGGTTCGGGCTATTCGACCCCAAGCGCACGATCGGGGCCCGTCGATGGCGCCGGATCGGCACGGCGATTGTTCGCTGGCCCGGCCCCATTCTCGTCGCGACATTGGCAGTCACATTGGTCGGTCTAATCGCACTGCCGGGCTACAAAACGAGCTACGACGACCGTCGGTACATACCTGGAGACGTTCCAGCCAATCTGGGGTATGCCGCCGCTGATCGTCATTTCTCCCAAGCGCGAATGATGCCCGACATTCTGATGATCGAATCAGATCATGATATGCGCAATCCGGAAGATTTTCTCGTGCTGCACAAGCTAGCCAAAGGTATCTTCCAAGTCCCAGGAGTTTCCCGGGTGCAGGGCATAACCCGGCCTGAGGGAACACCGATCGAACGGACTTCGATACCATTCCTCATCAGTATGCAAAACGCCGGTCAAGTCCAGATGATGAATCATATGAAAGACCGCGATAAATGACATGCTGAAGCAGGCCGATCTGATGGGCAAACAGATCGCTCTGACGAAGACTATGTACGAAATACAGCGTCAGACTACCGACATTACTCACGACACGATCACGCGTAACAAAAGACATGTCGGTAACGGTGGCTGAGTTGCGCGATCACCTTTCGGATTTCGACGATTTCTTCAGACCGCTCCGTAATTATCTCTACTGGGAGCCGCATTGCTTCGACATCCCGGTCTGCTGGGCGGTGAGAAGTATCTTCGATGCACTCGACGACGTCGACTCGCTGACCGACAAAATGCAGGACCTCATGAAGCATCTGGACAAGATGGACGTCCTGCTCCCGCAGTTACTTGAGTCGTTGCCTCGACAGATCAAGATCATGGAGACCATGCGGGACATGATGCTGACGATGCACAGCACCATGTCCGGGATGTTCGACGTGATGGACGATTCGAATGAGAACGCGACCGCGATGGGGCAAGCCTTCGACGCGGCTCATAACGACGATTCCTTCTATCTGCCTCCGGAAGTTTTCCAGAACCCAGACTTCCAGCGCGCGATGAGTTCCTTCCTTTCGCCGGACGGGAAAGCGGCTCGATTCATCATTTCCCATAAGGGCGACCCCGGCTCGCCTGAGGGAATAGCGAGTATCGATCAGATAAGGGCGGCCGCTGAGGAGGCACTCAAGACGACACCCTTGCAGGGCGCAAGTATCCACATAGCCGGCGCCTCATCGACATTCCAGGACCTTCGCGACGGCTCAAAATACGATCTATACATCGCGGCTATTAGCGCGCTTTGTCTCATATTCATCATCATGTTGATGATGACGCGGAGTATCATTGCCGCTCTGGTCATCGTGGGTACCGTTGCACTTTCGTTGGGCGCGTCGTTCGGGCTTTCGGTGCTGATTTGGCAATATGTTCTCGGCATCAATCTGCACTGGATGGTGCTTCCGATGGCCGTCATCGTCCTTTTGGGCGTGGGGTCTGACTACAATCTGCTGCTGGTCTCCCGGATGAAAGAGGAGCTACCCGCCGGTATCAACACCGGCATCATCCGCGCCATGGGCAGCACCGGCAAGGTCGTGACGAACGCCGGGCTGGTGTTCGCGTTCACGATGGCCGCGATGGCGTTCAGCGATCTGAAGATAATCGGACAGGTCGGTACCACCATCGGCCTAGGCCTGATCTTCGATACCTTGGTTGTGCGCGCGTTTCTGACACCGTCTATCGCCGCGCTGCTCGGACGTTGGTTCTGGTGGCCACTTATAGTGCGTCCGCGCCCCGCCAGTCATATGCTTCGGTCCGAAGGACCGCGTCCGCTGGTACGGGCCCTGCTGCCGCCGCCGGAGCAAAGCGACGACGCGGTCACCGTCGAGCTTCCGAGAATCCCCGTCTAATGGCTGTATCTCGTCAGCAGTCGAGGCCGCCGGGAGTGCCACGCGCCGACGCGGCGAAGCTGCCGTGCGAGCGCGCCTCCCAGCCGCTTCATGCGTTCCCGCAGGTTGCTCGCGCAACTGGAGGCAACATGTGCACCTGCACCAGCGCACGTCGATATTTTCCGAAGCGTTAATATTCTGTCGGAAAGCACTCACCCCGTACGGCGCGGGCGGTATGGTCCGAAACCGCTGGCGTACAAATAGCAATAGGAGATGTCGATGGGTCAACACCGTCGAGCCGTCAACGGTACGGACAGGGTGCGAGCCAAGGCTGGCGGCGTGGTGCTCGCCGCGTTGCTCTCCGGCGCGACTGCGACCGGAGCATTCAATGGAGCCCCGACCGCCAACGCGACGTGCTTTTCAGCCTTCGGGATCGGTAACGGCAACGGTTGCACGAGCAACATAACCTCCATTGCGATCGGGATCGGCGAAGGCGCCACAGCGAATGCTGGATGGGGGTTGTTGGGCGGTGCCGTGGCGATCGGCACCGGCGCGAGTGCCACGAATTCCATCAGCGCCTTCACCGGGGCGCTGTCGCTCGGCGACCATGCGACAACAGCGGCCATGTTCTCCCTTTTCTCGACGCTCGCGCAATTCGGGCCGGGCACTACGGCGGTGATGGGCGGCCCCAACATCGCGATCGGCGCCTCGGCCGGGTCCACCGAGCGTCATCGGCGGGTTCGACATCGCCGCGCAACTCGGTCCGGGCGCGACCAAGGTGATCGGCGGTCTCAATTTAGCCCTGGGCGTCTCGCCGGGGGGCACGGGGACGCAGGACACTGTCGCAGGCCTCTTTGCCACCGTCGCCCTCAACCTGTTGAGCAACAGCCCCGCCATTGCGCAAGGTTTCCTCACCGCCGCCGTGAACGTTCTGGGCCAAACGCTGTGGCCGCCCGCCCTGCTCAAGACCGTGGTCGATTACATTGGATCGCTCTTCCCGGGGTTAGCACCGGCGCCACCGGCGCCCGAGCCCGCGATGTCGCTCTTCGCGATGGAGGTGAACGAGTCCAGCGAGCAGGGGGCGCAGGGCACCGCACTGGCTGACGTAAACGGTCGGGTCGAGAACGCGGCGGCGGCGCGCAACGTCGCACCCGTCCCCACAGGCGAGCTGCAACCCGCCGAGGCGCCTGCCGAAATCGAAGTGATCGACGGGTCGACGGACTTCGCAGTCAAGAACGAGGACGTTGGGTCGGCTGGCACCGCGACCGGATCCACGGGCACGACGGGCACCGCAACCGGATCCACGGGCACGACCGGCACCACGGGCACCGCAACCGGATCGACCGGCACCACGGGCACCGCAACCGGAACCACGGGCACCACGGGCACGACGGGCACCGCAACCGGAACCACGGGCACCGCAACCGGAACCACGGGCACGACGGGCACCGCAACCGGAACCACGGGCACGACGGGCACCGCAACCGGAACCACGGGCACGACGGGCACCGCAACCGGAACCACGGGCACCGCAACCGGAACGACGGGCACGACGGGCACCGCGACCGGATCGACGGGCACCACCGGCACGACGGGCAGCGCGACCGGATCGACGGGCACCACCGGCACGACCGGCAACGCGACCGGATCGACGGGCACCGCCGCGAAGAAGGCGTCCGATTAGCCGGGCCCGCTGTTGACGCTCCGCAAGATACTGTGATATGGACGCGTCATCAGGCATTTTGGTATTTGCCATGCGCCGCTTTGCTCTTCGGAGGCGTACGTTCCGCATTCACCGGTACGGGGGCACAGGTATCACTTCGGGTTCAATGTCCCTAGTGCGGAGATCGGCGGCGACTATCTACTTCCCGGCCAGCAGTTCAGCTGGAAGTTCCGCGGCCAAGTGATACCAAGCAACACGCGAACCCGAAGCGAAATCGAGACCCTCTCCACGACAGGGTGTTCGCATCGTCGAGCGATGAAAAGGACTGAATTGAGCACGATAACGCCATGAGGGGAATCATTCTTGCGGGGGGCTCCGGTACGCGCCTCCATCCGATCACGCTTGGAACCTCCAAGCAGCTGATCCCGGTGTATGACAAGCCGATGGTGTACTACCCGTTATCCACGCTGATGTTGGCGGGTATCCGGGACATCTTGGTGATCACGACGCCGCACGACGCGGACAGTTTCGAGCGGCTGCTGGGTGACGGATCGCGGTTCGGAGTATCGATCACGTTCGCCCAACAACCGTCGCCGGACGGGCTGGCCCAGGCATTCACCATCGGCGCTGGATTCATCGGGACCGACAAGGTCGCACTCGTGCTGGGTGACAATCTCTTGTACGGGCCGGGCTTGGGTAACCAGCTCAGGCGCTTTGATGACGTCGACGGAGGCGCGATCTTCGCCTACTGGGTAGCCGAACCCTCCGCGTATGGCGTGGTGGAATTCGATGCCAGCGGATCAGTGGTGTCTCTGGAGGAGAAGCCCAAACAGCCGAAGAGCAGTTTCGCGGTGCCGGGGCTGTACTTCTACGACAACGACGTAGTGGCGATCGCGCGGGACCTCACCCCGAGTTCGCGTGGAGAGTACGAGATCACTGACGTGAACCGCGCGTACCTGGAGCAGGGCCGATTGCGGGTACAGGTGCTGCCCCGTGGCACCGCATGGCTGGACACCGGGACTTTCGACCAGATGACAGACGCCGCCGACTTCGTGCGCACGATGGAACGGCGTACCGGATTGAAGATCGGGGTGCCTGAGGAAATCGCCTGGCAACAGGGCTTTCTCACCGACGACGAGCTGTATGACCGCGCCACGCCACTGGTCAAGTCCGGCTACGGGAAGTACCTGCTGGATCTGCTCGAAAGGGGTCACTAGTGGCTCGGATTCTCGTCACCGGAGGTGCCGGCTTCATCGGATCCAATTTCGTGCATTACTTGGTGGACCACACCGACCATCACGTCACAGTGCTCGACAAACTCACTTACGCCGGCAACCGTGCATCGTTGTCCGACTTGCCCGAGCGGCGAATGCAATTCGTCCACGGTGATGTCGCCGACGCCGACCTTGTCGACGAACTGGTGAGGTCTGTCGATGCGGTCGTGCACTATGCGGCGGAATCGCACAACGACAATTCACTTGACTTTCCGCAGCCATTCGTGCACACCAACGTGATAGGTACGTTCACCCTTCTCGAGGCGGTGCGGAAACACGACAAGCGACTTCACCATGTCTCCACTGACGAGGTATACGGTGACTTGGCGCTCGACGATCCGGCGAGGTTCACCGAGTCCAGTCCCTACAATCCGTCATCGCCGTACTCCTCGACGAAGGCCGGCAGCGACATGCTGGTGCGGGCGTGGGTCCGATCCTATGGCGTTGCAGCGACGATTTCGAACTGCTCCAACAACTATGGTCCGTACCAACACGTCGAGAAGTTCATCCCTCGACAGATCACCAACATTCTGTGGGGCATCCGCCCCAAGCTGTATGGCGATGGACGACATGTGCGCGACTGGATCCACGCCGATGACCATTCCTCCGCTGTGCTTCAGATCTTGGATGAAGGCCGGATCGGAGAGACATACCTCATCGGCGCCAACGGTGAACAGGACAACAAGAGGGTCGTCGAATTGATTCTGACCATGATGGGTCAGGACGCTGATGCATACGACAATGTCGCGGACCGCACCGGTCACGATATGCGGTACGCGATCGACTCGACCAAACTGCGCAACGAGCTTGGTTGGATGCCAAGGTATTTCGACTTCGAAGAAGGCCTGGCCGCGACCATTGAGTGGTATCGCGACCAAGAAGATTGGTGGGCGCCCGCCAAAGGGGCCACAGAAGCGTTCTACGCCCGGCTCGGGCAATAACGGAGAAGCCAGATAATGACGAAGTACGGCACGACCTTGGGCGCCACGGATACGCCTATTCCGGGGCTGACGGTTTGGGAGCTGCCCGTCCACGGCGACAACCGCGGTTGGTTCAAAGAGAACTGGCAACGCTCGAAGATGGTGGCCGCCGGGATGCCGGATTTCGGTCCAGTGCAACAGAACATCGCGTTCAGCGACGCACTCGGCACGACGCGCGGTATCCACGCCGAACCCTGGGACAAGTTCGTCTCGGTCGCGACCGGACGGGTTTTCGGAGCGTGGGTCGACCTGCGCGCGGGCCCAACATTCGGCACCGTGTTCACCGTCGAACTCGATCCATCACGCGCGGTCTTCGTGCCTCGCGGCGTCGCTAACGCCTATCAGACGCTCGAACCGGACACTGTCTACACCTATCTCGTCAACGATCACTACTCGCCTGACGCCACCTACACATCGGTGCACCCTGCTGATGAAACGGTCGCTATCGACTGGCCAATTCCGCTGGAGCAGGCGGTAATGTCGGCCAAGGACCAGGCCCAACCGCTCCTAGCCGAAATCATCCCTATTCCGCCGCGCAAGACCTTGGTCCTCGGCGCTGACGGGCAACTGGGCCACGCTTTGCGCGACGCCTACGCTGACGCGCCGCACGTCGAGTTCGCCGGACGAGCCGACCTCGATCTCACTTCCGGTGATCTCGGTGCCGCTCGCCGCTGGCGGGACTATGACACGGTCATCAATGCCGCGGCCTACACGGCTGTGGACAAGGCCGAGACCGCAGAGGGGCGCGTCGCGGCGTGGGCTACCAACGTCACAGGTGTGGCGGCGCTCGTGCGGGTGGCTGCCGCTCATGGCATCACCGTTGTGCACGTTTCCAGTGATTATGTGTTCGACGGCACGAGCGGGCGGCCTTACCGCGAGGACGACGCGGTGACGCCGCTCGGCGTATACGGACAGACGAAGGCGGCCGGCGATCAGATCGTGGCCACCCTGCCGCGCCACTACATCGTCCGCACATCGTGGGTCATCGGCGACGGGCGCAATTTCGTCCGCACCATGTTGTCTCTGGCCGCCAAAGGCGTCGACCCGTCGGTAGTCAACGACCAGTTCGGACGGTTGACATTCACCTCGGAACTGGCCCGAGCGATCCGGCACTTGACGGAGACGCTCTCGCCCTACGGGACTTACAACGTGACTGGGTCAGGGACGGTGGGTTCATGGGCGGAGATTGCGCAACGCACATTTTCCCTGTCTGGCTATGACCCGAATCGGGTGACCGGCGTTTCCACCGCCGAATACTTCAGCGGGGCGGCGACTCCTGTTGCGCCGCGCCCGGCCAGCAGTGTTCTGGATCTGACGAAAATCGAGTCCACTGGATTCATCCCCGTCGACGCCGACGAGATGCTGGTGAACTACGTGCGGTTGGAAACCCGCGAGAGCCACCAGACAGCGAGCCGTTGAACGGCTAAGCGCAAGAACCGATTACGACGCCACGCAGAGCCGTATCACGCAATCGACCACGGCTGTTGCGTCGACTAATGGTAGGCCGATGCCGGCGCCGGGGAGGCCGTCAATGGCGAGGCCGAGCAAACCCTTCCCGCCCTTGCCTCCGACGCTGAGGTGGGCGCTATCGAGAGCAACCGAATAGCTGTCCCCGCCAGGTCCGCCGACCCCACCGACCCCCACTAGCGACAGTATTCCCGAGGCGTCGCCGCCGGCCCCGCCGGCTCCGCCGACGGCTGTTCCTTTGATGGAGTATCCGGGGCTCATCAGGTTGACCCCAAGACCGCCCGCACCGCCTGTCCCGCCAAGCAGATATCCGTCGCCGCCGCGCCCGCCGGTTCCGCCGATGGCGACCGCGGGTTCGTCGGCGACGCCGGTGAACTGTGTCACCGCCCTTAGGGCGGTATCCGTGAGGTCAATTGCCAAAACGACTGATGCACCGCCCACACCGCCGGTACCGCCCGTGCCGGTCGTGCCGGTGCCGCCCGCTCCGCCGGTCCCGCCCGCGATCTGTCCCGGGTGGTACCCCTCCGAGTCGAAGTATCCGAGTCCGAAGCTAAGCACAGCACCGCCCGCACCGCCGATACCGCCGCTAGCGCCATCACCGCCGCGCCCGCCGGTCCCACCGCCACCGCTGAGAAGCCCACCGGCCCCGCCGATCCCGCCGATCCCGCCGATCCCAGGCCCAGCGGCGCCGCCAGCACCACCGGTGCCGCCGGAACCGAACAACTGCGCCGCCCCACCATTTCCGCCGGTCGCACCACCCTCGCCGTTCTGACCGGCAGCGCCTGCCCCGCCGTTGCCGCCGTTGCCGAACAGTCCGGCGGCACCGCCGTTGCCGCCGACCAGGCCGGAGCCAGCCGGCGGGGTGTAGCCGTTTCCGCCGTTGCCGAAGATCCAACCACCGGGCTGGCCATCCGGGCTGGCCGCTGTCCCGTCAGCGCCGTTGCCGACTATTTGACGCCCATCGAACGAGTTGGTGGCCAGGGCGATGATGACCTCCTCGACCGTGAACTTCCTCGGCTCGACGAAGAGGTTGAGCAGCGTGGGGCCGGTGGCGTTGATCACCGAGGCGAGGATGTTGCAAGCCAACTGCTGTAACGGTGTGAGCGTGGGGTCGACGATGATTGCTTGTGCCGCGAACAGGCTCGGTGAGGCGGTTTCCGCCGCGTCCCCAACCACCGGAAGGTCCACCGCAGTAGTAGCCAAGCTGGTGGCGGTGGGGCCGACTCCGGCACTGAGCTTGGCGACACTACCCGCGCCGACTGGCTCTGAGTTGGCGGCCGACCCCGTTGATGAGCCGGTCGCGTCGGCAATTTCTGCTTTGGGGCCGGTCGCGTCGGTGGTTTTCTGTTCAGAGCCTGTGGTGTCCTGGCTCGATGACGTCAAATTGGTGGTCTCGAGGCTCGACGACGTGACACCAGTGGTGCTCGGGCTCGACGACGTGACACCAGTGGTGCTCGGGCTCGACCCCGCGGAACCAGTGGCGCCCTTGCTCGACGACGTGGAATCAGCGCTTCCCGCACTCGACAGCGCGGAATCGGTAGTCGTCTGGCTCGACGTGAAATCGGCGCTTCCCGCACTCGACGAAGCGGAAACGCTGGTCTTCGGACTCGACGACGTGGAATCGGCGCTCCCGGCACTCGACGAAGCGGAAACGCTGGTCTTCGGACTCGACGACGTGGAATCGGCGCTTCCCGCACTCGACGAAGCGGAAACGCTGGTCTTCGGACTCGACGACGTGGAATCGGCGCTTCCCGCACTCGACAGCGCGGAATCGGTGGTCTTCGGACTCGACGACGTGGTATCGGTGCTCCCCTGACTAGACGGGGACCCCTCGGTAGAACCGTCCGCGTGGGCGACCCCGGCCCCGACCCCGCCGGCGACTGCGGCGCAGAAACCAAGTGCGACGGCGCCTGTCCCGAGGAACGTAGAGACCTTGATGTTGTGCCTGCGGGCGCGATGGCGGCCCGTGCAGCGTCGCGCATTGGCCTTCGTCCGACTTGCCACTCGATGTCTTGCACTCAATGGTTCGCCCCTAGTTCATTTGCCGCAGGCTGAGCTCGCAGCAAAGCAAAAGCGGGAAGACGTCAAAATTCCCGCACTCGTCAATTACTAGCTCGGGGCCGAACATACCAATACGGTTCCGGCTTCGTGCAGAAGTCGTTCAGTTCCTTTCAGATCGCGAGCATCTCCTGTAGCCGCGGCCTACATGTCCAGGCGGAGAAGTACGCGCCGTGGGCGGGCTCTACGTGCTCGGCCGAGTACCCCGCGGGTCGCCGGCGCTGGACCCGGACCGTGGCAGCACGAACGCGAACGGGCGCGGATAACCGACACCTCCGAGGCTGGCCTCCCGGATCGCCTTCCGCCCGACCCGCCGTACCTGGCCCGACGACGGCTCGTAGCACCCGACCATGTCCGGAGCCTCCGCGTCCCGCTCGACCATCAACACCCAGTGCCGCGGGATGACGTTTCCGACGAGCATGGCGACCGGCCAGTGCGCGTCGACCGCTGCCAGCACGTCGGCCAGCGCGTCGTGCCGTCCCCACCAGAGCCGCCACCCGTACCGCACGCCGTAGCGCGCACTGTGCACGCTGATCGCGCGGGCGACGCCAATCGGCGTCGTGCCGTACCGGCGCGGCCAGATTCGATTGACCGTGTGGTGGATCCGGCCCTGCTCGCCGTCGAACCACGCCCGGCCCGCCACGCCGACGGAGTCGTCGTCACTGCCGGTGAGCTTCTTCCGGTAGCCAGTGTCGAGCAGTGCGCCCGCGACGACGGCGACGGCGGGACCGCACGTGACGCCGTCGCGCTGCGTCAGCTGCATCGCCGCGAGCTTCATCATCACCAAGGCTAGGCCGATCCGTGCCGCGCGGACCCATGATCTGCCTAGGCTTTCGGCATGCGACTCTCGATCCGAAACCGAGCTCACCGGAACCATCACCGACGTCAACCTCGGTGCCGTGATGGCCACCGTCAAGGTCAAGCTCGACGGCAGCGACCAGGTCGTCACCTCGTCGATCACCAAGGACGCCGCCGAGGAGCTCGGGCTGAAGGTCGGGCAGGCGGCGACGGTCTTCGTGAAGTCCACCGAGGTCGCCATCGGGGTCGAGTAATTCGGATCCCCTTACCACCGGCGGTTGCACTTCTGGTCGGCATCGCGACCCGGCAGGCCGCACCCGCGTCGGCGATGCGACCCCGCGACCGGCATGATGGCAAGCGGCGAGGAGACTGCAGGACCACGACTCGTGTCCACCGCCGAAGCAACAGTGGAGTAAATGAAACGCGATGATTCCGACGGCCCATTCGTGGGTATCGGTGAACACATGTCCACTGAAATTCGAGGCCCGCGATGAGCTTCGACATCACGCCGACGATCGCCCAGCACGACCTTGCCCGCCGGACCCACGAGTTCGCCGAACAGGTCATCCGACCGGTGGCCGCCGACTACGACGCGCGCCAGGAGTTTCCCTGGCCCGTGCTCGAGGAAGCCGCCGAGCGGGGGTTCTACAGCCCGCTGTTCTACCGCGATCTCATCGGTGACCCGACCGGGCTGTCGCTGCCGATGTTCATGGAGGAACTGTTCTGGGGGTGCGCAGGGATCGGCCTGGCGATCGTCATGCCCGCGCTGGCGCTGTCGGCGATCGGCCAGGCGGCGACTCCCGAGCAGATGCTGCAGTGGGCGCCCGAGTGCTTCGGTTCCCCCGGCGACCTGAAGCTGGCCGCACTGGCCATCTCCGAACCCGAGGGCGGCAGCGACGTGCGGAACCTGCGGACGCGGGCGCGACGCGACGGGGACGACTGGATCATCGACGGCCACAAGATGTGGATCGGCAACGGCGGCATCGCCAACGTCCACGTGGTCAACGCCGTCGTCGACGAGGAACTCGGCCACCGTGGGCAGGCCCTGTTCGTGGTGCCAGGCGGCACACCGGGGTTGGAGTTGGTGCGCAAGCTCGACAAGCTCGGCTGCCGCGCGTCGCACACCGCGGAGTTGAAGTTCAACGGCGTACGCATCCCCGCGGCCAACCTGCTCGGCGGGCACGACAAGCTCGAGCACAAGCTGGCCAAGGCGCGCGAAGTGGTCGCCGGAGCCAAGCACTCCGGTTCGGCCACCTTGGGCACCTTCGAGCAGACGCGGCCGATGGTCGCCGCGCAGGCGCTCGGAATCGCCAGGGCCGCACTGGAATACGTCACCGAGTACGCCAATCGCAGGGAGGCGTTCGGCGCACCGATCATCGACAACCAGGGCATCGCGTTTCCCCTTGCCGACCTGGCCACCAGAATCGATGCCGCTCGACTGCTGACCTGGCGGGCCTCCTGGATGGCCGCCACTGGCGTCCCCTTCGAGCGCGGCGAGGGATCGATGTGCAAGCTCGCCGCAAGCGAGGTGGCCGTCGCGACCACCGAGCGTGCCATCCAGACGATGGGCGGCTACGGATACATCAAGGATCATCCGGTGGAGAAGTGGTACCGGGACGCCAAGCTGTACACCATCTTCGAGGGCACCAGCGAGATCCAGCGCATCGTCATCTCGCATGCCCTTGGCGCTGCAGACGGCAAGCCGCCGCTGCACGTCGACCTCGAGCCCACCGGTGGCCCGTTCAACGCCGTGTTCGGCCGTGGCACCCCGGTCCGCACCCGGGTCGCCAACGCCGCGCTGGACATGCGCGATCACGTTCCGGCCCCCGTCATGCAACTCGCCATGAAAGTGCTTCGGCCGCCACGCAAATGAGTCGACGATGACGTTCCGTGAGCTGCACTACGCCGACCTGCCGCTGGTCCTGCCCAACGCGTGGGACGTGGCGTCGGCGCTCGCGCTGCGCGACGCAGGCTTCCCCGCGCTGGGCACGACGAGCTTCGGCGTGGCGGCCAGCCACGGCGTGCCGGACGGCGGCCGGTCGACACGCGACGACAACGTGGCGTTGGCGGCGGCGTTGCACCCGTTGGGCTGCTACCTCAGCCTCGACATCGAGGACGGCTACTCCTCGGACCCCGACGAGGTCGCCGACTACGTGGGTCGCCTTCCCGTCGACGGCATCAACATCGAGGACAGCACCGCCGAGGCCCTGATCGAGCCCGGAGGTGCACATGGCCAAGATCGCGGCGATCAAGGCGCAGTCGCCGGGGATGTTCGTCAACGCCAGGGTCGACACCTACTGGCTGGGCGAGCGCGCTGAAGTTGGCGAGACCCTCGCCCGCGCCGCCCGCTACGTCGAGGCGGGCGCCGACGGGGTGTTCGTGCCCGGCGTCACCGAACCGGACGTCGTGCGCGCGCTGGCCGCAGCGATCGACCGTCCGCTCAACGTGCTGCCGATTCCGGGCCACTCCCCGGCCGCGCTGGCCGAGCTCGGGGTGCGCCGGGTGTCCTGCGGATCGCTGCCGTACCGGGCGGCGATGCACGCCGCCGTGCGGGCGGCAACCGCGGTGCGCGACGGGCTGACGTTTCCCGACGCAACGCCGTACGCAGACATGCAAGCGAGCCTGGTGGGGTACACGAATGACCGTTAGCCCAGGTAATTACCCGGTACCCCTGGTTTCACCTAGGGGAGTTCTGGCAACATTACCGACCAGTAAGACCGGTTGCTCCACACCAAGCGGATGGGAATGACTAGGCAATGACAACGGAGTCCTGGCAGTTGTTGGCGGCGGGCACCGAGGGCGGCGGCGCCGCACTCGACCAGGTGATCGGCATGACCGTCGTGGCGGCGGTCATCTCGGTTGGCCTGGTGTGGATCGGCTACCTGCACCGGCAACGCCGCATCACGTGGCTACAGAACCTGGCCGACTACGCCGGCAGGAAGTTCAAGCGACCGCCGTGGGTGGCACTTCCGATGGCACTGTTCATCACGACGCTCATCTGCGCACTGTTCGGCTTCATCTGGGACGTCAGCCTCCACATCGGCAAGGGCCGCGACCCAGGTCCACTGGCCAACCCGGCGCACTACTTCATCCTGTTCGGGCTCTTCCTCTTGTTCGTCGCGGGCTGCCTCGCGATCGTGCTGCCGTACGAGAAGCCCGGGCCTGCCGCGGTCCGGATCACGCGCAACTGGTACGCGCCGGTCGGTGGCGTGCTGATGGCGGGGTGTGGGCTCTATGCGCTGACCGGCTTCCCGCTCGACGACGTCTGGCACCGCATCTTCGGTCAGGACGTCACGCTGTGGGGACCCACGCACCTGATGATGATCGGCGGGGCCGGCTTCTCGACGCTGTCCGCGCTGATCCTCGAATACGAGGGCCGTCGCGCCACCGCCGACGAGCCGCACGAGGACGGCTTCTTCTTGAAGTTCGTGCAGTACCTGGGCTTTGGCGGGATCCTCGTCGGGCTCTCCGTCTACCAGATCGAGTTCGACTTCGGCGTCGCGCAGTTCCGTCAGGTGTTCCAACCGATGCTCATCGCCGCCGCGGCGGCATTCGGGTTGGTGGCCGCGCGCATCATGCTTGGCCGCGGGGCGGCGCTCATCGCGGCGCTGTTGGCGATCGCCTTGCGCGGCGGCGTGGCGCTCATCGTGGGGCCGATACTCGGCTCACCGATCAACTGGTTCGCGCTGTACCTCGGCCCGGCCCTAGTGGTCGAACTGGTGGCGCTCACCCCACTCTTCAAGCGGCCCATCGTGTTCGGCCTCGTCAGCGGCCTCGGCGCCAGCACCATCGGGCTGTGGCTGGAGTCCCTCTGGATCGACGGCGTCTATCACTTCGCGTGGCCGTCGTCCCTGTGGCCGGAGGCGCTCGCCATGGCGGTGCCCGTCGCGGTGCTCACCGGCGCGTGCGGCGCGATGTTCGGCATGGTGCTCGTGGGCCAGAAGCTGCCCCGCCGGGCCATCGGAGTGGGCATCGTCGCACTCACCGTCCTGGCCATCGGCGGCGCGACGGCCAACGGGTTGCGGTACGAGGTCCCGCAACACACCACCGCCGCCATCACGCTGACCGACGTGCCCGGTAGCGGCGACCACCGCATGGTGACGGCCGACGTCCGGATCAACCCGCCCGACTTCGTGAGCGCCGACCCCAACTGGGTGTCGATGTTGTCCTGGCAGGGCGGCCTCGCGAACCAGCGTGGCCTGGTGGTCGACAACCTCGAGAAGGTCGGGCCCGGCCACTACCGGACCACGGGTCCGGTGCCGGTGTGGGGGGCGTGGAAGACGCTGCTGCGCGTCCACGACGGCAAGACGCTGACGGCCGTGCCGATCTACCTCAATGCCGATCCGGGCATCGGCGCTCAGGAGGTCCCCGCGCTGAACTCGATGACGCGGCCCTTCGTTCCCGAGATCACCATCCTTCAGCGGGAGCGCAACCCCGACACCCCGGAGGCGCTGTGGACCGTCGGCTGCCTGGTCGTGCTCGGCTGCACGCTCGTCCTCATCGCCGGGTTGACGTGGGGCGCGGGACGGCTGAACCGCACCGAGACCAGTGGCTCGAAGGCCGAGTTCCAACCGACTGCGCAGGCGTGACCAGGTAGCGCATGGGTCCGCACGTCGAGGTAATCGCTCACCACGCGCTGCTGTTGGCGATACCCGCCTTCGTGCCTGCGATCGTGGTGGCGGGTGTGGTGATCGTCGTCGCCACCAGGGACCGTCGGCGAGGGGATGGCGAGGCTCACAGTGAGCACCCAGGCGGTGGCGACCAAGATGGGTCAGCGTGACGATTTCCAAGACCACCCTCGCCGCTACCCGCACCTTGCTGGCCTTGGCCGCCGCCGCACTGGTCACCGCGGGCTGCGGTGGATCCACCGGCACGGATTCGCCCAGCTCCGCAGCGAGCGCATCCGGACCGCCTTCGTCCACCGCGGCGCCCCAACTCACCGACGATCAGTCCCCACCCACCCGATTGGTCGTCGACGTGACCATCAAGGGCGGTGAGGTCACCCCGACCAACGAGCCGCTACAGGGCGCGCTCGGCGAGCCCATCGTCATCCGCGTGAACAGCGATGCGGCCGACCAGCTGCACGTCCACTCCACCCCGGAGCACACGTTCACCGTCGAACCGAAGAACGGTCAGCAGTTCCAGTTCACCGTCGACGTTCCGGGCAAGGTCGACGTGGAACTCCACCAGCTGGGCAAGACCGTCGCCACCATCACGGTGCAGTGACGTCGGGTCGGTCGACTTCGGTTCTGGCCCACGGCCTGGGCGGATCGTCCGACCTTCCGATTCCGTACGCCTATGCGCTGATCGGTGCGGCGTGGGCGTTGACGTTCACGTTCGCCGTCGTCGCGCTGGCCTGGCGGCAGCCGCGGTTCGACCCGGCCAAACCGGGTCGCCCACTGCCCCAATGGGTCACGTCCGTGACCGACGCGCCGATGACGCGTTGGGCGGCGGCGATCGCGGGACTGCTGTTCGCGGCCTGGGTGGCGACGGCGGCGGTGTTCGGCCCGCAGAACGGACAGAACCCACTGCTCGGCGTGTTCTACGTGTTGCTGTGGGTGGGGTTGGTGGCGCTGTCGCTGGCCATCGGGCCGGTGTGGCGCGCGGTGTCACCCGTCCGCACGGTCTACCGCTTGCTGCCGTTGTCGCGCCGCCCGCCGCCGACCGCATATCCCGCGGGTTGGGGCTACTGGCCCGCGGCCCTCGGCCTGTTCGCGTTCGTCTGGCTGGAGCTCGCCAGCCCCGACCCGGGTTCCCTTGCAGCGGTGAAGATTTGGCTGCTGCTGTACCTGGCGGTGACGCTCACCGGCGCCTTGGTGTTCGGGACCCGCTGGCCCGCCAACGCCGACCCGTTCGAGGTGTACGGGGTGGTCGCCTCCCGGCTGTCGCCGCTGCGCCGCAACACGGACGGCCGGATCGCGGTCGGCAACCCGTTCGACCACCTGCCGTCGATGCCAGTGCGCGCTGGCACGGTCGCGGTGCTCGCGGTGCTGCTGGGATCGACCGCGTTCGACGGCTTCTCGGCGCTGCCCGAGTGGCGCAACTTCGTCGACGCCCACGCCGCCTCGGTGCCGCTCGGGCGGGTGGGCATCCACACCGTCGCGCTGCTGGTGTTCGCCTCGGTCGTCGGCTCGACGTTCTGGTTGGCCGCGCGCACCACCGGCGGTGCGACGCGCGAGCAGCGCCGCACCCTGCCCGGTCGGATGGCACACTCACTCATCCCGATCGTCATCGGCTACGTGTTCGCCCACTATCTGACCTATCTCGTCGAGCGCGGCCAGCAGGCGCGTGATCGGCCTCGCGGACCCGCTCGGCCGGGGCTGGAACCTGCTGGGGCTCGGACACGCCGAAGTGAATTACGCACTGTCCCTTCACCCGTCGGTGTTGGCGACGCTCAAGGTCTGCTTCGTGGTGGCCGGGCACATCGCGGGCGTGATCGCCGCTCACGACCGTGCCCTGTGGCTACTGCCCAAGGGGCATCAGGTGACGGGCCAGCTGGCCATGATGCTGGTGATGGTCGGCTACACGTTCACGGGCTTGTACCTGCTGTTCGGCGGCTAGGCGTAGGTTGACCCATGCGGGCGCTGATCATCGTCGACGTACAGAAGACTTCTGCGAGGGCGGGTCGCTGGCCGTCGACGGAGGCGCCGAGATCGCCCAGAAGATCACCGACCTGCTCGTCGAGCACGACTACGACCACGTCGTGGCGACCAAGGACTACCACATCGATCCGGGCGACCACTTCTCCGACAACCCCGACTACCGGGACTCCTGGCCGCCGCACTGCGTCGTCGGAACCTCGGGCGTGGACTTCCACCCGGGGTTCGACCCCGTGCTGGCCGAAGCCGTCTTCCACAAGGGCCACCACTCGGCGGCCTACAGCGGGTTCGAGGGTCAGACCGACGACGGGACCACGCTGGCCGACTGGATGCGTGAGCGCGACGTCGACGAGCTCGACGTGGTGGGCATCGCGACCGACTACTGCGTGAAGGCCACCGCCGCCGACGCGGTCGCCGCCGGTTTCACCACCCGGGTGCTGCTGGACCTGACCGCAGGGGTGTCGCCGACCACCACCGCGGAGGCCGTCGACGCCTTGCGCGCCGCGGGCGTCGTCGTGGTGTAGCCCTAGCGATTTCGGCGCGATAGTCCGCGCCTGAGCGCGGTATTCAACGCGCCGAAATCACTACGTTCGGTGGGGTCGACGGGGCGGCCGGTCCACTTCGGGGCGCGGCCGGCCAGGAACGCCCGCACCCCCTCCTTGGCGTCGTCGTGGCCCATGAGCGCGAGGTGGATCTCGGTTTCCCGCGCGCCCACCGCGGCGCGGTCCAACTCGAACGACTCCCACAGCAGTCGCTTGCTGGCCGCCACCGACATCGGCGCGGTGTTGGCAGCGATGTCGGCGGCCAACTCCAGCGCGGCTGGCAGCACCTCGTCGGCGGGTAGCACCCGGCTGCCCAGTCCCAGCGCGACCGCTCGGTGGCCGTCGAAGGTGGCCCCGGTGAGCAGGATCTCGGCCGCATTCGCGATGCCCACCAGCCGGGGCAGCACCCAGTGCGAGTACGCGTCGCCGACGACCCCGCGGCGGACCTGCACGACGCCGTAGCGGGCGTCGGCGGCGAACAACCTCAGGTCGCACTGCAGCGCCAGGGTCAGCCCCAACCCGAGGGCATGCCCATTGATCGCCGCGATCACCGGCTTGTTCAGCGTCCAGGCCGGCACGTCCAATCCCGCCGCGCTGAATCCCGGTCCGGGGGCGTCGAACGTGCGCTCCCCGGCCTGGAGGTCGGCGCCCGCGCAGAACGCGGGCGGCGTGCCGGTCAGCACCACCACGCGGACCGCGTCGTCAGCGTCGCATCGGGTGTACGCGTCGGCGAGTTCCTCGCGCATGCCGTCCCCGATCGCATTTCGCTGAGCAGGCCGGTTGAGGGTGAGAGTGGCCACACCGGACGCGACGCGGGTTTGCAAAGTGCGGTAAACGGGCAGTTCAGCGTGGGCAGACAAGCGGCTTACCTCCATTGCGAGCGGCTCGCCCGCCATGCTCTCGCACCCAGGCGCGCCGTATGGTCGCCTTGGTCTGTTCCTCTAGCCAGAAGGGTGCACCTTGACCCAAATCGCGAATCCCAACGCCGTTCCCCAGGAGGTCTGGCGCGGCAAGGCCTATCCGCTCGGCGCCTCCTACGACGGCTCCGGCACCAACTTCGCACTGTTCAGCGAGGTCGCCGAGCGGGTGGAGCTGTGCCTGTTCGACGCAGACGGGACCGAGACGCGGTTGACCTTGCCGGAGGTGGACGGGTTCGTCTGGCACGGCTTTCTGCCGAACATCGAACCCGGGCAGCGCTACGGCTATCGCGTGCACGGTCCGAACGATCCGACGGCCGGCCACCGATGCAACCCGAACAAACTGCTGCTGGATCCGTACGCCAAGGCCATCGACGGCACCTTCGACTGGAACCAGTCGCTGTTCGGCTACACCTTCGACGACCCGGACAGCCGCAACGACGACGACTCCGCGGCGAGCATGCCGAAGTCGGTCGTGATCAACCCATTCTTCGACTGGGGCATCGACCGGCCGCCGACCCACGACTACGCCGACACCGTCATCTACGAGGCGCACGTCAAGGGCCTCACGCAGACGCATCCCGACATCCCCGAGCAGATGCGCGGCACCTACGCCGCCGTCGCGCACCCGGCGATCATCGAGCACCTCAAGGGCATGGGCGTCACGGCCATCGAGTTGATGCCGGTGCACCACTTCGCCAACGACGCCACCCTGATCGACAAGGGGTTGTCCAACTACTGGGGCTACAACACCATCGGGTTCTTCGCGCCGGACCCGAAGTACAGCAGCAGCGGCACCCCGGGCGGCCAGGTGCAGGAGTTCAAGGCGATGGTGCGCACGCTGCACGAAGCGGGCATCGAGGTGATCCTCGACGTGGTCTACAACCACACGGCCGAGGGCAATCACCTGGGCCCGACGGTCTCGATGCGCGGCATCGACAACGCGGCCTACTACCGGCTCGTCGACGACGACAAGCGCTACTACATGGACTACACCGGCACCGGCAACAGCCTCAACGTCGGCCACCCGCACTCGCTGCAGCTGATCATGGACTCGCTGCGGTACTGGGTCACCGAGATGCACGTCGACGGGTTCCGCTTCGACCTGGCCTCGACGCTGGCCCGCGAGTTCTACGACGTGGACAAGCTGTCGACGTTCTTCGAACTGGTGCAACAGGATCCGACCGTCAGCCAGGTGAAGCTCATCGCCGAACCGTGGGACGTCGGTCCCGGCGGCTATCAGGTCGGCAACTTCCCGCCGCAGTGGACGGAGTGGAACGGCAAGTACCGCGACACCGTCCGCGACTTCTGGCGCGGCGAGCCCGCCACCCTCGACGAGTTCGCCTACCGGCTGACCGGCTCGGCGGATCTCTACGAGAACACCGCGCGACGGCCGGTGGCGTCGATCAACTTCGTCATCGCCCACGACGGGTTCACGCTGCGCGACCTGGTGTCGTACAACGAGAAGCACAACGAGGCCAACGGCGAGGACAACAACGACGGCGAGAGTCACAACCGGTCGTGGAACTGCGGTGTGGAGGGACCTACCGACGACCCCGAGGTCAACGCGCTGCGCTCCCGGCAGCAGCGCAACTTCCTCGTCACCCTGCTGCTGTCCCAGGGTGTTCCGATGATCTGCCACGGCGACGAACTCGGCCGCACGCAGAGCGGCAACAACAACGGGTACTGCCAGGACAACGAGCTCACCTGGATCGACTGGGCCGACGCGGACACCGACCTGCTCGACTTCACCAAGTCGGTGTCGGCCCTGCGCGCCGCGCACCCGGTGTTCCGGCGGCGGCGGTTCTTCAGCGGCAAGCCCGTCGGCCGACGCGGCGAGGCCGGCCTTCCGGACATCGCCTGGTTCACCCCCGAGGGCACCGAGATGACCGGCGAGGACTGGGGGTCGGGCTTCGCCAAGTCGGTCGGCGTGTTCCTCAACGGCCACGGCATCCCCGACCGCGACGCGAGAAATCAGCGGATCGTCGACGATTCGTTCCTGCTGTGCTTCAACGCGCACTACGAGGAGATCGAGTTCACGCTGCCGTCAAAGAAATTCGCTGCGGCGTGGCGACCGGTGATCGACACGCGGACGGACAAGCCGGACCAGGACGCCACGCTCAAGGCCCGGGTCAAGATCCCCGTCGAGGCCCGCACTGTCATCGTGCTGCAGGCCGTCGCACCCGAACCCGCCTGATCACTCGATGACGTCGAAGAACGAGTCTCCGTCCTCTGGTGTGCCGTCGATCTGACCCGCGTCGCGGCCGTGCCGGCTCGGATCGATGCGATCGAGTTCGTCGCCGCTCATCACCACGAGTCCACCGCCCTCGTCCGAGTCATGGGAATCCATCGACACCTCGTTCTCGGGCGTGACATCCGGAATCTCTTCGGCGAGCCGCTCGTCGAGGGTTTCGTCGTCCTTGACCTCGATCCACTCCGCCGGCGGGTCGACCACCTCGTCGCCGTCGTCGTTGCGGATCTCGTCGGAGTCGAGTCCCTCGGACTGCGAAAGCGGGAAGTCGTCGAAGCCGTCAGTACTCATGCCGCCATGTTGCCCCGACGACCGCCGCCGGTGAACCCTGCGGTCTACATTGACCGCCATGACGTGGGCGCAGCGGGTCGCGGGGCACATCGGCGGTGAGTCCGTCGTGGCGGCCGCGTTGTTCCAGCGACGGGGGTCGTCCGCGATGATCGGCGACGAGGGCGGCCTGCCGTCGGGCGCCGCCTCGGAGTTGGAGGCACCGGGCTTCCCGACGAACACGATCTTCGCCGTGACGGATGCGGGCACCCTGTACGCGTTTCACCGCGACCCGAACGACGGGCAGATCGGGCGATGGCCGCTGGAGGAGGTCGGCGCGCGACTGGAGGAGCGCGAGTCCAACTGGAACTTCTTCGAGCTCGTCGGCACGTGGGAGCTGCTGTTGACCTTCCCCGACGGTCGCTCCGGCGCCTTCGAGAGCGCCAAGTCGGGGCGACGACTGCAAGGCCACCTGCCGGGCCATCGCGGCGGGCTCCCGCGAGTTGGCGCGCAACCTTCCGAAACCACGGTCGTTGGATCCCGACTTCACCGACTGGGATCCCGACGACCTCGACACGTGGGACGAGCGGATCGTCGTGGTGGCCGACGACGAGGACTTCCTCGAATGGCAGCGCGAGTGGCTCGAGGAGCACGGCCGCGGTTAGCGATTTGGGCGCGGGAATCGTCGCTCAGCGAAGAAAAGCGCGCCCAAATCGCTCGAGCGGGTGGTAATTAGCTCTGTGACAGAGGTAATGTGTGCCGAGTGGACACCCGGACCGAACTCGCCGCGGACCTCTTCGCGACCGTCGGGCGGTTTCGTCGCCAGGTCCGCCGGTCCGGCGCCCCCGGCATCGGCACGGGCCTGCCCGAATCCCAGGCCGAGCTGCTGCGGCTGGTCGGCAGGCGGCCCGGGATCTCGGTGCGGCAGGCGGCCACCGAACTCGGCCTCGCGGCCAACACGGCGTCCACGCTGGTGTCGCGACTGTCGGCCGACGGGCTGCTGGTCCGTACCGTCGACCCCGACGACCGCCGCGTCGGCAGGCTGCGACTGACCGAATCGGCACAGGTCGTCGCCGACGAGTCGCGGGCGGCCCGCCGCGCCGCGCTGACCTCGGTACTCGAACGCCTCGACGACACCCAACTCGACAGCCTGACAAAGGGATTGGAGGTCGTCTCCGAGATGACCCGCATGCTGCAGGAAGGCCGAAGGTGACGGCGCCCGCGATCGAATGTCGCGAACTGTGCCACCGCTACGGTGACTTCACGGCGGTCGACCACCTGAACCTCGAGGTGCAGCCCGGCGAGACCATGGGCCTGCTCGGTCCCAACGGCGCCGGCAAGACCACCGTCGTGCGGGTGCTGACCACGCTGACACCGGTCCAGGAGGGCGAGGTCCGCATCTTCGGGCTGGACGCCCGCCGCGACACCATGGACATCCGACACAACATCGGCTATGTGCCCCAACAACTCTCGATCGAGTCGGCACTGACGGGCCGGCAGAACGTCGACCTGTTCGCCCGGCTGTACGACGTACCCCGCAAGCAGCGCCGCGCCCGCGTCGACGAAGCGCTGGAGGCGATGAGCCTGTTCGACGTCGCCGACAACCTCGCCGGAACGTACTCCGGCGGCATGGTGCGCAGGCTGGAGCTGGCCCAGGCGCTGGTCAACCGGCCGTCGCTGCTGCTGCTCGACGAGCCCACCGTCGGACTGGACCCCATTGCCCGCGACGGCGTCTGGTCGCAGGTGGCCGACATGCAGGCGGAGTACGGCATGACCGTGCTCTTGACCACCCACTACATGGAGGAAGCCGACGCGCTGTGCGACCGCGTCGCGCTCATGCACCGCGGCGTGCTGCGGGCCGTCGGCACGCCCGCCGACCTCAAGACCCAGCTGGTGTCCGAGGCCACGCCCGCCCCGTCGCTGGAGGACGTGTTCCGACACTACGCAGGCTCGGACCTCGCGGACGACGGCGCGCGCAGCGGGCTCGGCGAGATCCGTTCCAGCAGAAGGGCGGCTCGCCGTGTCAGTTGATCGGGCGGTCGACGTCGAACTCATCCGGGCGCCCCGCGGCGTACGCAGGGTGGGTGGCCTGCTGCGCCGCATGGGCGCCTTCGGGCTCGTCGAGTTGCAGAAACTGGGCCACGACCGCAGCGAGTTGTTCACGCGCATGGTGCAGCCGGCGCTGTGGCTGCTGATCTTCGGTCAGACATTCTCCCGGCTGCACGTCATCGACACCGGCGACGTGCCGTACCTCGCGTTCCTGGCACCGGGGATCATCGCCCAGTCGGCGCTTTTCATCTCGATCTTCTACGGCATCCAGATCGTCTGGGACCGAGACGCGGGCATCCTGGCCAAGCTGATGGTCACGCCCGCCCCGCCGGCGGCGCTCATCACGGGCAAGTCGTTCGCGGCAGGCGTTCGGTCGGTCGCCCAGGTGGTCGGCGTGTTGGTGATCGCATACCTGATGGGCATCCACCTGACCTTCAACCCGCTGCGCATCGTCGGTGCCATGGCGATCGTGGTGCTCGGCTCGGCGTTCTTCGCCTGCCTCTCAATGACTTTGGCGGGCCTGGTGCGCAACCGCGATCGGCTGATGGGCATCGGTCAGGCCATCACCATGCCGTTGTTCTTCGCCTCGAACGCGCTGTACCCGGTGGACGTGATGCCGCAGTGGCTGCGGGTGCTCTCGGCCGTCAACCCGCTGTCCTACGAGGTGAACGCGCTACGCGCGCTGCTGCTGGGCACGCCGGGCAACACCCTGCTCGACGTCGCCGTGCTGGTGGTAGCCGCCGTCGTCGGCGTGCTCACCGCGTCGGCGTTGCTCCGCAGGTTGGTGCGGTAGTCAGCGGGGCGACGACAGGTCGTAGACCGTGGCGCTGCCCACCGTCGACGCGGGGAAGTTGGCCTGCACCCACTTGGCGATGTCGGTGTGCGAGTGGGAGTTCCACCCCGGACTATGGCCCGCGGAGTTGGCGCTGACGTAGAACCCGATCCGATGGTTGGCGACGTCGTCCTTGAACTCCGGCAGCGTAGGGGTCGGATCGGTACCGGAGAAGCCGCCGATCGCCATCACCGCTGTGCCGGAAGATAATTCGAGGTCGGCGGCGTTCGATGACCGGTCGATGGCGGCCGACCACTTGGTATCGGTGTGCTTCGAGCATGTCCGCCAGTTCAGGGCTGTCGACGGCCCTTTTCCAAGCGCCCCCGCCGGTATGGCCGGCCCGCGCAGGCCCGACCGACGGGCCGCCGCCCTCATGCGCGCGTGCCGACAGTCGCCACCGCGTACGCCGCGGGCCCGGCGAGCGCCGCCGTCAACGCCAGCGCCAATGCAGCAGACGCGACCGCGGGCCTGGCCCGGGTGAACGATCCGCTCGCCAGCGCCACCGCCGCTGCCACCGCCAACACCAGGATCGCCCAGCGCAGCCCGGGCAACCAGTCCGCGTTGCCGCGAAGGATCCACCAGCCGAACACGCCGGTGGCCAACAGGATCACGGCGAGTGCGCCTCGGTACCAAGCGGATTCGCGGCGCGCCCACAGCTGACCGACCCCGAGCGCGAACATCGCCGCGATGGGCGGCGCGATGGACAGGCTGTAGTACGGGTGGATCATGCCGTGCATCAACGTCAGCACCGCCGCGTCGACGACGAGCCACCCTCCGAACAGGATGGCGCCCGCCCGCACCGGATCGGTGCGGGGCGCGCGTGCCCTCGCCACCACCACGAGCACTCCTGCCACCAGCGCGGTCGGCAGCAGCCAGCCGATCTCGTAGCCGAATTCGCCCGACACCAACCGCATCCCGCCGGGGGTCTGCACGCCGAACCCACCGAAGCCGCCTCCCCCGCCCGCGAGCACCTGGCTGCCTGCCATCGTCCCCACGTCCGAGGGTGGCGGGGTGAACGCCGGGTGGTTGTGGCCCATCACGCGGGCGAAGCCGTTGTACCCCAGCACCAGGTTCATGAAGTTGTTGTCCGCCGACCCCGCGATGTACGGCCGCGAAGAAGCCGGCCACAGCAGCGTCAGCACCACGAACCAGCCGGCCGCGGCGACGAAGGAGGCGGCCGCCCCCAGCAGGTGCAGCCAGCGGCGGCGCATCGGCACCGGCGCCGCCACCAGATATGCCGCCGCGAGCGCCGGCGTCACCATGACGCCCTCGAGCATCTTGGCGAGGAACGCCAACCCGACGGCGACCCCGGCCAGGGCCATCCACCGCGCCCCCTTGCGCTCCAGCGCGCGGACCGTGCAGTACGCCGCCGCGGTCATCATCAACACCATCGCGGCGTCGGGGTTGTTGAACCGAAACATCAGCACCGCGACCGGCGTCACCGCCAGCGCCGTGCCCGCCAGCAGGCCGGTCCATCGGCCACCGAGGCGGGCGACCGCGGCGTAGGTCAGCGCCACCGCGGCGACGGCCATCAGCGCCTGCGGAATCAGCATGCTGGCGCTACTGAACCCGAACAGCTGCCCGGAGAGCCCCATCACCCACTGCGACAGCGGTGGCTTGTCGACGGTGATGAAGTTCTGCGCGTCAAGCGATCCGAACAGCAACGCCTCCCAGTCGTGCGAGCCGGCCTGCGCTGCAGCGGCGTAGAACTGGTTGCCCATGCCGTTGACGGTGATGTTCCACAGGTAGAGCACCGCGGTGAAGACCAAAAGAATCGCCAGGTAGACGCGCTGCCACGGCATGCGGAGCGTGCGGGGCGGGTGCGGGGGATCCTGCGGTCCGGCGCTCGACGGGTTCCCGGTCTCCGGTCGTTCCAGTGTCATTTCCAGCGGTGCGGTCACACCGACCAGTGACGCATTGCCACATTGTGGCAACCTGTGAATCGACGGCGAGCCTGCTGCGGGTACTGTCTCAGCTGCCCCGTCAGTAACGCGTTGGAGGTCGCCGACGAAGTTCAAGTGACTTCATGATTCGGCCGACGTGCTGGACTTTGTTAGTTTTCAACCGCCACGCGCCGGCAGTTTCGGTGCCGAGATTGGGGAAACAGTGCGCAACGCCTTCAAGTTCGGCAAGGTGCTCGGGGCCGTCGCCGCCGTCGCCGTAGTGTCAGCCACCGCGGTCACCGTGCTTGCGCCGTCGTCGCCGACGGTCACCGTTCCGGTGCGGGACACCGCGTCGATCAACACGTCGGCCAGCACCGTCGGCTTCTCCGATTCCGACATCTACGGCATGTCACCCGATGACGTGAACCGGACGCTCGACCTGATGACCGCCACCGGCGCCCGCACCGTGCGCGTCATGATGCCCTGGGCGGGTATGGAGCCCAATCCGGGCCAGTTCGACTTCGGCCAGGTCGACATGATCGTCGACGCCGCCAACGCCCGCGGCATGTCGGTACTCGGCACGCTGGTGTCCACGCCCGGCTGGGCCGTGGAGCCCGGCCTGCCCGCCGTCTCCAGCCCGCCTGCCGCGGCGGGTGCCTACGGCGACTTCGCAGGCGCAGCGGCCAGTCACTTCCGGGGCCGGGTGGCGGCCTATGAGATCTGGAACGAGCCGAACGCCGCGCTGTCCTGGACGTCGGGACCCCAGGGCCCCGAGCCCGCCGTGTACGCGGGCATGTTGAAGGCGGCGTACCCGAAGATCAAGGGCGCCGATCCGTCGGCGCTCGTCATCGGCGGCGTCGTCGGCGCCGTGGTCTCCTTCTTCTCCCTGACGATGGACCCGGTCACGTTCATCGACCAGATGTACGCCGCAGGAGCCCGGGGCTCGTTCGACGCGGTGTCGTACCACCCGTACCAGTACACGACGATGTTCTCCGCGGGCGGAACCCTGCCCAACTCGCCGTTGCTGCAGGTGGACGCGATCCACCAGAAGATGGCTGCCAACGGCGATGGCGGCAAGCAGATCTGGGCGACGGAGTACGGCGAGCCCACGTCCAGTGCCGACGAGGCCACTCAGGCCGCCTACCTCACCGACTTCCTGACCAAGTGGCGGACGCTGCCGTATGCGGGACCGGCGTACGTCTATACGACGCGGGACCGCAACACCGGCAGCGGCAACCCCGACGACACCCTCGGGGTGTACCGGTCGGACTGGACGCCAAAGCCCGCGCAGGCCGCCGTTGCGGCGCTGACCTGACGGGCTAGCCGACCAGGCGCGCGATCGCCTCCAACGGGATCGGCAGCCACGTAGGACGGTGTCGGGCCTCGTAGCCGACCTCGTAGACGGCCTTGTCCAACTCGTAGGCGGCGAGTAGCTCCGCGGACTCGCGCGGATCGGCGCCCGCTTCGGCGGCGTACCCGGAACAGAACGCCGCGCAGTTGAGGTCCACCCATTCGCGCGCCCGCGCGGCCAACACCTTCTCCAGCTGGTCGTCTCCGACACCATCGGCCGGCCGCTCGACGAGCGGTTGGTGGGCCGCGTACTGGTAGGACCTCAACACCCCCGCGACGTCGCGGAGGGCGGAGTCGGGTCGGCGCCGCTCGGCGAGCGGCTGTCCAGGCTCGCCCTCGAAGTCGATCACCACCCACGTCTGCGGGGTGCGCAACACCTGACCGAGGTGAAGATCACCGTGCACCCGCTGCACCACGAAGGTGTCCTCGGCGAGTTTGCGGTAACGCTCCTCGATGAGTTCGACGTACGGGTCGAGGTCCGGCACCGCCGTGGCCACCGCGTGCAGCCTGGCCAGCAGCGTGTCGGTGGGGAACGGCGCCCGCGACGTGCCGAGCGCAGCGGCGAGGCTGCGATGCACCGAGGCGACGGCCCCGCCGAGCCGCTCGGACTCCGCGGCGAAGTCGCCGCCGCCTTCGTCGGCGAACAGGGCGCGGGTGTTCGCCGTCGCCATGTCCCAGCCCTCCGTCGAGTTCGCCGCAAAGTCGGTGATCATGCCCAGTGCGTACGGTTCGCCGTCCGGCGCCGTGTCGAATGCGCCGAGTAGGCGCGCCACGTGCGGGTTGCCCACCCGCGCCAGCTCGCGGTTCAGCTCGATGTCGGGGTTGATGCCGGGGGTGACGCGGCGGAACACCTTGAGGATCGCGGCGTCCCCGAACACCACGCTGCTGTTGCTCTGTTCGACGCCCATCAACCGCGGCGCGGCCTGCACCGGGAGGGTGGCGTCGGGTTCCTTCGAGAACCGCAGCGGGCCGACCACTGCCGACCGATCGATGAGCGACAACAGCGCCCCGGCGGCGGTCGGGTCGTAGAGCGCGTCGTAGCCGATGCGCACCCCGTCGTCGCTCGCGGACTCACCGATCGCCGCGGCGGCGCTGAACTCGTCGCTCGGCCCGGTGCGCCAGCGCACCAGTAGCTGATAGCGCTCCGCCGACCCGTCGACGTAGGCGACGTCGAGCAGCACGTGGTCAAGGTCGTCGTCCAGCGCCACCACGGCGTGCGGCACCGCCGAACGCAGCTCGCGGCCCCGCCCGGCGTACCACCGCTGCTGCGGGAGCCATTCGTCGAACGGCAGGTTCACGGCTGCTCCTCGGGGTCTCGTGGCTCGACAGCTCTGACACCTACCCACGGATTCCGAATTTGAATCACGCGGCGGTCGGGTGCGCGTCCGGCGACGTGCCGCACTCGAGCCGCGCGACGAGCGTGTCGCGCAGCGCGGCGGCCGCTGCCGGGTGGGGTGCGTATTTCGTGGTGAAATGCCTTCCCTGACGGACTATTTCGACGGGCCACCGGCTGACCCTCAGAACCGGTCGTCGGCGTCCCATGCGTGGCGCTCGGAGCGCGGTGAGGCAGGTCCCGCCAAGAGTCGCCACCCGAGTGCCGCGACCCCGGCGAGCACGCAGATGTCCGCGGCGTTGAAGATCGGCGCCCAGCCCACCGAGACGAAGTCGACGACCGCGCCGCGCAACGGCCCCGGCCCGCGGAACAGCCGGTCGGCCAGGTTGCCGGATGCGCCGCCGAGCACCAGTCCGACCGCGATCGCCGCCGCAGGCGACGCGACGCTTCGCCCGCGCCAGGCGACCACGCCGACGATGGCCGCCACGATGAGCGTCAAGACCACGCCCGCGTCGGCACCCCACGAGAAGGCCGCGCCCGGGTTTCGGATCAGGATCCACCCAACCACGTCGCCGACCAGGGAAACACGATCGCCGGGATCCAGGACTCCAACGGCGACGGACTTGGTGACGACGTCGAACGTCAGCGCACCGGCGGCGGTGCCCAGCAGCAGTCCGAGTCTCGGGCGAGCACCAACGGACTCGGCCACCTCGACGAGTTGGTCGCGCATCGGTTGATCCTTGCCCTCGCCAGCCACACCGCCCTACCTCCAGGTGACCAGAACGTGAACAGTACGCGTCCAGGTCACCGGTTAGTTCACGAACCGGACCGCGTCCGCGCGCAGGTAGCGGGCCGACTTGGCCTGTCGGTAGCCGAGCACGCTGCCGCTCGCGGTGAGGGCCAGCAAGCCGACCACCCCCGGAAGCGCGACGGCGGCGAGTTCGCCCAACTGCGCGGAACGCAGATACTGCGCATAGCCCTGACGCGGCGCCACGGGGCCCGCTTGCGGCGTCGCGCCACCGGGAAGGGCTTCCGCCTGAACCGGTCCGGTGGGCGTCCCCGAGTCGCGGACGCCCGGAGGCTGCGCACCTGCGCTTCCGCCGCCGGTCACCTCGGGACGGGCGCCTGCGCCACGAAACGGTTCCGGGAACCCGCGCGGCGGGGCCACGACCGGTGGGGCCATGCCGGGCACGACCATCGGGGCCTGCAGCACGGGAAGGTCGTTGTGCCCCGCCGCGGCGAACGGATCTCCGCCCACGTTCACGCCGTCCGCGTCGATGACGGGCTCTTCCTGCGTGATCCTGAACGAGGGCTCCGGCTTCGGGGGCGGGAACGGGTTGTACGGCGCATACGCATCGGCGAGCAACGAATTGACGGTGCTGAGCGTCTGTGCCACGGTCGAGTACGCGGCGGACGGATCGGTCAGGTCGATCGACAGCCGCAGCGGCTGGGTCTTGGGCACGGTCGGCAGCGGTACCGAGAACGCCGGCGTGAAGGGCAGTCGAACCTCCACCGCACTGCCGGAGCTCCATTCCGGAGTCTTCGGCCCGACGGGCTCGGTCGGCTCCGGATTCACGGGCTTGCGTGGGACACCGCCGCCGGGATACGAACCGGACTTCCTCGAGCTGGGCTTGGCATCGTTGGTCGGGTCGCGGTCCACAGTGGTCGGCTGACCCGGGACACGACCGTTGCCGAAGATGCTCAACGGACGGTGCAGCATGTCGTGAATCTGCTCCGCCAGGGTCCTCGGAACGGGGGCCGGGATGACGGTAGGAGCGGTTTCGGGGGCGGTGGTGGGTTCGGTGTCGGTGGGGTTGGCGGGATTGCCGGGGTCATCGGGCTCAGCGCCCGCGATGCCCACGCCCGCGCCGCCGAATATCAGCGTGGCTGTCAACACGCCGATAACCAGTACGAACCGTGTTACTGGAGTTGGCACAACCCTCCCGTTTCAAGTTGAACGGCGCCCCAAGGAGGAGTCGGTCTGCGCCAATTCTTTCACACGAAACTCCTGGTACACCAAACTTTTGGTAGCCGACCACTCGGGTATGGTTCCGAGGTGGCGAACCGCGATCATGGCGACCCCGGCGATGCGCCGTCGGTCCCACCCCCGTTGACCCCGATCGCGGAATTTGCGAGACCGTCAGCCGCCGAGGAGGCACGCACCATCGCCGCGTCCACCAACACCGGCACGCTGGCCACTCTGACGGGCTCGGGCGATCCGTGGGCGTCCTTCGTCACCTACGGACTACTCGGCGGCGCCCCGGTGCTGTGCGTCTCCAACCTCGCCGAGCACGGCCGAAATCTCGCAGGCGACCCGCGCGCCAGCATCGCCGTCGTCGCGCCCACCACGGAAACCGATCCGCTGGCGAGCGGCCGGATCACGCTGGCGGGCCTGGTGGAGCGCCCCGCGGGAGACGAGTCGGCGGCTGCGAGGCAGGCGCATCTCGATGCGGTGCCCGCGGCCAAGTACTACGTCGACTACAGCGACTTCACGCTGTGGGTGCTGCGGGTCGACCGGGTGCGCTGGGTCGGCGGGTACGGGCGCATGGACTCGGCGACCGGGGAGTCGTACGCTGCGGCCGAGCCCGATCCGGTCAAGCCGGTCTCCGCAGCCGCCGTCGAGCACCTCAACGCCGACCACTCCGAGTCCCTCGCGGCCATGGCGCGCGCGTTCGGCGGCTACCCCGACACCGTCTCCGCGACGTGCACCGGCGCCGACCGCTACGGACTCGACCTTCGGGTCACCGCGGAGCGCGGCGTGGCCTACACCCGTGTCGGCTACCCGAAGCCCATCGACTCAATCAACGAATTGCGCTTGGCCACAGTCGAATTGGTTCGCCGCGCAAGGGAAGCCTGAGTACGCCGCCCGCCCGAGAGGCCCGGCCGATACGATCGGCGCATGCCTGCTGAGCCCGAACGCCCCGACACCTGGCAAGCCGCGTTCGAGCTGATCCGCACGCGCGGCCACGAGCGCCGCGAGGAGCCGTTCAAGCTCGCCAGCGGTCAGCTCAGCCACGACTACATCGACGGCAAGTTCGCGGTCGACAACGGTGAGCGGCTGTCGATCGTCAGCCACGCCGTCGCCGACCTGGCCGCGAGCCACGGCATCGAGTTCGACGCCGTCGGTGGGCTGACCATGGGGGCCGACCCGCTCGCCCACGGCGTCGCGATGGTCACCGGCAAGGCCTGGTTCTCCGTGCGCAAGGAGCAGAAGACACGCGGCCGCGAGCAGTGGGTCGAGGGCACCAGGCTGCAGCCTGGCACGCGGGTGCTGCTGGTCGACGACGTCATCAGCACCGGTGGGTCGACGGAGCTCGCGTTGGAGCGGATCGTCCCACTCGGCGTCGTGGTCACGGGCGTCATCCCGATGGTCGACCGCGGCGACGTCGCCGCCAAGCGCTTCGCCAAGCGCAACGTGCCGTTTGTCGCGCTGGTGACCTACCGCGACCTCGGCATCGAACCCGTCAAGGACGTCTGAGCTCCTGGGTTGGCACCGTACGTCGACCTTCGGTCGACAGAATGCCGAGACTTCGACCACAACTCGGCCTTGGACGGCTCTTAGCCCGGTACCACCAGCACTCGGGTCTGCTCGACGCCGACGGTCACCGCCGCCCCCGGCTCGAACACCCGGGCCTGTGCCGACGACAGCTGAGCGTCGATGACGGCGCCGTCCGCCAGCGCCACGTACACCCGCGAGATCGGCCCGAGGAATGCCACCGACTTCACCGTCGAGGTGCCCGCCGGATCCGCGGTGACGGTCACCGACTCAGGGCGCAGCAGCGCGGTGCCCGCGCCGGACGCGATCGACCCGTCCAGCGTCGCCACCTCCGTGCCGAGCAGCCGGGCACGTCCGGACGCGACGTCCGCGGGCACCTTGTTGTTCAACCCGACGAACTCGGCGACGAACGGGGTGGCGGGGTCGGCGTACACCTGGGCCGGTGGCGCGAGTTGTTCGAGCCTGCCCTCGCTCATCACCCCAACCCGATCGGCGACCGCGAGCGCCTCCTCCTGGTCGTGGGTGACGAACACGGTCGTCGTGCCGACCTCGAGTTGCACCCGCCGAATCTCGTCGCGCAGCTGCGTACGAACCTTCGCGTCCAACGCGGACAGCGGCTCGTCGAGCAGCAACACGCTGGGCTGGATCGCCAACGCCCGCGCCAGCGCCACGCGCTGCTGCTGACCACCGGACATCTCCGCGGCGTACTTGTTCAGATGCGCGGAAAGTCCGACCAAATCCAGCATCTCGGTCGCGCGGGCGGTGCGCTTGGCCCGCTCGCGGCCGCGCACCTTGAGCCCGAACTCGACGTTCTGCAACGCGGTCAAGTGCGGGAACAAGCTGTAGGCCTGAAACACCATGCCCATGTCGCGCTTGTTGGCTGGCACCGACGTTACGTCGCGACCGCCTACCGACACCGTGCCCGACGTCGCCTCGTCGAGCCCGGCCAGGATGCGCAGCGCCGTCGTCTTGCCGCAGCCCGACGGGCCAAGCAGCGCGACGAACTCACCTGGCTCGATGTGCAGGGTCAAGCCGTCGAGCGCCTTCACCGTGCCGTAGACCCGGGTCAGGTCGTCCAGGTCCACGCCGACGCCCGTGCTCGAGCGGGCACTGCCACCGGTCGTCATGTTCTCCGCCTCCGTCTGGAAAGTAGCGAAAGTCCTAGCAGCAGCACGAAACCGAACAACAGCACTGCCAACGAGGCGGCCACCGACGTGGGCCCGTCGCTCTTGCCGATGAGGACGATCTGGACCTGCAGCGTCTCGAACCCGGACAACGACGCGATGGTGTACTCACCGAGCACCACGGCCACCGAGATGAACGCCGCCGACAGCACACCGGACGCGATGTTCGGCACCACCACCCGCACGATCGTCGTGGTCCAACCCGCACCGAGTGACCGGGCCGCCTCGGCCAGCGTCTGAAGGTCGATCGCCGACAGCGCGGCGTCGAGCGCCCGGTAGGCGAACGGCAACACCAAGACCACGTAGACGAACGTCAGGGTCAGCGCCGACTCCCCGAGCAGATACGTCACCCACAGGTAGACGTTCTTGAGCCCGACCACGATCACCAGCGCCGGGATGGTCAGCGGCAGCAGGCAGAGGAACTCGACGAGGCCCCTCGCCCACGGGGTGCGCAGGCGCACCCAGATCATGGTGGGCACCAGCACGACGAGCATCGCGACGACGGTCAGCAGCGAAAGCAGCAACGACGTGATGATCGCCTGATACAGCGCCTCGTCGGTGAACAGGTTGGCCCACGCGGCCCCAGTTCGCCCGCCCTGGATCAGGTTTCGCGTGGAGAAGTCGGCCATCGCGTACAGCGGGAACAGGAAGAACAGGCCGAACACGACCCAGAGTGCAGCGCGCCCAAGCGTCCTCATCGGAGCCACCGCGCCGTCCGGCGGACCAACAGGTTGTAGGCCACCATCACCACCGCGACCACGACGATCATCTCCAAGGCCAACGCGTAGGCGAACCCGGACTGCCCGAGCACCACTTCGCTGGTGAGGGCCGAGCGGATGAGCAGTGGCACGATCGGACTGCCCTGGCTGACCAGTGCGGCCGCGGTCGCATAGGCCGCAAAGGCGTTGGCGAACAACAGAAGTGCCGAACCGAGGAAGGCCGGCGTCAGCAACGGCACCGCCACCTCGCGCCAGTACTGCCAGGTCGACGCACCGAGGCTGATGGCGGCTTCGCGCCACTGCTCGCGCAGGCCTTCGAGCGCAGGCAGGAAGACGATGACCATCAGTGGGATCTGGAAGTACGTGTACACCAGGATCAACCCGGGCAGCCCGTAGAGCCAGCCCGATCCGGCCAGGTTCGCCCCGAGGTACTCCTGAACCCAAAGGGTCAGCACGCCATTGAGCCCGATGGTGGCGAGGAACGCGAAAGCCAGTGCGACACCGCCGAACTGGGCCAGCACGCTGCACAGCGACAACACCGTTCGGCGCACCAGTGACTCGGGGGGCCGAGTCACGATGAGCCACGCCAGCAGCGCGCCGAAGATTGCTCCGAGCAGCGCCGTGCTCCCGGAGAGCAGCACGCTCTTGCTCAGCGCCGAGAGGGCCGTCTCGGTGAACAGCGCCTGCACGCGGGCCAGTGAGAAGCCGCCTTCGTCGTACACCGCGCCTATGAGGACCGTGACGGTCGGCACGATCAGGAAGATCGCGACGACCGCGAAGAACGGCAGCAGTGGGATGGAGTCTCGGAGTCGACGGAACAGCATCAGCCGACCGCCGTCGCCCAATTGGCCTCCAGATACTTGGTGGCGGCCTGGTTCTGATCGACGGAGACGAACGTGGCCCCGCCGTCGACCGGCGGCAGCACGTCGTAGGCCGTCCGGTCGATGGTGCCCTTGGCCACCATCGTGTCGGCCCGCACCGGCCGGGCCCCGCCCTGCAGGTAGAGGTTCTGCCCCTCGTCGCCGTAGAGGAACTCCTGCCATAGCCGGGCGGCGGCGGGATGCGGCGCGTCGGAGTTGATGGCCTGGTAGTAGTAGCCCGCGACGGCGGCGTTCGGCGGGATGACGACCTTCCACGACGGAAGCTTCTTGGTCTCGGCGACGTTCAGGTAGTCCCAGTCGAGCACGACGGGCGTCTGGCCGGACTCGATGGTGGCGGGCGTCGGGTCGACGGGCAGGAAGTTGCCTGCCTCCTTGAGCTTGCGGAAGAACTCGACCCCGGGCGCGATGTCGTCGGGCGAGCCGCCCTGGCTCACCGCCACCATCATCACGCCGGAGAATGCGGCGCCCGCCTGAGTCGGGTCCCCATTGAGCGCCACCTTGCCCTTGAATTCCGGCTTCAGCAGGTCGTCGACACCCGTGATGTCGGGCACCTTCGACGAGTCGTAGCCGATCGACATGTAGCCCCCGTAGTCGTTGACCCACTTGCCATCCGGCGTCCTTGAACGCCTCCGAGACGTCGCCGAACGGCTCCACCTTGTACGGCGCGTACAGCTCGGTGTTGGCCAGCGCCACCGACTGGCCGAGGTCGAATACGTCGGGCGCGGTCGACTTGCCCTTCTGCTGGCTTGCCGCATTGATCTCGTCCTGGCTGGCGGCGTCGGGCTGAACCGAGTTGACCTTGATCCCGTACTTGTCGCCGAACGCCTTGATGATGGCGCCGTAGTTGGCCCACTCCGGCGGCAGCGCGATGACGTTGAGCTCGCCCTCCCGCTTGGCGGCCGCGACGAGCCCCTCCATGCCGCCGAAGTCGGCTGCCGACGTCGCCTCGCCCGCCTTGACGCCCGACTCCGTCTGCTCGCCGGTCGATTCCTTCTCGGGCGGTGCGCACGCGGTCAGCCCGGCTGCGAAGAGGACGGCCATGGCGCTGACGGCCGCTGTGAGCCGGAGACTTGTCATGACCGAACCTTCGTATGGACGGGAGTCGCGGCGATGGCTCCGACCCGTCGTGCCGGTGAACGCACCTGGTCGCCGCGATGAACGAACCAACCTCGCGAGTGACCTTACCGCCGGGTCTGACGAGGGGCGGAGCTTCTCGGAACAGCCTGTCGCCGCGACGCCGCGACGTGTCGTTTTCCGGACGACCGCACGTTTGACCAGGTAGCCACCTAGCATCAGAGGGTGGCTGACAGCGAGGCCTCCGGGGATTCCAGGTTGGACGACCCGGCCGACACCGACCCGCTGAGCGTTCCCGTGCCCGAAGAACCCGAGCCGGACGAGGAGTACGACTACCTCGTCGAGCAACGGGACGGTGGTGACCCGCAGGCCGAACTCGACTTCGCGCCCACGGCGCCCGGCGACGATTGGGACCCGGCACCCGTGGACGACGCGCCCCGCGACGACCGGTTCGACGCCTTCAATGCGAGCACCTGGAACTTCAAACCCGCTCCCACGCCATGGTTTCAGACCACGCCCGCCGTGCTCGGCATCGTCGCGGTGTCGATCGCCTTAGTGGCACTCGTCGTCTCCGTCGTGCTCTTGGCGTTCCAGCCCGCCGAGTACGTTCCGGCTCACGGCACGTCGACGGCGCCCAGTTCGGCGCCCAGTTCGGCGCCCAGTTCGGCGCCGACCACGGCGACGGCCACGCCAACGGCCACCAGCAGCGCCCTTCCCCCACCCCCGCCGCCACCGCCGCCACCCCCGCCTCCGCCACCCCCGCCGCAGGAGTCGGCGCCCGCCTACCAGCCGCCCTATCAGGCGCCTCGCCCGACCAAGAAGCCGGAGATCAACGTCACCCGGGCACCGATGAGCGTGGCTCCGCAAACCCGCGGGACGCGGTGATGAGCGCTTGCGCGAAGAACAGACAGCGCCGATGAGCGCTTCCCTGCCGGCCGATGACTTCGCGGCCGCCCGCGTGGCGGCGCTGGCGACGGTGGGCGCCGACGGCGCACCCCACCTGGTGCCCGTCGTCTTCGCAGTGCACGGCGACGTCATCTATACGGCCGTCGACGCCAAGCGCAAGACGACCCATCGGCTGCGCCGGTTGGCCAACATCGCCGCCAACCCCCGGGTGAGCTTGCTCGTCGACCACTACGACGACGACTGGACGCACCTGTGGTGGGTGCGGGCCGACGGCCTTGCAACCGTTCATGACAGCGGCGAACAGATGGCAGCGGGCTACGGCCTGCTGCGCGAGAAGTACCACCAGTACGAGCGGCTCGCACTGAACGGTCCCGTCGTCACGGTGGACGTCACCCGCTGGGCATCGTGGCGCGCATGACTCGTTGCTGATGCGCTGACCTATGTGGCGGCCGCGAAAGCCGTGACACGAAGTGAGGCACGTCACCGAGGGCTTGCCGCCCAGCTCATTTCTGCCATCCGTCGATCAATTTCTGCCACCGGAATTAAACCCTTGACCTGTCGGTTTAACACTTCAGATCGGGTCGGGAAAGGCCCTCGAGTCGGTCTGTCAAACGCACCCGAACCGCGATACGCGTACCACGGCTCGTGAGTAGAAGAAGATGAAGAGGTAGTTACGACATGAAGAAATTTCGATTTGCCACTGTCGTCGCGAGCGGGCTGGCCGCAGCGTTCCTCGGGTTCGCCGCACCCGCCGTCGCCGCACCGAGCGGCCCGGGCAGCGCCCAGGACACGATCAGCCAACTCGAGTCGCAGGGCTACAAGGTGATCGTCAACCGCGTCGGGAGCACTCCGCTGGACCATGCCACTGTGGTCGCCGTCCGGCATGGACAGACCTACAGCCGCACCGACTCCGGCAACCCGGGTGACGATCTGCTCACCACGGTGACCGACAAGACGGTCTACGTCGACGTGAAATAGGCCGGCTTGAAGTAATCCGTCACACGACGGCGAAGAGGGGCACCCCGCACGGGTTGCCCCTCTTTCGTGTCTCGGTGCCTTGTGTGACGCCGCCGTTGGGGGAATGGTGAGTTCACGGGAACCCCGACGGTGCTGGAGGCGCATGTCATGGCAGACAAGGCGAATACTTCAAACGGCAACGGCGCCGCCCCCACCGCGGACGGCCCGGCGGCCATCCGCAACGTGGTGCTCGTCGGGCCTTCGGGCGGCGGCAAGACGACGCTCGTCGAGTCGCTGTTGGTGGCGGCCAAGGTGCTGACGCGAGCAGGCTCGGTGCTCGACGGCACGACGGTCTGCGACTGCGAGGATGCGGAGGTCGACCAGCAGCGCTCGGTAGGGCTTGCGCTGGCGTCGCTCTCGCACGACGGAGTGAAGGTCAACCTCATCGACACCCCCGGGTACGCCGACTTCATCGGGGAGTTGCGAGCCGGGCTGCGGGCGGCGGATTGCGCCTTGTTCGTCGTCGCGGCCAACGAGGACGTCGACGAGCCGACGCGCTCGCTGTGGTGGGAGTGCAGCCGGGTCGGCATGCCACGCGCGGTGGTCATCACCAAGCTCGACCACGCGCGGGCCAACTTCGAGCACGCGGTCGCGACCGCGCGGAATGCCTTCGGCGACAAGGTGCTCCCGCTGTTCATGCCCGCCGACGGGGGCGTGACCGACCTGCTCTCGGAGACCGCGCCGGAGGAGCTGCGCGGCTCGCTGATCGAAGGCATCATCGAGGAGTCCGAGGACGAGTCGCTGATGGAGCGCTACCTCGGCGGCGAGTCGATCGACCGCGCGGTGCTGATCGACGATCTGGAGAAGGCCGTCGCGCGCGGATCGTTCTTCCCGGCGGTGCCGGTGTGCAGCGCGAACGGAGTCGGCACGCGCGAACTACTCGACGTGATCGCCCGCGGCTTTCCCTCTCCCGTCGAACACCCGATGCCCGAGGTGTTCACTCCCGCAGGGGCGACCCGCCGGTCCCCTGCGTGCGATCCGGAGGGTCCGTTGCTCGCCGAGGTGGTGAAGACGACGTCGGATCCCTACGTCGGGAGAGTCAGCTTGGTCCGGATCTTCTCCGGCACCATCTGGCCCGACATGACGGTTCACGTGTCGGGCCATTTCGCGTCGTTCTTCGGCGCCGACGAGGTCGGTACCCTCGCCGGTCACGCCGATCACGACGAGGACGAGCGCGTCGGCGCGCTGTCGTTCCCGCTCGGCAAGCGCCAGCGTCCTGCGCCGTCGGCGGTGGCGGGGGACATCTGCGCGATCGGACGGCTCAGCCGTGCCGAGACCGGAGACACGTTGTCCGACAAGGCGGATCCGCTGGTGCTCAAGCCGTGGACGATGCCCGAACCGCTGCTGCCCATCGCCGTGGCGCCGCACGCCAAGACCGACGAGGACAAGCTTGCGATCGGGTTGGCCCGCCTGGTGGCCGAGGATCCGACGCTGCGCGTCGAGCAGAACCAGCAGACCCACCAGATCGTGTTGTGGTGCATGGGCGAAGCGCACGCGGGGGTGGTACTCGACGCGTTGTCGAAGCGCTACGGCGTCGCCGTGGACACCGTCGACCTGCGGGTGCCGTTGCGGGAGACGTTCTCCCGCGGAGCCAAGGGGCGCGGCAGGCACGTCAAGCAATCCGGCGGACACGGCCAGTACGCGGTCTGCGACATCGAGGTCGAGCCGCTGCCGGAGGGGACGGGCTTCGAGTTCGTCGACAAGGTGGTCGGTGGCGCGGTGCCCCGCCAGTTCATCCCGAGCGTGGAGAAGGGGGTGCGGGCGCAGATGGAGAAAGGTGTGTCCAACGGCGCGGGACTCGGCCATCCGGTGGTCGACATCCGGGTCACGCTGGTCGACGGCAAGGCCCACAGTGTGGACTCGTCGGACCACGCGTTCCAGATGGCGGGCGCGCTGGCGCTACGTGACGCCGCAGCCGCGGTGCCCGTGAATCTGCTTGAGCCAGTGGACTTCGTGTCCGTCGTGGTGCCCGACGAACTTGTCGGTGCGGTGATGAGCGACCTGTCGAGCAAGCGCGGCCGGGTGCTCGGTACCGACCGCGGAGTCGATGATCGCACCGTGGTCAACGCCGAGCTCCCCCAGGTCGAGCTGGCCCGCTACGCCATCGAACTGCGCGCACTCTCGCACGGCGCGGGTTCGTTCACCCGGTCATTCGCGCGTTACGAGGCCATGCCAGAATCAGCCGCCGCCAAGGTGAAGACGGGAGTCGGATGACGCTGCGCATCGTTCAATGGGGTACCGGGGCGGTCGGCAAAGCGGTCCTCGCCACCGTCCTGGATCCGAGGTCCGGCCTCGAATTGGTTGGCGTGAAGGTGTATTCGGACGACAAGGACGGCGTCGACGCGGGCGTACTGCTCGGGGGTGACCCGGTCGGGGTGACGGCGTCGCGCGACGTCGACGCGATCCTCGCGCTGGACGCGGACTGCGTGGTCTACACGCCGCGGCTGACCGACATCGCGGAGGTCTGCGCGATCCTGGCCAGCGGCAAGAACGTCGTGACGACGGCGTTCCTGTTCCACCCGGAACGGATTCGACCCGCCGATCGCGACCGCGTGCTGGCGGCGTGCCTCGAGGGCGGGGTGAGCGTGCACGGCTGCGGGCTGAACCCGGGCAACCTGTCCGGGGCGCTCCCGCTGGCACTGAGCGGGATGAGCCGCACCATCTCCAAGCTCACGCTGCAGGAGCGCGCCGACTGGTCGGTGTACGACAGCACCGCCATCACGTTCGACAACATGCGCTTCGGTGCGCCGGTCGACGAGATCAGCGTCACCGCAAACGATTTCCTCGCGTTCAACAGTTCGATCTTCACCGAGCAGGTCTGGCTGCTTGCCGATGCGCTGCACGCGGGCATCGACGAGGTGACGGCGACCGTCGAGGCCGTCGCCGCCGAGCACGACCACCAGATCTTCGATCATCTGCTGCGCGCGGGCACCACCGCCGGCCAGCGGTGGAACTGGGTCGGCAGGCGGGCCGGCACGCCCATGGTCGAGATCGAGACCCTGTGGACGGTCGGCAACGAGTACCCCAGGCATTGGCCGAAGCCGCAGCACGGCTGGACGCTGACCATCGAGGGCGACCCGTCGATGCGGGCCCACTTCCTCTCGCTGGCCAGCTTCGAACGCGACGCGACGATGCTCGAGCACGTCGACTCCGCCAACGTCGCCACCGGGATGCAGGTGCTCAACGCGGTGCCCGCCGTGTGTGCGGCCGAGCCGGGCTTCGCGACGACGGCGACGCTGCCTGCGGTGCACAGCCTCATCGGCTTCGGCAACGCCTGACCCGCCGCCCCATCCTCGCCGAAACCGTCGTCCCGGTCGTCAACTCATCGGTTTCACGACCGGGACGACGGTTTCGGCGACGGTGGAGCCTGGACTACAGCAGTCCGAGCAACTTCAGGTCGGTGACGTACTTGACGATCACCGGCGCCGTGATGTGCGGAATGTCCTTGTCCGGCCCGATCTTCGCGTCCTGCACCGCCGTGCGGAACCGGTCCGTCGGGGCGATCGACCCGTTGATGGGACGCTCCGGCGACTGGTAGTTGTGCAGCAGCGGCAACAACGACGCCTGGCGTTGCGCGTCGGGTAGCGCGCGCAGCGTGGTCTCGAAGCGGGCCAGCCACGTCGCGTAGTCCCCGATGCGTTCGATCGGATAGCCGGCCTCGATCAGCCAGTCGACGAACTCGTCCATGCCGATGCCGTCGTCGTACGGGTTCATCACGTGATAGGTCTCGAAGCCTTCTTGCACACGGGATCCGAGTGTCGAGATGGCTTCGGCGATGAACTCGACGGGCAGCCCGTCGTAGTGCGCGCGCTGCCGATGACCGAACCCGTCGAGCTCGTAGAACGACTGCGGCGCAACGCCCGTCGCAACGAGGCTCAGCATCATGCGGGTGAACATGTCGGGCAGGTTCAGCTGGCCGGCATAGGTGGTGTCGGCCAGGATCATGTCGCACCGGAACACCGAGACCGGCAGGCCGTAGTGTTCGTTCGCCTCGCGCAGCAGCACCTCACCGCCCCACTTGCTGTTGCCGTAGCCGTTGGCGTAGCTCTCGTCGACCTTGCGGGTCGCGCTCACCACGCGGACGTCGGCGTCCTCGACGTTGTCGGCGGGGTTCATGCCCGCACCGACTGCCATCGTGGACACGTAGGCGAACGGCTTCACCTTGCTCGTCAGCGCGATGCGGATGAGCTCGGCGGTCCCGAGCACGTTCGGCCCGAACAGCTGGCTGTACGGCAGCACGTGGTTCACCAGAGCCGCCGGGTCGACGATCAGGTCGACGGTGTCGGCCAGCCGCTGCCACGTCGCCGGGTCGAGGCCGAGGTTCGGCTCGCCCTTGTCGCCGGCGATGACCTCCAGGTGGTCGGCGGCGATCTCGCGGTAGTGCGCAAGGAGTTTCGGGTCGAGCGACCTGGATCGGCACCGCAGGAGCGAAGCGACCTGGGAATCGGCACCGGCGGGCAGGAGCGAAGCGACCTGGGAATTGGACCCGTCGAACGTCGCGTCCAGCCGGGCGCGGGCGGCGGCGTCGTCCTTGCCGCGGACGAGGCAGATGACCTTGCCGTCGACCAGGTCCATGCGCTCCAGCCACTCCAGTGCCAGGTAGCGACCGAGGAACCCGGTGGCGCCAGTGAGCAGCACGGTGCGGATCTCCGAGCTCGGGCCGGGCAGCGACGCGGCGGCCGACAGCGTGGCCTCGTCGAGGAACTTGTCCAGCGTCAGGTCGCTGGCGCGCACCTCGGTGGCCTCGCGCCCGTGGACGGCCGCATAGGTCGGCCGCTTGGCTCCGCCCGCACGCTCGGCCTCGACGTAGGCGGCGATCGCCGCGAGGTCGCTGGCCGGGCTGACGATCACACCGACAGGGACGTCGACGTCGAAGATGTCGTGCAGCAGATTGGCAAAGGTCAACGCCGACAACGAGTCTCCACCGAGATCGGTGAACTGGGCGTCGGGTTGCACGTCGGAGGCGGCCGCACCGAGCAGCGCGCTGGCCGCCCGGCCGATGGTCTCCAGCACGGGCCGGTCGGCGCCGCTCTGGCGCAACTGACGCAACTCGCCAGCCTGACCGTCGGCCAGGTCGGCGTACAACTGCTCGAGCTCCGGACCGTAGCGCTCCTTGAGCCGCGGCCACGCCAGCTTGCGGATGCCGGTCAGCAGTCCGTTCTCGAGCGTGAAAGGCGTTGTCTCGACGATGAAGTCGCGCGGGATCTCGTATGACTGCAGTCCCGCGGCCCGAGCCGCATCCTTCAGTGAGGCGCCCAGTGCCGACTTGAGCTCTGCACCGTCATGACGCTCGAGCGCGTCGGCGCTGGGCACGACGACCGCCAGCAGGTACGGCCTGGCGCTGTTGCCGTACAGGTAGATCTGGCGCACCAGCGGGCTGTCGTTGTACGCCGCTTCGAGCTTGGACACGGTGACGAACTCACCCTGCGACAGCTTGAGCACGTTGTTGCGCCGGTCGACGTAGCGGACCTGGTCCGGACCGAGTTCGGCGACGATGTCCCCGGTACGGTAGAAGCCGTCGGCGTCGAACACCTCGGCCGTCACGTCGGGCCGCTTGTAGTAGCCGGGGAACAGTTGGTCGGACTTGACCAGAAGCTCGCCGCGCGGATGCGGCACGTCGGACCCGAAGTAGCCCAGCTCGGGCACGTCGACCAGCTTGTAGTCGATCACCGGGGGACGACGGATGTGGCCGTCGACGAACACCGCGCCCGCCTCGGTGGAGCCGTAGCCCTCGATCAGGTGCATGTCGAGGAAGCCCTCGACCCACGCCTTGAGCTCGGGAGAGATGGGCGCGGACCCGGTCATGGCGCGTGACGAAGCGACCGCCGAGCAGGCTCTGCCGTAGCTCACCGACGTCCGCGCCGCGATCCGTCTGGCTGACGTACTCCTGGTAGAGCATGTCCCAGATGCGGGGCACGAAGTTCATCTGCGTCGGGCGGGCCAGCGCGAGGTCCTCGAGGAAGGTGGACAGGTCGCTGCGGGCGGCGAAGTAGACGGTGCCGCCCGCGGCCAGCGTGCCGTAGAGCACGCCGCGGCCCATGACGTGGCTCATCGGCAGGAAGCTCAGCGTGATCGCGGGCAGCACGCCCTGCTGGTCGTCCCAGTGCCCGTCCGCGGAGCGCCCGCCACATGTTGGCGACCTTGCTCTCCGGGTAGATCGCACCCTTCGGGGCGCCGGTGCTGCCGGAGGTGTAGACCAGCAGCGCGAGTGCGTCGTCGCCTGCGGAGGCGAGCGTGGGTCCGGGAAGACCGGCGACCGCGCTCGAGCACGTCGCCGAGGGTCTCCACGACCACCGAGGTGTCTGCGAGCGCCGCCTTGGCTGCCTGGAGCGCTTCGCGGTGGTCGTCGACCTCGGGCCGGTAGTCGAACACCACCAGGCGCGCGGGCGCATGCCCGGCTCTCGTCAAGGCGACGGCGTCGGCCACGTAGTCGATGCTCGTCGCGATCAGACTGGGCTCGGTCTCGGCCACGATCGGCTGCAGTTGAGCCTGCGGCGCGCTGGTCTGCAACGGCACCGACACGGCGCCGAGTTGCGTCAGCGCGATGTCGACGACGGTGTAGTCGACGCTGGTGAACCCGAGGATGGCGACGCGGTCGCCGACGCGGACCGGCTGGTCGTGCAGCGCGGCGGCGATGGCGCGGACGCGGTCGCACAGCTGGCCGTAGGTGACGGTGTCGAACCTGGGCAGCAGTTCGGTCGTGGTGCGGCCGTCGGCATCGCCGACGAACTCGACCGCGCGTTGGCCGAGCGCAGGCCGATCGGCGTAGCCGTCCAAGACGGCGCGCACGGTGTCGGCCAGCCCCAGCCCGGGCTGGTCAGCGGCGTCGCTGATGGTCGCGGTCCGGCTTGGCAGCGGCGAACTGCTGGTCGGTGGCGTACAGGTGCGCGATGCGGCTCTGAAGCCGAGCTTCGCGGGTATCGGTCGACATGGGAGTCCTCTTTTGACAACGCTGGAAATCCGGCGCAGTTGGCGCGCCTATGCCCCACAACGTTAGCAAAACTAAAGATATGCCCGAGCCCGCTGACCTGTGCATTCTCTGTGTGAGCAGGCTCACGTAGCGCTGTTCGTTACTTAAACTAAAGTATTTGTTATAGTAGCTAACAATTGACTTGGGAAGGTACTTGATGACTCGCACCGACAACGACACATGGGATCTCGCTACCAGCGTGGGCGCCACGGCGACCATGGTGGCGGCGGCAAGGGCAATTGCTACGAAGGCCGACGAACCATTGATCGACGACCCCTTCGCCGAGCCGTTGGTGCGTGCCGTGGGCGTGGACTTCCTCACTCGGTGGGCGACCGGCGAACTGTCGGGTGACGACCTCGACGCCGACGGCTCCGGGTGGGGCCTGCAGCAGATGCCCGCCGCAATGGCGTCTCGCACCATGTTCTTCGACGGGTTCTTCGCCGACGCGGCCGCGGCTGGGATCAGGCAGGCCGTGATCTTCGCGTCGGGGCTCGACGCCCGCGCCTACCGATTCGACTGGCCGGCCGACATGACGGTGTTCGAGATCGACCAGCCCGAGGTGATCGCGTTCAAGACGACCACGTTGGAGGGCCTCGGCGCCGAGCCGACCGCCGACCTGCGCTCGGTGGCGATCGACCTTCGCGACGACTGGCAGACGGCGTTGTTGGCGGCAGGTTTCGACACGTCCAAGCCTGCGGCCTGGATCGCGGAAGGCCTCTTCGGCTACCTGCCTCCGGAGGCCCAGGACCGCCTGCTGGACTCGGTGACCGCGCTCAGTGCCCAAGGCAGCCGGATCGCCACCGAAGCCGTGCCGAGCGGAAGTCTCGACGACGTCGACATCGACGCAGTGCGGGAGCGGATGCGCGAGTCGACCGCCAAGTGGCGCGATCACGGCTTCGAACTCGACTTCTCCGAGCTGGGGTTCCATGGCGAGCGCAACGACGTCGGCGAGTACCTCGACGCCCGCGGCTGGACGTCGGTCGGCATGCCGATGGGTGAGTTGTTGGTGTCGAACGGATTTCCGCCGCTTCCGCAGCCCGAAGACGATGAGATGACGATGGACAACGTCGTGTACTACACGTCGACGCTGGGCTGAGTCACACCGCTCGGCGCGCGACCTTCATCTCGAGTTCGGCCTCGTAGGCCCCTTCGTCGCGGCCGAGGGCGACGGTCGCCGCGGTCATCGCGGCGATCGCGACCGCCAGCGCGATGGCCTCGTACCGTCCGGCCTCCAGTTCCTCGCCGAGCACGAGCGCGGCCAGCAAAACGGCGACGACGGGTTCGAGCACCAGCATCGTCGGCACCGACGTCTGGAGCGCGCCGGCGTGAAAGGCCGACTGCTGCAACAGCGTTGCGAAGACGCCGAGCACCACCAGTGCATAGGGCGCCGGCGTGGCCAGCAGGGCCAGGACACCTCGCTGATCGGCGATGTGCATGTTGATCTTGGTCACCACGGCGACCACGCCGAACAGCACCCCGACGGAGACGGCCAGCAGCACGGCGCGCTGCCAGCCCCCGATCCGCACGGCCACGACGATGCAGCCGAGGATGATCACGCCGCATACGCCTGCGACGATGCCGGCAACGGGCAGGGACGCGGGGCTTTCCTGCGGTCCGGGGCGGGCCAGCAGCACGAAGACTGCGAGCCCAATGGTGAGCAGCCCCGCCCAGAGCCACTCGCCGCGGGTGACGCGTCGCCCCGCCATCCTCGCGCTCAAGGGAAGGGCGAACAGCAAGGCCGACACGAGGATCGGCTGAACGAGGATCAGCGAACCCTTGACGAGGGCGAGCGCCTGGAACACGTAGCCGAGCACGGCCGCCCCGGTGCCCGCCCACCACACGGGGCTGCGCAACAGCGTAGTGATCATGACGGCGCTGACGCCGTCCTCGGACGGCAGGTCCATGGTGGCCCGTTGGCGCACGACGATGCCGATGGCCATGAAGACGGCAGCGCACAACGCCAGGACGATGACGAGCCCGTGCCCGATCAAGCGCGCCCTACCATCGTTGGTGACACTCCATTCGTCGGAACGTTGACGCAAACCGCCGCCTACACCGTAGAGGGGTGGTCAGCTGGCTTCGCGTCGAGCGCCCCGACCGGCCTCGTTACGAGGCTCCGTCGGGCCGAGCCGGTCGGTGACGCGGCCGACCGCGTCGTCGACGCGATGGACGGCGGCGTCGCACACGTCACGCACCTTGTCCCCCGCCGTGTCGACGTCGTCGGCCGCGCTGAGCAGGTACGCCCGGACGTTCAGCCGCAGGCGCTCGGCAGTGGAACGCAGCTGCAGGCGCACGCGGTCGTCGACCTCGACGGTGACGTACGGCAGAACCTTGAGACGCATGTCGGGCTTCCCCTCTGCACGATGCTGTGGACGCTCTTCGCCCAGCGTAGTGGAGCCGCAGACAGGCGTCAGGCCGCGAGGTCGCCCCTCACGCGGTGAGCTCGGACAGCGCCTGAGCAGTCTGAAGATCCTCGTACGCGGCGGAATACCGTTGTGCCAGCGCAAGTGCGATGTCCGGGCGCTGCCACAGTTCGCCTGCGCTGGCGGTGCACAACCACAGGGTGAGTCCGTGCGCGACCGACGCCCGGTAGCGCAGCCAGATCTCGTCGGCTGACGGGAGCTCGTCGGCGGGCAGCGCCAGCGCGTCGCGGTAGATCTCGAGCAGTGCCCGCTCGTAGTTCCTGCGGTCTTCGGTGGTGATGGCGCCCTGCAGGAAGTAGCCGAGGTCCAGGGCGAAGTTCCCGCGGCGGGCTACCTGCCAGTCGAGGAACCCGACGTCGCCGTCTGGCAGCAGATAGGTGTTGCCGACGTGTGCATCACCGTGCAGCAGCGTGGTCGGGCCGACGGTCAGCGTGCGGACGAACGGCTTCCAGACGTCCTCGATGAGCCCGTCGATGGTCAACGCGTGCACCGAAGCCGGGGCGTCGTCGCCGAGCCGTTCGAGCGCTGCGGGCAACGGCGCGTACTGCATGCCGTCCCACGGCACGAACGGTTCCAGCCAGTCCAGGTCTCGTCGGTGCACGCGGTCACCCCAGTACCGCCCGTGCATGCGCGCCAGGCCGCGTACCCCGTTGGCGGCCTGGTCGACCGTCAGTGGCCGGGTCGCGTCCCGGGGGTCGGCGCCACGGGCGTTCAGGTCCTCCATGACGAGCAGGAAGTCCTCCTCGGCCTCGTCGATCGGAGCGGCGTAGACCAGCGGATGTTCCAGCGGCAGTGGAACATTCGAGTTGAACAGCCGCGGCTCGTGCAGCAGGCCGCTGGTCAGCTTGATCATCGCCTTGTGGTCCGGATCGACGGCCTTGACGAAGACGGTCGCGGGACCGGAGCCCGCCGAGTACGTGACCGCGAGCCTGGCGCGGCGGTTGGTGCCGTCGTCGCGCATGTCGACGGTGACGGCGCCGACGACCGCGTCGGGATGACGTGCGGCCAGTGCCGAGGTCAACCACCCAGGCGTGATCTCCGTCCAGTCCTTCGGGACGGTCAGGGCCGCGGTCACGGAATCACTGCGGGCATGCTGTCCCAGCCGCGAATGGTCGATGTCGTGGAGAACACGGCGTTCGGCAGGTCGACCTCCCACTCGGGGAACCGCCTGAGGATCTCCTCCAACGCGACCCGACCCTCGAGGCGGGCCAGGGCGGAGCCCAGGCAGTAGTGGGCGCCGACGCTGAAGCCGAGGTGCGCGTGGACGTCGCGGTTGATGTCGAACACGTCGCCGTCGGGCGGGAACTGGCGATGGTCGCGGTTGGCCGCGCCGATGAGCATCATCATGACGGCGCCCTGCGGCACCTTCTGTCCGTGGATCTCGGTGTCGCGAGTGACGTAGCGCGCCACGTGCGGCGCGGGCGGCTCGAACCGGACGAGCTCCTCGACGGCCTTGGGGATCAACGTCGGATCCTCGACGAGCTGGCGGCGCTGGTCGGGATGCTCGGCCAAAACCTTTCCGGCCCAACCGATCAGGCGGGTGGTGGTGTCGTTGCCCGCCCCCGCGACCACGTTGATGTAGATGAGCAGTTCGTCGCGGGTGAGCCGACGGGTGACGCCGTGCTCGTCGACGAACTCGACGTTGAGCAACTCGGTCATGATGTCGTCGGAAGGATTGTCGACGCGCCAGTCGATGTAGTCGGCGAAGATGTCGCCGCTGACCAATCCCTCCTCGGCGGCCTTCATCGGTTGGCCGGCCTCGGTCTTCATCTGAGAAGTGACGTGGTCGCGGATCTTCTGCTGGTCGCCCTCGGGGATGCCGATGAGCGCGCTGATCGTCTTCATCGGCATCACGGCGCCGAGGTCGGTGACGAAGTCGAACTTGCCGGTGCCGACCACCGCGTCGAGGCTCTCGACGCAATAGTCCCGGATCTTGGCTTCGAGCAGGGCGATCTTTCGCGGCGTGAACATTCGCGCCAGCAACTTGCGGTGGATGTCGTGGACGGGCGGATCCTCGAAGATCAGCACGCCGGACGGGATCGGGAAGTCGGCCCTGATGAGCTCGAGGATCGCGCCCTTGGCCGAGCTGAACAGGCCGTGGTCGACGATGCCCTTGTTGACGTCGTCGTAGCGGCTCAGCGCGTAGAAGTCGTGCTGGGAGTTGTAGTAGAGCGGCGCCTCTTCACGCAGTCGGGCGAACGCCGGGTATGGGTTGGCGTTGATGTCCACGTCATACGGGTCGAAGTACGCGTCACCGGTCGTTTCAAGGGTGGCCGAGTCTGTCACGAAGTCCGCCTCTCACGTTCCAATGGCCCGCGACCGCGGGGCTGCGGGCTGCGGAGGAGCGTTGCTTACCCGCGTAAGTTACACGGCTGGGCGACCGCCCGACAAGCAACGCCGTTGATCGGTTCCGGTCTCCAGTGTGTCGTTCTTTGCGGCGACTGCTCGCGATTCGCCCTACCGAACGGCACGAACGCGAGCAAATCAGGTCGAGGCCCGCTGGATGAGTCGCGCGACGTTGGCGCTGCTCGGCTCGCCCTCCGACGGATAGCCCAACTCGGCGATCATCGCCGCGACGGACACGTCCACGATGGTCTCCGCGTCGAATGCGACCGAGGTCAGCGGTGGACCGCTCACGGCGCCAAGCGCGCCTGCGTCCACGCCCATCACCGCAAGGTCGTCCGGGCACCGCAGGCCCGCCTCACGGATCCCGTGCAGCACCACGAAGGCCGTCTCGTCGCTCTGCGCACACACCGCGGTGATGCCGTGGGCGACCCACCGGCGCACCGCGTCGGCCGCATCCGAGCCGTCCGTCGCCACCGTTCCCACGGTGAGTTCGGGGAGCCCCCGCTTCTCGGCCGCCACCCTCAGCCCCTCCAGCCAGTACTCGCCGAGCGGGCGCAGCGTCGGCACGTCGGAGCAGGCGAAGGCCAGCTTGCGATGCCCGCGGGCGGCGAGGTGGTCGATGCGCAACTCGCCGATGGTCAGGTGCAGCGCCCCCATCGCGTGCAGCTGTGCGCTGCCGAGGTGGATCTGCGGGATTCCGGCGGCGGTGACCGCCTCGAGTGCCGCGCCGCTGAGCGGGAAGACGCTGGTGACCGCGATGGGGTTGAGGTCGGCGACGGCGTCGACGACGTTGCGCCCGTCGTCGGTCTCGAACTGCAGCGACAGCACCACGCCGTGACGCGCGAGCGCGGCCGTCAGCCGGCTCCCGACCTCGATCAGCAGTTCGCCGAGCGCAATGCGCGGAACGATGTAGAGCATGACGCCGCTGGCCCCGACGGCGAGGTTGCGCGCCGCGAGGTTGGGTCGGTAGCCGAGTTCCTTGGCGGCCGCGTGCACCGCCGCCGAGGTCTGTGCCGAGATCGTCTGGCCCGCGACGTTGTTGAGCACGTAGGTGACCGTCGCCGGGGAGACGTTGGCAAGGCGTGCGACGTCAGCCTTGGTCGGCCGCGCTGCTCCCCTGACACCCATGAGGTCATCATCGCAGGTGGATTGGGCCGCCGCCCGAGCTCCACGTGGCGTAGTCGCTCGCGTGGGCCGGGAACCCCGATAACCGGGAGGCAGTGGATTGCTTGGCCGCACCGCAACAAAGGGCGGCCGCGACCGTGTCAGGCCGGGACGAGCGCCGCCCGCAGCGGGCGGCCCGCCGTTTCCCGCAGCACGAGCACGGCCACCAACGACACGGCGGCCGCGGCCATCAGATAGAACGCGGGCACCATCACGTTGCCGGTAGCCGCGGTGAGCCACGTGACGACGTACGGCGTCGTGCCGCCGAATCCGGCGACAGCGATGTTGTAGCCGATCGAGAAGCCGCTGTAACGCACCCGAGTGGCGAACAGTTCGACGCCGGCGGTGACGGCGGCGGAGATGTACACCGACTCGATGGCCGCCAACGCACAGTGCGCCGCGATTGCGGCGCCGAGCGAGCCCGAATTGAGCAGCAGGAAGAGCGGATATGCGAACACGACGAAGCAAGCGGAGCCGGCGATCAGCATCGGCCGCCGCCCGATGCGGTCCGAGACCGCCGCGAACGGAAGGATCAGCACCAGCGCGACGAGGCTGGCCAGGGTGATCGACACGAACGACTGGGTGGTGCCGTAACCCAGCGGCTTGATGAGGTAGTTGGGCACGAACGTGAAGACCACGTAGTAGCCGACGTTGAAGATCAGGAACAGTCCGAAGACCTGAAGTATCGACGTCCACGACGTGGTGACGGCCTCCCACAGCGGGCGCTTGGCCACCTTGTTCTCCTTGCGGAGTTCGGTGAACTCGGGGGTGTCGTCGAGCCTCATCCGGATGTACAGCCCGATCAACCCGAGCGGCGCGGCGAGCAGGAACGGGATGCGCCACCCGTAGCTCGCCATGGCGCCTGCGGGCAGCGCGGCCTGCAGCACGGTGACGGTGATCGAGCCAAGCAGGAAGCCGACCACCCCCGACCACGCCATGAACGTGACGACGAAGCCGCGCCGCTCGTCGGAGGCGTACTCCGCGAGATACACGGCGCCGCCGCCGTATTCACCGCCTGCCGAAAAGCCTTGCAGGCAGCGGAAGAACAGCAACATCAGCGGCGCCGCGACGCCGACCGCCTGGTAGGTGGGCAGCAGCCCGATCGCCAGCGTCGCACCCGACATCAGCAGGATCACCAGGGCCAGCACGCGCTGTCTGCCGATCCGATCACCCAGCGGCCCGAACACGAAGCCGCCCAGCGGCCGCATGAAGAAGGCCGCCGCGAAGATCGCGAACGTCTTCAGCAGGGCAGCGGTGTCGTCGCCGGCGGGGAAGAAGTTCGCCGCGAGGATCGTCGCGAGGAATCCATAGGTGGCGAAGTCGAACCACTCGACGGCGTTGCCGATGGAAGCACCGGTGACGGCCTTGCGGAGCGCGGGGCTGGACGGCATGCCGCAAAAGGGTAGTCATGCGCCGTTTCCGGGGGCGCGTAACGGATTTGAGCGTTCTGCTTAGCCGAGGGCGGCTGCGGTACCACCGGGCGAGGCTGCCCGGCGTCGTTTCGGGAGTAGCGGCCAAGCGGCCCGGAGAACAATTGGGCGATCGCCGACCATCTCAACTCGGTACTGCCGCCGTCGATGTGGAAGCCCGAGTACGTGGGGGCGGCCAAGCTGATCCCCAAGATGGATGCCCATCTCGAACCGTGGACCATCCTCGGCTACTTGGCGGGGCACAACAAGATCGGATGGATGCGGTTGGGGGTGGCCGTGACCGACGCCGGCCGCCGCAACCCTGCGGTCACCGCCCAGGCCGTCGCTTCGCTTCATCTGCTCACCCGCGGGCGTGCCGTGCTCGGGATCGGCACCGGCGAACGCGAGAGCAACGCGCCCTACGGAGTGGACTGGTCGAAACCCGTGGCGCGCTTCGAGGAGGCGGTGGCCACCATTCGGGCGCTCTGGGATTCCGAGGGCGAACTAGTCAGCCGTGACTCGCCGTTCTTCCCGCTGCACAACGCCACCTTCGCGCTGCCACCCTACAAGGGCAAGTGGCCGGAGATCTGGATCGCCGCCCACGGGCCGCGGATGATCCGCGCGGCGGGCCGCTACGCCGACGGGTGGTTCCCCGGCACCACACGGGCGACCGAGTACGGCGAGCAACTCGGCGCGGTACGAGCCGCGGCGTCCGACGCCGGACGCGATCCGATGGCGATCACGCCCGCGCTCATCCGGTTCATCGTCACCGGGAGGAGCCGCGGCGAGATCGATGACGTCGTCAACTCGGACATCGCCAAGATCTTCACGCTCACCTCTCCCGCCGCCGACTGGGCACGCCACGGCGTGGAGCATCCGCTCGGCGCCGACTTCTCCGGTGTTCAGGACCTGATCCCCCAGTTGATCGACGAGCAGACCGCGCTGTCGTTCGCGGCCAAGGTGCCCACCTCGCTCGTCAAGGAACTGTTCGCGGTCGGAACCCCTGACGAAGTCGTCGACCAGATCGCCGAGTTCCGGAATCATGGTCTCCGCCATCTCGTGGTAGGCAATGCCGGTGCCATCCAGCCCAGCCTTCGGCGCAGCGCGATGACCACGACTCCGTACGTCAAGCTGGTCAGGCAGCTGCGCAAGCTCTGACTTGCCAAGCGTGGAGCGGGTCGCCGCCTTGGTGCACGAGACCGGCAGCACTATGCGCGCGGATGCGTCCCGGCGAGAGCCTGCAGGCCACGCCGAAGGCTGTGAACATGTACGCGGCGTTGGCCTTTCGCGACGTCGGCCGGATCCTGGTTCGCTAGCCGCCTTCGAGTTCGCGCAACGCCTGACCGAGCCCGGCTCGGCTGGTCACGCCGAGCTTCGGGAAGATCCGGTACAGATGCGCGCCCACCGTCCGCGGCGACAGGTACAGCTGTGCGGCGATCTGCTTGTTCGACTGTCCCGACGCGGCGAGTTCGGCGATCGTGCGCTCCTGTGCGCTGAGCGTGACGCCGTCGGCGCCGGACCTCTTGACCGCGGAGCCCGCCGCGCGCAGTTCGGTGCGCGCACGGTCCGCCCACGGCCGCGCACCCAGCCCGTCGAAGCCGTCGGCGGCCAGGGTGAGCGCGTCGCGGGCCGCCGTTGTGCGCCGCCGCCTGCGCAGCCACATGCCGTACTCCAGCCGAATCCTGTTCTGCTCGAACGGGAATCCGTCGAGTCCCGCGTGGGCCAGCGCCTTCTCGTAGCCTGCTCCTGCGTCCTCGTCGGGAGAGGTCATGGCCAGCACCGCGACGGTCAGCGCGTCCAGCCGGGGGGATATCTCGCCCAGTCGCAGCCGCGCCGCCTCCTCGGCGTGGGCACGCGCCTCGACGTGCTGGCCGGAATGGACGGCGGCCTCGACGACGTCGAGCAGGGCGTCGGTCGCCTGATGCGAATACGCCGGAAACCTGCCCATTGGGCCGACGCGGAGCGCGGCCCCGTACGCCGCCTCGTAGTCGCCTTCGGCGAGTGCGGTCAGCACCGGGATGCGGAGCGCGAAACCGAGCAGCAGGCCGAGCCGCCGCGGCCCGGCCCAGCCGTTGACCTCCGCCGCACACCGCCGCGCGGTGTGGACGTCCCCTGCGCAGGCGGCACGCAGCCCGTCGTAGGCGATGAACTGATAGTGGAACAGGTCATTGCGGTGCGTGGTGGTCAACTCCCGGCCCAGCCGGACGGACTCCTCGGCCAGTGTCCAACTGCCCGAACCGATCTGGTCGAGCACCAGCAGGTGCAGCATGGTCATCGCGTTGGTGACGACGCCACGGTCGCGTTCCCGCTCGAACCACCGGACCAGGGTGGACCGGATGTCGGCAAGATCGTCGACGTAGTAGGTGGTCACGGCCAGCTGCATGACGTCCCACGGCTCGAGCGCGGACACGGTGTCCAGGTGCTCGGCCAGCCGGGCGCGCACGGTGTGGCCGCGCCGCGCGACGTCACCCCAGGCGTCGCGGTGAAGAAGCGTCACGTCGTCGACCCGGTCGCGGAGCCGGTCGACGACGTCGTCGGTCTGACGCCACAGGTCGGCGTCGCCTGCGTACATCGACACCGTCAGGAGCAGTCTGGTCAGCCGTACCAGGGTGGGCTGTTCGAGCGAGTCGGCGGCCCGGAGCGCGGCCACGATGCGGCGGTGTGCGGGCACCGCCTCGCCGTCGCGGTACAGCGCGAGATAGGCGCCGGTGAGCACCGAGACCACCGGTTCGTCGCCTGGCGTCGTCGACTCCGCCAGCGCCTCGGCGTCGTCGAACCGGCTGCTCTGTGACGCGACGAAGGCGGCATCGGCACGCAACGCAGAGCGGCGCGCTGAATCCGTGGACAGTTCGGCCGCCCGGCGCAGCCAGTCCACGGCGACGGCCGCGCCGCCGCGCCGGATCGACAGCCGAGCGGCCTCGTCGAGCAGGTCGGCCACCGATTGATCGGGCGTGGTGGACGCAGCACCGAGGTGCGTCGCCCGGCGCACCAGCACGTCGTCGTACAACCGGGCCAGCTCGGCATGAGCGTCGCGCCGCTCGGCGGCACTGGCTCGATGAATGACCGCGGCCCGCACCAACGGGTGACGAAAGACGATGTCGCCCATCGGGTTAACCGTCAGCAGCTCCTGGTCGAGCGCGGACTGGACGTCCACCATCGCGTACCGTGACCGGGAATCGGCCGACGAGCCTGCCCTGGTTCCGTCGAGCGCAGCCCGTAGGAGCTCGGCCCGCACCCTGGGCTCGAGTTGCGCGAGCCTGCCCCCGAACACCGTCACGAGTCGATCGGTCAGCGGAAGCACCGAGGTCCACTCGTCGAGCTCATCCGCGCAACCCGGCAGTTCCTCGAGCGCCAGGGGGTTGCCCGCCGCGACGTCGAGAATGATCCGCCTCGCCCCGGCACTGAGCGAGCCGGCCAGCTCGTCGACGATCCGGGCCGAGTCGGCCGCCGCGAGTGGGCCGAGCACGAGTTCCGCCCACCCGGCGCTGGAGAACTCCGCGCCGGGCTGCCCACGGTAGGACGCCACCATGCGAACCCGGGGGTCCGATGTCCTTCGGCCCGCCGCGCTGAGCACCGCAGCGCTCAGGTCGTCGAGCCAGTGCACGTCGTCGACGAGGAGCAGCACGGGACGATCGCGGGCCGCGGCGCCCAGTAGTCGGAGCAGCGCCACCGCCAGTGCCATTGGTGACGGCGTCTCGACGGGGTCGACGCCGAAAGCGGGCGCCAGCACGTCCTGCTCGCGTTCGTCGAGGGCCGCCAACTCCTCGCGCAGCCCGAGCACCATCTGGTTGAGCCCGCCGAGCGTGAACGGCTTCTCGGCCTCGACGCCGATCGCCCGCAGCACGCGCCAACCATCTGCGGCGGCCCTCCGCGCGAATTCGCTGGTCAGCGCCGTCTTGCCGACGCCCGCGTCGCCTCGCAGCGCCAGCGCGCCGGGTCCGCCGTCGGTGAGGAACCGCATCAGTTCGGCCGACTCGTCGTCACGGCCGACGAGCCCGATCCCCGTGCGCACACCACTGTTGTACGGCACGACGGCACACCAAGCAGTCACGGTGCAGTCATTTGACTGATGCCCACGGGTGAGGAAAGGCGGAACGTATCCGTCATGGACATGAACCTGAACAACAAAGTCGTCGTCGTCACCGGGGCAAGCAAGGGCATCGGACTGGCCGTCAGCCAGGCCTTCGCCGCCGCGGGAGCGTTCGTCATCGCAGGCGCCCGGCACAACTCCCCCGAACTGCAGGCGCTGGAGGCGGCGGGCTCGGCCACCTTCGTCGCGGCCGACCTCTCCACCCCAGAAGGCCCGCGCGCGCTCATCGCGGCCGCGGTCGAGCGGGGCGGAATCGACGTTCTGGTCAACAACGCCGGGGCTGTGACGCCGCGGTTCGACGGCATCCTGTCCGTCTCCGACGAGGACTGGGATGCCGCACTGTCGCTGAACTTCCTCTCCGCGGTGCGCGCCACGCGGGAGGCCGTCCCGCACATGCTCACCCGTGGCGGCGGCTCGATCGTGATGATCGGCTCCGTGAACGCGACGCTGCCCGAGTGGAACATCGTCGACTACAGCGCCACCAAGGCGGCGTTGGCCAACTACGCCAAGAGCCTGTCGAAGGAGTTCGGCCCCAAGGGCATTCGGGTCAACACCATCAGCCCCGGCCCCGTGGCCACCGACCTGTGGCTGGCCGACGACGGGGTGGCCGCGCAGTTCGCCGCGGCCAGCGGCGCCACCCCCGACGAGGTGGTGAGCTCCGTGGTCGCGGGCTCCGCGACGGGACGCTTCACCACCCCGCAGGAGGTTGCCGATCTGACCGTCTTCCTGGCCAGCGACCGCTCGGCCAACATCACCGGCTCCGACGTCCGCATCGACGGCGGATACGTCACCACCCTCTGATCCGTTACACGAAGCAGCGATTTGTAGTGTTTTAGGAGTGCCCACCGCTCACAGCACCAAGGAGGTGTTCGGCATGTACGCCAAGGGCGAGTCCGACATGGAGTTCCACGAGTTCCCCGGGCGCGGCCACTCGCTGACGATCGACCGGGGTTGGCGCGACGTCGCCGACGTCACCTTGAACTGGCTCGCGGGCAAGGGTTTCTAGGGCCATGAACGAGATGACCGCACTGCGCGCCCACCACCGCGGTGGACCCGAGGTGCTGATCGTGGAGCGGGCGCCGGTTCCGGTGCTCGCTCCCGGGGAGGTGCTGATCGCGGTGCACGCGGCCGCCATCACCTTCGACGAGTTGACGTGGGACGAGACGTGGCTGCGTGACGGCGTCGACCGCACCCCCGTGATCCCGTCCCACGAGGTCTCCGGGGTCGTCACCGCCGTCACCGAGGACGTCACCGACATCGCGGTGGGCGACGAGGTGTACGGGCTGATCCGCTTCGACCGGGACGGTGCCGCCGCGGAGTACGTCGCGGTCCCGGCCGCCGAGCTGGCCGCCCGCCCGAAGACGGTGTCACACGTCATGTCCGCGGCGCTGCCGCTGGCGGGATTGACGGCCTGGCAGGCGCTGGTCGACCATGCGAAGGTGCAGCCGGACGAACGGGTTCTGGTGCTCGGCGGCGCAGGCGGGGTCGGCGCGCTGACCGTCGAACTGGCCACAGGCCTTGGAGTCGAGGTGTCCACCACCGTGCGCAGCGACGCCGCCCACGAGCTGGTGTCCAGACTGGGCGCTACGCACGTGATCGATACGCGTACACAGGATTTCGATGAGGCCGACGCCGAGTACGACGTGGTGATCGACACCGTCGGCGGGCAGGCGCTGGAACGCGCCTTCACGGTGTTGCGCCCCGGCGGCCGACTGGTCACGTTGTCGGCGCCACCACCGGACGGCATGGCCGAGGCGTACGAGGTAGCGGCGACGTTCTTCATCGTCACTCCCGACCGCGACCAGTTGCGCAGGCTCGCGGAACTCGTCGACGGATCCCGGCTGCACGTCGCCATCGCGGCGACCTTCCCATTGACGCAGGGGCGGGCGGCCTTCGAGAGTGGGCGCGCCGCCCATCGCCGTCCCGGCAAGACCGTCCTGTTCGTTCGCGACGAGGGAGCCCACGATGTCCGACCTTGAGCAGGCCATGCTGGACCGGCACTCGACGCGACTCTTCCTGCGCGACAAGCCGATTCCCTGTGAACTCGTCACCGAGGCGCTCGAACTCGCGATCCACGCGCCGTCGAACTCGAACATCCAACCGTGGCGGGTGGTGTTGGCGTCGGGTCCGGCGCGCGACCGACTCGCCGAGGCACTGTTGGAACAGGCCGCCGTGGAGTCGCCTGCGGTGCCCGTGCTGCCCGAGTCGTTCGCCCACATGCGGCGCGACCTTGGCGCCCTCGTCTACGGTTCGATGGGCATCTCGCGTCACGACGTTGAAGCCAGACGCCTTGCGGTACTGCGCAACTGGGAGTTCTTCCGGGCGCCGCTGGCGGGCATCGTCTGCATGCACCATGACCTCGACTACGTCGACGCCCTCGGCGTCGGGATGTTCATGCAGAACTTCCTGCTGGCGCTGACCGCGCGGGGCCTCGGCACCTGCGTACAGGTGTCGATCGCGGGCTACCCCGAAACCGTCCGCGACCAGCTCGGCATCGGCGAAGACATGCGGATCCTGTGCGGCCTCGCCATCGGCTACCCGGATCCGGAATTTGCGGCCAACGCGCTCAACGTGCCGCGCAATCCGCTCGAAGCAAACGTGACCTTCGTCGACGAATAGGTACGCGGCCACCATTCGGATTCGCGGCGTAGCCTCGTCGTGATGAGCACTCTCCTCGATCCCAAAGTCGCTGCATCCCTGGACCGGATGTACACCGAGTCCAGTGATCAGATGACCACGTTGCGACAACGGTTCGATGGCATCGACATGAGCTCGGCCACCGCGCAGGAACGGGCCGACGCACTGAGCGACGTATACATGCCGGTGACGCCGGAAGCGGGCCGGTTGCTCTACGCCCTGGTGCGGGCCACCCGGCCGGGCACCATCGTCGAGTTCGGAATGTCGCTGGGGCTCTCCGGGCTGCACCTGGCCTCGGCGGTCAAGGACAACGGCACCGGCCGCGTCGTCACCACCGAGATGAGCGCCGCCAAGATCGCCACGGCCAAGCAGAACTTCGCCGATGCAGGTCTGGCGGAGGTGATCACCGTGCTCGAGGGTGACGCGCTGCAGACGTTGACCGGCCTCGACGGCCCCGTCGACTTCGTGCTGCTCGACGGGTGGAAGGAGTTCTACCTGCCGGTGATCCAACTGCTGGAGCCGCGACTGTCCCCTGGCGCGCTCGTCGTCGCCGACAACACCAACATGCCGGACACCCAGCCGTACCTCGACCACGTGCGTAACCCAGCCAACGGCTACGTCAGCGTGAACTTCCTGGCTCGCGACTCCGACAGCATGGAGCTCAGCTGCCGCGTCTAGCGGACAGCTGGTTCAAACGAGGGTCCAGCGAACGCCGGGCTCAACCGTCGTCCGGACCCCACTGCTCGGGGCCGTCGTATTGGTCGAGTACGACGGTGCGGTGTCGTCTCGCTGGGGTTGCCGATCGTCGCGCCAGGGATCGAACGGCTCGAGGTTGATCCGAGCTTGGCCATTGTCGAGTTGTCGTGGTGGTATCCATTCGGTGCGGCACTGCCGAGAAAGTATTTCGGCCGAAAATCGATGCTGCGGCAATCCGCTACTTTGCGTCTCAATGGTTCCCAACCTGCTCGCCAGTCGACGCTGCCAGTTGGTCGGGCGTCGGCCCTGGGCGTTCGTAGGCAGTGTCAATGAGCGGGCGCTGTTGCGCGTCAAGCCCATCGTCGGCCTCCGCAATGGGCAAATTCGGCCGCAGGTTGTTGAGAGGCAGGTGCTGGGTCGGGATCAAGACCGAGGTGATGTTGCCTCGAGTTGTCACCACGTTGGCCGGATCATCGAGGCGGGCGTTGACATAGTCGTGGATAGTCGCCGCACCCGCCTGGGCGTTCTGCGTGGCCAGCCCGTAGTGGGGGGAGGCGGTGTTGGTGGGAGAGTCACTCCACCCGTCGTATTGACGGGCGACCAGTATCACCTTGTTCGCAATGTCGGCAGGAATGCCCTGCCCTACGGCCACGAACTTGTCATTCTGCGCAAACGTGTCACCCAACAACACGAACCGCACCCCGGGCGGCGGTGTGTGCTGAGCCAGGTAGGCCGAGATCACCTGTGATCCGAGACTGAACCCCAGCACGGTGTCACCGGACTGCAGCGGAGCATCGGCTAGCGCCGCTACTCCTGCGTCATTGTGGAGGCCGTCAGCGGGGTAGGGCACCTTGACGCAGGGACATAACGCCCCGCCCAACTGGTTTTTGGTCACCGCGAACGTCATCCCCAGAACGCCGTCGAAGTTAAACGGTTCGACTGTATAGGTGACGGAATCCGCATTGGCTACAGCGGGATTCATCATCGGCGCCACAATGATGCTCGCCATCATCGTCAACACCCTGCCTAAGCCACTCATCGCCCACCGGCCTGCCGCATCGGATGTTGATCACTGCGAGTGCAACCGATCTCCTGACCAGCAGGGTAACGCGGCGCAACGCTGAGGGCCAGCCCGCGGCGAGCAGATCGAAGGGTGATCGCGTCGACCCACCCCGGTAGGGCCTTCATCGCCTCGCGGAGCACCTTGACGTGTTCGCCGTTGATCAGCCCACCGGCCTGCGGAGGCGGCCACTGCGGGCAGCAGTGGCGGCAGGGGCGCTCCGGTCAACGTCCGTCGCGGTCCCAGCTCGGACGCTTCGTGGAGCCGGCGGTTGGCTTCGCTCGTGGTGAGGCGCCACCGGATCGCCAGCACGTCCTTCCACGACTTGGCGCCGAGTTCCGTGGCCGTGGTCTCGGTACTGCAATCGGGTCAGCGCGCGGTGTGACTGCGTGGGCAGCTGGCAGGCCAGGGCTTCGAGCCCGTCGATGAACGCCAGCAGCTTCAGATACCGGGAGGTCTTCGAGGCCGCAGGCCGCCACCGCGTCGTAGGCGCCGAGCAGTGCCGTCATCGCTTCTTGGACGGCCGTACCGGACATGATTCGAACATACATTCGATCACCGACGGGAACCTGTGGAATGTGACTACTGAAACCGAAGTGACACAAGATGTTTCAGTGAAACTTAAGTCTTGCTCGCGAGCAAGACTCGAGCGATCGCCTTACCCTTCACGAGCGGAAGCTCGTCGAAGGTAGGACCCGAGACTCGCCAGCACGCTGGCCGCCGTTGGCGCGATGCGCCCCGGTCAACGGCCGAGCGCCACCAGGTTCTGCACGGACCTCTCGACGTCGGACTTGATCACGCGGGCCACCAGTCCACCGACTGGCCCACTCAGCACGCCGCCCTTCAATTCGGCCAGCAGATGGAACGTCGTGCCCTGAGCGGCTTCAGTGACCGTCATGGTCAGTGCGATGCGCACACCGCCGAACCCGTGTCCCCGCAGCGCGATCCGCTGAGGCTCGTCGTACTCCGTCACTTCCCAGTGGATGGTGTTGCGGAAGCCCTTCACCTTGATGCACGACGACACGGCCGTGCCCTGCTCGATGACGTCGGGCACCGGACTGCGCCAGCCACCGAAGATGGTCAGCCACTCGTCGAACCGGTGCAGGTCCGACGCCAACTTCCACGCTTGCTCGGGGGGCAGCTTCGAAGAGACCGAGACGTCGACGTTCGCCATCTGCCTCTTGTACCCAATCGGCGCCGGTTAACCAGCCGGTGTGACGGGCACGACAGGTGCGGCTGGGGCTACGGGTGCGGGTGCGGCCGGGGCGGCGGGTACGGCCGGTGTCACGCCGAGCACCCGCAACAGGTCGGGCTTCATCGCCTGCAGCTGCGCGCCCCAGTACGCCCAGCTGTGGGTGCCGTTGGTGGGGAAGTTGAAGATGGCGTTGCGCCCGCCCGCCGCCAGATAGGTCTTCTGGAAGTCCTTGTTCGTGTTGATGGTGATGTTCTCGAGGAATTGCGCGCTGTACTGGACGCCGAAGTCGCCGGGCGCGTCGAGGTCCGACGTCCTGCCGTTCCCGCAGTAGATCCAGATCGCGGTGTTGTTGGCGACCAGGGTGGGGATGTTGACCATCGGGTCGTTGCGCCGCCAGGCGGGATCGCTCGCGATGCCCCACATGTCGGTGGTGTTGTAGCCACCGGCATCCTTCATGGCGAACCCGATCATCGTGGGCCACAACCCTTGTGACGGGTTGAGGAAGCCGGACAGCGAGCCCGCAAAGATGAACTGCGTCGGGTAGTAGGCCGCGAGGATCAGCGCCGCGCCACCGGACATCGACAGCCCAACGACTGCATTGCCAGTCGGCTGCACGCCCTTGTTCGCCGCCAGGTACGACGGCAGTTCCTGCGTCAGGAACGTCTCCCACTTGTACGTGGTGGTGCCCGCGCTGCCCGCCGCGGGCCGGTACCAGTCGCTGTAGAAGCTGGACTGGCCGCCTACGGGCATCACCAGTGAGAGCCCGGACTGATAGAACCACTCGAACGCGGCCGTATTGATGTCCCAGCCGCTGGCGTCGTCCTGGGCGCGCAGTCCGTCGAGTAGGTACACGGCATGCGGGCCGCCGCCCTGGAACTCGACGCGGATGTCGCGGCCCATCGACGGCGACGGCACGTTCAGCTGCTCGACCGGCAGCCCTTCGCGCGAGTAGGCCCCCGCGGTGGGTGTCCCAAAGGCGGCGCCGAAGAGCCCGGGCAGCAGCACCAGCGCGAACAAGGCGATCAACATCCGGCGCATGCTGCGCGGTTTCTCACCGACGAAGGTCGCGAACACCGGAGGTACCCCATCTCTGTCGCATTGCGGTCATCGGCAAGCTAACCCCCACCTCGAGCAGGACCTGCCGCCCCACGCGGGCCGTAATCGCCTTGTTATCAAGGTGTTTCGCGATCGGTGCCGTCAGTTCGCTGATGAGCCGCCCGTGGACGGCTGGGAGCGACACGTGAATCACCTGTGAATCGCCTTGCTTTACCGGCCATACGTGGTGTGCCAGGGCAAACTCAGAGCACACACAGCAAGGAGTTGAGCAATGTCGTTTCTCGCACCACCCATGCGGCTGCTGACGGGCGGTGGCCTCGTCGCAGGTGCCCTGACCGCGGCAGCCCTGTTCGGCGGAGCCCCCGCCGCATTGGCCAATGAGGACCCCGCCGCGAACCCGCCGAACTGCACCGCAGCCGACCTCGAAGGCGTCCGGGCGCAAGTATCGGCGGCCACGTCGGCCTACCTGTTTTCCCATCCCGACTACAACTGGTTCATGACGAGCCTCGAGGGGCTCTCCAGGGCGGACGTCGCCAAGCAGGTGAAGACCTACCTTGACGATCACCCGGACACGAAGGCCGACATGACGGGCATCCGGCAGCCGTTGACCGACCTCAGGGACCGGTGCGGCGCCCCGCCCAGCCCGTAGCAGCTAACCGGCGAACGTCAGGATCGCGCTGGTGCGCCACCAGATGAGCGCGGCGAACACCAGCAGCAGCGCGAGGCTCGCCCCAACCAGAACGAGGTTGCGGTAGCCACGGGGTGCGTAGGCGTACACCGCCGCCACCGCGGCGCCGGTGAGCAACCCGCCGACGTGGCCCTGCCAGCTGATGCCGGGCGCCGTAAAGGTGATGACGAGGTTGACGACGATCAACCCGACGATGCCCCGCATCTCGAAGTTCAGTCTGCGGGCGAGCACGAACGACGCACCGAAGAGCCCGAAGATCGCCCCCGAGGCACCCAACGTCGGCGTCTCGACCGGCGTCAGCAGGTACACCAGCACGGAGCCGCCCAGCAGGCTGAGCAGATAGAGCCAGATGAACCGGACGTGCCCGAGCCCGCGCTCGAGTGCGGGCCCGGTGAAGTACAGGGCCACCATGTTGAACAAGACGTGCAGGATGCCGGCGTGGAGGAATCCCGACGTCAGCAGTCGGTACACCTGGTCGTGGTGCGCGACGCCCCACGGCCACATCACGAACTGCAGGTAGATGGCGGGGGTCGCCTTCTGGGCGGCGAAGACCGCCAGGTTGAGCGCGATGAGCGTGTAGGTGAGCACCGGCTTGGTGCCCGGCCGCATGCTCAACGCGGTCGCCGGCTGCCGCACCGATTGGGCGCCTGCGTCGACGCAGTCCGCGCACTGATGACCGACGGGCGCCGCGCGCATGCACTCGGGGCAGATGCCGCGCCTGCAGCGCGTGCAGCTGATGGAGGTGGGGCGGTCGGGATGTCGGTAGCAGCTCATCGCCTGCGGCGGTGTGCTCGGGATGCTCACATCTCATTGTCTCGTAAGGAGTGCGGTGCTCCGCACCGCCATGCCCCCGTGCCTTCGCGTCAGAACCTCCACAGCGCCTCTTGGGTGGTACTGGCCACCAGCGCTCCCGCCCGGTCGTACAGCGATCCGGCGACGAGGCCGCGCGAGTCGGAGTTGTTCAGTGGCCGCACGTCGTAGAGATGCCATTGCTCGGGTGCGAACGGCCGGTGAAACCAGATCGCGTGGTCGAGGCTCGCGGCGTAGCCGACCGCGGCGCCTGCCGGTGCGTCGGGCGGACGCGCCACGGGGACCGGTCCGAAGTCGGACATGAACGTCAGCGCGCAGGCGCGGATCAGCGGGTCGGCTTCGAGCACGTCCTTGGTCCTGATCCAGAACGGCGGGACCGCGAACACGGAGTCGTCGTCCTCCGTGACGCGGATGTCGAAGCGGTCTGCGAACCCGACGTCGGGCGACTTGGGCACGGCCGCGTCGAACGCGAGCACGGGTTCGGTCCCTGGCTGCCAGTCGGCGGCAGGCTCCGGTCGGTGAAACGACGCGATCATCTCGAGGATGGTCTTGCCGTGCTGGACGGCGGTCACCCGCCGGGTGTCGAACGACCGGCCGTCACGGGTGCGTTCGACCTCGAGCTCGACGTCGACGCCGTACTCGCCGCCACGCACGAAGTACAGGTGCAACGACTGCGGCAACTTCTCCGGGTCGACCGTGGCGCCCGCGGCAGCCAGCGACTGAGCGGCGATGAGTCCGCCGAACAGCCGGTCGCCAAGGCCGCGCCTGGGGTTGGGCGCGAGGAACACGTCGCCGCGACGGTCGAAGTGCAGCAGGCGCGCGATCCAACTCTTGTCGCCCGAACCGGCAGCCCCGTCGGCGAACTTGACACGTGTCATCGAAGCGCACCCTATCTGGCGGGCGAAGACGTGAGGGAATCCGGGCGGCGCCGCACTCGTAGGCGGCGGGCCGGTGTTCAGCTGGCGCCAGAGCGCAGCGGGTGGACGACGATCACGAACGCGAGGAACACGGCCAGCGGCGCGGCCAGCGGCACCCACGGCAGGTGGGCGGGGATCGCCGTCGCGACCACGCCGACTGCCGAGGACGCCAACACCGCGACGATCGTCGGGCGGGTGATCGACGCGCGCAGCTCCGCGTGGCGCAGCACCAGATAGCACGCGGCGTTGAGCCCCGCCAGCGCGCAGAGCAACGACACCGCGTCGGACAGCCCGACCGCAGCCACGCACGCCAGCACGGCAATCGTTGCCGCCCTGGCAAATTGGATCGACGCGAGGACCGCCACGCCGGCCACCGCTGCCGCGAGCAAAGCGGCCGCATCCGCCTGGAGTGCCGCGGCCGCCACCATCAGCAGCCCGAAGGCGATAGACAGTGCCCTGGTCGGGTTCACCGCCTGCGCTCCCGTCGCCCCGGCTTGCGTCGGCGATGATCCGGCACCAAGTGCATCACCTGGTGCAGCGCCACGTCGCTCCCCCAGGACACCACGTCCACCCCGATGGTGCGCATGTCCCGGTACATGAACGACCGCTGCAACGCCCACATCCGGTGGATCAGCGGATCCTGCTCGGCCTCGAACGGCCCACCGGCGAGCACGTCGACTGCGACGACCACGTGACCGCGGCGGCACAGTTCGATCAGCGCGAGCGCGAAGTCGGTGTCCAGCAGCGTCGAGAAGGCCACGACGATGGCGCCCGTCGGAAGCGCGGCGCGCGGCGCCAACGTCCCGGACGTGGTCTCGAAGCCGGCGCCTGCGCCGAGCACCGCGTCGAGCACGCGGTAGAACTGCCTGCGCCCGATGTCGGCGCCGAGCCACCGGGTTTGGCCGCCCAGCGCGACGACGCCCGCCCGGTCGCCGCTGCGCAGCGCGCTCTGAACGACCTGGACGGCGCCACGCACCGTCCGCTCGGTCGCGTCCGTGGCCGGTCCAGCGGGCTGGTCGTGGGTGTCGACGAGCACGACGACGTCGGCTGCGCGTTCACTCAGCCGCTCAGTGACGTGAAGGCTGCCGCGGCGGGCGCTGACCGGCCAGTTCACGGTGCGCAGCTGATCGCCGGGCACGTACGAGCGGATGTTGCCGTACTCGACGCCGCGACCGACGTGCCGGGTCAGGTGCGTGCCCAGCCGGTCGAGCAGGTCGGTGCGCGGCAACGGGGTTGACTGCGCGGGTGCGACGGGAAACACGAACACGTCGGCCGCGTCGATCGAGGCCGTCCCCGTCAGCAGCCCACCACGGCCGGCGACGGTCATCCGCACGCGGATCGGATAGCGTCCCCAGCGCTCTGCCGATGCGCCGACCTCGACCCGTGCCGATGCGTCCCTGGCCACCTCCAGCCGCAGGTCTCCGACCGTCGAAAGCTCAAGTCCGACAGCGGCTCCGTCGCTCGCGACCGCCCACACCGCGAACCGCACCTGCTCGGCCTCGAAACAGCGAAGCAGCCCCGGCCGTGCGTGGACGCGGATCGTCGGCGGCCCAGGCTGCCACCGCAGCGATGCCAGCAGACCGAGCAGCGGTGCGGCGAACGCGACGACTTGCCACTGCGCAGTCAGTACCGCGACGGCCAGCGCTGCGGCCGTACAGGTGGCCAATGCCCGCGTGAGTCCCGAAGTCCGCCAATGGAGTTCGACATCGGTCGACCGTTCCTCGATCACGGTGCGCCGTGGGTGCGCGGCACCGGGACGCGGCGCAGTAGTTCGTCGACGACGTCGCGGCTGCGCACCTGCCTGACCCACATCTCGGGCCGCAGGCTGATCCGGTGCGCCATCGCCGGGGCGGCCAACGCCTTCACGTCTTCGGGGATGACGTAGTCCCGGCCGTCCAGCAGCGCGCGGGCGCGCGCGAGCTGGACGAGGTCGAGTTCGGCACGCGGGCTTGCGCCCACCGCCACCTGCGGGTGCTGCCTGCTGGCCGCCGCGAGCGACACCACGTAGCGCAACACGTCGGAGTGCACGGTGACGTGCTCGACCGCCTCACGCATGGCGAGCAGGTCGTGCGCGTCCACCACCTGCTTGACCAACTGCTCCGGCGCGCCACGGTCGATCCGGCGCTGCAGCATCGAAACCTCTTCGGAATCCGAGAGATAACGCAGTTCGAGCCGGATCGTGAACCTGTCCAGCTGCGCCTCGGGCAGCGGATAGGTGCCTTCGTACTCGATGGGATTGTCGGTGGCCAGCACGATGAACGGTTCCGGCAGCAGGTGGGTGGCGCCGTCGATGCTGACCTGGCCCTCGGCCATGGCCTCCAGGAGCGCCGCCTGAGTCTTCGGTGGCGTCCGGTTGATCTCGTCGGCCAGAAGCAGGTTGGTGAAGACGGGCCCGCGGCGGAACTCGAAGCGACCGGACTGCATGTCGTAGATGGTGGAGCCGAGCAGGTCGGCGGGCAGCAGGTCCGGGGTGAACTGCACGCGGGTGAACTCCAGCCCGAGTGCCGCAGCGAAGGACTTGGCGATCAGCGTCTTGCCCAGACCCGGAAGATCCTCGATCAGCACGTGGCCGCGGGCGAGCATCGCGGTGAGGATCAGCGTCATCGCCGCGCGCCTGCCCACCACCACCCGCTGGATCTCGTCGAGCACCGCATCGCATTGGGCGGCGGTCGCCGGCGCCGGTGTCGTCATATTCGCTCCAAACGTTGCAGGAGTTCGTCGAGCACTCCGCGACCGGGGCCGGGTTCGGAGATCCCGGTGCGGGAGACGTCGTCGGGATCCATCCAAACCCACAGTTCGTCACCGAACACCATCTGCGCGGTGGCGACGAACGCCCTCGGGTCCTTGTGCTTTCGTTGCCCGGTCGCGAGTTCGAACTGCCGGGCGAGCATGGGCCGAAGGTGCTTGTCCCAGTCCGATCGGGTGGTCTCCGACCGGGCCACCAGCATTTCGGTGCGAGCCAGCCAGCGCCGCAACGACTCCGCCGGATCGCGCGCCGTCGACTCGTCGGACGCCGTCTGCTCCTCCCTGGTGAGCACCCACCTCGCGGTGAGCAGTGCGAGCGCTGCCACACCCGCGGCCACCAACGTCATGGGGCCTCGGTCGGGCACCGTCAGGATGGCCGCCTCGACGGCGACGATGAGGCAAACCGACAGCGCGACAAGCGCCTTCACGTTCGGGCTTCCAGCTCGGCCAGTACCCGCTGCAGCACCTGGACCGCAATCTCGCGGTGTCCCTCGTTCATCACGTGCGGACTGAACCGCGCCTCGTCGAACAGGTCCACCAGTTGCGTCGCGCTGTCGGGTTGTAGCGCGTGGTGGTCGACGGCCCGGGCCAGCACCTCCGACGCCGTGTCGAAGTCCTGCGGCACGATCTCGGGCATGCGGGCCAGCTCGCGCTCCATCGCCGCATAGCACGCGATGATCGCCGCGCGCGGGTCCCGAGCCGGGTCCTCCACCTCGGCGAGCCCGAATTCTGCTGCGCGCGCCAGGGATTCGGCGCCGTCGGGGCCAATGGGACGTGGTCCCGCTTCGGGTTCCTCGGTCGACGACGGCGATCTCGGTGGCCGCCGCATGGCGACGATCGAGCCTGCTACCAGCGCGAAGAGGAACACCCCGGTGGCCGCGTAGAAGTAGCCGATCAGGTCCGGATGCGCGGCCGGGCGCTCACGCGGCTCCGAGTCGGGCTGGCCGGGGCGGGGCTTCGGCGTGCTCGACTCAGTGGCGTCGGGCGGCACGTATTCGGGTGGGCCCAGTCCGGCGCGGCCGCCGATACTGCTCAGCGCCAACGCGGCGAGCAACGCCGCAACCACTAGGCCAAACGCGATGAGCGCCATCCGCCATGTCGGCTTACCCACGTCGCCGCGCAGCCAGTCGGGCCGGCTCGCGACGGCGGCACGCCCGGCGGTGCGCTGACGCGCCCGCACGATGGCCGCCAGCATGACGACGGCGACCGCGAGGACGAGCAGCGCGATGACGGCGAACATGGCGAACGGATTGTCGGCGGTCGGCTCGCGCACGGCCCGTTGGGCACCGGGGACGTAGCCGCGCAGAGCCACCGAGGCGACGACGACGAGCACGGCCAACCCGACTATCGGGAGCGCGGACGTGTTCGCGCCCTCGGCGTCACGGCGCTCGGATTGAGCGTCCGTCCGACGTGCCACCGGTGCCGACCTCCTGGCGCACGAGCGCTCGCGCGAGGGCCACGTTGATGGCCCCGCAGCAGTGCCAGGACCATGCTGACCCGTCGATGGTAAGCCGGTCAGGCGCACCCGCGTGGCGGGTTGAGCTCAGGGCGCCTGGCCGTGCTGCCGAAGCCACGCAGCGGTGAGCTGGCGGTAGGCCTGCTGCCCGATGCTGCCCGAGCGTGCGTCGAACACGTGGTCGGAATACGGCACCGCGACGAGTTCGACGTCGATGCCGGCAGTGCGGGCGGCGTCGGCGAATCGGTACGTGGGCCCGGTCGGAACCAGGTGATCGTCGGCGCCGAGCAGGATCAGCGTCGGGGGCGCGGAGGCGTTGACGTGCGTCGTCGAGGCGATGGCCTCGTAGCGCTCCGGAAACGCGTCCGGTGAGCCGCCGGTGTACGCGCCAGCCATCGCCCTCGACGCCTCGCCGAGCGCGAAGTCCGGGTTCGTGTAGAAGTCGGCTGGATCGACGGCGGGATACGCGACCGACACCGCTCCGACGTTGGGAAGTGCTCCGCCGCAAGACGATCCGAGGGTCCCACCGGCCCTGCGGTAGGCGGTGTTGATGGCGAGGTTGCCTCCCGCCGAGTCGCCCGAAAGCGACACCCGGGTGGGGTCGCCCCCGTAGTCGGCGGCATGTGTGGCGACCCACGCCAACGCGCACCCGACCTGACCCTCGGTCACGTCCCACAGGTGCCGGTCGGCGGAGGACAGGGCGTAGTCGATGGTGACCACCAACCAACCCTGGTCGGCGAACCAGCGCATGTCGGTGCTGCGGGCGTCACGGAGTCCTTCGACCCAGCCTCCGCCGTGGACGTAGACGAGGACGGGCGCCGACGATGGCCTCTTGGCAGCCGGCCGGTAGACGCTGACCTTGAGCGGCTCGCCCTCGTAGGTCGTGTACGTCGCCTCGGCGTCGGGGGCGACCGTGGGACCGGCTAGGACGTCGAGGGTGTCGAGGACGTCGACGTCCGCGCCGGCCCGTTCGACCGCGTCGATCATGCGGACGTTCACGACCGTCCCACCGATGAGCGCCACCACCGAGACGACCGCTAGGGCACCCGAGAACCAGTCGCGTCGCCGCCACCAGCGGATGGACAGACCCAGGACAGCGACGAACGCGCCCACGATCGCCAACGACATGGCAGGCGGCAGGAACCCCGTCGCCAACCCGAGGTACGGCAGGTCGGGGAAGAACGTGCCAAGCAGACCGAGTGCGAGCGCAGTGATCAGCACCGAGAGGAGGCCGAGGGCCGCCGTCGATGCGATGCGCATTGCGTCAGCCCGTTGCGCCCGTTCTGGTTTCGCGCTCGGCGGTCTCGACCAACCGCTTGGAGATGTCCTTGATCGCATTGCGCAGGATGGCGAGCACGACCGGTCCGGTACCCGGCAGCGGTCCGTCGGTGAAGGAACCGGTCCAACGCAGGTCGGTACCGCCGGAGGCGTTCGGGGTGAAGAAGACCTCGGCCCGGTAGTTCTTCGCCGGACCCTTGCCGCCTGCGAAGGCGTACACGTGCCTTCGGTCCTGCTCGTACTCGATGGTCTCCTCGTGCATCACCACCGGCCACATCCCCACCTTGCGGATCGCCCCGATGCCCGCGGGCGGGGGGTCGCCCTGGCGCTCCCAGCTCGACCGGACGATCATCGGGCCGGCCCACTTCGACCAGCCCGCCCCGTCGGTCTCGAGCCGGAACAACACCGCCGGCGGTGCACTGCTGGTGCGGTTCACCTCGAACGAGAATTTCCGGTCCGACATGCTGCCTCCCAAAGTCATTGCCGCCGCTCGGCGTTGACGAGACCCTACCCGAGCACGGGAAGGGTGGCGCCGGTCTCCCGTTCGGCGAACTCCCACAGTCGCGCTGCCAGGTCGTAGTCGCAGGCGACGGCGGAGCGACCGATGAGTACAGGGCCGCCCCGGAGGCCGCGCACTCCGCTGCAGCCGACGTAGCTGCCGGGTGGGATGGGCTCGCTGATGCAGTACAGCGTCGGGCCTGCGCCCGCATCGACGTCGTTGGCGAGCAGGTTCGCTGCGGTCTGGACCACGCGGTGCGCGAACGACATCAGCGGCTTGTCGGACACCTGCGAGATGTTAGACGCCACCCAGCCGGGGTCCACGAGTTGGCTGACGACAGGTGATTTCGCTGCGCGGAGCCTGCGATCGAGCTCCAACCCCCACAGCATCGTCGCAAGCTTGGATCGCGCGTACGCGCCCATCACGTTCCATTTGTTCCTACGCAGGTGCATGTCGTCGAGGCGCAGCGTCGCCGACTTGTGCGCGTTGGAACCGACATTGATGATCTGCGAACGCACCCGGTCGAAGATCAGGTTCGTCAGCGCGAACGGCCCGAGGAAGTTGGTGGCGATCGTCATCTCGAATCCGTCGACGGTGTCCGTGCGGACCTGAGTCAGCGCCCCAGCGTTGTTGATGAGGACGTCCACGCCGTCGCACACTTCATCCAGCAGCGCGGGGAACGCTCGCACGGACCCTTGGTCGGCGAGGTCGAGTCGGAGCACCGACGTCGTCCCGCCGAGTCGATTCCCCGGGTCGCTTCGCTCCTGCCCGCCGAGCTCGGCCGCCCGCTGCGCACCCAGCTCGGTGTTGCGCACCGCCAGGATCACGTGGGCACCCGCATTCACCAGCGCGCGGGTGGTGCCGAGGCCCACCCCGTTGGTCGCGCCGGTCACGATGATGCGCTTGCCGGACAGGTTGCCGAGCCGGGTCGGCGACCATTCCTTTCCCGGGTCGCTGCGCTCCTGCCCGCCGAACCCATTCCCCGGGTCGCTGCGCTCCTGCCCGCCGAACCCATTCCCCGAGTCGCTGCGCTCCTGCCCGCCGAATCCTGAAGTCACGGTGTCGAGGATGTCACGGACGTCGCGGGCGGCTCGCTGGGCGTCATTCCCACGTAAATTCCTTGTTACGGCAGTGTTACCCGTATGCTGGTCGCGTGCGAGTGAAGAGCGTGTTCGTCGAGGTCGAGGCCTTGTTGTGCCGTAACAATATGCGCGACGTATCGCCGCTCGCGCTCGAGATCCACGTGCGCGCGGTCGGGCACAGCGTGCGCACCGCCAACCCGGCGTTCATCTCCGACGCGGCCCTCGACACCGTCGCGCCGGGACACGTCACCACCATGGCGGCGGTCGAGCTGTGTCTGGCCGGGTTGTGGCACCGCACGACGAACGGCTACGGCGGGTACGTCATCGCCGATTCAGAACTCATCGACCACATGGCCGAGGTCCGGGTGCTCCGCCGGTTCAAGGCGGCGTGCCGGAAGGTGTGGCGCGAACTCAACAGCGAGCGATTCATCCCGCTGTAGCGCGTCAGGACTGCGGTAGGCGCACCACCTGGACGAAGAACTCGTCGATCTGGCGCACCGCGCTCATGAACTGGTCGACGTCCACCGGCTTCGTCACGTACGCGTTGGCGTGCAGCTTGTAGCTCTTGAGGATGTCCTCCTCGGCCGCCGACGTGGTGAGCACCACCACCGGGATGTGGCACAGGTCGGCGTCGGACTTGATCTGCTCGAGCAGCTGGCGGCCGTCGTACTTCGGCAGGTTCAGATCGAGCAGGATCAGATCCGGTCGCGGCGCCCCGCCGAACTCGCCGCGCCGGTAGAGGAAGTCCAGGCCTTCCTCGCCGTCGCGCGCCACGTGCAGGTTGTTCTTGATCTTGTTGTGCTCGAAGGCTTCCCGGGTGATCAGCTCGTCGCCGGGATCATCCTCGACGAGCAGGATGTCGATCGGGCGTACCTCGGTCATCATTCAGGCGATCCTTCCAGAGCAGCCGCGGACGGTTCGTCTCGAGCGGCATCGGTGTCTGCGGTCGCCATCGGCTTGACGGGCAGGGTGAAATTGAATCGGGTACCAGCGGTGTACGACGTGTCGATGGTGATGGTCCCGCCATGATGCTCCACGATCTTCTTGCATAGTGCCAGTCCGATGCCCGTTCCGGTGTACGTCTCGCGGGCATGCAGCCGCTGGAAGATCACGAAGACCTTGTCCACGAATTCCTCGGCGATGCCGATGCCGTTGTCCGTCGCGGTGAACGCCCACTGGCCCTGCTGTTCGTCGACCCCGGGCGCGCACTCGATCACGACGCGTGGCGCCTCGTCGGGCTTGCGGAACTTCACCGCGTTGCCGATGAGGTTCTGCCACAACATCGTCAGCAGCGTCGGGTCACCGATGACCTCCGGCAGCGGGCCCGTCCGGGTGACCTCGGCACCGGACTCGTCGATGGCCGTCGCGAGATTCTCCAGCGCCGCGTCGAGGGTCGCGCCCAGGTCCACGTCGGTGTGGGTGGAGTTGAGCCTGCCCACGCGGGAGAACGTCAGCAGGTCGTTGATGAGCACCTGCATCCGCTTGGCGCCGTCGACCGCGAACGCGATGTACTCGATGCCACGCCCGTCGAGCTCGTTGCCGTAGCGCTTCTCGAGCAGTTGGCAGAACGACGCGACCTTGCGCAGGGGTTCCTGAAGATCGTGCGAGGCGACGTACGCGAACTGTTCGAGTTCCGCGTTCGACCGGCGCAGCTCGACGGTCTGTTCGTCCAACGTCGCGCGCGCCGCCCTGGTGGCCTCGAGTTCCGACACGATCCGCTGCCGCATGTTCTCGACGTCGGTGGCGATGGCCCGGATGTCCTTGGGCCCCCGCGGGACGATCTTCTGGTCGAAGTGGCCGTCGGTGATCCGCCTGCACGCTTCTGCCAGCATGGCGAGCGGGCGGGTGACCGCGCGGTTTACCAGGACCAGCAGCAGGATCGCGGTGACGAAGAACGCGACGACCACGACCGCCAGCACGCGGTCCCGCCAGCCGCGCACCGTGTCGATGTTCGCCAGTCCCACGTCGCGGGCCGCCGTGAGGCGCTGCGCCTGTACGTCGGAAAGCGATCGGATGGTGTCGAATTCCGTCTTGCCACGGTCGACGGTGGCCGGGTCGATCACGCCGACGACCCCCGGTTTGACGCTCGCGATGAGTGGCCCGGCGTAGCTCGCTCGCCACGCCTGCGCGGCCTGCTCGACCGCGTCCAGGTCCGCCCGCAGCTCGGGGCGCCCCTCCAGCCGCTGGTGCATGGCGTCGACGGCGGCCTTTTCGGCGTCCAGCCCGGAGTAGTACGGCTCGAGGAACTGCCGGTCCGCCGTGATCGCGTATCCGCGGGTGGCGGTTTCCTGATCGCGCAGTGCGATCTGCAGCCGGTAGGACGCGATGCGCGCGGGCTGAATGTTGTCGATCAATTCGCGCGACACGTCGTCGGTGCGGTTCAACAGATACGCGCTGGTGATCGCCCCGGCCAGGACCACGACTCCCATTGCGACCAGGACCAGGTTCTGCCAGCCCTGCACGGTGAGGCGCCGACGAGCGCTCGCGCGAGGAGCATGATCGCGACGAGCGCTCGCGCGAGGAGCATGATCCGGTTCGGTCATGCCGTCCGTTCCACGCGCACCACTGCGATGTCGTCGGTGAGCCCGCCGTGCGCGTGCGCGCGTTGCGCGGCTCCGTCGATGAGGGCTTCGACGAACTCCGGGCCGGCCAGTCCCGCCTGCGCGCGGGCCATCTGGAGCAACCCCGCTTCGCCGAGACGTTCGTTGCCGTGTCCGGAATGTCCTTCGAACATTCCGTCGGTGAGCAGCACCAGTCCATACCCGGCCGGTAGCTCCAGCTGGTTGGTCGGCCAATTGGTGCCGTTCAGTCCGAGCGCCGGACCGGCGGGCGGTTCGAGCCATTCCACCGTGCGGGGCCCGTGCACCAGCATCCCGGGATGTCCCGCTCGCACCGCGGTGAAGCGCCTGCTGTCCGGAGCGAGCGCCACGCTCAGGACCGTCGCGAAGATGCCACTGCGCACGGGGCTCTCGGCGCGGAGGATTCGCTCGAGTTGCCACATGCGCTCGTTGCCGCGAAGACCAGCGAAGGTGAGGGCCCGCCACCCGATGCGTAGCGCGACGCCGAGCGCGGCCGCATCGGGACCATGTCCGGCCACGTCCCCCACCATTACGTGGACCGTCCGGTCGGGCGTCTGCACGAAGTCGTAGAAGTCTCCGCCGAGCATCGCGTGCGCGTGGCTCGGCCGGTACCGCGCGACGATGTCGACGCCTGGATCGTCGAGCAGAAGGGGGGTGGGCAGCAGCCCCCGCGCGAGCCGCGCGTTCTCCTGAGCGGTCAACTGACTGGCGTGCAGTTCGACGGTGGTCAGCTCGGCGCGTTTGCGCTCGATTGCGTAGAGCACTGCGCGTCTGAGCATTTCGGGGTCGACCCGGCCCTTGACGAGGTAGTCCTGCGCGCCGGAAGCCACCGCAGACACCCCGAAGTGCTCGTCGGCCATGCCGGTGAGCACGACGATCGGCACCTTCTCGTTCTTCTTCGCGATGCGGTCGAGCGCGTGGATGCCGTTGGCGTCGGGCAGGTTGAGGTCGAGCAGCACGCAGTCCGGTCGCGTCACGCTCAGCTCACGTTCGGCGTCTGACATGGACCGGGCGACCACCATGTCGAAGTCGGCGTTCGCGTCCGCGATCAACTCTTCGACGAGCAGGGCGTCTCCGAGATCGTCCTCGACCAGCAGCAACGACAACCGACGTCCGGCTGACGCTGGTTTGAGGTCACGCGGGGGCTCGGCGGATGTCTCGGAGTAGTGCAGTTCGGTCGGTCCAGTGTCGATGAACAGACGATACAAGGGGCTAGTCGCGAATGCCGCGATATATGCCGCGCCGCACGATCAACCGCATCAGGATGCGCTCGAACGACCATGCGGGGAACCGGACGGCACGTCCGTTCGGCGTGAACACCTCGAGCCCGTCACGCTGGATACCGATCACCGAACCCCACCGCCGCTTCGGCGGCTTGTACGCACGCAGCGGTTTGCCCTCGAACTCGGCGACGACGTTGTGGGCGATGACTCCGTCGCCCTGGTTGCGGGCGGAACTGCGCAGGGGGTCGGTCGCGGCGACGTCGCCGACCGCGAAGACACCGGGGTGGTCGGGGACGCGGAGCTCGGGGGTCACGCGGACGAAGCCGTCCTCGTCGAGCAGTTCGCCAGGCAACCAGCCGGTGTTGGGGCGTACGCGGCCGACCGTCCACAGCACCGCGTCGGCAGCCGCGGGCGGCTGACCCGTGCTCCACTCGACGGGATCGCTGGTGATCCGGTCGCCGGTGAAGTCGTGGGGCAGCACCGCTCGGTGGCCGGGGTGGAGCGTCACGCCCGCTTCGTCCAGCCGGCGTCGCACCTGTTCCCACGCCCGGGCGTGGTGCTGGGTCAGTGCGCGCTCGCCAGGGAAGTACAGGTCGACCCGGGTGCCGGGCCACGTCCTCGCGATGTTCGCGGCGCTGCTGACCGCCGCGGCGCCACCGCCGATCACGATCACGGACGAGGCCGCCGCAAGCCGCTCGTGTGCGGCTTGCAGGTCGGCGCCGATCTGGTCGGCGGACTGAAGCGTCGGCTGACGCCAGAAGCCGTTGGTGACGCCCGTCGAGATGATCAATGCGTCGTAGGGCTCTTGCACCGTCGAGCCGTCGTCGCACTGAACGGCGACGGTCCGGTCGGCCAGATCGACCCCGGTGAGCGTGCCGTGGACGGTGCGCACCCGGTCGAGCCCGCGGAACCTGTCGAACGAGATCCAGTTGTGCTTGGCCCAGTGATCGGGGCGGCTGATGCGCCATCCGAGTTCCTGGCCGCTCACCAACGCCGGCTTGGTCGAGATGCCGACGACTTGGATGTCCGGGGCGTTCCGCCCAAGCCGGATCGCGGTGAGCACTCCGCTATCGCCGAGGCCTGCGATGACGACGCGCTTGCGGGTCATTCCGCCGCCTTTCGTGGGGGCCATGGAACGAAGCGTGACACGCGATCGACCACCTGCTGATACTCGGGTCGCCGCGCCACGCTGCGCTCTTCCATCATCGGGATGCTGGCGAAGAGGAACAGCGCCAGCATGAGGGCCGCCCCGACGAACAGCCACCATGCGTCGGCCGGCGCCGCGGCCACGCCGAACAGCGCCAGCGCGAACCAAAAACTGAACTCCCCGAAGTAGTTCGGGTGCCGCGACCAACTCCACAGCCCCCGGTCCATGGCCTGGCCGGGCTTGCGGGTCTTTGCGAAGTCGTACATCTGCTGATCGGCGACGAACTCGAGCACCACCGCCGCCACTCCGATGAAGGCCGCGAGCCAGGCCAGCCAGGGCAGGCCGGTACCGGGCCGGGTGACGGCGACGTACACCGGGAGCATGCCGACGAACACCTGCACCGTCGGGATGAGGTGGATCGCGACCAGGTCGGCGAGGAATTCCCAGCGTCCGGCGCGTTCGCGGAACATCGGGTAGCGCCAGTCCTCGTGCTGCAGGCCGGGGAAGCCGCGAATCCAGTTGAACGTCAAGCGGATCGCCCACAGGACGACCACGACGGCGACGAGCGTGCACCGCAGCGCGTCGACGTAGGGGACGGTCTCGATCCACCAGTAGAGGAGCAACAGCGGCGGGATGACGCTCCAATAGGCGTCGTAGAAGCTGGAGTTCCGGTACGCGCGGCTGAACCCGAACACCACCAGGGTGGCCAGCAGGTCGGCGATCAGCGTGTCGAGCCACAGCCGCCCGGTAGTCGGGCCCCACCCCAGCCAGCCGGCGGCGACGGCGATGGCGAGGACGTATGCGACGGTGACGACCGCCAATGACCTGGCCTTAGTCATGGTCTCCTCGGGTCGGAACTCGCGAAAATGTAACACGTTCTAGTTGGGCGGCAGAGGTGGTTCCTGGGTTCGCCGTACCCTGACGACGTGGTCGAACTCCATCCCAGCATCGCCGAACTCGCTCCGCTGTTGGGCACCTGGGCGGGCCGAGGGTCCGGTGAGTACCCGACGATCGAGTCGTTCGACTACACCGAGGAAGTCACCTTCGGACACGTCGGCAAGCCGTTCCTGTCCTACGGGCAGCGCACCAAGGCCGCCGACGACGGCAGGCCGCTGCACGCCGAGACCGGATACGTGCGGGTGCCGTCGCCTGGGCGCGTCGAGTGGGTGTTCGCGCATCCGACCGGCATCACGGAGATTCAGGAGGGCACGCTGTCGGTGCGCGATGGCGTCATCGATCTGGAACTGACCGCGACGACGATCGGGCGCACCTCGACCGCGAAGGACGTCAGCGCGCTGGGCCGCTCCTTCCGGATCGACGGCGACACGCTGCGCTACACCGTGCGCATGGGGGCCGTGGGCCAGCCGCTTCAGCACCACCTCGCTGCGACTCTTCACAGGACGCCGGCATGACCCTCGATGGCCGGGTTCGCGTCCCAGCCGACCTCGACGCGATCACCGCGATCGGCGCGGAGGACCACGCATCCATCGGCTCCCCCGCGGTCGAGCGCATCTGGCAGGCCACCCGGCACTGGTACCGCGCAGGCATGCATCCGGCGATTCAGGTCTGCGTACGGCACCGCGGCGAGGTCGTGCTGAACCGGGCGATCGGGCACGGCTGGGGCAACGGTCCGAACGACGAGCCCGACGCCGAAAAGGTGCCCGTCACAACGGAAACGCCGTTCTGTGTGTATTCGACCGCGAAGGGCATCACGACGACGGTCGTGCACATGTTGGTCGAGCGTGGCCACTTCTCGCTCGACGACCGCGTTTGCGAATACCTGCCCACCTACACCAGCCACGGCAAGCACCGCACGACGATCCGGCACGTGATGACGCACAGCGCGGGCGTTCCGTTCGCGACGGGGCCGAAGCCGGATCTCAAGCGGATGGACGACAGCGACTACGCCCGCGAGATGCTCGGCAATCTGAGGCCGGTGTACCGGCCAGGACTGGTGCACATCTATCACGCCGTGACGTGGGGCCCGCTCGTGCGGGAGATCGTGTCGGCGGCGACGGGCCGCAACATCCGCGAGATCCTGGCCACCGAGATCCTCGAGCCGTTGGGGTTCCGTTGGACGAACTACGGCGTTGCGGCACAAGATGTTCCGCTCGTCGCACCGAGCCACGCCACCGGCAAGCCCCTGCCGCCGCCGATCGCCGCCGCGTTCAAGGCGGCAGTCGGCGGGACCACGCATCAGATCATCCCGTTCACTAATTCGCCGCAGTTCCTCACCAGCGTGGTGCCGTCGTCCAGCACCGTCTCCACCGCCGACGAGCTGTCGCGGTTCGCCGAGATCTGGCGCCGCGGCGGCGAACTCGACGGCGTTCGGATCATGTCGTCCGAGACGCTGCGCGAGGCGACGGCCGAGCGCCGCAGGCTTCGACCCGACGTCGCGACGGGCCTGGTGCCGCTACGCTGGGGCACCGGATTCATGTTGGGGTCCAAGCGCTTCGGGCCGTTCGGGCTCGATGCTCCCGCGGCGTTCGGTCATACCGGGCTGGTCAACATCGCCATGTTCGCCGACCCGGAACGGGAGCTTGCAGTGGGAGTCGTCAGCAGTGGAAAGCCCGGCGGGCACAAGGAGGCCAAGCGGTACCCTGCCGTGCTGGACGCCATCGCCGCCGAGGTCCCGCGGCGATGATCACGCCCACGAATGAAGCGTTGGGCGACGACCACGCCGAGTTGATGCGGCGACGGGCGCTGACGACGGACGCCGCGCGTCCTGACGCGGTCGAACGCAGGCATGCCAACGGTGGCCGGACGGCGCGTGAGAACGTCGCCGATCTCGTCGACACCCGCTCGTTCGTCGAGTACGGCCGGTTCGCCATTGCCGCCCAACGGTTCCGCCGCGACGTCGACGACCTCATCGCGAACACCCCGGCCGACGGACTGGTTGCAGGCACGGCGCGGGTCAACGGCCACCCCTGCGCGGTACTCGCCTACGACTACACGGTGCTGGCAGGGACGCAGGGCACGCTCGGGCACCGCAAGAAGGACCGACTGTTCGACGTGATCGAACGCATGCGACTGCCCACCGTGTTCTTCGCCGAAGGCGGTGGTGGCAGACCGGGCGACACCGACTTCCCCACGGTCTCGTCGCTCGACACGCCCGCGTTCAAACTGTGGGCGGCGCTGTCCGGCCTGGTGCCGCGGATCGCCGTCGTCAAGGGCCGCTGCTTCGCAGGCAACGCGGTGATCGCGGGCTGCGCCGACCTGATCGTCGCCACCGAGGATGCGTCCATCGGGATGGGCGGCCCCGCGATGATCGCGGGCGGGGGACTGGGTGACGTGGCCCCCGACGACGTCGGGCCGATCTCGGTACAGGCGCCCAACGGGGTGGTCGACGTCGTCGTCGCCGACGAGGCGCAGGCCGTCGCGGTGACCCGACAACTGCTCGGATACTTCCAGGGTTCGACACAGGCGGGCGCTGCCGCCGACCAAACCGCCCTCCGCACGGCGATTCCCGAGCAGGCCCGCCGCGCCTACCCCGTCGCGCCGATCATCGAGACCATCGCCGACGAGGACTCCGTGACGTTCCTCCGGCCCAAGTTCGCACCGGAGTTGGTGACGGCGCTGGCTCGGATCGAGGGTCGCGCCGTCGGCGTCATCGCGAACAACACCATGGTGTCCGCGGGCGCGCTCACCGCCGCGGCGTCGGACAAGGCCGCGCGGTTCCTGCAGTTGTGCAACGCATTCGAGTTGCCCGTCGTCTCGCTGATCGACTGCCCCGGGTACATGGTCGGACCGAGCGCCGAAGCCGAGGCGCTGGTGCGGCGCGGTTCGCGAATGCTGGTCGCCGGGGCGGCGCTGCGCGTGCCGCTCGTCGCCGTGATCCTGCGCCGCGGGTACGGCCTTGGCGCGCAAGCGATGTGCGGCGGCGGACTGCACGAACCGCTGCTGACGGTGGCCTGGCCGGGCGCCCATCTCGGGCCGATGGGGCTCGAGGGCGCCGTCCGGCTGGGGATGCGCAAGGAGCTCGAGGCCATCGCCGACGACGACGAACGCGAGGAACGGGTGCGGCAGGCCACCGCGGCAGCGCAACAGAATGCCAAGGCGCTCAACGCCGCTGCGCTGTTCGAGATCGACGACGTGATCGACCCCGCGGCCACCCGCTCGCTGATCGCCGCGACGTTCGCTGCCGCCACGGCCTATGTGTCGGACGCGCCGCGGCCGCGGTTCGTCGACACCTGGTAGCCCGTCAGCGCAGCCGTTCGCCGTACACGCGGTCGACCGCCAACGCCATCAGCACCCGGCGGTCGGACACCATCACCGAGCGGTACTCGGCCCAGTCCGGATGCTCGCCCGCGGCGCTGCGGTAGTAGTCCACCAGCGCCTCGACCTCGGGACCGTTCGGATCGGTACCGGGTCCCGTGAGCGTCACCGTGCCCTCTGCCGTCGCCCAGGCCCAGCCGTCGGCGCGGGTCACCTCGAGCGCTGCCCGCGGATCGCGGCGCAGGTTCGCGGTCTTGGCCCGGCCCTCCGTCATCGACACGTAGACCACGTCGGACTCCCGGTCGTAATAGGGCGTGATCGGCGACAACTGGGGCAGGCCGTTCGACTTGATCGTGGCCAGCACCCCGATTCGGCTCTCGGCGAGCAGCGTGCGGGGATCGAATGCTGGGGTCATGTGTGGGGCAACCCGCGGCAGCAGTCGCCCTATTCCGAACTCGACCCGTCGGATCATCCCGAACCCGCGCCATCGAGTCATCCCGAGTCCAGGCCGTCGGATCATCCCGAGTCCAAGCCGTCCGATCATCCCGAGTCCAGGCCCGTCGGATCACCCCGAGTCCAGCGCCGCCGGGTCGAGACTCATTGCGGCAGTTCAGCATCAACTGTCCCATGAACCTCATCAGACCCGGCGTGGCCGGGACGTACCTGATCTGAAACTCGGTATCGCCGGTGATACTGAGTTCCAGAACCAACATGCGACCCCTCCCGCGGTGCCGGTGTGGCTGCCGTGACTTCCGGTAATCACGACGGATCCTCGGCGCCGACGTCTCGGTCGCGGCTCCTGGTCATGACCACTCACTCGGTCACTCCACCCTCCGACGCCACTGTGAGCTCCGGACCCGACCGCCGCTGCTCAGCATCAGGGCATCGACGGAGCCCGCGAGGCACCCCACCGCTTCTTGACGGGTGTCGATTTCCTATGGTGACGAGATGAGCAACGATGCTGATTCCGAACGGGTCGCCGAGCTGGCGCGCGGGGTGGTGGCCGATCACGACCCCAAGAAGGTCCCCATCCCCGAGTACCTCGCAGCGGTTTACGACGCTGGCCTGGCGTGGGTGCACTTCCCCGAGGGGCTCGGGGGCGTCGGGGTCTCGCGCGGGCTGCAGGCCGTCGCCGACCGAATCCTGCAAGGTGCCGGTGGACCGGTCGCACTCGGCTTGAACCCGATGGGCTTCGGGATGGCCGCCCCGACCATTCGCGAGCACGCCCAGAGCGACGACGTCAAACGCCAGTGGCTGCGCCCGTTGGCCACCACCGAAGACCTGTGGTGTCAGCTGTTCTCCGAGCCGGGCGCCGGCTCGGATTTGGCCGGCCTGGCCACCTCGGCCGTCCGCGACGGCGACGACTGGGTGATCAACGGCCAGAAGGTCTGGACGAGCCTCGCGCATCGGGCCCGCTGGGGGCTGCTGCTCGCACGCAGCAACCCGGACGTGCCCAAGCACAAGGGCCTGACCTACTTCGTCATCGACATGCACGGCCCAGGCGTCGAGACTCGACCGCTGCGCCAGCTGACCGGTCAGGCCGAGTTCAACGAGGTCTACTTCACCGACGCCCGCATCCCCGACAAGCACCGGCTCGGCGACGTCGGCAACGGCTGGGGCGTCGCGATGACCACGCTCATGAACGAGCGCACGGCGCTCGGCGGGAGCGCCAGCCGCCGCGGCGCGGGCACCATCGCGGAGGCGGTGTCGTTGTGGGCGTCGCGCCCGCACCTGCAGACCCCGGTGCTGCGGGACCGGCTGACTCAGTTGTGGTTGCGATCGGAGGCTCAGCGCCTGACGTCCGAGCGCTCGCGCGCCTCGGCAGGCGTCGGAGGCCCGGGCCCGGAGGGCTCGATCGGCAAGCTGGTCGGCGCGGAACTGAACCAGCACATCTACCAGTTCTGCATGGATTTCCTTGGGGCGGAAGGACTTTTGTATCACGGCTACAGTCAGGGCGCCGCGACCGGCGAGCGGGACTGGCAGGGTCCCATCCAGCAGCGGTTCCTGCGCAGCCGCGCCAACACCATCGAAGGCGGCACCTCGGAAGTGATGCGCAACATTCTCGGCGAGCGGATCCTCGGACTTCCCGGCGACCTCCGCGCAGATGCAGGCATGCCCTGGAAGGAGATCCCCCGTGGTTGAGGAGCTTGCGGATCAACCCCGCAACAAGGTTGAGGAGCTTGCGGATCAACCCCGCAACAAGGTTGAGGAGCTTGCGGATCAACCCCGCAATTCTGCTGAGTTCACGTTCACCGATGAGCAGACGCAGCTGCGCGACGCGGTCCGCAAGTTCAGCGCCGAGAACTTCGACGAGCCGACGGTGCGTCGGCTGATGGAGTCCGACCCGCCGTTCGACGCCAAGGTGTGGGCGCGGCTCGGTGGCGAGCTCGGCGTGCTCGGGTTGTCGGTGCCGGAGTCGGACGGCGGCGTCGGCGGAACGCTCGTCGACCAGGCCGTCGCGGTCGAGGAACTCGGCGCCCGGCTGGCCTGCGGGCCCGTCTTCGGCACCGTGTTCCTGGCGATACCCGCCCTGGTCGCAGCGTCGTCGGGACCCGCGCGCGACGAACTGCTCGGCGAGCTGGTCGAAGGCACGCGCACGGCGGCGTTCGCCGTCCCGGACCGCGCGGGTGCCTTCGATCCGCAGGCCGTCACGGTGACCGCGTCCGGTGACACGGTCACCGGCACCGTCGGACAGGTGGTCGACGCGGGTGCCGCCGACGTACTGCTGGTGGCCGCCACCGGTCCAGACGGAATCGGCTTGTACGCGGTCGACGGCGCGGGATCGGGCGTCGAGCGCACGCCGCTTGCCACGCTCGACCTCACGCGGCCGCAGGCGAACGTGCGGTTCTCCGATGCGCCCGCCAAACTGATCGCCGGGCCCGACGACGCAGCGCGGGTGATCGACCACGCCCTAGCGGTCGGCGCGGCGCTGCTGGCCGTCGAACAGGTCGGGGCCGCACAGCATCTGCTCGACCTGTCCGTCGAGTACGCGAAGTCACGGCTGCAGTTCGGCAGGCCCATCGGCTCGTTTCAGGCGGTCAAGCACCGGCTGGCCGATCTGCTCGTCGACGTCGAGCACGCCAGGTCCACCGCGTATCACGCCGTGTGGGCATTGGCGGACGGCTCGGACGATCCGGCGTTGGCGACCAGCATTGCGCAGGCCGTGTGCTCGGCGGCGTTCAGTCACGTCGCGACCGACACCATCCAGGTGCACGGCGGCATCGGGTTCACGTGGGAACACCAGGCGCACTTGTACTTCAAGCGCGCCACCACCGACGCCGCGCTACTGGGCAACGCCGAACAGCACCGGTCCCGAGTGGCCGCCATGGTGCTCGACGACGCATCGGCCGACAAGCCACCGCGGGTGGCGGACGGTACCTCGGCCTAAGTGACCTCGATTCTGCAGTGAGATCGCGAAGTCTCGAATTCTCGCGATCTCACCGCAGGCTCGTTGAGGGTTTACCAGAGCACGCTCACCACAGTTCACGCCAGTGCCACAGCGCATCACCGACGAGCACCACCCCGATGCCGAAGAACAGCGTTCGCACCACGATCGGCCCGTACTTGAACAGCACTCGCACCAGCCGGCGTTGCAGCCTGCGGGCGCGCATCGTCTTCCTGACCGACAGGCCAAGTACCAGCAGCGCCGGTACCAGCGCGCACACGCAGTAGCCGATCACGATCGCGGGCCACCCCGTCGGCAGGACGCTGCGGGCTGAGATCATCGTGAGCGCCGACAGGTACGGCACCGACGTGACCGCCTGCCCTAGTCCCACGACGAATCCGACGACGCCGAACAGCCACGGATTGCGCCGTGCCACGTTCAGGGCCCACGCAGGTGGTCGCGGCCCGCTCGACGACGACAACGAGGCGACGGCGATGAGCACGAGGCCCAGCACCAGTTGACCCCAGTAGCGCACCGTCGGCGTCACTTCGACGTCGACGCGGCTGGTCAGGAAGGTCAGGCCCAATACCACGCAGATGCCGACGGTGCTGGTGGCGGCGAAGACGCCCGCGATGAAGCTCAGCCCGGCAGGCATCGGCGACCGTCGACTCAGCCGGCTGTCGTACACGACCGCGGACGTGACTCCCAGATTGAGGAGGTTGAGCGAGTCGAGGAACGCGAACCCCGCAAGGGGCAGGAGAAGTGCCAGCATGACACACGAAAACCTACGGGTCGGCTCAGCGCGCCGCACGGTCGGACGGCCACCGGGCGGTACCTCCGCCACGGAACTAGGCTCGGGCAGTGGCAACTGTGTTGACGGTGAACAGTGCGCACGTGGGCCCCGGCGTGAGTGCCGCGACCACGGGAATCGACAAGCGGCCCATCGACGGCGCCGTCGCCGTCCGGGCGCCCGGCCCCATGCACGGCGGGCTGGGCAGCGGACTCATCGGCGACACCATCGGCAACGCGAAGGTGCATGGCGGCGACGATCAGGCCGTCTACGCCTACGCGCGGGAGGATCTCGACGCGTGGCAGTCGGAGCTCGAGCGCGAGCTCACCAACGGCATGTTCGGCGAGAACGTCACGACGTCGGGCATCGACGTCACCGGTGCCGTCATCGGGGAGCGCTGGCGCATCGGCTCGGACGGTCTGCTGCTCGAGGTGACGCGACCACGGGTGCCCTGCAAGACATTCGAGCACCGGCTCGGGATCGCCGGCTGGATCAAGACGTTCACCCACGGCGGCACTCCTGGTGCCTATCTGCGGGTGCTGGAGCCTGGCACGCTGCGCTCGGGCGACGCCATCGAGATCGTCGACCGACCGGCGCACGACGTGACGATCGGCACGGTGTTCCGCGCGCTGATGCTCGAGCCCCAGCTGCTGCCGAGCATCCTCGCGGCCGACGCCCTTCCCGAGGAACTCAAGGCGCAGGCCCGCAGGCGCACCGCCGGCTGAGCTCACCCAGACGCGAAGAAGGGGCACCCGTTTCCGGGTGCCCCTTCTCGTGACGCGATGTGTCATCGGCCGTCGCCGAAGACCGGCGTGACCATGCCTACGTTCGTCTGCTGCTGGATCTCGTGCACCCAGTCCTGGTGGACGATGTCCGCTTGGGCGGGCCCCGCCAGTCCGACGACGGCGGCCGCGAATCCGGTGACAATCGCGCTTGCGATTCCCAACTTCTTCATTTCGAAGACCTCTCCTCTTTGTCTTGCTGTCCGACCCTGACGTTGTCGTCGTGGCTCGAACGCCTCGCTTACCGGTTCGGGTTTCCCTTCCCGGTCTGACTTACAGAACGCACTGCTCAGCGCAGTAATTCCATTGGCAGTAATTGATCGCAGGGTGGCAGGAATCCACGAGCTTCCGGGCGTCTCGTCACGTTCACAACTCGTTGCTGTCGTGTGGCGCGGGCCACCCGCCCGCGGCGCCGACCGCCCCTACGGCACGGCCGGGCGTGCAGTCCGGGTACGTGTCGTGGACCGCGTCGGCGGATGTTGCGCCACGCGAGCGAACACACGCCGACATCGCTAGTCGACGGCGTCAATGGCGCGGTAGATGCGCTGTTCGCTCACCGGGCGCGGCGTACCGAGCTGCTGCGCCCACAGGCTGACCCGCAGTTCCTCGATCTGCCTGGCGATTTCGCGGACGTCGGCGGCATCCGCCCGCCCGGTCGGCAGCGCGCCGACGAGTTCGTCGTACGCGGCCTGCACGGCCCGCACCCGCTGCATCCGCTCGGCATCGGCCGCCACCGCGTGCGGTAGCCGTTCCAGCCTGCGCGCCATCGCGGTCAGATAGCGGGTTAGGTCGGCAAGATGTGCGACGCCAGTGGCGGTGACGAACCCGACGGGCAGCAGTCGGTCGAATTGCGCACGGACGTCGGCGATCGCGTCCGCCTGCACCGGCTGCGGCTTGTCGGGCAGCGCCAACCGAGCGGCCTGGGCGGCGTCCAACACCTTCTGGACCCGCCCGACGACGTCCAGGGTCGTCCCGGTCAGCGCTCCGGCCACCCGGTCGCGCAGCGCGGCGAACTCGGACCGGCTCCAGACCGGCGCCGACATCAGCACGTCCACCGCCGCGTCGGCACAGTCCTCGAGCAGCGCCGCCAGCGAACCATCGGGATTGGTGCTCAGCGCCAACCGAGCGCGCGGATCGAGCGCCCGCTCAACGGCTTTCACCGGCGACGGCGCAGCGAACCGAAGCAGCCGGCGGATGCCGGGGCCCATCGTCGCCGCTTGCTCGGCCTCGGTCGCGAACACCCGCACGTCGACCGCGCCACCCGCGTCGGTGAACGCCGGAAAGCCTCGTACGGTGCGGCCCTTGGTTCGGCGTTCGACGGCGCGCGGCAGCTCGGCGAGGTCGTCGGGCCAGCCGCGCAGGCCGGTGCGTTCCAACCCGTCGGCGACCGCCTCGGCGACGGCGCTTCGGGCTGACGCAGCCAAGCGCTCCTGTAGTGCATCGAGATCCTTGCCGCGGCCCAGTTCCCCGCCATCGGCCGACTCGACGACGAACGTGACGCGAAGGTGCGCGGGCAGCTTGTCGAGGTCGAACTCCTCGATCGGCACCCGAACCCCGGTGCGTCGCAGCAACGCGCGCTGCAGTCCGTCGAGCAGGGGTTCCCGTTCTGGATCGAGGTCGGCGAGCACCGCGCGTGCGGTGTCCGGCGCGGGTACGAAGTTGCGGCGCAGGTTTTTCGGCAGCGACCGGATGAGCTCGGTGACCAACTCCTCGCGCACTGCCGGGACGTGCCAGGCGAACTCGTCGCCACCGAGCCTCGCCAGCACGTCGACGGGCACGTGCACGGTGACGCCGTCGTCTGCGGCGGTCGGCTCGAAGCGGTAGCTCAGTGGCAGGTCGGCGTCGCCGGTCCGCCACGTGTCGGGCCGGTCGTCGGCGTTCTCGGCGCGGAGCAGGTCGTCCCGGGTGAACGTCAGCAGGTCCGGCGTGCGGTGCCGTTGTTTCTTCCACCACGCGTCGAAGTGCCGCGCCGACACCGCGTCGGCGGGGATGCGTGCGTCGTAGAGCGCGTAGATCTCGTCGTCGCCGACGAGCAGGTCGCGCCGTCGGGTGCGCTCCTCGAGTTCGGCCAGCTCCTCGAGCAGCCGCGCGTTGTCGCGGACGAAGTGGTGTCGGGTCTGCCAGTCCCCTTCGACGAGTGCGTGTCTGATGAACAACTCGCGGGCGAGTTCGGGTTCGAACTGTGCGTACCCGACGCGGCGTCCCGCGACCAGCGTCAGCCCGTAGAGCGTCACCCGCTCGAAGGCCACGACCTCGCCGCGCTTGGCCTCCCAGTGCGGTTCGCTGTAGCTGCGCTGGACGAGGTGGTCGGCGATGCGTTCGATGGTGGCCGGATCGATCCGGGCCGCGATCCGCCCGAACAACCTGCTGGTCTCCACCAGATCGGCCACCACCACCCAGGCCGGCGGCCGCTTCGCCAGCACCGAACCGGGCGCCAGCACGAACTTCGAGTTGCGGGCACCGGCGTACTCCCTGCTGTTCCCCGCCCGCCCCCCGCTGCTGCTACCCGCCCGCCCCCCGCTGCTGCTTCCCGCCCGCCCCCCGACCGTGTCGCCTGCCCGGTGCCCGATGTGCGACAACAACCCAGCGGTCAGCGCCGCATGCACGCGGGCGGGGTCGGCCGGTTCGGCGTCGTTCGACTCTCTGATGCCGAGTCCCCGCGCGATGTCCCGCAACTGACCGGTGAGGTCCTGCCATTCGCGGATGCGCAGGTAGTGCAGGAACTCCTGGCGGCACATTCGCCGAAAGGCACTACCGGACAAATCTTTTCGCTGCTGGCGCAGATACCGCCACAGGTTGAGGTAGGAGCTGAAGTCGGAGTGCTCGTCGGCGAACCGAGCGTGCTTCTGCCTGGCGGCCTCCTCCTGGTCGGCGGGCCGCTCCCGCGGGTCGGGGATCGACAGCGCCGCCGCAAGGACCAGCACCTCGGCGACGCAGCCTTCGGCCTCGGCCGCCAGGATCATCCGGCCGATACGCGGGTCCACGGGCAACTGCGCGAGCCTGCGCCCCACGTCGGTGATCGCCCCCTGCTGGTCGAAGGCACCCAGTTCGCGCAACAGCAGCACGCCGTCGCGGATGCTGCGCGCGTCGGGCGGATCGAGGAACGGAAAGTCTTCGATGTCACCGAGTTCCAGCGCCGCCATCTGCAGGGTCACGGCCGCGAGGTTGGTGCGCAGGATCTCGGGGTCGGTGTACCGCGGCCGCGTCTCGAAGTCCTCCTCCGAGTACAGCCGGATGCAGACCCCGGGCGCCACCCGCCCCGATCGCCCCGCGCGCTGCGCGGCCGACGCCTGCGAGATCGGCTCGATCGGCAGCCGCTGCACCTTGGTCCTTCGGCTGTAGCGCGAGATGCGGGCAGTGCCGGGGTCCACCACGTAGCGCACGCCAGGGACGGTCAGCGACGTCTCGGCGACGTTGGTGGCCAACACGATTCGGCGCGCGGTGCGGCTCGGCTGGAAGACCTTCTGCTGGTCGGCCGTCGGCAGTCGGGCGTACAGCGGAAGCACTTCGGTGCCCAGCGGGTTGTCCTTCAGAGCTTCGCGCAGCGCTTCCGCGGTGTCGCGGATCTCGCGTTCCCCGGATAGAAAGACCAGCACGTCGCCCGGTGGTTCGGCGGCCAGTTCCTCGACGGCGTCGACGATCGCCTCGGTGGGGTCGCGCAGTTCCGTGCGAACGATCTCGTGGTCGGGGTCGTCGGGATCGTCGTCGCCAGCCGACGGGACGACGACTTCCAATGGGCGGTAACGGATCTCGACCGGGTACGTACGCCCGGACACCTCGACGATGGGTGCGTCGTCGAAGTGCGCCGCGAACCGGCCCGGCTCGATGGTGGCCGACGTGACGATGACCTTCAGATCGGGCCGGCGCGGCAGCAGTTCGCGGAGGTAGCCGAGCAGGAAGTCGATGTTGAGGCTGCGCTCGTGCGCCTCGTCGAGGATCAGCGTGTCGTAGCGCAGCAGCCGGCGGTCGCGCTGGATCTCGGCGAGCAGGATGCCGTCGGTCATCAGTTTGACGAGGGTGCGGTCGCTGGCCTGGTCGGTGAACCGGACGGTGTAGCCGACGGCCTCGCCGAGCGGAGTATGCAGTTCGTCGGCGATGCGTTGGGCGACGGTGCGCGCGGCCAGCCGACGCGGCTGCGTGTGGCCGATGGTGCCGCGGATGCCACGACCGAGTTCGAGGCAGATCTTGGGCAGCTGCGTCGTCTTGCCGGAACCGGTCTCGCCAGCCACGACGACCACCTGGTGCGCGCTGATCGCCTTGGCAAGATCCTCGCGCCGTGCGCTGACGGGAAGGTCGGGGTAGGTGATCGTCGGGACGGCGGCGATGCGGGCGGCGACGAGGGCTTCGGCCGCAGTGAACTGGTCGGCGAGCCGTTCGAACTTCTCGGGGGTGATACCGCGCAGTTGCTTGAGCCTGCGGCCGAGCCGGGCGGCGTCCCGAGTCGTCAGGCCGTCGATACGCGCGCGCAGCGCACGCACGTCGGCAGCGGACGGTTCGGACACTCGGGCAAGGATAGGCGGCGTGGCGGAGTCGGGTTGACCGGGCGACGTCGTCGATCCAGTCAGCGGGCGGCGGCCGAGTCGACCGGCGCCAGCCCGCGGGTGCGGTGGAACAGCACCGCGGAGGCGACGACGACCTCGCTCATGGCAAGGACGGTGGCCAGGGTCATCGCCGTCGAACCGGCTGCCACCGCGGGCAGGGCGACGCTCGCGCCGTGGTGGTGCGGCGCCGACATCGGCAGGTGGACGCCGATCATCGCCAGGTTCATCAGCGCGACCAACGTCCAGCTCCTCGACGAGCCGCGCCACCACAGTTCACCCGCACAGTAGAGACACCCGGCGGCCATCACGACCATGAACCCCGCGGCCACCGGATTGGTGACGTGTCCGAGCGAGCTTCCGTGCAGCACAGCCGAACAGATCGCCGACAATGCGAAGGTTCGGCGACCGACCGTGGCGAGCCGCGTGCTCACGCCGACTCCGGATAGGCGTCGTGCCAGTGCCACCACTCATACGGCGCCGACTGCGGATGGCCCTCCGGCGAGTCCTCCCAGTGCTCTTGGCGGCCAAGCGCCGTGAGGTCCAGGTAGCTCCAGGTGCCACCCATCTTCTCGTCGCCGCGGTTGTTGATGAAGTAGGTGCGAAAGACGTTCTCGCCGTCGCGGATGAACACATTGGTGCCGTGCCACTCGTCGACGCCGAAGTCCGAATCGAATCCGTCGGTGATGGTGAACCACGGGATGTCCCAACCCATTCGGGCCTTGAGCCTCGCGATGTCGGCCTGCGGTCCGCGCGAGGCGAACACGAGCGTGGTGTCGCGGGCGTTCAGGTGGGCGAGGTGGGCCACCTGGTCGGCCATCAGAGAGCAACCGGGACAGGCGTGTTCCGGCCAACCGTGCACTCCGGGTTCGAAGAACGCGCGGTAGACGATGAGCTGCCGGCGCCCGTCGAAGAGGTCGGGCAGCGTCACCCGTCCGTTCGGGCCGTCGAAGGCGTACGGCTCGTCCACCGCGAGCCACGGCATGCGTCGGCGCTCGGCGGCCAGCGCGTCCTGGGCGCGGGTCACCTGCTTCTCCTTGACGAGTAGTTCCTCGCGGGCCTTCTCCCACTCTTGCGCGGAAACGATCGGGGGTGTGTTCACTGGCGAGTTCCGCCTTCCCTTCTGGAACGATTGTCGGCTATCCATACCGACTCCGCGAGGCCGCAGAAATTCATCCCTGGCGCTCGCCGTACGTTCCTCGGGCGTAGTCCGTCGCCGCGTCAGTCACATCCGCCACTCGCGTCGCTGCCGAGCGCAAGCGATCCCCACCGAGTTCTACGCCTGCTTGGTTGCGACCGCCCAAGCCCACGCTGACGTTGCGACCGCCCAAGCACCACGCTGACGGAGAAGTCGGTGAGGCAGCAACCTCCCTAGCGAGGGCCGAAACGCGAAGAAGGGCACCCGTTGCCGGGTGCCCTTCTTGGCTTGTCGCGGGTCAGCGGCCGTTGCCGAATACCGGGGTGACCGAACCGATGGTCGCCTGCTGCTGAATGTCGTGGATCCACTGGTTGTGGTCGACGTCGGCCTGGGCCGGCGCGGCGAGTCCGAGCACGACGGCGGCGAACCCGGTGGCGACGATGCTGGCAAATCCGTACTTCTTCATTTTGAAGCCGCTCCCTTTCGAAGTTCGAGCCGTGGCGCTGGTGTCGCGGTTCGGACGTTGGTTGCCGGTTCGGAGTTTTCCTACCCGGTCTGACTGCTACAACACACTGCTCAGCGGTCTAATTCCAGTGGCAGGAATTGAACGGCGGTTGGCAGGAATCAACCCGATTCCGAGCTCGGGCGTCGCGTGTGGCGCGGTAGAAACCGGAGGCGCATCCACACGGGCGGCAAATCACGGCAAACCCACGTGCGATTTCCGCGAGTTGGACACCGGCGTCGTTGCCGTCGCCCGAACACCACGCTGACGTAGAGGTCGGCGAGTTGGCGGTCGCGTCGGGACCGGGTCGGGCGCCAGCGGGCCAGCCGGCGACGCTCGCAGCCACCGGTGGTGGGGCGCCTGGGAGACGCGGCGGCGCGCTAGGGCCGGTCGGGCGCCCAGTACTCGAGCATCGCGGCGAAGGTCTCGAAGGCCGGTGTGTTCACGCCGTAGGTCGCCTCGAAGTGGACGCTCATCGGGAAGCCGAGGCCGCCGACGCCGTCGATGACGCGCTTGTACAGGTCGACCATCAGCTTGCGGCGTTCCTCGGGCCCGGTCGCGGCCAGCGTCTTCACGAACTCCTGCTCGGCAGCGACGGCCGCGTTGCCCGGATCCTGGATGAGCCAGTTGATCAGGCCGACCTTGGTCTCGACCTTGGGCACGAACCCGAAGGACAGCAGGATTTCCGGGCGGTGTTCGGTGGACTCGGCGAATTCGGTGAGGAAGTCGACGATCGTGTCGGAGTACAGCAGCTGGGTCATGCCGTAGGTCGCGCCCTGCTTGCACTTGAACTCGAACCGGCCATGTTCGGCTTCGCGCGTCGGAATGAGGATGACGCCCCGGTTGTCGACCAGCCCCTCGAAGATGCCGAGCGCATCCGTTGGTGCGACGCCGGAGCCCTCGCCGTCGCTCATGGTGCGCGGTACGCCGACGAACGCGATGCCGTCGACCCCGGTATCGCGAAGGATCGTCAACCGCTCCCGCAGCGTCGCCTCGTCGAGGAACGCGGTGACCTGCGTGCACAGTCCATTCACCCCGGGCAGTTCGGGCTTGATGATCGACCAGAAGTCCAGCACGTCCATCTTCGGCTTCATCTCGATGGGCCGATCGCCGTCCTCCTCGATCATTCCGGGGATCATGACGTGCCGGATGCGGCCTTCGAGCCCGGCCTCGGCCGAGCTCGTTCAGGACCTTCTGCACCTCCTCGAGGGCCCGCTCCCGGCCGTGGTCGAGGTTCGGCGGGACGAGCTCGAGCGCGATGGTGTTGAGGCTCAACGGACTGCTCCTGTGGGGATACTTGTCTACCGCGGGGCAGTCGACCTCGATGTCGACACGGCGAAACAAATCGCCCCCTGCAAGGAAGTCAGACTACCGAACAGGGCTGGAGCGGCGCTCGCTCCGTACTGTGGACCACGTGACCAGCACGCCGGAGACCGTCTGGGGCGAGCGAAGCGACGGGAGCGGCACCGTCGTCCTCGACGCAGGCTTCTCCCGCGACCTGCCGGAACTGGCGGTCGCGTGGAAGGCCGCCGACGCTCCCGATCCGCGACTGCTCGCCCTCAACGAGCCGCTCGCCGGCGAACTGGGACTCGACGTGCCGTGGCTGCGGAGCCCCGACGGCCTGCGGTTCCTGCTGGGCAACCTCGTCCCCGACGGCGCGGCGCCGGTGGCACAGGCCTACTCGGGGCATCAGTTCGGCGGGTACAGCCCGCGCCTGGGCGACGGCCGCGCGCTGCTGCTCGGCGAGTTCGTCGGCCCGCACGGCGAACGCCGCGACCTGCATCTCAAGGGCTCGGGCGCCACCCCGTTCGCCCGCGGCGGCGACGGTTTCGCCGCCGTCGGCCCCATGCTGCGCGAGTACGTCGTCAGCGAGGCGATGCACGCGCTGGGCATCCCGACCACGCGCGCCCTCGCCGTGGCCGCGACGGGACGTCCCGTATACCGCGACACTCCCCTTCCCGGTGCGGTGCTGGCCCGGGTGGCCAGCAGCCACCTGCGGGTCGGCACCTTCCAGTACGTGGCGGCCTCCGGCGAATTGGACCTGTTGCGCAGGCTGGCGGACTACGCGATCACCCGCCACTACCCGGCAGCGGCGTCGGCCGACAACCCGTATCTCGCGTTGTTCGACGCGGTCGCCGCACGGCAGGCCGCGCTCATCGCGCAGTGGATGCACGTCGGGTTCATTCACGGGGTGATGAACACCGACAACATGACCATCTCGGGCGAGACCATCGACTACGGGCCGTGCGCCTTCATGGACGCATTCGACCCGGCGACCGTGTTCAGCTCGATCGACCATGGCGGCCGCTACGCCTACGGCAACCAGCCCGCGGTGGCCGCGTGGAACCTGGCGCGGTTCGCCGAGACCCTGCTCCCCCTGGTGTCCGAGGACCAGGAGGTGGCCGTCGCGCTGGCCACCGAGTCGCTCGGACGGTTCCGCAGCCGGTACGAGAGCGCGTGGTCCACGGGCATGCGCGCCAAGCTTGGCCTGTCCGCGGGCGCCGACCACGGCTCGTTGGCGGAGGACCTGGTCGGTCTGCTCGCCGACAATCACGTCGACTACACGTCGTTCTTCCGTGCGTTGGGCCGCAGTGCGCGTGGCGACGCGGAGCCGGCCCGCGGCTTGTTCGCCGACCTGGCCGGGTTCGACCAGTGGACGGCGCGGTGGACGGCGTTGGAACCGGATGCCGCGGCGATGGACCGCGTCAACCCCTGCTACGTCCCGCGCAACCATCTCGTCGAGGAGGCGCTCGCGGCCGCGACAGCGGGCGAGCTCGGTCCCGTCGAACGGCTCCTGGAGGCGGTGACCGCGCCGTACGACGAGCGTCCCGGCCTTGAGCGTTACGCCGAGCCCGCCCCCGACGACTTCGGCTCTTACCAGACGTTCTGCGGCACTTGATGTTTCGTTAGGCGTCATTTCGCCGTCAACATGATGTACTGGGCGGCCGCCGTCAGCGCTCGGCGGTGAAGACGTCGATCGGTCGCCCCGTCTTGAGCATCACCACCGGGATGTGACGGCTCGTCGACCTCTGGTACGCGAGATACGGCGGGAACAGGTGGGTCATGAACGCCCAAACATCATGGCGTTCTTCACCTTCCGGTTCCCGCCACGTCGCCTCGAACGCCTGGGTGGCGATCTGCACGCCAATGGTCTCGCTCGCCAGGATGTTCAGATACCACTCCGGGTTGGTATCGGCGCCCCCCTTCGATGCGACGATCACGATCTCGCCGCCGACGTTGCCGTAGATCAGCGGGCTGATGTAAGTCTTCCCCGACTTGCGCCCCACGTACTTGATCAGACAATGCGTGGTGAGTTCACGGCCGCCGACGGAGCTGACGTCCACGATGTGGCCGCGGGTGCCGCCCGAGCTCAGGTAGAGCTCGCGATGGTCGCTGATCCAGTCCCCTCGCTCCGCTCGGATCGCTGCAGCGTCGGCGTCGCCCATGGATGAACCCCCTTCGATCGTTGCGGCCCTTGACCGTCTCACTATGCCCGTGCCCGCTCACCGTGCATGCGCCTTCGGGCAATCGGTGACACCGGCAGCTCGTCGAAACCGCGCTGACCGGCCTCTACCGGGGTGCGGTGCGGCGCCACGCTCGCCGGTGAGCAGCTTTCCTCGGTGGAGCGGCTTCTCTCGGTTGGTGATTCAGACGGCTGAGCCGCCACCGTCGGCGTGAAGGGTCGAGCCGGTGACGAAACTGGACCGGGGGGACGCGAGGAACAGGATCGCCTCGGCGATCTCCGAGGGATGCGCGGTGCGCCCCAACGGCAGTGCCCTGCCGAGCTCCTCGTTGGTCTCACCCCATTCCGCCACGACCCCCTCGGTGCGGGTGGGACCGGGCGCGACGCTGTTGACGCGCACCCCGTGACGTCCGAACTCGGCGGCCCACGTGCGGGTCAACGCCTCCAGTGCGGCCTTGGATGCGCTGTACGCCGACGCGCCGGGCACTCCCTTGGACGCCACCAGGGTGGTGACGTTGACGATGCTGCCGCGACCCCGCTTCAACATGCCAGGAACCAGCCCGGCGATCAGGAAGTAGGCACCGCGGACGTTGGTGTCGAACACCGCCTCGAACGCCGACGCGATCCTGCTCGACGGTCATCGCGGCGGGGAACGTCGCGGCGTTGTTGACGACGATGTCGACGTTGCCGCACTCCCGCACGAGCGCCTCCACCGACTCGGCGTCCGCCATGTCGGTGCGGACGAAGCGCCCGTTCGGGCCGATGGCCGCGACGGCCTTTTCACCGCGTTCGGGGTCGCGGCCGGTCACGATGACCTCGGCTCCCTCCTGCGCGAACAGCCGGGCGGCCTCGAGCCCGATGCCCGCCGTACCGCCGGTGATCAGCGCTCTGTGTCCCGTCAATTCCATGGTCAGCGCGTCGATCACCGTGCGCCGCTCGGCACGTTGGCGGAGAGCCAGTCGGCGAAGCGGGTGGAAAAGGTGGTGGCGCTGCCCAGCGGAACGATGCTGGTGTCGTCGATGAGCGCGCCGAAGTACGGCGCGTTCGGATCGGCGACCACCACGCGGGGATCACCGTGTGCGGCGAGGCCCGCCCGCACGAAGTCGTCCATGGCGATCTTCTCTGGTCCGGCGATCTCGGTGGCGCCGTTGACGGGCTGTCCTGCGGCCGCGCGGGTGACGGCCGTTGCGACGTCCTCCGCGGCGAGCGGCTGCATCAACGCGTGCGGCAGCCGGACGGTGTCGCCGTCGGTCGCGGAGCCGGCGATGCTCGTGACGAACTCGTAGAACTGCGTCGCCCGCACGATCGAATACGGCACGCCCGATTCCTCGATCAGCCTCTCCTGGGCCGCCTTCGCCCTCATGTAGCCGCTGTCGGGAACACCGGCGGCGCCCACGACGGACAGTGCGACGTGATGCCCGACTCCTGCGGTGCGCTCGGCGGCCAGCATGTTGGTGGTCGAGGTGGTGAAGAAGTGCAGCACGTCGTCATCGGCGAACGACGGCGAGTTCGAGACGTCGACCACGACCTGGGCGCCTGCGAAGGCCTCGGCCAAGCCCGCACCGGTGACGGTGTCGACGCCCGATCGGGGCGACGCGGGGACGGCCTGGTGCCCCAGTTCGGTGAGGTTGGTGACGACCTTGGCGCCGATGAGCCCGGTACCACCGATTACGACGATCTTCATGGCCTTGCCTTTCGAGAGGATGCTTCTGAACTGGCGAGCACCAGCGTCGCTCCCCACCGCCGGTGACCGAACCCTTGAAAGTCCGTAGTTCTCTTCCGTGGGCCACTGATCTGCGCGAACGGGACACGCCACCACGCGTGCGGCAGGATCGCGGGCAACATGACCGACAGCGACGGTGCCCCCGAGACATCCCGACGGCCCCACGTCATGCGACTGGTGCTCTTCGCCGCCTTCCTGCTCGCGCTGTTCTACGCGGTAGCCGTGAGCCGCGTCGTCGACGTCGAGGACGTCCGGCGGGCGGTGGCGGCGACGGGGCCCGCGGCGCCGCTGGCCTACGTCGTGGTGTCGGCCGTGCTGGGTGCGGTGTTCGTGCCGGGCCCCATCCTGGCGGCAGGCAGCGGCGTGCTGTTCGGTCCGGTGCTCGGCACGTTCGTGACGCTGGGCGCGACGGTCGGGACCGCGACGATCACCTGCCTCGTCGGCCGACGCGCAGGCCGCACCAGCGCGCGGACACTACTCGGGCCGGAACGCGCCGACCGCCTCGACGCGCGGATCGAGCGAGGCGGACTGTGGGCCGTCGTCGGCCAACGCTTCGTGCCCGGCATCTCCGATGCGCTGGCGTCCTACGCATTCGGTGCGTTCGGAGTCCCGTTGTGGCAGATGGCCGTCGGAGCGTTCGTCGGCTCGGCGCCGCGCGCCTTCGTCTACACCGCGCTCGGCGCGTCGATCTCAGACCTGTCGTCGCCCTTGGCGTACGTCGCCGTCGGAGTGTGGTGCGTGACTGCGATCATCGGTGCATTCGCGGCGCGAAGCGGCTATCGACGGTGGCGCGGTCGGCCGGGTGATCGCCCCGATGAATCGGTTCGCGAAGCGGAAGCAGACAACTGAGCTCAGCCCGCCGCCGTCGTGACGGCATCGGACGGGTTCGCGCAGGCACGTGCCAGCCCCTGCTGTGCACCGAGCCCGAGCAGTGCCAACACGACGGCAGCCACTCCAAACCAGAACACCGTCGGCGCCATTCCGAACGGGCCCGCCGCCTGGCCCGCGAGCACGACCGGCACGCCGAAAGCCGCGTAGGAGACGACGTAGATCGCCGCCGCCAGGCCGCCGCGCTCGTGTTCCATCGCGAGCGGGACGACGAGCCGCAGCGCCGCGGCGAAGGAAGCTCCGAAGCCAGCTCCTGCGATCGCCTGCCCGATGATCATGACGGCGAGACTTCCAGCGGAGACACCGCCGACGATGCCGACGACCCCGAGGACGGAGGCGTACATGCCGCCGGTCATCGCACGCCGCGCGTTCAACCGGCCGACCGCGATGGCAACGAGCGCCGACATCGCCGGCGCAACTGAGCCCGAAAGTCCGTTCAGCAGTCCACTGTTCACCAGGAAGACGCTGCGTACCAGGCTCGGGGCGAGCCCGCCCGAGAGACCCGCGATCATCCAGATTGCGGCGAGCACCGGTAGCGCCGCAGTGAACTCCCTTCTCGCACTGGGCGGGACGGCGACACGGGGAATCAGCGCGCGTAGCGCACCGGGTACGCGAGTCACCGTCTCGGGCGTGCACGCGACGACACCGATCCCCAAGGCCGTGGCCACGGACAGGACCACGAATACGACGGCATTGGCGTGGGTCGTCAGCTGAACGACGAGACCCGCCAGGAATGATCCGGCAGCGAGCCCGCCGGTCAGGCTGACGCCACCGATCGCCGCGCCCAACGCCTTTCGGCTCGGTGGCGCGAGTTCGACGAGCGCAGCCGTGAAGGCAGTCGTGGCGGCACCGGTGGCGAAGCCCTGTACGACGCGCGCGGCGATCACCCACCCGATGTCGGGAGCGACGAGGAACATCACGTTCGATGCGAGTTGAACGATCAGCGCTCCGATGAGCACCGGGCGTCGCCCGACACGGTCGGAGAGCGAACCCAGGACGAGCACCGCAACCAGGAAGCCCACGGCGAAGACGGCGAAGGCAAGCGTGAGAAGCGTTGCGGGAAGCGCCCATCGCTCCTTGTAGACCACCAGCAGCGGCATCAGCGCGCCCGCCGCAAGGTACACACTGGTGAAGGTCACGGCCGCGCCCGCGAACGCCCATCCCCCGCCGAGGCGCAGCCGGCCTGCCGCGGTGTCCATCCTGCGCTGACGAGTCATTCGACGATCGTCACGATGCCAGGGGCAGCGCCGAGGGCGTCGAGCGTCCGCGCGACGGCGACGTCGATGTGTACGCGCGGGTCGGCGGGCGGGGCGGCCTCGAAGTAGGTGCCGGGCCCGTAGAGCAGGCCGTAGCGCAGCACCACTCCGTTGGCCGCGAGTACGACCTTCTCGAGTTCCGCCACCGCGTCGGCCTCAGCGCCCGGCCGCATCGTCCACGCGACGCTTTGGGCCACGACCTTCGGGGAGTTCAAACCCTCCAACGCGTCGAGCAGGTTGCGGGTGCCCTCGGAGCGGATCCGCGCGTTCAGCAGGGAGTCCGCGGGCAGGCTCTCCAGGTCGTCGGGGAGGTCGGTCAGTTCGTGCAGCAGGAGATCGGGCGAGAACGCGCGAACGGACCGGATCAGGGCGGGGCGGTCGAACACGTCGCACACGATCGGTTCCGCACCGACGGAAGCCAGCCGCGTGGCCTTCTCGGCCGACCTCGTCATCGCGCCGACCGTGTGACCGGCCGCGACGAGCAGCGGTACGAGGCGGCCACCGATGACGCCGGAGGCACCTGCGAAGTAGATGCGCATGCCGGGGGCGGTCATGTCAGCGACCTCCGAGAGTCGAAGGCGCGACGTCCGAGGGATCGAACCCCGCGAGTCTGAAGCGGGGTGATGAGCTCGCCGGTGCCGGACTGGCACGGGGTTGCTGCGGTCGCGACGCAAAGCGTCGGAAGCGGCCCGGCTTGTGCCATCGGCGCGGCGAGGATCGCCGCTGCCGCGACGCCGCTCGCCGCCAACGCCGTGAGGCGGATCAGGGTGGTGCTCATGTCGTCGTCCTTCGTCGGACTCCTCGACTCATTCGGGAGTACGACTTCGACGCTACGTTGCAATTGGCATAGGCATATAGTCCACTTCCATGTCAGATCAGTGGGCCACTTATGACGGCGAGCCGGCCGCTTCGGCCGGTTTCGACCTGCACCTGGAGCCGAGCGCACCTGGTTTGCGCGCCGGCCTGATGGACGCCTTGCGGGAGGCGGTGCGCACGGGGCGCCTGGCTCCCGGCGCCCGGCTACCGTCGTCCCGTTCGTTGGCCGCAGATCTGGGGGTCGCCAGGAACACGGTCGCCAACTCCTACGCCGACTTGATCGCCGAGGGGTGGCTGGTCGCCGAACAGGGTTCCGGAACCCGGGTGGCCGGGCGCGCACAGTTGCGCCGTGCCGCGCCCCCGCCTACCCCTGCTGCGGCCGCGCTGCGCTTTCCCGCTCACGGCCTGCTGCCGGGTGCCCCGAATCTCGCCGAATTTCCGCGGACGCAATGGCTCAGCGCCGCGCGTCGTGCGCTCACCGCCGCGCCGCACGACGCGTTCGGCTACGGCGACCCCCTCGGACGGCTGGAACTGCGCACGGCGCTCGCGGACTACCTGGCCCGCGTGCGCGGGGTGTACGTCGAGCCTGCGCGGGTGGTCATCTGCTCGGGATTTCACCAGGGACTGACGCTGCTGGCCCAGGTACTCCGGGCTCGGCGGGCCCGGGCGGTGGCCGTTGAGGCGTACGGCTTCGAGAACTATCGCGACGTGCTCAGCGGTGCGGGCCTTGAGCTAGTGCCCGTCGCAGTCGACGAACGCGGCACGCGCACTGAGCAGCTGGCACTCGCGCAGACCGTGAGCGCGGTGTTGTTGACGCCTGCCCATCAGTATCCGACGGGCGTCGCGTTGCGCCCCGAGCGGCGTGCCGCGGCCATCGACTGGGCGCGTGACACGGGTGGGCTGATTCTGGAGGACGACTACGACGGGGAGTTCAGATACGACCGCGAGCCGGTCGGTGCTCTGCAGGGGCTCGACCCCGACCGCGTCGTCTACTTCGGTTCGGCGAGCAAGTCCCTTGCGCCGGGGCTGCGGCTCGCGTGGATGGTTCCGCCCGAGGAACTGATCCCCGCGATCGCCGCGGCGAAGGGACACGTCGACTGGTCGAGCACGCTCGAGCAACTGACGCTCGCTGACTTCATCGCATCGGGCGCGTACGACCGTCATGTGCGCTCGATGCGGTTGCGCTATCGGCGCCGCCGCGACCAACTGGTGGCGGCGCTGGCGGAGCGGGCGCCCGACGTTCGTGTCTCCGGCATCGCCGCGGGACTTCAAGCGGTACTGGAACTTCCGCGTGGCACCGAACGCTCCGTCGTGCAGTCGGCCGCCGCTCGCGACCTGGCGGTGAAGGGACTGGCCGACTTCCGATATGAAGTCCAGGGCTCCGAGTCGCTGCGTCCCGACCGGGACGCGCTTGTGATCGGCTACGCGACTCCGTCGGACAGTGCGTGGGCGGGCGCACTGGACGCGTTGTGCATGGTGCTGGCCGAGTCCGCGTCCGCGGGCCGACGCCCGGACTGAGCCGGCTGCCGCATCGCCGACCCACTGCTCGAACCGCCGCAGTGCGCGAAGGCCGTTGGCTTGCAATCTCGAACGTTTGAGACAGCGGGACCGCTTCCCGGATCAGGCGCCCAGTTCGCCCGCGATACCTCGTTCGATCTCGGCGCGCGTCCGTTCCGGCAACACGACCAGCCCGTCGAGTTCTCGACCCGCGAGGTCGTAGGCGCTTTCACGTTCCTGCGGCGTCGCCGCCGAGTTCGTCGCCACCCGCAGCAGGCTCAAGGCCCGCGTGAGCCGTTGCTGTTCGACGCGCGAGAAGTCGTTGCGACGGCGGCGGATCGCCTCGGCTTCCGCCACGCTGAACGCGCTCACGTACTCCTCGACGGCAGCCAGGTACTCGCGGGCGGCTTCCCGGTCGTCGAGCAGGTCTTCGGCCTTCGCGGGCCGAATGAGGTCGGCACGCAGTTTGGCCCGGTGGAATCGCTCCGTGAACGGGTCGCGCATGTCGGTCATCACCGGGAAGTCGAGCAGCTTGGTGACGTCGAGTTCGTAGTCCAACCAGCGAGTGTCCGTCCGGTCGTGCTCCTTCACCGCACGAGTTATCGCCCGCCACCGCCCCGAGGAGTTGCCGTTCGCCGACGTGGCCGGGGCCGACATCACCTGAGCGGAGTCTTCGGCCTGGCGGGCCTGCGCCGCCGACCACGCCCGTCGCCCCGCCATGATCACCCCGACCACCGGGACGAGCACGACCAGCAATTCGATCAGCCGGATGAGGAGGCCCACCACCCCAGGATGCCAGCGTGTGGCCGCTGGCACGACCGCGGTAGCCACCCGGCCTGGTTCGGCTCCCTCAGATGCCGCCGCCGCAGCCTCCCCCGCTGCAGCCCGGCGGGTCGGTCGGCGATGATGCTGTCGAGCGCCTCGATGACGCGGTAGCCCAACCCAGCGACCATGTCGTCGTCGTATACGCCGTGGCGAGCCGGGAGGACGCCGAACGCCCTTCGCCGCCGCACGTTGACCCAGCCCGTGGCTTCGAGCTGGTCGCCGACGACTTGCCGGACGTCACGCCGACCGTGCGCAATCCAACGAGCCCAGTCCTGACCGGAGACGTCGTTCAACGCTTCGTGCAGCACCGGATCGTCGTGGTGCGAGCCCCGTACCGGGTGCGCCTTCCCGTCCCTGTCCTCCAGGTAGCCGGCCAGGTACAGCTCCGTCAGCATCGCCGAACGCAGCGCGAACTCGAAGAACCAGCGCGCGCTCGAACTGGTGCCGCCGAACCGGTGGTGTTCCCGGTCGTAGGCCAGCAGATAGAGGCGAGCGTGCAGCGTCCTCGGTAGTTCCACTGGCTCCCCTACGCCATGAGCGATGGCGACCCAACCATCGTCTGGAACGTACCGCGCTCGCACTCCGAAGCGGGCGGATCCGCCGATCGTGGCGCTCGCTGTGCGATGCGCGCGACGGCGACCAGGCCGGCCCGGTCCGTGTCGTACCAGCTGGGCTCAGGATCCGGCGGCGAGCTCGGTGACCGCGGTCTGGCCGTGTCCGCCGAGCTGGTTTGCCACGAAAGCCGCTGCCTGACTTGTCAATCCGGAGTCCGGATACAGGCTGTGCGCGGCGCGGTCGTCGCCGTTGGAACACACCGGGTCCGCTCCGTTGCAGAGGTCGATGGTCTTGGCTCCGTACAGCGGGCTCAGCGCGGTCAGCGGACCACCGAAGCGGTCGAGGGGGTTGCCGAACACGGCGACCGCTGCGACGTGGTCCGCCATCTCGGGCGGCATGGGCTGCCCCAGGCCGTACAGATGGCTCGGGTCCGCGGTGATGCCGTCGATCACGGCGGCGCCCTGCGAGAACCCGCCGAGCACGATGCTGGTGCTCGGGCACGCCACGGCGGTGGCCTGCACGTGGTTGCTGGCGTCGATGGCGCCGTCGGTGGCCTTCAGGAAGTCGTACGAGGCAGGGTAATTCACCGCGTAGACGCGCACCGTCTTGCCGCTGAGGTCGCCCTGCAGTGCGTCGACGAAGTCTTGCCCGACCCGCCCGACACCCGCGGGTTCGGCCGTTCCGCGGGCGAAGACCACCTCCACGTCGGCACACGCGTCCGCGGCTGACGCCGAGGGCGCGAGCCCAATCAGGCCGCCCGCAAACAGCACTCCAGCACTCACGGCAAACACCGCCCGGCCCACCCGGCTTGCTCCCTCGCGGACCGCCCCTGTGGGTGTCATCTGAACGGACATGGCGCTCTCCTCGGTCTTCGCGTTGGTGCGACTGACCAGTGGAACTCCACCGGCTCGCATTGAATTCCACCCGAGTGGCGAACGTCACCCAATGCGGCCAACGCCCAATGCATGTACCGGCTAGCAGGAGGGCCGACCTCGGGTGTGGACGCACCCGTCGAATCGCTCGGAGTGCGGTGCCCGACAATCGGTGCGTGCGCGATGTGACGGGACGACGCTCGGCGCGGCCGACGTGAGGCGTCGACGGCGCATCCCCGTGAGCGCCTTCGAGCCCGCCGCGGACCGCTGGGTCGACGTCGACGCATCGGGAGCCGTCGCCCGGGACGGGCTGACGGTGTCGACGTACAACGTGTGGTTCGACTCGTACTTCGCCGACGACCGGTACCGTGCGATCGCCGAGGTCCTGTCCCGAGACATGGCCGACGTCATGGTGTTTCAGGAGCTCACACAGGCGTCGCTCGACGTGTTCCTCGCGCAGCCATGGATTCGGGAGCACTACTTCTGCGCATCGGTCGTCGGGGCCGAGCTCGGCAACTACGGAATGCTGATGCTGTCCCGGTTGCCGCTCACCGGTGTCACGTACACGCCGCTTCCCAGCCGGCTGGCGCGGGGCTTCCTGACTGCCGAGTTCACGATCAACGGGTCGCCGCTGCTGGTGTGTTCGGTGCACCTCGAAAGCGGCAAGCGGAACATCCGGTTGCGCGCCCGACAGCTGCGGCTGGTCTTCCGCGCCCTTCACTCGGTGGACGACGCGGTCGTGCTCGGTGACTTCAACATGCGAGACACCGAGAACGCGCGGATCGGTGCGCCCTTCCGCGATGTCTGGCCGACGCTGCGGCCGAGCGAGGACGGGTTCACCGAGGACACCTCGATCAACCTCATGCGGTTCGACAGCAAGAACAAGCATCGCCACGTCCGCTTCGACCGCGTGCTCCTCAAGGGTGCGGCCTGGTCCGCCGCCGACATCGAGTTGTTGGGCACCGAGCCGCTGTCGCCCGCACGGCCCCGGGTCTTTCCCTCCGACCACTTCGGCGTGCGATGCGCGTTGGTCCGCAAGGAGTGGCGGGTGCCCGCCGCGCGCCGCCGCTGGCCGCGCTGGTTGCGATCTCCTGCGGCGACGCGCTGACGGGTAGCGCTGCCGTCAGTCCTCGACGACGGCCTTCAGCCCCTCCAGCATCGACTTCCAGTTCGATGAGGACCGGTCCGCCTCGTCTTGGCTGCCGTTGTTGTCCTGGGCGAGTTCGACGTGGGTGCCCGCGTCGCGCTCCGTCAGCGTGAACGTGAGCGTGTGGTAGTTCTGCGGCACGTCGTCCAACCCGCTCAGCGGGCTGTAGTGCGTAACGCGCAACAGCCGATTCTCCTCGACGTCGACGATCTCGCCCTTGTCCTCGAACGGCTTGCCCTGGAACTCGCCTCGCCACACGATGGGGCTGCCCGGCTGCCAATCGGTGTCGACCCGGGCGCCGAAGAAGTACTTCTCGACGCTGTCGGGGTCGGTCAACGCGTGCCATACGGCGTCCGCTGAAGCGGCCACCTCGATGTCGGCTGAAGCCGTGAAATCCGCCATGACCCTGCTCCCTTCACCTAGAAGTATGATTGAGTCATATGTTTGATACCCGCGCGTCCGTGCCGTCAAACGCCTCGCTTCCGGAGGTCGCGTGACGCGCCACGACGATGCCCGGCTGGCCAACCTGTTGGGTGCCGCCGCCCTCGGCCTTAGCGATGCGATCGGAGCCGACGCCGCGGCCGCGGCGGGGCTCGACGCGACGGCCGCCACCGCGCTCATCGCGCTGCTCGACCTCGCCCGTGGCGGATCGATTCGCACCTTGAGCCGGTTGATCGGCATCAGTCATTCGGGCACCGTCCGACTCGTCAATCGGATGGTCGACGAAGGGCTGATCGCCCGCGAACCAGGCCACGACGGGCGCACCCTGGCGGTGACGTTGACCAGGCGTGGCCGCACCCTGGCCGGGCGTCTTCGGGCGGATCGCGCCGAAGCCGTCGCGGCGGCACTCGACGGCACGACCGCCGCGCAACGCGAACAGTTGGCGACCCTCTGTGAGGTGATGATCGGCAACCTGGTGACCGCTCGCCTGTCGGCTCGCAGGCGGGACCGGGATCCGGTCGGCGGTGCGTTGTGCCGGTTGTGCGACCCGACCGCCTGCGGCCGCGCCGTCGGTACCTGTCCCGCCGCGAGCACGGCGGCCGCGGAGCGCACCTGATGCGTGCAACCCGGGCGCTGAATGTGCACACACGGCGGGATGTTCGCTGAAGTTCCGCCCTCACGGCACAGCGGACTGATGAAAGCCGATCGCCGAGTTGGAGCGTCAGTCGGGCTCGCCGTATTCGTCGAACCAGTACGCGAGCTTGCCCCTGCGGCTGACGGCACGGAGTCTGGATTCGGCCGCCGCACGTGTCTTGCTGGTGGTGACGATGAGGAGTTCGTCACCAGCTTCGATCCTGGTTTCGGGCAGCGGAACGAACGTGTGTCCGTCGCGGATGATCAACGTGATCACGCTCGGGTCGGGCAGTCGGAGTTCGAGGATCGTCACGTTGTGCAGCCGCGACGCCTGCTGCACGGTCATCGTCAGCAGTTCCGCGTCGAGCACGTCGAGCGGCGCGGCTTCGACCTGAATCTCCCGGGTGGACTCACGCGAGATCAGCCCCAGCCCGTGCGCGATCGGGCGCAGGCTCGGCCCCTGCACCAGGGTGAAGACCACCACCAGCATGAACACGATGTTGAGCAGTCGAGAGCTGCTCGGGCACACCCGCGACGATCGGGAACGTCGCCAGCACGATGGGGACCGCGCCGCGCAGCCCTGCCCACGACAGGAAGACCTGCTCGCGCCACGGCACGCGGAACCCGGCGAGCGACGCCACGACCGACAACGGCCGGGCCACCAGAAGCAGGACGAGCCCGACGACGATCGCCGGGACCACGTCGGCGGCCAACTCGCTCGGGTCGACGAGCAGGCCGAGCAGTACGAAGAGCCCGATCTGCGCCAGCCAGCCGAGGCCCTCGGCGAACGACCGGGTCGCCGATCGGTGCGGCAGCCCCGAGTTGGCGAGCACCACGGCGGCCAGGTAGGCGGCGATGAACCCGCTGGCGTGGACGGTGCCCGCGGCAGCGAATGCGACCACAGCCAGTCCGAAGGTCGCGATGGGGTACAGCCCGGAGGCCGGCAGTGCGATGCGCCGCAGCGTCAGCGCACCGAGGTATCCGACGGCCAGCCCGATCGCCGACCCGGCGAGCAGTTCGAACACCAGATCCCCGACTGCACTCTCGGGCTCGAAGACGAACGGCACCACGCTGAACATGAGCACGAGGATGACGGCGGGCGCGTCGTTGAAGCCGGACTCGGCCTCGAGCAGGCCGGCGACGCGGCGGGGCAAGGGCAGCACCCGCAGCACCGAGAACACCGCCGCCGCGTCGGTGGACGAGACGATGGCGCCGAGCAGCAACGCGAGCTGCCAGTCCATCCGGAGCAGCACGTGCGCGCCCACCGCCGTGACCACCGTGCTGATGAGCACTCCGATGGTGGCCAGCGCGCCCGCGGGCGCCAGCACCCTGCGGATGTCGCCGAACCGCGTGGTCAGACCGCCCTCGACGAGGATGACGGCCAGCGCGGCGGTGCACACGTTCCTGGCGAGTTCGACGTCGTCGAACTGCAGCCCGAACCCGTCCTCGCCGACCACGACGCCGACGAGCAGGAAGAAGAGCAGGCTGGGAAACCCCACCCGGGTCGCGACCCGGGTACCGATGATGCTGGCCAGCAGCACGAAGCCACTGATCAGCAACGCCAGGTACAGCTCGTGCAAGCTCATGTAGTCCCGTTCAGACACGAATTCGGGCGCGGCTCGGGCGCCGCGCACCGGGCACGTCGAGGACGACGACTCGGCGTCATGCCAGTAAATCAGTACCTCCCCGATCGCGGCCCGGCCTCGACACGGGAAGTGGCCGCATCGAACGGTCGCTGATGGGTCAAGATGAACCGGTGGCGGAGCGGAGGATGCGAATCGGGATTGCCGGGGCGGGCAATGTCGGGCGTTCCGTCGCGCGTGAGTTGCTCGACTACGGCCACAAGGTCCTGTTGATCGAACGGGAGTGGCGCCGCTTCGAACCACACACCGTTCCCGACGCGGACTGGTTGTTCGCCGATGCCTGCGAGTTGAGGGCGTTGGAGGAGGCGGGGGTGCAAACCTGCGACGTGTTGATCGCCGCCACGGGCGACGACAAGTCCAACCTCGTCGTGGGTCTGTTGGCCAAGTCCGAGTTCGGGGTTCCGCGCGTGGTGGCGCGAATCAACGACATCCGCAACGACTGGCTGTTCAGCCAGGCGTGGGGCATCGACGTCGCGGTCTCGACGCCGGGCGCACTGGTCGCGGGAATCGAGGGCGCAATCGACGTGGGCCACCTCGTCCGATTGATGGGGCTCCGCGAGGGCCGTGCCGACCTGACGAAACTGACTCTGCCCGACGACAATCCGCTAGTCGGGCAGCGAGTGGACGGCTTGGACCTCCCGGAGGACACCGCCCTGGTCACCGTCATTCGGGGGTCCAACGTCAACCTTCCGCGGCCCGACCTCGTCTTCGAGGCCGGTGACGAGTTGCTCTTCGTCGCAGAAGGTTCGCGGGATCGTTCGGTCCGGGACGCCATCCACAGCACCGAGCCGCTGCCGCGCCGCTCGACCACGACTAATCCCGAGGATCCCGGGAGTCGTCGCGGCGCGCGGCGGCTACCTGCGCACTGCCTCCCACGGGTGAGCTGTCGTCACCGGTCGGTTCGCAACAGCTTCAACTCCGTAAGGCGTTGGGGCGCAGCGTCGACGAACTCGGATATCGCGATTTCCAGCTCGGCGTCGCCAGGAACCGGTTCACCGTCGGACTCGACCGACGCCTCCTCGCGCACGGCAGCAAGGAGCCCCGCGACCAGGGCATCGCGGGCACGGGTGCCGTCGAGCAGTGGGAGCAGGTGGCGGTCGAGCGGCCTCGACCAGTTCGTCTCGTGACAGCGTCCACGGCCACTGCTCGTTGAGCGTCTCGAGGGTCGCCTTGAGACCCGGATCGTTGGTGAACAACGTTGCGCCGTCGGCGACTTCGTATTCCTGGCGCGAATGGTCCAGCCGGGTCGGCCCATCGACGGGTGGTGTCCAGGCGGCGAAATGCATACGGCGCCAACGGTTGGCGTCCAGGTCGTAGCGGATCTGCGTGGCGCGCTGGGCGTGCACGAACAGTGACTCTCGGAACATGCGGTTGACGACGAAGTCGAGGTACTGCTCGACCAGCACCTGGACGCCACCGCATTTCTCCAACAGGTGCTCGGCGACCTTGGGACCTTGGTTGGAGGGGAACATCGTTTCGGGGCGTGCCTCCGCCAGGAAGGCCAGCCCGTGCGCGCCGGCACGTCCACCATTTCGTAGAAGTAGCACGGCGCGTTGAACGTCTCGAGTTCGTCGTGAGCACGTAGGAATCCCGAAACCCTCGTCGCGCGCCTTGAATTCGGCCAGCACGCGGGTCAACACGCCATCGGCGGGAGCAACCTCGGAGAGGAAGTCGACCATCCCGCGCGCGTCGCGGACCTTGTCCGCCGGGCTGGTGCTGGCGCCGCTGGCCAGGAGCATGGCGTCGCGCATGACTTCCTTGGCCTTCCAGCCCGGATACGTGTTGTAGCTGAGGTAGGCGACGCCGTTGGGTGCCAACAGCCGACCAATGGCCGCGAGCAGCGCCTCCTGCACGTCTGGCGGCACCCAGCTGTACACGCCGTGGGCGACGATGTAGTCGAACGCGCCGGTGAGATTCGTGCGCGCGATGTCTCCGGCGACGAACTCCAGGTTGTCGAGCCCCAGGGCCTGCGCACGCTCGCGGCCGAGGTCGATCTGCACCTGCGAGAGATCGATGCCCACGGCCAGGGCCTCGGGATGCGCCGCAGCGAACGGAATGATGTTGCCGCCTGCGGCACAACCGATTTCGAGCACGCGGGCGCGCGAGACGGCAGGTACGTCCAACCCGAACACGTGGGCGATGGCCGCGAGCTGACCCGGCGCAGACTGAGGGAAGGCATCCGACGTGTAGGGCGTGGCGTCATAGTCGGCACGCAGCCGATCCACCGCGTCGGCGCCATGGGTCGGGCCAGCCGGTCGAGTCAACGCGTGCTCCTCTGATCGTCGGCACGGCCACCGGAGGGTCGCCGGTGGCCACATGAGATCACAGCGCACGTCGACTCCGGCGTGGGGTGCCATCGCGCACGCGACCGTATGTCGAGCGTCTTTCCGGCAGGCGAACAACGGGTGACGGCGAGGCGGTAGGTACTTCTAGGGCCGATTTTGGTGACGCCGAACGTGGAGCACCGCCACGCGCCGAGGCCGAATCGCGTGTCGGTAGAGGCTCTGCGCCGTGCCGGAAAACTCTCGGAAAATCGTTGATCCGAAACCTACGGCAGCGTAACCTACGGCACCGTAGGTTATGCATCTCTACTAGGGAGGATCCGCACGGTGATGGACGCACAGACCACGCTCCTGCACGAACTGGAACCGATCGTCGAACAGAACCTGGAACGCCATCTCGCGACGGTTCGGCCATGGGACCCACATGACTACGTGCCGTGGAGCCGCGGCCGCGACTTCGCCTTTCTCGGCGGCGAGGACTGGGCGCCCGAGGATTCCCCGCTCGATCCCGTCGCCAAGGCCGCGCTGACCGTCAACCTGTTGACCGAGGACAACCTGCCCTCCTACCACCGCGAGATCTCCACGCGCTTCGGGCGCGACGGTGCGTGGGGCACCTGGGTGGGGCAGTGGACCGCCGAGGAAGGTCGCCACAGCATCGCGCTGCGCGACTACCTCGTCGTCACCCGCGGCGTCGATCCCAGCAAGCTCGAGGCACTCCGCATGGAACACACCATCGCCGGCTACGACTCGGGCGACAAGACACCGCTCGCGGCGCTCGCCTACGTGTCGTTCCAGGAACTCGCGACGCGGGTCTCGCACCGGAACACCGGTCGCGCCTCTGGCTGCCCCGTCGCCGATCAACTCCTGGCGAGGATCGCGGCGGACGAGAACCTGCACATGGTCTTCTACCGCAACCTGATGGCGGCGGCCCTGGACATGGCGCCCGACGCCGCGATGTGCGCCATCCGTGACGAAGTTGCCGGCTTCGCGATGCCGGGCGCGGGCATGACGGACTTCCACGAGAACTCGATCCTGATCGCCAAGGCCGGAATCTACGATCTGCGCATCCACCACGACGAGGTACTCCAGCCGGTGCTGCGCTTCTGGCGGATCTTCGACCGCGACGACTTCGGACCCGACGGCCAGCAGGCCCGCACGGAGTTGGCACAGTTCCTCGAACTCGTCGACGAGCGGGCCCGCTTCTACGAGGAGAAGGCCGCAGCCCGTCAGAAGGTCACGGCGTCCGTATAGCGGCGCGCGAATCCTCCGCGGTCGTCCGTCGCGCAGACGTTCGGCGACCGATCGCGTCCGAGGCAACCCGCTATGGCGGCGGCGGCGGAACGATGTAGCAGTTGGTGCCGCCGATGCCGAACACCCAGACGGTGACGCAGCGCTGGAAGCTGCCGTCCGCGTAATACGGACCGTCGCACTGCCCGCCGCCGTTACCCCAAACCATTGTGTTGTTGCAATCGGCGCGGGCCGTCGGCGCTCCCACGGCCAGCCCCGTTGTCAATATCGTCGCCGCGGCAACCACGGCGAACGCCCCCTTCGCCTTCATCTTTCGTGCCTTCGTGCCACTCAACGGTTAGTGCCGCTATAATTTTTCTCCTTTCGCCGCTGAGTGACAAGTCCGAGCTGCCTGTGATCTCTCGCCGAGCGTGACGCTGGGGCCTACCTTCCCCGGCGCCCCCACGACAGCACCCCGCGGCGGCGCGCGGTCGCTCCGCTGGCGACGGCCAGCTTCTCGGGGTCGGACGTGATCTCGTCGATGACGGTGTGGATGAATCGCATCTTCTCCAGCACCCGAGCGGGCAGCACGAACGGATAGAGGTCGTCGCGCCCCATCGATCGGTTCACCATGTTCAGCGCCCACGACAGCGGCAGCCACATCTCGATGATGCTGTCGAAACCGCTGGGCCCCAATGCGCGACGCTCCAGCGTGGCCCCTGCCGGCGCGAGCCCGAACGCCGCGCTGGTGTCGAGGGCGTCCCGGATGTGCAGGTAGTGCGCGAAGGTCTCGGCCCAGTCCTCGGCGGGATGCATCGTCGCGTACGACGACACGTACTGCTGCTCCCAGCCCTTCGGGGCACCTTGGTCGTAGTGGCGATCGAGCGCCGCCTGGTAGTCGGCGTCGGGATCGCCGAACAGCTCACCGAAGCGCGCGAGATAGTCCGGTGCGGGCGCGATCAGTCGGTAGAAGTAGTAGTGACCGATCTCGTGGCGGAAGTGCCCGAGCAGCGTGCGATAGGGCTCGTCCATCGCGATGCGCAGTTGTTCGCGGTGGACGTCGTCGCCCTCGGCGAGGTCGAGGGTGATGAGGCCGTCGTCGTGGCCGGTGAACACCTTCTCGTTTGCGCTCGAGAGCAGGTCGAACGCCAACCCGTGCAGCGGATCCTCGTCGCGGCCCACGACCGGCAGCTTCAACTCGTGCAACTCGGCGATCAGCCGCCGTTTGGCCCGCTCGGCGGCGGCGAAGGCGGCCAGGTCGGTGGTGTCGGCGTCGTTGGGTCGCGTACGGGTGAGCGCACACGACGCACACAACCGCCGACCGGCCCCTTCCTTACGAGCCAATTGCATTCGGCGACATGAAGGTTCGCACACAACTGATAGTCGCCTGCGTCCACCGCGCCACCGTGCTCGCTGTCGGCTCCGGTGGCGATGACAAGCAGCGCCATGTCGTCGAGCGAGAAGCCCAGCTTGCTCCGGCACGACAGGCACACCGAGTTCTCGAAGGCCAGCCGTTGTCCGCAGTTCGGACAGGTGAAGTCGCGCATCGTCGCCGATTCCTTTCATCGTTCGTTGACTCGCCAAAGGGCGATGCCCGGCGATTCCGCAGGGCAGTCAATGCCCACGGTTGCGAAGAACGAAACCTCGATTTCCTAGCGAGTTGTGCACGTATCGGCGCGTGCACGAATCGCTCTCGGGCTTCGCCGCGGACGCGATCGGCAGTGACGTAATCGTCAGTAACCGGGCTGACGCGCCGGCTCAGCCGTCCACGTGAAGCGACAGCACGGTGATGTCCGGTCTCGCGCCGACCCGTACCGGCGGACCCCAGAACCCTGCGCCGCGAGTGACGTACAGTTGCGTGTCGCCCACCGTGGACAATCCCGCGAGCGAGGGCTGCACGGCGCGCACGACGTAATGGAACGGCCACATCTGGCCACCGTGGGTGTGCCCCGACAGCTGTAGGTCCACCCCACGCGCCGAGGCCTCGGATACCTGAACCGGTTGGTGCGCAAGCAGAACCGTCGGTTGCGCCGAGTCCAGCCCGCCCAGGGCGCGGTCGAAGTCGGGGGCGTCCGAGTGCTGCGCCCCGGTGACGTCGTTGACCCCAGCGAGTTGCAACGCTGCGCCCCCGTGGCGGATCGCGGTGTGCTCGTTGCGCAGCGGCTGCACGCCAAGACGCTCCAGCTCGGCCAGCCACGAGAACGGATCCTCGCCGAAGTACTCGTGGTTGCCCGTGACGAAGAACGCGCCTTCCCGGGAGGTCAAGTCGCGCAACGGCTCCGCAGCCGGACCGAGCTCTGCGACGGTACCGTCCACCAGGTCGCCCACGATCGCCACCAGGTCGGGCTCGGTCTCATTGATCATCCGGACGATTCGCTCGGTGTGCGCGCGGCCCGCCAAAGGGCCCAGGTGGATGTCGGAGACCAGCGCGATCCGGAACCCGTCGAACGCCGGATCCAGCTTGCGCAGGCGCACCGGCACCCTCAACAGGTCGGGGGGACCGAGCGCGGTCACCGCGCCGTAACCGACCAGACCCACGGAGGCGGCGGTCGCGGTCACGGCGCTGGCCCTGGCGAGGAACATCCGCCGGTTCACCGCCACCGATGCGGGGCGGTCGGGCTCGGTGTCCGGTGGCTCCGGAGGCGTCCGCTTCACCCAGCCCCGCAACGCCAGCCGCACCGGCTCCAGTACGAGCAGGGTCAGGAACAGGTACGCGATGACGCCGAACCAGAGGTAGCCCGGCCACGCCAACCACGTCGGTACGGACAGCTCGCCGACGCGCGGCACGATGAGCGTGGCGGCCAGCAACACCGTCAAAGCGACGAAGGCACCGGTCATGGCTCGTCGGGGCCGTCCCGACCGGGTGGTGTCCTTCACGAGCCGCTTCCAGACGTACCGCGACATCAGCCCGAGCACCGCGCTGAGCATGAAGACGAACACGCGGTCCCTTACGAGTCGATGGCTGAGCGCAGCTCGCGGCCGGCGACGGCGAAGGTTGCCGGCCCATCCGGCCAGCCTAGTTCGCGGCGCCGATCGCACCCCGCGCCTCGGCGGCAACAGTGACAAGATGGCGTGCGTGGCCGAGCGCGTCAGCTTCTCCAGCAGCACCGGGCCGGCTTTGGCCGGTCTGGTCGACCTCCCGGAAGGCGAGGTCCGCGGCTGGGGGGTCTTCGCGCACGGGTTCACCCTCGGCAAGGACTGCCCGGCCGCGAGCCGCATCTGCAAGCAGCTCGCCAGCGAGGGCATCGGCATGCTGCGCTTCGACAATCTGGGCCTGGGCGACTCCGAGGGCGACTGGGGCGACGGTTCGTTCTCCCACAAGGTCGCCGACACGGTGTGCGCGGTGGAGTTCATGAACGCGTCGGGCCGGGAGGCGAGACTGCTCGTCGGGCACTCCTTTGGCGGCGCGGCCGTGATCGCCGCCGCCCACGAGTGTTCGAGCGTCGAAGCTCTGGTCAGCATCGGCGCTCCCTATGACCCGTCGCACGTGGAGCACAACTACGACGCACTGGTGCATCGCATCGAAGCCGAAGGCGAGGCCCCCTTCCTGATCGGCGGCAAGGCGCTCACCCTCAAGCGGCACTTCATCGAGGACGTTCGCGCCGCCGACCTGAAGGAACGCATTCGCACGCTGCGGCGCGCACTGCTCGTCATGCATTCGCCCACCGACAACACCGTCGGCATCGCGAACGCCAGCGAGATCTTCCGCACCGCCCGGCACCCGCGCAGCTTCGTCTCGCTCGAGGGTGCCGACCACCTCCTCAGCGGCAAGAACCAGGCCGCGCGCGCAGGGCGCATCATCAGCGCCTGGGCGGACCCCTACCTGTGAGGCGTCCGGCGCGCTGAGCCACCCCGCAGCGCTGAATCTGTGGATTGTGCAAGGAAAGTCCCCCGACGGGAGGCTGCCTCTTCTCTGGCTGTGTGGGCCCTCACATCATGGTCGACACCAACAGTCAACAAAGGGGGTCAATCATGCAGGTGGAAAAGCAGGAAGCCGACGCAACGCCTGGGGCAAGGTCGGTGGCGGGCAACGTGATTCGCGGATCGCTCGGCAACTTGATCGAGTGGTACGACTGGTACGCCTACGCGGCGTTCAGCATCTACTTCGCCGGCGTGTTCTTCCCGTCCGGAAATCCGACGGCGCAGCTGTTGAACACCGCCGGGATCTTCGCGGTCGGATTTCTGGTCCGGCCACTGGGCGGCTGGATATTGGGTTGGTACGCAGACAGATCCGGGCGCCGGGCGGCGCTGACGCTGTCGGTCACCATGATGGGCGCCGGGTCGCTCGGCATCGCCGTGCTGCCGGGGTACGCGGAGATCGGAGCACTCGCACCGATCCTGCTGGTCGTCTTGCGGCTGTTGCAGGGGTTGTCGCTCGGCGGTGAATACGGGACCTCGGCGACGTATCTCAGCGAAGTCGCCACGCCACAACGGCGCGGCTTCTACTCCTCGTTCCAGTACGTCACGCTGACCAGCGGCCAACTGCTGGCGCTGGGCGTGCAGATCATCCTGCAGCAGGTGCTCACCTCGGAGCAGCTCCATTCCTGGGGCTGGCGGATCGCGTTCCTCATCGGTGCGGCGGCCGCCGTGACCGTCATGTGGTTGCGGCGCACGATGGACGAGTCGGAGAGCTACAAGCGCGCCGTGGAGCAGAACGCCGAACGCGGCAGCCTCCGGATTCTGCTCTCGTACCCGCGCGAGTGCCTGACGGTCGTGGGACTGACCCTCGGCGGCACCATCGCGTTCTACACCTTCACCACGTACATGCAGAAGTTCATGATCAACACGGCAGGTCTGCCCAAGGAGCAGGTGACCTGGATCAACTTCGTCGCGCTGATCATCTTCGTCGGCCTCCAGCCAGCGATCGGAGCGTTGTCGGACCGGGTCGGGCGGCGACCGATCCTCATCGCCTTCGGCATCGGCGCGACGCTGTTCACCGTTCCGCTGCTCAGTGCGGTGGCGCACGCGGACTCGGCGCTGTCGGCGTTCGTGCTCATGCTGATCGGTCTGGTCATCGTGTCCGGTTACACCTCGATCAACGCCGTGGTGAAGGCGGAGCTCTTCCCGGCCCGCATCCGGGCGCTCGGCGTCGGGCTGCCGTATGCGCTCACCGTCGCGATCTTCGGCGGCACCACCGAGTACGTGGCGTTGGGACTCAAGAACATCGGTCACGAGAGTTGGTTCTTCTACTACGTGGCAGGCTGCGCGTTGATCTCGTTGTTGGTATACGTCTTCATGGGCGAGTCCTCGCGGCGCTCGTACTTGGAGCGGGAGGCGCGCGCGATGGAAGCCGGTGATGACGAAACCGTCAACACCGTGGAGGTTTCGGGGAAGGCTTCGTAGCATCAGCACCATGCGAGTACTGCTCGTCGAGGACGACGAAGGCGTGGCGTCGGCGCTGGCCGAGCTTCTCGGCCAGACCGGCGCGACCGTCGTACACGCTGGGCGCGGCGGCGACGCGCTCAACCGCGTCAAGGGCTGCGACCTAGTGCTGCTGGACCTGGGTCTGCCCGACATGGACGGGCTGGACGTACTGCGCACGCTCCGGCGCGCGTCCGCCGTACCGGTCATCATCATGACCGCAAGGGACAGTGACGGCGCAGTGGTGCTCGGGTTGCGCGCCGGCGCCGACGACTACCTGGTCAAGCCCGTGCGAAAAGCGGTGCTGCTGGCGCGGATTCAGGCCGTCATGCGACGCGTTCGCCGGGTCGGCGGCGACGCCACCGCTCCGTCGGGCACGGTGGTGGCGGGACCCGTCACCATCGATCGCGACCGGCGGGAGGTCAGTCTAGAGGGGGCGCCGCAGTCGCTCACCAAGACCGAATTTCAGATCCTCACCACCCTGGCCGCCAGGCAGGGCGAGGCCGTCAGCCGAGAGGACCTCATGTTCGAGGTGTGGGGTACCGCGGTCGTCGGCCGGTCGAGATCGTTGGACTTCTTCATCGGACAGCTACGCCACAAGCTCACCGGGCTGCCGCTCCAGACGGTGCGCGGCTTCGGTTTTCGGCTGGACTCCTGACATGGGGCTGCGTGTCCGCGTCGTGCTCGTGCTGCTCTCGCTCCTGGCGATCGCGGCGCTGGCCGTCCCCTTGGGGCTGAGTCTGGCGGACCGGCGCACCGCGACGCTGGCCGCCGAACGCGGCCGGCAGCTTGCCGCACTGGCTGATTCGGCTGCGATGCCGGGAGTCCCGTTGCAACGCTTGGTGGACCGCTACTACGAGGTGTACGGGGAAGGCGTGCTTGTCGTCGACGCCGACGGGCGACCCCGCGCCGTGCGTGGGCTCGATGACACCGATCCCGCGGTCGCGACGGCGATGAACCGCGCCCTCGTCGACGCACCGGCAGCGCGCTGGACCCGCATCCTTCCGTGGACCCGCCACGACATCCTGGCCACCGCGGGAGTTCGGCACGACGGGGAGCTGATCGGCGCCGTCGTGGCGGCGGTCGACACGTCGGTGGCGGCCCGCGGGGTGGCGGCCGGCTGGCTGTGGGTGGCGATCGGCTGTCTGAGCCTGCTGCTGCTGGCGGTGTTGGTCGCTCGCGCGCTCACGCGGTGGGTGCTGCGCCCGGTCGACGGGCTGGAGCGGGCCGTCGCCGAGATGACCGAGGGCGTTCCCGGGCTGCCCGCCGACGTGGCTGGACCACCGGAACTGCGCCACTTCACCGCGGCGTTCAACACGATGGCCGAAGCGGTTCGGGCCTCGCTCACACGCCAACGCCGACTCGTCGCCGATGCCTCTCACCAACTGCGGAATCCGCTCGCCGCCGTCCGGCTGCGCGCGGACACGCTCGAAGACCAGGTCGGCGAGGCGGGCAGGTCGACATACGAGTCGATGACCGCGGAGCTCGACCGCCTGGAGAACCTGCTGCACCAGCTGTTGCGGCTTGCCCGCGCGGAGGAAGTCAGTGGCAGCCGGAAGATGGGCTTGTCCGATGCGGTGACGGAGTCGACGGACCTCGACGACGTGATCGAACAACGACTGGCGTTCTGGCGGCCGGTCGCCGAGGAGCGACGGCAGCAATTGCGTTGCCGGGCACAGTATCCCAGGCTCGTGGTTCCGCTCGCCCGCCACGACGTCGAGCAGCTGCTCGACGTCGCCCTGGACAACGCACTGCGCTACGCCGGCCCGAACGCCACGATCACGGTGTCGGTCACGTCCGCGGACTCCGCGGTCGAGCTCGCCGTCAGCGACGACGGCCCCGGACTGCCCGACGAGGACCTTGCCAGGGCCGCCGCCCGGTTCTGGCGAGGGCGTGACGACAAGGACGGGACGGGTCTCGGACTGGCCATCGCAGGCGAGATCGCGGCCGGTCACGGCGGAACGATCGCGGTGGAACGCGCCCCCGAAGGTGGGCTCCTGGTTCGCTATTCGCTTCCTGCATCGAGTGCGGCCACATGCTGAGCGCCGGACCGGTCGAGCTGAGCCGGCGCGGCTTCCTCTTCGCGACGGCCGTACTGGCCGCGGGCTGCATGGGCGGCGGACCGGGCGGACGCGTGCGACTCGCCTCCGGCGAGCACGGGGGCCTCTACCTCGCGTTCGCCGAGCTCGTCGCAAAGCAGGTCAACGTCAGCTACCCCGACATGAGCGTCGAAGCGATATCGACGGAGGGCAGCGTCGACAACCTCGCTCGGTTGCGTTCGGGGGAAGCGGATCTGGGGCTCGCACTGGCCGACGTCGTCGAACGTGACCTCGCCACCGGGCCGGGTGCTACCGCACCAGTGGCGGTGGCCCGTGTGTACGAGAACTACCTGCAGGTGGTCGTCCGCGACTCCACGCCCGCTCACGAGTTGAGCGATCTTGAGGGACACCGGGTCTCGATCGGCCCGGGCGGTTCCGGGGCAGCGGCCACCAGCGAGGTCCTGTTCGATGCGGCCGGCCTTCGTGATCGGGTGGACATGCAGCGGTACCGCCTGCACGAGGGCCTGGTCCGGCTCGCCGACGGTGGCGTGGACGCCCTGGTGTGGTCCGGCGGCGTACCGACACCCGCCATTTCAGAACTCGACGCCCAGGTGCCCCTCCGAATGCTCGACATCGGACCCCTCGCGGCCCCGATGGCACAACTGTCCGGCTACCCGTTCCTCGTTCGCCAGGTGCCGACCGGCGACTACGTGCCACCCGGACTGCGCTCGATCGGCGTTCCGAACCTGCTGCTGTGCCGCCACGACATCGACGCCGACGTGGTGGCCGCCGTGGTCGACGTGCTTGCCACCGACGCACCACAGTTGGTGCCTCCCTTCGTCCGTGGGCTGCAGTACCTCGACCCGCCGTCCATGATCCAAACCGGGCTGGTGCCACTGCATCCGGGCGCCGAGAGGGCCTACCGAAGGCTCCACGGCTGACCTGATCCACCAGCTGGTCGCGCCTGCGGGCCGCCCGTCCCCGCCGAACGTGATACCAGTGCGACGTTTCGGCCGATTCTTCGCACTGGTTTCACGTTCGGCGCACTGGAATCTCGCGAATCTGTGGATCGTGCAAGGAAAGCCCCGCAAACGAGCCTCGGCTTCCCTGGCTGAACTCCGCGACGTGATCATGATCACGTACGAACGAACGACGCCGAGCACTCGGCGCAACCAAGGGGGATTCATTGTGATCAGGAAGACGATTCTCTGCACAGCTGTCGTCGGAGTCAGCGCGCTGACACTCAGTTCCACTGTGGCCCAGGCCAATCCGTCGACACCGATGTCCGTCATCGAGGCGTCTGCCGCGCAGCTGTGCGGGGCGGTCGACGCCCATCCAACCACCGGCGGGGTGATCGACGCCATGACCGGGCTCGACGGTCGCGGGCTCGACGAGGTCGACGCCGCGATGGTGTTGATCACCGCGATGCATCACGTCTGCCCGCAGCACGCCACTACCGTGAGTTGGAAGAGCTCGTCCATCAAGCCATTCCGCCGATTCGCGGGATGCGCGACGTCATCGTGGCCGTCCACTGCAGACTGCGTGCCATCGAGAATGGGCCATGGTCCACATGACGACGAGGCCCCGCGGCTTGACCGTCAAGCGCATGGTGGCTGCAGCCGTCGCGATGGTCGCGCTCGCCCTGTGCGCACTTCCATTTCTCGTCGATCGAGGCGTTTACGGGAAGGTGCCCATTCCCGGCTCGGCGACCGTGCACCTGCCTGCCGGGAACGTGGACGTGACGCTGTGTTTCCAGAAACCCGACAGCGACGGGAACGCGACTCCGCTGCCGCCGTTGTCGATGCGGATGTTCAGCCTCGACGGGCGCACCGAACCCAAGGTGGTCGAATCCTGGGCGACGAGATGGTGGGGCGGTGGGTGCGACATACAAGCCAGGGTATGGGTGGTGCAGGTCCCCCGCGAAGGTGACTACCGTGTCGTGGTCGACGGGGAGGTGTACGGGCCGTATCAGCCGACATTGGCATTCGGCGACTTCGTCTGGAACGGGTTCGTCCTGGCCCTGCGCATCGCCGGGATCGCCATCCTCGTGCTCGCCGGCTCGGTCGTGGCATCGTACGTGTGGATGGGCATCCTCCTTCTCCCGATCATGGGACTGCGCTGGGTCTTCGGCTGCTACCAACCGCAATCCAAGGGGTCGAGCCGCGGCTCGCCCGGACCCGACCTCCTGACCCTCCCGGCCGACGTCGCCGATTCTCCCCCAGCCGATTTGGTCTTGCCCTACCCGAAGCCCCGCGCCCGCGTAGCCGGGTTCATCTATTTCGCCCTGGGTGACGACGTGCTCGTCGGCGGGCCCGCGTTGGCGATGTACTGGTGGCTCACCGTTCCTGGCCCGACTCACTGGCCTCAGGTGGTGGTGCTTGGAGGTATGGCGGTGGGTTTCGGCTACATGTTCTGGCGGATCGCCTCCAGGTGGGCGCTCATCCGCGCGCGGCGCGCCCGGGGTGACGGATGGCTGCGGCTGACGGGCAAGGGCTTCGAGGTTCACGAACGATCGGGCAAGCCCAGACAGTACGCGTGGAGTGAGCTCGAAGACTTCCTGTTGGTTGAGTCCCAGGACAGCGAGGGTGGGGTCAGCAGGCACGTCGGCATTCGCTTCACGTCGGAGTCGAAGCGCGCGGGCCACGCCATCAACGGATACTGGGAGTGCTCGCTAGAGGAGGCGGTCGAGTCTGATGAACGGATGGCTGCCGCGTCACCAGCTAGCGCGCGGCCTTGAATTGCTCTGAGTCAGCGCCCCACACCCGGCCGCGCCACTGAATCTGTGAATCGTGCAAGGAAATTCGACGACGGCCACTACGTCTCTTCCGCAGTGATCGTGAGCGGGTTCATCATGAGCTCGAGGAGCGGCACGGGGGCGTCGGAACGTACCGACAGCGCCGATCCAAAGGGGGCACATCGTGAGCAGCAACGGTAAGGCACTGACGGCCGCGGCGATCGCTGGGTTGATGGTCGTCGGCTCGGTCTACTGGTGGAAGCATTCCGACGGCGATTCCGGCGCTCCGCGAGCGGGCTGCACCACCGTGGTGGTCACGGCGTCCGTCGAGAAGTCCGACTTGATGGATGCGGTCGCCAAGCGGTACAACTCCTCCGATCGCCAGGTAAACGGCGCCTGCTACGGAATCTCCGTCACCCCAATGGCATCCGGTGTCGCGGAATCCCGGTTGACCGAGCCGAATTGGGACCCAGCCTGGGGCCCTGCGCCGGACGCCTGGACACCTGCGGCCTCGACGTGGCTGCAACTGCTGCGCCACGACCGCGCGGCGCAGGACCGGCCGGACATCCTGGCCGCGGACAACGAATCGGTGGTCTCGACCCCGATCGTGCTCGCCATGCCCGAACCGAAGGCGCGGGCATTGGGTTGGCCCCAGGCGGCGATCGGCTGGGCGGACCTGCTGAACCTCGCCAACGATCCGGGCGGCTGGGCGTCCAAGGGCCACCCCGAGTGGGGCGCCTTCAAGCTGGGCAAGACCAACCCGAACGTGTCCACGTCCGGCCTGTCCGCGACGATCGGAGCGTTCGTGGCCGCCACCGGCACGTCCAGCGATCTCACCCTGGACGTGCTGAACGAACCGCACGTGCGTGATTTCGTTGCCGGAGTGGAGAAGTCGGTTGCACACTACGGCGACACCGCGCTCACCTTCCTGACGAACCTGCAACGAGCCGACGACGCCGGGGCCGCACTCGGCTACGTCAGTGCGGTGGCCGTCGAGGAGAAGTCGATCGTGGACTACAACGAGGGCAATCCCACTGGCGACCTCGAGACGAAGGGCCAGCACGGCAAGCCGAAGGTGCCGCTGGTCGCGATCTATCCCAAAGAGGGCACGCTGAACAGCGACAGCCCCTTCGCCGTGCTTCAGGCGCCCTGGTCCGAGGTCGGTAAGCAGGTCGGCGTCAGGGACTTCCTGGCCTACCTCCACGATCCCGCTCAACAGGAGTTGTTCACCGACGCGGGGTTCCGCACCTACGACGGTCGACCGGGACGGGCCGTCACCGAAAGCGACTACCTCGCCGACGACGTCGGGGTCATCCTGTCCCCGCCGAGCCCGCCCGTGCTGGCGGCCATCCGCGCCGCATGGTCGGAGTTGCGCAAGCCGGCTCGCGTCCTGCTGGTGTTGGACGTATCCGGATCGATGGGCGTGCCCGCAGGCGGAGGCAAGACGCGATTGGAGCTTGCCCAGGCGGCCGCAGTGAACGGCTTGTCCGAACTGTCCGACGCCGACCAGGTCGGGTTGTGGACGTTTCCGGCGCAGGGACAGGTCTACATCGAGCAGATGGGGATCGGGCCACTCGGACCGCAGCGGCAGCTGCTCGCCGCTCGCATCCAACACCTCATCCCGTCGGGCGGCACACCGCTCTATGCGGCGACGCGGAAGGCGTCGGAGGCCGTTCGCGCGGGCGCCGGCGCTGACACGATCAACGCGGTCGTCGTGATGACCGACGGCCAGAATGAGTACCCGGACGACACCGACCTCGAAGGGTTGGTCCGTCAACTGGGTGACCAAGCGCTTGAGGACGGTGTCCGGGTGTTCACCATCGCGTACGGCGAGGACGCGGATCTGGATGCGATCAAGCGCATCTCCGAGGCGTCCCGCGCGGCCGCCTACGACGCGACCGATCCGCAGACGATCGACGCCGTGTTCACCAACGTCCTTTCGAATTTCTGATGATGCACAACGGGATTGGGGCCCGCGCGGTGGCGTCCGCGCGCAACCCGTGGGCCTGGCTCCTTTCGGTGTTCGGCAGCGGCATGGCCTGGGCGTTCGGCGCGTCCATCGCGCTGGCGGTGGCGACCGGCGTTGTGATGATCGGTACTGCGCTCAGCGTCGGTGCACTCACCCGGTCGCGGGGCGAAGCTCCTGAGCAACTGCGGCCGGGGACCCGGCAGCAGGAGTTGGTGGTCCTGCTCGACGGTCACGTGCGCTCACTGCGGGCGCTGCAGACGGCGTCGCTGCCCGACGTCGTCCAGTCCAAGACCGAGACGGCGCTGGCAGCGGCCGACGCCGCACGCCCGTCCGTGCTGCAGATGGCGGCCGCAGTGGACGCGCTTGACGACGCGATCTCGGCCGCTCGGGAAGTCTCCGGTCAAGGTGACCACGCGGTCGAGTCGATCAAGAAGACGATCGTCCGGTTGAGCGCGCGGCGGGTCACGCTATTCGAAAAGCTCACCGCTGCAGTGGATGAGGTGGCAGAAGTCTATGCGGGCCTGCTGGAAGTGTCGGCGACCGCACGCACCATGGGCGTCTCGGTGGACGACACGGAGGTCGGCGCGGTCAACGACGCCGTGACGCTACTGCAGATGACGTTCGCCGAGTTGGAGGCGGACGCGGCGAAGCTACCGCACGATGGGCGCTGGTAGCCCAAAGTCGCGCTCCGACAACATCACCGGTAGCCCGCCGTCATCGGTCACGGGGTGCAGCCACGTCGCGATGTTGCGGACGTAGTCCTTGAAGATCACCAGTCGACCCGGGTCGGCCTTGATCTGCGTGCCTGGCGGCTCGCTGACGAACGACGGCGCTTCACTGTCGAGATCCCAGTTGTAGTCGGCGAAGTGGTGGAACGTCGACTCGGCGACCGCACGGCCCAGCGGCCGACCGTCCCGCGTGAGCTCCCCGTCGAGCGCGACGGCCAGGTTGAACCGCCGGCCGGTCGTGGTGCTCCGGCCCTGCGCGAGCACGGTCGCCGACGGGTGATCGTCCGACACCAGACCCTCGTGAGGGTGTGCCGGGAACCATTCGATCCGTCCGCTGGCCGTCCGTGAAGTGCGGAGCAGCTCGTGTACCGGCGCTTCGGCGAGCACCGGCTGATAGTCACCGTTGGCACCTGAGTGGAAGTTCGGCCACGAGATCGCCGGGGTGTCCACGTCGTCGCGCATCGTGGCGGGGTCGACGCCTGCGTCGTGGAACCGGTTGACCACCCCCAACGACCCGAGGCACGTGAGGCAGCTGCCCAGGTCCTGGTGATCGCGCGCGGTGAGCACCCCGCCGCCGTTCGCCCGGAACCTGGCGATGGCGTCGGACTCGGCGTCGGTGAGCCCGTCACCGACGTCGACGGCCAGCAGCCACAATTGGTCGTAGCCGAGTTCATCGAGGTGGCGCAGGATCGGGTCGTCACCGGCGCCGGCGACGCGGTTGCGTGCGATCACTTCGTGGCCTGCCTCCCGTAGCTCATGGGCGAGCAGGGCGAAGCGGTCGACGTTCCAGTCGTCGGGGTTGTCCGCGATCGTCGTCTGCAGCAAGATCCTCGACATCGGATGCTCCTTTCTCTCAATGGGTTTCGGTGTGCGGGCTAGGCGACGCCCCGTTGGACGGGCGCGAAGTCCGGCCCGCCGTGGGCGAGGTGTGCCAACGCCACGCGAAGCCGTTGCCTGCCGCGGGACACCCGCGACATGACCGTGCCCAGCGGGACGTTCAGGATCGCGGCAGTCTCTGCGTACGTGTGTCCGCGGACGTCGGCGTAGTAGATGGCCGTCCGCATGCCTTCGGGCAGCGAGTCCATGGCCACCTTGATGTCGTTGTCGGGCAACGCATCCAACACTTCAGCTTCGGCGGAACGTGGTCCGGACAGTAGCCGTCGGGCACCATTGGCCAGGTCTCGCTCGGTCACTTCGTCGACCGCTACCTCGGCCGGGCGGCGCTGCTTGTAGCGGTGCGCGCTGACCCACCGGTTGTACTGAATCCGGAACAGCCACGCCCTGAGGTTGGTGCCCTCCTTGAACGTGCGGAATCCGGTGTAGGCGTGCAGCAGCGTGTCCTGCAGGAGGTCCTCGGCGTCGGCGTCGTTGCGCGTCAGTCGTCGTGCTCCCCTGGACAGCACCTCGAACAGGGGCTCCACTTCGCTGGCGAAGCGGGCGGCGAGATCCGCGTCGGACGTGAACGTGGCGGGTACGGCGGTGACGGTCAAGTCGTCGTGCTCGCCGAGCTTGGCCCCGACCTTCGAGCCGATGAGCCCGGTACCGCCGATCACTACGACCTCCATGGTGAGCCTCCAGTGCGTTGGGTGTCTTCCGCTTCCGAGCTCAGACTCGCGGTTGCGCAGGCGAAGCGAACCCTTGGAAGTTCGTGGTCCGTGGTGCGTAGTGGGTGCGGACGGGGCGAGCCGGTGCTCAGCTGGCCCAGGAGATGGTGCGCAGTTGCCTACGGGAGGTGATGCCGAGCTTGACGAAGACCTTCCGGAGGTGCCATTCGACGGTGTGCGTGCTGATGAACAGCTGCGAACCGATCTCGGAGTTGGTCAAGCCGTCCGCCGCCAGCCGCGCGATCTGGGCCTCTTGGGCCGTCAGGTCGTCGCCAGAGGTCGGTTGTTGTTTGCGCACCTTCTCGCCTGTCGCGACCAGTTCCCGGCGCGCCCGCTCCGCGAACCCTTGCGCACCCATTCGGGTGAACATCTCGTGAGCGGTGTTGAGCTGTTGGCGGGCGTCCAGCCGGCGATTCATCCGCCGCAGCCATTCACCGTACGACAGCCGGGTGCGCGCCAGGTGCAACACGATGTTGGCGCGTTCGAGCCGCTCGATGCCCTCGGCGAAGAAGGCCTCGGCGTGCTCGTTGGAGGCGAGCAGGGCGCGCGCACTCGCCACCGCTCCCAAACCCCAGTCGTTACCGCTGGCGCCCGCCCTGGCCTCGAACCGTGGCAGCGCAGCGGCGGCGGATTCCAAGTCGCCGACGTGTGCGGCGGCTTCGATCAATTCGAATAGACACCAACTGTGGAAACCAAGGTCCTCGTAGTCGCAACACTCCCGCGCCGCTGCGAAGGCCTCGTCGTACCGACCGAGCCCGTTGAAGAGCACGGCGGAGGTGAACTTGCTCACCCCGATCAATCGGCCCTCGCCCCTGGCGGTGCCATCCGCTGCGGCCGCCTCGATCAGCGGGATGGCATCGCCGGAATTCCCGCGCCACGCCGCGAGATTCAACGAGTGGTACTTCACCGGCGTGTGCCCCGTCGACGCCGTAATGGCATTGGCCTCTTCGATGAATCTTGCCGCCGTGGTCAATTCGCCTCGATAGACGTGGACGCCGGCGCGATAGGTCAGCGCAGGTGGAATCATCGCAAGCGCACCGGTGTCACGAGCGCGCTGAACCATGTCGGTGGCGATCTGCTGCAGGACCAAGTCGTCCCACAGTTCGTGCGCGGCGGATTCCTGCGCGATCGGGAACGGCCACACCGCGGGTCGGCCATCGGCCTGCTGCGTGTGATCGTTCCACAGTTCCAGAGCGGAGCGCAGGTGCTCGGATCCACCACCTGGACCATCGAGGATCCGACCGGCCAGGCCACTCAACAGCAGGTCGATCGGTCGCTGCAGTTCGGACACCTGGTCCACGGCTCGGCGGGCAGCGGCGGCGACTTGCGCGAGTCGGCCTGGCTCGCCTAGTCGACCCGCGTACATGGCGGCAGACAGCGCTTCGAGGTAGGTCTCGCGAGCGAGGCCGGCGTCGAGGGTCTCGAGTCCCGCTGCGGCACTGGCCAATTGCGCTGCGGCCTCGGTCGTCTTCAGCGCGCCCGCCACACCTGCGCGGCTACGGACGAACTCCATCTGAGCGCGCATCCGGGCCACCTGGGCGCGCTGGAGCTCGGACAGCGGGCCCAATTCGGCTATCGCGAGCAGCTCGTGTGCGGCGTCCGGCGCTGCCGCATCGCGTTTGGCCTGCGCCGCGGCGATCGCCCGGGATCCGCGAAGCGCCGGATCCGACGTCAGTATCGCCGCCCGCTCGAGGAAGGCCGCCGCGGCCGCGACGCCGCCCCGGCCTTGGGCGCGGCCTGCCGACGTCTCCAACTCGGCGGCCACCGCGTCGTCGGGTCCGGCCGCAGCGTTGGCGGCGTGCCACGCCCGCCGGTCGGGATCGAGGTCGGGATCAGTCGCCTCGGCCAGTGCGCGGTGCACCGTCCGACGCTCGGTGAGATCGGCGGCGCGATAGGCGGCCGAGCGCATCAACGGATGGTGGAACCGCATCCGCGGGCCGAACTCGATCACTCCGGCGGATTCGGCGGGCCCGAGCGCGTCCACGGGTATGCCGAGCCGTGCCGCAGCGCGCAGGAACAGGGCGGCATCGCCCACCGGTTCGGCCGCGGCGGTGAACACCAGTCGTTGGGTCGGCGCGGGAAGTGCGCGGATGCGCCGCACGAAGCCTTCCTCGATCTCGCCTGCCGAGAGCCGCCCACCTGGGTTACCGAACCCGCTCGCGAGCTCGGCGGCGGATACGTTGCGCGGCACCTCAAGCAGGGCCAGCGGTATGCCGCGCGTCTCGGCCACGATGCGGTCTCGAACCCGTGGGTCGAGCCGTCCCAACACGACGGAGTCCAACAACTTGCGGGCATCGGCGTCGGACAGTCCGCCGATGACGAGTTCGGGCAGCCCGGTGAGCGCGCCGGCTCCGCCCCCGCGTACGGCGAACACGAGCGCCACCGGCTCCGCCATCAGTCGCCGAGCGACGAAGCCGAGCGTTTGCACCGACACCTGATCGAGCCACTGCGCGTCGTCGATCACGCAGAGCAGGGGCTTGTCGTTGGCCGCCGCCGCCATCAGGCTGAGCGTGGCCAACCCGACCAGGAAGCGGTCCGGGGTCTCCCCGACGCCCCGGCCGAAGGCCACGTTCATCGCCTCGCGCTGTGGTTCAGGCAACTCGTCGAGGTGATTCAGCAGCGGTGCGCACAGCTGCTGCAGCCCCGCGAACGCGAGCTCCATGTCGGACTCCACGCCTGCCACCTGCACCACCCGGAACCCGGACGCCAAGTTCAAGGTGTATTCGAGCAGCGTGGTCTTGCCGACGCCCGCTTCCCCGCGAAGCACGAGCACCTGACAGCTGCCTGCCCGAACGGTCGCCATCAGAGCCTGAAGCGCCTCGCACTCGGCGGCACGTCCGCGCAGCCGGTCGCCCCGACCCTCGCTCGACATAGGCACCACCGCGTCTTTCCCGTGGGCCTTCCCGGTGTGCCGTAGGCGGGGGGCGGGCCGATTCATCGAATCCTAGCCAGCGGCTCCGGAGCCCGGAATCCCCGCGTGCGCTAGACCCGAACGAACGTAACCGTCATCACGCGCTCGGCGTTCGACCGGACCGTGGCGGGCCGCGTGGGCCCGCCGACGCCGAGACTTCCTCGGTGAGCTGCCCTAGGGCCCAACGTATTGGGCCCAGTGGGCCACGAGGTGGCTGCTGTCATGAGAAGCCACTCCGCGAAGCGGGTGCTGCCGACCACTGCATCGTCGGCGGGCACCAGCGTGCGCTCTTCGATGTCGATGCCCCAGTACTCGCGTGGACGATGGTGTGCGGGACCGGACCCTCGCCGGTGAAGGCGTTCACTCCGTCGACGGCAGGCGTGACGGCGGCGCCAAACCGGGTACTCCTCACCTTCGCCCATCGCCGAGCTTGAGGACCCCCGCCATGAGTCAAACGAGTCAGCGCGACCTCGGGAAGTCCGACAGTCCCATCGAGGACGAACTCGAGGACGCCTTCACCCGGATGATCGACGAAGGCACCCAGCGACTGCACCGCAGCTGGCGTGAGGTCCTCGTCACCGGCTTCTTCGGGGGCACGGAAGTTGCCATGGGTGTGCTGGCCTACCTGTCGGTACTGCGCGCCACTCACGATCCGCTTCTGGCGGGGTTAGCCTTCTCGATCGGATTCCTGGCGCTGCTACTGGGCCGCAGCGAATTGTTCACCGAGGGATTCCTGGTTCCCGTCACCACCGTGGCGGCGAAGCGCGCGAGCCCGCTGCAACTACTGAAGTTGTGGGGTGGCACATTGGCCGCCAACCTCGTCGGTGGGTGGCTCATCATGGGCTTGATCATGACCGCGTTCCCACAGCTCCGCGATCAAACCGTCGAGTCGGCGACGCACTACGCGACGGCGCCGCTCACCGCCGAACACGTGGCGCTGGCGGTGCTGGGTGGGATGGCCATCACCCTGATGACCCGCATGCAGCACGGAACCGATTCCGTGCCAGGCAAGATCGCCGCCGCCGTCGCCGGGGCCTTCCTGCTCGCCGGCCTGCAGATGTTCCACTCGATCCTCGACTCACTGTTGATCTTCGGCGCACTCTTCACCGGCAACGCGCCGTTCGGCTACCTCGACTGGCTCGGCTGGTTCGGCTACACCGTCGTCGGAAACGTCGTGGGCGGCCTGGCGCTGGTGACCGTGCTGCGGCTCCTGCGCAGCAAGGATCGCCTCGAAGAGGAGCGCACCGACGCCGAGGAGTCGTGACGCGTCACGCGGTGCCCATTCACCGCCATCCCGTCGGACGGCTCGGCGCCGCAGACGAGTAGCCGACCCTTCGGCGCTCAGCGGCCCGGCGCGGAGATCGCTTCGAGGACTTCGCTCGTGGTGACGACGGCCGCGTAGTTCGGCATGTTGACCTCGAGCGCGGCGTGCATCTCCCGTTCCGAGTAGCTCGCGGTCGCATCGCCAACCACCGTGACGTCGTAGCCGAGCTCGGCGCCGTACCGCACCGTCGACTCGACACACGTGTGGGCGATGAGCCCCATGACGATCAGTCGGCGGATCCCGTGCCTCTTGAGCAGTAGATCGAGATCCGTGTTGGCGAAACCCGAAGAGCACCAGTGCTCTTGGGCGACGACGTCGCCAGGCTGCGGGACGAGGTCCGGATGAAGCTCACCGCCCCACGTGCCGTACTCGAACGTCTTGCGCCCCCATGCCGCCTTCTGGATGGGGGCGATGGTCGACCACGTCTCGTAGTCGCCAGGCCGGTATCGGTGATGCAGCGCGTAGAAGACGCGGATGCCCGCGGTTCGCGCCGCGCCGAGGACCTCGGTCAAGTGAGGAACGCACTGGTTGGTCTCGGCAATGGCCTTGAGGCGATCCCACACCTTGCCGCCCTCGGAGATGAAGTCGTTGTAGGGGTCGATCACCACGAGCCCGGTGGTGGCATTGTCATCGGTCACGGCGTTAGTGTCCCTCCGATTCGCGGACCCCGGGCAGGGAACATCAGCTGCGGCGACTTGACCACTGCCAAGGACGGGGCCGACGCGCCTACTGACTGGTTGACGCGGGGTGGAGGCGTGCAGTCAGGCCAGCCCGGCCGCTCGGTCGAGGTCTTGCAGCAGTTCGTGCGCGGCGAGTTCGACCGCCTTGTGCCGCCATTCCGACGCCCGGTACACGCACGCGATCAGGCCGGAGCGGTGAACCCGGCGAAAGTCTCCGTACACGAACGCGTACCGCGCCTTGGTGTCATCGCTCGCACCTTCGGTCAACCCCAGATGCCACCGCGCGTAGTCGTCCCAATCGTGTGTTTCGAGGTAGCTGTTCTGCGCGTCGGCGCGCGGTTGCGCTTCGCCCCAGTCGCTGTCGAGCACGTACTGCCGAGCCCCGATCAGCTCACGCGCGCGAGCCACCGCCGGCTCATTGAGGTCGTACTTCGCCATCAGCCGTGCCTTGCGGGCGGTGCGGATTCGACGGTGGTCAGTTTGGTCAGCCCGCTGACGGTGAGGACGGGTATCAGAAGCGGTTTGACGATGAGCCGGATGCGTTCGGCGCAGGTGAACAGCACGTTGATGGCTCCACTATCCACGTAGTCGACGGCGCTGAGATCCACCGTCACCCGCTCTCCGTCGTTGCCCGCGATGGCGTCGTCGAGGGCCGTGGCGAACGCGTGGACGTTGCTCAGATCGATTTCTCCGGTTGCCACTAGCGCGAGCGCCCCGTCGTCGCGACGGTCCGTGTTGACGATGAGCGGAGTGGTCATCTGTCGATCCTCGTGTACATGTGGACGGTGGTGCCTGCGGCTTGGGAGTGAATGGTGACGTCGTGCATGAGGGCCCGCATGAGCGTGACGCCGCGGCCTCGAGTGATGTCCATGCCCGGTTGCGGGATCTTCCAGATACCGGTGTCGACGACGGTCAGGTGCAGCAGATCGACCAGCGCGCTGGCACGGAGGCTGACGAATCCGGGACGGTCGCGATGGCCGTGCTCGATCGCGTTGGCGACGGCTTCACCCGCGGCGATGAGGACGTTCTGGGTCTGGTCGGGGTCCAGCCCCGCTCGGCCCAGCCAATTGCGCAAGGCGGTGCGAGTACCGGCGAGCTCGCTCGAGTGAGCGGGAAAGTCCAACTGCAACGGCCCGGGTTGCCGGTACAGCAGCAGGGCCACGTCGTCCTGGTAGCCCCCGTCGGGTGCCAACCGGCCCATGATCTCGCTGGCCAAATCCTCTAGGGCAGAACCACTTCCGTCTTGGACTAGGTCCGTGACCAACGCGATGCCCTTGTCCAATGGCTGACGGCGACGCTCCACCAGTCCGTCGGTGTACAGCAACAGGGTGGCGCGCGCGGGCATCGTCAGGCTCGCTTCTGGACGCAGTCGATCGGTTCGCAGCCCAAGCGGGATGTCCCGGCCGTCTTGCAGCATGCGGGCGTTCCCGTCGGCGTAGACGAGGACGGGCGGGGGGTGGCCGGCGCTGGCGTAGGTGAGCTCACCGGTGTCGGGATCGAGCACGGCGCAAAACGCGGTGGTGCACTCTGCACCGGGGAGTCTGGCCGCGAACCTATCGAGACCGGCTAGCGCAACACGGGGGCTGGGGTTCTCCAGGAGCAGTGCCCGGCACGCACTCCGCAGCTGTCCCATCACGGTCGCCGCAGCCAGGCCATGCCCGACGCAGTCGCCGACGATCATGGCGATGCGCCCGTCGTCCAGATCCACCAGGTCGTACCAGTCTCCGCCGACCTGAAGCGGGTGGGACGCCGGCTGGTAGCGCACCGCGAATCCATTGGGCAGGACGGCGGGTCCGAGAATCGCGTGTTGGAGCGCCAGCGCGGTCTCGCGCTGCTGGTCGATCTGGTGCACCCGTTGGAGGCCCTGCCCGAGCCGACCCGCCAACACCGTCAACAAGGTCTGATCCTCGGTGGTGAACGGCCGTTGTTCGGCCAACTCGATCCAGACGACGAGTACGCCCCGGGGATGTTGCAGCGCGATCCCAGCCGTCCCGAGCTCCTGCGCGTCGGTGGCGAGTAGGTCTCCGTCGGAGAGCGCGTCGATGAGCTCACGACTTCGCAGCGGCAGGTCGGCCCACTGCGCCGGCTCGCCGACACACACCACGTCCGGAGTGCCTGCGGCCGCACCCGATGCGGTGCCCTGCCCCGCGTAGGTGGCCGCCAGAACGCGCCGCGCTCGCCACAGCCTGCGCAGCTCCTCCGCCGACGACAGCAGTGCCTCATCGACGGTATCCGCTTGCGCGAGTAACTGATTCAACTCCGCCAAGGCGGTCTGGCGCTGGACGAAGTAGTGCTCCGCAGTGACGTCGCGGAAGGTGCCGACCATGACCTGGCGGCCGGTCTCCGGGTCGTCGACGTGGTTGAACGCGGCGGTCACCCACAGCCGGTGTCCGTCGCGATGGGTGGCGGGCGCCGTGACGGTGCCATGCGGTTTGTCGACCAGGTCGGCGAAGGCCTCGGCCATCTGTCGGTGGGCCTCGGGATCCGTGTCGGCGGACGGCCACCAGGGGTAGATGGGCTCGTAGGGCAGGCCGTCGGTGCCGAACCCGAGGATGTCGGTGAACGCCGCGTTGATCTCGATGACGGCGCCGCGCTCATCGCAGACGAAGAACGCCTCCTGGAGGGAATCGACGAGGGCAGTGCGCCAGCGCGCGTGATGATTTCGCAGTCGGGCCAGTTCGACATTCGCGCGAACGCGGGCGAGCAGCTCCGCTGCGGCAAAGGGTTTGACGAGGTAGTCGTCGGCGCCCGCGTGCAAGCCTTCGATGGATGCTTCCTGTCCCGCTCGCGCCGACAGCAAGAGCACCGGCACGGCGGCGGTGCGGGAGTCGGTGCGTAGTGCCGCCACCAACTCCAGGCCGTCCAGCCCGGGCATCATCACGTCGCTCACCACCAGATCGGGTAGCTCGGCACGTACGCGTTCCAAGGCCAGCTGCCCGTCGTTAACCGCTTCGACTTCGTAGCCTGCGGTACGTAGAAGTCGGACCAGGTACTCCCGCATGTCGGCGTTGTCGTCGGCGACGAGCACCCGCGCAACCGCCCCTGCGGCAACAGATGGCGCGACCACGCCATCGAATTCCGTTGTGTCCCATTCAGTTTCGTTCGGATCCAGCGAGGTGGCGCCGGGCAGCCACCGCAGCGCCTCCTGCACGTAGGGATCAGCGGTCGCGGAACGGACGCGGGTTGGCCCGGTCGAGTCGATGGCATCCGGGGGCAGGTGCGCGGTCCCGAACGGAAGCCGGATGGTGAAGGCGGTGCCCGCACCGTCGACGCTTTCGGCTGCGATGGTGCCGCCGTGGAGTCCGACCAACTCCCTCACCAGCGCCAGCCCGATTCCGCTGCCCTCGTTGGAACGCGCCCGAGCGGTCTCGATGCGATGGAACCGCTCGAACAACCGGGGCATCTCGGCGGCGGCCACGCCGATCCCCGTGTCCGAGATGGTGACCACGGCATCGTCGGCGTCCCGACGCACCCGCACGGTGATGGCGCCGTCGAACGTGAACTTCAACGCGTTCGACAGCAGGTTGAGGACCACCTTCTCCCACATGTCTCGGTCCAGGTACACCGGTTCGCCGAGCGGTGGACAGTCGACCACCAGGGTCAGGCCAGCGCGCTCGACCGCCGACCGGAAGGTGCTGGCCAGTTCGACCGTTGTGGCCGCCACGTCGGTGGACTCGTACCGGGCCTGCATCCGGCCCGCCTCGAGCCGAGAGAAGTCGAGCAGCGTGTTGACGAGTTTGGCGAGTCGTAATCCGTTGCGGTGCACGACGTCCAACTCCCGCCGCACCGACTCATCCGTCTCGTCGAACCGACTGCGCAGCTCCGCGACCGGGCCGAGGATCAACGTCAGCGGCGTTCGGAACTCGTGGCTGATGTTGGAGAAGAACGTGGTCTTCGCCCGGTCCAGCTCGGCGAGGTCCTCCGCCCGACGCTGCTCGGCCCGGTAGCTGCGCGCAGTGCGGATTTCGGCTGCGACGTGTCCGGCGACCAATTCCACGAATCCGCGGTAACCGTCGTCGAGGGGACGGTATCGGTTCAACGCGGCGACCATGAACCCGAGCGGCGCGGCGCCTTGCTGAACGAGCGGCGTCACTAGGGCGCGGGTGGGTGGTTCGGTCCAGGCTCCCGTCGGCAGTTCCACGTAAGGAGCCGCGTCCAGTGGCACGACCACCGACTCTCCGCGCGCGGCCTCGGCCAGCGGCCAGACCGTCGCACCCCCGGCCGTCAGCCACTCCGGTGCCGCCGGATGCCCGGCGGTAATCCCGCTGGTGGCCGCCAGCTTGGCTCCGTCGTCTTCAAATAGGTAGGTCAGGGTGAACGGCAGGTCACTCAGGTTGCGACCGAGTTGGGCCGCCGCACCGGCGAGCATCTGCGTTTCCGACGGCAGCACGCTGGGGTCGGACCCGAGGTCCCGCAACGTCGCCATGCGGCGCTCGCTGATCACCCGGTCGGTGTCTTCACTCACCACGCACAGGAAGCCGATCACCTGCCCGTCGTCGTCGCGAAGCGGGCTGTAGGAGAACGTGTGATAGGACTCCTCCGGATATCCGGATCGCTCCAGGAACAGCAGCAGGCCGACATCCCAGGACGCTTGCTCGGTGGACAGCACCCGCTCGATCCGCGGGCCGATGTCGTCCCAGATCTCCGCCCACACTTCTCTGGCCGGTCGGCCGAGCGCCCACGGATACTTGGCGGCGAGTGTGTCGCGCCGGTAGGCGGTGTTGCAGAAGAAGGTCAGGTCGGGTCCCCAGGCCATCCACATGGAGAATCGCGACGCGAGCAGAATGCTCACGGTGGTCTGCAGGCTCTGTGGCCACTGCGCAGGTGCTCCAAGAGGGGTAGCCGCCCAGTCGACCTGCGCGAGGTCGCGGCCGACCTCGGAATCGGTGCTGAAGACCGCGGCGACGGGAGCTACGCGCTCGTCGTCCGCTGCGTCCACGCGAGCCCCTCTCATCACTGCCACCCATGCTCATATCCAAGCCAGCAGTGACCCGCGAGGGTCCCCTGATGACCGCCACCAGGAAAGTACCCCGAGAACGCGTTTTGGACACTCAACCTGGTGAAGGTGGTGCAGACCCGAACCCGGCGCGTTTCGCTCACCCCGCTGGGATCACCGGCAGCGTCACCGACGACGGGTGCGCGGCGTCGTGCAGCACCGTCTGGTCGGCCGGATGCGTAATGGCGCTCTGGCCGAATGGCTCACCGGTGTTGGGGTTGGGAGCGAACTGCGGATAGTCGCTGCTGGAGATCTCCACGCGGATGCGGTCGCCCGCGGACAACTCGTAGCTCGTCGGCCAGACCGCGATCGTGTACCGGTACGGCACGCCCGGCGCGATGGGCGTCGGCGCCGAGAGCGAGGCGCGACGCGAGGCGCGCACGATGCCGTCGTTCAGGTTGATGCTTTGGCCGTCGGGTTTCACCACGTCCAGCTTGGCGGTGAAGTCGGTGTCGGATGCCGACGACGACGCCCACAGCGTGACGGTGGTCGGCCCGGTGAGCTCGGTGTCCGCGGGCAACGGTTCGGTGCTGTAGACGAGCACGTCGGAGCGCTGCTGGACCGGAGTCTGATCGTAGGGTCCCTGGGGGCCCGAGTGAGCGCCGCAGCACGAGTGCCCTCCGAGGCTCGGTGCGGGGTGCGCGGGGTCGTAGGTGTAGCTGTCCGGAGGCTGATCGCCGGGAGCGGTGAGCACCAGCGCTCCGGTGCGGGCGGCCGCGCCTCCGTCGCCGGACAGGTAGTACGTGGTCCATCGGGTCTGCGGCAGTGGCCAGGACGGTGCGGTCTTCCACCTGTTGGCGCCCATGAGGAAGTAATCCACTCGCGGCTTGCCCGCGACATCGCCTGCGGCGCCGTCGTTTCGGCCCTTGAGGAAGTGGTCGAACCAGTCGAGCATCAGGTCGTTGATCGGGCTGTCGGCCACGGCACCGATCGCCTTGAGCATCGGCGCCGGAGTGGATGCGTTTCGCCCCCAGTCGACGTGGTCCCAGGGGCCGATCACCAGCCGCTGGTTGTCGCGGGCCCGCGCACTACCGCCGTGGGCGACCATGCCGGTGAAGTTCTCCACCCCGCCGGCCAGGAACGCGTCGTACCAACCCTCGAAGCCGAGGACCGGGACATCGATGGCCGGGTAGCGGTCCCGGATGCTCCAACCAGTCCAGTAGGCGTCCCGCGTCGAATGCCGGATCCAGTCGAAGTACCACGGCGCCACGGCCTGGCTGGTCGGCTGCATCGGGGGCAGGTCCTTGAACGGGCGGAAGTCCATCCATCGCGTGGGGTCTGCGGCGGCGGCCTTCAGTTCGGCGACGGCGGCGGTGTCGCCCCGGTTCTCGGCGGCGGTGGTGGCGATGGAGGCGATGGCCCACGGCTGCACGAACGCCAACCGGAACTCGCCACCCTCGTACGTCCAGCCGTCGTAGTAGTCGGAGGCGGTGTTGGCGGGCACGATCGTCGTGAGATGCGGCGGTCTGGTGGTCGCGGCCAGCCACTGCGTGGCGCCGACGTACGACGATCCGTACATGCCGACCTTGCCGTTCGATCCCGGCAGGGCCGCGGCCCACTCGACGGTGTCGTAGCCGTCGTCCTGGTCGTGCGCGAACTCGACGAACGTACCGCCTGACGCGCCCTGGCCCCGAATGTCTTGCACGACAACGAGATAGCACTGCGAGGCGAACCAGTCCGGGGTCTGGTAGCGGTCGCCTGCCTGTGCGCCGGTCTTACCGTATTGCGTGCGCATCAGGATGACGGGGACGGGATCCTGCGTCTGCGGGCGGTAGACGTCGGCGCGCAGGACGGTGCCGTCGCGCATGGAGGCCGGCACGTTCTCCTGCTTGGCGACGGCGCAGGGTCCGCGGTCGTGCCCGGGCGGCCAGTAGCCCGATGCGGTCGGTGCCGACGGGTGCGCGCACGCTGCGGTCATCATCATCGTCGCGATGACGGCAGCGACTCGTTGCGCCCGCACCAGCCGAGGGTATGCCGCGAATCTGTCAATCGTCGGCCAAGCCGACGAGGTTCAGTGACGCGGTGCGGAGGCCGTCACGCGAGCGGCGCGATGGGCGGCGGTGCCACCGGCGCCGTGGGTCCGGGAGGTACGGCGGGCCCCAACGGCAGGTGCGACGACGGACCGGTCTCGGTTGCGCCGGGCGCGGGCGCGGAAGGCGGTAGTACCGCCGACGGAGCCTGTGCCGCTGCAGCGGCATCCGGAGCGGGCACCAGAACGTCGGCCGCCCAACCGGCCTGGAGTCGATTCACGGCGAATGCCACGCCCTGATCCACCATTCCGGTCTCTGCGTACTGGTTGTGGACGGAGAAGCTCTTCCCGTGCGGATCGCACACCAGGTCGTCGTCCACACACAGGTCCACGGTCTTGCTAACGAATTGCGGGCCGATCACGATCGACGGGTCGTTGATCGCACGCATGAAGCGCGTCGAGGGTTTGCCGAAGAGCACGACTGCCGAAATGTGATCGGTCACTTCCGTAGGCAGTGGCGCAGGCACGTCAGCGGCATCCACCCCGTCGGGCACGGCATTGGCGGTGACGAAGCCCGCGACGGCCGCACCTTGGGAGAATCCACCGACCACCATCTTGGTGCGCGGACAGTTAGCCGCGGTATCGAGGATGTGTGCGTGTGCATCGGCGATGCCGTCAAGGGCGGTGCGGAATTCGGTGGTTGCCGGATAGTCCACCGCGTACACACCGACCGACTTCGGGCCGACCTGCGAACGCAGCGCGTCGACGAACGTCTCTCCGGTCGGACCGACACCAGGCGCTTCGGTGGTGCCGCGTGCAAAGATCACCTCGGCGTCTGGGCACGGCGCCGCGTTGGCGGACGGAATTTGGGCACTTGGAATCGCCCAAGCTGCCGCCGCGGCGACGATCAATCCAGCAGTCGCTAGTGACCTCACCGTTCAATGCTTTCACAAGACGGCGGCGCCCGCGCGCCGCGCACCCGGACGTGACTTCGTTGTGTCAGCTCCGTGATGATCAAACCCGTTGGGCGTAGCCCACTGTCGATCGCCGCAGACTCACCCGCAGGCAGCGGGACGCGTGACTCACACGACGCTCACTCGGTGACATCCGGCGGAAACTCGACGGGGAAGGGCTCCGCGAAGTCGGCGGATCTCCCGACGGCGGCCCACTTCCGGTCTTCGACGAGCAACTGTTCGTCGTGTCGGAGCGTGCCCTCGACGGCGTTGACGCCGAGCGGCAAGTGGTACGGGAGGTCGGTGCGGCGCGACATCCGCACCAGGATCTCGGCGGCGCGCGCCGGATCCCCTGCGGTGATGGCATCGCTGTTGCGCACCGACTGCATCGCTCCGACGGTCCCTGCGTAGGTGTCCGGAACGTCGGCGAGCGCCATGGACGACCCCGCCCAGTCCGTGGCGAATCCGCTGGGCTCCACGACAAGGATCCTGGTGCCGAAGGGTGCCGTCTCGGTGCGCAGCACCCGGGAGAAGCCGTCGATGGCGAACTTCGCGGCCTGGTATGACGCGATGCCTGCCGATCCGCCCACCCGGCCACCCATGGAGGAGAACTGAATGATCAAGCCGCCCTGTTGTTCTCGCAGGACTGGAATTGCCGCCTTCGACACGTTGTAGACGCCCCAGAAGTTCGTCTCGAACTGGGTACGGAAGTCGTCGTCGTCCCCGGTCTCGATCGGCGCAACGTTGGCGTACCCGGCGTTGTTGACCACGACGTCGATCCGGCCGAAGCGGTCCCGCGCGGCGGCGATCGCCGCTACCGCCGCGGCCGCATCGGTGACGTCGAGCGCCAGCGGCAGGACACGCTCGCCGTAGCGGTCCACCAGGTCGGCGAGTTGCTCGGGACGCCTGGCCGTGGCGGCGACCACGTCTCCCGCCTCCAGCGCAGCTCGGACCAGTTCACGGCCGAAACCCCGCGATGACCCGGTGATGAACCAGACCTTCTCCATGTCTTTCTCCTCCAATGTGGTTGCTGCGGTGGATGTTCGCTGAGCGTTCACTTTGCGACGGTGCTCGCGTGGGTGGCGTGGTAGCGGTCTCCGACGATCCGTCCGGGCACGAAGACGTCACTCAGATAGGCGATTTCGTCGGCGCTGAGCGCGACCGACGTGGCGGCGAGGTTCTGCTTCACGTACTCGACGCGCTTGGTTCCCGGGATCGGCACGACGTCCAGCGGTTGGGCCAGCAACCACGCCAACGCCAGTTGCCCCGGTCGACACCCCTTGTCAGCGGCCAGCGCGACGAGCGTCTCGACCGGTGCGAGATTGGTGGCGAGGTGCTCGGCCGCGAAGCGCGGATTGGACGCCCGGAAGTCGCTCCGGTCGAAGGTGTCGTCGGGATTCAGGGCCCCGGTTAGCGCAGACCGGCCCAGCGGGCTGAAGGGCACCAACGTGATGCCCAGGTCGCGGCAGGTTTCCGTGATGCCTTGCTCGACACTTCGCTCCCACAGCGAGTACTCGCTCTGCAGCGCGGTAACGGGATGTACCGCGTGCGCGCGGCGAATCAGGTCGGGTCCCACCTCGCTGAGCCCCAGCGCGCGGACCTTGCCCGCAGTGACGAGCTCGGCCATCGCACCGACGGTGTCTTCGATCGGCACACCTGGATCCAGCCGGTGGCAGTAGTACAGGTCGATGACGTCGGTACCCAGTCGGCGCAGGCTCGCCTCGCAAGAGGCGAGCACGTAGTCCGGATGTCCGTCGAGCACGATGCCGTCGCCGGCGTCGTTGACCTTCGCGCCGAATTTCGTGGCCAGCACCACTTTGTCGCGGTGGCCCCGAATCGCGGCGCCGATCAACTGTTCGTTGTGGCCGAAGCCGCGCACGTTGGTGGCCGTGCCGATGTCGGCCGCGCCATAGACATCCGAGGTGTCGAGAAAGTTCACCCCGAGCTCGATCGCCGACCGAATGGTCGCGATGGATTCGCGGTCGTCGGCGGCGCCGTAGAACTGCGACATCCCCATGCAGCCCAGTCCGACGGGTCGCACCGTCAGCTCCGAATGCCCAAGCCGCACGCGTGCACACCCGACGACGTCTGCGCTCCGGTCGTTCGCCATGATCCAACGCCTCCTACTATCTGATAGTTCGACTCTCAGATAGTATGAACATGACGGCGTGGGATTTATTTCCGGTCGATTCTGCCGACCCGATACCCGTGCCGAACGCTTCGAAGGGAGGCGGCACTGTGCGGCGTGACGCTGCCATCAACCGCGAACGGCTCGTCAAGGCCGCCGAAGAGGTGTTCGCGGTGCACGGACCGGCCGCCACGCTCGACGACGTCGCCAAGGCCGCCGACGTCGGGCCCGCGACGCTGTATCGCCGCTTCGCCAACAAGGACGCGCTGGTTCAGGAGGTGCTCAGCGGCTTCTTCCAGCGCCTGATCGACCTCGCCGAAGAAGCCGACCAGGCACCGGCGCAGGAATGCCTCGACGTGTTCTTGGCGACGGTCGGGGTCGAGCTCGCGGAGAAGGCGGGCCTGTCCGCTCCGGTCTGGGGTGAGCTCGCCCCGGAGCCGCTCGTCGAGGAACTGCGGCGGCGTTCGGCGGCGCTGCTCGCCCGCGCCCAGGAGTCGGAAGCGGTACGCGCCGACGTGTTACCCGCCGACATCTCGGCGGCCGTCTGGGCGATCCGCGGCGTCATCCACAGCGAGCGCCTGGACCCCCGGCTTCGAGGCCAGCACCTGTGGCGCCGCCACCTGACGACCATCCTGCGCGGCTTTCACGTCGCCGACTGACCGGACTCGCCCCACGCACCCGGGGTCAGCGTGACGCCGATGCAGCGGGGACGGCCCAGGCGCTCCCCTGCTCGCGATCGAGCACGGTGATGCTCTTGTTCTTCAGCGCGAAGACGTAGACCAGCAGGCTCGTGCCGATCACCACCGTGACGTAGCCGATGAACCACCCGACGTGATGGGCCGACTTGGACGCTTGGTACAGCAGCGGTGCGGTGCCGCCGAAGACCGAGTTCGCGAGCGCATAGCCCAAACCCACGCCGAGCGCCCGTATTTCGGCGGGGAACAACTCCGCCTTCACGATCGCGTTGACCGACGTGTAGCCGGTGATGATGACGTAGCCGACCACCAGTAGGGCGAACGCCGTGAACGCTGAGGTGGTCTTCGGGAGATAGGTCAGCAGGAAATAGGTGTAGATGACGCCGCCAACGCCGAAGAAGACTAGCAGTGGCTTGCGCCCGACCCGGTCGCTGAGGAGGCCGCCGACGGGTTGCAGCAGCATCAGGAAGATCAGCCCCAGCAGGTTGATCCACGTCGCCGTCAACGCCCGATCGGACCCGAAGGTCGACTTGACGATCGCCGGGGCGTTCACGCTGTAGGTGTAGAAAGCGACGGTGCCGCCCGCCGTGATGAGGAAGACGAGCAGCAGGGGGCGCCAGTGCGTGGTGAACAACGACTTCATCGATCCCGCGCCCCGGTCCTTGCCCTCGCGGATCGCCTCGAGGTGGGACTCGCTGAGCGACTCGTCCATGGAGCGGCGAATCCAGAGCACCACGAGGGCGGCAACACCCCCGATGAAGAATCCGATTCGCCAACCCCAGGCGCTGAGCGCATCGGTGTCGAGGAAGTGGAGTGCGATGAGGAGCGTGAACTGCGCGAGCACGTGACCGCCGACGAGGGTGACGTACTGGAACGACGACAGGAAGCCGCGCCGATCCGCGGTCGCCGCCTCGGACATGTACGTTGCCGACGTGCCGTACTCCCCGCCGGTGGCGAAGCCCTGCACCAACCTGGCCAGGATCAGAATCACTGCGGCCCAATATCCGATGATCTCGCGCGTCGGCATGACCGCCACCACGAAGGAACACATCGACATGACGGTGATGCTGAGCATCAATGCAGACTTGCGGCCGCGACGGTCCGCGTACCGACCGAAGAACCAGGATCCCACCGGGCGCATCAAGAACGTGACCGCGAAGATCGCGTAGATGTACACCGTCGAGTTGGTGTCGGCCTTGTCGAAGAACTGCGCCTCGAAGTAGGTGGCGAACACCGTGTAGACGTACACGTCGTACCACTCGACGAGATTTCCCGCCGAGCCCCTCATGGTGTTGAGCACCGCTCGCCGGAGGCTCGTCGGAGCGCGTGTCGGACCGGATTCGGTGGACTCCGTTGCCCCATCACTCATTCAGGAAAGGTAGCCGATCGCGCTCTGGGTCCGTGGCCGATTCCGCATGGTCGAACTGTTCAATCGCCCGCAATCAGGACTCGAAGTGCGACAAGGCATCTGGCACCTCGGCGAGTCTCGGCGTGCGACGGAACCGCGACGCAGTTCGTCAGACGTCAGAGGTGACGTACCTGGTCTTCACCGGCGGCGCCGCCAGCAGCGGCGGCAGCTCGGTGATCTTGCCATCGCCGGCGCGGAAGGCGCGGTAGGCGTCGTCCTGTTCGACGGATTCCCAGAGCTCGTAGATGACCCAGTGCGTTTCGTCGAGGGCGTCGACGAGCACGTCCGTGGCGAGGTTGCCGTCGAAGGCTCGCGTCTTGACCAGTTCACGACGGAACACTTCGGTTGCCTCGGCGAGGGATTCGGCCTTGAACTTCAACTCGAGCAGCACGGTGACTGGCATCGACTCTCTCCTGACATCAGTGTGCGGGGACCCGAACGGGCGGCCGCATCCCTAGTTTCCGCTGTCCCAGGCGCGGCGCGGGCAGGAGGGTCGTCCGATTCAGCTCCCGTGCGCGGCCAGCGCGGTCGTGGACGTCGGCGAAGGTGCCGGTGCCGCGTTCATCACCAGTTGGTAGAGCGGGGTGCCCCAGGCGTGTGTACCGCTCGCAGCCGGCGCGTACGACGTGTGGATCGCGAGGGCGGCGGGCGACAGCCCGTCGGAGTCGGCGTCGGGGTCGTAGTCACAGACCGGGTCACCGACGTCGCAGACGCTGACGGTCCGGGCGCCCATCGCGGGCGGCAACGTCGAAGTGGGGGCCGACGCCAGGAACGAGTGCTCCTGGGCGACACCCTTGCCGACGGTCGGGACGACGGCGGTCGAACCCAACTTGATGGTGGTGTCGACGGGCAGCCGGTCGCCGTCGGCGATCAGCAGTGCGGCCGCGACGTGGGGGTCGTCCGCGAGGTCCTCGAGGTTGCGGTGGATCACCATGGCGCCCTGCGAGTAGCCGGCGAGCACCACCTTGGTGTTGGGGCACTGTTCGGTGAACGCCTCGAACTGAGTCGCGGTCGCGTCGGCGCCCTCCTTGACGCTGTCCATGAAGTCCATCCAGCCGCCGAGCCCACCCTCGAGCGGAACCGGCGCCGCGGGGTACTGCACGGCCTCGGCGGTGATGGTCCGTCCGCTCGCGGCCAGTTCGTCGCGCATTTGCAGGTACGACTGGTAGACCACGCCGCCCATGCCGCCGTTGGCGGTCAGGCCTGCGCCGTCACGCTGACCCGATCCTGCGGCGCCGAGCCAGTGGTAGTCGGCGCACGCGGGCGCGGCCGCGGCGGTGCCGGTGGCCAGTCCGGCCAGTGCCATGCCGGCCACTACGACGGCCAGTCCAAGACGACGAATCACGATGATTTCCCTCCAACCCTCGCGGCAGCCCGGTGTCGGTGGTGCTGCTGCGTTCACCGGTTGATCGGTCGCCGGGCGCCCTGGCGTTACAGCGGGGACCCAGAAAACGACGTTTGCGCAGGTGGTGGCACTACCTCCAGGCGAACACCGGTTGCTCGAGTTCGTCGACGGGGTCGTGACGGCCTTCCAGGCACACCCACCGCAGTTGCAGCAGCACGGCCCCCGTCGGGGCGTGGATCAGGTCGTTCCCCAACGGGATCTGCACCACCGGGCGGGGACTCTCCGGGATGGCGATGAACCGCGGTGAATCCTCACGGAGCAGCTGGTGCAACCCCACCCGGTAGGCCGCTACCACCTCGTCCGGTGCAGGCCGAGGATCGAGCCGCCCCCCGCCCCAGATCACGACCGGCGTGATGACGTACCCGGACCGCGTCGGGTAGTCGTCGAGCAGGCCCAACACGGTCGAGTCGGGCAGCCTGATGCCGAGTTCCTCGTCCAACTCCCGCAGTGCGGCGTCGACGACGGTCTCGCCCTGGTCCACGCGGCCGCCCGGGAGCGCCCACTGGGCGGCGTGGGAAGACAGCCGCGACGCTCTGCGGCACAGCAGGAAGGCCGCGCCGCCCGAGACGTCGACCATCCGGCCGTCGAGCCCCGCTTCCATGGGTCGCCCGTCGATCCAGTCATCCACGGGTGCCGGGTCCACCCTGTCCTCGCCGAGCTCAGAGTCGACGATCACCAGCGCGACGGCCGCGTGCCGCCTGGTGGGGTCGGTCACGACCCGGCGGTCGTGCTCCGCCAAATGGGTCTGGAACCGTTCCCGCAGCTCGTCGTCGTAGGTGATCGTCACCGTTCGACCATAGGCAGGGCCGGCCACGCACACTTCACTCGGAGGGCTTGGTCGGTAGTGGGCATCGTCACGCAGGTGTCGCCGCCGAGAAACACCGTGGATCATCGGTACGGAAGAGAGCGAGGGTCTGTGTCGACGAAAGAGCACGACGACGAACTGCACTCCGAACGCGCCTACGTGGCCGGGCTCTACACGCGACTCGACGCCGAGCGCGCACGGGCCAGGGATCGGTACGCCGCAGCGCTGCGCGGCGACGGCGGGGAGCTCGTCGATCGAGACGTCGAGGTGCGGGCGGTCGCCGAGCAGATGAAGCGGTTCGACGTCGCGGACGACGGGCTGTGCTTCGGCCGCTTGGACGCCGTCACGGGCGAGCCGTCGTACATCGGCCGGATCGGCCTGCTCGACGAGGACGACGGGTACGAGACGCTGCTGCTCGATTGGCGCGCACCCGCGGCGCGTCCGTTCTACGTCGCGACCGCCGCCAATCCGGAACACATGCGACGGCGACGTCAGTTCCACACGCTCGGACGTCACGTGAAGGACTTCACCGACGAGGTGCTCGGCCGTCCCACTGGCGACGACGAGGGGGACGCTGCGCTGCTCGCAGCCGTCAACGCACCGCGCGGGAACGGCATGCGCGACATCGTCGCAACGATCCAGGCCGAGCAGGATCGGATCATCCGGCTCGATCACCCGGGGGTGCTGGTGATCGAGGGCGGCCCGGGCACCGGCAAGACCGTGGTGGCGCTGCATCGCGTGGCTTACCTGCTCTACACCCAGCGCAAGCAGATGGAACGCCACGGCGTGCTGGTGGTCGGGCCCAACTCGACGTTCCTCAACCACATCGGTCGCGTGTTGCCGTCGCTCGGTGAGTCCGACGTGGTGTTCATGACGACCGGCGACCTCGTGCCCGGCCTGACCGTCACCGCCGTGGACTCGCCGGAGGCAGCGCGGCTCAAGGGCTCGCTGAAGATCCTCGACGTGCTCGCCGCGGCAGTCGCCGATCGGCAGCGACTGCCGGACGATCCGCTGCCCGTCGAACTGGGGGACGTCACGGTGCAGATCGACGCCGAGACCGCGGAGTGGGCCAGACAGGAGGCCCGCGCGAGCAAGCTGCCGCACAACGAAGCCCGCGCGGTGTTCCGCGAGATCGTCACCTACGTGATCACGGAGCGGGCGATCGCCCGCATCGGACGTGGCTGGCTGACTCGGGAGGACAAGGCGGCATGGGCGGAACTGCGCGCCGGCCTGATCGAGGAAGTCGACGACCACGACCAGTTCGCCGCGGCGCTCGACGAACTCTGGCCCGTACTGACTCCGGAAGCGCTGTTGGCTTCGCTGTACGAGTCGCCCGAACGGTTGCACGCTGCGGGCGCCGATCGGAGCCTGTGGCGCGCCGTCGGCGACGCCTGGACGGTGTCGGACGTACCGCTGCTCGACGAACTGGTCGACCTGCTCGGCCGCGACAAGGCGACCGATCAGACTGCCGAGAAGCAGCGCGAGGCCGAGGCCCGATATGCCGCCGGGGTGCTGGACGTCATGATCGACCGCGAGGACCTGATGGACGACGAGGACCACCTGCTCGCCCAGGATCTGATCGACGCCGAGGACCTGGCCGAGCGCTTCTCCGAGCGTGACAACCGCGAACTCGTCGAGCGGGCCGCCGCAGACCGCGACTGGACGTACCGGCACGTCGTCGTCGATGAGGCCCAGGAACTGTCCGAAATGGATTGGCGGGTGCTGATGCGGCGCTGCCCGCGCCGGTCCTTCACCGTGGTCGGCGACCTCGTCCAGCGCCGGTCGTCAGCAGGAGCGACGTCGTGGGACGCGATGCTCGAGCCGTACGTGCCGGGCCGCTGGGTATACCGGTCGCTGTCGGTGAACTACCGCACCCCGGCGGAGATCATGACCGTCGCCGCTGCGCTGCTCGCCGACTTCGCGCCAGGGGTGCAGCCCCCGGAGTCGGTTCGCGCCTGCGGCGTCCAGCCGTGGTCCCGTCGGATCACCGATTCCGAATTGAGTTCTGCCATAGCCGAATTCGTCGAGGAGGAAGCCGCGCGCGAGGGCACCAACGTGGTGATCGGACCACCCGGAGTGCCGGGCGCGATGGCGCCGTCGGAGGCCAAGGGCCTGGAGTTCGACGCCGTCCTGGTGGTGGAGCCGGAGCGGATACTCGCCGACGGTCCACGCGGTGCGGCCGACCTGTACGTCGCCCTCACCCGCGCCACCCAACGGCTCGGCGTCCTGTACCGCGACCAGTTGCCCCAGGTGCTGGCCGGACTCACCGACATCGACGCACTCGCCATGACGGAGACTCAACGTCCGGCGTAGGCACCCGCGAGGTCAAGTGGAGCCCCCTTTGGATGCTGACGCGCCTAGCCGGCGGCCATCGCGCCCTGCCGAAGCTCCCGCATGGCGGTGCGCAGCCCGCGACGCCTACCGCTCGCCGGGTCGATGCCGAAGCTTTCGCGCATTCCCTCGCGGATCCGAAACTTCAGCTCGGAGTTGGTCTCCGGAGCGTCGTCAGATGTGGCCTTGAGCAACTTGTTCGGTAGGGCCAGTTTCATGATGGTCCAGAAGGATTGCATGTACTGGCGCCCAAGGGATCCGGTGGTGTAGGGCAGGTCGTACTTGTCGCATAGCGCCCGGACTCGCACCGCGATTTCAGCGTATCGGTTGCTTGGCAGGTCCGGGAAGAGGTGATGCTCGATCTGGTAGCACAGGTTGCCACTCATGAACGCCATCAGCGGTCCAGCATGGAAGTTGGCCGAGCCGAGCATTTGCCGTAGGTACCACTCCGCGCGGGTTTCCGCTTCGAACTCTTCGCGGGTGAACTTCTCTGCGCCGTCGGGGAAGTGGCCGCAGAAGATGACCATGTACGACCAGTAGTTGCGGATCAGGTTGGCGACCGCGTTGGCCCGCAGGGTGTGCTTCCAGTTCGGGCCCGCCAAGGCCGGGAACACGACGTAGTCCTTGCCGACCTGCTTGCCGACCTTCTTGCCGATGATGCGGAGGTCCTTCTTCACCTCGGCCAACGACTTCTCGCCCTTGCGGTATTTCGTGGTCTCAAGGCCGTGCGCGGCGACACCCCACTCGAACAGGGTCCCAAGCAGGAGGTTGTAGATCGGGTTGCCGATCATCCACCGTTCCCAGCGCTGGTCGCGGGTGAGACGCATGATGCCGTAACCGATGTCGTCGTCCATTCCAACGACGTTGGTGTACTTGTGGTGGATGAAGTTGTGGGACTTCTTCCAGTGCACGCTCGGCGACGTGGTGTCCCACTCCCACTCGGTGGAGTGGATTTCTGGGTCGTTCATCCAGTCCCACTGACCATGGGTGATGTTGTGCCCGAGTTCCATGTTTTCGATGATCTTCGCCGTCGCGAGCATGCCGGTGCCTGCCGCCCAGGCGTATCTGTTCCCGCTGGCGAAGAGCACCGCTCGGCCACCGGCTGCAAGCGCACGCTGCAACTGGATGGCCCTGCGGATGTAACGGGCGTCGCGCTCGCCGCGAGACTCCTCGACATCCGTTCTTATGGAGTCCAATTCGCGCGCGAGTTCCTCGACGTCCTCCGGCGTGAGGTGGGCGTATCTCTTGATGTCGGTGATGGCCATGCAAAGCCTCCTAAATGTTGATCGTGCAGTCGCCGGACGCCGCAGAGATACAGGTCTGGATTCGGTCGCCGGCGCCGTGTTCGGCTCCGGACCGGAAGTCGCGGACGTGACCGGATTCCAATGGCAGCACGCAGGTTTGGCAGATGCCCATGCGGCAGCCGAACGGCATCTGGATACCCACCTTCTCGCCGGCCTCCAGCAGCGACGTGGCGCCGTCCGCCTCGGTCGTCTTGTCCGAGAATGCAAACGTGACCGTACCGCCCTCGCCGCCCTTGTCGGTGCGGGCGATGACGAAGCGCTCCATGTGGAGCTGCTCGTCGGGCACATTCGCATCGGCCCAGATCTGCTCGATCGCGTCCAGCATGGCGGGCGGCCCGCATGCCCATGTCGGTCGTTCCTTCCAATCCGGGACGATGCCGTCGAGTTCGGACTCGAAGTCGAGGTGTCCCGCGTCGTCGGTGAGTCTGCAGGTGCAGGCGGTAGTCCTGCCTATCCTCGGCGCGCTGTCTCAGCTCGTCGTGAAAGATCACGTCGACCGTCGACGGGGCCGAGTGGATGTGCACAACGTCGGCCGAGTGACCGCGTTGGGACATCGACCGCAGCATCGCCATGACCGGAGTGATGCCGCTGCCCGCCGTGACGAGCAGGAGCTTGGCCGGGGGCGGATCGGGCAGGGCGAAGTCGCCCTTGGGAGCCGCCAGGCGAACGATCGTCCCGGGATTCACACCGTTCACCAGGTGTGTCGACAGGAAGCCCTCCGGAGTCGCCTTCACAGTGATCGAGATCAGATTCTCGTCCCGCCGCGGGACGGAGGTGAGTGAGTACGACCGCCAGTGCCATCGGCCGTCGAGGCGGAGGCCGATCCCAACGTATTGGCCCGGCTGGTAGTCGCCAGAGAAACCCCAACCTGGCTTGATCGTCACGGTCGCCGAGTCTTCGGTCTCCCGCTGCACGCTGACGACCTCCCCGCGCAGTTCACGGGCCGACCAAAGCGGATTGAGCAGCTTGAGATAGTCGTCCGGCAACAGCGGGGTCGTGGCACGTGCGACCAGTCCGCGGACCACGTTTACCCTCGGCGTCGTGGCGGTTTCGACGTCCTTGGCGGGCGCCTCGCTCCACCGTGTGAAATGACGCAGCTTCAGTGCCATCTCGCACTCATCTGCCGGGCCGGGGCTTCAAGTGAACACACGCGCGTCGGCTACCCGGTTGTGGCGCGGGTTACACATGACACCGCCGAGGCGCACATCCGGCTCGTTCGGCGCACGACGCATGGGTTGCGGTCGTTCGAGCTAGCTCCAGCCTGGCCAGTTCATGCGAGCGACTCACGACTCTCGACCAACCTGGACGGCCCTTGCGACCCGCTTGCGCGTGGCGATCCGGACCCGCGCTTGGTGGTGGCGTTGCATCTCGAGCATCGTGTTCGGCGTCCAAGGCGGTACTTCGACGGGCCCGCTGGCGTCGACCGCCACGAGAACGACGGCGCATTGCGCGGTTTCGGCGACCACGTTGCGCTCCGAGTAGCTGGAGTACACCGTGACGAGGACGTGCATGCTGCTGCGCCCCGTGTAGACGAGGTTGGCGTGCAATTCCACGACGTCACCGACGCCGACTGGTCGGTCGAGGCGGACGTTGTCGACGGAGACCATGACACTGCGGCTGCCACTCCACTGCGCGGCGGTGGCGCAGGCCACCCTGCCGATCCACTCGAGGAGCGTTCCGACGGCGACGCAGCCGCCGCCGCCCACGTCCGCGGGTTGGACGCGGATCCGATGAATCGTCGAGTGGCTCTGAGACTTTGGTAGCGCGGCGGGGCCGGTGTTCCCGCTGCCGTCCGCCAGTAGGTGGCGGTAGTCTTCCTGTGTCGTTTGCATATCGGTCGGCCTCCCCTGCCTCGCGCTCGACCCAATGATGTGACGGGTGCCGGCGCACGGGGAAGGTCGCAGGGCCGTTTCGCCGCCATTCCTTGCAGGATCCACAGATTCCGCACGGCCGCGGTGCCACGTTCGGCGGTTGTCCACATCCACTCCGAACACGGGCGACGATTTTCATCGCGATTACTGGACGGAATGCCCTTTGAGGCACGCTGGTCCTCACGATGCCAATCACCGCCCCTCCCCTGCTCGACGATCCGAGCGACCTGTCGGCCCTTCGCGCGACGGGCGACGACGCCGACGAGCTGTTCGCCTCGTTCGCCGCATGGGCCGAGGCGAGCGGCACGGTGCTGTACCCGGCGCAGGAGGAGGCCCTGATCGAATTGGTCAGCGGCGCCAACGTCGTGCTCGCGACGCCGACCGGCTCGGGCAAGTCGCTGGTGGCCACCGGCGCGCTGTACGCGGCGCTGGCGGCGGGCCGGCGCAGCTATTACACGGCGCCGATCAAGGCCCTCGTCAGCGAGAAGTTCTTCGCCCTCTGCGACGTGTTCGGCGCGGCCAATGTCGGCATGCTCACCGGCGATGCTGCGGTCAACGCCAGTGCACCGATCATCACGTGCACCGCGGAGGTGCTGGCCAACATCGCGCTGCGCGAGGGCGGCGAAACGAACACCGCCACCGACATGATCGTCATGGACGAGTTCCACTTCTACGGCGATCCCGACCGCGGCTGGGCCTGGCAGGTGCCGCTACTCGAACTGCCGAGGGCCCAGTTCCTACTGATGTCGGCCACGCTCGGCGACGTCACGTTCCTACGCGATGACCTCACCCGACGCACCGGCCGCCCGACGGCGCTGGTCGCCAACGCCGAGCGTCCGGTCCCGCTGTACTTCAGCTACGCGACCACGCCCATGCACGAGACCATCGGCGACCTGCTCGACACGAAGCAGGCGCCGATCTACGTCGTCCACTTCACCCAGGCGTCGGCGTTGGAGCGGGCACAGGCGTTGATGAGCGTCAACGTCAGCACGAAGGAGGAGAAGGCGGCGATCGCCGACATGATCGGCGCCTTCCGCTTCTCGTCGGCGTTCGGTGCGACGCTTTCGCGACTGGTCCGGCACGGCATCGGCGTTCACCACGCAGGCATGCTGCCCAAGTACCGGCGGCTCGTGGAGCAGTTGGCTCAGGCGGGGCTGCTCAAGATCATCTGCGGCACTGACACACTCGGCGTCGGGATCAACGTGCCGATCCGGACCGTCGTCTTCTCGGCGTTGTCGAAGTACGACGGCATCCGTACCCGGCTGCTCAGCGCCCGCGAGTTCCACCAGATCGCGGGCCGGGCCGGCCGGGCCGGCTACGACACCGCGGGCACCGTCGTCGTGCAAGCACCAGACCACGAGGTGGAGAACCTCAAGCAGTTCGCCAAGGTCGCCGACGATCCCAAGAAGCGCCGAAAACTGGTGCGCCGCAAGGTACCTGACGGCATGGTGCCGTGGAGCGAGTCGACGATGACCCGGTTGGTGTCGGCCACGCCCGAGCCGCTGACGAGCAACATGCGGGTGTCGACGGCGATGATCCTCGACGTCGTCGACCGGCCCGGCGACCCGTTCGTCGCGATGCGCCGACTGCTCACCGACAACCACGAGCCGCGCAAGCGCCAACTCCAGCACATCCGCGAGGCGGTCGGCATCGCCCGCTCACTATTGCAGGCCGGGGTAGTGGAACGGCTCGCCGAACCCGAGCCGGACGGACGGCGCTACCGACTGACCGTCGACCTGCCGCCCGACTTCGCACTCAACCAGCCGCTGTCGACGTTCGCGCTCGCCGCGGTCGAGGCGCTGGATCCCGCGTCGGAAACCCATGCGCTGGACGTCGTTTCGGTCATCGAGGCGACGCTCGAAGACCCCCGGCAGATCCTTGCGGCGCAGCTGAAGAAGGCCAGGGGCGAGGCCATCGCCGCGATGAAGGCCGACGGCATCGAATACGACCAGCGGATGGAACTGCTCGACGACGTCACCTATCCCAAACCGCTCGAGGAACTACTCGAGTACGCCTACGCGGTCTACTTGCAGAGCAACCCGTGGGCCGCGGACGGGCAGCTGTCGCCGAAGTCGATCGTGCGGGAGATGTGGGAGCGGGGACTCACCTTCCGCGAGTACGTCAGTGCCTACGGGCTGACCCGCTCGGAGGGCGCGGTGCTGCGCTACCTCTCCGATGCGTTCAAGGCGCTGCGGTCGGGAGTGCCCGCCGCCGCTCGGACCGAGGACGTCACCGACATCGTCGAGTGGCTCGGCGAGCTTGTGCGCCAAGTCGATTCGAGCCTGCTCGACGAGTGGGAACAGCTCACCAACCCGGACGATCCACATGACGCGCCGGTGGCGGTGCCCGCCCGTCCGCGCCCGCTGACCGGCAACGAGCGGGCCTTCACCGCGATGATTCGCAACGCGCTGTTCCGGCGGGTGGAGCTCTTCGCACGGCGGCGCTGGTACGACCTCGGTGAGCTCGACGCCGACTCGGGCTGGACCGCCGACCGTTGGGTAGAGCTCGGGGATCAGTACTTCGCCGAGCACGACGACGTGGGCACCGCCGCCGATGCCCGCGGCCCAGCGCTGCTGATCGTCGACCGGCAACCCGACGTGTGGCGGGTTCGACAGATCCTGGACGACCCTGCGGGCGACCATGACTGGGGCATCGACGTAGAAGTGGACCTGGAGGCCTCCGACGAGGAGGGCGCGGCGGTCATCCGGCTCGTCGGCGCCGGTCGGTTGGACTGAGCACTGTACGTCCGGGTGCTCGACCTCGATGACCTCGGTGAGGAACCTGTCCTGGTAGTCGATGTGCATCGCCGGCGCCAGGTACGTGACCCTTCAGTCGTGGTTTGCGGCCAGCCTGCGCCCGACCCCCGCCAACACAGTCGATCCAATTCGGTGTCAGCCTGTTGCCTCATGTCAAGATGCGCGTGAAGGTGGATTCGTTGCCTCGTGTGAACGTGCGCGCTTGTTAACTTGGGCTTTGGCGGCGGGGCCGGCTTTGTTGGTGGTGATTGTGAGGAGCTGAGCGGTCAGGGCTTGGATCTGGCGTTGGGTGGCGGCGGGATTGATCAGGGAGTAGGTCCGGGTCAGCGCTGTCTCGGACGCCCGCAAGTACGAAGCAATTGCCGAGTTGGAGCGTCGCCGCAACGCCGCGCCATCCCAGTCATCACAAACCCAGTGCGCGTGCTCGCCGGACGACGATCCGCGTACCCTGCCGCAACGCCGCGCCGACGCATTCGGTGCGCTGGCCGCCGGATCAACTCAACTGTCGTGCCAGTGCGGGCGGCCCGAGTGCCCCGCGGTTGGCGACGACGGGCGTGCGAGCAGCATCGTCGTCCACGTTGTAGCCGATAGGGCGGCGCTGCAGGCCGCCTCCGATGTCGAACTCCACGGCGAGGGACCTGCTGCCGAGCCGATCGTGGAGGAGCGCCAAGAGCCAGTGGCGCCAGGCGATGTGGACGTCGCTGCGCCACCCGTGGAGGAGCGCCACGTGGCAGCGAGCGGCGCCGAGCCGGGGTGCAAGAAGGCGGCATTGATCTTCGGTGGCGGCATGGTGCCCGCGTCACTGTTGGCCGAATGATCGCCCGCGGAGCCAAACTCAGGTGGGTGGCGACACCCAAGCTGGAACCGGAGCCCCAGTACCGGCCAAGCACGGCGCTCGATGAATTCGTCCGGAGCCGCGACATGACTTGTCGCGCAGCGGGTTGCGATCGGCCCGCCATGCACGCCGACATCGACCACACCGTGGCCTACCCCGCGGGCCCGACACACCCTGGCAACCTCAAGTGTTACTGCCGGATACTCGTCCAGTCGAATGCTGTTCGCCAATTCCGATGTGATGACGATATCTGGGGGTGCACGTGGTTCGTGCCCTACCATGAGGGCCTTCCGCTTAACCCTTGTTGGAGGCCAATCATGACCCAGTTGGCGACGTCCCTCTATCAGCGGATGGGCGGCTACGACGTGATCGCTGCCGTCATCGACGATCTGTTCGCCATTTTGCGCAGCGACCCCGCTTTCGCTCGCTTCTTCGGTGGCCGCAGCAATGACTCGGCCGTTCGCAGTCGGCAGCTCTTGGTCGACCAGATGTGTGCGCTAAGTGGTGGACCGTGCAATTACATCGGCCGCGACATGAAGACATCGCACAGCGGGCTTGGGATCACTGACGTCGAGTGGGAAACGAATATGAAAGCTTCGGATGCAGCGCTAGCCAAGAACGGCGTAGGCGACGCCGAGCGAGCCGACTTCCTCGCGCTGTTCGAGCGTTACCGCGACGACATCGTCGAGGCAAATTAACCAGCAAGCGATCTGGAGGTTGCGGGCCCGAGCCCGGTCGCTCTTCTAGAGTGTCTTTCACGAATCGCTGCCAGGAGCATCAGAAACGTCTTCATCTCGTCCCCCAAGTAATGCTGCTGATCATCACATGATCCGCAACTCTCCGGACAACCTCTGAGGCGCCTTCCCTGTATCGGCTCGTCACGACTCGCGGGCCACGATCACCGGCACTTCGGCCGCGTGTACGACCGTCGCACTGACTGATCCGAGCAGCATTCCGGCGAATCCGCCGCGGCCGTGGCTTCCCACGACGATGAGCTGTGCCGTATCGGAGTGGTTGACCAGCCAGCGGCTGGCATCCTGGTGGATCACGGTGGGCTTCACATGGACATCCGGGTAATTCTCCTGCCAGCCCGCCAGGCGCTCGCTCAGTAGCTCCTCGCCTTTCTGCTCGTCGATCGTCCAGTTGAGGTGGGCGCCCGACGTGAAGGAATCCGCCCAGGCGTGCATCGCGATCAGCGGTGCTCGCCGGTGCGATGCCTCGTCGAACGCGACCGCGGTGGCGAACTCCGATGCCGGTGAGCCGTCGATGCCGAGCAGGATCGGTGCGTGCACGTCCGGCTCGGGTTGCTCCTTGTGGATCACCGCGACAGGGCAGTGCGCGTGGCGGACCAGTCCGCTACTGACGGAACCGAGCGTCAGTCGGTCCAGTGCGCTCATGCCGCGGCAGCCGACCACCACAAGCCGCATGTCCTTGGACGCATCGATGAGGGTGGCCAACGGATGGGCGAACAGGAACTCGGTATCCACTTTGCCCGACCTGCGATCGCCGAGCACTTCGTCGACGACCTGGCGCGCGGCGGCGAGAATCCGGTCGCCCTCGCTGTGCTGCGCCTGGCGCGAATTCTGCATCGTCTCACTGTCGTAGGTGACGCGCGGTCCATGGCGCTCGGCGACCGTCATCAGCGTGAGGGCTTCGTGACGCATCGCAGCCTCACGCACCGCCCACCGCACCGCGGTGTCGGAGAACTGCGAGCCGTCTACACCGACCAGGATTCCGGAAGTATTCGGGGCCATTGTGATTCGCCACCTTCGAGGTTTCCGTAGGTGCCCCGCCGCGGTCTTCGCCCCGAGATCCGGCACCTCTCACGCTCAACGCTAGGAGGTGAATCGCCGCCGGTCTGCGGACCTAGGTCACCTCATCTGCGCCATTTGTCCTGGAGACGGCCCCTCCCGTTACGCGAGGGTGCGTGTCCCCGGCCTCGCTGTGAACTGTACGGGCCGCCTCAATGGCGGCAGTTTTGGACAGACTCAAAACCTGGTCCAGTGTCGGTTCGAGTCCGTCACGCATACAAAGGGGAATATCCGACGGGCTACGTTGCCGCTTGGGGCGAAAATCTGGCCGCATGATTTGACCCTGGAATAGGCGGACCCCGCCCGCCAACCGTTCGTCACTTCTAGAACGTCCTTCGCCATTTCGGTGCCACCATCTGATCAAGACGTTCTTTCCTGGTTGGTCGGACCGGCAGTTGGCCGACGGCACCGTCATCATCACCGCACCCACCGGCCACACGTACACCACCAGGCCCGGCAGCAGCCTCTTCTTCCGGCGTGGGCCGTCCCAACACCGGCACCACCTCTCGCCCCGCCACCGCCATGCGACCCGGACACCTCGGCAGCGCACCGAGCACTCAAGGTGCCACTACGAAAACGCACCCGGGCTCAATCCCGCGCCGATTACATCAAGGCCGAGCGCGCGCTCAACGACGCCCGCATCGCCGCACGCAACGAACCCGCGCCCTTCTGAGAGAGGGATGGGTCTTCTGGTGCGAACCCACGCTGGCTCATCCGCCGGTCCGACCCACCACCGCAGGCGGGGGGCTCTCAAGGGTGCTGACCTAGCATCTGTAGCTCATGACCGGCGTACCGTTCGTTCGCCGCGCGAACGTCGCCGACGCCAGCCACATTGAGCGCATCGTCACCGCCGCGTACGCACCGTATGTGCCGCGCATCGGACGCAAGCCCGCCCCGATGACAGTCGACTATCGCGCCCTCGTAACCGCGACGGACCACGTCTGGGTCTTGGCCGACGACTCCGAGGTGATGGGCGTCATCGTCACTGTCCCCGAAGCCGACCACCTACTGATCGAGAACGTTGCGATAGACCCACAGCTACAGGGACGCGGTCACGGCGGGACACTGCTGGCGCACGCAGAGCGCCAGGCCATCGAGCTTCGTGTTCCCCAAATCAGGCTCTACACCAACGCAGCGATGACGGAGAACCTCGCGTTCTACCCGCGGATGGGCTACCTCGAAGTTGATCGCCGAGCGCAGGACGGGTTCGATCGGGTCTTCTTCGTCAAGAACATCCCAGTCGGGCGTTAGCTCGCCAGCGCCCACGAGTCGCGACTCCGCGGCAACTTTACCGCGAAAGATACTGTTGGACAGCACCTCTCGAGCGGGTACGACTGGCTCGAGTATGTCGCGCGTATGCAGGATGCCCGTGACCGCGTTCAACACCGCGGTTCCCCGCCCGTGATGTCGGCCCGCAAGAACGACATCGAAGACTGCCTCGGCCCGCTCAGTCGAAAAGTGCTCAGCCAGTCAGCGAACGCCGTCTCACGCACCTGGCACAGCTAATTAACATGGGTTAACGAATCATTGGTATCCTGTTGTTGGTCCTGACCGAGTACGTCGGTCGACCGCGGTGCGCATCCACCGATAGCATGAAGGTGTCGCGTCGGCAATGAAGCTGTTACCGCGATCAAACATTCGTGAAAGCGTCTCTTGGCGTTCATGATTCGCGAATACACCCGGCTCGAAGGCGACTTTTCGCCCATGCGGGGAACAAAGCCCGTCCAGAAGAAGTTGGAGCTCCACGTGTCTGCCCCAAATCCGTTGATCAGCCGGCCTAGCGCCATGCGTCAATGCCAGCTAATTCACAGTTTTGGGAAGCCCTGATGCGCCAAGGACCATTGGCCGGACGGTATCCGGCCGTGGCCGCGATGGTCACGCTCGCGCTGATCCCCTACCTCGCGTTGTCCGCGGCGATCGATCCGCTCGTACCGATCATCTCCGAACAACTGCACATGAGCGCCCAGACGCTGAGCCTGAGTTCCGGCTTGGGCAACGCCGCCTACGCCGTCGGTACCGTGCTGGCGGTCCAGTTCGCCCAACACCTGCCGCAGCGCAGGATGCTGCTCGGCTACTCAGTGGTGCTGGTCGTGGGGTCGGTGCTCGCGGCCGCGGCACCGAACGCGGGCACGTTCATCGCCGGGCACGTCCTTCAGGGACTCGCCACCAGCATGCTGCTGATCGCCGCCGCACCGCCGCTGACGATCGGCTTTCCCAAGGACAAACTGCGCAATACGGCCGTGATCATGAACATGTGCGTGTTCGGGGCAGTCGCCCTCGGCCCGTTCATCGGGGGTGTGCAGGCCGAGGCCCACGAATGGCGACCGCTCTTCTGGATCGTCGCCGCCATCGCGCTGCTGGCTTTCCTGATGGCCGTGTTGACGTTCGACGACGCGCCGCCGGCTGACCTCGACGCGCCGCGGGACCTGTGGGCCATCGGGCTGGCGGCGGTCGGCTGCGCCGCCGGATTCATCGGCGCCGCGCAACTGACCACGCACGGCTTCACTGATGCGGCAGTGACCATTCCGCTGTTCGGCGGCCTGGCGTTCATCGTGGTGCTGATCGTCTACCAGTTCAAGGCGCGTCGTCCGCTGCTGACGATCCGCACGATGCTGACCAGTTCGATCCCGGTAGCAGGCGTCGGCGTGGCCCTGTTCGCCGCGGCCGCGTCCGTGGCAGCGACCGCTCTGACCGCCAACGTGTTGTTGCAGACGTACAGCCCGGTCCGGGTGGGGCTGCTGTACCTGCCCGAGCTCGGCGGGGCCGTCGTCATGGCATTCGTGTTCGGGATCGTCATCACCAGGCGTGCGATGCACTACCTTCCCCTGGTCGGCATGGCGCTGCTCGCGGCCGGGATCGTCGTGTTCCGAATCGCCCTGCCCGCCAACCAACCACTCGTCCTGCTCGGCGCGGCGCTGACGGGACTCGCGCTCGGCGCCACCGTCGCTCCCGCGCTGTTCGTCGCGGGTTTCTCACTGCAGTCCGCGAGCCTGCAGCGCGTCTTCGCGATCATCGAGCTCTTGCGGGCGGTGGCGGCGTTCATGGTGGCGCCGATCCTCGCGCATTTCGCGGTGACGGCGGCGGCCGACCTCAACACGGGTACCGGCTACGCGCTCTGGATCGGCTTCGGGCTTGCGATCGGCGGCGCCGTCTTCGGCGTGGCGATCTACGTGCTCAGCGGAGCGCGACCACAACGTCCCGACTTGGACGAGTTCATCGACGGCGACTCTCCCGCCTGGTACTCACCGCCGCTGCTGGCCCGACTTCGCAACGGCGGACAGCCCCCGATCGCCGCGTCCGAGCACGCCGCTGCCGTCACCACACCGGTTCCGCCCGCGACCCCGACGCCGACAGGACCGGTGGTGTTCGCCTACGACGGATCCCAACTGGCCGCATCCGCGATCGAACGGGCCGCGACGCACCTGGCAACGGGACGACAAGCGCTGGTCGTGTGCATCTGGCAGCCCGTCGACGTCGGGTTCACGCCGACCGGCAACGGGCACTTCGACGCCGACCGGGCCACCGAGGTACGACGAGCGGCCGAAGCGACCGCCGCCCACGGGGCGGCGCTGGCCGCCGAGGCCGGATTCCTCGCCTGCAGCAAGGCCGTCGAGGCGGCACCGACCTGGAAGGGCATCGTCGCCACGGCAGACGAGCACCAGGCAAGCCTGATCGTGCTCGGACCACACCGGCGCAACGGGCTGCTGGGTCATCTTCAGGGCAGCGTCGCGGCGGCGGTGGTGGCACACACGACCACTCCGGTGCTCATCGTCCCTCAGCTTCCGCGGACCTCGTCGCCACCAGTCGCCGACGAGAGTCCGAAAGCCGAACGGCTGCACAGCCTTTCCTGAGCGCACGGGCCCGACCCGAATGTTCGGGGGACCCGGATCGGTTCCGTCCGGGCTCCGCTGCGTGCACCTGCGCGACGGCTCTAGTCAGTCCCCGCGGGGGACACGCGGCTGAGGTCGGCGGCGAACTCGGCGAGGTCGGCGAATGCCACCTCCATCCGCTCCAGCATGGCGCCCGGGCCGAGCAACCCGGGTTCGGTCTCGTCCACCAGCCCGGCGCACGCGGTGACGACGGTGACGTTGAACAACGAAACCGCGAGTCGGAGTTTCCGATCGTCCGTGGACACCCCGGCCCGTTCGGCCAAGATCTTCATCACTCGATCGTTTCGGTACTCGATGGCCCTCTTGCGCAACACGTCGGAGGAGTTGACCACTCGCAGCATCAACGCAATCTGATCGGCCGACGGTTGTCCGTAGGGCCGATCGGCGATGCGCCTCAACACCGCCATGTGCGCTGCACGGAGCGCCTCCAGTGGACCGAGCTCGTCGGACTGCACACTCACTTCGGCGATGATGTCGTCGGACACGGCGTCGAGCACCGCCATGAACACCTCGTCCTTGGTGGCGAAGTAGCGGCTGAAGGTCCGTGACGAGACGTCTGCTGCGGCAGCGATCGATTCGACCGTGGTGTTGTCGTAGCCCACGCTGAGGCAGAGGTGTACGGCGTTATCTATCAGGTCGGCGCGGGTGCGCTTGACCTTGCGCTCGCGCAAGCCCATGGATGGCACGTCCGCCCCGTCGCCCACGCCACGACTGTACCCGCCGCTAACTGGACTAACGTCCCGAAGACGGTAGGCCCAAAGCAGCCCGACGACGTCTCCACCCACCGCTGCCGCGGTTCCCATCCATCGTTCCGCGTTTGCGCTCAGCGGGCATACCGGCTTTCCTGTGTGAATGCCCGAACTGAATCGTCGCAACGCGATCTTGATGGCCGGTCTCGGCGCGCTCGCCGCCGCCATGCCCATTGCCGACGCCCAAGCCGCTCCGTCCAACGGGGACTTCCCGCTGGATCGAGTTCCCCCGCCCACGGCACCGCCGCCCGGTGGCTACCTCTTCCAGGACGAGTTCGACGGCCCGGCCGGCTCGGCGCCCGACGCGTCGAAGTGGGAGCCAGCATACGAGCGCGAGTCGATGGAGGACCCGACGTTCTGGGAGCTACCCGGGAACGTCGGCCAGTACCGAGACGACCGCCGGAATCTGTTCGTCGACGGCAAGTCGAACCTCGTTCTGCGCGCCGCCAAGGACGGCAACACCTACTACAGCGGCAAGCTGTTCGGGAAATTCAGGGGTGGCATCGGCCACACCTGGGAGGCCCGAATCAAGCTGAACTGCCTCACCCCGGGTAGTTGGCCTGCCTGGTACCTGGCCAACAACAGCCCGGACAACGGCGGCGAAGTCGACATCATGGAGTGGTACGGCAACGGCCACTGGGCCGCGGGAACCGCCGTCCACGCCAAGTTGAACGGCGGAGAACACGTGAGCCAAGGGATCACGGTGGACAGCGGGTGGCACACCTGGCGCGTCCAATGGGATGACGCCGGTATGCGCTTCTGGAAGGACTACACAGACGGCGCGCAACCGTACTTCAACGCTCCGGCGAATTCGCTGCCGGACTGGCAGTTCAACACTCCCGGCTACCAGCTGTTTCCGATCTTGGGTCTTGCTGTCGCGGGGTCCGGTGGTGGCGATCCCGGGCCGGGCACCTATCCGGCGGACATGCTCGTCGACTACGTTCGCGTCTGGTAGCGCGTCGCACGGCACGACTGCACCCCCAGGAACGACGGCTACGTGGCGCTGTTCACGCGGCCGACTCCTGAATCGGCGGCAGTGGGTGAGGTACCCGGTCAAGGCGATCGCAGCCGTGACCGAGCGTGCGGCGCCCGTCACCTTGAGGCCGCCGTCGACGCGGTCCACGGGTTGGCTCGTGGCGTCGGCAACGTCTGATCAACGACGCCAGAAGTCGTAATCGTCGCGACCAGGCCGGAAGCCCGCCGCTGCCACGATGTCCACGGCGACGTCGAACAGTTCACCGACCCGGAGCGGAACGTGCGCGTCGCTCCCGAACGAGACGGCGTCGCCGCCCTCCTCGTACCACCAGCGCATCAGCGTGGTGGAGGCCAACGGGCTTCTGGTGTTGAGCTCGAGCGCTCGGCCGGAACTCGCAAGTGCGCGGAAGACAGTTCGGTACTCCTCCTCGAAATCAGCCTCGCGGTACTCCCCTACGCGCCGAGCGGGCCAATACCTGCGCGGGTAGTCGCAATGGGCAAGCACCTGGAAGACGTCGGAGTTCTCAACGAGCCGTAGCAGTTCGGCGAAGTAGTCGCGCATCACGACCTCGGGCGCAAGCTTCCCGAGCATTCTGTCGGCACCGATCAGCCTTCCGTCGTGCACGATCGAGTGCAGCGAGCCGAGCACGCGGTCGAACGTCCCGCGCGCCAGCACTGCGGCGACGCTGCCCGCGAAGTGGTGTGGTTCGCCTGCCTCGACGCCCGAGAGGATGCGCAACTCCGGGAAGGTCGCTCGGCACCTCTCGATGCTCTCGAGATACCCGTCGACGTCCACCGGCTGCACACGTGCGCGCCCGGCGATCTCCATCGCCGCGCTAGGGGCGTCGCCGCCCGCGCTCCCGTCGGGCGGCCTGTCATCACTGCCCCACTCGGTGAAGTCGACGTGCTCGGTGAACGCGACCGCAGGCAGACCCAACGCCACGGCGCGTCGGCACGTCTGTTCCATGGAGGCGTTCGCGCCGGTGTCCCAGGAGAACTGAGAATGCACGTGATTGTCGGGAGGCAGCATCGCCGCGATCGTCCCACGGCAAGGTCGCTCGCGGCATCTACCACGAGAATTCGAAGCGCCCGCCAGCTGAACGATTGGGACGCATCCAGCCCGGACGCACAGCCCGTTGCCACTGCGCCAGCGGCGGCCTCGAGTTCCTTGGCCGCGACGACGGTCATCGCCACTGCGAGTCCGTGCCCGCCGACGCGGCCGGCGACCGCAACCTTGCGATGGCGGGGTTTTGCCACGCCGCCCTAGTATCCGCGGCATGCGGGCGGCCACGGGCTGATTGACTTCACGAAATTGGCGCAATTGGCGTACCACTGGGCGACTTAGGCTGGCCTCAGACGCCATTCGTCATGCGGGGATAGGGAATTGAGCACACATCGGGTGGGAGTACGCGCGTGACCATTCCGCCATACGAGGACTCGCGGAGCGAAAGCTTGCCGCCTACCGACCCAACGAAGTTGCCGCCCGGGTTCTACTTCCCGCCCGGGACGGGACCGTCGGCGCCGCCTCCCCGCAAAAGCGGGATGAAGTGGCTCATTGCGGTGGTGGCGGTTGTGGTGGCCGTCGCAATTGCGACCGGCATCGCGTTGGTGGTCATCTGTGACGACAGCTCGACTGCGATGCCGGCAAGCCGGGCCAACGGTGTGTCGCACTCAAGGCCGGTGGCGGCCATCACCGCCGATCTGGCGGCGCTCTTTTGAATTCATCGGACGCCAAATGCCGCGCACCACCCGCCAATCGGTGCTTTACGCTGGCGGGTAGTGATGTCCGGTACGTTCGAACGCGAGCAATTCGTGTCTTGGGGAGTATTGAATTGGGTCGCCAACAGCTGAAGGTAGGCGGATGAGTTACCCGCCGCAGCCAGGTCAGTGGGACCCAGGGGCGCCACCGCCCAGTCCTCACCAGCCGCCACCTGGCTACTACCCGGCACCAGGTTGGGGGGCGCAACAACCTCCGCCGCCGCCAAGTAAGAACAACGGGTTGAAGTGGCTGCTTGTTGCGGTCGCGATCCTTCTGGTGATCGCAATTTCTGTGGGCGTCACCCTGTTCTTCACCCGTGGCGGATCGGGACGCGACGGGCCCACGAGTACGTCCTCGTCGCCTACGGCGAGTGGCGACGTCGCCAGCGCGAACGACACGGGCCCAGTCGCCATCATCACCTCAGATCCAACGTGCGAAGGCTGGCGCACGCTTCAGGACACACTCGCTGCGGCGCAGGCCAGCGGATGGGGTCAGCGCGATCCTTCGATCCCTGCCGTCCGACTGGACACCCGATCAGCGAGCACAGTTCGAAGCGGTCGGCGACGCGGATGCGCACGACTGCCGATCAAGCCGTTGCACTTCGCCAAGCAGACACCCCATCGGGTGATGCGCGAACTTTACGAGCAGTTCATCGCATACGGACGGGCGTACGCGGACTCGCTACAGTCGTATATCTCTGACGACGACTTCCTCGCGCTGGCAAATGTCAGTCTCTCGAGCGCGATCTCCGGTGTCTGTGACGCCATCGAATACGGCGACGTGACCGCCCGCGCCTCGACAGTTCCGCCGCACAAGACGCCGGCCACATCGTCAAGGTCGGGCGATCGTCGCAGCACCGGAACGCTTTGTGACCGACGCCCAGCGCTCCTGCGTCGACATGGGTGACAAATCAACGGCACTTCCAAGGCGAGCTGCAGGAGTGGACGACTCTGACCCCAATATTCCCGCAAGCCAGTGGACGCCTGAGCAACGCAGCGTCCAGGAGAGCGCTGCCGGCGTCATCGATCGCTACGCCGACGATATCGTGAACGTGGGTCGCAACAGCGGCAATGCCGTATTCGAGGATTTTGCCACGCTAACGGCGACTCTACTTTCGGGCATATTCGATCGCGACACCGACGTATACAGTCGCAGACAACTACATCGTCACTCCGGGCCTGCGTTTGAACAACGCGATCACTGCGGCCTGTCAGGCGACAGTGAGGTAAGCGCATGTCGAGCATTCCGAAGCCCACCGGCGGCCGTAAGGACGAGATGACGGCGCCACCCGCGGCGTGGCCACAGACCGACGAGGACGTGTCTGCAGCAGCAGGTCCGATTCGCTAAGCGCCGTTCGCACCGAACTCACCGGTGTGCATCGATCACGTGGAACGGCAAGAAGTCAGCGATCTTCAATCGCAACGGTGGTTCGGAGGAGCCTCGACCGCGGCCGAGGGGAAGGTCGACGAACACATCCAGAAGATGGAAGCGCTGAAGGCTCGATCTCGACAGCGCCATCGACGTTCTATGACGATGCGCGACAAGGCGATTATCGACGCTAAGAAGAAGATCGTCGCGGACACCGAGACTGCCCAACACGAGATCGACAAGATCAAGAAGAGAGCATCGGGGTCGGTGACTCGATCGCGCCGGAGATGGAGATCGAGAGGATTGTAAGTACGACGCTGCTAGCAACTACGAGCGACCGTCAGCTGCAGCGGCAGCGACCCTTGCGTCGAAGTTGCCCCGCCCAGCGAGCCTGGATAAGGACGCCGACAATGGTCGCGGCTATGAGTAGCCAGCACGATCCGCGCGGGGTAACACCGCAGACAACAGAACTTCATTGGGCCACAGCCGGCCACAAGCTTCCTCGACTAGCCGAGACGGCACCGGAGCGCCCGTCGAGTCTGCGAACCATAGGCGGCTAGTACTCCGTCCTGAGCCCAGATCCAGCTAACGAATTCGCGCCAGGACGGTCCAGCAAGCTGCGTCTAGCAACGGACCCGGCGCTTCCGCGAGCAACCACGCCGACCGCCCCGGTCCCGATCGACGCCGACGGCGCGCCGCCCAAGCCGCACCGATTCAGGCGGTTCCGCGATGCCACCAATGGGCCCGGGACGCGGCGGCACCTCTGGTTCCCGCGGCGGCTCGTCTGGGTCTCCGGCGGCGCCCTCGATCCGGCGGTTCGTCAAGCAATAACGGCAACAGCAGTAGCTCGCCCAGCCAGATGGCCGAGTACAAGCAAGACGCAACCACTCGCGCGGCGTCCACCGGCGCGCAGGCTCCGATCTCGCCAGCGGAACAGCAACAGCGCTTCATGAACGACGTCGCCAAGGGCGCTGCGTCCGGTCAGCAGGCGATGCAGGCGCATGGCGTCATACCAGCCTCGGCGCAGGGGCCGGTAGTTCCGCCCCAGGGACTCGAGCCACCAGCCGCAGCCGCGGCAAGTCCGAGCGGTGGTGGATCGTTGGGCGGCGGTGGTGGCGGCGGCTTTTCGGGCGGCGGTGGCGGTACCGGTGCGCCTCCCATCAGCGCGCCGTCGGCACCCGCGGCACCTCCCCCGATGCCCCTCGGGCCGCCGGCCACGCCTCCCCCTGCCGGACCGGTCGGTGGCAGCAGCGGCGGGACCGGAAGTGGCAGTGGCAGTCCCGGCTCGCCAGTCCCGACCGGTCCCGGCGTCAGCCCAGCCTCCACGGCTAATTCGTCGGCCGCTGCCGCGGCGGCGCCTGCGCCCGTTCCTGTTTCGGCCGCGCGCCTCGAACGCGACACCATCGCGGCCTCCGCCGCAGGGGCGGCCGCGCGGCGTCAGAAGTATGGCGGGAACGATGCATTGACGCTGGCCCGTCGAATCGGCGCCGCGCTCAACGTTGGCGTCATGGACTTCGGATTCTTCTGGGTCACCGGGCTCTGCGCCGATGGATCCATCGTCGTCGCCAACAGCTACGGCCTCGGCTACATCCCCGACGGCGTCGACCTGCCCGAGCAGGTGACCATGGCCACCGCCGACGAGTCGATTCCACCCTCAGAGCGTGCCAAGTGGGCGACGTATCCCATTCTCGCCGTTCAAGGTTGGGCCCAATTCCGCGGCGTGCAGCTACGCGCGGTCATCGCAACCGAGGAGCAGTTCACCGCCTTCGACCCGGGCACCGCCAAGGTAGTGCTGCAATCCGACGACATCCCCGACACCGGAAAGATGCAGGGCCGCAGCCGACTCGAGGTCATCGCTCCGGGAGCGGCAACCCGGCTGGCGGCGGTCAGCGACACCGGCCTGAGCGAGCTACTCCCGCCGGCTTCCGCCGACACACTCGAACCGACGGACAACTCGGTGATGCTGTGGTTCGACGTGACCAAACCGCTGATGAGCACGATGCCCGACCGCGGCGTCGCCCACCTCGAAGCGTTCATCACGTACGCCGACCACGCTCAAGAGCTCGCCTTGCATCGCGCCCACACCGCGACCGACGGGCCGTCCCAGCGCGCCGCCATCGCCGACTGGGTGTACTGGCAGCACCTCGCCGTACTTACCTCGGACGCCGTCAATACCGACGCAACGGTCTAATTCGACAGCACCGCAATCTATTTGGCAGCGCGGTCGAGCCCGGCGTCTTTGTTGGACTGACTCGTCGGGTTGCCCTATCGGGCGCCTCAGGGATTCATCTGCTGAGCGACCTCAGCGGGCCGGGTCTGCGCCGGCTTCTTCTCCTCGGCATGCGCAGGTGGCTCCTCGCGCGGCGTCGTCTCCGGTCGACCCTGTTCGACGGGCGCCCGCTCCTCGTGCGGTCGCGCCGGCCCCGCGCCGTCCTGCGTGGACGAGGACTTCGACGGTTCCTCTTTGGGATGCGTCAGCGATTCATCGGGCTTGTTGAGCTCGTCCTGGCCCAACGACGCGGACTCGCCACCGCCCATGCCTCCGGCCAGCTGGCTGACCTGCTGCACGCCCTGCATGATGCCCTGCGGTATGGACGACAACGCGCCCATCGCCTGCATCGACCTGCCCGTCTACGAGCGGGCCGCCCATAAGCGGACGCTGCAATGACCACCACGACACGCACCCCGAAAACCACCACCGGGCACCCGCACAGCGAGTCACCGTCCGTTGGGGTCGCTTTATATGGGCAGGGCAGGCGCCTGGCCTTCGAAGGTGGCGGTGACGTTGATGTTGCGCACGCTTTGCGTGTTGGTCAATCCGCCTGTGCCGGCGCCGAAGCCGAAATAGGCGAAGTTCGAGCCGCCGAGGAACTGGGTAGCGATGTTGCTGGTGAGCGGCGTTCCCATCGGCTGGCCATCGAAGGTGTAGCTCATGGTCTGCGTGGCCGCATTCCAGGTGACGACGACGGGATGCCACGCCCCGTTCTCGATATTGGGCAGCGCCACCGGCGTGGTGGCGAAGGCGCTGTTGGTGCCGAGGAAACCGGTGTGGTCGGCGGCGATGTCGGAGCCAGGCATGCCCCTGGCGCTCAGCTCCGCGGCGGTGCTCTGGTAGGTGTCGAACTCGATCGCGAGCCCGTTCTGGATACCACCGACCGCCAAGCCGCTGCCGACCGCTCCGATGGCGTTGGCGCCGCGGGGATCGTTGTGGAACACGATGGCCGCCCCGTCGGCGCCGGCGTCGCTGGCGCCCAGATTGACATCGAAGGCGACGGTGAAGTTCTGGCGCACATCGATGCGCCCCGTCGACATCGCCGTGCCGGCCTGCTGGGTGCCTCCCGACGTCAGGGTGTAGACGTTGTTCGCGACGCTCGCGCTCCCGTGCGGCGTCAGCGTAACGGCGCCCGGCGGCGGCAAGACCGTCACGCTGACCGGCGCGGATCTCGGCGTCGTTCCGTCGGTGATCGTATAGGTAAAGCCGCCAGCACCGCTGAAGCCCGCGGTGGGGGTATAGGTGACCGTGTTGTTGGCGTTGACCGTTGCGGTGCCGCCCACGAAGTTCGACACGCCGGTAACGGTGAGGGGATTGTTCTCGGGATCGCTGTCATTGGCGAGCACGACGATGTTGACCGCAGTGCCTGCCGGCGTCGTCGCCGTATCGGCATTCGCGATGGGGGGGTTGTTGCCCGGCGGCAAGACCGTCACGCTGACCGGCGCGGATCTCGGCGTCGTTCCGTCGGTGATCGTATAGGTAAAGCTGCCAGCACCGCTGAAGCCCGCGGTGGGGGTATAGGTGACCGTGTTGTTGGCGTTGACCGTTGCGGTGCCGCCCACGAAGTTCGACACGCCGGTAACGGTGAGGGGATTGTTCTCGGGATCGCTGTCATTGGCGAGCACGACGATGTTGACCGCAGTGCCTGCCGGCGTCGTCGCCGTATCGGCATTCGCGATGGGGGGGTTGTTGCCCGGCGCCTGGCCTTCGAAGGTGGCGGTGACGTTGATGTTGCGCACGCTTTGCGTGTTGGTCAATCCGCCTGTGCCGGCGCCGAAGCCGAAATAGGCGAAGTTCGAGCCGCCGAGGAACTGGGTAGCGATGTTGCCGGTGAGCGGCGTTCCCATCGGCTGGCCATCGAAGGTGTAGCTCATGGTCTGCGTGGCCGCATTCCAGGTGACGACGACGGGATGCCACGCCCCGTTCTCGATATTGGGCAGCGCCACCGGCGTGGTGGCGAAGGCGCTGTTGGTGCCGAGGAAACCGGTGTGGTCGGCGGCGATGTCGGAGCCAGGCATGCCCCTGGCGCTCAGCTCCGCGGCGGTGCTCTGGTAGGTGTCGAACTCGATCGCGAGCCCGTTCTGGATACCACCGACCGCCAAGCCGCTGCCGACCGCTCCGATGGCGTTGGCGCCGCGGGGATCGTTGTGGAACACGATGGCCGCCCCGTCGGCGCCGGCGTCGCTGGCGCCCAGATTGACATCGAAGGCGACGGTGAAGTTCTGGCGCACATCGATGCGCCCCGTCGACATCGCCGTGCCGGCCTGCTGGGTGCCTCCCGACGTCAGGGTGTAGACGTTGTTCGCGACGCTCGCGCTCCCGTGCGGCGTCAGCGTAACGGCGCCCGGCGGCGGCAAGACCGTCACGCTGACCGGCGCGGATCTCGGCGTCGTTCCGTCGGTGATCGTATAGGTAAAGCCGCCAGCACCGCTGAAGCCCGCGGTGGGGGTATAGGTGACCGTGTTGTTGGCGTTGACCGTTGCGGTGCCGCCCACGAAGTTCGACACGCCGGTAACGGTGAGGGGATTGTTCTCGGGATCGCTGTCATTGGCGAGCACGACGATGTTGACCGCAGTGCCTGCCGGCGTCGTCGCCGTATCGGCATTCGCGATGGGGGGGTTGTTGCCCGGCGGCAAGACCGTCACGCTGACCGGCGCGGATCTCGGCGTCGTTCCGTCGGTGATCGTATAGGTAAAGCTGCCAGCACCGCTGAAGCCCGCGGTGGGGGTATAGGTGACCGTGTTGTTGGCGTTGACCGTTGCGGTGCCGCCCACGAAGTTCGACACGCCGGTAACGGTGAGGGGATTGTTCTCGGGATCGCTGTCATTGGCGAGCACGACGATGTTGACCGCAGTGCCTGCCGCCGTCGTCGCCGTATCGGCATTCGCGATGGGGGGGTTGTTGCCCGGCGCCTGGCCTTCGAAGGTGGCGGTGACGTTGATGTTGCGCACGCTTTGCGTGTTGGTCAATCCGCCTGTGCCGGCGCCGAAGCCGAAATAGGCGAAGTTCGAGCCGCCGAGGAACTGGGTAGCGATGTTGCCGGTGAGCGGCGTTCCCATCGGCTGGCCATCGAAGGTGTAGCTCATGGTCTGCGTGGCCGCATTCCAGGTGACGACGACGGGATGCCACGCCCCGTTCTCGATATTGGGCAGCGCCACCGGCGTGGTGGCGAAGGCGCTGTTGGTGCCGAGGAAACCGGTGTGGTCGGCGGCGATGTCGGAGCCAGGCATGCCCCTGGCGCTCAGCTCCGCGGCGGTGCTCTGGTAGGTGTCGAACTCGATCGCGAGCCCGTTCTGGATACCACCGACCGCCAAGCCGCTGCCGAGCGCTCCGATGGCGTTGGCGCCGCGGGGATCGTTGTGGAACACGATGGCCGCCCCGTCGGCGCCGGCGTCGCTGGCGCCCAGATTGACATCGAAGGCGACGGTGAAGTTCTGGCGCACATCGATGCGCCCCGTCGACATCGCCGTGCCGGCCTGCTGGGTGCCTCCCGACGTCAGGGTGTAGACGTTGTTCGCGACGCTCGCGCTCCCGTGCGGCGTCAGCGTATTTGGGGGGAGAACTTGAATTGGCGCTATAAGCAATCTAGTAATCGTATTTCCGCCGAGGTTCGCAGCGTACACGTACCCGTCGGGTCCCTGGCTAAAGGCGACGGGGGCATCTTGGCTGCTGTATAAAAACTTCACATCGCTGCGATTGTTGACATTGGCGACGTACACCTCGCCGTCGGTAACGTCGCTAAAGAAGAGATCATTCTGAAATTCCGCTGGGTATCGCGATCCCGAGTAAGGCGTGTCGACGCCCACGATAGCCCCGATCTGAAAACCCGGGGCGTTCTCGTCATGAGCAAATGCACGATGGGCTGGTGTTATCGTTATGGCGCCATTCGCGACCGCCGTGTAAAAATCGGCGGCGCTGGGAAGGTTACGCGCGGCGTCGCGGGGGAGGCTCTGATATTGCGGTGCCCGTAGAGAAACACCATTATCGCCGCCTTCGAAATACGGCCAACCAAAATTTGCTCCAGCAGAGCCGCTCTCGATCTCCTCCCAACTAAACCAACCGGTGTTCGAAATGAAGAGCCGCCCATCCTGAGCGAACCCGATGGAAAACGGATTTCTCAGGCCTAACTGGTAGACCTTGGAACTGTTGGCGCTGAGATCGTCGCCCGGCTCGACAAACGGGTTGTCTGGTAGTCCCAAGCCAGTTAATGGGTCGATGCGCAGAATCTTGCCGGACAGACTGTGTATGTTCTGAACACTGACAGTGCGCGGGTCCATTGCGTCGAAAGACGTGCCATCTCCGGTAGAAACATAGAGAGCGCCGTCGGGGCCAAACGCCAGCGATCCGCCGGCATGACTCCGCGAATCGACCTTGAGGTAGTTATCGACGTATTGACCCGTTTGGGCGTTGAAGCCGGACTCGGGAAGGTTTAAATCGCTAGTGCTGTCGACGGTTCCGGCTCCGCTAATGTCCTGAAGCGTCCGCGGTTGCAGCCCGGCGACACCTGGAACAGCGACGCCGCCGAGCAAAATGACTTCGCTGCCGGAAACCGCCGTGGTGTAATTGGTCGCCGCATTGGCCGTGAAGCGCACGAGATAGGCAAAGCGGTTTCCAGCGCCGTCCGGTCTCGCATCCGGGTCGGGGTTGCCTACGGTATCGGGGGGATCAGCGACATAGAACGCATAGACATAATTATGCTCTGGCTGACCTGGCTGAACTGGCTGACCGAAATTGGGATCCAACACGATGTCGAGTAGGCCGCGATCCTGATTGCTATTTACTTTCGAACTTATATCGATAAAGGTCGATAGTTGAGCACCGGTATTGACATTGAATACTTTGATTACGCCGTCTTTTTCAGCGACATAGATTAGTGATGGATCTTGCGGCGCAAATTCAAACGCCAACGGTTGATTTAGTGAACCTGAAACTACGACTTGCTGCGTCACGCTATAATTTGACGTTAGCGGTGGGTTTGGCGGATCGACTGCAGGGTTTTCGTCATCCAGTATATCTATGCGCGCCGTTCGCGGAAAAAGCAGTGTCGAACTGGTGTCGACATTGATGATTGAGACCACAAATGTCTCAGTCAACTCTGACAAGTTATCGTTGATAATTTGCACGGGGATGAAGACGCGGTCCACGCCCACGTCCATTGTTATCGTTCCGTTGCCGCCAAGATAGTCCACTCCGGCGGTTGCGGTATCGGGGGTAATTCCATACTCAATGGTTGACGCCCGCGTCAGATCGCCGGTGCGGAGGATGGGTACCAGCACGGTCCCGCCCGCCTCACCGACTCTCTGGCCGGCTCCGATGAAGATTGACGTCGTCGTCGGCGCCGCCACCAGCGCTGCTTGCGCGACCAGTCCGCCCTGCTCCGCGGCTACGCCGGCATCAATCGCCGGATCTACCGCCATGAGGGCACTGACTCCTTCCACCGGCGCTGCTTGCGCGACCAGGCCCACCTGCGCGACCTGCTCCGCGGCTACGCCGGCATCAATCGCCGGATCTACCGCGACGAGGGCACTGACTCCTTCCACCGGCGCTGCTTGCGCGACCAGGCCCACCTGCGCGACCTGGTCCGCGGCTACGCCGGCATCAATCGCCGGATCTACCGCCACGAGGGCACTGACTCCTTCCACCGACACTGCTTGCGCGGGGCCGACGGGCTCAACTTGAGTTGTCTGCGCCAAGTCAGCGACCGGTGTGTGGTTGGCGAATCGTTCGGTGAATTGTCGTCGATGCGCCCACGCGAGCGCGGCCCACATCACTGACGAATCCGGGCCCATCGGACCCGGTTCCTGAAACGGCGCGGGGTCGTCACCGATCAGGTCGACCAGCTTCGGCGCGCTCGGCGCGGGAGCGGGCGGTGTGGTGAACGTGGCCCCAACTGATTGGTCGTTCCATTCGTCGTTTTCGCCAGCTGTTGCCGTGACGGCCGACGACCGCAATTGCCGGCCGGCGACTTTCTTTGTGTCTGAGTTCTTCTCGATCGGGGCAACCGTTTGCGTCGACGCAGTCAGTGAAGCGACCTTCTTTGTGTCTGAGTTCTTCTTGGTCGGGTCAACCGTTCGCGTGGGCGCCGCCGGTGGTGTTGTGACCTGTGCTTCGGGTGGCGCCTGAAGCGCAACTTCCTCTTCAGGGCTTGTGGGCTGCTCGAGATCGGGCGCCACCGCCTCATCGTCCTGGCTTCCCCGCACGGTCTGATTGTCGATACCCGACGTATGCGAGCCGCCCGAGCTACGCACGATCACGCCCGATTCGTCGTGTCGTAACGATTTCCGATGACGGAATCGATGCGCCCGACTGGCTAACGGGTCCCCCTGTGTCGTTATCGGAGGAGTGTTCGGAAGGAGTCGTCGACGTAGGCCTGGTCGACGGTGAATCTGACGCAGAAGATGTCGACGCCGATGACTCATCCGATGCCGAAGAGGCCGCTGTCGACTTCGATGACTCATCCGATGCAGAAGAGGCCGACGGTTCATCGGCCCAGGCGACTCCCGGCGCAGTGGCGATCGCGCCGCCGATGCCGAGCGCGACCGCCAGTGCGCCCACGCGGCCAATGTACTTGGAGTACATAGTCGGCCTCGAACTCGCCGAACTCGCCGAACGCGAACCCAGCGAATCTGCCGTACTAAGGCTCGCGGTTGGGCCGGCCAGGCCCCTCAGGCGAGGTGGCCATGCGGAGTCCGCCTCGGATCGTGCGGGTAAAGGCTCACGAACAGAAGGCTTCGAGTGCCGGTTCAAGGACGTCGCTGGCTTCATGACCCACCCCCATGGTTCACCGCCCACTGCGGTGTTCGCTGTAACTATCGCATCAAAAGCCGATGCGATGCGAGGTTTGCCATAGTTTCCACATCCTAACTTTATTGATTTGACTAACTATGTAGCTGACCGGCACAGCCGCTCTTTCAACTTAGGCGCCTTTACAGCGTCATATCCCCGATCAGGAGTTGTTGGTCGACCAGACGTGCGTGTGCCCGCGATTTGTTGCAATATGCAGTATTGCAAGTCTCGCTGGGTGTATCGGGCCCAGCGATTTGACCGCTGTTGTCTCACGCAGCAAAACTTCAGTTGTGTGCCAACGGCCTCGCGCGTCAGGTGCTCCACTTCGTTTGCGTGTGTTAACTAATCCCAGAGGCCGTTCCACCCCGTGCAACTAAGTCACGGGTAACCGGCCGACCGCCACACCGGCATGTCGGCCCCCAGGACATGACGCACACTGACGAGCTACTGGGGAGCGGCCAGCAAACACTCCGTTGGATGTCAGACCAACGGTTTACCGAGTACTTCCACAAGCCTGCGTCCTGTGGATGGTTGTCGGCGAACTCAGCCGAAAACCAGTCCGGAGGTGGGCGCGCAGGCCTGCGGTCACGAGCATGTGTTCGACTTCGTCAACCTGGTTGACCGACATACCGCGCACCTGCCACACGCCCTTGACGATCGCGTTCATCCGTGGATGTACGCCTCGCCGAGCTGTTCGCCGTGGGTGTTGATCGGCAGACACCCGCCGACCCCGATCGCGTCATCGGCAATGAAGTCCTTCGCCTCCCCTTGCCGCAAAACCCCAGATCTTCCAACTGGATCCACGTGAACGGCGTGAAGTGGTCACAGAGGATCGGCGGTCTGAATACCTTCCGGTGAGAGCCCGGACTGCGACCACAGTTGCCTTCCCGCCAGGCCAATCTCGGGCAGGCCGTCCAGTTCGGGACGGTGGTAGCTCACCATTGTGTACTGGTCTGGGCTCGATCCCTGGGCCACCGTTTCAATCACGCCCGGTCGGTGCTTGAGTCGCGTGCCCGTTCGGCCGAGGTCACTACGATCGCCACCCCCCGTCGGTTCCTGGCAGCAGTCGAGTAGCCGCAATGGTGCGGCGATCCACCGCGACTTCTGATGGTCGACGATCGTGATCGGCTCCTCGTAGAAGTAGGCCTTCGGGTTCTTGGCCGCATGCTTGCGGTCGGCGACCGAGATCGCGCCGAAGTTGCGACTGGTGCACCCGACAGATGCATACAGCGGTTGGCGATCATTGCGACCTGCGCCGCCGGTGTCGACAACCCGTGCGGATGGGAGAACGAATTGTCAGCCCCCGTGGAGTCGGCGTTCTCCACCAGCCGGGTCTGCACCTGACCATCCCCGACCGCTCGTTGAAAGCCCGCTACGCCACAACACAATCCGCGACGACGGTGGCGACTGGGATCGCCGCCTGCTGCACCGTCGCACAGGCCGCACCACCGCCGTCGTGGATCTTGTAGGAGCACTTCAACGCGCAACCGCGACCTCGGTGTTTAAGTCCATCGTGAAGGTCGTCAGGCCGTCCACATCCGCTGGCGTGAGTCCCGCATCGTCGAGCGCATCCAGCACCGCCTCGGCGCCGCCAACCGCAACTCGCTGCGACCGGAGTTCTTCGAGAAGTCGTTGGCACCGATGCCGACGATGGCAGCTTTACCGGAGAGCATCAGTTACCGCCCATTGCAAGCGTAAGGCGCCTGGACGGGCGATCCCTGAGTTGGGGTTGCGCCGGATCGAGGACGGGAATCGCCGAATGGACGTGGACGACTTGATGGCACTGGCCGAAGCACTGAAGTTTGGCCGATCGCGCTGTTGATGCCGGCAACGGCGATTGGCGGCGAGCCCGTACAGACGGGGACGAGTTGGTTCAAGCGGCGCGCCGTCCGCAAGAGCGGGCCAAGGTTCTGTGGAATCAGCTGCGGGGTTTGCTTATAAGGGGCTTCGGAGAAACAACAAGGCAACCTGATAGGAACCGCTTTACCGTCGCTTCATCGACCCAATGCCGCTATGGCCCCGTCGAGGAATTTCTAGGCGAGGTGTACAGTGGCCACGATTGAGTCTTACGAAACATCAACGGGCGCAATGTGATACATGGTGCATTACCGGACACCGCAGCGTGACCTCGGTTCGGCGGGCTCAACCGGTCGGCGCGTATCGCCCGGTATCCGCGCGTTAGTGTGCTTGGTGGGCTTCAGCGAAACCAGTCGACAGAAGAGTTGAGCACATTCATGACCGCAGCAGCAGAACCGTCGGCGCTCGAAGCGCGGGTCGGTCACTACTACCAGATGGACGGCACCTACCTGGTCGGCCGCGAGAAGCTACGCGAGTACGCCCGTGCGGTGCAGGACTATCACCCCGCGCACTGGGACGTCGCCGCCGCCGCGGAACTGGGCTATTCGGACCTGGTGGCGCCACTGACGTTCACGTCGACTCCGGGCATGACCTGCAATCGCCGCATGTTCGAACAGGTGGTCGTCGGTTACGACACCTACATGCAGACCGAGGAAGTCTTCGAGCAGCACCGGCCTATCGTGGCCGGCGACGAACTGCACGTCGACGTCGAACTGTCGTCGGTGCGCAGGATCGCCGGCAGGGACTTGATCACCGTCACCAACACCTTCACCGACACGGCCGGCGAGCGGGTGCACACCCTGCACACCACCGTCGTCGGCCTCACCGCCGAGGACCTCAATCCGGCGATCAAGACGGCCGTGCAGAAGACGATGATGCACGACGTGGACATCTTCGGAGTCGGCGAAGAGGAGTACCACAAGACGGTGCGCCCGGAGGGCGAGATCCGGATCGCCGACGGAGGCACGGCCCGCACGCCGGGAACGCCGCACTTCGATGACGTGAAGGTCGGCGACGAGCTACCGGCGCACCACACCCGACTGTCCCGGGGCGACCTGGTGAACTACGCAGGCGTGGCCGGCGACGCCAACCCCATTCACTGGGACGAGGACATCGCCAAGCTGGCCGGACTGCCCGACGTGATCGCCCACGGAATGCTCACCATGGGCTTGGGCGCCGGATTCGCCTCGGCCTGGTCGGGTGACCCCGGTGCGGTGACCCGCTACGCGGTGCGGCTGTCCGCGCCGGCGATCGTGTCGGCCACCGAGGGTGCCGACATCGAGTTCGGCGGGCGGATCAAGTCGTTGGATCCGGAAACCCGCACCGGCGTCGTCATCGTCACCGCAAAGTCCGGTGACCGGAAGATCTTCGGCCTGGCGACGTTGAACGTCCGCTTCCGCTGACCTGGCGGCCCTGACAACGGCGGCAGCGTTCACTCTTCCCACCGGCGCGGATCGACTTCCAGCGCGGCTCGGTCCCACTTTCCGCGTTCAGCGGCCGCACGATATGTGCTGTGGAGAAACTCCAAAAGGGTACGGTCCGGATCGGCGGCGGTCCGCACGGCCTCGTATGGCAGCAGAAATTGCCCATTGTCGGTGCTGTAGAAGGCTTGCTCGGGCAACACGGGATAGTCGGCGAAGCCGCCGGGTTCGGGATAGGCGTAGGCGTAAAAGGCGCCTTCGTCGCCGCCGCCCGGCCAGAACCCGCAACTGCTCAACTCATGGGAGTAGCCCTCCACCATCACCCAATCGCCGCAATTGGGCGCCCCTCCTGGATGCTTCGGCGCGGTGCGACCGGAGAACCTGGTGCAAGCTAAATCCATTGAGCCCCAAAAGAAGTGCACTGGGCTGACCTTGCCGATGAAATACGAACGGAACTCGTGCATGACGCGGTCGGCCGACACGAGCTGGCGCCAGAACAGTTGCACGGCGCGGGGGTCGTAGGAGGCGTTCTCGTGGTCGTCGGCGAACGGGATCGCGGGATCAACTTCATTGGGCCTCGCCTGAATCCGCACCGCGATGCCGAGTTTGTCGAGCGCACTGATCGTCTCGGCATAGAAATCGGCGACCGACTTGGGTTCGAGCGCGATCTGACGGGCGCCGCCGTCGCTGGATCGGATGTGCAACCGGTGCTCGAGGAAGTCGAACTCGAGGTCGAAGACGCCCGCTTCGTATGGGATCGCGGACGTGGTCAAACCACGCGGACTGACGTAATAGGTGACCTGCCACCAGTGGTTGACCATCGGCGCGTGCGCGAGTCGAATCTTGCCGACGATCTGGGTCCACATGTGCAGGGTGTCACGCGAGGCGGTCCACTCATCGACCCGCAACGACGGCCAGCTCAGGGACGACGCAGCCTTGTTGGTAGTGCTGTCAGTCATCACACCGTCTTACCTCCTGTGTGCGATCTGTGCGTGGGTAGGGGCCAGCAGGGTGACGTTCGTGCTGACGGTCCCTACACCTCTATGCCCAACAAGGGGTCAGTAATCCCAGACGGCCGGCACGCCCCGGAAGTGGTTGCCGGCGACTGCGACGTGGCAGACCGATGGGAACGGCAGGTGCGTGGCCACCAGCGCCTCGCCGGTCGCCGCCAGTTCCCCCAAGAGCACCATCCGGACGCGGGCGGTCTCCTCGGGGTCGTGTTCGAAGCCGTTGAACCAGTCGGGGCGGTCGTAGTCAATGACGCAACTCGAAACCACGCGCAGACCACACACCGTCCGTTGATCTGAATCCACTTGATTACCGTGAGATCGATGTCGTCCAGACTGCGAAGGCATGCTTCGGCCCACTGCCGATGCGGGTAACGCGCTCCTTGGATCCCGAAGGGCCGGCTCGATCGGTGCTGGGCGGTTACTTCTTCGAGCCGAGCTTCGAGTACAGGTGGCCTCCACGTCGATTGCCCAGAACCAGGCGTCGGAGCGGTACCACGTGATTTGACGCGTGCGAGGGTTTCCTCACAAGACTCGTGCCGAGGCGCGCGAATTGGGCGGCCCACTCGAGGACAGCCGCCGCGTCGTGTGGCGGCTGGTCAGCCTTGAAACTATCGACATGCTCGGCCAGGCAATCACCGACGGTCGTGGGGTCGACGGTGAGTCGTTCGACGCCCCCAGCCCAACGACTGTACGGTCGAACCTCGGTTTGTCCTAGCGGACAACGCGATCCGCATCAGCGGCGGGTAGCTGGACGTCGCCGCGCGCCATCAGCCACGATCGGCGATCCAGACGGTGGTGAATTGGTGGATATCCCGGATCAATGTCGTGAGCCGGCCACCGATAAGTCCCTCGATGGTGCCGCCGACCAACGGAACCCTCACTGCCACAGTCGCGGTGCACGTCAACTGCGAGCCGTCCCGAACCGGCGTCAACAGGCCGGCCGCGCGAGTCGACACAGGAGCCCCGGGCAACTCGACGCTGACCTCCCCGCTTAGGCGGTCGGCGTCGATCCAGCTCCAGGTTTCGTGGTGCACCATGTCCAAGTCACCGCGACGCAACTGGGTGACCACCTTCGGCAGCCCCTCGCCGAGCAGGCTGAACGTCGCGTGCATGTTCACGGTGCCGTCTTCGTCGACGGTCAACGACCGCAGCGTGCCGTTGTCCGTGGCAGCCAACCGCGCTCGCCAGTATTTCTCGTCGCCGTATGCCCGATGAACCTGTTCGACGGTTGATGAGGACTCGGCCATCAGGTCGAATGAACGCGGCACGGCGAGTCAAGATCCTGCTAGTCGATCGAGGCCGTGAGGTTGAAAGTCGCCAGCACCTGCCGCGCCAACTCGCGCAGGCTCAGCTTTGGTGTTTCTCCCAGTGAGATGGTAGGCAACGACGGTGATGAAGACCCTGCCGCCGATGCGGCCAGACCCGAGGAAGAACTTCTGCTCGACGAGCTGCGGTGTTACCTTCTGATCCACTCCTCGAGCGAAGACACAGTCAGCCTCGGTGCCATCCACGCGACCAACCGCGGGATCAACGTCACCGATGTTGGTAGACGTCACAGGGAGATTGGCAAAACCGAACAGATCGTCGCCCAGCCCCCTGACAGCCCGCTTCGGTATCAGCGGTGTCAGGGGAAGGGCCGCCAACGACTCGTCGGGTGTCTCGCGCAGTGTTCTCAGCGCCTGCTTGGTGGCGGCTCGCACCGCTGAAAGATCCGTCGTAACCTGCGTCGGGTCGACGTCAACGCTCGTGAACGACAACGCATTGGCACGTGTATCGCCTTCGATGCGGTCGCTGGCGGTGATGATCACGCGCACGGTGCCGTCGTCAGCGCTTCGGCGCCCCATGCGTTCTCCGAGTTTCGCGGCGAAACCAATGAAGAGCGAGTTACTCGTTCCGCCGAGAGCCCGCGCGCACAAGTCCCAGTCAACTTGATCGACGTGGATCGTGATCGCGGGAACGGCGACGTAGTCTTTGCCTCCGGCTATCGGGACAGAGTGCGGCGACTTGGGCTGTGCGACAGCACGCCGCTGACGGCGCAGCAGTTTGGTCGCCGCGGCAAGCGCTCGGGCCACTTCCGGCACGCCGTGCAAGGTTTGGCGCATGTCGTAGGCCAATGCGCGCGGTCGAGTGCGTGAACGCGGCGGCGGGTACCCGAAGTCGTGGGTGATGCCCTTGACTGCGTCAGCGATCGCCAAGCCGCAGCCGAGACCGTCGACGAGGCAGTGAGAGGCCACCAGGCTGACCGCTGTCGACCCATCCGTGAATGGGAGTACTCCGAGATGCCAACCTGGTCCCCATTCCGGATCGATGGGTAGTTGTGCGCGTTCATCAGCCCACGCGCTGAGGTCACTGCGTGCGCGAGGCGCGGCGATATTGATGTCGCCCCCACGATCGGATGCGACCCATCGGTGCCGGCCGAACGGTAGCGGCGAGCGCTCGATCAGTCGCCCCAACAGCCCGTATCCGAGATTGTGGTGGAATCGCTTGAGGCCATCGAAATCGACAGCACGCTGATAGACCCATACCCACTGGATGAGTTGGGGCTGGTCGCGTGCCCGCAGCGCAAGAAATGAGGCTTGGTCCATGAATGCAAGCCGATTATCTTGCCGCACATCACCTTTGGCGCCGCGCCTTCGAAAGGGCATGCGTACGGATCGTGTCTCCATTGGCACTCGTCAGCCCCCCGCACAGAGCAATTCGCCGTGACACCCCGTGGCGTTCTCACGTGCCATTGAGTGCCTAACTCTCCATCCCATCCGGTTAGTCGATCGCACCGGTCAACTCGAAATCGGCCAGCGTGTCCGCCATCAGCTCGCGCAAATGGGGCTTGGAGTTCTCTCCGCCGACTTGATACGCGACGACGGTGATGAACACCTTCCCCCCGAAACGGCCTGAGGCAAGCGTGATCTGGCCCCGGATTCGCTCGAGCACCTCTCGGGTGATGTGTTGCGTGACCCCTCGCATGCAGAACGAGTCGGCATCGGTGCCGTCAGGGCGTCCCGTCGCCGGGTCGACGTCGCGAAGGTTGGAACAGCCAACGGAGAAATCGGTGAAGAGCGCGTCGGCCATTCGCCGCACTGCCCACTTCGGGGTGAGCGGGGTCAGTGGCAGGACTTCCAGCGACTCGTCCGGCGCGTCGCCCAAAGTCGAGAGCGCCCGCTTGACGGCTGCGTATACACCGGACAGGTCCGTCGTCACCTGTGCTGGATCGATGTCGATGGTCACGAAGGACACTGCGTTCGCACGCGTGTCGTTCTCGGTCCGGTCGCTGACCACGAATCGCAGGCCGACGGCACCGTCATCGGCCCGTCGCCACCCCAGGCGTTCGCCGGCTTTTGCGGCGATGGCGTTCAACAGCGCGTTGCTGGTTCCGCCGAGGTCCGTCACCCGGGCATCCCATTCGTGCACATCGATCTGGATCGTGATCGCGGGGATCACGACGGCACCGTCGCTCTCGTTGTCAGTGACGACGGCGATGGGCCGCGATTCGCCCAATCGGGCTACATCCTGTTGGCCGCCTCGCACCAGCTTTGCCATGGCAGTGACCGCACCGACAACCGCAGGTAGGTCCTGCACGGTTTGACGCGCATCAGAAGCAATGGCGCGCAGCCGGGTTCGCGACCGCGGGGGCGGATAGCCGAGATGGTGTCTGCGGCCGTTGGCCGCATCCGCTATAGCGAGGCCTCCGCCCAGTCCGTCGACAAGGCAGTGCGAAGCCACCAGGCTGACTGCAGTCGAGCCGTCGGTGAACGGCTGGACTCCCAGGTGCCAACCCGGGCCCCACTCCGGATCGACAGGCAACTGCGCCTGCTCATCCGCCCAGTCGCTGAGTTCGCTACGGGGCCGGGCGTGCTCAGCGATGCCGAGGTCCGCTCCTCCCGGCGTTGCGACCCACCGATGGCGGCCGAACGGCAGCGGCGACCGCTCGATCCGCCGTCCGAGCAGCCCGTAACCAAGATTACGGTGAAGGCGCTTCAGGGCATCGACGTCGACTGCGCGCTCATAAACCCAGACCCACTGTACGAGTTGCCCCAACCCCGTCGCGCGCAGAGCGAGAAAGGAGGCCTGATCCAAGTAGGCGAGCCGATTGTCCTGCCGCTCATCACCATTGGACGAGCGACGTTGAAAAGGCCGGCGGTCAGTCGCTATCCGATTGGACACCGGTCAGTCTTCCAGGAGGCGGATCAATTGCGCGTGACACCCAGTGCCGCGTAGATCTCGTCGCTCAGGGCAACGCTGCGCGGGTCGGCGTTGGCCTTGGTGGCGTCGAACTGGTTCATGATGTAGCAGAAGCCGATGCGGTGCTCGAGGTCGACGAAGCCGAAAGACCCGCCGGAACCGCCGTGGCCGAAAATGTTCGGATTGGGTCCGTTGACACGGCCCTGATTCAGCATGTAACCCAGCCCCCAGCCGTGGTCGGCGACGCGGGGACCGAGGCACAAGTCGGGCTCCAGGCCGCCCTGGGAAACGCGGACCAACTCCATGAGTTCGCGGCTGAGCAGTTTCTCCTCGGCAAGCGCGTTGTAGAAGGTCGCCAGGCCCAGTGCGCTCACGTGACCGTTGGTGCCCGGGAATTCCGCGGACCGCCACCGGCCGATGTCGACGCGGGCCAGTTCGTCGTCGGGCACGAAGTCCGCCGTGACAGACGCAGCGGTCAACGGGTGGTCGTCGAGCGATGCAGCCTCTCGCGGCAAGTCGGCGAAGATCTCGCTGACATAGGGCTTGTTGACCATCTCGGCGCAGCGATGATGCTCCGCGGAGGGCAAACCGATATGCACGTCGATGCCGAGCGGTTCGGCTATTTCCGTGCGCAGATACTGCCCAAGAGTGCGACCGGTGACGCGCCGCACCACTTCGCCGACGATGAAGCCGAAGCTGACCATGTGATAGCCCTGCGCGGTGCCGGGCCGCCACCACGGCTCGGCGGCGGCCAACTTCTCGCAGACCGCATCCCAATCCAATGTCTGCTCGGGTGTGAGCCGTTCACGGGGTCCGATAACTCCTGATCGGTGGCTCATAACCATGCCGACGGTGATGGTCTCCTTACCGGCCTGTCCGAACTCCGGCCAGTAAGCCGCCACGGGGGCATCGAGGTCGAGCTCTCCGCGGTCCACCAGCAGGTGCACGCAGGTACTGGTCAGGCCCTTGGTGCCCGAATAGATGGGGGCCAACGTGTTTTCGCGCCAGGGTGTGGTACCAGCGGCATCGGCCGATCCCCCCCACAAATTGACGACGAGCTCTCCCTCTACCCAGATCGCGGTAGCGGCCCCGACCTCACTGCGCTCTGAGAAATTTCTCTCGAAGGCGGCGCGCACCTTTTTGAAGCGGGGCGCACACGACCCCTCGATGTTGACGTTAACGGGATTCTCCTCATTGAGTAATCTGCTATTTGGCGATGGCCTGCGGAAGGGCGGCGGCACGCAAATATGTGGACTGCACCGCCGTGATATATCGGGCAACGGAATCGCGGGCGATCGGATTATCCGGAAAAGAGATCGTCAACGTCGTCTCATTCTCGAATCGATTCACCCACATGCACACTTGATCGGACAATCTACTGTCGCCGTAGATGCCTGCATTCAAGTTTTCCCACTCAGAACTCAATGGAATATCGCGCACATCGATGTACGAAATCATTGGAATGTCGCGTTTGGGATTCCTGAGCCCAAGCTCGAGTGGCGCAAGCTCCAACACGCGGTCGAAGGGCACGTTGCACAGGTCTTTGGACGAATCGAAGGAGTCCTGTGCAGCCCGGGCAACATCACTGAATGGCATGCCGCCGACCGGAACCGTAATCGGAATAAAGGCGGCGAACCAACCAGGCGTCATGTACTCAGCCGGCGTGCTGCGCGTATCGTACGGAGTGATTCCGTAGTAGGTTTCGGCTCCGGTCAACTCATATTCGGCCTGCGCTGCACACGCCAACACGCCGCCACTGAACCGGACACCCACATGGGCGCAGTTGGATTCGAATTGCTTTGTCTGCTCTGCGTCCATCAGTGGAACGACGACCATGGCTCCCGTGCAGGGCACCGACTGGTCACCGAGCGGCAGCGGGAAGTCCGGCAGCGTCCCGTCGTTGCGTTCGGCAAACTCGATCCACCTAAGTACCTCCGGAGACTCCGGTGTCAGCGCGGCCGCGTGCTGGCGCTGCCTTAGGCAGTAGTCGTCATAGCTGGCCCGATCGGGAAGTGGGAGCGGGCCTGCACCGTGGATCAGCGCGGCGTACATCATGTGAATCTCGAGAAAGATCACGCCGGTCGACATGCCATCGGTGAGCAGGTGGTCCAAGCTCATATAAAACGTGAAGTGGTCTGCGCGCTGAATAATCCCGAAGCTGAAGCAGTCCCATTCCCTGGCATCAGGCGTCGCCAATATGTTCGTGCGTAGCTGGGTCGACGTGATGTCGCCATGCTCGGTTGCCACCACGTCGATATCCGCGGGATCGCGAATGGTCCGCCGGACAATTTCCTGTCCGTTCTTGTACTCGAACCAACTGTGGTAGGCGTCGTGCCGCCGAAGGTGCGCCGTGATCGCCGACGTCATGACGGGGATGTCGCAGGTACCAGCAATGTCCCAAGCGCCGGTGAGGAGCCGGGCCATATCGCGATTTTCGGCCGCGTGCGCAGCAAGACCTCGGAGATGTTGCGCTTGCTGGTAACTCGCTGGGACGTTGCTGATCGGCGCCTGTCGCGCCTTGGCGCGGGCACCAGACGATGCCCTCCACGAAACATGGCTACCCGGCGCGGGCGACCAATCGTGGAGTGTGGCAAGTGCGACCATGCACCCTACCTCCACCTCAGCGCTGCCGACGGGTTTTCTGCGCCCAAGATGGGGAACCCCTCAGGACCTTCTCAGTATTTTGCACAAGCGTCAATCAGGCCGCAACAATTATGAGATTAGTCACACTCAGCAGTTTGCGCCATCGCGTGAAGCGGATCGCGGTTGGCTTGCTAGCCAGCGACGGCACCTCGCTCACCAGCCACTGGTCGCGCCTAGGCGTCCTGAACTACGGATCATCTAGCTAATTTCGCCAGCTCGGAAACGGGTTGACAAGAACCCGATGGGTATCGCCGCATTTTTCTGTGCTAGGGCAGATAACGGCCGCGTGTAGCCTACCTGGGTGTCAACGCAGACTGATGTGACACCGACGCAGACCGGCGGGGTGTTCCAACGGCTCGGCGATTTCGTGGTGCGCCGGCCCGTCGTCATCATCGGATTCTGGATCGTGCTCGCTGGTGTGCTTGCCGTGACGTTCCCGGGCTTGACGCAGATGGCTCGCGAACGTCCGGTCGACCTTCTGCCGGCCAACGCTCCGGTGACACTCACGACTCAGCAGATGACTGAAGCGTTTCACGAGTCGGGCTCACAGAACATCCTGCTGGGTGTTCTGACCAACGAGAAGGGCTTGGGGCCGGGAGACGAAGACGTCTATCGCACACTTGTCACCAAGTTGCGTCAGGACACTCAAAACGTCGTTATGGTGCAGGATTTCATCAACGCCGCGCCCCTGCGCGAGATCGTGACCAGCAAGGACAACAAAGCCTGGGTGTTACCCATCGGCCTCGCGGGCGCGTTGGGCTCCCCCCAGGCCTTCGATTCGTACACACAGGTGGCTGATCTCGTCCGGCAGACCACCGCGGGAAGCTCGCTGACCCCCTACCTAACCGGTCCCGCGGGCACGATCGCCGATCTCACCGTCGTCGGCGAGCGAGATGTGCAGATGGTCGAGATCGCGACCGTCATCATGGTGCTCGGCATCCTGCTGATCATTTACCGAAACCCGGTAACCATGTTGCTGCCGTTGATCACGATCGGCTTGAGTCTGGTCACCGCGCAGGGAATCGTGTCTGGACTGGCGCAACTCGGGCTGGGCATTTCCAGTCAGGCCATCGCTTTCATGACGGCGTTGGTGGCAGGCGCGGGGACGGACTACGCCGTTTTTCTCATCAGCCGGTATCACGACTACTTGCGTCTCGGTGTGGAGTCGGATCAAGCCGTGTTGAAGGCGTTGACGTCCGTAGGCAAGGTGACCGCCGCCTCCGCTGGCACCGTTGTCGTGACCTTCCTGGGGATGGTTTTCACGCGGTTGGGATTGTTCGCGACCATCGGTCCGGCTCTGGCGGTTTCGGTAGCTGTGGCGTTCGTCGCCGCGGTGACGATGCTTCCGGCCGTCATGGTGCTGGCGGGGCGACGCGGGTGGATCGCGCCGCGCCGTGACCTGACGACTCGTTTCTGGCGGCGTTCGGGAATTCGCATCGTGCGCCGGCCGAAGGGACACCTGGTTGCCAGCCTGTTGGTGCTGGTGATCCTCGCCAGCTGCGGGACGCTCGGGCACTTCAACTATGACGATCGCAAGAACCTGCCGGCCGCCTCCGAGAGCAATCGCGGATACGCAGCTGTGGAGCAACACTTCTCGCTCAACTCGACAATTCCTCAGTACCTGTTCATCACGTCGCCGCACGATCTGCGCACTCCGAAAGCCCTCGCCGATCTAGAGCAGATGGCGCAACGCGTGAGCCAACTGCCCGGCATAGAGATGGTCCGCGGTATCACCCGGCCCACCGGTGAGTCGCTGGAGCAAGCGAAGTTGTCGTATCAGGCAGGCGAGGTCGGTAGCAAGCTCGGCGACGCGTCCCAGATGATCACCGACCACAACGACGACCTCAACATGCTCACGGACGGCGCCCATACCCTCGCCGACAGCCTCGGCCAAGTGCGCACGGAGGTCAGCCAGACTATGTCGGGCGTCCGCGGACTGGTCGACGCCCTCTCCTATCTACAGAGCCAGTTCGGCGGCGACAAGACGCTCAAACAGTTCGACACCGCGGCCAAGCTCGCCGCCAACATGCGCGCACTTGGCGATGCCATGGGCGTGAACCTCGCGAGCGCAGGGGATGCCTTCGAATGGGCCGCTCCGGTCGTCGGCGCTTTGGACACCAGCCCGACCTGTAACACCGACCCCTCGTGCAGCGGCGCGCGTCTGCAGCTGCATCGGCTTATCGCGGCGCGCAACGACGGGACCCTCGACAGCATCGTCGCTCTCGCCAGACAGCTCCAGTCAACTCAGGACAGCGCAACGCTGGATTCGACGGCGTCCGGCCTGAGGGCGGCGCTCAACACCGCCAACAAAGCCCTGCGTTCGTCTGGCCTTGACAGTCCGGGCGGTGTTCAGGGCCGCCTGACCACCTTGCAGCAGGGCGCCGATTCTCTGGCCAACGGCAGCCGACGACTGGCCGACGGCGTGCAACTGCTGGTCGATCAAACCAGGCAGATTCGAACGGGCCTTGACACCGCCTCAGGTTTCCTGCTGGGAATGAAGGACAACGCGTCCACACCGTCGATGTCGGGGTTCTACATCCCCGAACAGTTCATGAACCAGGACGACATAAAGAAGGCCGCCAGCGCATTCGTCTCACCCGACGGGCATTCAGTCCGGTACCTGGTGCAAACCAAACTCAGCCCGTTCAGCACCGGCGCGATGGATCAGGTCGATGACATCACCAATACCGCGCGGGGGGCCCAACCGAATACCGAGCTGGCGGACGCCTCGATATCGATGGGTGGGTTCACGGCGACCCTTCGGGATCTGCGCGACTACTACAACCACGACATCCGGCTCATCATCCTCATCACTGTCATGGTGGTGTTCTTCATCCTGGTCGCATTGCTGCGCGCAATCGTTGCGCCGCTTTATCTGATCGGTTCCGTGCTTATTTCGTACCTGTCGGCGGTGGGCATCGGCGTCATCGTGTTCCAGTTCGTCTTGCGGCAGGAACTGTCGTGGAGCGTTCCCGGACTGGCCTTCATCGTTTTGGTGGCAGTGGGAGCGGATTACAACATGCTCCTCATCTCCCGGCTTCGTGAGGAGTCTGCGTCCGGTATCCGGTCCGGTGTCATCCGTACGGTCGCCTCGACCGGCGGCGTAATCACCTCGGCGGGCGTCATCTTCGCCGCGTCGATGTTCGGTCTGGTCTTCGGCAGCGTCGCAACGATGGTCCAGGCCGGTTTCATCATGGCGGCGGGCTTGATGCTGGACACCTTCCTGGTGCGCACGGTCTTGGTGCCCGCGCTAGCCGTCATGATCGGCCGGGCGAACTGGTGGCCGTCGCGGTGGCCACTGGCCCGGCGTGAGCCGGCCGCGCCTGCGACGCGGCAAGAAGCAGACGCTCAAGATCGCGAACTGCAGTTGACTCTGTTCTGACGGGCGCCACCGACACGAAATCGACTGTCTCGCGACCGCGAGTCGAAAGCCGAACCGCCCGCGACGGCCGGTGCGCGAAGAATGGAACGCGCCCTGCAGTTCTCGCCGCACATCTCGGTAGGACTGCCAGATCCGCGCTTCACGCCTAGTGAGCCGCCCAGCCCTTCTCGCCACAACACCCAAGCTAGCAGGGGTGTGGTCCCCATCAATGTCGAAAGAAAGGCAGGCAGCACGTGCCCCACCCAGATGAACCCGACGTGACGACCTCACCAAACGGCGAAGCCGTCAAAGCGGTGGTCCGCCGAAACACCGAACAAGTGCAGGGCCAAGGAGATTTCGGCCTGTTCGACGAACTCTTCGCCGATGACTTCGTCGACCACACCCCCCAGCCCGGCACCACTCCGGACAAAGCCGGCGTTCTCGTCCTCTACAAGCGACTGCGCGACGCGTTTCCCGACTTTCGGCCCGAAATCCATTGGCAAACCAGCGAAGGTGACGTCGTCACCACCTTCAAGACCTACCACGGCACTCACCTGGGCGAGTTCCTCGGCATCGCCCCGACCGGCAAGGCCATTCAATTCGAGACGGTCGATGCCATGCGAGTACGCAATGGAAAGATCACCGACCACTGGGGGGTGGCGAACCTGTACTCCGTGCTCCAACAGCTCGGACAACTACCGGCTGTGTGACTTGAGCGCGCATCGGTTTCAGCGTTCGACGGTCGACTCATGTCGTTCACCCTCATGCCAATTCGCCAAGAGCCGCAGCGAGGTTTCGTCGGCCGAACCGGGTTCGGTGGTGTAGACGAACAGCACCTGGTCCAGGTCGCCAGATGGGTTGAGCGCCTGGTACTTAACGGTGAGATCGCCGACGAGCGGATGGTGGTAGGACTTGGTTCCCGTGGTCCGACGCTCCACGTTGTGTTTGGACCACCAGGACCGAAACTCCACCGACCGGATGGACAATTCGCCGACCAGCGCCGAGAGCTTCTCGTCGTCGGGGTAGCGCCCCGCATCCAGGCGCAACATGGCGACGGTGTCAGCGGCCACCTCGTTCCAGTCCGCGTAGAGCTCGCGGGCGTGCGGGTCGAAGAAGACGAACCGGGCCTGATTACGCAGCGGTGCGGGAAGTTCCCGAAACTCGGTGATCAACGCTCCGGCCAGCCGGTTGTGCGCCAGCACGTCGAGGCGCCGGCCGAGCACGAAGGCCGGCGACGACACCTGGTCGAAGAGCTCCAGCAGTCGCAGCGTCGCCGGATCCACTGTCTGGGGCCGGGACCGCCGTTTCCGTTGCGCAGGTTCCGGCTTGGCCAGCAGGTGCAGATGTTGCCGTTCGGCATCGTTGAGTTGCAGCGCGGCGGCCAACGCGTCGAGCACGTCGGTGGACGCGCTGCGGCTGCGGCCCTGCTCCAGGCGGGTGTAGTAGTCGACGCTGACGCCGGCGAGCCTGGCCAACTCCTCGCGCCGCAGACCCGGGACCCTCCGACGCGACGAATGGCCGGCCAGCCCCGCGTCCTGCGGGGTCAGTCGGGCGCGACGAGCACTGAGGAACTCAGCCAGGTCGGACGCCTTTCGGTCGGTCATGGCAATCAGTCTGCCCTTCATCGGCCTCACCGTCGCGCGCGTCAGGGTGGCCCATCTGTCCCCCGATAAGCCGGGCCAGTTTGACCCCACATCAGCGCTCTCCGCCGTTGTTGTCTCGGATGCACACATCGAACAATCACGAAAGGTGCGAAGAGATGTCCACTGTCATCCCCTGGCAGACCTCATCAACGACATCGACGTGCTCACTGCGGCCGACGTGACCGAGACCGTCGCCTTCATTGCTTCGGTGCCCCGCCACGTCAACCTCACCGAGATCACCATCCTGCCCACCACGCAAGCGGTCTGACGAGAGGAAGTCCTCATGAGTAGGAACCCGAAGACGGTCCTGATCACCGGCGCTAGCAGTGGGATCGGTGAAGCCACCGCCCTCCGCCTCGCCGACGATGGTCACCGGCTGTTCCTCGGTGCGCGACGCACCGAACGACTCGAGGCCTTGGTCGCGCGCATCGAGGCCTCCGGCGGAACGGCAGCGTTTCGCCGGCTCGATGTCACCGACGCCGCTGACGTCAAACAGTTCGTCACGGCGGCCACCGAAACCTACGAGCGGTGGACGTCTTGATCAACAACGCCGGCGTCATGCCGCTGTCGGTCCTGAAGGAAGACAAGGTCGACGAGTGGAACCGGATGATCGACGTGAACATCCGCGGCGTGCTCCACGGCATCAGCGCCGCCACTGCCGGTAATGCGGGCCCAGGGAGCCGGGCACATCGTGAATCTCGCGAGCATCGGCGCCCACGAGGTGGAACCGACCGCGGCGGTGTACTGCGCCACCAAGTTCGCGGTCTGGGCGATCTCCGAGGGGCTGCGCAAGGAGCAAGCCGGTGACATCAGAGTCAGCGTCATCTCGCCGGGGGTCACCGAATCCGAACTCGCCGAATCGATCTCGGATGCAGGGGCTCGCGACGCCATGCGTGAATACCGGGCCGTTGCCATTCCCGCCTCGGCGATCGCCGATGCCATCGCCTTCGCCATCGGACAGCCACCCGAAGTGGACGTCAACGAGATCATCGTGCGTCCTGCGGCCAGTACGCACTAGTCACACACGTCATAGCCGCGAAATGCCCCGAACACTCGGGGCATTTTGCGTGCGGGCCTGGTGCAAAGGCCTTGGGACAAAGAAGCTGGTGCGTTGAAAGGACGGCGGGTAGCTGCCTGCAGCACGGACAACAAGAGGTTTGGCCCTGTCAAGAAACACGACGCCCGAGCGCTCCCCGTAGTCGCGACGTAGCTTGCGCATTTCACGCAGGAGCGCGCGACCTCCATCCCAGTAGGGATTCTGGCACCATTGCGGAGATGGATGCGCGTGCGATGCCGGGGCTCAATGATCCGTTCGAAGAGGCGATCGACGACGCGCTGAGCTCCCTGCCTGCCGAGCTTCGTGCGGCGATGAGCAACGTCGAGATCGTCGTCGAGGACGAGCCTCCCGCCGGGCAACCGCTGCTCGGCCTGTACCGCGGCGTACCGCTGCCGCGAAGGACCAGCACGTACAGCGGAGTGCTTCCCGACAAGATCAGCATCTTCGGCGGGCCGATCACGCGACTCGCTGCCGGCGACGTGGATCGGCTACGCCGCGAGGTCAGGCACGTTGTGCTCCACGAGATCGCGCATCACTTCGGGATCAGCGACGAGCGGTTGATCGAGCTCGATCGCTACTGAAAACCCTCGCCCGCCGCCCCGTGCGTGCGACCACCAGTTTTCGCCCGACGCGGAATTCGACGAGATTGGGCAAGATCCGGTACGACACCTGTTGCGGCCGTTCGCGCTTCACGAATAGTTCGAAGAGGACGGGCACCGCCAGCGGCAGGCGGCTGTGAAGCGCAGCAGTTGACTCCTCTAAGCGCGCTGAGAACGAACAAAAGGCGCTGGCAGTTGCGCACGACCCCGTACGCACAGCGTGCCCGCGTGAGGTACACGCGGCCACTCACTGAGAGTGGGTACTAGCGGCGGCGCCCCCACCGAATCACAGGCTGGTTCGCGGGGGCCGCCACTGTTCCGGGACTAGCCTTGATCGACACGCTGCCGTTGGTTCGGCAGGTGGACGTGGAGCCCGAGTCCTGGCAGCTGGGTAGAGCATCGGCGGCAGGCGCGGAAACGCCCGCCACTACCGCCAAACTCACCATCAACAGTGCTGACTTGCGTCGATTTGTCATATGTCTTTCACCTCTTGGGCTACCAGGCCGGTACCACAATGGTCATTCGCTGCACGCCCTGACATCCGCTCACCCATCAGTGACAATCCGATATGGCAATGGTGGCGGTCGGACCGAGGGGCGTACCGTTGGCCGCCGCCCGCTGGAACGCATCGTCACGGGCCGCTTCGACAGTCACTCCGGCACCGCCGGCCACGATCTCGTTGCTGTCGTCACCAACGGACACGATGCAGAGATTATCGTTGGTCACCTCATCGCTGGTGCACTCTTGACCACCTGCGCTCTGGCACTGCGCGATCACCTGCGCCGAGGCTTCTTCATTGGTGGCGCCGCTCGCTTTGAAACCCACCAGGCCATCAACGAACACACCGGTACCGACTGCAACGGAGATGTCAGTTGAGTCCTCGATAGCGCCACCCGGCCCGCCCGCCCAGGCGGTGCTTGTCGAGATCCCCACAGCGATAACGGCCGCAGCCACGAGCGGCGCAACCAAACGGGTACTACGCATACCGCGCCTCCTCGATGAAGTCCCGAAAATTGTTATACCAGAACGCATGTCCAATGGGATCAGAGTCGCCATTCTGACTGGATAGTTCCGTGCCCGTCTGGTAGGACGGATCTCGTACTGCCTTGTTGAGTTGCCGATTCCCGTTGCGCGACAACCGATGCCGTTGCTTGTTCGATGACCACGCTGGTAGCGGCGCGGCGCCATTGCGACGGACGATGGCGCCGTCGTTGTGACCTTGCCTGTGCCTCTTGGCCCGCGCCCGTCGACGGCGAGTCAAGGCGGTGTTCTAGGAGGGGCGGGTGAATCCGATGTCGTCGTTGATGACGGTGGTGGGACCGATCGGCACCATTCCCGCCTGGGTGCCGGGGCCGAGCGGCACCTTCTCTGGGTTGGCTCCGGCGACCTTGACGAACTGAAGCCGCTCCTTCGCAACTTTTCGGATCAGATCCTCGAAGGCCATGATGGTGAGCTCGTTCACCGGGGCAGCGCCGGTAGCCGAACCCGAAGGGCGCGAAGCCGGCGTAGTCGCACACGGGCAGCGGACGGTCGTCGGCGACGGCGAACACGGTGCCGAAACCGCTGTTGCGCAGCGCAGTCTTGCGTCCGTCCTTGACGTCGAATGACGTTTGGTCGAACGGGCACTTTGCCAGGCCCATCTGGTGAATACGTGCTTCGTCGATGTCTTGGCTGGTGGGCGCATGTTCGTACCGAGACGGGTCGAAGTCATCGGGGTTTGGCCATTGCACGGGGTTGTGGCTGGTGGAGGTGTGCGGGCTGACGATGAAGCCGTGTCGCTCGAAGGCCGGCGGCCGGGTCTCCGTCATCGCAGAGATGCTTCCCGCGTTTGGCGAGATGGTGCGGAAAAGTTCCATGACGAAGCGTTCGAGCGGGGGAAAGGCTGAGCCGCTGGCGTTGTCGTAGTCAGCGGCCATGGTCCTGGTGAACCAGTCCTTGGCCTGACCGTCGCCGGTGTCTCGGCCCAGTTTGGCCATGATGTTGTACAGGGTGTTACCCCATTGGCTGAAGGCCACGAAGTTGTGGAAGCACTCGAAGACGACGTCCTTGTGGTTGAAGTATTCGCTTTCCTCGCCGTTCTTGAGCCAGTACCAGGCGAAGGTCTTCTCGGGTTCGGGGGTCTTGCCGGATTGGATGTCTTTTAGCCGGTCGTCGATCCAGGACTTCAGGAAGTCGAGGTTCTTCCGGACGGCCATGTAGTTGTCGTAGACGATCTTCTGGGTGGGGTCGCGGTAGGCCAGGACGGTGTTGAAATTCTCGCCGATCTGCCGGACTTGTTGGGGAATGTCTTGGCCTTTGACCCCGAGATGCAGGTCCCAGTAGAGATCCCAGAACGTGTCCAGGTAGATCCGCATCAACGGCTTACTGGCGTTCTGGTCACTGAACAGTTGGTCGAAGAACCCAACGATCTTGGTCTGGTACATGCCTTGGTACAGATCGGGCGTCACGGCCGACATGTAGATCCGCTTACGGCGATTGTCGGGTCCGCGTTTGTCCAGTCCCTGGAGGAAGACCGTGACACCGTCGTCGGGAGCGGGTTTCCAACTCATACTCAGCAGGCCCCACATGTCGTAGGGCAGCGCGTTTTCCTTCGTGAGTGCAACGTCGATCATCGGTAACACGGGACGCTCGCCGTCGAAAACGCTGTTTAGGAAACTTGGGAGGACGACATTGTCGACGTAGTCGGCATCGAACTGGGCGACGTATTGGGCCCGTACCTTCGCCACTGCACCGTCCAGATCCTCGGGGGGCAGCGGCTGATCACTCGGGGGTGAAGTCGGAGGCGATGTGTGCGCGCACGACGCGAGCGCCGAAACCGATGCCACTGCTGTGGCACCGCTTGCCAGGAATGCACGTCTTCGCATTGGTGGGACCCCCCTCGACATCCGGGCTGGGATGTAGTGGAACGGCCACCTGCAGGGTGACCGCGCGGACACTGGGACGAACTGACGGTAGCGTCAACCGGAACCATTGCGGCCAATCGAAGGCGCGACCGCTCTGCCGCCCGTCCCAAATCGAGATTAGTACGCCGGTCCACGCCAGACGTCATGATCGACGCAACCCGTTCGCTCATATGGTTGAACCTCAACGTGCCGCTCCGACAAAGATCCAGCATCCACGCAGAATGCTGTCGAGTGAAGTCGAATTGCGCTGCTGCGCAACCGCTTCCGCGCGGTTTCTACGCTGGTGAGTCTTTGGGTTTCCCGGACACACCCTCCGCATTACATTCGAGCGGTAGACAAGCGGTGATGCTTTGCCTATGCGGACGTGCCGGACTCGGCAGCTACGCGCAGGTACGCGCGCGCCGCCAGTTCCTCTTCGTCGACGAGAACGAGCATCGGCTGACCGGGAACGCAGAGCATCGTGACGGTGAAGCGGCACCTCGTGTCGTCACGGTTGTTGCCGTCCGAGTAGTGGATGACGTCGCCGCCGGGTTCCCAGAACGCCTCTCCGGCGCGGATGACTCGTGGTGGCTCGCCTTCCAGCTCGAACAGCATCTCGCCTTCGAGCATGTAGCCGAAGGCTGGACCGCTCGGATGCCGGTGCGGTGGCGCGCCTGCGCTGCCGGGTGGGTAGTCGATGACAACGGTCATGGCGTGTGCGCCCGCCGGGATGGACGGTGGCTGCACTTCCTGCACAACCGTCAACGCGTGCTCCCATGCAGGGTCATATTGCTTCGACATCGGTCATTCCTCCTTCGTTGGGTTTTCAGGTTTAGGCGACGTCCAACGCGATACGCAGCCGCTTCCTGCCGCGTGACGCCCGCGACATGACGGTCCCGTGCGGGATGTTCAGAATCGCAGCGGTTTCCGCATACGTATATCCCTGGACGTCGGCGTAGTACACCGCTGTTCGGAAGCCCTCGGGCAGCGCGTCCATTGCCGCCTTGATGTCGTTGTCCGGCAACGCATCCAGCACTTCCGCTTCTGCACTGACGGCGGGATCGCGCTCGGTGATCTCGTCGGTCAAGACTTCCAATGGGCGGCTCTGTTTGGAGCGGTACGTGCTGACCCACCGGTTGTAGAGGATCCGGAAGAGCCACGCCTTGATGTTGCTGTTCTGCTGGAACGTGTGAAAGCCCATGTATGCGTGCAGAAGTGTGTCTTGCAACAGATCTTCGGCGTCTGCATTGCTGCGTGTCAGCCGGCGAGCTCCACGCATCAGGACATCGAAGAGGGGCTCCACTTCGCGGGCGAAGCGCGTCGCGAGGTCGGCGTCCGACCCGGACATGCTGCGTACCGAGGTGATGGTCATGGTCGATCTCCTCGAATGCGTTGCGCGGGCGTGCTACCGGGCCGGGACGAGCGCGTTGTCGAGCAGCCATTCCTCGAAGCGCGTCGGGAACACCGTCGCGTCGGGGCCGGGCACCAGCGTGTGGTCGTCGAGCACGACGCCGAAGTAGCGCGACTGTGGATCGGTGACGACGCGACGGGTGTCGTTGCTCGCACCGAGTCGTGCACGGACGAGGTCGTCGAGTGGGTGCCGGTCGGGGCCTGCGACTTCGAGGATGCCGCCGACTGGCTGACCGACCGTGGTGCGGGCGACAGCGGTTGCGACGTCATCGGCCGCCATCGGTTGGATGGGAGCGGACGAGATCCGCACGGTGTCGCCGTCGGTCGCAGAATCGGCGATGCGCCCCACGAACTCGAAGAACTGCGTCGCGCGCACGATCGAGAACGGAATCTCCACGAAGCACCAGCACTTCGCAGCTGCCAGACCGGACTATCGAGACAAGACCCCGAAGCGTCCCACGACCCTGGCTCGACATCGGCTGCACCGCGTCTGATTGCAGACAGAACCGTACCGGTTCGCTGTGAACGAAACCCGCCTACGCCGATCTTGATCATGGCGATCACCAGCGCTAACCCTCGACAAACGTGACGGTCTCGTCGAGCGCAGCCCGGCCGGTGCGGATGTAGTTCACCGTCGGATCCTCATACCCGATCGACATGCCGCAGAACAGCATCAGTTCGTCCGGGGGTGACACGATCTCGTTGACGGTCTTGCGAACCTGCGACCATGCCATCTGCGGGCAACTGTGCAGGCCTTCGGCGCGGAGCAGCAGCATGACGGTCTGTAGATACATGCCGAGGTCGGACCATTGGGGCAGGCCCAGGTCGCGGTCGATGTAGCAGAACAGGGCGGCGGGTGCGCCGAAGCAATCCCAGTTCGCGATGGCGGCCCTCATCCGCGCCTCCCAGTCCTCACGCACAATGCCGAGCACGCTGTAGCGCTCCTTGCCGAACGCTGATCGGCGGTCACCGTACGGCGATTTCATTTCGGCCGGATACATCACGTACTCCCGCTGGTCCCAGCCCTCGCCCGCGGCAACACGCTCGGTGGCGAGCTTCTTGAGCTGCGCCAGCGGCGCGCCTGTCACCACGTAGATATGCCACGGCTGGACGTTCGATCCCGACGGCGCCCAGGCGGCGGCGGACAACACGCGCTCGAGCACCTCCCTGGAAACAGGTTCGTCGGTGAATCCACGTACCGCCCGTCGGCTCGTCACTGCTTCGTAAACGTCCATGCATTCAGCTTGAACGTCGCGGCCCGCGAGCGAACCCTTGGAAGTTCGTGGTCGATAGTCCGTAGCGGACTACGGGGTGCCGAAGGACTGCGGTTAAGCCTTGGCAGCCGTTTCGAGAATCCAGTCCTCGAACCGGGTATCGAAGAGAGTCGCGCCGTCACCGGGAACGAGGGTGCGCTCTTCGAGTTCGATGCCCCAGTACCGTGCGGCGGGATCGGCAACGACCTCACGGGAATCTCCGCGGGCTGTCAGCGCGGTCCTGATGAGGTCGGGAAGTAGAAACGCCTGTGGCCCAGCGATTTCGGAGATGCCGTTCACCGGATCGCCGACCGCTGCGATAGCGAGCCCTTCCGCGACGTCGGCAGCGGCCATGGGCTGGAAATAGGCGGGTGGCATGTGCACCGTGTCGCCGACGGTAGCGGAATCGGCGAGGGTCTTGACGAACTCGAAGAACTGCGTCGCGTGCACGATGGAGTAGGGGATGGGACCGTCGCTGATGAGCTTCTCCTGCAGGAGCTTGGCCTGAAAGTACCCGCTCTGTTTGGCCAGTTGATCGGTACCCACCACTGACAGCGCGACATGGTGGCCAACCCCGGCATCCTTCTCGGCCGTGAGCAGGTTTGTGGTCGCCGTGCGGAAGAAGTCGATCGCCGCGTCATCGAGCGTCGGGGAGTTCGACACGTCGACGACCACTGACCCGCCTGCGAGAACCTCAGGCAGGCCCTCGCCCGTGAGGGTGTTTACCCCGGTCGATGGCGCCGCGGCGATGGCGTCGTGACCGCGTTCGGTCAAGGCGTTGACCAATTTTGAGCCAATGAGCCCGGTTCCTCCGATGACAACGATTCTCATCATGAGCCTTTCGTGGTTGTGACTGGTTCCTGACGCCCAGAACGGATGGTCGGCCGAGAACTCATCCCGATGCCGCGCCACGTCGCCACTCAGAACGTCGAAACTACGCACACCAGGGCACGGACTACGAGCTGTCAAGGGTGCGAGGGACCGTGTTGACGCGCGATTCTCATCCAGTGCGACCTGGACCGGCAAGGGTTCCCGCACCACCTGGAAGGAGTCCGAGCATGAATTCACCCATCGTCCTCATCCACGGCCTGTGGCTCACCCCACGCAGCTGGGAGGGTTGGAAGGCGCGTTACGAGCAGCGCGGGCACGAGGTCCTCGCCCCGGCTTGGCCCGGCATGGAACGCGAGGTCGAGGCCCTCCGTCGCGACCCGTCCGTCATGAACGGTCTCGGCATCACCGAGGTCGTCGATCACTACGACTCCATCATCCGCGGCCTCGACACCCCGCCGGTGATCATGGGGCACTCCTTCGGCGGCCTGATAACCGAACTGCTGCTCGACCGCGGCCTCGGTGCGGCAGCGGTCGCCATCTCGCCCGCGCAGATTAAAGGTGTGCTGCGCCTGCCGCCGGCGCAGATTCGCACGGTCTGGCCGGCGCTGCGCAACCCGGCGAACAGCAAGAAGACCGTGCCGCTGACGCCCAAACAGTTCCACTTCAGGTTCACCAACACCATGAACGACGCGGACGCCAGAGCCGCCTACGACCGCTACTACGTTCCCGGTCCCGGGCGGGTCCTCTTCCAGGCCGGGTTCGCCAACTTCAATCCGCGCGCCGTCACCAAGGTCGACGTCCACAAGGATGACCGCGCGCCGCTGCTCGTGCTCGGCAACGAAAAGGACCACACGGTGCCGGCCTCGGTGAGCGGGAGGCCGCAACGCGGCTCGGCAAGTCGAAGGCGGTCGTGGAGTACAAGGAGTTCGCGGGACGCCCCCACTTCACTGCCGGCGCGCCCGGCTGGGAAGCGGTGGCCGACTACGCGCTCGACTGGGCGAACGGCCACATAGCCGCGCCGGCCCAGAAGATGCAGCCGCCGAGGCGCTGACGTTCGCAGGGTCGCGGGCGAGGCCGGTTGGCCGCCAAAACCAAGTCGTCTTCCGAAGAAGACCGGAGCACAAAAGTACAGGCGACGCCCACCGATCGTCGGTGGCGGTCGTGCAGCATTTCGAGAATCGAGGAGAGAAATCATGAGCTTGGACAACATTTCACAGCTCGGCGGGTCGGGTCTCGACGAGTTGGTTCCGTCGCGCTACGCGCTGCAGGTCGGTGACATCGAGGTGCTGGTGATCAGCGATGGGGTGCTACCGATCACAGGCAAGACGATCGCCTACAACGCGGACTCGGCCGACCTGGCGTCCTGGCTCGATGACATGTTCCTGCCGCCGGAGGTGCTCGAGTGGCCGCTGAACGTCGCCGTGGTGCGTAGCGGCGACCAGACGATCCTCATCGACGCTGGGCTAGGGGGGGAGTTCCCGGACTTCCCAACTGCCGGGCGGTTGGCCCTGCGACTGGAGGCCGCCGGCGTCGACGCCGCATCCGTGACCGACGTAGTGCTCACCCACATGCACATGGACCACATCGGCGGGCTGCTCGGCGACGGGCTGGGGAGCCGGCTGCGGCCGGACCTGCGGGTCCACGTGGCCGCCCGCGAGGCCGAGTTCTGGGAGTCGCCCGATTTCTCCCACACCAAGATGCCGGAAGGGGTCCCGGCCGCGCTTCGGTCGGCCGCCACGCGGTTCCTGGACGAGTACCGCACCCGGCTGCGGCCGTTCGAGACGGAGTACGAGGTGGCGCCCGGGGTGGCCGTTTGTCGCACCGGCGGGCACACCCCCGGTCACAGCGTGGTCCGCTTGGCGTCCGGCAGCGACCGGCTGACGTTCGCCGGCGACGCCGTGTTCCAGGTCGCGTTCGAACACCCCGACTGGTTCAACGGCTTCGAACACGACCCCGAGGAGGCGGCCCGCGTCCGGATCCGTCTCTTGGAGGAGCTGGCGTCGACCCGCGAAGCGCTGGTGGCCACGCACCTCCCGTTCCCGTCCGTCTGCCACGTCGCGGTCACCGGCAACGCCTTTCGTGGCGTGCCGGCCGTCTGGGATTACTGACCGTCGTCGGACAGTCGCAGCACGACTTTTCCCGAGATGGCAGGCTCGGCTGACACGTCCATCGCGGCTACGGCGTCGACGAGGTCGAAGCTGTGGGTGATCACCGGGTCCAGAGCGGTGGAACCGGCGAGCAGCGCGATCGCCTCGTCGAATTCGGTATCGAACCGGAAGGCGCCGCGGTAGTCGATTTCCTTGGCCACCAGGGCGGACAGACTCAGCAGGTCGGGGTCCGGGTGGGAACATCCCCAACTGCACCATGACTCCGCGGCGTCGGACTGCGGCGAGGGTGGCGCCGACGGCCACTGAGGCGCCGGATGCCTCGATAGCCACGTCGAAGTATTGATCGGGCAGGGTGTCGGAGCCGATCCGGACGGTGCGGTCAACGCCGACGTTCATGGCGATCTCCAAAGGGTGATCGAGGATGTCAGTGGTCCAGACTTCCGCGGCGCCGGCCGCTTTGGCTGCGCCGGCGGCGAGGATGCCGATCGGCCCGGATCCGCCGACGAGTACCTTGGCGCCGGCGACCCCGCCGGCCCGGTTCAGCGCGTGCAGGCCAACTGCCAGCGGTTCGGCCAACACAGCCCTGGACAGCGGGAGAGTGTCCGGCAGCATCCGGATCTGGTCCTGCCGGACGATCATGTATTCGGAGAAGCCGCCCTGGGTGTGGGGCAAGCTGGCCGCGGACCCGAAGTAGCGGGCATTGCGACACACGTTGCGGACCCCGGCGAGGCATTCGGGGCAGTTTCCGCAGGGGGTGGCCGGGTGGATGGCCACCGGGGTTCCGGTGGCGAGGGCACCGGACGGGTCGTTCTCGATCCGCCCGACAACCTCGTGACCGAGCACCAATGGTTCCTGCAGGCGGAACGCCCCTACGGCGCCGTGCTTGTAGTAGTGCAGATCCGATCCGCAGATGCCGCCATGGGTATTGCGCACCAGGACCTGCCCGGGTTCGGGCGCCTGGGCGGGCAGCTCATCGAATCGCAGATCGCCAGCCCCGTGAACCACGAGAGCCTTCATGAGTGCGTCTCCTTCGAGGAAATGCGTTCAACGAGGCCAAGACCGATATGGCTGTGAGTCATAGTTTCCTGTCTGGCGACCGGTCTCAGACGACCCGGTTGGTGAGGGAGCCGATGCCGTCGAGGGTGATCTCCACCGTGTCGCCCGGAGTGACCGCGACAAACGTGTTGGGTGCGCCGCTCATGATCACATCCCCGGGACCGAGAGGGATCCACGAAGCGACGTAGACGATGCTTTCCGCGACGGTCGAGGGGAGGTTGAAGCTGCCGGACCTCGCCGCCACCTCGCCGTTGACGCTGACGGTCGTGGCCACGTTCTCCGGGTCGTCGAGCTGAGTCTCGATCCAGGGGCCCAACGGCGTGTAGCCGTGTCCGCCCTTGCCCTCGAAGATCTTTTCGTCAACGACGGTGCGGTCGACGTTGGTCACGTCGTTGACCACCGTGTAGCCGAACACGTAGTCGAAGGCGGTGTCCAGGGTCAGCCCCTCGGTGTCGCGGCCGATGACGACGGCTAGTTCGCCCTCGACGTTGACGGTGCCCACGTCTCGTCGGGCGTGGATGGCATCGCCCGGTCCGACGATGCTGCGTACGGACTTGTGCCAGGCCTGGATGGGAAGGAGGTGATTGTTGTTGGTCTTGTTGTGCGCGATACCCACCAGCACCTGCGGCTCGCACGGAGCCAGCAGTCGGGCGTCGTCGGCCGCAACGGTTACTCCGGTGCGGATCGGTGGGTCCGCGAATCCGTCCTCGACGACCGCCCAGGCATCATCCATCCAGATCGCGTGGCGGGCACCGTCGGTGGTCTTGAGGCGGGCGATACGCATGCTCAGACCACCGCCGTCATGCCGCCGTCGACGAACAGGACCTGTCCGTTGACGAAGTTCGACGCCGGTGAGGCCAGGAACACCAGCGCCCCGACGAGGTCTTCGACCTTGCCCCAGCGGCCGGCGGGGGTGCGGGTGGTCACCCACTGGGTGAACTGTTCGTCCTCGACGAGGGCACGCGTGAGTTCGGTCTCGAAGTAGCCCGGGGACAAGGCGTTGGTCTGGATCCCGTGCGGACCAAGGTCGGCGCACAGCCCCTTGGTCAGCATGACGATCCCACCTTTGGTTGCGCTGTAGGGCGCGATGCCGGGCCGGGCCAGCTGGCTCTGCACCGATCCGATGTTGATGATCTTGCCGCTGCCCCGTTGGACCATGCCGCGGGCCACGCGCTGGCTGACCAGGAACGCGCTGGTCAAATTGGTGGCAACGAGGTCATTCCAGTCCTGCAGCGTGAACTCGGTGAACGGGGCACGGCGCTGAATGCCGGCGTTGTTGACCAGGATGTCAAGCGTTCCCCACTCCTGCTCGATGTCGGCGATTCCGCGGTCGACGGCGTCCTGATCGGTGACATCGAACGTGCTGACCCCGGTCTCACCACCGGTCTCCTGGGCCAGCTCCAGCGCCGTCGTCTTCACCTGGTCGATGTTGCGGCCGTGGATGGTCACCCGGCTGCCCGCTTCGAGCAGGCCCTTGGCGAGGGCCCGCCCGATACCTCGGCTGGACCCACTGACCAGTGCGGTGGTGCCGGTCAGGTCGAAGGGGTTCATCGTGCGGCCACCCCTCCTGCCTTCAGCTCGTCGAGGGCATCCTCAACGCGGATCAGGTCACGACCACGGGTTTCCGGCGTGATGAAGGTCGTCGCCAAGGTGATGGCCGCCAGGACGAAGGTATAGACGCCGAGCGGCATCCACGAGCCGTCGAACCATTTGATCAGCGCGGCGCCCAGCACACCGGCCAGCCCACCGGCGATCACTGCGCTGAACTCACGCGAGACTGCGACGCCGAGGTAGCGGTGCTTGTTGCCGAACATCTCGGGCAGCAGGGCGCACTGTGGTCCGAGCATCGTGTTGACGCCGAAACCAATGGCCACGGCGATCACCACGATGACCAGCCAGGCCTGGCCCAACGAGATCAGGTACCAGCCGGGAAAGGCGAGTAGCAGCAGGACGACGGCGCCGAAGCGGTAGACCGGGACCCGGCCGACCCGATCCGAGATGTGCCCCGCCAATGGCACCGAAACCATCCCGATCAGCGATCCGACGGCAACCGCGATCGGACCGATCGACCGGTCGACCATGACCGTGCCCGTCGCGTACGCAACGGCCAGTGAGTTGAAGAGGTACGAGCCACCGTTTTCTGCCATCCGCAGGCCGATGCCGCGGAGCACGCTGGGCAGCGAGTGCCCGAAGATCTCGCGCAGCGGGTGCTCGGCAATCTGCTCGTGCTTCTCCAAGACGATGAACGTCGGACTCTCCCGCAGCCTCATCCGGATGAACAATGCGACCAGGATCAGCAGGATTGACGCGAGGAACGGGATCCGCCACACCCAGCCGAGGAGAATGTCCTTGGGGATCGTGCCGAGATACACGAACACCATGGCGGCCAGCAGGGTACCGGCCTGGATGCCGATGAACGGCAACGCGGCGAAGTACCCGCGCCGCTCGACCGGGGCATACTCGGCCATCAGCACCGTTGATCCGGCCTGCTCGGCGCCCGCTCCGAAGCCCTGGCACAGCCGGAGGAAGACCAGCAGGATGGGCGCCCAGATGCCGATGGTGTCGAAGGTGGGCAGCGCGCCAACCAGGGTAGAGGAGCCGCCCATCAGCAAGATCGTGACGACGAGGACCCATTTGCGACCGAGCTTGTCGCCGATCGTGCCGAAGAACAGGCCGCCGAGCGGGCGGGCCACGAACCCGACCCCGAACGTGGCGAAGCTGGCGATAAGAGCGGATCCCTCGTCGAGGTTGCTGAAGAACAACTTCGAGAAGATCAGCGCCGAGGCCAGCCCGTAGAGCGCGAAGTCGTAGTACTCGAGGGCGCTGCCGACCGTACTCGCCAATGTCGCCCGACGAAGGTTGGCCGCGTATTCAGGATCGTCTGCCTCGCGGACCGGCGGTGTGTACGGAGCGTCAGGCACGTTGATCTCCTTTGATTCAGACGCCCGGCTCCGGCTATGCCAGCTCAGGTGCTACCAAATTCAGACGGGCCACGGCGACGACTAGACGCTATCCGCGTATCGCACGGAGATTCGCAGGTTGGCTGAAAGATTCAAAAGGCAGCAATATGCCCGTCTAGGGCCGGTGGTATCGGGCGTCGAATCCACGGGTCAATCAGTAGAAGTCAACGGTGTCCACCACGTTCACGAGTTCGCCTCCATCGAGCAAGCGAGTCGCGTTGGCAGCGAACAGTTCGGCGATCAGCCGGTCCTCGGCCGAGTTGAGGGCGGCGGTATGGGGACTGACGAGAACATTCGGCTCGGCCCACAATGGACTGCTTTCGGGCAGAGGTTCGGTCGCGAACACGTCAAGGGCCGCGAACCCGATGCGACCGTCGCGTAGCGCCGGCAGCAGAGCGTCCTCGTCGACCACCGTGCCTCTGCCGACGTTGACCAGGATCGTCCCCGGCTTGACCGCCGCGAAGACGTCGGCCCCGATCAGCTTCTCCGTTGCCGCCGTGCCGGGCAGCGTCAGCACGATGGCGTCCACCTCGGGCACCGTCGACACGATGTCGTCCACCTGGATCAGCCGGTCAACGCCATCAACCGGTGCGCCGTGCCGGCTCGTGCCGATGACGGTCGCACCGAGCCCGGCCAGTTTCTTCACCACCTCTTGACCAATGCCGCCGAGCCCGACGACGAGGACGGTCAGCTCCGAAACCTGGCCCATCTCCCAGCGGCCCGTCCAGCGCCGGTCGCGTTGCTGGGCGATCAGGCGCCCTAGCTCCTTTGCGCCGGCCAACAGGCCGAAGACGGCGAATTCGGCCAGCGGTCCGCCATGGACGCCGGCCGAGGTCGTGAAGACGATTCGGCTCAGCTGGTCCTCGCTCAGTCCGGCGCCCTTCACCTGGCTGCCGCCGCCCGCCGCCATCGTGTGAACCCAGCGGAGTGCCGGATTCGCATCCGCGGTTCGCCTCAAGGCGTCGGGATCGACATCGGGAATGCCGTAGAGCGCCTCGGCCGAGTCGACCATGTCCTCGAACTCCTGTTGCTGAGTCGGGGTTCGACGAAACGACGGATCCCCGGAGAAGTCAGCCGGATGGCGCATCGGGGGATACAGCGACTGATCGCGGATCAAGTCGATGCGAGGCTCCAGACGCTCGATCATCTCGCAGTGCTGCTCGGCCAGCGGCGTAGCGACGACCACGCGCAGACGCTCGGAACGGTGTGCCATCGCGATTGCCTTTCATCGGCGGTTCCTAAGTTTAGGGTCGAACTCATGTCGAACATGTCAGCCGACGAGAGCGTCCCCGTGGGAGTGATCGGCCTCGGCATGATGGGTCGCCCGATGGCGGTCAATATCCTCAACAGCGGCGCCGGACCCCTACACATCACTGGGCGAAGCCGGGACCGCTATTCCGATCTCGTCGCCGCGGGTGCTGAGTGGCATGACACTCCTCGGTCGCTCGCCGGCGCGACGAGGGTCCTCCTCCTGATGCTGCCGGACCTCCCGCAAGTCGAGGAGGTCTTGGCCGGTCCCGACGGGATCCTCGCCAGCGAGCCCGAAGACCTGCTGCTGATCATCGCTTCATCGTCGTCTCCCGTCGGGGTCAGGGAGCTGGGCACGCGGTTGGCCCGGACCACGGCCGACGCCGTGCGGGTTGTCGACGCACCGGTCTCCGGCGGCGTCGAAGGTGCCGAAGCCGGCACGCTGTCGATCATGGTCGGTGGTGAGGAACGTGATGTCGCGGACGCGCGGGTGGTGCTCTCCGCGTGCGGCAACCCGGTTCATCTCGGTCCCCTCGGTTCGGGCCAGGTGGCGAAGGCGTGCAACCAGATGATCGTCGCGTCGACCATCCTGGCGCTCGGGGAGGCCGCCGTACTCGCCGAACGGAGCGGTCTCGATCTGACCGAACTCTTCCGCCTGCTTGGGGGTGGATACGCTGGGAGCCGCATCCTGGAAAGCCGCGGCGACCGGATCATTGCGGAGGACTACAGTCCCTCGGGCGTGGCGAAGTACATGGTCAAGGACCTCGACTTCGCTTCGGCCGTGGCAGCGGCCACCGACACGCATCCGGTCTTGTTGCCCGCCGTGAAGGCCGCGTTCGAGGAACTCGCCTCACTAGGGCACGGCGACAGCGACATCGCCGTCACGAGGCGCTATATCGAACAGCGCTGAGGACGACCCCGGTCTGATGCAGCACGCGCCGAGGAAACGTACGTTGCGGATCAGTGGGCGGAAACCGGGGTCAGGCGAGCTTCTGGTGCGGCCAACCGGTGTAGGACTCGGCGAGGTAGGTCTGACCGGCTGTTGATGATATGACCGCGTTGAGTTCGCCGAGTTGCCGCTTGAGGTCGAAGCTGACGCCGTCGACCGGGGTGTGCAGCATCTGGGTCATCCAGTACGAGAAGTTCTCGGATTTCCAGATTCGGTTCAGGGCCCGCGGACCGTAGGCATCGAGCTCATCCAGGCGGCCCCTCTGACCGAGTGCGTTGACGAGGCACTCGTGCAAGATACGCACGTCGTTGATCGCCAGGTTGAGTCCCTTTGCACCCGTTGGTGGAACCGTGTGCGCCGCGTCACCGGCCAGAACCAGCCGACCCCAACGCATCGGTTCGGCGACGAAACTGCGGAAACGCAGCAGGGTGCGTTCGAAGATCGGTCCCTGTTTGAGTTCGAACCCGTCATCGCCGTCGACCCGAGCCTGCAACTCGTCCCAAATCTGCTGATTCGACCACAGGTCGACGTCCTCGTCGGTCGAGCACTGGAAGTACAGCCGCTGGATCTTTTCGGTGCGCTGACTGATCAACGCGAATCCCCGATCGGAGTGCGCGTAGATCAACTCCGGCGCGTTGAACGGTGACTCGCTGAGCACGCCGAACCAGGCGAACGGATACTCCTTGAAGTAGTGCACCCGTTGGTTCTCCGGGATGAGGTACCGGCAGATGCTGCGGGATCCGTCGGTGCCGACGACCACCTCGCACTCGATCTCACAACCGCTCCCGTCCGCGTCGACGAACCGGATCAACGGCGAGTCCCCGTCCACACCACTGACTTCGGTGTCCTTCACCCCGAACCGGACGTCGCCGCCGTCCCTGTCTCGGGCGTTGGCGAGGTCGATGAAGACATCCGTCTGCGGATACAACCAGCAGGTCGCATTGACCAGGGCGGTGAAGTCGACATGGTGACCAGCTCGGTCAAAACGCAGGTCGATGCCGTGGTGCTCGTAGCCGTCGGTGTGCACTCGGTCGCTGACGCCGGAATCGACGATCGCCTTGACCACGCCGTCCTCGAGGATGCCGGCCCGGTGCGTTGTCTCGATCTCCTGCCGGGGCCGGGTGTCGATGGCCACATTGTCGATGTCACTCTTGGCGAGCAGGTGGGAAAGCATCAGGCCAGCCGGGCCCGCACCCACGATTCCGACTCGGGTCTTGATCGTCGTGGGCATTCAGGGCTCCCCCATCTTTGGCAGTGCGGGAATGCGCCATGCTACTGCGCATACAGGTCATGGGGCACCGGCCCTTCCGTGCAGTGGAATCGGCCGCCCGTGGCAGTGAGGCGACGGCGATCGAGTGGCGACCTTTCGGCCATTCGAAGCCCCTCAGGTGGGCGTCAGCCTCCGCTGACTACAGGTACTGGCCGACTTCGACTCGGTGACGATGGCCCGCCCGCGCCGCGCTTGAGGTCCAATAGTGATCCGGCGCGCCAATGTAGACGATCCGCTCGTCCTTCTTCTCCGAAATCCGCAGCCAATCAGCGGGATTGGTGGTGTTCGCGCGTGGACCACGTTCTGGATCGGTGCGCCGGAGTTGAAGTCTTCGATCATCGCCTCCAGGCATGCCGAACTTCGCCCCGGACAGCCTGCTTTGAAGCTCGCCGCTAGTGGGCGATCGCCCCGTGTGCGGCGATCTCCTCGTCCGCCACGTCGCGCGGGTGCCCGACAATCAGCACCGTGACCACCGCGAGCGCGGCGACCCCGGCAAAGACGTAAAACCCCCACGGATAACCGCGGTCGCCGGCGAGCAGTGCGCCGATGACGATCGGGCCAACGATGGCGCCGATGCGGCCGACGCCGGCGGTCCAGCCCAGTCCGGTGGCTCTGCTACGCGCGGGATAGACCTGTCCGACGAACGCATAGATCAGCACCTGCGCGCTGAACACGAACGTCCCCGTCACCAGCACCGCGCCGTACAGCGGCAGCGACGGCATCTTGATGCTGAGCAGGACGAGCAGCACTGCCGCGGCGGCGAACCACGTCAACGCCGCCGTGCGCACGCCGATCCGGTTGGCTACTTGGCCGGCAATGAGCAGCCCGATGATGGCGCCGATGTTCAGAATCAGCAGCAGTCCGAGTCCGACCTGCAGCTCGTACCCGGCCGTCTGCATCAGCCGCGGCAGCCAGGTGTTCATGCCGTACACCAGGACCAGGCCCAGGAACGAAGTGGCCCAGAAGGCGAGCGTCGGGCGGGCCAAACCATTCTTGAACAGCTCGGCGACTGGGTTGGTGCTGGTCGCCTCGCGGCCCTCCGGGGTCCGGGCGTGCGCCTTCTGCTCCAGGAACACTTCGGACTCCGGCAGATACCTGATCATCAGTGGCGCCAGCAGCAACCCGGGGACGCCGCCGATCACGAACATCCACTCCCAGCCGTGGCCGTTGCCCAAGACCACTAGCCCGAGGAGCGCGGTGAGCACGGCACCGACGTGGTAACCGGTCATCACCGTGGTGGTCGCACTGGACGCCTTACCTTTTCGCGCGAATTCGGTCACCAGGGTGATGGCGGTAGGCAGGCAGCCGCCCAGGCCTAGCCCGGCCAGAAACCGGTACAACCCGAACGTGAAGATGGAAGTGGAAAAGGCCACCGCGAGGGTGAAGATCGAGAAGACGGTCACCGCGAAGATCATCACCTTGCGCCGACCCAGGTAATCGGTCACGGTGCCGATGCTCATCGCGCCGATCGTCATGCCGATCAGGCCGGTGGTGGCAGCGGTGGTGGCGCTCACGTCCGTGAAACCGAAGACGCTGTTCTTCACCAGGACTGGAATGACGGTGCCCAGCACCACGAGGTCGAAGCCGTCGAGCAGGACGGCCGCCCAACACAGCGGCGCCACCCAGCGTGAGTTGCCGACTCTTGTTGCCCCGCTGGTCATCGTTGTCCCTGAGATACGTAGCCCGCTGTGGTCGGGCCGCTTGCGCGTAGTTGACCGGGGCCATGCGCCATAACGATTTCCGCCATCTTGTCCTCGCTCGCTCCGCCGGCGTCGACTCTCCGGCGGAACGTGTTTGCTTGCGCATGTCGTTGTACAAACACTTCTGCACCTGATGTCCGCCAGGTGCCGGTGTGGGCGATGCGGCAGACATCGAAGGGCGCCTCCTCATGCCAATCTTGAGTCGCGCTATCCATTTTTATCGGCCGCAGCGCCCAGATACAGCCCTGCTTCCACTCAGCGGCACGCTGACGGCTGTGATGCTGCCGTGCGCCGAGGGAACGATCGCGTTGCGGATCTCGGAAGGCGACCCACGAACCTGCCCCAGACCCGCCAGCTCAGAGAAGGTGCAGCGTCTGCCGAGTCACACACATCATCGATCGAGCGAGTCGATGCGCTAGATGCCACCCTCGGTGAAAGCCGTTGCACGCAAATTGAATTGCGCCGCATGCAAGTCCTCCCGTTAAGAGCCGGACTCGCGATATCACCGAAATCGTTGGCGGGTAACGGGTCTCGGCGTCGTCGCGCACGGGTCGCCGTGCAGTGCGGCGTCACGAACGCTTAGAAGTTGTTACCGCGCCTCCCGGGGTCCTCGCCGGGACCGCGTGTCGGCGGGCCACGATGTCGAGGAGTCGTCGCTCTGCAAACCAGGTGTTCCACCCTGCGGTACTTATGCCTTGAGTATCGCTGTGACAGGGAGCACTGTTCAAGCACATCACCGGTTCGATTCGGATCAACCCTCCCGGCACGGCACCTCGTGCCAGTGAAAGGCAGCTCTTCCATGATCGATTCGCCCGTGACCGGCAACAACAAGCGAGTCTGCTATGGACTGGTTCGACCGCAAAGTACTTCACTACGTGCTGTTTTGGGCCCCAGCTGGCGGCATGGACGACGAGGACGTTTTTCCGGAGTTCGGCATGAGAGTTGACCAGCTCAACGAGCGGTTCAACTCGATCATCTCGACTCTGAGCGGGTGCAGCAACAACATCGACGACGGCGATCGTGATTTGCTGGCCCGTGCCCGCCGCCACCAACTCTCCGGCCGCCTTGAGCATGGCGGCCCATCATGGGCCACGCCTGACTCCACGCCATCGTCGGGGCGAATGGCGCACGTTCGAGAAATGCGCTCACTGCGCCAATGAAATATGCGGCGGAAGCTTCGATATACCAACGCTTTCCAATCAATGCACGATGTACTACCTGCTAAGTGACTGCGGAGATGTTGCAGGCGCATGTGGAGTCGCTGCGCGGCGTGTAACCACCCCGGGGGTGTAGCTGCGGCAGTCGACTGGGCTGCTGCCAGGGCGCCCTGCCTTTCGGGGCCGCAGCATGGATCGACCTGCCCGGTCCGCCCGGCACCGGCCTGCCGGTATCCGTACGCTCGGGGGATGTCCCCCTCTCGTCACTTCACCCGGGCGCCGTCGGCGACCGAATGGATCGCCCCTTGGATGCAGGTGTGCGAGATCGCCTGCACGGCACCGCTCGTAATCGGATACAGGACGGCGCGGATGCTCACCGGCGGATGGCCGCCTAGCGCCCGGGACCGCCGGGAGTACACGCGGATGTGGCAGGAGAAAGTCGAGGCCTTCGCTCAGGCGGCGACGGCCGCGGCGACCGCACCACCCGGCCCGGTTGCGGCCGGGCGGGCCCTGACCCCGGTGCGTCGTCGGGTGCGGGGCAACGCCCGGCGGCTGTCCCGCGGGTGAGCCGCCCAGCGGAGCTCGACCTGGAGCTCAGGGTTCGTCCAACGTTCCTGCGTTCGAGGAACTCACCTCGCTAGGGCACGGCGACAGCGACATCGCCGTCACGAGGCGCTATATCGAACAGCGCTGAGGATGGGTTCTGGTCCGATACTCCGGCATCGATACTGCGATGCCATCCAGTGTTAACGGCGACTACCGAGACGCGTAGACGGCCCGCTCGAAGTCGGCGTACAGCTCCAGTGCCTCCGGCGGACCAAATGGCACGAAGTTGCTGTAGATCGAGCCGCAGACACCACCGGCCGGGTCCACCCAGAAGTGGGTGTTGAAAAGCCCGGCCCAGGTACCGCTGTACGCCCGGCGCATTCCCGGGATGTCAGTGGTGTTGAGCAGCAGGCCGTAGCCCCACTTGCATCCCGGGCCGATCGCGAATGTGCAGGACGCTGCCGGGTCAGCGGTCGGGATCTCCGCCGGGAAGTCGAGGTCGCCGATCTGGTTGGTAAACGCGGCGTCGACGGTGGACTGGGTCAGGATGCGAACCCCCTCGAACTCGCCGCCACCGAGCAGCGCACGCTGGAACTTGATGTAGTCGCGCGGGGTTGAGTACAGGCCATGCCCGCCTGCCCAATACTCCGGCTCCTCGACCAGGTTGATCTCACTGCTCGCCCAGGTGCCGTCCGCCCCCTTGAGATGGATCGGGGTGGTGTTGGCGGCCTGGTCCTGGCTGCGCAGGAAGGTGGTCGCGTCCATCCCGAGTGGGCCTGTGATGCCATCCTTGACTACGACGTCGAGCGTCACCCCGCTGGCCGCCTCGATGACTTTGCCCAGCCAGTCGGCGTTGATGCCGTACTCGAACTTGGTGCCCGGGTCGGCGACCAGCGGCGCAGTGAAGATCGCGGCTACGCCCGAGAGGACGTTGGGGGTGCCGGTTACCGCCTGCCAACGCATGATGTCGGCATTCCAGAACCAATAGGACAGACCGGCGGTGTGGGTGACCAACTGCTTGACCGTGGCTTGGCTGGCCGGCGGACGCAGCCGAGGGGTGTCGCCGTCGAAGCCCTCCAGCACCTGCAGGTCTGCGAACTCCGGCCGGTAGTCGGCGACGGGCGCGTCGAAGTCCAGGTTGCCCTTCTCCTTCTGCTGCAGAGCCGCCACGGTGGTCACCATCTTGGTCATCGACATGATCCGGAAATGAGTGTCGACGCCGATCGGATCGCGGCCACCGGCCACCGTGCAGCCCGCGCCACCCTCGTAGATCACGCCGTCGCGATCGGCGGCGATCGCGGCGACGCTCGGTACCGCACCGGCGTTGACCGCCTTCTGAAGGACTTCATCGATCGTCGCGCTCACGGGACCTCCTCGCCATCGGGGCCGTGCGGGTTGGCTAACACCCTGGCCCGCCTCCCGGTACGCGTCAACTGATGGCCGTGGCGAATTCACGCGGCCGGGTACGAGGCCGCGTTCTTGCCACTGGTCGGCAAGTCGCTGCCCGCGGCGTAAGCCGCTCGCTACGGTCGAGGTATGCGTCGGTCGATCGCCACGGTTTCCCTGTCTGGGACCCTCAACGAGAAGCTCACCGCGGTGGCAAACGCCGGGTTCGACGGCGTCGAGATCTTCGACCAGGACCTGCTCTGCAGCCTGTGGACCCCACGCCGGATCAGGGAGCGTTGCGACGAACTCGGTGTCAAGATCGAGATGTTGCAACCCTTCCGCGACCTGGAAGGCATGACCGAGGCGCAGCACGCGCGGGCGATGCGGCGCTTCGAGGGCAAGCTCGACATCATGGCCGAGCTGGGTACCGACCTGATCCTGGTCTGCTCGAGCTGCCAGCCCGACGCCATCGACGACGACGAGCTGTCCGCGAAGCAACTGCGCAAGGCCGCCGAGCTGGCGCACGAGCGCGGAATGCGAATCGCGTTCGAGGCCCTGGCCTGGGCGACCCACGTTTGGGACTACCGCCGAGCATGGAAGATCGTGCGGATGGCCGACCACCCGGCGCTGGGGACCTGTCAGGACACTTTCCATGTGCTCTCGCGTCGGCTCGACCCATGGGCCATCCGCGACATCCCTGGCGAGAAGATCTTCTTCGTTCAGCTCTCGGACGCGCCCGAGATGGCGATGGACATCCTCCAATGGAGCCGGCACTACCGGGTGTGGCCCGGTCAGGGTTCGTGGGATGTCGCCGGCTTCCTGGAGAACTGCCTCATGGCCGGCTATACCGGCCCGCTGTCGCTGGAGATCTTCAATACGGTCTTCCGCCGTGCCGATGCCGAACGCAACGCGCGTGACGCCCTGCGGTCCCTGCTGTACGTCGAGGATGCGGTCGCCCACCGGGGCACCATGCCACCCGGCTCGCTCGACAGCGCGCCGCCGGAGCCACAGGGGACCGGTCTGGAGTTCGTCGAGCTCGGCGTGCCGGAACAGCAGCCGTTGACCGCTGCCACGCTCACCGCACTGGGCTTCCGGCACACCGGCAACAACCGCGAGAAGCCGATCCAGCTGTGGGAGCAGGGCGACGCGAAAATTCTGCTCAACACGTCGCCGGTGGGCCGCGACAGCCAGGTCGGCCCGCACATCGCGGCGCTCGCCGTAGGGACGCACGACCCGGCCGGGGCATTCGAGCGCGGCGCCTATCTGCACGCGACGGTGGCTGCCCCCGGCCGAGGCCCGAAGGATGCCCCCGACACAGCGATCGAGGCTCCGGATGGCACGGCAGTGTTCTTCAGCCGCTTGGCCGAACAACCCGAGCGCTGGGCCGTTCACTACGACCGGGCGTCGGGCGAGTCCGGCGAGCAGAACGACCTCGACCTGCGCATCGACCACGTGAGCCTGGCCCAGCCCTTCGACCACTTCGAGGAGGCGGCGCTGTTCTTCAAGTCCGCGCTGGGGCTGCAGACGCACGAGGACATCGAAATTCCCGCGACCTACGGGTTGTTCCGTTCGCGCGCGGTGAGCAACCGCGATCGATCGGTGCGGGTCATCACGACCGTCGCCCTGCTCGACGACGAGGCCGGCGCCACCGAGGACGAGTCGCGCAAGAACTCCGTCGCCTTCGAGGTTCCCGACATCTTCGAGGCGTGCGAGCGGGTGTGGGCCCGTGGGGGCGAGCTGCTGCACATCGGTCACAACTACTACGTCGACCTGGCGACTCGCGCGGACTTCGACGCCGAGACGCTCGAGCGGATGGAACGCCTCGGCATCCTGTACGACCAGATCGGCTCGGGGAAGCTGCTGCAGGCCTTCACGCCGATGATCGGCAATCGCCTCTACTTCGAGCTGTGTCAACGAATCGACGGATACGACTCGTATGGCACCGCGAACGCGCCGGTGCGGATCTCGGCCCACCGGGGTGTGACCCCGGGCCTACGCACCAAGGCCGTCGACGAGGACTGACATAGAGGGCGCGTCGCAGCCTCCGCGCGTGCCCGCTGGGCGAAGACGGGCCAGTCCGATTCGGTCAGCCTGGCGATCCGGGGATTCACCGGGTGTCGCCCATGACCAGCCCCTCCCGGCGCGGATCTGCGCCGCCCACCCACCCCGCATCCTCACGCACGATCGCCGAAAGCCCACTGGACTGGTCGGCGAGGTCGACCTGATGACCGAGTTTGCGCAATCCCTGCACGAGCGGATCGTGGTCGCCGTTGTCGGCGGTATCGATGTTGGGATGTTCGCCGCCGACATTCGTCTTGGGCGAGTTCGCGGCGCCGAAGTCGACCATGGACACCGCCTGTTGCGGATCCAGACCCCAATCGAGCATCCCGACAACCGTTTTCACCACGAACTGGATGATCACCGAACCACCTGGCGACCCGGTGACGGCGTACAGCGGCCCGCGACCGGACGCGGCCTGGTCGAACACAAGGGTGGGGGCCATGGTGCTGCGAGGCCGCTTACCGGGCTGGACACGGTTGGGTACGGGCACACCGTCGGGGCCGAGGGGTTCCGCGGCGAAATCGGTCAGCTGATTGTTGAGGATGAACCCGTCCACCATGTGGAACGAGCCGAACGCCGACTCCACGGTGGTGGTCATCGAGGCGGCGTTGCCATTGGCGTCGACGATGCTGATCTGGCTGGTGCCGTGTTCGGGCGGTGGCGGCGCCGGTGCCGTCGGAGGCCCGAATTCACCCGGCTTCGCAGTGCCCATGGTGCGCTGATCGGAGATGAGTGCCGCCCGACCCGTCAGGTAGTCGCTGTTGATCAGCGCGTCGGGTGACCCTCCCGGCAGGGCGATGAAATCGGTGTCTGCGACGTACTTGTCGCGGTCGGCGTACGCCAGCCGCTCTGCTTCGGATATCAGGTGTACACCCATCACCGAGGGCCGGCCTCCGTTCAGGTCGACGTCGGTCGGCTTGTGATCGCTCATCGGGAAGTGCTCGAGCACACCGAGTGTCGCCGCGACCGCGATGCCGCCCGATGACGGCGGCGGCATACCGCAGATCTCCTTGCCGCGGTACGGAGTGCACAGCGGCTCGCGTTTCTTCGCGGTGTATCCGGACAGGTCCTGCAGTGTCATCAGGCTCGGGGTACGGCCGCCCGAGGTATCGGCCGCCGCGGCGACGATGTCACGGGCGATGTCGCCAGTGTAGAACGACTGAGGGTCAGATGCGATGATGCCCAACGTTTTTGAGTAGGCCGGGTTGTTCAGCCGGGTTCGGGATGCCTTGGGGCTGCCGTCGGTATTGAGGAAGTACGCCGACGCGTCGGGGTCGACCTTCAACTTCTGCGCGGCATCCGTGATGGCCGCCGCCAGTCGCGGGCTGATGTCGAAGCCGTCGTCGGCCAACGTGACCGCTGGATTGAACAGGTCGCGCCAGGCGGTCTTGCCGTGCTCGGCGTGGACGTCCTGCAGAAGCCGCATGATGCCGGGCACACCGATCGAACGGCCCGATGCCCGCGCATCCGGCTTGGGCGCGGTGCGGTCGGTGTCGGAGATCCACCGCAGGTAGTTCTCCGTCGCGGCCGCAGGAGCGACCTCGCGCCCGTCGTAGGCCTGAACCGAACCGGACGCGGCGTCGTAGTAGAGCAGGAATCCGCCGCCCCCGACACCGGAGGCCTGGGGCTCGACCAAACCGAGCACCGCCTGTGCGGTGACGAGAGCGTCGGCCGCGGTTCCGCCGTCGCGAAGCACTCCGCAGGCCGCCTGGGTGGCCAGCGGGTTGGCGGTGACTACGGAATAGCTACGTGTTCGCACCGCCGTCATGTCCTTGCGGTAGCCGGTGGCGACCTCGGGATTCATCGAGATGTTCCGTGATGTGGTGGCCCCGCCGCCGGCCGGCGGCGCCGAGGACTTGGGGGCCGGGGTGCCGTTTTCGATGATCGAGCAGGGACCCGCCGCGGCGGGCGGCGCGTTGTCCTCGGCGGCGCATCCGCCGAGCACCAAAACCACTCCCGCCAGCGGGGCCGCCGCCTTGATGAGGGACGAGATCCGCATCACTCGACGGTAGTTGTGTAGATTCTCGCCAACGCGCCTTTCGAAGGAACTGGGCGGCAAGGATTCGGGCAGCGCAGATGAATACGATCACCGGCTGGGTCGGCGTGGCCATGGAGTCTTCGGCAACATGGCCCCAGATTCGGGAAAGCGGCACTGTTGACACGCTGCAGGGACGGCGGGCGCTCGTGGTGTTCGTGTTCAAGACTGCTGCGGCCATCGCAGCCATTCCCCGCGGGATGTCGTTCCTGCTCAACCGAAATCGAACCAATGCAGGCTGGCACCTGGCCCGGCTACATAGGCAGTAACCTCGATTTCGAAGAAGAACAGAGGCCGACATGACTACCGATCTCCCCAAGCACGCGTCCGTGGTCGTCATTGGCGGCGGCGTGATCGGCGCCAGCATCGCGCTCCACCTCGCCGAATCCGGAGTCAGCGACGTCGTTCTCGTCGAGAAGGGCGAACTCGCGTGCGGATCGACCTGCAAGGCCGCCGGCGGTGTGCGGGCCTCCTTCAGCAACGCCGCTAACATCGCCATTGGCCTGCGGGGCCTCGAGGTGTACTCGCGTTTCGCCCAGGACTACGGCCAAGAGATCGACTTCGCCCGCGACGGCTACCTCTACTTGCTGTCCGATCAGACCAACGTCGACGTCTTCACGGAGTCGGTCGCCCTGCAGAACAGCCACGGCGTGCCGAGCCGGATGATCACCGCCGAAGCGGCGAAGAGGATTTCCCCGCTCATCGGCACCGAGGGCATGTTGGCCGCCTGTTGGTCCCCGGAAGACGGAAAGGCCACCCCCGAATCGGTGGTGATCGGCTACGCCGCCGCCGCCCGTCGTCATGGTGCCCGCATCATCCGGCACTGTGCGGTCACCGACATCGACAGCAGCGGCGGTGCGATCACCGCCGTGGTGACCGAAGGCGGCCTCATCGCCACCGACACGGTGGTATGCGCGGCCGGCGCCTGGTCCCGCAGCATCGGTGAGATGGTCGGGGTGGACATCCCCGTCTCCCCGGTGCGGCGGCAAATCGCCTTCACGGAACCGCTCACCGACCTTCCCCCGTCCTCGCCGTCGCTGACGATCGACTTCCCCTCCAGCTTCTACTTCCACCCCGAGGGCAAGGGGCTGCTGCTGGGCTGGTCAGACCCCAACGAGCCGGCGGGATTCAACCTAAGATTCGAACTCGACGACTGGTTGTTGGGCGTCGGTGAGATCGCCGCGACCCGCGCACCGGCCGTATTGGACTACGGCATCACCACGGGCTGGGCGGGGCTGTATGAGGTCACGCCTGACCGCAACCAGATCATCGACCGCTCTACCGAAGTCGAAGGATTGCTCATCGCCACCGGCTACTCCGGCCACGGCTTCCTGATGGGCCCGGCCACCGGGGAGATCGTGCGCGACCTCTACCACGGCAAGGAACCCCGCTACGACATCAGCGCGTTCACCCTCGACCGGTTCGCGCGCACCGACATCGCCGCCGGCGAAACGAACATCGTCTGATCGGCACGAAACCCTCTTACCAGCATGACCCGCAGGCAGCTTTGCGGTTGGGACGGCACCGAGCGACTCGCTGCATACGCATAGGGAGGCCGTGGGAACGCGCGGTAAACCTGTTGCCGCCGTTGATGTTTGCGGCAATCTCGACACACTTCTGCGATCAATCAGTGGTACACCACGCACACGAAGGTCCGGCCGGGCTTGCGGAACCTCTCGGTGATGAGCGGGCAACATGCGGGGCTTACGGTGCAGCGGGCATAACCGGGGGGACGAAGTCGAATGTCATTCCGAGCAGCCATACCAGCGCCAGGACCACCGGCAGGTGGAAGATGAACTGCAAGAACGTGAATCCGACCAGATCGCGCGCCCTGAGCCCGAGTACCGCCAGCAAGGGCAGCATGAAGAACGGGTTGATCAGGTTCGGCAGTGCTTCAGCCACGTTGTAGATCTGCACCGTCCAGCCCAGGTTCATCTGGACATCGGTGGCCGATTGCATGACGTAAGGTGCCTCCACCAACCATTTTCCGCCGCCGGAGGGGATGAAGATACCCAGCACGACGGTATAGATGGCAATGACGAGTGCGAAGGCCCCGCCGCCTCCGATGCTGGTGAATAATTCCGCCAGGTGATCCGAAACAGTCTGGCCGCCACTGCCTTTCGCTTTGGTGAGGATCGCCGCCATGGCGGCGTACAGCGGAAACTGGACGAGGATGCCGCCGGTGGCAGGCACGGCTCTGGCGACGGCTTGCAGGAACTTGCGTGGCGTTCCGTGCAACACCAGCCCCAATATCAGGAAGACCAGCAGATATCCGTTCAGGCTGCTGACGACGGTCAGGACTGGTTTGGTGAACAGCTGGGAAATCAGCCATCCCAACGTCATCAGGCCGGCCAGCACGGGCAGGATGCGACTGTATTCGAGCCACTCTCCCGGCCGCGAGCGTGGCGGCACCTCGGTGGTCTGGTCGTCCAAGTCCACGTCCAGATCCTCGGCGGTCATGATGGCCGCGCCCCTTGGTGCGGAGAAATGAGCGATCACCACGGTCAGTGCGATGAGGATGACGCACATCAGCAGGGACTGCCACGTGAAGATCGTGGTGCCGAAGTCGAGAACCCCGGTGATTTCCAGTAACGCCGGAGGCAGCGAGCTGGCGGTTGCCTGCAACTGTGCGGCCGAGGAGGACAAGCCCAGGGCCCACACCGCGCCCAGCCCCATGAAGGCCGCGGCGCCCAGCGCGCGATAGTCCACCCGCAGATCGGTCCGTCGTGCGATCGCCCGGGCCAGCAGACCACCGAATACCAGGCTGAGCCCCCAGTTCAGGAAGGACACCGACAGCGACAGGAACGCAACGAAACTGACCGCGCTCCTCGCCGATTGGGGCATGGTGGCGAGGCGCTCGATCAGCTTGGCCACCGGCGGGCTGGTGGCGACGACGTATCCGGTCAGTACCACCATCGCCATCTGCAGGGTGAACGCGGTCAGATCCCAGAAGCCGTCGCCAAAGGCATTCACCACCGTCTGCGGAGAGGAGCCGTTGGCCAGCGCGGCGACGGAGACGAGGACGACACCAGCCAGGGCGACGACATACGCGTCCGGAAACCACTTCTCCGTCCAACTGGCCAAGGACTGGGCGACCCGCGCCAACCCCTTCTCGGACTGAGAATCTTCGGTGGCAGATGTCATTCGGCCGTTCCTCTTCCCTCTCCCCGCCCGATGCACCCGGCCAGCGGGGTAAGACTTGGGTGTGGGGAGAGATGTCCCCGCGGGCGTTGAACGAGCATGGCTGGCACTCCCGATCGGATGCTGAGCTTTGGCTACGACAGTGCCGGGATGCAATGTGGCGCTACCTGCATACCGGTTCAGTCACTCAGTATCGACGCCTGCAGGCGTTGACAATGGAGAACTGCGCGAACTCCAGCGGCGAGACGATGCAGGGGCTCGCGCGGCCGAATGGTTAGGACCGGAAACACAGACGACGACAAGAGCGATGCGGGTAATGAGATTTTCGCGAAGGTCCGCCAACCCTGGCTCGGCCTGAGCTTCAAGAACCTGTTCTTCAATCCGTGACGCCGTGCTGCTGCGCGAAGGTTCCGACCCGTATCGAACTATTCGTTGGTGCATCGTGGCCAAGTCATTCAATGGCAGCAGGCGGTTGAGTGGGCCCCGCGCCGGGCACTCACACGAGATGAGTCCTACGGAAGCCCCGAACGACGACGATCGGGAAGCATTCATAGTCGACATCCTCGTCGACACCTTCTCCGACCTGATGGCATCAAATCCGGATGCGTTTCGGACAAAGTTCCGCAAGATGGCGGCCGACCCGTTCGCATTCTTCCGCGGCAGCGCCTGCCTCTTCTACGCCGACGTATCCGCACGCGACGACAGGTGGGCGGACGAGCGCACCAGCCGAGTCTGGATACAGGGTGATCTCCACTCCGAGAACTTCGGCACCTACATGGACGGCTCGGGGGTGCTGATCTTCGACGTGAACGACTTCGATGAGGCGTACGTCGGGCACTTCACCTGGGACCTAAAGCGATTCGCCGCGAGCATCGCGCTGATGTGTTGGCAGAAGGCACTTTCCGACGAGGTGATCACCGAGTTGATAGAGACGTTCGCTCGCGCCTACGTGCGGCAGGTTAGGTGGTTCGTCGACGTCGAGGATGATTCCAGCTTCTCGCTCAATCTCGAGACCGCCCACGGAGCCGTGCTGGCGGCGTTGCAGTCGGCCCGGCTCTCCACGCGCGCCGAGATGCTCAACCACATCACCGTGGTCGACGAGTGCGACCGTCGTTTTCGCGAACAGTCGGGCGTCGTGCGACTCGACGACGACGAACGGGCCAAGGTGGAAGCCGCCTTCGAGCGCTATCTCGAGACGATTCCGGAGGCGCAGCGCTTCCGTGGAATCGCCTACGACGTAAAGGATGTCATCGCAAAGACCGGGTTCGGCATCGGTAGCGCCGGCCTGCCGTCGTACACCGTACTGATCGAAGGCTTCAATCAGGCCTTGGACAACGACGTCGTGCTGTCGATGAAACAGGGCAACGTGGCGGCGCCGAGTCGCGTCGTCGACGACCGGGAGGTGCACGAATACTTCAAGCACCACGGGCATCGGACCGCGGTCTCCCAGCGCGCACTGCAGGCGCACGCTGACCCGCTGCTCGGCTACACCGAGATCGACGGGGTCGGCTTCGTGGTCAGTGAGCTCTCGCCGTATGAGGCCGATCTGGACTGGAGCGAGCTGACCGAACCGGACGAGCTGGCCGAAGTCATCGAGCAACTCGGTCAAGCGGTCGCCAAGGTGCACTGCGTGAGCGACACGGACAGTGACCAATCGCTGGTCGACTTTCAGACCGAGGATGCGATCGTCGCGGTGATCGGTGACGACGAGGCCGACTTCGTCGGCGACATGGTCGAGTTCGGACTGACGTACGCCGCCATCGTTCGGGACGACCATCGCCACTTCGTCGAGGCGTTTCGGGAGGGCCGGATTCCCGGCGTCACCGCCACCTGAGCTCCCAGGACGACTTCGTGCTCCCGCAGCTTCAGGATTCGGCTGGACGCGGAGCGTTGCGCGACAGCAGCTTCGCAGCCTGGCACACCAGCTCGGCCAAGCGGGGATGGCTGTCGGGCAGCATGCGTTCGGCTGGTCCACTGATCGCCACCACGCCGATCGGGCGGCCGTCGACCTCGAATACCGGCGCAGCGATGGTCATGGTGGGGGCGTTCACTTCGTCACTGGCGGCGTAACCGCGGGCGCGGTTTGCGTCGAGGAGGGCGAGAAACGCTGCGTCGGGCGGTTGGCCAAGCAGTTCGGCTTGCCGTTCGTGGCTCAGGAAGGGCAGCAGGATGCGGCCGGTGGCGCTGTCGCGTGCGGGGACGATGGCGCCGATGTGCGGCGCCATGCGCAGTGGCTGCTGACTCTCCGCCACCTGTGACACCACCAGGCGCGGGCCGTCCGGCTCGTTGAAGATCGCGGTTTCGCCGGTCTGCGCCGCCAGCTGTTCGAGCACCAGCTGAATGCTGTGGCGCAGGTCGGACTTGGCGCGCGAGCTGTAAGCGATGTTCAGGATGCGCGGGGTGGTCTCCCACCGCGTCATCTGGTCCTCGCATGCCTGGATCCAGCCCTGCTCCGACAGTGTCACGAGCGCGCGCTGTACGGCGCTCTTGTCAATGCCCAGCATCCGAGACAACGCAGCTACGCCCACCGGCTGGTTAGCGGCGACCGCTTCGAACACGACCAGCACGCGCGCAGCTGTGGAACTGCCCTTGACGGCCATCCATAGCCTCCGTTAATGTTAAATAGTGATCTACTGTATCAAATATTGATACGATGTCAAAGCTTGTCGGTTAGCGATCCGGGAGAAACCAGCCATGTCATCAATCCACGTCAGACCGCTGCGTGACGACCTCGCGTTCGGCGCACGGGTCACGGGCGTCACGCTCGCAGTGTTGGAAGACGAGCAGGTTCGCGACCGGCTCAGCCGAGTCTTCGACGAGCGCGGCATGATTCTCTTCGAGGATGTCGAACCCGACGGCAGGCTGCAGGTGGAGATCAGCAAGGTTTTCGGCCCGCTGAAGGACCATCCGATTCCCACCGTGACGCGGGCGGGTGGAGCCCTGCACCCGGGCGTCATCGAAATCGGACAGGCGCCACGTGAGGGCAACATCGTGGTAATCGACGGCAAGGAGGTCACCTCGTGGCTGCCCTGGCACTTCGATCATTGCTACAACAACGAACTGAACCGGGCCGGCGTACTGCGCTGCCTTCACGGCGTCAGCGACGGTGGAGAGACCGGATTCGCCGACGGCATCGACCTTTACAGGATTCTGTCGCCCCGACTGCGGCAGCAGATCGAGGACCGCAACATTTTGTACAGCCTGAACCTACGCTTCCGCGACATGCGCTTCGGTCTGACCGACGGATTCCGTGAGATCCAGCCGCACGTGGCCCTGCAGAAGACGATCGACTACGGAAAGCAGCTGCCGCGTGCTGTCCATCCCGCGGTGTGGACCCGCGATAGCGGCGAGAAGGTGTTGCACGTCTCGCCCTGGATGGCGGAGGGTATCGAGGGCGACGAAACATCCGAAGGCGACCAGTTGCTCGAAGCGGTGTGCAAGGAAATCCTGGCCAAGGTCACGCCCTACTTCCACAAGTGGCGCCCCACCGACATGATCATCTGGGACAACTGTCGGATGCTGCACGCCGTCAGTGGCCACGATCCGGACGAGGCTGCGCATCATGCACCGCACCACCGTCCAGGGCGACTACGGCCTGGGCTACTTCGAGGGCAACGTGCAGGGCGACAAGATCCTCGAGATGACAGTCTGAGCAACACAAATCGTCCGGACCGACCAGCCGGACCCGAATCAAACACCAAAGCTGGTTGGCCAACGAAAACCGCTCATGATGTTTCACACCACAGGGCGCCAGCGCGACATCGAGCGCGCCAGCTCCTTCGCCTACTGCGGGGCGTACCCCAGCGCCGCCTTGGTCTCCAAGTACTCGTCGAAGGCGAATTGCCCCCACTCGCGCCCGTTGCCACTGCGCTTGTAGCCTCCGAACGGCGCGTTCATGTCGAAGCCGTGGTTGATCGCGACCGAACCCGCGCGGATACGGCGGGCCACCGCGCGTGCGGCGTCCAGATCCGCGGCCGACACATAACCGGCGAGTCCGTACTCGGTGTCGTTGGCGATCTCGACGGCCTGGTCGAGATCGTCGTAGCCGAGGATGCACAGCACCGGCCCGAAGATCTCCTCGCGTGCAATCGTCTGGTCGTTGGTGACGTTGGCGAACACGGTCGGCTTGACGTAGTAGCCCTTGTCGAGCCCGTCGGGCCGACCCGGGCCGCCGACGACGGCCGTGGCGCCCTCGTCGAGACCCTTCTGCAGCAGGCCCTGGATCTTGTCGAACTGCGCCTTCGACGCCACCGGACCGATCGCGGTCTTGTCCTCGGGAATGCCGACCTTGACCGCGCCGGCGACCTCGCGGGCGACAGCGATGGCTTCGTCCATCCGGGAGTTGGGCACCAGCATGCGCGACGGGGCATTGCAGCTCTGGCCGCTGTTCATCATCATCACCGACACACCCGCGGTCACGCTCTTGGCGAAGTCGTCGTCGTCGAGCACGATGTTGGGGCTCTTGCCGCCGAGCTCCTGCGTCACCCGCTTGACCGTCGGGGCCGCGTTCTTGGCGACGTCGATGCCGGCGCGAGTGGACCCGGTGAACGACACCATGTCGATGTCGGGATGGCTGGACAGCGCCGCTCCGACGCCAGGGCCGTCGCCGTAGACCAGGTTGTAGACACCGGCGGGAACGCCTGCGGCATCGATGATCTCGGTGAAGATCTGCGCCGAGTACGGAGCCACTTCTGACGGCTTGAGCACCATGGTGCAGCCGGTCGCCAGCGCCGGGAACACCTTGCACGCGATCTGGTTGATCGGCCAATTCCACGGTGTGATCAGGCCGCAGACGCCGATCGGCTCCTTGAATACCTGGGTGCTGCCGTGCTGCTCCTCGAACTGGAAGTTCTTCAGCACCTCGATCGCGGTGGCCAGGTGTCCGATGCCGAGGTTGACCTGCGGGCCGGCGGCCAGCGACGCCGGCGCGCCCATTTCCTCGCTGACCGCGTCGGCCAGATCGGAGGCACGCTTCTGGTACTCGGCGAGAATCGCGCCCAGCACTTCGAGCCGTTCTTCGCGAGTCGACTGTGACCAGGTGGTGAACGCCTTGCGGGCCGCTTCGACCGCACGGTCGACATCGGCCGCACCGCCGATGGCGATCTGCCCGGAAACCTGTTCAGTGGTTGGGTTGTCGACGTCGAGGCTTCTCGGCTCGACCGGGTCAACCCACTGGCCGTCGATGTAGAACTTCAGATATTCACGCATGGCTCCACTCTTCCTCAGCGTCGACAGCTTTTGACCCTTAATGGGTGCGTTCTGCATACCAGGTCCGGAATTCGCGTAGCTGGGCATCTCCTCGGAGTTGGCCGTCGGGTCGATGCATGCCGAATGTGGTCGGAGTTCGTCAGCATGGCGTTCGTGGTGGACTGCTTGTCGCGCCGCGCACTCCTTGCTCACGATCGGTGATCAACAGCGTGGGTGGCGGCGTCGGGCGGCACTGTCACGCTGAGCGCTTCGACGCAAGGAAGTCCGAACACTCGAACCGGTTCGGGTCACCGCTAGCTGCAAACTCGTCAAACCAGTCGATAAGCCAGTCGTCGTGCCGTTCGCGGAAGCAGGAGCTAATGAGATGCCGCTTTCGACAGGTCCTCAACGACATTCACGGAGTACTGCTAGGTCGGCTGAAGTCCCTCGATATCGACACATAGCCCAAGCGGGCTACCACTTCCCGTCGGCGACCGCATCGGGACTGACCCCGCCGAGTGCGACCACCGTGTTCGGGTCGACAGGTACAAACGGATTCTCCTCGGCGCCAAGCTTCTTGCCGACACTCTTGACGTGCGCAAAGATCTCGGATGGAGCGAGGTCGCGGGCGTCGGCGTGATAGAAATCGAACCATGGCAGACCGGCGCGCACGTAGGCTTCCCGGTCGACCGGCGTCGGAGGCGGCATGCGTTGCATCGTGTTGGGTTGCTGACCTCGATGTTTTTAACATTGTCTCTCACCGCGGTCACACCGCCGTTTGTCTCACATAACACTGCGTTTCCTATACCGCGGAACCCCAAGCTAGTCGGCCAACGACGTAGGCCGAGAGTCCGAAGTGGTGCCCTGGGCGCCGCTGGTCCTCTTGGTTTCTAATTGACTGACATCCGTAAGCCTGCCTACCGTGGCCTCGTTGAATACGTCGTCACGGTGACTGGAGGAGTGCATTGCTCGGCTCGGCTGACGGTGGATTCAGGAGCGCGGACGCACGACAGCACTATCTGACAACCTATGGCGAGGCGCGGGCATTGACTGCCCGAGCCGATGTCGTTCACGATGTCCCAACAGGTTTCGGCACCATTCGGGTGTACCAGCACGGACCCGACCGGGGCGTCCCCATCGTCCTGATACACGGCTTCTTCCTCACCTCGGGCATGTGGTGGCAGCAGATAGACGATCTGACAGGCGATTTCACCGTTTATGCGTTAGATATGGTGGGCCAGCCCGGAGTAAGCATGCAGTCGAAACCCATGTCCAGCACGGTGGCACGGCTCTCTGGGAGATTCTGGCGAAGTCTCGCGCTGCTGCTGACGCGCCCGAACTCGGCCCGAGCTAAACGCGCCGCAGCATGGGTGACCGGTCACCCCGCACCGGGCAGTTCCATCGACATGCTGACCGAGCTGTTTGTCGCCGGATTCGCCGCCTTTGCACCACCCTTGCGCACACCGCCACTTCATTTCTCGGGTAATCGCCTGCTGCGCTCGGTGCATCTTCCAGTTCAGGTCCTTCTGGCGGGTAACTCAGTGCACGATTCAAGCAAGGCGATTCGCCGTATCTAATCAGTGGTGCCGAGGTGGCGATATCGTTTGTGGCCCAACGCTTCACATACCTTGCCCGCCGAGATCGCTGACGAGGTGAACGATTGCATCCGCCAGTTCGTCATCGAGCACCGCAACTTCCCTTAACTGCGTGCCGGTCTGCCGCGGACAGTGCGCGTCTCACCAGCTCGGCGGATCCGCCATCGACCGTGAGATTCCGCCAGAGAACCTCCATGTAGGTTCTCACTCTCGACCGCATCGCGCGCAGTCGCGACCTGCACAGTCCGGAGTTGTCTCACGACGACAGCGCGCAAAGTTGTCTCACGAATCGCTGCCTTTCCTATAACGTTGGCGCCCACTCGGATTCGTCCACCAAACCCGTACGGCCATCCTGGTGATGTAGGTGCGGATTGCCTGGGTCGAGTCGTCAACTACGAACAACAGTTGGGCAGATGAGCTGATCGCCACGCTGGCCGCGCACCCTTGCCAACCGGGAGATAGCGATGGATCTGAAGCATCGGCCTGCAGGTTGCCGGTCGAGCTACTGGCCAGCTCAGGCGTTGCGTAACGAAGCCAAGAGTTGACGGTCGCGCCGGTGACCGTGTCCCCTTTCGGACCTCGACCGGCACCGGCTCACCGGGGAGCATCGAGGCGACGACAGCCGAGGTGCCGGTCACGACACCACCACTACCCGACGATGGCGATCTTGTCGCCGGGGCGCACTACAAACTCGTGACCGACCACCAGATCGTCGACAGGGATTCTCATCTCAATTCTGTTGCGCAGCAACGCTATTCCTTGGCGCGCCCCACTCGATGCCACGAAGATGGAGAACCCCGTCACCGCGCATAGGGACGGCACCGTCGCGGGTCTGTCAGGCAGGGCGCCGTGCTCTGCGAGATCAAAGACGCCGAGTAGGCGCCCGCTCCCTCGAGCAGCCGATCAGAAGGGGATGGAGGCGATCATTGCTCCGGCCCCGGTGACCAGGCTGTCCTTCTTCAGCGTCGTACCGAAGTAGGTCGCCCGCCGATCGACCACCACCCGCTGATCGTCGTGGCGGATGGCCAGCACCTCCCGGGCCAGCCGAGCGAACGAGATCTTCTCGGGCCCACCGATGTCGATCACGTGGTTGCGCGGTGGCGATATCGCGACCTCGGCCAGGAAGGCCGCTACCTCGTCGGCCGCGATCGGCTGAATCAGCGCATCCGGCACCCGTACGTCATGCTCGTCGTCCTCATCCGTGTCGGTCTCGACAACCATCGACTCGACGATCGCCGCCGCGAACTCACTGAACTGCGTGGCCCGCACGATGGTGTACGGCAGTCCCGAGGACGCGATGATCCGCTCCTGGGCGACCTTGGCCCGCAGGTAGCCGCTGTCCGGCAGTTCGTCGGCGCCCACGATCGACAGTGCGACGTAGTGGCTCACCTCGGCCGCCCGTGCCGCGGCCACCAGATTGGTGGTCGACCCGACGAAGAAATCCATCACTTCGTCGTCGTCGAAGGACGGCGAGTTGGTGACGTCAACGAGGGTGTCGGCGCCCGCGATCGCCTTGGCGAGGCCCGCGCCGCTGCGCACGTCGGCACCGGAACGCCGGGACGCGGCGACCACGTCCTCGCCCTCTCGGATTAAGAGATCGACGAGCAAAGTCCCGATGAGGCCACTGGCCCCCATTACTGTCACCTTCACTGTACGAACACCTTTCGTCGTGGCCGCCGTGTCGGGAGTCGTAAACCCATTTTACGTCGAGCAGTGCACTGAAGGTTGCGATAGGGACGTCCGGTATACCTGGGCGGTTTCGATGTGTCTTCATGGCGGCTGCACGGAGTTCGTCTCACAAAGCGCTGCATTTCCTACACTGGATCCCGCGCAGAGCACCCGACTGGCGCCGCGATATACCAGGCTCGCCGCCGGATGAGCGTCAGCATGCGTGCCGCTGTCGGTCGCACCGAAATTCGACAGTTCCGCCGCGTCGAACAAGATGTCGCCGTCCGAATGCGCGAGCACCCTGCGCCACAGCTAGCCGACCGGGCACGATCAGAGGATCGAGCCGAGTCGGGCGCCGGATTCCGTTGGCGCAGATTGCGGATGTGGCTCGTCGGCAGATTCCGGGTCACCCACGGCGTTCAATGACAGTTCAGGGAAGCCCTCTCGTATCCATGAAGTTGTTCGCAGCCAGCAGACCTTGGCGGTCGCCGATATCAATGTATTGACCGTCACATACTTTTCGGTCTCAGTTCCATCGAAGCTGCGCCGTCGACCCAGGCCGACCATCCGTTGGTGCAGACGATGCGCGCCCACTGGCCGGCGTCGAGTTAGACCCTTTCGTCAGCGGCGAGGACGCGCTGCTGTCGGCGTCCATCTGGGCGACAGGGTTCGTGCCGGGCGGGAAGCCGGTGCGGGCCGAGAAGCGCGTGCAGTCGTCGATCAAGGGCTTGAGTGGGAACGTGACGCCTCCGGGTAAGGTGCCCGACTCGTTGGTTAGCGGCGTGGTGTCGTGGTGACGTGCACGTGGTCGTAGTGGCCGTAACCCGAGCCTTGCGGACCGCCCGGCGTGTAGTACGTGCCGCGCCAGATCACATCCTGTATCCCGAATCCGGCCGCATTACTCATCGCGAACGCGAGAATCTCGTCTCCGAGCGCGATGCCCTCTGGGGTCGAGGGGTTGGGAATCATGATGTCGATCGCCAGACCGCTCGGATGCCACGGTTTCGAGTCCGGCCGAACGCCGTCGATCTCGGCAATCTGGGGGAACTTCGCACTAACGGCCCTGGCGGCCACGATGGTATTGGGTTGTAACCCGGCCTCGGATGCGACGCCGACGGGCAACGCCTCTGGGAGGTCTATAACGGCAGCTGCGAGGGACGGAACAACGTCGCCGGGACCGGGCATCGCGACAATCGGCGGGTCTGCCGGAGCGGGCGCACTCGGCGGCAGAGGTTGGCCTGCGTTGTCGACCACCGCTTGCTGTTGCGGTGTCAACGCCGCGTACTGCGCCTCCGCGGCGGCGATCTGACGCAGCAGTTCACTCCACTTGGTCTGCAGGTCTGCCCGCACCGCGGAGGCCTGCTCGGCCGCGGCGCGGGCGTCGGCGGCCGACATCTCTGAGGCCGCGGCGGCGACGGCCGCGCGCTCACGCCCTGATCGAAAGGCCTTCATCTGGGCGGCCGTCTCATCGGCTACCACCCGCTGCAGCGACAGCTGGTCGATCAGTTGCTGCGGGGATGGTGCGGTCAGCACCGCCGCGAATTGACTGGTGCCTGCACCCATGTAAGCCATGACAGCCAGTCGGTCGACCGCAGCCTGAAAGGGCTCCAGCTGGGAGTTCGCGACCTCGAGGGCCGCCAGGTCAACGCGATGGCGCTCTTCGGCAGCTGTCTGGGCAGCCAGTCTCGCGTCGACATCGCGCTGGGCCGTTGTGACGGCACCGCGACTCTGCACCGCCTGACGGGACAACTCGTTGAGCCTGGACAGCGCGTCAGCCGCCGGGTCGGCCATCACGCCGCCCATCGTCATCGACAGCACCAGTAGCGCCGCTGCCGAGCCGTACGCCGTTCGCCGAAGTGAATGGCGCACCCGGGTCATTCGGCTTGTCACGATCCTTCGACATCTGGGACCGATCCTGGTCCGGCACTTGCATCCCGGACAGGCTACGAACTCGCATCGCCGATGTCCACTCGTCCGTCAACGTGATGCCGCCCGGCCGGACCCCACCACTATCGAGGCGGCAGGGCGAGGTAGTAGAAGCCCAGTAGGAGTGCGAAAAGCCCGAGGCCCAGCTGCCCGTGGTCACCTTCAACCAGCGGCTCAGCTCGCCGAGGGGCTCAGTCGGTACCTCGACTCATCGCACGACCTACCGGCGGTGTTGGAACAGATCATCGCCCGCGTGCTCGTACTCGAAAGTCAGTGGGGCGGTATGCTATTCCGCAACTTCATCGGCCCCTACTTCTCCGGGACGCGGCCTGACGAAGAACAGTGGGTTCAGTGCCCCACGTTCGTGCTTTTAGCGGCCGAGATCGAGCGCTCGCGACATCGCGGCGAGCTCCACGACGATGTCGACTGCTACGACAGCGCCGCGTTCTTCCTCGTCGGCCTCTACGCCCTGCTCACGTCGTACACAGAGTCAGGCCCCGAACGCGACATCCTCTTGGGGAAGTTCGTCAAGAGCACACTGCGCAGCCTCCAGCGGGCGGCCTCGACGTAGGACGGTGTAGGTTCCCACTCTTGATTGCATTTGGCAGCCCGCGTCAGCTGGGCGTTTCCACGTTGTCTCAGGGTGATTCCACGTCGTTCTGTCTCACGAATCGCTTCATTTCCTACCCGTCGGCGACGCATGCGCGTAATGGCGTCGCTCAGGAATGGCTGCGCCGCGAAGGTCGCCGGGTCGACGCCCGCGAGCAGTTGCGCCTCGCGCATGAGCGGTACACCCGAGATGGGCATGGAGGCTTTCGCGAGGGAGCCCGCCGCGAGCTTGTTGCCACCGGCGATTACTACCTGCGAGCCCAGATCGCGCACCGATGAGTTCCCCGCACGGCGCCGGTCTATACGCCGGAGACCGACTCACGGGAGGCTGGCACCATGCGGAAACTGATCTTCGGCATGAACATGACCCTGGACGGCTACATCGCCGCGCCCGGCGACGACATCGGCTGGGGCGGCCCGCCGAGCGACGAGCTGTTCCAGTGGTGGCTGGACCAGGAGCGGGCGAGCGGCCTGTCGCTGTACGGGCGCAAGCTATGGGAGACGATGAGCTCCTACTGGCCGACCGGCGACCAGCAGCCCAACGCAACCACGGCGGAGATCGAGTTCGCACGCAACTGGCGGGACACGCCGAAGGTGGTGTTCTCCTCGACGATCGACAAGGTCGACTGGAACACCCGCCTGGTCACCGGCGACGCGGTCGCCGAGATCAACCGGCTCAAGGCCGAGGACGGCGGCCCGATGAGCATCGGCGGCGCAACGCTCGCCGGGGCTGCCATGCGGGCCCGGCTGATCGACGAGTACGCGCTGGCCACCTACCCGGTCCTGGTGGGCGGCGGCACGCCGTTCTTCACCGCGCTGGATAGCTGGGTGAACCTGGACCTGGTGGAGACGCGGACGTTCCCCGGCGGCGTGGTGCTGACCAGGTACGAGACGAAGCGCTGACCGCTCGTCCGCCTTCGCTATCGGTAGCGAGTCCTTCCACGGCGTCTCACCAGCAGGCGCCTCAACAAAAAGGGGAGTGGGCCCGTCCAATTGCCGATTCTCATTTGCGGTGTCATATCGGGATCGCCTGACCTGCGATCGAGCAAGTTGTCTCACGTCGTGTCGTCGGCGGTTTGTCTCATATTCGTGTCATTTCTTCAGGAACACAGCTGAGCATCGGGGCCGAGTCTTCGCGATCAGAGCTCAGCAGAGTCTTCTCGGCAGTTTCGTCACGGTGACGTGTGGCGGCACCACGCTCTGTTCCTCAGTGATCGTCGGGCGGCTGTTCGGTCACCCGACGTAGATCGGTTCTACCACTTGTTCTTTGGTAGCGATGACTACAGCTTCCAGTCGATTGACTCTCTCGTGCCGATCACGAGGGCGCGGATTCCGGCGTGTCGCCACCGCCGTCGCCCTCACCGGGGGAGGGGCGGTGAGGGGGCCCGACGGATCTGGCGTGCGGACATTGTCTCCGCCCCTGCGACCGTTCCGGGTTAGGGCTACGAATGACACGACGTCGCTGCCCTCGTGTCGATTCTGTACAAGTCAGTCAGATAGCGGCGTCGATCGCTTCGCCAGACAGAACGTGGTCAAGAATCATTGCCGCGCTGCCGATCACGCCGGATTGATCACCGTGGGTGGAGGGCAGGATCTGTAGTTCGCGGGTCGCCACGGCGGTGGCGTTGCCATACACGGTTTCGCGAAGTCCGGCCACGAGGATGTCGTAGGCCTTGGCCATGTCTCCGGCGATGACCAACGCGTCGGGGTTGAGCAGATTCACGGCGCCGGCAAGGACCTCGCCGATATGGCGGCCGGCTTCGCGGATCAGTCGGCGCGCCTCTGGATCGGCATGGACGGCGAGGTCGACGAGGTCGCGGATGTGCCCCACATTGCGGCCTCGCTGCTGCAGCGCCTGTACGAGGGCCCAGCCTGCGGCGATAGCCTCGAGACAGCCGGTGTCGCCGCAACGGCACACCATTCCTGCCGCGGCCGAAATTTTGGTGTGCCCGAATTCGCCTGCGGCGCCGACGGATCCACGTTGGAGCATTCCGCCGGCGACGATGCCTGCACCGAGGCCGGTGGAGGCCTTGATGAGCAGCATGTCGTCGAAACGGTCCCGCTGCCCGCGCCGCTCAGACAGCACGATGACGTTCGCGTCGTTATCGAGGCGGACCGGCGCCTGGGTCAGTTCGCCCAGATAGGGCGCCAACGGCACGCCGTCCCATCCGTTCATGCTGGGCGAATCGAGGCTGCATCCTCGATTGGTGTCGGCCGTGCCGGGGATGCTCAGACCGACACCCCGAATTTCGGCGTGCTTGCGGCCGCTCTCGTCGAGCAGGACCTCCAGGCGTTTGGCGATGTCTGGCATCAGTTCATCGGGTCCGACGCCGATCTCTTGATCAACATCGGACATGGTCAGCACCTCGCCGGCCAGATTGCAGACACCGAGTTGGGTTCGGCTCCTGCCGATCGCCGCGGCCAGCACAATGCCGGCTTGGGCGTTGAAGACCAAGCGCGCGGGTGGCCGGCCTCCGGTGGAGGTGGCTTCGGCGCGCTCGAGCACCAACCCAGATGCCTCAAGCGCGGACACCCGGGCCGCTACAGCGGTACGGGAGAGGCCCGTGATCCGACCGATGTCGGTACGGGTGGTAACAGCTCCATCACGAATCAGACCGAACACCTCGCCGGTGGTCGCCCCTGTCTGCGGCGGCCGTGACATGCGCATATACGCCATTCAACAGGCTACTTTCCGCACACGCAACCCCAGAACTCAGCCTACTTTGTTCTTCTAAATACGTAAGTGCGGTTGCCTAGACGCCAAACTAGCCGTACGGTTCGACAGGACAGCCGACAAATGTCAGGAGATTTCATGTCGACCGCGACCCCCGTGGCACCTTGTGACTTCGTTGTATTCGGCGGCACCGGCGATCTGGCCGTCCGAAAACTTCTTCCCGCGCTGTACCTGCGCGACCGGGACGGCCAACTCACCGCCGACACCCGCATCATCGCCGTATCCCGCGCTGGGCTCGATGAATCCGGTTACCGCGACAAAGTGCGCGGCGAATTGGGCCGGTTCGTCGCCGCCGACGCCCTTGATGATGAGACCGTTAATCGCTTCCTTGCCCGGCTGCACTACGCGAGCATCGACTTTGCCGGCGCAGACGACTGGGATCAATTGACTGCGCTGCTGCCGGGCCCCGACACGGGCAAGGTGCGGGTCTTCTACCTGGCTTGCGCCCCGAGCCTGTTCGGCCCGATCTCGCAGCACCTGGCCACCCATCGCCTGGTCGGCGAATCGTCGCGGGTGGTGCTGGAGAAGCCGATCGGCCAGGACCTGGCGTCGGCGCGCGCCATCAACGACGCCGTCGGATCGGTCTTCGCCGAATCCCAGATCTTCCGGATCGATCACTACCTGGGCAAGGAAAGCGTGCAGAACCTGCTCGTCACCCGCTTCGCCAACACCTTCCTGGAACCGCTGTGGAACTCCAGCTGGATCGACCACGTCCAGATCACCGTGTCCGAATCACTGGGTGTCGGCACCCGCGGCGGGTACTACGACAACTCCGGCGCGCTGCGCGACATGGTGCAGAACCATCTACTGCAGGTGCTGTGCCTGGTCGCGATGGAGCCACCCACCTACGTTGACCGCGAAACCGTCCGCGACGAGAAACTCAAAGTCCTACAGGCGCTCAAGCCCATGACGGCTGGCGACGTCGAGCGCTGCACCGTGGCTGGCCAGTACGGACCCGGCCTGGCCGACGGCGCCGCTGTCCCCGGTTACAAAGAAGACGCGGAGAACCCCGACAGCCACACCGAAACCTTCGCCGCGGTGAAGGCCGAGGTGCGCAACTGGCGTTGGGCCGGAGTGCCGTTCTACCTGCGCACCGGAAAGCGCATGGAGCAGCGCAGCTCAGAGGTAGTCATCGTCTTCAAACCCGTGCCGCACCCGATGTTCCCCGACAGCGACGGCCACAGCGAACCCAACAAACTGGTCATCCAGCTGCAGCCCAAGGCGGGCATGCGCCTGCACATGACCGCCAAAGAACCTGGGCCCGGTGGCATCCGGCTTAAACCGGTCTCACTGGATCTGAACTACACCGAGGCGTTCCAGCGCCCCTCCCCCGATGCCTACGAACGACTGCTGATGGACGTCGTCCGCGGCAACCCGACGCTGTTCATGCGCCGCGACGAAGTCGAAGCCTCCTGGGCCTGGGTCGAACCGATCCTGATCGGCTGGACACAGAACGAGCGCGGCCCGCGCCGCTACCCCGCAGGCACCAACGGTCCCACCGACGCGACCCTTCTCATCGAGCGTGACGGGCGCACCTGGCACGAAGGAGCAACCCCATGAACCACATCCAACCTGTCCTGGCGGAGGTCACCGACCGCATCACCGCCCGCAGCGCCGATTCCCGCGCCGCATATCTGAGCCAGATCCGCACAGCCGGCGACCGCGGACCCGCCCGCGGCCGGCTCGCGTGCGCGAACCTGGCGCACGGGTTCGCCGCCACCGGCACCCGCGACAAGAAGGCGTTGCGCGGCATGGTCAAGCCCAACATCGCCATCGTGTCGTCCTACAACGACATGCTCTCGGCGCATAAACCGTTCGAAGCCTTTCCCGCCCAACTCAAACAGGCGGTCCTGCAAGCCGGCGGTATCGCCCAGTTCGCCGGCGGTGTGCCGGCCATGTGTGACGGCATCACGCAGGGCCGCGACGGCATGCAGCTCTCGCTGTTCAGCCGCGACGTCATCGCCATGTCGACGGCCATCGCCCTGTCCCACGACATGTTCGACGCCACCCTGATGCTCGGGGTGTGCGACAAGATCGTGCCCGGAATGCTCATCGGCGCGCTAGCTTTCGGACATCTCCCGACACTGTTCGTGCCGGCGGGCCCGATGACGTCCGGGCTGCCCAACGGCGAGAAAGCCAAGGTGCGTCAGCTCTACGCCGAGAACAAGGTGGGCCGCGACGAACTGCTCGACGCCGAGGCCGCGTCCTACCACGGCAGCGGAACCTGCACCTTCTTCGGCACCGCCAACTCCAACCAGCTCCTCATGGAAGTGATGGGTCTGCACCTGCCCGGGTCGAGCTTCGTCAACCCCGGCACACCGCTACGTACCGCCCTGACCGCCGAAGCCGGTCGCCAGGTCAGTGCGCTGACGTCCTTGGGCGACAACTACACCCCCATCGGCGAGATGATCGACGAACGCGCGATCGTCAACGGCACCGTCGCGCTGCTGGCCACCGGCGGCTCCACCAACCACACCATGCACTTGGTCGCAATCGCCCAAGCCGCTGGAATCACGTTGACCTGGAACGACATCTCGGAACTCTCCGCCGCCGTCCCCCTGCTGGCCCGCATCTATCCCAACGGCAGCGCCGACGTGAACCACTTCCACGCCGCCGGCGGCCTCGGGTTCACCATCTCCACCCTGCTCGACGCCGGCCTGCTGCACGAGGACGTACAAACCGTCGTCGGACGCGGACTGCGCCGCTACACCCAGGAACCCAAACTCGACGGCGACGACGTGATGTGGCTCGACGGCACCACGATGAGCCACGACACCTCGGTGCTCCGCAGCGTCGACGAGCCGTTCGCTGCTGACGGCGGCCTGAAAACCCTGGCAGGCAATCTCGGTTCGGCCGTGATCAAAACCTCGGCCGTCAAGCCCGAGCACCGCGTGATCACCGCCCCCGCAGCGGTGTTCGACGACCAGGCCGACTTCCTGGCCGCATTCGACGCGGGCGAACTCACCGGTGATCTGGTGGCGGTGCTGCGCTATCAGGGACCGCGCGCGATCGGGATGCCCGAACTGCACAAGCTCACCCCGGCACTCGGGGTGCTGCAGGACCGCGGCCACCAGGTGGCACTGGTCACCGACGGCAGGATGTCGGGTGCATCCGGAAAGGTGCCTGCCGCAATCCATCTCACGCCAGAGGCCGCCAGCGGTGGCCCACTGGCACGCGTCCACGACGGAGACACCATCACCGTCGACGCGCTCGCAGGCACCCTGACCGTGCACGTCCCTGACGACGAGTTCGCCACCCGCACCCCCACCGGTCGCGCACCCACCGCCACAGAGATGGCCGGCACCGGACGCGAACTGTTCGCCAGCATGCGCGCCGCCGTCGGACCTGCCGACCAAGGCGCCAGCATCTTCCCCGCCTACGTCGCATGACATTTCAGTCGCAGCCCAACCCAGGAGAATTGATGACCACCTCACTGCTCAACCGTGTCCCCGTCATACCCGTCGTCGTGATCGACGACCTCGAGCACGCCGTACCGATCGCCCGCGCACTGGTCGCGGGCGGTGTCCCAGTGATCGAACTGACCCTGCGCACACCCGTGGCGCTCGACGCCATCGAACGGATCGCGGGCGAAGTACCCGAGATATTCCTCGGGGCAGGCACCATCGTCGACCCGGGCCAGGCAAAACAGGCCGCGTCGGCTGGCGCCCAGTTCCTGGTCTCCCCCGGCAGCACCCACACCCTGCTCAGCGCGATGGCCGACACCGGACTTCCCCACCTGCCCGGCGTGGCGACCGTCTCGGAGATCCTGACCGCACTGGAAGCCGGCTACACCGAACTCAAGTTCTTCCCCGCCGAAGCCGCAGGCGGCGCGAACTACCTGAAATCGGTCCACGCGCCCATCCCCGCAGCCCGGTTCTGCCCCACCGGCGGGATCACGGCCGCGTCCGCCGCCCAGTACCTGGCGCTCCCCAATGTCGGATGCGTCGGGGGATCCTGGATCACCCCACCGGCGGCCGTCACGAACCGCGACTGGGCGCGTATCACCGAACTTGCCGCCGCCACAACACAGCCCTGACACCACGGGTCCGGTCGGAAGCCGACGAGTCAGCTCACCCATCGTGTCTATGCCGCTGCGGACCTGCAAGACGCCGTGATGTGGAAGTGCTCGAAGAGATTGCCGGTCAGCGCAAGAGTTGCGATCGGCAGGACCTGGTCCTCGGTGTCGGCGGTGCGGAGAGCGACGTGGCAATCGGATTGCGCCGCTTGGGTATCGACACCAAATGGCTGGGCCGCGTCGGCGACGATCCGCTGGTGAGCCAGTCACCCGCGAAATCCGGGCCGAGGGCGTCGAAGTCCACGCAGTCGTGGATCCCCACGCCTCGAGCGGCCTGATGCTCAAGGAGCGCCCGACGGCGAGTTCGACGGCAGTGTTCTATTACCCCGGGGGGTCAGCTGGTTCGCGTTTGCACCCCGACGATCTGCCGCCCAACTGGGTCGAAGAGGTTGAGCTCCTGCACGTCTCGGGCATCACCGCGCTGCTGTCCGACACTGCAAGGGACAGCATTCTGGCGGCCATCGCGCGCGCAGTCCACCGGGGTCCAGGTGAGTTTCGACGTCAACTATCGGTCGGCACTGTCACCACCCGATCTCGCGGGTCCGCTGCTACGCAAGATCGCCGAGACCGCCGACCTGGTCTTCGGTGGCATTGAGGAACTGCAGTTGCTCTACCCCGACGGCGACGCGGGCCAGGCCGTCGAACGCTTGCTCGGCGGGGGCTTGCTTGCGTGGTCAGCATGGGCGTGCGGTCCAGCAGTCGCTCGGTCGTACGTCGCCGGCGTAGGTGTCGACCTGTATGGATCGCTCGCGGCCACCGGTCGCGGGCACGGCACGCTCGGCGCGGTTTTGTTGGGATTGGAAGGGGAGTCGCCCGAGACCGTGGACCCGAAGGCCGGTCGCGAACGGGTCGCGGCGATCGACGGCGGCGAGCCGCTGCTGCTTGGCGGTGTCACCCTGGTCGCCTTCACCACCGCAGACATCGGCATGCATCCGACCGAGATCAAGAGCCAGCACACCAACGCGATGCGGTTCGCGGTCGACTTCGCTGACGGCGGGTCCCATGAGGCGATGTACTACTCGATCGGTGGCGGATTCGTCGTGCGCGACGGCCAGCCACCCGAGCCGCCCGCCGAGGTGCCGTGGCCGTTCACGACCGGTGACGAGCTGCTGAAGTTGTGCTATGAGCAGCACGCGTCGATGTGGGAGATCATGTGGCGCAACGAATGTGCGGTGCGCTCGGAGTCCGACGTGCGGGGCGGTCTGCTGCGGATCTGGACGGCGATGGTCGACTGCATCGACGCGGGCTTCCACGCCGAGGGAGTGTTGCCGGGCGGCCTCGAGGTACGCCGACGGGCGCCCACGTTGCATCGACAGTTGATGCTGCGGGAGGGCGGTGACGCGCATGCGGACTCCATGGACTGGCTGAACGTCGCGGCGATGGCGGTCAACGAGGAGAATGCCGGCGGTGGACGAGTGGTGACCGCACCGACGAACGGAGCGGCGGGAATCGTGCCCGCGGTGATGCTTTGGGCGCTGCGATACCTGCCCGGGATGGATGATCCGCAATGCCGGGACGACGCGGTGGTGCGGTATCTGCTGACGGCGGCGGGGATCGCCGTGTTGTATAAGGAGCGGGCGTCGATTTCGGGCGCCGAGGTGGGCTGTCAGGGCGAGGTCGGGTCGGCGTGCTCGATGGCGGCGGCAGGGCTGGCCGAGTTGCTCGGCGGTTCACCGCGCCAGGTCGAGAATGCCGCCGAGATCGGCATCGAGCACAACCTGGGTCTCACGTGCGATCCGATCGGCGGCCTCGTGCAGATTCCGTGCATCGAGCGCAACGCCATCGCGGCGGTGAAGGCGGTCAACGCCGCCAAGATGGCCCTGTATGGGGACGGCATCCACCGGGTCTCGCTGGATCAGGCGATCGAGACGATGCGGCAGACCGGGATGGACATGCATAGCAAGTACAAAGAGACGTCGCTGGGCGGGCTGGCGGTCAACGTTCCGGAGTGTTGAGGGCTGACAGCGTTCACGACGGCGCGCGAATGCGGTCGTTCAGCATCGTGAGACTCCGCGGTGGGGTCTGTGGCCGGGATGACGTCGGACCATCCGATCGTCGCCGTCGCGCCATCGATGTCGATCTCGGGGCGGCGCATCATCCCTCGCCGATCCTTCGTCATAGGGTGATCGGCGCGGTCGTCGTCAGCAGGTGGGTCTAGGTAGAGCCCGAACGTCGCGGAGCTTGGCTTCCAGCTGCGGGCCGGTGGAGAACGTGACTGTCTCGACCGGGTGCGGTGGGATTCCATTTGCGCCCGATCCGGGCTACCGAGGCGAACGAGATTCCCAGCCGCTTAGCCATCAACCGCGCCTACCAGTGTGACGCCCCCAAATCAGCGCGTAGTTCCATTTTCGCCACCGCCACAACGTCGGAAGGTGTTCACTGTTTACACCGTCATTCGGTCTATCGAGGTGGGTCTCATGGCACGCATTGATCTGTTTGCGAAGATTCCATTGATCGGGATGTCACTGGTGTTCCTGGCGATGTTCATCGTCGCGGTCACCGCGTACCTCCACGCAGGTTGGTATTCGATCATCGGCTACGCGATTGCGGCCGTGGTCGCCGTATGCGGCTTCGTGATGACGTTTCGTGACGTCAGCGATACGCCAGGACCTCCGGAGCACTGGGATGCCCGAGGTAACCCCGTTGATCCTGCGTCGCCCGGAAACTGACTAGAGCGAGGACTGCTTCGATGACCACTGAACCCAAGCCGTCGACGTACGACAACTCCGCGCTGCTGGCGGAGGACGAGGGCTACCACAAGGGCCTCAAGCCCCGGCAGCTGCAGATGATCGCGATCGGCGGTGCCATCGGCACCGGACTGTTCCTCGGTGCCGGCGGCCGACTACACAACGCCGGACCGGGCCTGTTCTTGAGCTACGCGTTCTGCGGCATCTTCGTCTTCCTCATCCTGCGGGCGCTTGGCGAACTCGTGCTGCACCGCCCGTCGTCGGGGTCCTTCGTGTCGTATGCGCGCGAGTTCCTCGGTGAGAAGGCGGCGTTCGTCGCCGGCTGGATGTACTGGCTGAACTGGGCGTTCACGGCCATTGTCGACTGCACCGCGATCGCCACCTATTTCCACTACTGGACGTCGTTCGGGAGCGTCCCGCAGTGGCTGATCGCCTTGCTCGCGTTGGCGGCCGTGGTGAGTGTCAACCTCATCTCGGTTACCCTGTTCGGGGAGCTCGAGTTCTGGGCTGCGGCCATCAAAGTCCTTGCGCTGATGACATTTCTGGTCGCAGGCACCATCTTCCTGGCCGGCCGCTACGAGATTCAGGGGCAGCCAACCGGTTTCAGCGTGATCGCCGACAACGGCGGACTTTTCCCCGCTGGCCTCTTCCCGCTGGTGATTGTCATGTCCGGCGTCGTATTTGCCTATGCCGCAGTCGAACTCGTCGGAACAGCGGCCGGTGAGACTGCCCATCCGCATAAGATCATGCCGCGTGCGATCAACTCGGTGATCGCCCGTATCGCTGTCTTCTACGTCGGCTCGCTGTTCCTACTGGCCCTCCTTCTCCCGTACACCACCTATAAGGCCGGCGAGAGCCCGTTCGTCACGTTCTTCTCCAAGATCGGAATCGAGGGCGCGGGCACGGTCATGAACATCGTCGTGCTGACTGCCGCATTCTCCAGCCTCAACGCCGGGTTGTACTCGACCGGCCGGATCCTGCGGTCGATGGCAATGAACGGCAGCGCACCGAAGTTCACGGCAAAGATGTCCAGCCGCGGCGTGCCGTATGGCGGAATCTTCCTGACCGCGGCCGTCGGGCTGTTCGGCGTCGTCCTTAACCTTCTCGTGCCCGGCCAGGCGTTCGAGATCGTGCTCAACATCGCGGCCCTCGGCATCATCGCGTCCTGGGCCACCATCGTCATCTGTCAGATTCAGCTCTACCGCTGGTCGAAACGCGGCATCCTCGAGCGGCCGTCGTTCCGGTTGTGGGGCAGTCCGTACACCGGCTATCTCACGTTGGTGTTCCTGTTCGGCGTCGTCGTGCTGATGGCGTTCGACCCACCGATCGGCACATGGACCGTCGCCACCCTGGTGGTTATCATTCCGGCGCTCATCGTCGGTTGGTATGCGGTCCGCGGGCGGGTGCTGGAGATCGCACGGGAACGCGAGGGCTTCACCGGTCAATTCCCGGTCGTCGCCAACCGCCCGCTGCCACCCGATGAGGACGACGACAAATAATCCCAATCCACGGGGCGATCTCATCGGCGAGTTCGCAGTTGAAACGAGCGATCTGGTGGTTTGCTTCCTCGGCGTCAACGATGAAGCCGGAGGGGAGCGAGACGTAAGGTCGGCGACCCTTGCAGGGATTGCGGCTGTGTACTCACCGGACGGACGCTGCGCCGCCCGAAGACCGGCTAGCCCGTACCTCTCTCAACCGGCATCTCCCAGTAAAGGGAAGCGTAGTTGCGGGTTCGTGCAGTTCATCCGCTCGACGCACGCCGACGGGCGCCGAGGCGCTGACCACCGACCAGCTGCGTGAGCCACTGACCAAACTGCGGGTGTCGGAAACGTGCGCCGAGAGTGACCAGGTGGACCCGATCATTCGCCGTGGCGATGCTTACACAGCGCCGCAAGTTGCCGTTCCCGGGGGAGCAATCGGCGCACCCGGCCGACCCAGGGCCAGCCGCGCCCGCTGCGGGTGCTGTGATGTCGGTGGCCGACCGGGTGCCCACGCTGGTCGCGCCGCGCATCCTGCCTTCCTGTGCGGAGCGGTACCGGGTGTGGTGACCAGCACCTGTAGTAGGCGAGTTCATGGGTGGAATCGTTGCATCGCATCATGATCCACTCACTGCCAGGCAGGGTTGAAGCGATGTTGATCAGCAGCCACGAGTACAGGCGGGGCCCCTTACTGCCGGGGCCGGCCGACAGGGGCTGCCACCCGAACGTGGGCATCCCCGCCACCAGGGCATCCACCCGACACTGCGCGGTGACCACGTAGTGGTTGCGCGCCCCGGCGAGCACGTACCCGACGCCACGGTGCTGGCAAGCACTGCGCAGCGCAGTGTCCGCCGTACACCTCATCAACGGCGACCCACGACGCCAGCACACCCGCATCCAACGCATCCAAGTCGATCATGCGTTGCGCCAATACAGGTTTAGTGGCGAACTCGATATCGTCGGGAACGCCGGCACGCACCCGTCGGGACGGATCTTCTGTCCAAGACTTCGGCAGATACAGCGCGCCGTCGATCAGCGCGTGCCCACGCACGGCAGCATACGTCAGGTACACCGCGACCTGGGAGTTCTCGATGCGTCCCGCGGTACCGAAGCACTGACGTTGCACACCGACGGTCGCGACGCCTTTCTTCACATCTCCGGTTTCGTCCAGGACCAGCACCGCATCCGGATCGGCGAACGCCGTGGTCACATAGTCACGCACATCCCCGGCTACCGCGTCCTCATCCCACGACGCCCGAGACAGCATGTGCTGCAATCCATGTGGTGTCACATCGCCACGTTCTTCACCGATGGTCCACAATTCTTGCGTTCCAGATTCGACAGCAACCCCAACATCAACCCCGCAGCATGGCGAGCCGGTTCGTAGCGGGCGAACCGGGGCCGGATGCGGCCATCAGCGCGCCGAACTCATCAAGCCAGCCGTCAGGATCTATGCTCAACACGGCGGTCAGCGCCGCGTCTTTCTTTGTCTTCACAACCAACGATGATCGCGCGCTGACCGCTCCTACCAGCGCAAACACGCCGCGCCCCGATCTACAACTGTAGTACTAGCCCGTTTGTCGACGAAGGCTGCAGAAGGTGCGAGATTGCGGCGATGATCCGGGCAAGTCCGGGCTGGGGTTCGCGACGTCAACCGGATCTGGATATCGGGCGTCCGTGGAGTCCTGCTCTGTCACGTTTGACGTCGTTGACGACCCACACGTGTTCTCGCACGCGGGGCATTGGTGGGACCGGAGGCACTGGCCTCCTGTTCATCAGATCTGTCCGTCGGATGGCATGCGGCCGAGATACCAGCCGATCACGACAGCGACGGCATGACCTGCGGGTGATGCCGCGAGGCGCGCAGGGGCACGGCGCCGCGGTGCTCACGAATCCTGTCTGTGTTTGACAGAAGCTGGAACCTCGCGAACAGTGAAACATATGAGTCTGTCAGACAGCTGGACAGCCCGGCCTGCGGCCATCAACCGCCAGAACGCGGCTGAGGCGGTCTTCGAGGACCTGCGCGGAGCCATCGGATCTGGAGAGCTTTCGATAGGCACACGTCTGCCCTCCGAAGCCGCGCTAGCAGAACGCTACGGCGTCAGTCGTCCGATCGTGCGAGAAGCCCTGCGCTCAGCACAAACCTTGGGGTTGACTCAAACCCGTACCGGGAGTGGCACTTTTGTGATCGCAACCGCACCGTCACCGGAAATCACGTACGGCGCGTATTCTGCACGTGACCTCATGGAGGCACGGCCGGTCATCGAGGTACCCGCCGCCGGCTGGGCAGCGCGACGACGCACAGACAACCAACTCCGAGTTCTCATAGAACTGTGCGCCGAGATGAAGCGTGAGAAGGATCCCGACAAGTGGGTTTTATTGGACTCCCGCTTCCACTGCGTTATCGCCGAAGCATCAAACAATGCGGTCTTCATCAGGGTCGTTCTCGACGCCCGCGACGCATTGGCCGCCCAATCGCAGCTGATCAATCTCGTGGCACACCGCCGACGCGCTTCGAATCGCGAGCACCAACGCATCGTCGACGCAATCACCTCCGGTTCGTTCGAAGACTCACAAGAGGCGATGCGCGATCATCTAGCACGTGTCGCGCGCGCGATGTCGAAGATTTCCCAGCTCGACAGCTGAACCGCCTCGATCACCTCAGATTTGTCAACGGCAAGCGAAAACTGACCAGCTGGCGCAGTGGTCAGTATTCAGTTGCCGCCGACAAGATTCGCCAGACGCTCCGGCTGAAGCGCCTGCGTGAGCTGCTCAGGGGTGAGGTATCCATGTTCGAGAACAATATCTTTCACCGACCGGCCGGACGCCTGGGCCTCTTGTGCGACCTCCGTCGATATCAGATATCCCAGAAGTGGATTCAACGCCGTGGCCAGGCCTATGGAGTTGGCGACACGCTCGGACATGACGTCCACGTTGGCGGAGATGCCGTCCACGCAACGCTGTCCCAACACCGTGCACGCGTTCGTCAGATGCATGAGGCTCTCGGACAAGGAATGCAGGATGATGGGTTCGAATGCGTTGAGTTGCAGCTGTCCAGCCTCGGCAGCCATGGTGATCGCGACGTCGTTGCCGATCACCTCGTATGCCACCTGATTCACCATCTCCGGTATCACCGGATTGATCTTGCCTGGCATGATGCTCGATCCGGCTTGCATGGCAGGGAGATTGATCTCTCCCAGGCCGGCCCGCGGGCCCGAGGACAGCAACCGGAGATCATTGCAGATCTTTGACAGCTTGACCGCGACCCGCTTGAGGACGCCGGACAGGTGAACGAATGCCCCGGGGTCCTGTGTCGCCTCGATCAGGTTTGCGGCGGTTACCAACGGCAGATCTGTCAGTCTCACGAGGTGCACGATGGCGGACGCTGCATAGCCGACAGGAGCGTTGAGGCCTGTTCCGATAGCGGTGGCGCCGAGATTGACCTCGTGCAGCAGCAACGAGGCCTCCGACAAGCGCGCTCGATCTTCTTCGATCATCACCGCGTAGGTGCCGAATTCCTGCCCGAGCGTCATCGGAACAGCATCCTGCAACTGAGTCCTGCCCATTTTCAACACATCCCGAAACTCCAGCGCCTTGCGGGCGAACGCCTGCTCGAGCGCGCCCATGGCGTCCACCAGCGATCGCGTCGCACAGATCGTCGCGACATTTACCGCCGTCGGGTAGGCGTCGTTGGTGGATTGGCTGAGGTTGACATGGTCATTGGGGTGGAGCTGTTGGTAGTCACCTTTGCGGTGCCCCAGGATCTCGAGGCCTCGGTTTGCGATCACTTCGTTGGCATTCATGTTCGTCGACGTACCCGCCCCTCCCTGGATGACGTCGACCACGAACTGGTCGTGTAGTGCACCGTTCGCAATTTCGGCACATGCCTGCACAATCGCGTCGTGTCGCCTCGTGTCGAGGAGCCCGAGTTCATGATTGGCTTCGGCGGCCGCCGCCTTGACCAATGCGAGTCCCCGAACGAGGTGCGGATAGTGCCCGATGGTGGTGCCGGTGATCGGAAAGTTCTCCACCGCACGCAGCGAATGGACGCCCCAGTATGCGTCAGCGGGGACCTCCCGGTCGCCGAGCAGATCGTGCTCGATGCGCGTGCTGGTCATCTCTTCACCTCGGGACGTGTTGTTCGACAGTGGTTTCAGCGGGAGTTGTTCGATGTCGATCGAGCCGCACCGACATTGCTATGTTTCGAATATCTGTCAAGCTGACTGACAGATCTTCGAGTATGCCCCACATGTTCGTGCGCCGTCAAGGGCTCGGCCCGGGGGTTGACGTTGGTCCGTGACGTGCGCAACACTTGCTACGGCCTGTCTGACAGGTAGACAGATTCTTATCAGGAAGCGCGATGACCTCGAACCAGCACATCACTCTCATCACTACGGGCGGCACCATCGCAAGCCGACACGGGTCGGACGGTGTGAGCGTGCCTGTTCTCGCTGCCGCCCACCTGCTCGACGGGCACGAAGGTATTCCACCCGGCATCAAAATCACCGTGCACGAACTGATGAGCAACGACTCTGCCGGCCTAACACAGGCGGATATGGAGGACATCAGGACGGCCGTGGCCTCCGCTCTACTCTCTCCGGACATCGACGCTGTGGTGGTGCTTCATGGAACCGACACCATGGAAGAGACGGCCTTTCTCGTGGACCTCCATCACGACGACGACCGCCCTGTCATCTTTACCGGCGCCCAACGCACCGCCGATCATCAAGACCCCGACGGCCCGGGCAACCTGACCGCCGCACTCACTGCCGCAGTCGACCCTGCCAACCGCCGTCGCGGAGTGCTGATCGCGTTCGGCGGCGCACTACTGCCTGCGCGCGGCACCTACAAAGCACACACCCGCGAGCTCGACGCCTTCCGTCGATGGCCTGACCAAGATCCGGTGACGAGGCACGTGCTTCCATGGAACACGATGTCGGACATACGAGTTGACACCGTCGCTGTCTATCCCGGCGCCGACGGAACACACATCGACGCCTCCGTATCGGCTCACGCCCACGGCATAGTGTTGACGGCATTGGGCTCCGGCAACACCAACCCGACGGTCGTCGACGCTGTTCGACGCGCATGCCAGGCCGGAGTCATCGTGGTCGTCTCAAGCCGAGTGCCGGAGGGTCCCTTGACCGCCTCCTACGGCGGAGGTGGAGGTGGACACGACCTCCGGGTCGCCGGAGCGATCCCCGCTCACACCTTGCGCGCCGCGCAAGCCCGAGTGCTCCTCACAGCACTGATCGCCGCACACAGCACAGTCCCCGAGATCGAACACGCTTTCGCCGATCCCGGCGCCTCATGACATGAACTGAGTACCGCGAACGGTTCTTGCGCGAGGCTTCTCGCAGCCTTCGCTGTGGCATCCGAACATCATCCCTGTTGATGGCGGTCACGATGCGTGGGGAGCTAGCCGGGAAGGTCATCTTCCACGCCGACCGTGGCACTCAATACACTTCCGGGCAGCTCGCACGGTTCGCACGTCGACATGACGTGGCTCAATCGGTGGGGCGAACCGGGGTGTGCTGGGACAACGTCCAAGCCGAATCCTTTTGGAGCACACTGAAAGCGGAGTTCTACAACCGATACACCTGGCAAACGAAGATCGCTGCTAGGCTCGCAGTCGGCGACTGGATCGATCGGATCTACAACCGCCGACGACGGCACTCGAAACTCGGAATGATCAGCCCCGTCGACTTCGAGGACCGCCACACTCAGACGGCAGAAGCCGCCTGACCCTGTGTCCACCATCCGGGGGCAACCTCATTACGCGACTTGTCTCACGTGGTGTCATCCACGTTTTTCTCAGATTTATGTCATTTTGGAGAACCGGTCAGATCGACCTGCTGAGGCGGCTCGATCCTCACGTCGGACAACATTGCTTTTCGTCACGGTGACGCTGGCACGACACAGCCAACGGCCGCCTGATAACGATCTCTGAGGTCGCTCGATCGCGTGCTCTGATCCCGAAGCCCACGCGCCGGCAGCCTGGTTCGCTCCAGCGTTCTCATGAACCTGAGATCGAGGCCGCCGAGCTCGGCTTCAAAACGGGTTGTCATCGGCATGATCAGCGCAGCGTGTATCTCGAAACAGTCTGACGTAGCTCAGAGAATGCGTCGGAGTCGGTGTCGTACACCCGGACGATGGCCTGGTCGCCGGGCTGCAGGAAGGTGGCTTCCCCCAGCGGGGTGTAGTTCGTTGCCCCAATGCCGATCAGCACGTTCTCGGGGTGACCACTGGCCGCCATCAGCGTGCCGACGTCCTCGAGCGGTGTGTTTGGCGACCCCTTCTGGTTGGCGAGCCGTTCGATGATCCAGTCGAGCAGCACCTCACCGTAATACGAGTAGCCCAGCAGCGGGCTGTCGACGCCGTACGGGTGCTCCTGGCCGTCGGGGGTCAGCAGGGAACACACCAGCCGAAGGGTGGCTGTGGGGCCGTCCGGCGTCAGGTCCGACATGTCGAAGAACTGTGCCGCAACACCTTTGGATGCCGGGCCCCAGTTCTTCTTGTGGCTGATCTTTGGCGCGTTGGGCCGCCGGATCGAGCAGTCATTGAACGCACCGAGCGCGAACGGTTGCAGACTCGTCACGGTGTCGCCCTGCCACGTCACCCGGCACGCCAAACCGACCTCGGGCTCGATCTGCAGGTTGAGCGGGCCGTCCACGGTCCCCGGCGGTGGCAGGCCGATCTTGTCGTGCGACAGGGGAAACTCACCGAGAAAGGTGTCGTTGCCCGGTGCGTACCACGGGAAGATCCCCTTGGGCGCGGTGCCCTCGGAAGCGACGGTTACGAAGTCCGCCGCTTCTCCAGCCTGCTCCAGATGGCCGGCAAAGTTGCCGGCGACACCAAACCCGAACCACGTCCGCAGCTCGTCGCCATCGAGTGCGATCATGCTTGGCATCCGCTGGCGGTGGTGTTCCTCGTTGGTGTAACTCATGATGCCGCGATGGCGTCTGCGACGGCCTTGCCGAGGGTTTCGGTGGTGGCGGTGCCGCCCATGTCGGGGGTCAGGGTGTCCCCACCGCGGACAAGAACGGTCTCGATTGCAGCGAGGACGGCTGCGGCGGCCTCGGGTTCGCCGAGGTGTTCCATCATCATCGAGGCGCACCAGATTTGGCCGATGGGGTTGGCGATCCCTTGGCCGGCGATGTCGGGGGCGGAACCGTGCACGGGTTCGAACAGGCTCGGGAAGTTTCGTTCCGGGTTGATGTTGGCGCTCGGCGCGATACCGATGGTGCCGGTGCAGGCGGGTCCGAGATCGGACAGGATGTCGCCGAACAGGTTTGAGGCCACGACGACGTCGAACCAGTCGGGGTGCATGACGAAGTTCGCGGTCAGGATGTCGATGTGGTACTTGTCGACGGCGATGTCGGGGTAGTTGGTGGCCATCGCCGTGACGCGTTCGTCCCAATAGGGCATGGTGATCGAGATGCCGTTGCTCTTGGTGGCCGAGGTGAGGTGCTTCTTCGGCCGAGTCTGGGCGAGGTCGAACGCGAACTTGAGGATGCGGTCGACGCCGGTGCGGGTCATGACCGTTTCCTGCATCACCGTCTCGCGGTCGGTGCCTTCGAAGATCTTGCCGCCGACGCTGGAGTATTCGCCTTCGGTGTTCTCCCGGACGACGTAGAAGTCGACATCACCGGGTTGGCGCCCGGCCAGCGGACTGGGCACGCCGGGCATCAGGCGCACCGGCCGCAGGTTCACGTACTGGTCGAACGCGCGACGGAATTGCAGCAGGCTGCCCCATAGCGAGATGTGGTCGGGCACAACGTCTGGCCAGCCGACGGCGCCGAAGTAGATGGCGTCGAATCCGCGGAGTTCGTGGAACCAGTTGTCGGGCAGCATCTTCCCGTGCTTGGAGTAGTAGGCGGCGCTGGAGTGGTCGAAGTGCTCGTAGTTCAGCTTCAGGTCGAAGGCGGGGGCTGCGGCGTCGAGCACGCGCAGCCCTTCGGGAACGACTTCGGTGCCGATTCCGTCGCCGGGGATGACGGCGATGCGGTGGATAGTGGACATGTCGGACTTCCTTTCAGACGGGGTAGTGGGGTTGGCGGCCGTCGAGGACGTCGATGACGGCGTGGGCGGCGGCAATACCGGCGCGGGCACGGGCCTCGACTGTTTGGCCGGCCAGATGGGAGGTGATGACGACGTCGTCGCGGCCGCGTAGCGGACTGTCGTCGGGCAGCGGTTCGACGTCGACGACGTCCAGGGCGGCGCCGGCGATCTGTCCCGCCTCCAGCGCTGCGGCCAGGGCGTCCTCGTCGACCAGGGAGCCGCGGGCGGTATTGATCAGTACTGCAGTGGTTTTCATGGCGTGTAATGCGTCGCGGCCGATCATCCGGTGCGTCGTGGGGTTGGGGCGGATGTGCAGGGTCAAGTAGTCGGCGGCGGCGATCACGGTGTCGCGGTCGACGAACCGCACTCCGGTGGCGGTCGTATCGGCGTGGGCGGTGTTGACCAGGACGGTCATTCCGAAAGCGACTCCAAGCTGGGCGACTGCGCGGCCGCTGGGCCCGTAGCCGAGGAGCCCGAGTGTCGCTCCGCGCAGTTCGTGGCCGGCGTCGCGTGGCCACCGCCCCGCTCGGACCCCGTCGACGACGGTGGGGAGGCGGCGCGCGGCCATGAGCATCAAGGCGATGGTCAGTTCGGCGACGGCGTCGTGGTTGACGCCGGGGGTGTTGCAGACCCGGATCCCTCGGGCCGTCGCAGCGGCGGTGTCTATCGAGTCGTAGCCCACGCCGCTGCGCGCAATGACCTTCAATGTGGCGGCGTGGCTGAGCATTTCGGCGGTGATGGGTTCGCTGGCGACGATGGCACCGTCGATGTCGTCGAACAGTGCCAGGGCGTCGGCGCGATGCCGGGGTCCCGACGAAGGCTTGTAGGTGACGTGGTGGCCGTGCTTGCGCAGCAGCGTGTCGACCTCGTCGCCGGGACGCAGGTAATCGGTGGTGACCAGGACGCGGGCCATCAGGTCATCTCCTAGCTTTTCGGCGCGTCGCGGTTGCCCTCGGGGTGAGGGCAACCGCGACGACCGTTGGTCGTCTGGTCAGGACGAGGTGGAAACGGAGGACCGCTTCTCCGTCGAGACGGCGGGCTGCGGGTGATCGATCGCGACCGGTTGGTGGTCGTCGACGTCTTCGCCCTCGATGTCGAACGGGAGTCGCCCGGCGAGGACGTCGCGGGCCCGGTCGGCGTCGAACCCGTTCTCCCACTTACCGACCACGATGGTGCCCAGGGCGTTGCCCAGCACGTTGATGAACACCCGTCCCTCGTTGAGCAGGCGGTCGATACCGACGATCAGCGCGAGTGCGGCCAGCGGGATGTGCCCGACCGCGGTCACGGTGGAGGCGAGCACGATGAATGCGCCGCCGGCGATCCCTGCGGTGCCCTTGCTGGTCAGCATCATCACGCCGACCATGATGAGCTGTTGCTGCCAGGACAGGTCGACACCGACTGCCTGGGCCAGGAACAGCGACGCCATGGTCAGGTACACCGCGGAGCCGTCGAGGTTGAAGGAGAACCCAGCCGGGATGACAAGACCGACGACCGAGCGTGTCGACGCCGAGGTGTTCGAGCTTGCGGACCAACTGGGGCAGGATCGCCTCACTGGAGCAGGTGGACAGCGCGATGAGCAGTTCGGTCTTGAAGTAGCGCATCAAGGTGAAGACGTTGAGTCCACACGCGCGGGAGATCAGGCCCAGGACCACGATCACGTAGACGACGCACGTCGCGGTGAACAGCAACACCAGGTAGCCGAGGTTCTGCAGGCTCGACGCACCGTATTTGGCGACCACCGAGGCCAGCGCGCCGAACGTGCCGATCGGGGCCAGGCGCATGACCCAGCCGACGATCTTGAACACGACATGCGACAGCGATTCGATCAGCTTGGTGATCGGGGCGCTGTGCGCCTTGGTGACGTTGAATGCGCAGCCGAACAGCAGCGACACCAGCAGCGCGGACAGAATCGTGTGTCCGGTGATGGCCCCGAACACGGAATCGGGGATCACGTTGGTGACGAACTGCACGAAGCCGATCTTCTCGCCGGAGTCGACGCCGGGGATCTTGCTCGCGTCCAGCGTAGAGACATCAATGTTCATGCCGGCGCCCGGCTTGAAGACGTTGGCGACGATCAGTCCGATCAACATCGAGCCCA